>NZ_JAHPZO010000001.1 GCF_019042655.1 Planococcus sp. CP5-4_YE
TCCTGAAAGTAGCCAGCCGTAGAAAGTGTGTTCGGTCATATCAAGGGCAATCGGTCGTTCCGCCGATTTCTCCTCCGGGGCTTAGAAAAAGTGCATACAGAGTTCGGGATTGTGGCATTGGCCCACAACCTCCTGAAAGTAGCCAGCATGCGCCGGCTACTTTCAGTGTCTTCACCAACAAATGAAAAACAGACGGAGAAAAAGAATTTCTTTTTCTCCGTCTGTTTTATTTTAGGGGCTTATGGGACAGCCCCTTTTTCCGGGACTTGCCCAAATCCAATATCTATACTAAACTCCCTTTTCCTCAAACCGCTTCAAATCATTGCGATGTCCCATTGCAACCAGCACATCGTCCAATTTCACTTGATCATCAGGCATCGGCGCCACGTTCACTTCGTCGCCACGCTTGATAGCGAGAATCGTACATTGGTATCGCGCCCGGATATCCAGCTCCAACAAACTTTGGTCCATGAGTTTTTCCGAAGCTACCAATTCGATAATGCTATAGTCTTCCGATAAATCGATATAATCCACGACCTTTTCCGAATCCATATGATGGGCGATGCGGATGCCCATCTCTTTTTCCGGCTGGATGACCCGGTCAGCCCCTACTTTCTCAAGGATCATCTGGTGCTGCAGGTCTTTCGCTTTGACCCATACGAGCGGAACGCCGATTTCCTTGAGCATCAATGTGCACAACACGCTCGTCTGCATATTCTCGCCGATTGCCACGACCGCGTGTTCAAAATTCCGCACGCCAAGTTCCCTCAAGCTCGCTTCATCTGTTGCATTCGCCACGGCGGCATGGGAAGAAAAATTTCTCATCATGTCGACACGCTCCGGCGATGAATCGATTGCCATGACATCATGTCCAAGATTGAACAGCTCTTTGCAGATGCTGCTGCCGAACCTCCCAAGGCCGATTACAATAAATTGTTTTTTCAAGTTATTTCCTCATTTCTATAATCCATAAAAATTATATTCAAGCTGATGGTGCTGCTCAATGTCGATTTCAGCTCTTTAAAGCCTCTAAATCGTTATGTTCAATTGACTAAAATCTACATCTGTTGAGTAATATTGTCAATATTAACAATAGGAAGTTATCTCGTTCAGATCCAAAATAAACCTGCAAGAAAAGACACCATTTTCCCTACTCAAAATAATAGGAATGGTGTCTTCTATCGACGGTTAATATATTATCTACTTAAAAGTGTCAGGCAATATAATCATACTGACTTTTCATATAAATTTGGATTTCAATGGCTATTCAGCTGCACGACTTTTCGCTCTGTGATTGGCATCGTTGTTGTCGTTGCATACGTGCTATTTTGCCATTCAAACATTCAATCAAATAAAACATCAGTCGTTTGTTCCCACTAAACTGTTGCGGATATTTCCATAACTGCTGGAAAACTTCTGTAAGGACAAGCTCACATTCCCCTTGGGTGTTGAATTTCCGGTAACAGACTTTCCAAAGTAACAAATAGTATTCATCATATATCAATTCCAAGGCGGCTTTGTCTCTAAACTTCAGTCTTTCCAACAATTGTCCATCCGTAGTCATTTAGCACCTCTCTCTTCTTATTCAAAATACCCATAAAAAGAGAAATAAAACCCTATATTCATTATAATATTAGGATAATTAATTGTGCTTCAATAACAAAAAGGATCGGCACCATTCAACAGTGCCGATCCTTTGCTCTCCATTATTCGTTTATGGCTGGACAGGATTCTCCAAACCTTTGTGAATCGTGACTTGATGTGGAAAAGGAATTTCGATATTGTGAGCATCCAGTGCTTCCTTGATGGATTTGCGCAGCTCGCGTTCCACTCCCCATTGCTCTCCGCTTTTCGCTTTGGCAATAATACGCAACGTGACATCCGATGCGCCGAACGCCTGGACGCCGATGACATCTGGTCCTTCGACGATGGCGGTGTTGTCTTTCTTCACTTTTTCGCAGACCGTTTTTAGTACAGCCATTGCTTCGTCTATGTTTTCGTCATACGACACGCCAATATCTACGAGTGCACGCATATTTCCGCGCGAATGATTGCTGACAGTCGTAATATCGCGGTTTGGGATGAAATTCAAGGTGCCATCGAAACTGCGGATTTGCGTCGTCCGCAACCCGACAGATTCGACTACGCCGTCAATGGCGCCGACCGTTACATAATCGTTGACGTCAATTTGTTTCTCCAGCAATAGGAAGAAGCCGGTGACCACGTCGCTGACAAGCCCTTGAGCCCCGAAACCGATTGCGAGGCCGACGATCCCCGCGCCCGCGATGAGGCTGGCGACCGAAAGCCCGAAGATACTAAACAAAGTCGCGACCAAAACAAAAACCAAAGCATACGAGAACACATTTTCTGCCAGTGCCTGGAGTGTCAAAGCACGGCCATTCGTAATGTCCCCTTTCTTTGTCAACCGATCAAACGAACGGTTGATCAACTTTCTCCCGATTGCCCGGACAATCGCAAACGCAATCAAAATCCCTACAACTTGAGCGGCGATAATTCCCGCCTCAACTAATAGATTTCCCCAGTCAATATCAATGAAATCAAACAAACAATCATTCCTTTCACGTTCTTGCGCAACTTTATTTAAAACTTGAGTTGTGCAGCATCTATGTATTTGCCTGTTTCTTTATAACATATATGAGGGTCTCATTTCATTTCTCCACCCCGAAGTTACTCTGTTTTCATAGTCACTTTTTATTTTTCCACATTGGAACGCTTACATTTCCACAAGAGGTTTCACTCTAGTTTCAGGTGGTAGATAAAGGTAGAAACTAACTATTCCCAAACTGAGGAGAGATAAAAATGGCGAATATCCAAAATCCTAGAACGCAATATACAACGGAAGATTTTCCGAAACAATATCAGGAAGCCCCTGGAGTCCAAAACCAAATGACTCCTGTGCCGGATTGCGGCGAGAAGACGTATAAAGGCTCTGGCAAGCTTGAGGGCCGCAAAGCTTTAGTAACCGGCGGTGATTCCGGAATCGGGCGTGCTGCAGCTATCGCTTACGCAAGAGAAGGCGCAGACGTGGCGATCAACTATTTGCCGGCGGAGCAATCCGATGCGGATGAAGTGAAACAATTGATCGAAGCAGAAGGGCGTAAAGCTGTGTTGATTCCCGGCGACTTGAGCAACGAAGCGTTCAACAAGGAAATGGTTGAAAAAGCGAACACTGAACTTGGCGGGTTGGACATTTTGGCATTGGTTGCCGGCAAGCAGCAAGCTGTCAAAGACATTGCCGACCTGGCGACAGAACAGCTTGAAAAAACATTCCAAGTCAACGTTTATTCCATGTACTGGACAGTGAAAGCGGCGCTTCCATACCTTCCAGAAGGCGCGTCGATCGTCACGACGAGCTCAGTTGAAGGCTTTGACCCGAGCCCGATGCTGTTGGATTATTCAGCAACGAAATTTGCAATCATCGGCTTCACGAAATCCTTGTCCAAACAACTGGCGGACAAAGGCATCCGTGTCAACTCCGTCGCACCAGGCCCAATCTGGACAGCGCTACAAATTTCCGGCGGACAGCCTCAGGAAAACATTCCGGAATTCGGTAAAGGTACACCGGAGACGCCAATCGGCCGCGCAGGCCAACCGGCAGAACTTGCTTCTGTTTACGTATTCCTGGCTTCCATCGAATCCAGCTATGTTACGGGACAAATCTACAGCATCACAGGCGGCATGACAACCGCTTAAATTTCTATCATCTATAGCATCCAAAAAAGCTTACGCCATCGATTGTTCTCGGTAGCGTAAGCTTTTCTATGCCAATATTTATGGACGGAATTTCTTCGGGCACGTTTTGCAGTACGCTTTTCCGCCGCCAGTTTCATAGGCAAAGCAGCATGTCTGCCGGGGCCGTACTGCCTCCCCACTTTCAGGATCGATCTTTTTGGGATGATGGAACTTCTGAAGTTGATTCACTTTTTCATGGAACACTCCAGCCGGCAAATCCTGAAGAAGAAATTCAAAATCGCTCTGTGCCTGCAGGCGGACATTTTCATCCTCCTCCAGCATTAGCCGATTTTCATAGAGCCAATAAACATAGATGGACGTGTTCTCCCATAAGATGCTTTTCGGGACGGGCGTGTGCCTTGAGATTATATGGATTATTTTTGATAACTCCTGAAACAACTTCTCTACAAACGCTTCAAATTCAATGAGCCGCGACTCATCCGATAGCTTAACGGCAGAAAGGTCTCCCCAAAATAAATGGGGGATCCAAAGGTTTTCTTGCCGCCGGTCCACGAGATAAGCTTTTGAAAAGTCCAGGTTCAGCAATTTATTGTACGCCGCCGCCGTGTAGAGAGACGGGACAATCATCAAATAACCCAAACGTTTTATGAGCTGGGATGCGGCTGCAATCCTGCTCTCGGTTTCCAGCTCTTGTTGAAGCCGAGTCAAATAACTTTGAAGGAATATAGGATCTTTGAGTTGACTCAGCAGAATCTTCTCTTCGTTCTCCACTCTTTCCAGCAGCCGGAAATGCTCACTTAAATAAGCGCTCTCCTCAGCTGCTAATCGGCACAACATTTTCCGCTCCGCCTTTTAAGTGTTTTCCTTTGCTGAATGGGATGCATAAGGGCGTGCCGCAAATCGGATCGCATGTCACTTGGCATTGCAGCCCGAAGACCGAGCGCATCAAATCCGGTGTGATGATATCGTTCGGCGCTCCTTGCTTGAACACTTTCTTGTCATGAATGGCTACGATGTGATCCGCATAACGGCAGGCAAGATTCAAATCGTGAAGAACCATGACGATCGTACGGTTTTGAGTTTGGTTCAATTCATATAACAAATCGAGGATATCGATCTGATGGGTCAAATCGAGGTAAGTGGTTGGCTCATCCAGCAGGATAATGTCCGTTTCCTGAGCCAGTGTCATGGCAATCCACGCCCGCTGCCGCTGACCGCCCGACAAGGAATCCACTTTACGTTCTGCGAATTCCACCAGTCCCGTTGCTTCAAGTGCTGTGAACACGGCTTCTTCGTCTTTCTCCGACCATTGCTTGATCCAGCTTTGATGCGGATAGCGGCCTTGCTTAACCAGCTGTAATACAGTAAGCCCTTCCGGTGCGATAGAGGTCTGCGGCAAAATAGCCAATTGCTTAGCGATTTTTTTGGTCGACATGTTGGAAATCTGTTGGCCATCTAAAATCACCGCACCTTCTTTCGGCTTCAATAAACGCGCGAGCGAACGCAAAAGCGTCGACTTGCCGCAGCCATTGCTACCGATCAGCACCGTGATTTCCCCTTTCGGGATGGACAAATCCAATTCACTGATGATGTCGGTTTCCCCGTATCCGAGCGTCAACCCTCTGGTAGATAATGCATCCATTACATCTTCCTCCTTTTTCAGCTAGCTAAATGTTCTTTCACGTTATCGATTCCGATTCTGATACAGCAGATAAATGAAATACGGCGCCCCGATAGCAGAAGTGAAGACGCCGGCAGGTATCTCCAATGGAGCAAATGCGGTACGGGCAATCAAATCCGCGATAAGGACAATCAGCCCCCCAATAAGAGCCGAAGCAGGCAACAAAGCGCCGAAAGCTGAACCGACCAATTTTCTGGCAATATGCGGCGCCATTAGCCCGACAAACCCAATACCTCCAGCGAAGGCTACAGCACCACCGGCGAGCGCACTGCTAAGAAACAGCAAGGCGAGACGATCCCGTTGAACCAGACTTCCGGCATTGACAGTCAGTTCATCTCCGAGTTCCTGAATATTCAAGCGCCTTGCATAAAAGAACAGAATCGCAGTCAACAGGAAAATCCATGGAATGATGGTCAGCACTTCCGTCCAATTGGTACCGTTGACACTTCCAGTGATCCATATATTTGCTCTCGAGGCTGTAAAGATAGGCCCGAGAATCATCATCATTGTCGTCAGTGCTTGTGCTGCAGCTGACAGCCCGATACCAATCAACACCAAACGGATCGGTGCCACTTGCCCGTATTTTTGGGACAATAAGTATACAAGGAAGCCCATGCCTACAGCTCCGGCGAATGATGCGAGCGGAAGCCAATGGATACTGACCGAAAGCGTATTGCTGCGGTCGCTATAGAAGGCTAAAAATGCCACCGTTGTAAACGAAGCTCCGGCTGTGATTCCGATAATGTCCGGTGAAGCCAATGGATTGCGGATAATTCCCTGCAAAATTGCTCCTGACATCGCCAGCCCCGCTCCAGCGAAAACCGCAAGCAGAATTCTCGGCATCCTGAACGATTGAACGACCAAGTTGTGCATGTCCGTGCCCACTCCGAAAATCGCCTTTACCACGTCTAATGGATAAATGACCAATTGGCCGATCCCTAAACTCAATACGATGGAGCCAAGCATTAAACTTGTGAGCACAATCAAAATAAAGAGGGATTTTTTTTCGATTAAAAATGACGCTTTCCCTAGACGAAAGCTTCGGTAATTCTTCATTCGCTTATCCCCCTCCTTGCGATATAGACAAAGAAAGGAGCACCCACGATGACAGTCATCACTCCGACCGGTACTTCAGAAGGCATCAGGATATACCTTGCCCCGATATCAGCTGCCAGAAGAAGGACCGCTCCGAGCACTGCGCTATATGGGATCACCCACCGGTAATCGATGCCGACTAACCATCTCGCAAAATGGGGAATGATGATTCCCACAAAACCGATTGGCCCAGCTACTGCTACCGAACCGCCCGCCAATAAGACGACGATTAATGCGCCCATCATTTTAACGAGCATGGTTTTTTGCCCTAAGCCCTTCGCGAGATCTTCTCCCATCGCGAGAACATTCATTTGCCGGCCAATCAGCAGTGACGAGAGCAGGCCGGCTATCAAATAAGGCAATACAGCAACCAGGATGTCCAAATCCCGTCCTTGGATGGAACCTGCGAGCCAAAACAGCACTTGATCCAATGCCTGCTCATTCAAGGTCAGCATCCCTTGCGTCATAGACGAAAACATTGCAGCGATCGCCGCTCCGGCCAAAGTGATTTTGATGGGGGTCATTCCTTCACTTCCCATCGATCCGAAAACGTATACGACTACAGCCGCCACGGCCGCTCCCAAAAAAGCCAGCCAAGTAAACGCTGTTAACGAAGACAAGCCCATAAAGCTGAGGCCGAATACGACAAAAAAACTGGCACCCGCGTTGATCCCCAAAATTCCTGGCGAAGCGAGTGGATTATTGGTGAGCCCTTGCATGATCGTACCAGAGATGGCAAGGCTAGCTCCGACTGCAGCTGCAATGAATGCCCGTGGTATTCTCGTGTCCTGAATGATGATATGTTCATTTGAACCGTCGAAACGATAGATGGCATCCATCAGCATTCCGGTCGTCACTTTTGTCAGTCCCAAAATGATGCTGAGCCAAATAAGGATGAGGACGATGATAATTCCTATTATCAATCCAATGGTTCTTGTCCGATTATTAGTGATCATAACTATTTAACCTTCTCCCAAATTCCCCAAAAGCTATATATTTGCCGACTTTTAAAAATTTATTTTAATAATTTCTTCCTCTAAGAGTATAAATGTGATTGATAATCATTGTCAATTAATCTTGGAAAACACCTTGACAGCTTTCGCTTCACCTTTTAAGATAAAAAAGGAAATGAAAATCGTTATCAATTAGAACTTAGTAGGAGGAACATAGATGTCTAAGAAATTTTATTCAACTACCATTTTATTGATGGCACTGGTTTTATTGCTCGCAGCTTGCGGAAGTGAAGAACCGGAAACACAAACTGAAAATAACGGTGACACTGCCAATGCCGAAAGCTACACCGTAGAACATGCCATGGGCAGCACTGAAATCACAAGCGAGCCCGAACGCATTGTGGTACTGACAAACCACGGAACGGAAGCCTTGTTGTCAATGGGAGTAACACCGGTTGGAGCCGTCCAGTCATGGACAGGAGACCCTTGGTACGAGCATATCTCTGAAGATATGGAAGGCGTCGAAGTGGTCGGAACAGAAAGCGAACTCAACCTCGAAGCGATTGCCGCTTTGGAACCTGACCTGATTATCGGAAACAAAATGCGCCAGGAAGAACAATATCAAGCATTGAACGCAATCGCTCCTACTGTGTTCGAAGAGACATTGCGCGGCGACTGGAAGATCAACTTTGAATTGATCGCTGAAACTATCAATAAAGAAGAACAAGGCCAAGAAGTACTGGATGACTATAATACACGCGTCGCTGAACTGAGCGAAAATTTGGGTGATAAACTTGATACCGAAGTGTCGATGGTGCGCTTTATGCCGGATGATGTCCGTATCTACCATAAAGACTCTTTCTCAGGAATCATTCTCCAAGAAATCGGCTTGGCGCGTCCCGAATCCCAAGATGTAGATGATTTCGCTGCCATGGGCGTGACGAAAGAACGCATTGAAGAGATGGACGGAGACGTTATTTTCTACTTCACTTACATGAACGATCAAGAAGAAGGCCAGCAAGCTGAAGATGCATGGGTGGAAGACCCAATCTGGAACAACTTGGAAGCAGTCCAAGCAGGAAACGCATACGAAGTCAGCGATACAATCTGGAATACAGCTGGCGGCGTCAAAGCAGCAAATCTCATGCTCGATGATTTGGAAGAAAAATTGCTTCAATAACAGGAAGCCCCTTCACTTTGCTGAAGGGGCTTTTTTTCTTTCCTATATAATGATTTGTTAGGACAGGACATAGATTCCGCTTGCCCGATTCCACTCATCACTCATAGTTTGAGTAGCGACTTAAAGAATATTTTTCAGCCACGTCATTAGGCGCAAAATCTCGAATGGCTCGGCCCAAGTGATAACAAAAAGGATGACGAAGAAAATAGAGAGCGACCAAACCTTCAGTTGGCCCGGCTCTTTTTTAAACGCAGCAATGAACACGGCGGCCGCGCTTGCAAATAACAGCAGCAAACCAGCGAGCGCAAGCGGCTCGGAATACCCGGACATCACCCGGTTGAGCATGAGCAGCAAGCTCCCCAAAATGATGAGTCCAATTGAATATTTACTGAACATCCCTTCTCCTCCTTGTTCAAGAAAGCCCGCTGTTAATCATCACGGCGCAAAGCCGTAGTAGAACAGGATATGTGCATAAAAACCGACGAATGCGACTAGCAAGGTCATCAGAACAAATAAAACCATCATGATAATTTTGGAAACTTTGCCTACGTCCAGCCGCCAAATTCCTTTATAGACCTGCACCCATAGCGCAACGACGAATGGAACAACCATTAATGGATAGAAAATAGCGAGGCCATTTCCAAAGATATCGAAATAATCCCGGTTCACACTGTCGCTGGTCCTGAAATAACGGCTCATTCCAAAAAAGAACGCCAGAAACGATAGTTGAACCACGACACCATAGATGAATAGTGGAATCCTGAATTTCCCTAAGTTTCGCAACATCCACAAGACAAAGCAGTAAATGATGGCGACTATAATGGCTATGTAAAAACTGAATGGATAGAAAATAAGCGCGCCCCCTTTTTTGATTATTATTGATTCAGCAAAAACCTTCTGTGTAAAAGCTTGCCGGAATAAGACTTGATTCGATTAATTGCCTTCTGTACTGAATTTCTTGTAGCCGTCCCAATCGTAAATGGCTTCATGCTCCTCCCCGTTCACTGTGTAATTGATCTTGGCAGCGCGATCGGGATCCTCAAATACTTCGCCGAGGCTCAATTCGAGAACGATGCGGCCTGTTCCGTCGACTTCGTATCCATTTATATCTTCAACCGCCCCAATCTCATGTCCTTCTTCGTAAACTCCGACTTGCTTCAGCGGATCGGCTCCATGCGCCTCATAGGCAATGCCGTCCTCCTCAAATGAAACCGGTTCGCCCTGTTCTTTCACTAAGTCAAAAGAATTAATGATAGCAGGCGTTTCCCCTGTCCATTCTATTTCATGAATCATGGAATACGTGGTATCCGCTTCAATAGAATCTACGTATATATTGTCCAATAGAAATTCTCCGCTTTCTTCCTGGGCGTCTTGTTCCGAATCGCTGCAGGCAGTCAATGAAAGAATTAGTACTGAGGCGAATAAGGCTGTGGATTTTCCCATGGCACTCATCTCCTTAATTTAAAGGTTTAAATGGCTAATCCAAAAAACGTAAGCTACCAAAGCGGCTCTTCTTCATCAGTCAATTCGACTAAAACTGGATAACTAGCAATAATCACAAAGAAACTGACAGCCAATAGAATTAATATAGTACTTAACGAAAGATCAAATAAAATCCCGAAAAGCATAACCAGTGGCGTTAGAAAATTTAAAAGGCCGGCTCTTTTTTTCGACCGCGTAGTAAGAAATTGCTTTTTTCCACAGTACGGGCAAATCATTCCCGTATCCAATGTAAACATCTTTTTGACCGTCTGCTTCCAGCCCCATTGTTGATGGCAATTTTGACAAATCGGCATGGACTCCCTCCAGTCAGCTTTTTGTTGAATTTATACTCTTTAAGACCTTGTCCTTATTAGACTAACAGAGATAACCAAAAATTCCCACAATACAAATTCCAATTAACTGGATTTCACTTTTACAGTTAATTACTCTTCCCAATTTATCTTCACTAAAAAAGAGCAAGAACTGATATTCAGTTCTTGCTCTTAAAGCTCTTAATTCATATAACGATGCTTTCTCAACCTGTTCAAATTGGAGATTTCCTGCAGGAGATCTTCCCCAATATTCGTCTCCCGTACCTTTTTGCGCTCGAGTTCTTCGTCGACCAATCGTTTGATCGACAAGACGTCGGTCCCATTTTGCAAGACTTCTTCCTTGGAATTGAAGCGCTGGTGAGCGACAAGTTGCATGCCATAGGAATTATACAACAGCGTATAACCGGCAATTCCGGTCGTCGATTGATAGGCTTTCGAAAACCCGCCGTCGATGACGATCATTTTGCCGTTCGCTTTGATCGGGTCTTCGCCGTCCCGTTCCTTGACCGGCGTATGGCCGTTGATGATGCGGCCGTGGTCGGGATTTAAATCGAATTCCGCGAGCATTTTGCGGCACATGTCTTCATCTTCACGCAAATGGTAATATGGGTTTTTCCTTTCTTTATGGGTTTCTTTGTCTTTGATGAAATAGCGTTCGAACGTTGTCATTTCGCGTTTGCCAAACAGCGAGGAATTCTCGCCTGTCCATTGGTACCACACCATGTCAGTCGCGAAATCGTCGCATTCTTCCGGATGCGCGAAGGCATAGCGGGTATATTCTTCGAACACATCGAGCAGTTCCCGTCCGGCGTAGCTTTCGCCTTCGATATTCATTTTTTTCATGTCGCCGTTCTCCTCGAGTGGGATACAGCCGTGGATCAGCAAATTGCCATTATATTGAAGATACAGTTTGCCCTTTTTCATGAGGAAATTCATATGGCGCGACAGTTTCTCGGAATGTTGGATGGAAAATAGCAATTTGTCGATTACTTGTTGCTCTTCTTCGAGCAAGCGGTCGGGATGTTGCGGGTCGATTGTGGCAAAGCAGGTGTTCTCAAGCGGATAGGTTTTGCCGTGGATCGTCGCTTCGTTCTTGTCATAATCGACTTTCTCCAAGAGCAAGCGGTCTTCCATGGCGAAGCAGGAGCGCCGTTTGATGATCGGGCTTTCCAATTTAAACTGGATAATCGAGATCGCCTGGTGGATTTTCGTGATTTGCGATTGTTCCTGCTCCGTTAATTGTTCGCCTGAAATGCGTTTCGGATGGAAGGCCGGATTGTCTTCGTAATATTTCTCCGCCAAATTCAACAATGGGCGCAAATTGATGCCATAGACATCCTCGATGATGTCCAGGTTATTATAGCGCGCACAAATGCGGATGATATTTGCAAGACATACTTTGGAGCCGGAATAGGCGCCGATCCACAAAACATCGTGGTTGCCCCATTGGATATCGACGGAATGGTAGTCGATGAGCGTATCCATGATCTTATGCGGATCCGGTCCCCGGTCGTAAATATCACCGACGACGTGCAAATGGTCGACTGTCAGGCGCTGCATCGTATAGGCTAGGCTGACAATCAGCTTGTCCACTTGCCCCAAGGCAATGATCTGCTCGAGCATTTTCGCGTAGTAATCTTTCTTGTTGGTGAATTCATCCGTCTTGTATAAGAGTTCTTCGATGATGTAGACGAATTGCTTCGGCAAAGCTTTGCGCAATTTGGAGCGCGTGTATTTAGACGATGCGTAAGACACCAGCTTGAGCAGCCGCTCAATCGTTTCGATATACCAGTCCTTCAGCTCTTGCTTGCTGCTGAAATGGCTCTTGATCAGGCTCAATTTTTCTTCCGGATAATAGACGAGCGTCGCGAATTCATTGAGCTCTTCTTCTCCCATCTCCCCCTCGAACAAATCCCTGATTTTCACTTTGACGTTGCCGGAGCCGTTGCGCAACACGTGCTGGAATGCCTGGTATTCGCCGTGGAGGTCACTGACGAAATGCTCTGTCCCTTTCGGCAAATTCAAGATGGCTTCCAGGTTGATGATCTCTGTCGCCACTTTTTCTTCGCTATCGTATTTTTCTGCTAGTAGATCCAAGTATTTTGAACTGATCATACGGCACCCTCCTTCAAGTAATCTGTCTTAATCGAATTCAATGGAAAGCAAATTCCCGTAAAGCGGACTTATCAAACAGGCTTACGGAAGGAATTTCTCTATATTTCCAGTCTATAGCAGTTTTAGCGAAGGCTCTAGTATTAATTGAAGGACAGCAGAAAATTGGAAGACAAGAAAAAAGCTGCGCTTTGCACATTTCGAGTGCAAGGCGCAGCTTTTAGATAGTCATCCCTTCTTATTCGAATGCGGCTTGAAGCACTTTTTGGTGTTCTGCCCCTCCTAAATTCTTATTTACTACCCGGTCCGCTTTCATGTCCAATTCATCTTCGAGCAAATTGACCGGCCGTTGATGCCCGATTAACACCAGTTCGGACCAGTCGTATTCTTTGCGCAATTTTGCGAGTTCGGCGGAAAGCTCCCGGTAAAATCTGCGGATCTGTTTTTCTTTTCGGCTGTCGAATTGGTCGACTTGGCTGCTCGATGAAGCCTGGCCTTTAGCGCTTCTTCCCTGGTGTCTACGCCAGTCATCAGTATCCAAATCCAATTCGAATACCCAGCTATCGTCAATTTCTCCCAAGCTGGAATTGTGTACCGTAACGGTTTCCGTTTGCGCAACGACGATGCCGGTCTGCGGAAATTTGCGGTCCAGAGCTTCCAGTTGGGAGGTGCTGGCAGAGTCGCCGTAAACAAATTCGTTGTCGACATCCAATTGCAGGAAATGCACTTCAAAAAGCCCGTCGCTGCCTTCCGCAAAAACGATGAGGCTGCGCAGCATACGCGGTTCGCTATGTTTCAGCTCCTGTTCGACTTTACCCTTTAGCTCTTGAAAGGCCTTGTGTTTTTCAGCATTCCCTTCGACTTGCTGTTCAAGTTGCTTGAATCCGTTTTTCAGATGGGTTTTCCATTGGCTTCGCTCTTCCGGCTTGGTGCTTAAATAAATCGACAAGACGCCAGCTTCGGAATTTTCAAGGTTTTTCAGCTGGTTGATTTCTGTAGATAGCCCCACTTGAATCCCTCCTTCATGATGTCCCGAACTTCGCCTGGATTACAGTTCTTCATCGGTTCTCGTCACTTTGCCGCCCAGTTCGTCCACCAATCCATCCAGCACGGATTCTTCGTATTCTTTTCCGATGGCAATGATGCCCGTTGTCCCAAGTTCAATATTGCCAATGGTCTTTTTAAACAATTCTTCAGTGGATTTCATTCTTTTTAATTCCTTGCTGGTTCCGATCATGCCGCCCGTCAACGTTCCGAAAAGCACGCCAAAGGGGCCGCCCAAAATTCCAACAGCCATCCCGATCAATGCGCCTTTGGTGGCTTTGTTCGATCTGGATAAATCGGCCGCATCTTTAAAAGCGAACGACCCGTTTTCTTCCCGCTCGATCACGACAATCTGCTGCAGCTCGAGTTGGCCTTCCACATGATATTGCTTGAGCTGGCTGAATAATTGATACGCCTTCAAATTGTCTTCAAATGACAAGGTGATAATGTGATAATGCTCGGACTTCTTTCTGGCCATCGATATCTCCTCCATCTTTTATTTTTCTGCGGCAGCAGTGGCTCAATTAGTAGATAAATGACGCCAATATTCCAGTAAGAAATACAGAAGTGATCGTTACGGTCAAGAAGCACACTTGTCCTTCCTGTTCATGGTGCCGCTATTCAATTTTTTAGGAAAACGGGTGGCCATGTTGGGGGGGCTGCTTATTGACTGGGGACAGCGCTAAAATTTCACGTACGGTTTATACATGCAAAAATACGTCCATGTACTATAGGGCCGTATTTTTTATTTTGGGCTATGATGGCTATAGAAAGTTTGGCTAGAGAATTATGTATTTATTTTGATGCACTAAGCTATGGTCTATAGGAATTGAAGTGAAGCGAAGGGTGGTCGTTGAGGGGACATATATTTATAGAAAAAGATTTTTTTGCAGATTCGGCTAAAATACAACTGAATGTAAAAAAATTGAACAAAAACGAATCCAATTATTCGTATCAACTTATGCAAAACAGGATTTATCTAATAAAATAGAACTAGAAAAAATAATATATCTTTAGTTACCCGATTTTTCAGAAAGATAATCTGATTTTTGTCTGTAAAGAATTTTTTATGATGGAAAGGAATTGTTATGACACAACCTCTTATCAGCTTGCTCATTCTTGGTTTTATTGTGATGACCCATATTATGGTTTGGAAATGGGCCGCCTATCTTCAAGAAAAATATGCCGACGATGCCAGTAAAAGGCGCATTGCTGCGGGCATCCTTTTTATGTCTATTGCTGCATTGTTCGGTTTAACCGCTTTCTTTTTAATGCAATCTTCTATTTAAACTCACCAACTCCAGAAAGGATATGATATAACACAGCTTTTCATTTCACGCAGGTTTTTTAGGGTTTATTATTATCCCCCCTTCTAGTCAGCTACTGGGCTCGACATTTTCACGAGCAATACGGAAACGACCCGCAGCAAACACGAAAAGGCATTTTGATGATTACGATCCCCCTCATAGCCATTTTCCTGATAGCGGCTTTGTTTTTGTTTCAAACTTCTCAATAAACGTCACGTAGAAGCTTTAATAGGTATATAGTTACTATTTTAATGCAACATACTGGAATTATAATAAGGAAAAAACTGAAAAAGGCAAACTTACCTGAAAAGGAAGGACGCAAAGCCATGAGCCTACCCGCTACTTTTGCAGCGCACGGTCGTCAGGTTGCCAGGCATCCATTCTGTGGGCCTTGGCTAACAGAATGGAGGAACAGAATATGTTGAAGAAAGCGGCGATTTTGATGTTCGCAATGTCTCTTATGCTGGCGTTCAGCCATGCAGAAAACGCACAGGCAAGTGGCGATGCGCCTGATACCCGTGCCACTTGGCTATGGAATCCATGGATGTTCGCGGAAGATGAAGGAGCAGTGCTCGCTTTTCTCGAAAATAAAAACGTCAATAAAGTCTATGTCCAGATCGACCGCGACATTCCCAAAAATACGTACCGTAGCTTTATCACGCAAGCGCATGCACACGGCATAGCCGTATTTGCATTAGACGGAGCACCGGCTTGGGTTGCGCCAAAAGGCTATACGAACCAGAACATGTTGATGAACTGGCTAGGCAATTACCAAAGCGGATCGTCGGAGCAGGCAAGTTTTGATGGTATCCATTTGGACGTGGAGCCTTATCTATATAGCGGCTGGAATTCGAATCGCGCTGCTACAGTGAAGTCCTATCAATCGCTTCTGCAAAGGGCCGTCGTGAGTTCGTCTCAACTGAACTTGCCGCTTGAAGCCGACATGCCTTTTTGGTTCGACGAGATTCCTTACAAAAACACCTTCGGCAGCGGATTGTTGGCTGAATGGGTCATTGCGAACACTGATGGAGTGACCTTGATGGCTTACCGGGATTCAGCCCCGATGATCATTGAGATTGTCAAAAACGAAATCGCCATGGCCGAAAAATATGGAAAAAATGTAGTAGTGGGAGTGGAAACAGGCGTTACTGATGAAGGCAGCATCATCACCTTTGCCGAAGAAGGCGAAGCGTTTATGAATGTTCAGCTTGCTGAAGTGGCCGCTCATTATTCCGGACACTCTGCCTACGAAGGAAACGCCATTCATCATGTTGGCAGCTGGATGACTCTCAAGCCTTGAAAAGAACGGACACTTCTCCTGATCTTTGGAAGTGTCTTTTTATTTTTTTTAGTCTTGGCACTCCATTTTTCAGAGAAACGCGGAAATTTCACTGCAAAGTCACGTTTCAAAGGATAAAGCACTTACGTGGAAGCTGATTGATGTTATTCTATAAGTGGAAAATATTATCTAATTAACTATTCAAATTACACATAACAGAAGACACTTTTCAAGATTAAAAATACGCATATCGTCCCGCATCAAATTTGGGACATTCTTTGAAGGATGGTGAAAGAACTTGGCCCAAACAGATTATAAAGCTTTACTTGCCAATCGAATGGAACGAGACTTTTCAAAATGGGCTGCTCAGGGCGAAATTCAAGAACGTGAAGTCTATCGGTTTTTGCACACAATGAAAGGCACTGCAGGAACAATCGGATTAATGGGACTATCCGATTTCTGTACAAGCCAGTTAGATTCGTTTTCAGAAAACAGCACTGTCTTGCTTCCAGTGAATTCACTGGAAGGCTTCATGTCCTCATTCAGAAGATATTTCACAGATGAAGAGCTTGAACCGGAAAAAGAATCGATGCCTGAAGCTGCTAAAAATTACAGGACTAACGTTGACGAAGCACTCGTGCTAATTATCGATGCGGATGCAGAAGCAGCTGCACACCTCAAGGAGAAATTAGAACTCAAAGGTATTACTGTCGTGATTGCCCTTGATGCGCAAAAGGGCACGGAGTTGTTCTATACCTTGCACCCGCAAATGGTCCTGCTGGAAACAAAGCTCCCGGACATAGACGGCTTTGCACTAGGCGAAAGAATAGTTGAAGCCGGCAGAAACCGATACCTCACTGTGGCTCTCATGAGTGAAGATGATGATGTTGCCAACCACATCCGTGCGATGGAAATCGGGGCTACAGACTTTCTCTCCAAACCCTTAACAATCCCCTACCTGATTCCTTATATGAAAAATCGCCTGCGAAACCAGGAAATCATTCTGCAAGGCACGCGGTTCGACGATCTGACTGGAGCGGGCAATCGCAAAGGGTTTGAGGAAGTGTTGCAGCAAATGATTAATTTAGCAGAAAGAACCGGTAAAACTTTTACTCTCGTGCTGCTCGATTTGGATTACTTTAAGAAAATCAATGACAATTATGGCCATCCTGCCGGCGATAAAGTACTGCGCATGTTCAGTCAACTCGTGCTGAAACTGAAGCGCAATGCGGATCAGTTTTTTCGCTACGGTGGAGAGGAATTCGCTCTGATTCTCCCTGAAACAAAAGCAAAAGAAGCTATCCTGTTAATTGAACGCCTGCGTACAGCACTTGCCGAAACTGTTTTCGAGATCGATGGCCACCAACCTTTTTCCGTAACATTCTCCGCTGGAATCAGCGAGTACCGGATGAAACAACAAAGTTTGGTGAACAAGGCAGACCAAGCGCTCTATCAAGCCAAACGAAATGGGCGCGACCAGACAAATGTGTACGAATCGGAGCAATATGAATTGAAACGCAAACTGAACGTCCTCATCGTGGACGATGACTCACTCGTGCGTAAATTGGTATCCAAACAGTTTTCTAACTGGAAATCGGAGGATTTCGATATCCAGATCGAAGAACATTCAGACGGTCTTGCACTCGTCGATTCCGATTGGTACCGTCCGGATGAAAATTACATGATTTTGCTGGACGGCGTCATGCCAAAGATGGACGGGCTGGAAGTGCTGAGCCACGTGCGCTCGCAATATCCTCATGATAATATCGTCGTATCCATGCTCACTTCCCGCAACAACGAATCCGATATCGTATTGGCCTTAAAGAGCGGAGCCGATGATTACATCGTCAAACCGTTTTATGCACAGGAAGTCGTGGCCCGCGTCCAGCGGCTCACGAAGAGGATGTTCCAGTGAACTTGTCGCATTTCTGGATCCTCATCGTCTCCCTGTTCCTTGGCCAATTGCTTCTCTTATTGATTTTGGCTTGGCGCAAGCAGCAATCGAATAAACGAGAAACAGCCATCAACGGCCAATACAATGCCTTAACTGATTCATTCAGCTCTCATATGATGGACCCCTCAGACGAACGGTTCATCACGGAACTGAAAGCCTCCCCTTATCAATTGGTCGTGCTTGAACGCTTATTGAATCATTACGTATCCGTCACCAAGGCGGGTGCTGATTCGCCTGCTGTCTCACGCCTGTCGGAAGAGTTCCTTTCCAAGCGCTATATGAAATTGCTGAAGCGTGGAAACTGGGCAATGCGAATGAATACTTTATATTTCATTGAAGATTTCCGGATGGCGTCGCTGATTCCACAGCTAAAGGAAAAATTAGCGAAAAGTTCCCGTCTCGACCAAGAAACGCAGCAATTGATCCGCACGCTCGCTTCTTTAAACGAGACGGTGGCCATTGACGCGCTTGCAAAATACCCCGACGCCCCGGCCCGCTTGTATATCGATGTTTTCAAACGGCTGGACGAACTGACGAAACTAGATGAATTGGATGCCGCTTTAAAGGATGAAGTTAACAACCAGATGCTGAAACATTCTGCCGTTTCCTATATTGGCCTGGCCGGCATGACACTGTTTCTTCCACGCGTTGAAGAAGAATTGCAACACCCAGATATGGAAATGCGCATCCAGGCATTGAAAGCGATACTTCATCTGCAGTACATGAATTCTCCAAGCGCCCTTGCACCGTTTTTCCAGTCAACCGCTTGGCCGGAGCGCATGTTCGCCGCCCAGATTGCTGGCAAGCTGCAATTGTCGCGTTATAAAGAAACGCTCAGTGAACTGCTAGGTGATCCGGTGTGGTGGGTCCGCTACTCTTCAGCCGAAGCCTTAACACAGTTTTCTGAAGGGGATATCGTGCTGACCCATCTCGCAGAAAGCCACCCCGACCGCTATGCGCGCGACATGGCGAATCAATGGAAAACCTCCCTTTTAGGAAGTGAACAATAATGCAGGAAACAGCGCTGATTTTATCCTATATCGTCATCGCCTATATGCTTTTTTCAAGCCTGAGCTATCTCGGGCTCTTTGCGCTTGCCTATGGGAAAGTAAAAAAAGAAAACAAGCTCGATAAACGCGAGTCCACAGAGGATTTCTTAAGAAACCAATCCACGTACCCGGTGTCGATACTGGTGCCGGCCTACAACGAAGAAGTTGGCGTTGTCAGCACAGTGCGCTCGCTATTGGCACTGGAATATCCTGAAAAAGAAATTATCGTTATTGATGACGGATCGAAAGACAGCACATCAATGCGCATGATCGAAGAATTCAAAATGAAAAAAATCCCTTTCGCTGTCCGCATGCACATCGAAACTGCAGAAATCGAAGCCATTTACCAATCTTCGATCTTTCCTTATATCCGCCTTATCAAAAAAGCAAACGGCGGCAAGGCGGACGCATTGAATGCCGGAGTCAACCTCTCTTCTTTTCCGTACTTCTGTGCGATTGATGGAGATTCCATCTTGGAAAACGACGGCCTATTAAAATGCATGAAACCTATTATCGAATCAGACGGCCAAATCATCGTCACCGGTGGATCTGTCCGGATCGCCAATGGCTCGACCATTTCAAGGAGCAAAGTGGAATTGATTGGCCTGCCGAAAAGCCCGATCGTCATCATGCAGATCGTCGAGTATTTCCGTGCCTTCTTGATCGGCCGGCTTGCTTTGAGCCATTTGAATATTTTACTGATTGTTTCTGGAGCGTTCGGCGTCTTCAATAAGGAACGCGTGATCCAAGCGGGCGGATACAATAAGAACACGGTCGGCGAAGATATGGAATTGGTCGTCCGGCTGCACCGTTTGCTGCGGGAAGAAAAATCCAAACAACGCATCGAATACATCCCCGATCCCGTCTGCTGGACGGAAGCCCCTGAATCACTAGAAGTGCTCAGGTCCCAGCGGATCCGCTGGCAGCGTGGGCTGCTTGAAACTTTATGGAATCACAGAAAAATGATGCTCAATCCGAAATACGGCTCGATCGGTTTGTTTTCCATGCCTTATTTCTTATTTGTCGAACTGCTCGGCGCCGTATTCGAATTCATTGGCTATTTCATCATTTTCGGCGGCTTTTTCTTCTCATTGGTCGATCCGCAAGTCGCCGGTGTTATGTTCTTGGTGACGGTGTTCTACGGGTCGCTCATTTCAGCACTCGCCGTATTGTTGGAAGAATTGACGCTGCACAAATACCCGAAAGTCTCCCATTTGATGCGCCTGTATTTCTGGGCGCTGACTGAGGCCTTTTGGTACCGCCCGCTTATGGTGTTGTGGCGAGTCAAAGGAATTTTCGCCACTTTCCAAAAGAAAGCACATTGGGGCGATATGAAACGCAAAGGAATTTCGACTTAATTGCAAGGAGGATATTTATGAAAAAAATATTGGTCGCAGATGATGAAGACATTTTGCGCATTCTGATCGCGGATACATTAGAAGACGATTTCCTGATCGAAGAAGCCGAAGACGGCAAAGAAGCCCTGGAAAAAATCCGGGCCAATGACTACGATTTGGTCGTGCTGGATTATATGATGCCTTACCTGACCGGCATGGAAGTGCTTGAAGAAGTCAGAAAAGACCAGAACGACACGAAAGTGCTAATGCTGACCGCGAAAGCACAGGACGCAGACCGTGAGAAAGCCATCTTGAATGGGGCGGATTATTTTATGTCTAAGCCGTTCAGCCCGATGGAATTGTTGGCGCTTGTGGAAGATATTTTGGTGTCCTGATAAGCTGTGTTCTCCGAAGCTTGGATAGCCCACTGCTTCATTGAGATGAGAAGAGCTTTCGCACCCTATGTCTACGTAAAATTTAAAAATAGTTAACACTACAAAAAACGACCACCCCCTATCTTGGGAACTGGTCGTTTTTTTCATTTCGTTTACTATTTATCAACTCTCCGGCTCGTCGTCTAATCCGTATGTGGCGTAGAAGATGACACCATTTTGCTCTTGGCCGTTTTGGAGGTTCTTCATCACTTTCGACAAATTCACCGGCGCATACGGTTTGGTCAGGTAATGGTTGATCTTGCTGATTTTACTGGCATCAGCCGATGGATCTAGTGCGGAAGAAATAACGATCGGAATGTTCTGTGTAACCGGGTCCACCTTCATCATATCGACCAAATCCCAGCCGCTCAATTCCTCACCGAGCATGATGTCTACGACAGCGCCGACCAAAGGCGTGCGTTTCGCTTCTTTGAAGGCTTCCCCTGGCGAAGTGTGGTAGATCACTTTAAAGCCATTGAGTTTCAGCTCTTCTGACAATAGCAGGGCAAGGCTCATATCGTCTTCCACAATCATCACAGGCGGATTCTCTTCTACGCCTTCCTGTGCAGTATATTCCTGGATTCCAGATATGAGCGACAACTCAAAGTGGATGGTCGTGCCTTTTCCTTCCTCTGACTCAATCCAAATCTTGCCGTCGTGCTTGGCGATGATTTCCTGGCAAATCGCAAGGCCCAGTCCGGTTCCGCCAATTTTCCGTCGCGAACTATTGTCGATGCGCTGGAATTTAGAGAACAGCTTAGGAATATCTTCAGTTGGAATCCCGATTCCTTCGTCTTGGATAGAGACACGAAGGTTATTGAAATTGTTTTTCATGCAGATCGTCACATTGCCGCCTTCAGGAGAAAACTTGATGGCATTGCCGATCAAATTCATCAATACTTGCGTCAGGCGCTCACGATCGCCTTCCACTTTAACGTCTGAAGCATCATCGATTAAGACAATGGAATGGGTCGATTGCGTTCTGAATTTCTCTGCCGCTTCGATGACCAGCTCATTCATCGACAGCTTATCCATCCGGTACACCTGGTCTCCTGATTCCATGCGCTGCAAATCCAAGAAATCGTTGATCAAATTGGTCAGGCGCATCGCTTCTTTATAAATCGTCTTCAAATAACGCACTTGCTTGTCCGGTTTCAATTCCTTATTGAGCAGCAGCTCTGTAAAGCCAAGTACGCTCGAAAGCGGCGTCCGCAACTCATGGCTGACGGTACTGACCAATTCGGATTTCATCTTGTCGACTTCATGCTCTCTCGTGATATCGCGGTGCACAAAGATTGTCCCTGTGCGCTCCCCATCGACGATGACCGGGGTGCTATAGACATCGATCACTCGTTCATAAGGAGCTTTGACGGTATATTGGAAGGTCTTTGCTTCACTCTCTTTATTGCGGATGCACATGTTGAGGAAGTCAATCATCGCCTCTGAAGTGGTCGTTTGTTCGGCCATCTTGTGGACCCATACCTCTTGTGGAATGACCGCATCCAGCGGCGCATTCCCGCAACTCAGCATCGTGCACATCGTTTCATTGCGCTGCACCATGCTGCCATTTTTCGCAATGAACTGAATGCCTTCATTGATATTATTGACGATGCGTTCATTCAATGTTCGTTCATGGATCGCCGCATCATACAATTGGATCCGGTCGATTGCCAAATGGATGCGTTTCAGCAATCCATCAATATCGGCTTCTTCTTCTTCTGAAAAAGCTCTTCCGACACGCGACAAGCCGATTAGCGCAATGCCTTCGTTTTGTTCATTTTTCACAGAAGCGTACAAATCATGGACATAGACAGGACCATCCACAAAGCCTTTTTGCTCCAGCGCTTCCCTTGTGACTGTAAAGGATGCATCTTCTTGCAGGCGGGCTGTTAAATAAGGAATTTGCTGTTCTTGGAATTGCTCAAACATATCCTTCGTGAACCCTTTTAACGCATATTCACCAGAGCCCGGCAGCCATAAAACACCTGTATCGATGTCGTAAGTGTCGGTGAAGTACTTGAGTGTAGCATTGATCAATTTCTGTTTATCCAAAGTGAATGACAGGATATGGTTCAAGTCGTTGAAGCGGATTAACCGATCCTTCGTTTGTCCGGTTTCCTCCAAGGCCACTTGCAGTTCTGCCTGCTTTTCCTGCAGTTGGTCTTTGTTTAAAAGCAAGGCTTGGTTTTGGGAAGTCAGGTCTTCCTGGTTTTTGCGGATGGTGTTCATCATTCTATGGAAGGTCATGGACAATAAGCCAATTTCATCCGCTCGTTCCAACGGCTTGTAAGAAATCTGCTTGCCTTTTCCGAATCCTTCGATGGATTCACGCATTCCTTCCAAAGGCTTTACGATATCGTTCATCGCTCTATAAATAATCAGGGCTGTAATAATAAATAGCAGGATAAACAACGAAATCAACGCGAACGAAAAATTCTCCGACTGCCTGATCATGTCTTCGTTCAATTGCTCCAATTCTGCTTCGGATGTGGTTTTGTATTCATCGGCGAAAGCGACAAATTCATTCACAGCAGCATTGGTGCCTGCATTAGAAAGATTCCTCAACGCTTGATAATCGTCATTTTCCACCGCTTCAATCGCATCTGGAAATACTTGGCCTTCAAATGTCGCGATAAATGTAGACAAATCCGCAATTTCTTTTTGTTCTTCATTATTAATCGACAAACTTTCCAATCTTTCAATTGCACTCTTCAAAATCTCCAGCTCTACATATGCCAACCTTAGCTCTTCCTGATTTTGAAAAGCATAATATCCTCTAGTGCGGAAAAAAAGCTGATTTAAGGCTTCGGAAAGCCCTTGCAAGGTTTCCTGCTTCTGGGCAAGCTGATCGTATTCTTCCAGTTTATCCTCTTGCAGCTTGTTCATATAAAAATAAATGCCGGCAATCAAAAAGGAACAAATAAGTAAAGAAGATAATGTTATTCGAAGATATTTATGCCTGATGCCTTTTTCCGATGATTTATACATGATGCCGCGCCCCCAGCTCTTCGTTGTTTTTATACAGGAAAAAAATTTCAAAATTTATCCTTCAATGTAAAATTACTTCTCTTGTCATAGTATACGATTTCTCGTGTTTATAGAATCTTTTTTTTACGCTGTTCTTCTTCTATAAATGACACCAATACAATTAAAAAAGCTTGAGGCAATGAAAGCCTCAAGCTTTTGTGTCTTTCCGGGAAAATGATCACGGACTTTAAAGGATCGGTGATACCAGTTTCGCAATATCCTGTTTGGCTTTATCCATCCAGTGCTGTTTCTTGAAGTCTGCTTCTATTAATTCGACAGAGAGCTTGCGGTCCTGTCGGAAGATATCCGCCAATTCCAGTGCAGAATCGGCATCGTAGACAAAAGCATTCAATTCGAAATTCAAGGCAAAGCTGCGGACGTCCATATTAGCCGACCCCACCGAATAAGCCTGTCCATCGATTACCAGCATTTTGGCATGCAGGAAGCCGTTCTGATAGCTAAAAACTTTGACGCCGTCTTCGAGCAGCTCGCGGGCAAAAGATAATGTCGCCGAATGGACGAAAAGGTGATCTGCCAAATGCGGGATCATTAGCTGCACATCAACCCCGCCAAGCGCCGCAGTCCTTAGTGCATCCATGATGGATTTATCAGGAATGAAATAGGGTGTCTGCAAGTAAATCGATTCTCGTGCATGATGGATCAGCTTCAAGTAGCCATTCTTGATGTCTTCATGCGTTTCCAAAGGCCCGCTTGCCACCATTTGCATCGGAATGCCAGGCGAGTGGTCCATTTTGGGAAAATAGGTTTCTGCATACTTCATCGGGTATTTTTCAGCTGCCTGGTTCCAATCAATGAAAAAGCGGTTCTGCAAGGAATGCACCGCCTGGCCTTCAATACGCAGATGCGTATCGCGCCAATAGCCGAATTCTTTTTTCTGGCCGATGTATTCATCGCCGACATTAAATCCCCCGGTATAGCCGACCTGCCCGTCGATCACAACCAATTTCCGGTGGTTTCGGTGATTAAGCCGAGGATTGATGCTCGTCAGCATGGCCGGCAAAAACGCAGCCGACTTGCCCCCTGCTTGATGGAACGCATCGAAGAAATGCTTCGGCAGGCTGCTTGATCCCAAATCATCATAGAGGAACAACACCTTGACGCCTTGCTGTGCTTTTTCAGTCAGCAGCGACAGGAGGCTGTTTCCGAGATCATCATTGTTGAGGATAAAATACTGGAGATGGATATGCTTCGAGGCAGCACGGATATCGTCAAACAAGGCATCGAATTTCCGCTTGCCATCATTAAAGATTTGAATATCCGAAGCTGTCGACAAAGGCGCGTCGGTCCGCGCAGCATTCATTTGAACAATGTCCATCCATTTCCCTTTGAGTGCAACTGGCGGCTGGAAGCTTCTTGACTTCATTTCCGCGAGCTGGCGATCCTGCAGATCCGTGAAGTCACGGTTCTCATAAGCAACCGGCCGATTCAGCCGGTTGCGCCTCAACGGTTTTCCGAACAGTAAATACAGCACAAAGCCCAGAATTGGGATAAAGAACAGGATTAAGATCCATGCCCATGCTGAAGAAGCCGTTTTCCGCTCGAAAAATAAAATGAAAAATGCCAACACAATATTTACAATTATAAAAAGGTTACTGATAGCACTGAACCACTCGAATGAAATCTTAATCCCTCCTTACTCTATGGCTTGATTACGCAGTTTGTATTTGAAGAGCCACTTAGCAGCATTTGTGAAACATCTGGCGATAAAGACATTCCAAAAGCTGTGTTTGGATTGAACCGCTCGAAAACCCTCCTTTTACTTTTAACTTTGACACCATTTTCTTGTGCTAACACTTTACCCTTTATGACAGCGGTCAACACATTGAACCGGCTTTCGATTTACGGTTACTATGTATAGCTTCCTTCTGCTTACACTCTGATAAAGCAACAAAACAGCCCCAGCTAAGGATGCTTAGAAGCACCTCCAGCCAGGGCCAGGATTTCTATGAATTTATTTCCGACGGGAGTCAGCGAATTCATTTTTCTTTGTTAATTCAAAACCAAGCTGCTCGATAGCAATCTTCAAAGTCGCTTCCATCTTTTCCCCTTTCAAGGAATGGGCGAAATGCGGTACTTGCATCGCCATCGTCGGCAAAATGCCCGTAATAATCGGACAAATTCCCATGATTTTCAGTGCTTTAATCAAATCCAACAAAGGCTCTTCGATACGCGGATCGATTTGTGTAATTCCTGAAAAATCCAAAATGAGAAAATCGATGCCTTCGCTTGCTTTCATCACTACGTCATCAATCAATTGATAAGCGCGTTCGAGCGTAATGTGGCCGATGATCGGCAGGATCGAAATCTCATCCGACAAAGGCACGAGCGGCGATGATAAGGTCTGAATTTCTTTTTGGGCTTTGTCGAGCTCCAGGATATAGCTCAGCAAAGAAGACATCATCTCAAACATCTCTTGCTGTTCCTCCGTGAAAGAAACCGGGTGTTTGTCCAAGCCGCAAATGGTGCCGTAGACTTCGCCGTTTTCATAATAGATCGGGATGCCGATAAATGCTCCGTTGCCGAATTGGGAGGCGATGGGCAAGGTGCCGGCATTTTCATCCTTTGATATATCTTCGATCAATAGCGGTTCTTTTCCATAATTGATCGCTAAGCTGCAGAAAGTCTGGTCAAGCGGCGACTGGCTGTCTTCGACTACCAATTGTTCCTTTCTATTGAACGCTTTTTTGATGGTATTGGTCTTTCCGTCGTTTTCAGCAATGAAAAGCGTATTGATGTCCATTTGCCTGCTCAGCATATTTAAGATCTGATTGGCTGCATCATTGAAATTCTGAAATTTTCTGGAAGGACTGATTGTCTGGTACTGCATATGATCCCTCCTCTATGGGGAGTGTCCAAGGAAAAATTGGCGCACTTTTCCTAAAGATACTATAAGCGGTTCTTCGATTGCAATGTGCAGGCTTTCTGACACCGACATAATAAACCGATCTGATGCTGCATGAAGTTTCGGGATACATGAAAAAATCGGATTAAGCCTGGTTCGGAACTGATTGGGACTGCGGCGAAGCAATCAATTCATCTTCTGACAAGATATGAGGATGGGTTTTCATCAAACTTTCCCTTAAATGAAGAGGCATCTTCTTTTTTTCATAAGCGCAAACGAGTGGAAAGTCAAACTCGTTCACAGCGCGATCCGCAATTTTTTCGAAGTCTTCAATAAGGAACAGCGGCTCTTTTCATTTAAAGAAGAAGTTTCATGCCCGACAAACTGGAGAATCGAGAAAAACAGCTTTCTTTCTATCAAATTATACCATTGCCCTGTACTTTTCTGCTGTTATTATTTCCAAAGTTCTTTAGCCTGGCTGATAAGCACTATTTATAGGGGTTCACAGCTTATACATTAGAATTGAATGAAGAACCAATCATAAAAAAAGGAAGGGCCAGTGCCCTTCCTTTTTCAATCATTTATTACTGCTTTTTAGTTTGACGATACGTTAGTGTTCCAGCTGCCATGAAGATCAATGCGCTAAGTGCTACCCACAAGATCATCGTATTGGATTGGCCGGACATGCCGCCGAATCCAGTTGAAGGCATCTTGTCAGGAGCTGCTGTGTTCTCAAAGTTCTCTGGGAATTGGTCGACGATGGCGCCGCTCAATCCTTTCCCGATATCGAACATGATCGCATAGCCTGCACGGTAGGAGTCATATGAAGCGGCATAGTCGCCGTTCACGTATTGCTGGAATGTATCTACAACCGATTGTTCGTGTGCTTCCACACCGGCAATCGTTTCATCCAATGGCATACGGTCTTCTGTTGCTGTGTTCAAGAATGTGCCAAGGTCTGTTGCGAATGTGCTAGTCAACGTCGAAACAGCTTGCTCTTTCGCTTGCTCATCTTCTGAAGCTGTCGCATTTGCCAAGTCACCTTGGACAGCGATGTGTTCGTTATTCCATAGTTCTACAAACTGGTTGCTCGCTTCTTCACCATAGACTGAAGCTAGCGCCGAACGGAACTCTTCTGTGTTTTGGTCTTGAGCCCAGTTAACGAAATCGAAGTCAGCTGAACCGTTATAGCCTTTTGCCATGCTCAATTGCGCAAGGGCGAAATGTTCTGCTGCAATGCGGTTCACTGTTGAACGGAAGTCGCCAGCTGGTGTGTTCGGGTCAGAAAACTGATCCGGGAACTGAGCTGAAATCGCTCCACTGATGGCGCTGCCTGCACCGAAGATTTGTGTGAAGCCTTCCATGTACATCGTATAAGCAGCTTCGTAATCGCCTTCTACATAGAGGTCAAACGTGCCTTGTACATAATCTTCATGTTCACGAAGTGCGGCTGTCGCACCATCTTCCGGAAGGTTGCCTTCCGTTGCCGTGCCGAGGAATTCGCCCATTTCATCGACGAATGATTGGATTTGGTCCAATGCTTCTTGTTGCATCGCTGCGTCATCCGCTTTCACGGCCGCTGCGTAGTCATCTGTCCCCATATTGTGCTTATCGAAGATCTCAACGAAAGCCGCTCCGCCATCTTCCCCGTAAACGGAAGCAATGACCGGTTCCATATCGGCTGCGTTTTCATCAAGTGCCGCCATGGCTTCTTCTGCTGCTTCGTCGCCATCGTAAATTTTCATCATGGAATCCACTGCGAGCGCATAATGCTCGGACAATAGCGAATCCAACGTTGCGCGAAGTTCCACGCCTGTTGTTTCTGTCGGCGGCGCTTCTTCAGCTGCCAATACGGTTGAACCGATTCCCGGAACTAACAGGGATGCCCCTACTACTGGTAATAAAAGCTTTTTCATTTTCATCTAACCACTCCTCTTTTTTGTTTTCTTATAAGCTCAACGGGGCGGGTTTGGATTTAGATCACATTTTTTTATAAAAAGTTTTAAACTGTTAAGCGGTTACATTGGAAAAGCCGGTTTAATGCATATTTAAGGTGGTATTTTAAATAAAGTATTGTCAATTAAAAGAAGACTCCGCCACCAGCTATGGACGGTTTGATAGTTAGATTTTCAAGAACATACTATATAGAGGAGGAATAGCACATGGGTAAACTACAAGATAAAGTAACCGTTATTACAGGTGCAGCAACTGGCATCGGGAAAGCGACAGCAGAAGTATTTGCACAAGAAGGCGCCATCGTCTTGCTCGCTGATATTAAAGAAGAAGCGTTGCAGGAAACGGTCGACAAAATCAATGAAAGCGGCGGCACAGCGAAAAGCTTCCAAGTGAATATTGCCAAGGAAGAGGACGTCACTTCTTTCGCCAATCAAGTAAAAGAACAATACGGAACAGTTTACGCTTTGTTCAATAACGCCGGCATCGACCAAGAAGGCGGCAAAGTGCATGAGTACCCTGTTGATTTGTTCGATGACATCACGGCTACTGACTTGCGCGGCACTTTCTTGATGAGCAAGTATTTCATTCCGCTTATGATGGACAATGGCGGCGCGATCGTCAACAACGCTTCCATGTCCGGCAGCTTTGCTGATTTGGATCGCTCCGGTTATAACGCAGCGAAAGGCGGCATCATCAATTTCACGAAATCCATCGCCATCGAATACGGAAGATCCGGGATTCGCGCAAATTCCGTATCCCCTGGCACAATCGAAACACCGCTGATCGATGAACTCGCTGGTTCGAAAGAGGAAGAAGCGGGACGTGAATTCAGAGAAAGCAATAGATGGCTCGCTCCTTTAGGTCGCCTTGGCCTACCGAAGGAAATCGCTACGACGGTATTGTTCCTCGTCTCAAGCGACAGTTCTTATCTGACAGGCCAGGATATTGTGGTGGACGGCGGCCTCACCGCTTACACATGGCCAGGCAAAATGGTTATGGACGACAGCTGGAAAAAAACAACGACAAAAGAACAATAAGAGTACAAAAAGAACCCCGGACGGCAGCCGCTTTCAACAGCAGCCCGTTTGGGGTTCTTTCTTATTTCGATTTAGTTTTTTGTTTCGGTGTAGACTTTGCTTGGCTTGCCTTCACGTCCAATTGCTCAGGCCGTTCGAGCTTCACTACCGCATATGCGAGCCTCATCAACACCATAACCATCACGCCGACGCCGACTGCCAGATAAATCATCGTAAAGCTTCGGCTCAAGTTGCCGCTGGGCACGAGACCCGTATCGACTCCACTCGGAATCAGACTGACGAAAGCGAAATAAAAGGCATCAAAAAAAGTCCATCCTTCTATTTGATAATAGAATAATGTCCCCGACAGCACGATGAATGCCAAAGTCAGCAACAAGGTCCTGAACAAAGGCTCTTTCCCGATGCGGTAAATGGCGGACAGCAAACGCCTCAAAGTCAGTACAAGTGAAATCATTCGTTGCTCACGCCCTTTTCTCTACGCATACTTGGTCAATAAGGCTATTGGGATATGGCAATAATCATCCGGGCATCTGTCCAGACGGTCCTGATGCTCCGCTGCGCTGGCTATATAATTCTCAAGCGGTAAGACTTCTACTGCAATGCGTGCCGCATCTGTTCGTTCATTAATAAAGGCTTTTGCCACCTTTGCGTGTTCAGGCTTCTCGCTGTAAACACCGGTCCTGTATTTCTTACCCACGTCCTCGCCTTGTTTATTGACGCTATATGGATCGATGATTTCAAAGAAATAGCCCATCAATTCCTGGACCGACACACGTGAAGGATCGAACGTGGTTTTGACGCATTCCGCATAACCGTCGTAATCGCCTTCAAGCGATTGCGTCTCGCCGTTCGCCCGTCCCGCTTCGGTCGACTCAACACCCGACAAGGTTTTGATGAACGCCTGCACGCCCCATAAGCACCCGCCTGCAAAATATATAGTCTCCATATCGACACTCCCCTATTGGCTCTTGCCATACGAGCCAAGCTGTTTCATTCAGTATAGCATCTCAAGGAATCCAGCATGAACCTGCGTTATTTCCTCGATGTCATCTTTAGGCTAATATAAAATTTAATTGTTTCAATAAAATGTTTTTTTAGAATTATTGACCTCTAGGATCTTCAGCGTCTTTTCTACATAGAGAAATGGCTCCACTGTTGAATCCGATATACCTATCAAATAGACAAAAGTAGTTTTTAAGCGTTTTACCAGAAGTGCAATCATCACTTTTGGGTGCTCATGAAAACACATACTCTACCCTATATATTCAGAATAATTAAATAGTTATGATGTTTTTACCGAGTTGCAATACCGGTAAGACGAGAAGGAGTGACTTTTGATGAGCAAAAAGAAATTACTGACTTTAAGTTTGGCAGCTTCACTCGCATTATCCGCGACAGCGGTTTCCGCCGACACCCTATCTAAACAGGAAACAGAAAAAGTCCATGTCAATAAAGACACCCAGACGCCCGATTTCATTTCCGGGACATTGACTGAACCATCCGATCAAGATGCAAAAGAAATTGTCTTTACATATTTGGAAGAAAACGAAGACACATACAAAATCGATAAAAAAGAACTTTCCAGCTTCAAAGTGATCAGCCAGGAAACAGATGATCTCGGCTTCACCAAAGTGAAGCTTCAGCAGAAATTTAAAGGCGTGCCTGTGTTCGGTTCCATGATCAACGCCCACGTCGACCAAGACGGTGTGCTTACTTCTATCTCCGGGAATCTGGCGCCGGAATTATACGATAAGAAATCCTTGAAAAAAGGCGCCACTTTGAAAGCCGGGGCTGCAGTCGAAAAAGCAGCGGCCGATTTGAAAGAAAAAATCGGCAGTTCCCCGGAGCTTGAAGCGGAAGTGACACCGGAATTAGTCATCTATTCCAAAGACGGGCAAGCGCATTTTGCCTACAGCGCTGAATTCGAATTCCTCTATCCGGAACCGGGAAATTATCAATACTTTGTAGATGCTAAGACCGGCGATATCCTCGATTCCTATAACCAGATCCATGAAGCTAAGCCATCAGGCGGCGGCGCCAGCTTGGCAGGCAATGATTCGACAGCGACCGGCAAAGGTGTATTGGGGGATACGAAAACATTCAATACTTTGGTAAACAACAACGGCTCTTACCTGGTCGACCGCACTCGAGGCAGCGGCATTTTCACCTACGATGCCAAAAACCGTACACGCACACCGGGCACTTTGTGGCTTGATAGCGATAATGTCTACAACGCCGCTTATGACGGCGCAGCGGTCGATGCCCATACTTACGCTGGCCAGACCTACGATTACTTCCAAGACGTCCATAGCCGCAACAGCTACGACGGCAACGGCGCGGAACTGATCTCCACTGTCCATTACGGCCGCAGCTATAACAACGCGTTCTGGAGCGGTTCGCAAATGGTCTACGGAGACGGTGACGGCACTACGTTCGTACCGCTGTCAGGCGCACTGGATGTCATCGCGCATGAATTGACGCACGCCGTGACGGATACTTCTGCCGACTTGATCTATCAGAATGAGTCAGGGGCGATCAACGAGTCGATGTCCGATATCTTCGGAACGCTCGTCGAACATCATTTCAACAACAAGCCAGACTGGCAAGTAGGGGAAGACATCTATACGCCAAACGTCGCAGGCGATGCACTGCGCTCGATGGAAGACCCGACTTTGAGCGGAGACCCGGATCATTATTCGAAACGCTATACAGGAACGGGTGATTACGGCGGCGTCCACATCAACTCCGGCATCAGCAATAAAGCCGCGTTCCTGCTCGCCAATGGCGGCTCGCATTACGGCGTGACAGTCGCTGGCATCGGCAACGAGAAAGCAGGCGATATCTACTACCGCACACTCACGCAATACTTGACGCCGAACTCCAACTACAGCCATTTCCGCGTTTCCACCATCCAAGCGGCAACGGATCTGTATGGCGCATCGAGCGCTGAAGTCGCAAGCGTCAAAGCAGCGTTCTCAGCTGTCGGGGTTAATTAAAGACTTCCAATCAATCATATGAATTAAGATTTAGACAGGCGTTTGCAAATTGATAGCAACAGTCATTAAATGCCGATGGAGAAACCTTAGTGCAAGGGCCTCCATCGGTATTTTTTTCAGAAAAGTTGGAGACAAATGAAGTTTGGTTTCTAAGCTCCGACATTAAAGTACTGGAAGAAAAAGAAGCGTGCAATTGTCCAAAATCGTCGGCAGTGACGCCTCAGATACTGTCCTGACCTAACTCAAAAACCTCAAGCAAATCAAAGCTTGAGGTTTTTGAGATTGCTGGGAATCCAGTCGCGATTCAAAAGGAATTTTTTTCAGATAAACATTTATTAACAAATAAAAGGATTGTAACTGTATGGATATAGTAATATTGTAGACAGATGAACAAAGTGATTCGAAAAGAAATTTCAAAGGTGCTTGCAGATGATAGCAACGATCAGTTGACGAGAATGGGGATATGGTATGGTGAATGATCAATCGCGGTATTCGAGGCTTGCGAACATCACACGCATTGTCAATACGAAGCTAGATTTGCACGAAGTGCTGCAGCAGGTCACGACGGCGATTTCCGAGGAAATTGTCCGATGCGACTCTGTCGGAATCTTTTTGCCGGAAGACGATGGCACGTACCGCGGATTTGCGGGAAAGCCGGAAATGATGAGCGGCGTAACGCTGCAATCGCAAATTATCGATCCCGCAACAGATAATCTGGCAGCGGAATTAATAGCGACACGAAAAACCATTTATATAGCGGATACCTCAACAGATAACCGGCCGGACTTGAAGCCGGTGGGAGCTTTTCAAATCAACTCCCTATTGGCGCTGCCGATTTCCTACGAAACGGACTTTATGGGAATGGTGTTCCTGTTCGATTACGGCACACCGATGAATTTGACGCAATCAGAAATTGAAAGTGTCGAAGCATACGTAAACATGGCTGCTGTCGCGATTCAAAACGCAAAGACCCTCGACCAAAAGGACAAATTATTGAAGGAAAAGCAATTATTGCTCGACCTTGCGCGTGAGCTGTCTTTCTGCTCAACACTCCGAGAAAGCTTGAACGTTTGCTTGGCCTATTTAAAACAGGCGTTTGGAGACGGGAATTTTGCCGCACACATCATAAAACCATCGAGTGCTAAAAGCGGCACGCCGATCCAATTTTACGAAGCCAGCGGGATGCCCGAACGGGATTGGCAGAATCACCTAGCTACAATGGGCTTAACCGAAAGTTATTCGGAGCTGGTCAAGCGTGCCATATCACAAAAAGAGCCGATCCATGCTGACTTGGGAGCTCATCAAGAGTTGTTGCTGCTTCCGATGATTTCTATGGGCAAAGTCCACGGTGTTGTTTCTGCGGCATGCAGCTTTGTAGCAGCTCGACATACGGCCGATTCACAGATTCCTTTCGCCCAATCCATTATCGAAGCCACCGCTCCGGTTTTTTCGAATTTATTGTACATGGATCAGTTGGAGAGTATGGTCGAAGATCGAACAAGTGCGTTGTATGCTGCGAATAAGCGGGTCAATAGCGTCATTGAAAGTATCACGGACGGATTTTTTGTGCTAAATAAAAACTGGGAATATACTTATATCAACCAGCATCATTTTCTGCCGAAAGGCAAAAAAGCGGATGAAGTGCTCGGTAAGAAAGTTTGGGATGTGTTTCCTGAAACTGTCGATACTCTCACTTACACCGAGTTCCATCGAGCCATGAACGAGCGGGTGACGGTTCGCTTTGAGACGCAATCCGATGAGGAAGATTTTTGGTTTGAAGTTACCGCCTATCCATTTGACGACGGCATCTGCTGCATGTTGAAAAACATCAAAGAAAAGAAAAAATACGAGAAAGAACTGAAAAGGCTCGCCAATTTGGATTTGATTGGCCAGATGGCGGCAGGGATCAGCCACGAGATTCGCAATCCGATGACGACGGTGCGCGGTTTTCTACAATTGATGGTAATGAACGAACAACTAGAGCCGCATGCTGCGCATTTCAACTTGATGATCGGTGAATTGGACCGGGCGAATGCCATCATCACTGAATTCCTGTCCGTTGGCAATACACGGACCTCGGATATGAAAATGATGAGCTTAAACACCATCCTTGACGATATTTCACCATTGATTAAAATCGATACAGCCAACCAAAACAAACAAATCCACATTTATACGCAGGAAGTACCGGAGCTATTGTTGAATCATAACGAAATTCGGCAGTTGATCATCAATCTATACCGCAATGGACTGGAAGCGATGGATGAAGGCCAGACATTGACCATCGGGACCTATCTGGAAAACGAAAATTGCGTGGTGCTGGCCGTGCAGGATCAGGGCAGCGGCATTGATCCCGCCATTATCGATAAAATCGGCACACCTTTCTATACGACAAAAGATGAAGGCACAGGCCTCGGCCTGGGCATCTGTTACGCCGTGGCGGCACGCCATAATGCCACAATCACTATTGAAACAGGACCTGAAGGCACGATTTTTTTCGCGAAGTTTCCGGTTGAACCAAAATCAGACGAAGAGCATGATAAATAAGCTTTCAGTTTCTCGGTAAAATTCAAAAAACCATCAAGCTAATCAAAGCTTGATGGTTTTTGTTCTATTTACAGAGCTTTATTGGCGGGGCAGCTTCTTATTATTAGAAATCCACTTTCTCTTCTTTTGTGCCTCGCTACCTTACTCATTGCATTTCTTGAATCTCCACAAGTGTGCCTTGAATGATGTAACGTTCGGGGGCATAGCCAATATAATCAAAAGGATAACAAGTGGTTAAGGTTAACGTCGCTTCGTTTTTATCCACTATAACCGTTCGATCCTCAGCATCCGTTATCCAGATTTTCTCAACTGCGTACTCATAACGCTGCCCTTCGTACTCCAAAAAGACAGAATCGCCTTTTTCCATTTCATCCAGTCCCGTGAAAACGGTATCCCGGTGGCCACTCAGAACCGTATGCCTCTGCTGGTCGGGCGTTGTAGTCCATTCGCTCACATACATGCCGACTCCTTGGTCAAGCGTTGCTTCATCCGCTCCCCAATAAGTGGCATAGCCCGTTTCAATAGCCGGAATCACTAACCGGCCGACTTCTTCGCCTTGCTCATAATCATTCATGTCATTGCTCATTATAGGCGGTGGTTCTTGAACTGTAGTAAGAGAACTTTCAGAGGCCGGCTCATTAGACGGCTCCATGCTGCTTGACGCTATATGATTCCATCCTTCGATTTCTTCCAGCGACACCGTTTCAGCGGCCTGCGAACTCTGCCACCACTGGAAGCCAAAATACCCTGACATCAATAGACCTGCGACAATAATGATTGTATACACTTTGTTCATGGAGCCGGCTTGCACCTCCCTCTTTATTGAAATAACTTATTACAAGACAAAAAACCGTATACAACGATACGGTTTTGTTTTTTATTGAGCAGCAGTGCGTCTTCTGAACAACAGCAGTCCAGCACCTAGAGTTGCCAAGCCCAGTCCTGTGAACGCATATAATGGGTTGTTGCTAGCAGTGTCCGGCAATTCGCCACCTTCTTCAATGACGCCTTCCAACGGAACCGCATTATCCAATACATCTTGTGGCACCATGATTGGTTCTACACCGTTGAAGTTGCTGATCGTCATGTCCGTGCTTTGAACCATGTTCAAGCTTTCGCCAGCAGCTGAAATATCCATATCTACGTACATGGACATGTCCGTCAAATAAAACGTATCTTTCGCAATGGTCATTTCGTAGCTGAGCTCATTGAAATTGATTTCTTCCATCATGCCTTCCATGGACATATCCGCGTCTTCTTCACCCATCATGGACTCGAACGAAGCCATAACTGCTTCCATCAATGCTTCTCCGTCGCCTTCATAGGTCAACTGGTAGGCATCTCCCGTGTCTTCCACCGACATATCTTCCCCTAGCGCTTCAGCCTGGGCCACTTGATCGCCGGCAGTCGTCATCGCCATCAGTTCATCCAAGCCCTCAGAAAGTTCACTCGGCAATTTCACCCAACCTTGCATCGGGTCTTCCTGGTAAAATCCATCTTCTGTCCAGTAGGTCTCCAAGGTCTCTTCTTCTCCATTAGGGCCGGAAGTCGTGACCGTCTGATGCATCGCAAACGGATTGAACGTCACATCTTCTTCCGTATGAATCGGAATCGTCGTCGTTTCTCCAGTGGCAATATCAGGCATGGTGATTTCCATAGTGGTCTTGCTGGAGTAACTATCAAGCGATGACATCGCCTCGTTGGACTTTTGCAGTACGTCGACTGCACTCATTTCCTCGGCTAAAGCCGGAGTGGCACTCCCTACCGCAAGCACCGTCACAAAGGAGGCAGGTATCATTTTTTTCAACATGTAAACACGTCCTATTCCATAGTATTAAGAAGCCGGGATGAAATCTCATATATGTATGTACTTACCAATTAAGCCTCTTATAGTTCCTACTTCCCTATATTTTTTGGATAAAACATTATTATAGTCCCCAGTTTTTGAAAATTCGGTTTTACTGAGTTTCGATTCACTTTAATTGCTCTTTTCACTTTTAAAAAAAGATGTTTACTAGCTATTCCATATTTTCCCCTGCAGAAAGCCATTCTTCACGCCGGCTGATATACAAGCAATCACAAGCTCTATAAAATAAAGGAAAACAATAACTGAAGAGGAGAATGTCCGATGCCGAAGACAGTTTTATTAATCATTGATGCCCAAAATGAGATGTTCGACCCAGCCAATCCCGTCCATCAAAGCGAACAATTGCTCGAGAATTTGCAGTCATTGATCAAAAAAGCACGTTCAGCCGATGTTTCCATCATTTATGTGCAGCATAACGACGCAGGCCTCGTAGAAGGTACCGACTTTTGGCAAATCCATCCGTCCATCACTCCTCAAGAAGGGGATGCCGTCATCCAAAAATGGACGCCGGATTCCTTCCATGAAAATGAATTGCTGGAGATATTGCAAAAAAATGGAGTACACAACCTTGTTATTGCGGGCAACCAGACTGAGCATTGCATTAACGCGACCACCCGCAGCGCCAGCCAGTTGGGATTTGAAGTGACACTCGCTAAAGACGCACACGGCACCTGGGATTCGAAAACGATGAGCGCACAGGAAATTATCGACCACCAAAATGGCCTATTAAGCGGTTTTGTTACATTGCAGGAGACGAAAGATATCGAGTTTACGGGATAAGCTCAAATAAACCACTTATTCTAATAGTAAAAGTTTCAGCACCTATCCCCGTGTTTATTCTAGGAGGAGTTTTTCTTCGAAATGAGAAGATAAGAACTGGCTTAATCAGAAATATATTGAATGTTATGATGAATGCCAGCCGCATTTCATGTTAAATTAGGATACTTTCCAATAATCCTGCATATAATGCTTAATGACCAAATCGTCATCAAATCAATCAGGATTCGCCGCTTTCCAATTATATAGTCGCTACTTTTCGGGGGACTTGTTTTTCAAATCCAAATGAAAAATGACCCAGAAATGTCTGGAGTGATATTGAAATAATAAAAGCACCGCGAATTGTAAATTGCGGTGCTTTTTGACGCCTTAATTGGCTTAGAACATAAGCATAATCCATATATTATCTTCATGCATCAAACCTTCTGAATACGAAGGTTCGTCCACCCTCTTTAACGGCGTATTCAAGAATAACGCGTCGATGGGTTGCAGAAGATGACTTTCTTTCATTTCGAAGGTGATCGTTCAATTGAACTCTCCTGCAGGAAAGAAGTAATTCAATTAAATCCAGCAAATCACTTGTCCTGAATTTCTCAGACTAGCTATAGACGAAAATTAGACGCTTGCAGTATTGTTGCTCTTATTGCAACAATAACCACTATCTCATCGACATCTTGCTTGAAGACCTGCCAAAGGCTGCTTTATCCCCACGGCAAAATAATCAGTCCCGTCGTGCTCAATTCTTGTTCGCTCGTATATTTCTTCAGATTCTTTCCAAATCTCAATCGGGCTGCCAGATATAAAGAATTCTTCAGTCTGTTCAATCTCGTAGCGCCCATCTGGCCGTTTCACAATCTTTCCTGAAAATCGAATTGGCTTTTGAAGATACTCAATGGAATATATCAACCCATATAAATGGTCCGCTATTTTTCGAATTTCTCGCTCTTCGAAGCGCTGTTCCGGATCTTCTAAATCATGCTCAAATTTTTCTTCCTTGGCTACTCCTTTTAAACCCGGCAGTGTAGCCGACAGCTTTCTCTTGGCCTCTTCCACTCTCAAGTAAATGCCTCCTCAGTTTTCATCACTGTTTCTTGAAAGAATAGGTTCTTTATGAATGACACTCACTTTTGGGATGAATCACTTTCATCTTTTGAAAAGTGATTTTTTGTTTCATTTCCTAATTCCGCTATTTTTTCTTTACAACATAAAATCAGCAACAGCAAAAGCTTCTTTTCTCCTGTGAATTTTTCAGGATTCTGCCAGAGTTGCTGGAAAACCTCGGTAACTAGACGTTCAGACACAAGGGGGTCATTCTGAGATTTTTGGCAAATTTTCCACAGCAATAGGCAATGTTTATCTACCACTAACTCCAGGACTTGTTTATCCCTAGATTTGATGCTTTTTAGTATCTGTTCTTCACTAGCCATAGAAATCCCCCCTTAAATCCAAATACCCATCAGAAAACAAGGTAAACTCCTAGTATTTATTAATTTTTTCACTAAAATGATATTTTACTTGAATGATCCATTTTTTTCTGTCTAAATTAACCTGTCTCACATGACTTAATATTCGTTTCATCGCTCTCCTTGTCTCCTTGATTGAAACACCTGTCTCTCGCATTTAACACATGGCTTCAGCTAAGCAACATGTTTTCTCTTTAATGGGAGGAAAGCCAAGCTTATAAAGCAAAAAGAACGATTGCCATGTTTAAGACATGACAACCGTTCTTTCTGCTTTTTTGAAACGGGCAAATGAAGTAGAGAACAATACGACATTTTCTTCGTGCCACCCTTTGAAAAAGATGTGAATGTTTCTGAGGTGTCAGAGTACTTACGTTCTACTTTCACCTACCTCGCTTTAATTTTCTGTGTAATGAGGCGGTGAAAAATCGAACTTACACCACTCCTGTTGTTCGATACTACAAGTCACCTTGTATTCTTCTCATCATTAAATGAAGACCTTGCCCATATATACTTCGTTTTGAAGCTCATCTTGCAGGAAAACCGAGCTTTTTCGAATTCCCTCCACCTCATACGCATTTTGTTCAAAAAGCTTACGAGCCTGGAGGTTTTCTTCTAGCATCGTAATTTCAAAACGTTTGATGCCTTTTTGCTGTGCCCACTCCTCAGATTTTTGAATAAGGGCTGTGAGGATATCAATATCATGCTTATCGGCTTGTACCACAAGCTCGACTTCAGCCCGATGAGCAGCCCGCTCCGATTCATCTCCTAAAATGTTCATGTATCCGACATGCTCGCCGTTCAAAATGGCCAGTAAAATGACTGAGCGGCCACTTTGATTCCATTCAATAATTTGCTGCCTAATTCTTTTAAGTGAGATTTCCTGCTGTTCCTGCCCGTAGACTAAAAACTCTGATTCCATTTTCGCTCCTTTATGCAATTCTGAAAGAAACCGGGCATCTCCGTGTAAGGCAGGGCGGATGATCAAAACATCCTTATGCCCCTCATTTTCCAGCACAAAATCCTTTTTCTCGAACACGACATACTGATTAGGCTGCACATATTTCACAGTATACCCTGCAGCTGTCCATGCCTGGTAATGTCTCGCAGGGGCTTTCGTTTTTTTCCACCAACTGTAATTTAGATAAGCACTGCTAGGAAGACTGTATCCCATAATCTTTTCAATTTCTGAGAACTTCAATGTAATAATCTGGTTAGTCGATTCTGAAAAATACATAGCCAGAGAGCGATATTTCTTTTCCAATGCCATTTCCATTAAATTACTCCCTTTCGAAAATCGTCGTTTTATAGCCTCTAATTAGCGGCCTTAGAAAAAACGCCGCAAAGAATCCCTAGATTCTTTGCGGCTTTGCTTATAGCGCTATAGTCTAAAGCATTTGACCTGTTTAAATTATTAAATTGAGGCAATAACTTTCTGTTTTAAAAATCCTTATAAAAACCAAAGAAATCATCAAAAAAGAGTTACCTAGCTCGATCTGTCTTTTTTATCTACGAGCTATTTTCTTTAAGCAGTTTACAGAGGGTAGTCATTTAGTATCCTTCTATAAACCTATATACCCAACCGATTATAGAAATAAACTTTTTAAAATTAAAACAGGATAGGAAAGTAACAGTATAAATGAAAATATAAGCAATTAAAATAGGTTTTTCCAATATCGAAGACCTGCCTTGCTATATTTCACATAGGAAACGATTCGCCATTAACTCACATATGAAAAAAAAGACACAGCCAAGGCTGTATCTTCCATCTTTTTCACTCTTATTCATTTTGCGGTGACGCCGCCGTCTACCGGAAGCTCGATGCCCGTGATGTGGCTTGCTTCATCTGAGGCGAGGAACAACATTGCATTGGCGACTTCGACTGCATTGCCGAGTTCAGGAAGCGCAATCTGTGCGAGGAAATGGGGGCGGAATTTGTCGCTTTCCATATACTCTGCACTCATCGGCGTCACGATATAGCCGGGATGCACCGAGTTGACACGGATGTTCTGTTTGCCGTAATCGACAGCTGCCGCTTTAGTGATCGATCGCACCGCGCCTTTTGACGCCGTATAAACGCCGGCTCCTGACATGCCGGTCAACGCTGCAATCGATGACACATTGACAATCGACCCACCGCCGTTTTCAATCATATGCGGAATGGCCAGCTGCATGCCGTACATGACGCTGTTTGTATTGATCGCAAAGCCCTTCGCAAAATCTTCTTCGGTTTGATCCAGGAAATCTTTAGCGACGGAAATGCCTGCGTTATTGACGAGAACATCGAGTTTGCCGAACGTTTCAATAGTCTGGCTGATGACTTCTTGCCAATCCGATTTGTCCGCCACATTTTGCTTCATGGCCACGGCTTCAAAACCCGCTGCTCTTACCTCTTGCGCTACCTTTTCGGCTGCTCCCAAATTAATGTCGGTGGCAACGACTTTTGCTCCTTCTTTTGCAAACAAGCGCACAGCCGCTTCTCCCATGCCAGACCCGCCCCCAGTAATGATGGCTACTTTGTTTTCTAATCTCATTGCGATCACCTCGAATTAAATTTTGATAGTTCGACTATCAATTTATTCCAAGTATACTCCCACCCCGTCATTACTTCAATTAAAGCGCTATACTAAAAGCAAGGAGTGAAACTGTCATGCCATCAAAACGACAAGAAAACAAACAACTGCAAACCGATAAAATCGTCGAAGCCGCTAAAGAACTCTTCACAGAACGCGGGCTGAACGATGTGCAAATGAAAGACGTCGCCGAACGCGCCGGTGCTGGCGTGGCGACCGTCTTCCGCTATTTCCCCAAAAAAGACGAATTGATCGTAGAAGTCGCCATCCGTTCACTAGATGCCGTGGAAACCGAATTCAAGCGCATCATCTCCAAGAAATCAAGCGTCTTCGAACGGCTGGAACAATTGCTCGACACCTTGCTTGATGCACAAAAAGCCGAACATTATAAATCCGCCCGCTTCCGGGAAGCATTCGAAAGTTATGCCTCGTTCCGCACCGAACCACTTCCTGAGATTGAACGCTACCTGGCAAGACAACGCCAGATCATGGATTTGCTTGAACCACTCATCCAAGACGGGCAACAAGACGGCTCGATCACTAGTTCAATTCCCGCTAAACAACTTATTGTCACTATCATCAACAGCTACTCAAGTTTCACGAACAACGTCGCCCTGAAATCGTCCATTTCCTATCTGGACCAAGACATCCAACCCGAAATTCAGCAACAAGTATTGAAGAAAATCTTGCTCGATTATTGCAGGGCCTAACAAAGCTAAATTAATTTTCTCTCGCCTTGTAGTTTAGCCATCTAAATAATTTTTCGAATCCTGAACCATTCATCACTCGACGTTATACTCAAAAAATGAGGGATCGTTGAGACTGTGAAGAGGCATGGAAGTGAGCGGTTGCTTACCGGCTGTCTTCCTAAAGAAAAGCTGTTTGATTTTGCGTTGACTTACCATCATCAAATCTTTTGATTGAAAATATCCTCACAACAAAAACGCCTATAAAGTATTTTATAGGCGCAAGGTTCAAGACAAGGATAGCGCAACAACAAATTTCACTTTTCTAGAATCAGTAAATATTTTTGATATTATGGTCTCAGGTAAAGTAAAGACTATTCAGCAAATCTTGGCTGTAGAGGACGCAATTGAGCCGATAACTTTGCTGCTCCTCAAACTTGTTTTGATAATTTTGAATAAATCAGTTGAAACAACGAGACGCATCCTTTATCTAATTTTCTAACTTAAAGCTCTTTGTACATATAGTAATGCGTGAAACCTTTCGGGAAATCTTCCAATTGCCCAAAAACCTTGAATCCCAATTTCTTATAAAAATCTGGCGCTTGGAAGCTGAAGGTTTCCAGCCTCATCAACCGGCATTCCTGTTCGCGTGCATAGGCTTCAGCCGTCTCCAGTAATTCCTGGCCTTTTCCCATACCGCGCAAGGAATCGCCCACCCACAGGAGATCCACGAAAAAGCATTCCCAGTCCGTATGACCGACCAGCCCTCCGACGATATCGCCTTTTTCATCCTTCAACACAAAGCTCATTTTCTCTTCTTCGGTATAAGCGACTTTCGATTTGTTATGCCTGACCAAATTGTATCGTATAAATCCTGCTTCCTCTTCATTATATCCTTCATGCATGCGGATGTTCGCCATCATCATCTCTCCTTTCCTAGTCCATTACCAGCCGTCAGTGTACTGCTCAAAGTGGCAACTTATATTTCAACAGGTGCCTGGATTCCCAGCAATCGAAAGCTTCCCTTTGAAACGACTGTGACAGCGAAAACCATCGACAAACGCCCCTCTTTCTTTTCACCATCTACCAGAATTTTGATATGGATGTAGTATTTGTTAAAATTCCGCACCAGGCTGACCGCATATTTCGCAATGGCAAATGGTTCGCAAAGTGTGTGGCTTTTGAGAATTGTCTTCCAAAATTCCATCAATTGTTTTATGGTTTCCCAACTGTAGGAATCATCCAGACCCGCCGGTGCCAAATGTTCGGGTGTTGCTCCGGACTTTCTCAAAATCGAGCAGGCTCTCGCATGCGTATATTGGACATAAGACCCTGGAGCCCCTTCAAAGCGCAGCATATCCTCCAGTAAAAATTCCACATTGTTTTGGTGTTCGTTTCATAAATTATGGAAAATCGCGGCGAATGCGTCGGTTCCACAAAGAAACAATAGAGGGCATCCACTTTGATATCCAGCTCATCCAGTTGCTCCTTCAGCCGGAAAGCCGCAGTGCTGTAACTAAGGAACAAATGCTTTGAGTTTTCATCATCGACAAAATAAGCCATCAGGTTCTCTTTTTTCTGTTGGCGGCTCTCTAAGCTGCCATAGCTCCTCAGCTCCCTGCATTTCCTCTTTCGTTACTCCCAGTTGCCCGATATCCGAAGTTTTCGTGTGACTCGAATTCAGCCAGAACACCGGCCGAAAACCCATTACGTCGGATAATAAAGGGGATTTCTTACCATTCCTTGAGTTGCTATTGCGTAACTGCCATTGGAACCATCCTTTCTGATGAGTGACTGGCTTCTCTCCACATCATACTTGATAAAGTCGTTGATTTCAGTTATCAATATAGGGGATTAAGTTCTTTGTCTGACTAAAGAAAGTTCGTTGATCTTTACACAACAACACTGAATAATTTCCCGAAAAACAAAAAACACCTACGAATGTCGAATCTTCAAACATCCATAGGTGAATCCTGGCAGAGCTATGTGTTCTTTACCAAAAGTGTTTCGTCCTGTGCGGTCTGCTTATTCAAATGTCCCTTTGATGACAGCCTTGCCTTCCTGGACCATTATTTTTCCTGACGCTATAACTGTATCAATTTTAAAGTCCTCCTGGTTTATCAGGACCAAATCGGCATCTCTGCCTTTTTCAATGACGCCTTTGGACTTCATTTTCAGAATTGATGCTGGATTCGCCGTGATCGTTCGCAAAGCATCCGGTAACGATATTCCTTCTTCGAGAATCGCTTCCCGTACCGCTTTGAAAAGGGAGTCAACTTTTCCGAGCTGGAGACCTCTGAATTCGCCTTCAGGACCGAAGTCCGGCAAACTTGCCTGCCCATCGGAAGTAAATGTTATCAGATTCGGGTCCACGCCAGCCTCAAGGACTCTTCTCAAGGCAGTACTTGCCTTCACTTCACCCTCTTCCAGAAATTTAGGAATCGTACTTGTGGTGAAATCTATATAGCCGCCTTTTTTGGCATAAACAATACCCGCTTCAAAAAGATATGGGTTACGGTTAATATGGGTCGGATAAAACTGCTTAATCGGAATGTCCGTCGTCTCGATTACTTTTTCAATAAGTGACAATACATCAGGACTATCACCGACATGGACATTTACAATTCCAGCTTTTCCGGAGAGCATTCCACCGATTCGGGCAGCGGAAGCGATTTTTGCCAGTTCCTCAACTGTCGGCTGAGATGAACGATGATCTGCAATCGCGATTTCACCAGCCCCAATCACCTCTTCAATTAATATCAGATCATCTTCCAGTGTTCCTGTCAGTGTTTTGATCGGTACCTGGTAAGATCCCGTATGTACATAGCACGAAAGGCCTTCTTCTTTCAGCCCTTTCGCTTTTGCTATCAAAGCGGACATGGTCCGGGTCGTACCATCTGTTCCTATTACACCGACAAGTGTCGTGACGCCGGCCAGTGTCGCATCGGTCAGCCCAAGCTCAGGGGTGCGTGTTCGATATCCGCCTTCTCCGCCGCCACCCATGATGTGGACATGGGCATCAATGAACCCCGGAGCAACTATTTTGCCTGCCGCTTCGATCACGTGAACTTGAACAGGAAGGGAAGGAACTGCTATCTCTTCAGCAATCAGCCCTATTTCTCCCCCAATCAGCAGAATATCTTTTTTCCCGATCGATTCGGGGGTATAAACCTCGCCGTTCTTTATAAGCGTCAGCATCTCTTCAGTCTCCTTTCTTTCCATTTAAAAAGTTTTTATACCGAACAAATCAAATACCGATATATACGGCGATTACAATGAACACGCATGATAACACCAAAAGGAACAAAAGAAATTTAAAGATGAATTTTGCCCATACTCCCCATTCAATCCGCGCGACGCCGAGCGTTCCCAGCAGTGCTGCAGACGTTGGAACAAAGATGTTTGCCAATCCGTCACCCAGCTGAAACGCCAATACGGCCACTTGCCGTGAAACACCTGAAATGTCTGCAAGCGGAGCCATCAGAGGCATTGTAAGAGCAGCCTGTCCCGATCCGGAAACGACGAAGAAATTGAAAATGGTTTGAAATCCGAACATGAATAATGCGGAAAGCACAGCAGGAAAATCGCCAATCAGCTGTCCTGCCCCGTAAAGCATGGTATTAAGAATGGACGGCATATCCGGACTGTCACCGCCAAGAATGATCACAATGCCCTTCGCCATCCCGACAATGAGTGCAGCCGGAAGCAGATCTTTCGCGCCTTCGATAAAACTGTCTGCGATATCATCGACCCGCATGGAATTCAGCTTGAAAATAACGCCGATAATGCCGGCAATCAAGCCAATTGTGAAGAACTGGGTGGCGATTTCCGGGATGTAATAAGCATGCTCGATTACTCCCCAAATAATCCATCCGATACCGACAACGAGAGTTCCGATAACCAGTGCGTGACCCAAAGTAAAGTTGGATGCCACACCTGCAAACTTCTCTGCTTCTTTCCGGAAAAAAGCATCCGTTTTATAGGAAAGTGAACGCTGCGGATCCTTTTTAATGCGTGATGCATACTTCCACGTATATATTATTCCAATAGTTGTAAACACAGCCCACATTACGATACGGAACGGTGCTTCCGACAGAACTGGAATATCGGCAATGCCCTGTGCGATTGCCACGCTGAAAGGGTTCATCCATGAGGTCGCAAATCCGATTTGGGTCGCGACATATGTAATAAGTACGCCTGTAATCGCATCATAGCCGAGCCGAATCATAATCGGAACAAGAATGATGGCAAAAGCAATTGCTTCTTCCCCCATTCCGAATACTGCGCCGCCGAGTGAAAAGAGAAAGAACATGACAGGAATAATCAGCACTTCCCGGCCCTGTGTTTTATCGATGACTTTTAAGATTCCTTCTTCAACAGCACGTGTCCGGAGAATGATCCCAAACGCGCCCCCGATGATGAGGATAAAAGCAACAACGCCAACCGCTGAACCCCATTTATCTCCTGAAACTAAGCCCTCGAACACATAGTTCAAGAACCCTGCTCCACCGCCAGCTTCAAAAAGGGCAGTGCCAAGATAGACGAATTCTCCTTCATCGTCTGTTACAAATGAAAAACTTTCCGGAATCAGAACGGTACGTGTAGACTCTTCTCCGGCTTCGCCATACGTGACTTCTTCCGTTTCAAACTGACCGACCGGCACGAAATAAGTTGAAATCGCTGCTAGGGCTACAATGAAAAATACGATGACAAATGTATGTGGAACTTTCCATTCCTTCTGTTGCTTTTTCTCTTCTTTCATCCTCTTAACCCCTTTATTAAAATTTTCTGCTTACTTAGTATACCCGGAGTCATACTGTTCACTCAACCCGCCTGTCATTTTCATGACATTAAACCGATTGCCTTTATTCAACGGGCATGTATAAAAAATCATTCCAATAGAATAAATCCAATATACCCTCATAACCCTTCCTGTATATTTATGTGAAGCAACCACGAAGGACTCAGGCAATATTTTTCTTAATTTTGTGAATGCACATCGATCGCTTAACCATTATATTGTTGTCGGTTCCCGAGCGAGAACGTTGTATATACTGAAAAAATGCATAAAAAGGAACTGGGCTATGCATCCCCCAGTTCCCGGCCCTATGTTATCCATTGGTATGAAAACAATTTAGACCACATCTTAAAACATGCCACTTTGATGATTATTCTGTCCTGCCTGATGTTTGGCGTCTGCTTCAGCCAAATATTTCAGCCAACACCTTTTGTTCATTATAGTTACTATACATCCCATTGTGGCAATAAGTTTAAATATGGTCGAGAAGGTTTTACCCTCAAACCCAAATTATCGAAAACAGCTGTTGGTTTGATGGGCGTTTAAGGAGTGTTTATAACGACATTTCTAGTCCTCATTAATTAGAATGATTACTCAAGTGCGGCGTGATTGTAAAATAAATGCTTTAAAAAAGGAGTTGCTTTGGCTACTCCTTTTGCTTTTGCCTTTATTCGGGCTTAGGATGGGGCAGATTTAAAGGAAAAGCTTCTTATGAAGCAAGTAAAATCGCACGATATTTTTTGCGAAATGAGAACAATATTGACAGGCCTCTATTCTCAAAATCAACTGTATAAGTATTGAATACTAAACAGTTCATTGAAGTTACCTCCTGCTAGTCCATTTCATTTTAAAAATTAAATATTATCCAATATTTTTTAAAAAAAGTGTATTATTAGAAAGTAAAATGGGTTTGTTACTACACTTCGGTTCAAGCCTCTATTCGAAATCCATTAATATGCCTGCTTAAGAAGAGGATGAGATAGATGAACTTCTATTTCTTTGTTTCGAACCGTGTATCTCCATACGAATCACTTTTTAGAAAACCTATCTGCTTAATAGCGATATATTTTTCTTCCCTATTTATATCCCAACAACCCATTCAACATCTGGAATACCGGAAGGAGCGTCAGCGTTGTTATCCTTAGTCGACGACTTATTTATTAATTTATGTGTGTTGATTTCATTAATTTTTCTCTATATGCAATTAAGATTGAAACTTGGTTTAGAAAAAAAATCACCTCTTCAAGCTATTCTAACGGATGGCCTTGCGGGTGGGCTTTTGGGAACAGTGCTTATGTATTTCTCCATTCAAGTCACCCCTGAAACTATCGTAGATTTGCGGTTTGTGCCTGTTATGTTGCTTATTATTTTCTTAGGTGTACCACAGGCTATCATCAGTGCGGCAGTCATTATAGGAGGCCGGTTTGTCTTTGGCTTTAATATGTCTTCCTTAGCTGCAATGATCTTAATGGTTATCTTAATCAGCGGTTTTATCGCTATTCATCGATTTCTAAACAAGAAAGAGAATAGTCCACCCTCATACAAGTTAGGTATAGCCATGGTCGTTTTCTCAAATATTGTCTTCAGCGTCATCATCACATTATTGATCAGAGATGGCGAGATCTTGAAAAATTTGATTCCTTCTTACTGGGTTATTTCATTATTCGGAGGATGCACGGCTATCTTCGTGACGGAATACATCCGAAAAACGCAATATCTGTTACTGAAATATGAAGAAGAGTCGACGACTGACTTTTTAACTGGATTAAATAATGTTCGCCAGTTCGATGCCGTTTGGAACACATTGATTACGAATGCGATAGAGAAAAAGGAAAGATTATCTTTACTGATTATCGACATTGATCACTTTAAAGACGTCAATGATACCTATGGCCACCCTGTCGGCGACAAAGTGTTAAAAGAGCTCGGCAAGATCTTAAAGGATGTTAGCCGTTCATTTGATATCGTTTCAAGAAATGGCGGCGAAGAATTCTCTGTTATCTTGCCTGACTGTCCACATGATCAGGCATTACAAGTGGCAGAGCGTATCCGGGCAAAAGTAGCAGCACATCCTTTTCCGGTTTCTGCTACAGAGAATATTCGCCTTACCATCTCCATAGGGGTAGCTACCTATCCAGAAAACATACCTGATGCTTCTCAAGTGTTTAGCATTGCAGATGACTGCTTATACAAAGCCAAGCGAACAGGGCGCAATCGGGTCTGTGCTAGCTAACGAAGAACGGTAAGCTGTTAGTTTATGAACATTCACGAATTCGCGCATACTTTTGCGAACTCTTATAGCTGCCGCCAGAAAGATGCTCAGCGCAAAATATTCGTAAGGAACTTTTACTCAAAAAAACTGCCGGGAAGCTTCCCGGCAGTTTTAGCTATCTTTAGATGGAGTTTTCTCCAGTATTCGTGCGTATCGCTTTATCTTTATCTTTTTCATTCAGTTCATGAAGCAGTTTCTCGCCTTCAATATCCAAATCAGGGAGACTCTTGTCGAGCCATTTCGGCAGCCACCAGATTTTGTCGCCGAACATCGACATGACGGCCGGCACGAAGATCATGCGAATGAGGAAGGCATCGACGAGAATACCGAACGCTAAAGCAAAACCGATCTGCTTGATCATGATGTCATCGGTGAAGATAAAGCCAGAGAATACAGATACCATGATCAATGCGGCGGCGACAACCACTTTACTGGCCGTCTTGTAGCCGCTGACGATGGCGCGGTCGCCTTTTTCACCGTGGATATAAGCTTCGCGCATTGACGACACAAGAAATACTTGGTAATCCATGGCGAGCCCGTACAAGATCCCGGTGACCATGATTGGGATAAAGCTCAGCAATGGTCCGCCGGTGTCGATTCCGAAAAGCGATCCGAGCCAGCCCCACTGGAAGACGGCGGTTGTGGCGCCGAATGTTGCCATGATGCTCAACAGGAAGCCAGCCGTTGCTTTGATCGGGATGAGGATTGAACGGAACACGACTAACAGGATAAGCAGTGACAACACGACGATAATGGCGATATAGATCGGGAACACTTCAGCCAACTTCTCCGAAATGTCGATATTGATTGCCGTCAAACCGGTCACGCCGATTTCTGCGTTGGTGTTTTCAGTGGCAGCGGCATCTGTCCGCAAACTTTCCACCAATTGTTTCGTCGCTTCATCGGTCGGCCCGTTTTCCGGAATGATGCTGATGATGGCGATTGTTCCGTCTTCATTGAAGCCACCTGGAGATACTTCCGCTACGCCGTCGAGCTGTGAGATATTGCTGAGCAGCTGGAAATATTCCTGCGGACCTACTGCAGCTGCGTCCTGGTCTTTGGCCACGACGAGCAGCGGGCCGTTGAAGCCTTCCCCGAAGCTGTCGGAAATGACGTCATAGCTCTGCCTAACAGCAGTGTCTTGATTGGCGCTTTCGCCGGATGGCATGCCGAGGTTCATTTGCGCGACCGGCACTGCGAGTGTACCGAGAACGATAATGACCAGCAAAATGGCGACCCATTTCATTTTCAATAAGCTTGTGATCCAAGCTCCGGAAAAACCTTGTTTGGAACCCTTGCTTGTTTGTGCTTTATTTCTTGCTTTAGTCGAGACAATCCGCTCGCCGAGCAACCCGAGCAATGCCGGGAGAAGCGTAAGCGCGACCAGTACATCGATCAGCACCGTCAATGCGGCGACGATTGCCATGCTGCTAAGGAACGAAATGCCGATTACCAGCAAACCGCTGAGTGCGATGATAACGGTCAAGCCGGCAAAAAAGACTGCGCTGCCTGCTGTGCCGACTGCACGGGCAGCCGCTTCTTTCGCGGTCAATTGTTGTTCGGTGATCAGTTTGCGCTGTCTGTTAACAATGAACAAGGCATAATCGATTCCGACAGCAAGGCCGATCATCAAAGCGAGAACCGGAGTCAGGCTGTTAATCTCGAACATGCTCGACAAGGCGAATGTCCCGCCGACGCCCACACCGACGCCGATCAATGCTACGACCAGCGGCAAGCCGGCGGCGATGAGCGAGCCGAGCGTGACGACCAGGATGACCGCTGCGATCGCGAGCCCGATGATTTCATGCGTGCCCCCGATCGGAATATCGACGCCTTGCAGCGCGCCCGTCGGAATGACCGTAATGGAAGAGTTGTCTTGCGCGATATTCGCAGCATCTGCGAGCTCTTCGCGTTCCGCTTCACTCAAGTCTTCCGCTGTTTTGGTTAGTTGGAACTGGAATAATGCGACCGTTCCGTCTTCTGAAATCTGGATCCCTGGGACCGGCATCTCTTGGACGATGAACGGCCGGTGATTGACTTCAGACGCCGGAAGCTGGCTCAACATGCTTTGCATTTCCTGCATCTGGGCCATTGCTTCTTCGTCTTGCAGCATATCCATCGGATTGACAACATGTTCCAAACTGTAAATTTCATTTGCTGCCATCGCTAAAGCTTGGGCATTGGCGGGATTGTCAACAGCTTCCCCTTCCGGCACTTCGAACAAATAACTGCCTTGCCCGCCGGATGCTGCCGGGTATTCTTCCGCCAATTCATCCAGTACGTCCTGTGCGGCGGTACCGTCAATTCTTGTTTCACTGCTTGTATTCACGCCATTTGTGACAATGGCTGTGATGATGACGCCTAAAATGAGCAGCCAGCTGGCAATGAAAATCCAAGGCTTGCTATAGGCGGTTTTTCCGATACTATAAAAAAATCTCGACACTTGTGCAACTCCGTTCTCTAATTTGTTAGTTAAAACCTTTTCGTAAATGGGCAAAGACGATATCGATGTATTGGTTAAATTCGTTATCTGTCTCGCCCTGTTCCCCGTCTTCCGGTAATTTAACAGCGATGCTTTCATCCAGAACCGGCAAAATCGCACCGAATACGGCGCCGATCAGAATAGGGTAATACTCTTCCGGATAGTCGCTGCCGAACTCTTCACTGATGCCGCGTTTCGTAAAATTTTGCACTTCCATCAATGCGCCGGTTACATACAGCTTGAGCGTCGGATGGTTTCTTGATAACGAAACGAGCTGATTAAGCCGGCGTAGTTTATTGATCGTGAAACTTCCCCGGATGTATAACTCGATGGTATCCAAAGGCGTATAATTTTCCGTGGAAAATGCGAATGTGCCGTCGCGCTCCAAATAATCATTCATCGTCAAGGCGTTGGCGATCGCTTCTTCCTTGCATGAGAAGTAATTGGCAAATGTCCTGCGCGAGTAGCCCGCAGTCTGGACGATATCTTCCACGACAAACCCGTCCACACCCCGCTCGATTGCCAAATTGAAAGCCGCTTCAGCCAAGGCCTGGCGGGTCGCTATTTTTTTCTGATCCCGCAAACCGCTGTCAGTCATTCCATCACCTCATTTTTCAATTCTTACATGTTATACCACAAAAATTGCCCAATGTGCAATTTTTCCCTTTGGGCAATTATAAAAAGACGAACCGATTAACTGTATAATGGTTATCATCAGCTGCACGAAGGAGGCCCTTATGAAAACCCATTATTATTTAGGTTGGTTTACTGATTTTTTCCCGCAGAACCTAAGCAAAGCTTTAAAGGAAGATCTTCCGGAACGGAAGTCGCTCGTGATGGTCAGCTCGGATCCATCAGACACTGAAGTTGATGGCGCTGTGGAACGTTCCTGGCTCCATCAGGCAGGCATTTCATTCGATGAATATCATCTAATCGATTCGCGTGTAGAGCAGGAAGTGGCCCATGCCTTAATCAGAAATGCCTCAGCCATTTTCCTGTTGGGCGGAGATACGCTTAAGCAAAACCAGTTTTTGAAAGAGTATGAATTGGCGGAGCCGATCAAAACGAGCGCCGCCTTGGTTATGGGGGCCAGTGCCGGAGCAATCAATATGTCCGCTAAATGGAAATGCTCCGAACGTTTTGGATATGCTGTCGGCATGGACACCGTTTGCGACGGCCTCGCACTAGACCCTTTTTCCGTGCTGTCCCATTTCGACCTCGAAAACAATATGGCACTCGTTCAAGAAGAGCTGTCTGCCCTGTCGAATGAAATGAATGTGTACGCGTCGAATAAAGACTGTGCCTTGCGCTCAAAAGGCGGCAGCATCGATATTTTGGGCGATGTCTATGTTATGTCGCACTCAGTAATCCGAAAAATGGAGGAGACTTTTTAGCTTCATTGGCTGCATCAAAGGGCAAAATAAAAAACGTTCAGCAAGCACAGTTTCATGCTTGCCGAACGTTTTTTTGGTGGATTTAAGCATCTTGGCAATTAACGATGGTTCTCCCTAAATGCTTGCCGTTTTTGATCGCCTCGATTGTTTCAGGGACTTTTTCGAGCGAGACTTCATCCGTCAAAGTTGTTTGGGTGATGTTCCAGTCGGCCGCCATCTTGTCCCAAATCGCGCCGCGTTTTTCGATCGGCACGTTGACCGAATCGATGCCAAGCAAATTGACGCCTCTTAAGATGAACGGCAGGACCGTCGCCGATATTTGGAGACCCGCCGCGTTGCCACACATGCTCATGCTGCCGTCGTAGGAAATTTGCGGGATGAGGACCGACGCGACATCGCCTCCGACGGTATCGAGGACATAATCGAATTTCGGTTTATTCAATGGCTTTTTCAGTTCACCGAGGTCATCCGGGAAAATGACTTGTGTCGCGCCAAGCGATTTGGCCACCTCCACTTGATGTTCTTTGCGCACCAAGGCCGTGATATTGGTGTAGCCGATTTTGGAAAGAATCTGCAGCGCGACACTGCCGACTCCGCCAGTCGATCCTGTCACCAATAGCTCCGGATTGTTTTTCGGGTCCATGCCGTTTTGTTCAAGCGCTTGAATGGACAGTGCCGCCGTGAATCCAGCCGTCCCGAACACCATGGCATCTTTCAGGCTCAAGCCGTCCGGCAAAGGAACGACCCACTGTGCCGGCACGCGGGCATATTCGGCGAACCCGCCGGTATGGCTCATTCCCATCTCAAATCCTGTAACGACCACTTCCTGGCCTTCCTGAAATCGCCCCTCCGCTGTATGTACAATCGTTCCGCTGAAGTCGATTCCTGGAATCATCGGGTAATCGCGGATGACCCCGCCTTTTTTCTGCACCGCGAGCATGTCTTTGTAATTGATTGACGAATACGCCACTTTCACCAAGACGTCACCTTGCGATAATTGGTCTTCACTGATTTGTTCCACGCCGTAGGTCACTTCATCTTCTTGTTGTTTAATGACAATCGCTTTAAATAGATCCATGAAAATCCCTCCTTGCTACTGTCTTCCCGAATCAGTATTATAGCATGCATTATTTAGAAAAATTCCCTTTCCCTATTTTGCTTCTGTGAAGGGTTCCATTCTTTGACAAGGATTCATGCAACAATTATATTAGACTGGTCGGTTTAATTATTTAAAGAGGTGAATTATGTCTAAACCCAATACGAAAGTGGCGTTAATCGAGGCTGCTTCCAGATTGTTCCGCCTGCATGGATACGAAGGAATAAGTCTTAATGACATTTTGAAAAACAGCAACATTCCTAAAGGCTCTCTGTACCACTATTTCCCTAATGGAAAAGAAGAGCTGGCTGTCGCAGCCATTCACCACACTAAAGATATCGTGCTGGCATGGATTGAGAAATCGTTCGAGCAAACCAGCAATCCTGTCGAAGCGGTTCAAGACCATATCCATCAGCTAGCCGATCTATTGAATGATGAGACAGAACCGGTCGGGTTTCCGATTGGAACGATTGCAGCTGAAAAATATTCGACCAATGAACCAATCAGGGCCGCGTGCCAGTCGGCATTCGAAGAATGGAGAGAACTATACTCCACCAAGTTTATTGAAGCAGGCTACAGCGAAAAGCTGGCTAAAGATTATGGGGTTTTCATTCTGGCCGCGATCGAGGGAGGCATTCTGCTTTCACTCACTACCAAAAACGTAGAATCGCTTTTAATCATCGCCGATCAAATTCCTTTCATCTTGTCAAAAAGAGAGAATTAGAATCAGGCATTTCAGAGAGGAATGGATAAAATATGACAACTATAGCAGGACAGCAACAAGAAACCATCAAAACGACCCCTATTTTAATTTCATTCTTAATCGCAGGCTTCATTGGATTGTTCAGTGAGACTGCGCTCAATATGGCATTGGGTGATTTAATCCAACAATTCGGTGTGGGATCGTCCACCATCCAATGGCTCACGACCGGATACTTGCTGACACTCGGCATACTGGTCCCTGTGTCTGGCTTATTGCTGCAATGGTTCAGCACAAGACAGCTATTCATTGCCGCCCTGGCCTTTTCAGTGACCGGCACCTTGATCGCTGCACTGGCGCCGAGCTTCAGCATTCTCATGGTGGCCCGTGTCATTCAGGCAATCGGGACCGGCTTGCTTTTGCCGCTCATGTTCAACACCATTCTATTGATCTTCCCTATTCATCGCAGAGGGGCGATTATGGGATTGATGGGCTTGGTCATCATGTTCGCTCCGGCGATTGGGCCAACGATTTCCGGGTTTTTGATTGAAAACTTAAGCTGGCATTGGATTTTCTGGGTGTCTCTTCCGTTTCTAGTATTTGCACTGGTTTTCGGCATCATGTTCATGCAGAACGTCAGCGTGATCACAAAACCTAAGATCGACATCACTTCCATCGTGCTGTCTTCCCTTGGATTCGGCGGCATTGTCTATGGATTCAGCACTGCTGGGGAAAGCGGCTGGGGCAGTTTCATCGTCATCGCATCCATTGCGGTTGGATTTGTCTCATTGTTCTTGTTCTCCATCCGGCAATTTAAAATGGACCAGCCGATGATCAACCTCCGCGTCTTCAAATACCCTATGTTCACACTTGGGCTCGCCGCTGTCTTTATCGCGTTCATGGTCATCCTGTCATCAGCTATTCTACTGCCGCTGTATTTGCAGACAGGGCTTGGCTTGGCGGCTGTAACAGCCGGGCTCATCCTGCTTCCGGGCGGTGTGTTGAACGGCTTAATGTCCCCGATTACCGGGAGGATTTATGATAAATTTGGGCCGAGAGGGTTGGTCATTCCCGGATTTTCGATCATCATCATTACCTTGTGGAATTTGTCAGGCGTCACGACTGCCACCACTGCAGTTGCCATCGTCGTCTTGAATACTCTTTTGATGGTCGGGGTTTCATTGGTGATGATGCCTGCCCAAACTAACGCATTGAACCAATTGCCAAAAGACTTGTATCCGGATGGCACCGCTTTAATGAACACCCTTCAGCAAGTATCAGGCGCCATCGGAACAGCGGTCGCTATCACCATCATGTCTTCGACGCAATCGACCTATATGCAAAATGTATCAGATCCAAACAGCGCTTCCGCTATTCCGGAAGCACTGACGGCTGGCGTGCAAAATGCCTTTACATTCGGTTTGGTACTCGCTGTGGTTGGCTTGGTGATTTCTTTCTTCATCAAATCCGTCCATCTGGTGCCAGAAAAAGCGCCGCAAGGAGAAGTTATCGAAAACACTTAAAAATGAACAATCGATTCAGCCGGTTTCCATTCATTTCATGATTGACTTCTTTTTTAATCCAGTTATAATGAAAAACAATATCTGCATAACGAAGATTTGCCCGAGCATTTCGGAGTATAAGAACAAAAGCGACGATAAGAACGAGTACCTGTGACTGAAGCAGACAGAAAGCGGCCGGTTGATGAGAGGCGCATGCGGTGTCCGGGGAAATACCTCTTTGAGCTGTGTACCGAACCTTCAGTAGGCTACACCGGAGTTGCATCCGTAATCCATGCAGGAGTATCGCTTCGGCCGTACTTTCCAAGGGAAGCTGTGCGAGCAGTTTCCAAACTAAGGTGGTAACACGCATATCCGCGTCCTTTAGGGTTTTTCCCTAGAGGGCGCTTTTTTGTATTCTTATCGATTTTGCGATATGGACTATTCCAAGACAAGGAGATGTTAGCATGCGACTCACACCCACTGAACAATTGAAAATCATCGAAAAAGGAGCCGCCGAAATCATCGACGAGGGCGAATTGCTCCAAAAGCTTGAACGTTCATACAACGAACAGCGTCCACTCACGATCAAACTCGGGCTCGACCCATCCGCACCGGATATCCATCTTGGCCACGCAGTAGTTTTGCGCAAAATCAAGCAATTGCAGGACCTCGGCCACCAAGCGGTCATTTTAATCGGCGACTTTACCGGGCGCATCGGCGACCCTTCCGGCAAGGCTAAAGGACGGACCGCGCTCAGTGACGAAGCGGTCCGGGAGAATGCAGAGACTTACTACGAACAGATTTTCAAAGTACTCGACAAAACGAAAACAACGGTGCGCTTTAATAGCGAATGGCTGTCGAAACTGAATTTCGAAGAGGTCTTGAAGCTTGCCGCAAGCACCTCAGTCGCGCGCATGCTCGAACGCGACGATTTCCAGAATCGCTACCAAAACCAGTCGCCCATCGGCATTCATGAGTTTTTCTATCCGCTCATGCAAGCCTACGATTCCGTTGAAATAGGCGCCGACATCGAAATTGGCGGCACGGACCAGACTTTCAATATTTTAATGGGCCGCACGCTTCAAAAGCATATGGGCCAGGAAAAGCAAGTCGCCATCTTCATGCCAATTATTGAAGGGCTCGACGGCGTGGAAAAGATGAGCAAAAGCCTCGGCAATTACATCGGCGTCAGCGAAGCGCCTGAAATTATGTTCAAGAAAGTCATGGAGATACCGGATCCTTTGGTCTTCAAATACTTTGAACTGACGACAGATGAGCATCCCTTGGCGATTGAATCCCTGCTCGACCGGCTTGAAGACGGTGAAAACCCGCGCAATATCAAATTGGAACTGGCGGAAATCATCACGACGCTCTACCACGGCGAAGACGCGATGAGAGAAGCGAAACACTACTTCGAGACGGCCTTTCAAAAGCGTGAAATTCCGGAAAACATCCCTTCGTTGCTGGTCGAAATCGGCCAAGAACGCATCGAAGAAATCATCCCGCAGTTGGTAGAGTCCGGATTTGTCCGCAGTAAAAGCGAATTTGTGCGGCTCATCGAACAAAACGGCGTATCGTTCAACGGCGATAAGCTGACACGCGAAGAACTCGACACCGTCGTCCATAACGGCGATGTCCTGCAGATCGGCAAAAAACGCTTCGTGCGTTTTGAAAAATAAGTAATGAAAAGGAGAGTAACCGAAAGTAAAGGCTGATGTCCATTGCGACGGACGCTTTCGGGGCCACAGGATGTGGGTCATGCAGCTGGCGCGACAGGACGTCGCGTTGCCAGCTGCCAGGGCACCATGTAATTTCGTTGCTCAACTTTCGCTATGCTCAAGCATCGCAGAAAAGATCTGCTCCCACATCTGCAATGCAGATGCGTCGCAAATAAATGAACTCAGTTCCACTTCGTTCATTTATTCGCCGTCTCCATTTCCATCAGCTGTGATGAAAATAAAAATTATAAAAAAGTCAGACACAATTAAAACAGCCGGAGAAAAAGAATCTCTTTTCTCCGGCTGCTTCATTTTATATACGTATGGGGTAGACCCTTTTTTACTTTATTTTTTATATTGCATATAAACAACTTGCGTCGCAAGGAAGTCTTCCATGCCGTGCTTGCCATCCGCACCACCGAGGCCGGATTGGCGCATGCCGGCGTGATAGCCTTGTACCGCTTCGAAGTTTTCGCGGTTGACGTAAGTCTCGCCAAATTTCATTTCATTGACGACGCGCATCGCTTCGTTAAGATCATCCGTATAAACCGAAGAAGACAATCCGAATACCGTATCGTTGGCCATTTCGATCGCTTCTTCAATAGTGCTGAAAGTGGTCATCGGCAACACCGGCCCGAAGATCTCTTCACGCATAATATCGGAATCGTGGGTAACATTCGTCAAGATGGTCGGCTTGTAGAAGAACCCGGCATTTTGATCCGCGCGTTCTCCGCCTGTCGCAACGGTCGCCCCTTGCGAGACAGCATCTTTAACCATTTCTTCGACAGTCTCCAAACGGTCTTGGCTAATGAGCGGCCCCATTGTTACGTCTTTGCTTTCTCTCGGGTCGCCGAGTTTCGTCGCTTCGAATGCCTGGATAAGTTTTTGGCTGAGCTCTTCCGCAACGCTTTCATGGACATAGAGGCGCTCCGCATTCGTGCACGCCTGCCCTCCGTTTGCAAGTCTCGACGTGGTGATGGCTTTTGCGGCCAGGTCCAAGTCGGCGTGTTGCGTGACAATGGCCGGCGCCTTGCCGCCAAGTTCGAGATTGACCTTGGTGATATTTTGCGCTGCCGCTTCCATCACTTTCGTTCCGGCCGGCAAGCTGCCTGTCATGGTGATCATCTGGACTTTTTTGTGCGAAGCCAGCGCATTGCCGATTTCAGAACCGGTACCGGTTACGACGTTGTAGACGCCTGCTGGGATTTCTTCCATCGCATCGACAAGTTTCGTGAATTCCATTGCAGTATTCGGTGTCTGCTGGCTCGGCTTGATGACGATTGTGCAACCTGTAACAAGTGCCGTCGCGACTTTTCTCGCTAAAATGAATATAGGGAAGTTCCATGGGATAATTCCTGCGACAACGCCGATCGGTTTTTTGTAGACCAGAATGTTCTCGTTTGGTCGGTCGCTCGGCACGATCTCCCCTTCAATCCGTCTCGCCCATTCGGACATATAGCGGAAATAATCAATCGCCAAATCTACCTCGCCGCTTGCCAATTCATAGTCTTTCCCTTGTTCTTCCTGCAATAGGTCGATGAACTTGTCGCGGTTTTCGGCAATTTTATCGCCCAGCTTGCGGACGATTTTCCCGCGTTCGATATTCGGTGTCAGTTCCCATGCCTGTTGTGCCTGGTGCGCCGCTTCTACGGCTTTATCGACATCTTCTTCAGTGCCTTTCGGAATCTTGGAAATCACTTGTTCCGTCGCTGGGTTGATGATGTCGATCCATTCGTCTCCAGTGGATGATACATATTCGCCGTTCACATACATTTGGTGAGTTTGCAAAAGATCTCCTCCTAATTTTTCTATTAGTAGGTTTTTCCCTTTCCACTTATCGGTAAACTTGGCCTTCTGCACTAACCTGCTTAGACAGAACTTAACTTTCACCCAATGTCAGGCTTCCCCAAAAATCGTGTTTCCAGTTTTTGTTCATAGTCCACGCCTACACGGTAAGCCTTGGCCTCAGGACGTGAACTGACAACGCTGTGCAAGTCCTGCCCGCTAAAATGAAACGCCACGCCATCATCTGCGGCGAGTCCCGGCTTGATCTGCCCTTGTTTGAGCAGACGCTGATACGTCGGGCGCCGATGCGCTTCCCCGTCGTAATGTGGACAATTGCTGCCGGGCAAAAAACCTAAGCAGTCCAGCTGATGAAGTTCATCGCCGTAAGAATCGGTGACGCCTTGTTCAAACCAGCAAATCGACCCCGCACTGATTCCTGCCAAGACGATTCCTTGGCTCCAGGCTTTTTCGATAATCAGGTCCAAGCCCCATTCCTTCCATAGCACGAGCAAATTTTTTGTATTGCCCCCGCCGACATACAAAATGTCCTGCGACAACACGAACTGTTCCAGCGCTTGAGCTGGCGGCTTGAATAATGATAAATGTGTAGGCTCGCAGTTTTGCTGTTCGAAGAAATCGTAGAAGCGGGCGATATAGCTGTCGGCGTCCCCGCTCGCTGTTGGGATAAAGCAGATCTTTGGCGTTTCTTTCGCCGATTGTTCCAATATGTATAGATCGAGCAATGGATTTTCAGGCTCCATCGAGAAGCCGCCTCCACCCAGTGCGATAATCTGTTTCATAACCTTCTTCCTTCCGGTTTGGATTTATACCTGGCCGCTGCACTCGCTTTAAAGCGACATACCCTTCTCTTGCACTTTTATTGTTCTCTCTTTAAGGCGGAAATTCCTTCGCAGCGGGGAATAAGCCATTTGCTTTAGCGCCGTTTTCTTCTATATAATGTGACTGTTTCCGAAAATTGAACATCGGAAGCCTTAAACCGCTTAAATGTCTACCATCTTTCAGTTAAGCTGGATGCTTGGCTTCTTTTTATTGCTGTTATCTGCTATATTCAAAAAAATGAAACTTTCGCATACATCGTCCGTATGTTAAGAGAGGTGAAAAAATGGGATTTTTAAATCGTTTATTTGGCGGGACAAACAAAGAAACACCGAAAGCAGAAAAGCGGACTTTGCTGAACCTGCGCGTCGGGGATTTTGTGTCATACGATCTTGCGGATTATGAAGTCGCCGGAAAAATCCATTATAATGACAGCGGTTATACCTGGTCTGCCTATCAGTTGGTTTCTGCCGGCAAAACTCTGTGGCTCAGTGTGGAAATGGATGATGAGTTGGAAGTTGGGATATATGAAACGGCCCACCTCCCAGGACTAGAACCCGGCGCCAAGAAAGTTTCATATGACGGCCGTTCTTATCACCTGGAAGAACGCGGCAAGGCTTTCGTGAAAGCGGAAGGCAGAAGCCAGAACGTTGACGGCAAAACCCTGGACTATTATGATTACTCGGATGAATCGGAAGAGTCATTTTTATCTGTTGAGGTATGGGGCGGCGATGTTGAAGTCAGCCATGGCTATGAAATCGAAGAATACGAAATCACTATTTTAGCGGGAAGCTAAAAGACTGGAGGAAACAATATGTTTCAATTTTTCAAGAGGGTAAAAACTTACGTAGGGTCGGAGTTAAACGCGGCACTCGATAAAGCGGAAGATCCGGTGAAAATGCTTGAACAGTTTATGCGGGAAATGTCGATGGATATCCGCGATGCTGAAACGGCAGTAGCCAAGCAGCTGGCAAACGAAAAAATGCTGAAGAAGAAATACGACGACGCCAATAGCATGGTGGAAAAACGCCAGCAGCAAGCCGTAAAAGCGCTCGAGGCGGAAAACGAGGAATTGGCCCGCCGCGCACTTGAAGACAAGCAAAATCACGCAAAGCAAGCGGATTCCCTGAAACAGGCCCATGAGCAAGCGGCAGCTGATGCCACGGCTCTTCGTGGACAGTTAGCTGAAATGAAGCGCGAGTATGAAGAAATGGAACTCAAGCAGGATTCCTTGAAAGCACGTGCCGAATCTGCCAAAACACGGACCAAGATTAACCGCACAATGTCTTCTGTAGGAGGCGACGAGTCACGGCGCGGTTTTGACCGCATGGAAGAAAAAGTCATGCAATTTGAAGCGGAAGCTGAGACATCTGAAGATTTACGCGCAGGCTCTCGCAGCTTAGACGATGAATTTGCTTCACTCAACAAAAACAGTGCAGTAGATGACGAGTTGGCGGCCCTTAAGAAACAGTACGGAAAAGAATAACGAACCGCGGCCCGCTTTTGCGGTGGGCCGTTTTTGTTCATTTGGAGTGTTTTAATTATGAGAAAAAAAGGATGGTTAACCGGCTTGATCGTTTTAGCCGTTTTTCTGGCAGCCTGTGGAATGGCATCGGCAGAAGACTATATCGATCAAAATTATACCTTTATAAATGCTGTACAGAACAACCAGAACACCAATGACCGTGCCATGCTCTACCGCTCTGATAAAAACATACCAGACACCGCAGCAGAATTAAGCGGGATCCAGGAACCTGAGAGAATCGGCGAAGAAGTGGATGGCCGGCAGGTACTGGTCTATGATGAGGAATTGATCATTTTAACAGAAGATCCGGAAAATGCAGGCGCTACGCTCGTTGAAGTGGCGGAAGACGAATTTGTCCGCTCGCATTACAATCCTGGCTTTTTCTCAGGCATGTTTGTCGGTTCTTTTTTAAGCAATCGATATGGGTCTGGCTGGACACAGACCAATAGATGTGCCGGGGGCGGCTGCTATTCAGGCGGCGGTTCTTATAACACCTTCCCTTCCGGTTCATTCGGGCGGGGATCAGAATTTCGCGGCGGAGGCCCGGGAGTCGGAAAATAAACTTTAGTAAAGGGGCTTAAAGCAGTGAATCCATTCTTATTGACATTTTTATATTTCCTCGCAGCTATTGCTGTTGTAATCGTAGGCTTAGTCGTATTTGAGCTTATGACCAGAAAATACAAAGATTGGGACGAAATGAAAAACGGAAATTCGGCAGTGGCTTTGTCGATAGCAGGAAAAATCATCGGCACGTGCGTCATCATTACCTTTTCCATTTTTCATAATGACACAATTGCAGAAACGGCAATTTGGGGTCTGTACGGCTTAGGGCTTCAGTTAGTCGCTTATTTACTTTTTGAACTTCTCACCCGCTTTTCAGTGGAGGACGAGCTGAAAGCTAACAATACAGCGATTGGGATCATTTCATTTGCCGTTTCAGTCGGGTTGGCGTTCGTGATTGGCGCTTCCATTACATAAGGCGGTGTTTGAATGATAGAATCAGAATCCGTCCGGCAAAGCCGGGCGATTTATTATGCATCGGGCATTGTGTCCATTTGCGGCATTATTTTCGAAGTGCTGTTCGGGGCGCTCGGTTCATACATTTTAGGAGATGGAGTGAAGCAGTATACACTTATCATCTCTCTTTTTTTAACCGGAATGGGAATCGGGGCTTTTATCAGTGAAAAAGTGACCAAGCATTTGGTCGCTTCATTTATTTGGATCGAGTACGGCATTGGGATTACGGGCGGATTTGCCGCCATGCTGCTGTTTGGTGTTACCGCTTATTTGCCGGACGGCACCGATTCGCTGTTTTTGTACAGCGTCACGCTGCTTGTCGGGACTTTAACCGGAGTCGAATTGCCGGTGTTGATCCGAAAAGCAAATGAGATCGGGGTTTCACTCCAGAAAAGCGCTGCGAAAGTGCTGTTTTTCGATTACGCTGGCGGCCTGATAGGCGGGCTGCTTTTCCTATTTCTGTTGCGCCCTTATTTCGGCCTCGTCAAAACGTCCTTTCTCGTCGGCCTCATTAACGTAGCTGTTGCCTTGTGGATCGTTTTTCGCTTTAAAGGTGAATTAAAACGGTTCCGCATGCACGCTTCATTCGGCTTTTTATTTCTAGCCATTCTAATTGCCGGCGCATTGTTTGGAGAAGAAGCCGCTTTTCATTTTGAACAACGGCTGTATAAAGATCCAGTCGTATTTTCCGAACAGACTTCCTACCAGCAAATCATTTTGACGAAAGAACAGGGAGATACGCGACTCTATTTGGATGGCCAGCTTCAATTCAGTTCGTTCGATGAACACCGCTACCATGAGATCCTTGTCCATACGCCAATGGCAGCGGCTAGCCGCCATGACCGCGCACTGGTCCTTGGGGGCGGCGATGGGCTGGCGGTCCGCGAATTGCTGAAATACGACGAGTTGAGAAAGATCGATTTGGTTGACCTTGACCCTAAAATGACAGCTCTCGCGCAGCAAAATCATTTGTTGACCGAACTGAACGAAAATTCGTTGGATCATGAGAAAGTGAATGTTTTGAACGGCGATGCGTTTCGCTTTTTAGAGCAAGCGGAGGGGTTTTATGATGTCATCATTATCGACTTGCCGGATCCGAACAACGAATCGCTCAACAAATTGTACACACAGGAATTCTATTCACTTGCCCGTAACCATTTGTCTCCGGATGGCGCCATGATGGTCCAGGCAACCAGCCCGGTATTTGCCCCGGAAGTCTACTGGACAATCGACAAAACTATTGATGCCACCGGTTTGCAGACTGAAAACCTGCACGCTGACATTCCAAGTTTCGGCGGCTGGGGCTATGTGCTTGCTTCCCGAAACGGCATCAATATCGAGGAACTTGAAATACTCGAAGATACCCAATACTTAACCGAAGATTTGCTGCCGGCGTTGACTGTATTCGGCAAAGATGAAGATGCCGCGATCGAAGACAGCAATGGCCAGAACATCACACTCGAACCTAATACATTGATCCGGCCTGAGTTGATCGAGATCTACGAAAAGGCATGGAACAATTACGATTAGATCACCTTTAAGAAGGAGGGAAAATAAGTGATTATTCTTCGCCGTCTTTACCTCCAGGCGACGAGCTTGTCCTGGCTTATACTCACGGTCAGCACCATTATCCTGATTGTTTTCAGCACATTCACATTGCCTGTGATCGAGCCGTCGACGTTCACCAGCTATGCCGATTCTTTATGGTTCACGATGACGACCATATTGACTGTCGGTTACGGTGATTTGTATCCTACAACTACCGATGGAAGAATATTTACAGTGGTCTTTCTTTACATCATCGGGATCGGGTTGTTTGCATCCTTTATCGGAAAAGCGATTGAAAGCCTGACCTTGCATAGAAGACGAAAAGAAAGAGGTGAGCTGATGTATAAAGGGCGAAATCACATCGTCATTATTGATTGGTCATATAAAGCAGAAAATGCTATTGCAGAAATCCTGAAACAAGACGAACAAACTGAAATAGTCGTCATTGATCGGATGGAGAAAGCAAAAGAAATCAATACAAGAATCCACTATGTCAGAGGAAACGCCACGCATGAAAACATACTGCGCCAGGCAAATGTAGAACAAGCGAAAGCGGTCCTCATTTTTGCCGATGACCGCATCGAAGACCAGATGCTCACAGACGGAAAATCCCTTCTGGTGGCTACAGCTGTTGAGAGAATGTCACCCGGCGTCTATACGACTGTGGAAGTGGAACGGGAAGAACATCTCCCGAATTTCTCGCATATTAAGGTCGATAAATTCATCATGTCGAACGGCACAATCGCTAAAATGGCGATTAACTCCATTTTTTCTGAAGCCCAATAAGATGAAAGAAACCGGAAAGCAGGGACTGCCTGCTTTCCGGTTTTTTTGATTGTATATCCTGCTCCGCATACAGTGCTCGCAATTTCCCTTTAGAAAGCTTCTTTTATTTTTACAGCCACTTCGCTCGGCTTTACATCAATCCTGTCTATTACATCCAGCCCGATCCACACCGCTAGATAGGTGCCACGGCCGCGGCTTGAATCGGTGTATTCATCGCCAAGTCCAGTGCCGAAAGTGCCTCCGATTTTCTTCGCCATAAAAAAATACTGATCGCCTTCATAGTCTGTTGTTGTGAAAAGCCCTTCGATTTCCACTTGCACGCCGAGTTCCTCGAACGCTTCCCTTTTCGCTGCCGCTTCCGGCGTTTCATGCTGTTGAATACCGCCGCCCGGAAACACATAATACACAGAACCGTCGCGTGTTCGTTCGATCAGTGCTACGCGACTTTCTTCAATGAGTACGACCGATCCTCTATTCGCCATACAGCTCTTTGTCTTTTCGGTTGCTTAAACGGATATAATATGGAAACAGTACGATAAGCAACAGGCCGATCGTTCCGCTCACATACCCGAGCCCCATCAAAAACCCGCCATTCTTAAATGATACATATTGTCGCTCGTCACAAGATGGGCAGTTCTTGCCGTCTTTTGCCATGCCCAGCTTCCAGATGTCTTTCGCTTTCCATTGCACTCCGCAATTTGTGCAATGTGCCATGCTTATCACCCTTTTCTATCTTATTTTCTTCTATGTACACAGAGTGTCAGCGTTTCTTCAATTGCGTTTCCTCATTGTCACTGCTCAGCTTCATAAACAGATGGTCTTTTATATCCCATACCAACTCCCACCAAGTTGCCCAAAACAACATGTCCCGAAATGTGTGATTTTCTACTTTCATGTACTGGATGATACCGCAGTTCGGGCATGGGCAACCATCCTCCAATTCATAAAGCCAATGCTTTTCTTTAGACTTCCAGCGGTATTTGCAGCTCGTGCAGCGCGTCATCGTCCTCGACTCCTTTTGTTATGTTACGCTCACTTTTTTTAAAGGTTTCACAATCACTGAAAATCTTTTTTCACTAAAAAACCACCAGAGAATTCACTCTGGTGGTTTTTGCGTATGCTGATGAAATTCATTCACTGATGAACAGGAAAACTTGCTTATTTTCCTGCCCTGCTGCACTGGCGAAATGGTCTGTATAGTCGAGCCATTTGGCGCGTTCTTGGCGGGCTTCGATTTTGTCGCCGAGTTCCGCTTCGATCGCTTGCATCATGGCGGCGACTTCCTTGAATGAGCGGTTGAAGCGGTAAGCCGCCTGCTCGAAAGGCGAATGCAATACCAGCAAACGGCGAAACTCCTCCACTGTCTCCGCTTGTTCAGCCAGCGCATCTTCCAGCTCTACGATAAAGCGGTACAGTTGCCGCTGCTCCTCACCCAGTTTCGCCACTTCGCTTTTCAGCAAATAGGCAATCATGCCATCGTTCATTGCCCCCGCCTCCTTTATGGTCTTACCAGCTTGATTTTTTGACGCCGGGGATTTGCCCTTTATGTGCAAGGTCGCGGAATGCGATGCGGGACATGCCGAATTTGCGCATGAAGCCGCGCGGGCGTCCCGTCACTTCGCAACGATTCTTCAAACGGGTCGGCGACGAGTCTTTCGGCAGTTTTGCCAATGCTTCGTAATCGCCTTGCGCTTTCAGTTCTTTGCGGAGTTCCGCATAGCGCGCCACCATTTCACGTTGTTTTTTATCGCGTGCTACTTTTGATTTCTTGGCCATCGATAAGCTCCTCTCTATTATGCAATAATTTTCGCTAGATTACTTTGTTTCGCGGTGCAAAGTCACTTTTTTCAAGCGCGGGCAGTATTTCTTCAATTCGATACGCTCCGGGTTGTTGCGCTTGTTTTTGGTCGTCGAGTAATTGCGGTCGCCCGTTTCTGTGCAGGCCAGTGTAATATTCACTCTCATACTAATTCCTCCTTTTAATGGGTCATGGCTGTTTGCGGCAGCGGATCGTTAAACCCGCTCCAATCTTCCGCCATTTCTTGTTGTGTCAGCAAGCAGTTATCCAAAGATTGAATGATATCTTGTTGGTCCATTTTGATGCCGATCAGCACCAACTCGGTCATTTTCACGCCGTATGCCTCGTCCCAAGCGCCTGCTGTCTCAAGGCTTGCAGACGGCCCTGCCTGGGACAATAAAGTTGCAAACGAATCGCGCGTGGCGATATGCAAAAATCCTTTGGCACGGACAATTTCCACCGGCCAGTCCATGATCCATTCAAACAAGCGCTCCGGATGGAACGGGGTTTCACTTCGGTAAACGAATGAAGCGATGCCGTATTCCTCTGTTTCTGGCACATGCTCTTCGTTGAGCTCTTTGATCCAACCGGCGCCTTGGCTCGCTTTGTCCAAATCAAACCGGCCGGTATCGAGCACTTCGCCGAGTGCCACTTGCGAGCGCTCGGTGCGAAGAATGTTCGCAGACGGATTCAAGGCACGCAGAACACCGTGTAGTTCGTCTGCTTTATCATTTGTGAGCTGGTCAGTTTTGTTCAACAGAATGACATCCGCAAACTCGATCTGGTCGATGAGCAAATCGGAAATTTCCCGTTCATCGGATTCCGTCGCCCCTTCTTTTCGGTCGAGCAAAGTTTCGCCGGAAGCGAAATCACGCCAGAAGCCGTGGCCGTCGACGACCGTCACCATCGTGTCGAGACGGCACATGGCGGACAGGTCCACACCGAGCGCATCATCCATATAACTGAAGGTCTGCGCGACCGGAACCGGCTCACTGATTCCGGACGATTCGATGACGATATAATCGATATCCCCCTCGCTCACCAACTTTTCGACTTCTACGATCAGATCTTCGCGCAATGTGCAGCAAATGCAGCCATTTTGCATTTCGACCAGCTTTTCTTCTGTGCGAGAAAAGCCGCCGTTTTGGACAAGTGCGCTGTCGATGTTCACTTCGCTCATGTCGTTGACAATGACTGCGACTTTCAGGCCTTCGCGATTCGTTAAAATATGATTCAATAGCGTCGTCTTGCCCGCGCCCAGGTATCCGCTCAATACGGTAATTGGGATGCGCTTATCCATACTATCTAACTCCTTTATTGTTTCAATCAACAAATCGTAACGATTACGTTTTATATACTAAAGTTCTTTGATCATTTGTGCAAGTATTTTTTCAGCAGAATTTTCATTGTCCTTTTTTATGACTTGTGCCTTCGCTTACCGAAACCCCTTGTCTTTTCCTCTTCCAGCATGTATGCTGTGTAAAATAAATCGTAATTATTACTATTTAAAAGTTGAATGAACTGCTATTTCATGAAATAGCTTTGCTTATTTAATTTTGAACAGTTGGGAGAGAAACGCTCATGCATACATGGATTATTATCGGCGGCGGCATCCAAGGAATGACGCTGGCCACTTTTTTACGGAAGCAAAAAGGCATCACACCTGAAGAGATGGCGATTATCGACCCTCACAAAGAACCGCTATCCGAATGGAAACGCTGCACCGAGGCCATTTCCATGCCTTTTTTGCGATCTCCTTTTGTCCACCATCTCGATGTGGATCCCTTCTCTTTGAATAACCATGCTAAAGACAGCCCCTTTAGCGAAGACGCGTCATTTCTTGGAAGATTCAAGCGGCCGTCTTTGCTGCTGTTCCATGAACATTGCGAGCATTTAATGCGCAAACAAAACATACGTGACAGTTGGATCCAAGGCCGCGTGGAGTCCGTCAATCGCCTGGACACCGGCTGGAAAGTTCAACTAACAAGCGGGAGAGAAGTTTCCGGTATTAATATCGTCCTCGCAATCGGTGCTGGCGAGCAATTGCACTGGCCTGAATGGGCGCAACAATTACGGACGGAATCCCCCGGTTCGGTCTTTCATGTCTTCGACCGGGAACTGCCGGAGTTCGATGCCTCACAAGCGCCATTTACGATTATCGGAGGCGGCATCACCGCGGTTCATTTGACCTTGAAGCTCCATAAGCTATTTCCCGGACAAGTGACACTTTTGAAGCGCCATCCATTCCGCGTCCACGATTTCGACAGCGATCCCGGGTGGCTTGGCCCGAAATGCCAACAGGCTTTCCACAAAACGCGCTCTTATACGCGCCGCCGCGAAATGATTGTGCATGCCCGAAGAAAAGGCTCAATCCCCCGGGACTTGAATGCAAAATTGCGCAAACAGCTCCGGCAGTTTCCAAAACTGGTCGCTGACGGCCATGTCCATAGAGCCGTCTGGCAGCGAGGCATTACTTCGCTAGTCGATGAACAGGGCGGCTTGATTCATCAAACAGGAACTGTCATTCTAGCGACGGGCTTTCAGCCACAGCTGCCGGGGCGTGAATGGCTGTCGCCTGTTATCGAAGAACAGCGCTTAAAATGCGCCGAATGCGGCTATCCAGTCGTCACGCATACTTTGCAATGGGGCCCTGGGCTTTATGTAATGGGGCCACTCGCAGAGCTTGAAGTTGGACCCATCGCACGCAATATTTCCGGCGCACGCGAAGCCGCCTCGCGCATCCTCCAAGCACAGTCAAAAAAATCGCCAGTGAAGCGGAGGCCGGCGACTCCTGCGGGAGCAGTGACTGAGCGACGCAAAGGAGCGACGCGAGCCGAAGACCCTGCAAGCGAATGAGCGAAGTCATTCGTTTGCGAAGCTCGAACTTTGTGAGAGTTGAGCAGGAGGTTTTTAGCGTCAGCGACGAAGCGGCTAAGGCCGTGCCCGCGGAAAGCGTCCGGCTGGAGCGAAACGCAAAAAAAGCTGCCGCGGTTTCTCGACAGCCTGAGTAAAAACCCTGCCGACATGGCAGGGTTTTTACTCTTTTCAAGCAGTTCATTTCTTATGGCCGCCGATAAGCTTCGTGCGGTCAATCGCCGTGCCCGCCTCTGTTCCGGAAACGCCTCGGTAAATTGCGGTCGGCCCGTGCTTGCGCTTGATGGCATCCATTGCCGCGCCAAGACGCCGCCTTTGCCATTTATCCGCTTCGAACAAACTCAGCTGCATCGAAGTCTCGTCTTCCAGATTGGTGACAGACAATGAGATTTGCCGGACAGGCTGGCCGGTGTAGAATTCCCGGAACAGTTCTTTGCACACGGTGTAGATTTTCAAGGTGTCGTTGGTCGCTTCGTCGATCGAACGCGAGCGCGAGAAGCCTCCACCAAATGAGGTTTTACTGTAGCTCATGCCAAGATGGATCGTGCGCCCGGCCATGCGCGCTTCCCGGGTGCGCATGGCGACGTCTTCGCACATCTCCAGCACAATCGTCAAGATGTCTTCACGCGTTTCGTAGTCACGGTAAAGAATCTGGCCTTTCCCGAAGCTTTTCTGCCCTTCGATAAGCAACGAACCGAGTTCTGAATAATCGATGCCGCGGGCGTGCTGGTGCAGTTGATGGCCCATGATGCCAAAGCGGTCTTCCAGCCGTTTGACGTCGGCCTTCGCCAAGTCGCCGACTGTGAATATCCCCATATTATTGAGGTTGCGCTCCATCTTGCTGCCAATGCCCCACATTTTGCTGAGCGGGGAAACCGGCCATAGCTTTCTCGGCACGTCTTTCATGGTCCAATGCGCGAGCCCTTTTTTCTTGCCTTCGAGGTCGAGTGCCAACTTTGCGAGCAGCATATTCGGCCCGATGCCCACTGCAGACGGCAAACCGAACTGGCGCATGATTGAATCCTGCATGTCGACAGCTGCTTTTTCAGGAGTGCCATATAAATGGATAATGCCGGTCAAATCAATGAAGCTCTCATCGACGCTGTAGACATGGATGTCTTCTTTCGGGACATACTGGGCGAATAGCTCGGTAATGGCCATCGAAATCTCCAAGTAAAATTGCATCCTCGGTTCAATCAGCAAAATATCCGGATGATCCGGAATTTCAAACAGCCGTGTGCCGGTCCTGACACCGAAGCGCTTTTTCATTTCCGGAGAGGCCGCCAGCACGACGCTGCCTTTTCGCTCCTGGTTGCCAACGATAGCGATGCACGCTTCCATTGGGTCGAGTCCACGCTCGACCGCTGAACAGCTTGCGTAGAAACTGCGCATATCGATGCAGGCAATGTAACGGGGCTTTCCAGTTTGTTTTCCCATGACGCCACTCCTATATAGAACATTTGTTCTTATTTTAATGGAAAGGATAGAAAGCAGCAAGAGACAAAAGAAAAAAATTCTAAGAAAGACAGAATTTTTTGAAATCCACTTTGATAATCGGTAAACTAAAAGAGCAAAGATGGACAGACCAATTCAAGGGAGGAATGGTACAATGGCAAGATTAGAAGGGAAAGTGGCTGTCATTACCGGAGGCGCTGGCGGCATCGGCAAAGTCACAGCGAAGCGCTTTTTGGAGGAAGGGGCAAAAGTCGTCCTCGTCGATATTTCTGAACAAGCGCTCCAAGAAACGAAGCAAGAACTGGGGGGCAGCTTAGAAGTTGTCCAAGCGGATGTTTCCAAAGAAGCAGACGTCAAAAACTATGTCGACAAAGCGGTCGAAACATTCGGCAAGATCGATGTGTTCTTTAACAACGCAGGCATCGAAGGAAAAGTCGCTCCGCTCATCGAACAAACCGTGGAAGATTTTGACCAAGTCATCGCTATCAATGTACGCGGCGTCTTTCTCGGCATGAAGCATGTATTGCCGGTTATGTATAAACAAGGGTCGGGCAGCGTTATCAATACTTCTTCAGTCGCAGGGCTCGGCGGCTCTCCAAACGTTATTCCGTACATCACTTCGAAGCATGCAGTGGTCGGCTTGACTAAAGCGGCTTCAGTAGAAAGCGCTCAGCATCAAGTACGCGTCAATTCGATCCACCCATCGCCGGTCAATACGCGCATGATGCGCTCGCTTGAGGAAGGGCTCGGCACTAGCGAAGATGCATTGTCGAAAACGATTCCGTTTGGCCGCTACGGCGAATCCGAAGATATCTCCAATCTGGTGCTGTTCCTCGCTTCCGACGAAAGCACGTTCATCTCTGGCGCGCAGTACCGCGTGGATGGCGGCATGGCCGCATTATAGAAAAAGACGGACACCCACGTTTTAGGGATGTCCGTCTTTTATTTATTCACGGCCCGGCAATTTCAAATTTTCTACCGGGTTGTGCAAAGTCTGAAATCCGTCTATTCGGCATTCGACCACATCGCCGTCACGGATGACGACCGCACCCGGCGTTCCGGTTGAGATGATGTCACCAGGCAATAGCGTCATCACTTCCGAATGAAATGCGATGAGATCCCGCGGCCGAAACATCATATTCGAGACGCTGTTTTTTCGGTGGGCCTCCCCGTTCTTAACGGTTTCCACCGTCAATTCAAGCACTGCCTCCACTTCGCCAGGTGTCACGAGTTCCGGCCCGAAACTGAAGAAAGTGTCAAAGCTTTTCGCGCGCGTCAAATAACGCAGGTTTTTCTCCAGAATGTCTTCTGCGGTTATATCGATAATGGTCGTGAAGCCCGCCACTACGTCAAATTCGTCTTCTCTCGAGACGTTTTTGCACTCCGTTCCAATAACGATGCCAAGTTCCGCTTCCGCCATCACTCGGTTAGATTTCTTCGGCAGCTCAATCACATCGCCCGGCCCGATAATCGCCGCATCGGGGTTCATGAAACTTGCCGGTTCGGTGTCGGGCGATACTTCCTTCAAATCGGCTGCATGTTCAGCGTAATTCAGCCCAATGCCCCAGGTTTTTCGCGGATGGCGGTATAGAGGCCCATAATCCGCTTCGGAAAACGGCATAAGCGATTCTTCGAGCGTCCTTTCAGGTATGCGTTCGAATTCTTCTCGTAGCCACCTCTTCAACAGCTCAAGTTCTCCTGTTTCGATCAGCGTAAACAAATCAGTCGGCCAGTTTTCTGCCGTATGTTCGTTGAGTTTGCGCAATGGCAAAAAGCCGTCCTTCATGACCAGCGCCGCTTCTTCTGTGCCGTTCCACTGGATTGTCGCGAGGCGCATGACACCTCCCCCTTTCCTTTCCCTTTATTTCGGTTTCTTCCGGCCGAAACCCTGCCGAAAGACAGAAAAACAGGCCTTCCTTCTAGAGGAAAGCCTACTGGTTTCAATCGTTTTCTTTTAATCCATCGATATACTGCTTCGCTTCGAGGAGCGAATAGCCGAAAGCGACACGCGCCGCTTTAATGGCCCGGACTTCTTGCCCTTCAGCAACCAAACGCCGCAATTCTTCATTAATTGCAGGCTCTTCCAACGTCACTTCCGCTTCCAATTGTTTAATACGTTTTGACATATGCTTCATGCGCACCTCCAATGCCTGGATTTGCTGGCTCAGTAATAAATACACCGCCCCAACAGCCCCTAACGACAATCCGATTAGCCATACCCAATCCATGCCATTCTCCATTTAGCGTTCCAGCCGATCCAGAAATTTCTCGAGACGGTCGACGGTCGTCAAGCGGGCGTTGCAAGCCGCTTCATCTGCACAGATGTACTGGCCATGCTTGACGTAGCTGTCGATGTTCGCCCCTTTAGTCTTAGCCATGAATAAACCGACCGAACTGTGTTTATGGCAAATCATGCAGATACCTTGCTTGCGGCTTGCGCCGAATTGGCCGCTCACGGTTTGCAGGCGGCCGTTCCGTTCGGCCACCAAAAAGCGGTTGGTGTTTTCCTGCCAGGACAAATACGACAAGGCGCGAAAATCCATCGCTGGGAGATTCGGCCCTTTCAGTCTTTTCGCTTTTGGAAACAATCGCTTCAAATTGTCGAGGTTGACCGTTGGAAAGGGAATCAAATAAGGCCGCAGCCCCGACAGAAACTCTTCCGCAGCGTCAGTGTCCTTAACCGCCGTCAGCGGGCGCAATACGTTCTTCTGCTCTTCCGTTAACGCTGGGAACATGGCGAATACTTTTTCATGGCTTAAATGGCGCAGCACACTCAATACTTCAGCATCGTTCGCTGTCGCATGCGCCGTCACAAGCGCCATGGTCTGCTCTTTAATGAAATTATATTGATGGTTGCGGATAAACGCTTCCGGCTGGCCTGAAACATCCGTCCGGTCCGTAGATTCTTTGATGATAGCCATCGCTAGCCTCCTTGAAAGGTATGACTTTCCTGTGATTTTACCATATTTTGTCCGTCATCGCAGAAAAGGCACCCTGAAGCCAGGATGCCTTGCGTCAAGCTATGAAAATTCCCGTAACGGCGCCGTAAAGCAACGCTAAACCGATGACGAACGCGGGATGAAGTTTCCACTTCTCAAGCATCAGATAGCTCGCCACCATCAGGATCGCCGTCTGGATGCCGCCGAGTGATGCTTCCGAGGTCAGGATGAAATCGAGCGTCATAACGCCGATTAATACGGCGATGACCGGCTTGACGACTTTTGAGATGTTTTTCACTTCGCGTGAATCTTTGTATTTAAAGAGGATCGCCATCAGCGCAATCATCAAAATCAACGATGGGGCGACGGCACCGAACAAGCCAACTGCTGCCCCGAGCACGCCTCCTTCAGCGTAGCCAATATAGCCCGCCATTTTCGTCGCAATCGGGCCCGGCAAGGAATTGCCAAGCGCCAACACTTCACTGAACTCTTGCGTATTCATCCAGCCATAGCGGCCGACGACTTCCTTCTCGACAAGTGGAATCGATGCCGGGCCACCGCCATAGCCGAGGATGCCGGGAATGAAAAATGCCAGGAATATCTGCCAGTAGATCATGTTTTCTTCACCGTCCTTTTAATGAAGGGCACAAGGACCATTAGAATCAGACCGGCGATAAGAAAGGCCGGGTGAATGCTAAACACTTCAAGCAAAACGACGGAGATCATAATCAACCCAATGGCCCTGCCCCAGCCAAGCGCCTTCTCGGATTGGCGGACGAAATTCCAGGTCAAGACACCGAGCATGACGGCAACGACCGGAACGACCGCGCTCGACATATTGGCGACCCATGGCACGTCTTTATAGTTTTGCAGGATACCGAGCAGGAGAATCATTAAAACGACAGTCGGGACGATAGAGGCAACAAGCGCGATCAAGCAGCCGCGAAGCCCCGCTACCCGGTAGCCGATATAACCGGCGAGTTTTGTCGCAATCGGTCCGGGCATCGTATTCGATAAGGCGATCGTGTCACCGTATTCCTCGTCCGTCAACCAGTTGTAGCGATCCACGACATCACGCTGCATGATCGGAATGACCGCCGGGCCGCCGCCAAAGCCGAGCATGCCTGCGCGGAAAAACGCCATGGCAAGATCGGTCGATTTAACGCCTTGTTCTGTTACCAAACAGCAATCGTCCCGTCTGTGCGGGATTCCGTGCCGCCTGCAAGCACCCCTGTTTCCGGATTACGCCAAATGATCTGGCCGCGTCCAAAGCTGCCCGGGTCTGCCATTACTTCCACTTGATGCCCTTTGCGCTGCAATTCCTGTGCCAAATAATTCGGGAACTCCGCTTCCACAGTCACTTTCTTGCCGCCCATCCATTGCCAGCGCGGCATGTCGAGCGCCGCTTGCGGATTCAGTAAGTAATCGAGCGTGTTCACGACTACTTGGAAATGGCCTTGCGGCTGCATATAGCCGCCCATGACGCCGAACGGACCGATCGCTTCGCCTGCTTTTGTCAAAAAGCCGGGAATGATCGTATGGAAAGTGCGTTTGCCGGGTTTTAATGCATTCGGATGACTTTCATCCAACGAGAAATCTGCACCGCGGTTTTGCAGGCCGATGCCTGTTCCTGGAATGACGATACCAGAGCCGAAGCCCATGTAATTGCTTTGGATATAGGAAATCATATTGCCTTCTTCGTCGGCCGCGGCCAAATAGACCGTTCCGCCTCTTGGCAGCTCGTACGCCACCGGATCGATCGCTTCTGTGCCGATTTCTTTCGCGCGGCTCGCTGCGTAATCGTCTGATAATAAATGTTCAGCCGTCACCGGCATATCGTCTTGTTCGGTGATAAATGCCTGGCCATCCGTGTAGGCCAGTTTCATCGATTCAATTTGCTGGTGCAGCGTGTTGGCTTGTTGCCATACTGGTGCGTCCAGCTGCTTGAAGATATTGAGCGCCATTTGCGCTACCATGCCTTGGCCGTTTGGCGGGATTTCCCACACTTCATGCCCTTTATAACTGGTTGAAATCGGTTTGACCCATTCAGCTTTGTACGCGGCTAAATCTTGTTTTTTCAAGAAACCGCTGTGTTCGGTCATGAAACTGTCGATTTTCTCTGCCAGCTCGCCTTCGTAAAAAGCTTTGGCATCGGTTTCGCCAATTTTTCGCAGCGTGTCGGCGTGGCCTGGAGACTTCCACATTTCGCCGATTTCCGGTGCACGGCCGTCCGGTGCGAAAGTTTCGAACCACGCTTCAAATTCCTTAGTGGTGAAATTCTTTTTAAAGGTCTCATACGCTTTTTTCCAGTACTTGCCGAGAATCGGCGTCAATGGATAGCCTTCTTCCGCGTAACGGATCGCTGGCTCCAATGTTTCCGCGAGCGACAATTTGCCGAAACGCTTCGACAACTCTGCCCATGCAGAAGGGACGCCAGGCACCGTAATCGGCACCAAACCGTGAGTCGGCATCTTATCATGCCCTTTCGCTTTCACCGCTTCGATTGTCAATTCCTGAGGCGAAGGACCGGATGCATTCAATCCGTGCAGCTCGCCTTTGACCCACACCAGCGCGAACGCATCGCCCCCGATGCCGTTTGAGGTCGGTTCAACAACCGTCAAGGTCGCAGCGGTTGCAATCGCGGCATCAATAGCATTGCCGCCTTTTTTCAAGATCTCAAGCCCTGTCTGTGCAGCAAGCGGCTGCGATGTCGCGACCATGCCTTTTTTTCCAAAGACCGTATGGCGTTTCCCCGGGAAAGGGTGATTCGTGTAATCCATTATGATTCCTCCTATTATGTATTACTCAAGCGATTGAATTCTTGAGCAAAATAAACTTTTCATATTATTCAAATTTTACGGGAGCTGTTCAAATAAGTAAAATTAAATATATTTAATAGTATAATGAGTAAAACTCAACGAGGTGAATGTATGGACCATAAATTGGAGATTTTTGTCACTACTGCCGAGCAGCAAAGCTTCACACGTGCGGCTGAATTGCTTCATATGACTCCGTCGGCGATTTCCTTGAGCATCAAGGCACTCGAGAAGAAACTGGGTGTACGGCTGTTCGATCGAAGCAATAAATATGTTCAATTAACAGAGGCTGGCCAGTTGAGCTATGCTCAGGCAAAAGAGATTCTCTTGAAATACGATCAATTGAAGATTGCCTTAGCAGATCTTGAACCTTCGACCGCTATGTCACTGTCGATCGGTGCTGCTTATACATTCGGAGAATACTTTCTGCCTGGCATCATCTACGCCTTCAGCAAGCGCCATCCGCATATTACACCGAACATTACCATACACAATTCCAAGACCATTATCGAGCAAATTCATAAACAAGAACTCGATATCGGCTTTATCGTCGAGGGGGAAGCGAATGGCTCCGAAGTGGACATGGCACTATTTGCAGAAGAGGCTATGGTAGTCATCGCGCGGCCGAACCATCCGGTCATTCGCAACCCTCACGTCGATTTGGACTTGCTCGAAGCGGAGACGTGGATCATCCGCGAATCCGGCTCCGGAACGCGGGACGTTACCGATAAGCTATTTGCACAGCTCGGCATCGCGCCCAAAAAAGTAATGAGCTTTGGCAGTTCCCAAACCATCAAAGAATCGGTGGCGCTTGGCCTTGGCATTTCCTATCTATCTGAGTCTACCGTTAAAAGCGAAACCAATTTGGGAACAATCGGCGCCATCAGCCTTACCAATTTTCCAAACAAAAGTCGCTTTCATTACATTACCCACCGCTCAAGCTTTCATACACCAGCCGCCCAGCTATTTTTGGATTTTCTATCTTCCTATGTCATGGATGAAAAGATTTCGGCTCATACGAAAAAACGCTTAGCAGGGTTGTAACAAAGTCCGCTTATACGTAAAGCCCAAGAAAGGACTCGCCTTTCTTGGGCTTTTTTTATGTTTCAATTACAAGATGCGTAGTTTATCCGAAATACGGATTGCCTTGCTGGCCAATCCATAAATCGCTTTGTTCGATTTGCTGCGCCAGCTGAAGCAAGCGGTGTTCTTCACCTTTTTGCGCCATCACTTGGACGCCAAGCGGCAAATTCGCTTGCGTTACATGAAGCGGCAAAGACATTGCCGGCTGTCCGGTCAAGTTCGCCAACTGCGTAAACGGCGTATAGCTGAGGCTCGGCAAGAACATCGCGTAAATCAGTTCTTGCTGATCAGTAGTATCACGCGCCATGTCGAGTGCTTGCAATAAGCGCGTACGCGATTCTTTAGAATGGCTCAATTCGCCGATTTCCGGTGCCGCATGGGCTGTTGCAGGTGTGATATAAAAGTCAAAATGCTCGTGAAGCGCGGCCATTTTCGCGGCGGCCGCATCCCAAGCGGAGAGGCTGGCAGAATAATCCGCAGCAGAAACTCTTCTGCCGGCCGTCGCCAATAGCCAAGATTCGATTTCCATATCGTCTTCTGTCAATTGCCGCCCTAGTGATTGTTCGAGGTTTTTCTTTAGCAACGCCATTTCCCCGCTGTTCATCAAATAATACTCGCGCATCAATTGAACGCCGTCGATGTCAGGGGTTTTCTCTTCAACTCGGTGCCCTTGCCCTTCTAACCAGCGTACCGTCTTCAATACCGCTTGTTTGGCGTCTTCTGAGACCAAGGTGCCGACTGGCGACTCTAAAGAGAACGCAATGTTCAAGGGCTTGTCGAACCCGCGGTCCAGCTGCTCTGTGTATTTCCCTGGAAATAACGGTGTCTGAAACGCTGCTTCCGGTTGGACGACTTGCAATTCATCCAATAACGCCGCACTGTCACGTACCGTACGGCTTAGCGCGAAGTCGATCGACGCCCCTTGCCACTGTCGTCCAGCTCCTGGCCCGACAGGCGTTCTTCCACGCGTCGGCTTGAGTCCGAAGAGGCCTGTGAATGACGCGGGAATGCGAATCGAACCTCCCCCGTCGCTTGCACCGGCGATGGGCACGATGCCGGATGCGACAGCTGCCGCTGCCCCGCCGCTTGACCCCCCTGGGGAATGATCCGTATTCCACGGGTTATGCGTCGGGCCAAACAGTTCCGATTCTGAAATGTTCTTCAAACCGAATTCGGGCGTATTCGTGTGGCCGATCGGAATGAGCCCAGCCGCTTTCAAGCGCACAACGAAGGAAGAATCTCGTTCCGGGCGGAAATCGGCAAGCAACTTCGACCCGGCACTTAAGCGCTCACCGGCTAAAGCTTGTGAAATATTTTTCAACGCGACTGGTACGCCGCCAAAAATTCCATTGGCTCCATGTTCTGCATCTCGAAGCGCCTGTTCATGCCGTTCTGCCGTGAAAGCATGCAGCTTCGGTTCGACTTCATCTAAACGCCGGAAACTCAATTCCACCAATTCCCTCGGGCTGACCTCGCCTTTTCTAACCAATTCCGCCATGGCGGTCGCATCAAGCGATAAATATGTTTTCATGTCCATTCCCTATCCCCCGCTTCCAATATTCCATCCATTTCGTTCTCATTCTCAAGTGTAGCATTTCCTGCACACCGCAAATAGCGCACGCTTCGAACACACTCACAACACCTTGATACTAAGCGCTTTCATTCCCTATCTAAAATATAACGAAAATGGACACATTTGCAGCAAGATTTCCATCAAAACCGTTGACTTCTCTGCATAGCTAGCTATACTATTGAGTGAGAATCATTTTCATTTAAATAAGATTCACAAACCATTTCAAAGGAGAGACATCCATGAAGAAATTGCTTTCATTCCTATTGGTGCTCGGTACGCTTGTCGTCCTTGCGGCATGCGGCAACTCGAACACAGAAGAAACGACAGAAACGTCCGGCGACGAAACTGCCGGTAACGAAGTGAACCTATATACAGCACGCCACTACGATGTAGACGATGAGCTCTACAAGAAATTCGAAGAAGAAACCGGCATCAAGGTCAACTTGATCAAAGGCGAAGCCGACGAACTTCTTGAGCGCATCAAGCGCGAAGGCGATGCGACTCAAGCCGACTTGTTTTTAACGGCTGATGCAGGGCGTTTGCACCGCGCGAAAGAAGACGGCATTTTGCAGTCCGTTTCCAGTGACGTGCTAGATGAGCAGGTCCCGGCCAACTTCCAGGATGAAGACCAAATGTGGTATGGCCTGACAAAACGTGCACGTGTCATCATGTACGACAAAGAAAAAGTCGACCCATCCGAATTGTCCACGTATGAAGCCTTGGCAGAAGACGAGTGGGCTGGACGCGTCTTAATCCGCAGCTCCGAAAACATTTACAACCAATCCTTGTTCGCTTCTCTCATTGAATTGAATGGAGAAGAAGAGGCAAAAGAATGGGCAGCTGGCATGGTTGATAACTTTGCACGCGATCCTGAAGGCGGCGACCGTGACCAAGCAAAAGCCATTGCAGCAGGTGTTGGCGATGTAGCCATCATGAACACATACTACTACGGCCAGATGTTGAATTCTGAAGACCCTGAAGAAGTAAAAGTCGCTGAAAGCCTTGGCGTATTCTTCCCGAACCAAGACACAACAGGCACACATGTTAACGTTAGCGGCGCTGGTGTGGTAAAATCATCTAAGAACCAAGAAAATGCGATCAAATTATTGGAGTTTCTCTCCGCACCGGAAGCACAAGAGACATTCGCTTCGGCTAACTATGAATATCCAGTAAACGAATCAGTAGAACCAACTGAATTGCTGCAATCTTGGGGTGATTTCAAAGAGCAGGACATCTCGATGTCGTCACTTGGCGAAAACAACTCCAAAGCGATTCTATTGTTCAACGAAGTCGGCTGGAAATAAACTTACACTGTCCCCCTTGCCGCCTGATATGTGCGGCAGGGGATTTCTTGCGAGTTGGAAAGAGGTGCCTGGATTTTGCAACGCAGATTGGCCAATTTCAATATCTGGACTGTAGGAGCAGTCATCATCATCCTGATGCTGTTCCTTCCGAACTTGACCATTGTCAGCGGGCTTTTCACGCCTTCAAATGACAATTGGGAGCATATGAAAGAGTTCGTATTGCGTCAGTTTGTCATCAACTCACTGATCCTGACGCTCGCAACAGCGTTCTTCACGATTCTCATTGGGCTGAGCCTTGCCTGGCTGATCGCGCAGTACGATTTTCCATTCCGGCGCTTTTTGAAGTGGGCATTGATCCTCCCTCTTTCCATTCCGCCGTTTATCGGTGCTTATACGTACCACGGTATCTTGAATTTCACTGGCGCTGTGCAAACGACGCTGCGCGAGGGATTCGGAATGGAATTGAATCCGGCGTATTTCGATATCATGAATTTGCCCGGGGCGATTTTCATTTATACGATGTTTTTGTACCCGTATGTTTATACGATCACGCAAGTTTATTTGTCTGAACAATCGGCTTCCTTGATTGAAAGCACACGGCTTCTCGGCAAAGGCCCTTGGCGCACGTTTTTCCAAGTGGTGCTGCCGATTTCCCGAATTTCTATTATTGCCGGCGCGAGCCTGGTCGTCTTGGAAGTGCTGAATGATTACGGCGTTGTGAAGTATTACGGTATCCAAACCTTTACGACCGCGATCTTCCAAAGCTGGTTTGGCCTTGGAGATTTGGATACATCGATTAAACTGGCCGCATCACTCATGGGCTTTGTCATCATCATCCTGCTTATTGAGAAACTGCTTCGCGGCAGGCGCCAGTACAGTTATTTCTCGACAAAAGTGCGTCCGCTCCAACTGATCTCACTTAGCGGTTGGAAAGGCTTCGCAGCAGCAGGCTACGGCATGCTGATCTTGAGTCTCGGCTTTTTCATCCCTGTCATTCAGCTGATTGACTGGACCATTTTAACTTTCGGAACGATCCCGATGGAGGAATTCATGCGCTATGTGCAGAATTCGGTGTTTGTCGCCGGACTCAGCGCAACATTGATCGTCATCTTTGCGCTCATCGTCGGGAATTTTGCGCGTATAGTGCAGGGCAAGTATACAAAACTGTTGCCGAAACTGACGGTGCTCGGCTATTCGATTCCGGGAGCGGTCATCGCCGTCGCGGTAGTCACGGCTTTTGTCGCACTCGACGGCTACCTCGCTCCCGTGTATATGGCGATCGGCCTCGAGACGACACTGGTGCTCAGTGTCAGTATCGTTCTGCTGCTTGCTGCTTACATCATCCGGTTCTTTGCCATTGGCTATAATTCGATTGAGACAGGCTATGACAAGATCGGCACGAACTTCCGGGATGCTTCAAGACTCCTCGGTGCCGGCCCGACGAAGACCTTTTTCAAAGTCGATGTTCCGATGATGAAAGGCGCGATTATCAGTGGATTTATCCTGGTCTTCATCGATGTGCTCAAGGAGATTCCCTTGACATTGATCCTCAGACCGTTTAATTTTGATACATTGTCAACAAAAGCTTTCCAGTACGCAAGTGATGAAAAAATCATGGAGGCTTCCCAAGCTTCCCTTCTGATTGTCGGTATTAGTGCCTTGGCCATTGTGATTTTCTATAAGATACTCGAGAAGGAGATGGATTGATATGTTTGTCGCCATTGAAGATGTGAGTTTTTCCTATCCGAATACACAGGCCCCTGCACTGGACCGGTTCACGCTGGATATTAAAAAGGGTGAGGTCATCTCGATCCTTGGCCGTAGCGGTAGCGGAAAAAGCACGATTTTACGTTTGCTGGCAGGGCTTGAGCGGCCAAAAAATGGTCGCCTCGTCATCCAAGATGAAACCTTGTTCGACGACAAGACATTTCTGCAGCCTGAAAAACGCGGCATCGGCATGGTCTTTCAAGACTACGCCTTGTTCCCGCATATGACCGTCGCCGCGAATATCATGTTCGGCTTGTCCGGTATGAAAAAAGCCGACAAGAAAAGACGCATGCATGAAATGCTGGAGTTGGTCGAACTACAGGATTACGAAAAGCGCTATCCTCATCAATTGAGCGGCGGCCAGCAGCAGCGTGTGGCAATTGCCCGCGCGATTGCGCCGAACCCTCATCTGATCCTGTTGGATGAACCGTTCAGTAATTTGGATGCCGAGCTTCAAGGAAAAATTCGCAAAGACCTTCGGGAAATCCTGAAGAAGGCGAACATTACATCCATCTTCGTCACTCACGATGAAAAAGACGCACATATCCTCGCCGACCGCATTGTGAAATTGAAAGACGGCAAAATGGATTTTATCGGGCGCCCGTGTGATATGCTCGATACGTTCCGTCAAGAAGCGATTGCCGAGTCCGAAGAAGTATTGAAATCCCAACCCGTCGTCAATGTATAAGTAAATATTAAAAGCCGGCTCTTCCGTCATAGGGGGCCGGCTTTTTTGATGATCCGCTAAACAAAGAGTTGCCTTAGCATTTTTGAAAAACCTTCCTTTTTAGCGTACATTGAATAGTAAGAATAGACGGGGGGATTGTATGGATGTATTGATGTATTTATTTCTTGCAGCATGGTTGATCCCGGCAAATATATTTATTATAAAATGGCATAGAAGCGGAAGATTTCCGCTCTGGGCTGCGGGCATATTATTGGCTGTTTTCAGCATTGGCCTTGGCTATGCTGCCCGTTTCATCCTGGTTGATATTGGAGCTACCGGCCAAGGAGGTGCCATAATGGCGATGTTCATAGGCCTCGTCGTACTGGCCAATGGCGTGATCCATTTCGTGATAGGGATGGTATTGACTATCGTAAAACTAGTTGCCAACAAGCGTGCGCGAGCATAAGAAACCCCAAACTACGCAGATTCTGAGCGTCGCTTGGGGTTTTTGATGTATACATATCCTATTAAAAAAATTTCACATTGGGTCTTCCCAGCAGTCTGACTTCAGCTATTGATGTCATCGAGTTCCACTTTCATCCACCCGCGGACGCTGTTGATGAACCAGATGGCGTCGAATGTGTTGAGTTCATCTTTTTTCAGCACTTTTGATTCGATACGCCCTTCTTCAATCAGCTGCTCGCGGTAGGTGCCGGCAAGCAGGCCGCTTGAGACGGGCGGCGTGTAGTAACGGCCATCCTTTTCTGCGACCAGGTTGCCGATGGTGAACTCAGTCAATTCTTCACGGTCATTCCATAACAACACGGAAAAAGCGTCAGGTGCGTGCTGTTGATGCTGTTCATAGATGCCGCGGTTAGTCGTTTTGTGGTAGAAAAACGCATTTCGGCTGTCGACCGGCACTTTGGCGAGTGCGCAGCGGATCGGCTGCTCGATCGGGACTGCCGGTTGTGCGATCAGCTCCAACTTGCCATTGCGCTCAAGCGTCAGGCGCACTTTGAAAAGGCCTGTCGCATGCTTTGAAGCAAGCAATTCCAATTGTTTCGCCAAAGTCTCTTCATCCAATGCAAAACGGAAATATGCCGCGCTTTTTTTTAGCCGCGCGAGGTGAAGCGCGACCAGCGGATAGTTTCCGTCTTCCAGCTTAAGCGATTCGAGCAAGGCGAATTCCGGGCGCTGGTCGGTCAGCACGCGGGCTTTCGTCAATAGCTCCTCGTACTCGCCTTCGGAAGTCGAATCCCAGGTGATGCCGCCGCCCACACCGTAGCGCGCAGCCGATTTGTCCTGATCGATGACAACGGTGCGGATCGGTACATTGAAGACGGCGTTTTTTTCAGGCGTGATATAACCGATTGCGCCGCAGTAAACTTCCCGCGGCGTCTGTTCGAGCCCGGCGATATAGCGCATCGTGCTGACTTTTGGCGCGCCGGTGATCGAGCCGCACGGAAACAATGCTTGGAACCAATCGAATATGCTGAGCCCGTCGAGCAATTCACCTTCCACTGTTGACGTGAGCTGATGAACGGTCGGATATTTCTCCGCCTCAAACAATTTCGGCACTTTTACGGTTCCCGGCTTAGCCAGGCGACTCATATCGTTTCGCAATAGATCAACAATCATTAAGTTCTCGGCACGTTCTTTTTCCGATTCAAGCAGCACATCTAATATGGACTCATCTTCCCAATTCGTCCTGCCGCGCGGGGCTGTACCTTTCATCGGCTTTGTGCGGATGCGTGAACCGTCGATGCGAAAGAACAGTTCTGGCGAAGCCGACAGGATCTGATGGCGCCCTATATCTAAGTAAGCGCTGTAATCGGCTTGCTGATTGCGCGCAAGCTGCCGGTAAAATGCTTTCGCATCACCTTTGAATCCCGCGGTGAGACGTTCCGTGTAATTCACTTGATAGGTATTGCCTTCTTCAATTGCTTGGCGGATTCTATGGATGCCTTCTTTGTATTCAGGAATCGAACCTTCAAGCATCCAGTCGGATACTTCATAATGGGCAGCTTGCGCTGGTTTTGGCGCTTGTTTGTCGCTGTAGATACCAAACCATACGAGCGGCATTTCAGCACCTTCATGCACAGCCATTTCCGTATGGAAAGCAGGCGCCGCTTCGTAGGAAACATAGCCCGCCGCATAATAGCCTCGCGACGTGTAACGGTCAACTTGTTCAAAAACGATTGCTACATCCTCAAGCGACTTCGCTTCAAGCACCGCGTAGGGTTCGGAAAAAGCGACCGTTTCCGGCATTCCGTCGTCTTTCACAAAATCAAACTGCAGATAAGGGGCCATCATGTGCGCCTCCTTTCTTTTCACGATTCCATAATTGTGCGTTCTGATAAGCGGTCGCAAGCATCTGAAAACCATCTTTCGTCAAAATCGATTCAGGATGGAACTGGATGCCTTCAACCGGCAATTCTTTATGGCGCACGCCCATGATGCTGCCATCTTCTGCCCTTGCCGTCACTTCAAGAACGTTTGGCAGTGTGGCGCTGTCTGCCACGAGAGAATGATAGCGTACGACCGGCGTCGGTGAAGCGAGCCCTGCAAAAACCCCTTGCCCACCGTGTGCCACTTGTGACACTTTGCCGTGCACGGGTTTTGCGCCTTTATGGACTTTGCCGCCGTAAAACTCGACGATGCTCTGGTGGCCCAGGCACACACCGAGTAACGGCACAGTTCCGCTGAGCTGTTCGAGCGCTTTCGTCCCAACACCTGGTGGCAAAGGCTTGCCCGGCCCTGGCGACAGCACAATCAGTTCCGGAGATAAGGTCTCGATGTCTTGCAGCACGGTCTGGTCATTCTGAAAGACCTCCACACGCGCGCCGAGCCGCTCAAAGTAATGTACGAGATTATATGTAAATGAATCATAATGATCGATTATGGCAATCACAGGAAAAACTCCTCTTCAAATGAAATGTTGCGTATTTACATTATAAAGGGAGGATATGGATTAAGCATAGTTTATGTAATGGCGAGGTTTGATCCCAAGACAAAGTTGTTATATCTACAGTACGTATTAGAAAATATTTCCTTATATGTATTTTCAAACTTTGTCTAAGTTATACTATGATTAGCTTGTAATGAAGGGAGATAGCGTGATGGAAAAGAATTTACTCGTTTATATAGCAGTTGGAGCCCTTCTTGGACTGTTCTACGGCAGCATTTGGCAAGGAATCGCCGCCATGTCATTGGTTTATATTGCACTGCGACTTGACCATTTGATAAAGCTATTGGAGTTTAGAAAGTAAGGCGAGCAATTCAAACCATCTCCACCAAGGAGATTATTGTTGTTTGGCATCTTTCTGTTCTTGCGCTTCTTTTCTTTTCACCCTCTTCTCAAACCAAAATCCGCCGCGTATAAATAGGGTGATGAACAAAGCTTTAAGGATATTCTCCTTCAAATGCCATACCCCTTGCTCCATGTGATCCATCCAACTATTGAACGCCGCAAGCACTAGAAATCCTATGAACTATAGTATATATTCACGCATGTCTCTGCCTCCATCTGAACTCGAAAGTCTCATAATGGCTACGATAACACTTTACCTTTCGTTTTCCAAATAAAGGATGACTGCTAAAACCCGGATCGCCAAGCGTCCGGGTTTTAGCTATTTAATCGATCTGACGCAAGGCAGCAGCGAGGCGTGCGGCGAAATTCTCCGGCGGTTCCTCTGCAGTCAAGCGCAGACACACAATATTTGGGTTTGAGTCGATGCTTTGCTCAAATTCTGTTGGTAAGGCAATCGGGTATTGCTGCAACACTTTCTTAAATAAAGGTACTTCCTCGGGTAGCAGATAAATGTTTGCTTCATTCACGGCAGAGCCATCGGATTTCAGGTTTCGAAACGATATATCGTGTTCGAGTGTGCAATCAAAAGTTTTATCATGCAATTGAATGGTTATCGTCCGATTTTTTTTGATTAGGCATTCCATGTCCGTGGTATCGGTTTCTGCCTCAAGCAAGTTACCGACCTGTTGTGCCAGGTCCATGATGGTATGTTCGATTTTCATATCGTTCCCCTTTCTTAAAGCAAATTGCGCCGAAAAGAAAACGCCGAAAAAAACCCAGGAAAGGGCTTTTTTCGGCGTTGGTTCCAGCGCTATAGTCTGTTCCATTTTACCAAATTGCTTTTGTTTTCACTTGCAAGTGCTGATTCCTAACCGGAAATACTATGGTTTCCCGTTCGAGAATAATATAAGATAAACCACTCAAAAAGTAAAACTATTAGCCTAGAAAATCTTATACAAAATTAATCCTCTTCTTCATTTTCCTCATCATTTTCATTATCTTCCGAATCGCCTTGATCCTCACCTGGCATGACATCCATTTCCTGCTCCATCTCCGGCTCATCTTCCCCGCCGCCGCATCCAACAAGCATTCCCGCAGATAACATTGCCGCTGCACCGACTTTCAGCCATTTCTGCTGTGCCATTGACACTCCTCCTCTGTTTCAGTTCCTTACTAGCTCTATACCCGCTTGCCGGAAGGAGAAACTAAAACAGATTTCAAGTGTTAGCCGCTGACAGAAGGCCTGGTCGCTTGCTGTATTTCATCAGCACGCTTTTCGCAAATGCGTCACAGCGCGGGCGGTCATACGTGGATGGCATTTGTTCGACTTTGAGCGTCGCGGCTAAAATGCTTTTCGCATGAAGCATATCCCGGAACAGATCTACCGCGCCGCAATACGTCGCAAAGCAGCGGTCCCCTGTCCCGAATACACCTGTAATGAGCATCTTGTCCTGTTGTTCCATCGCTTCGAACAGGCCGTGCAGCTGCTTCGGGATTTCTCCGTTCATCCACGTGTAAGTGCCGACCAAAACTATATCGTAACGAGATAGTTTTGCAAGGCCGCATTCTTTCACAGGAAAAACATCCGGTTGAATCCCTTGCCGGACCAGGGCATCCGCTACCATTTGGGAGAGGCTTTCCGTGTGCCCCGTCGCAGAAGCATAGACAATTGCGACGTTCGGTTTATAATTCGTCAAAGCCGTTCGACTCCGATACTTTCGTATAGGCGCGTGATTTCTGTTCGAAGAAATCCGACTTCGTGCTGTTCATCATGTCGTCGCCGAAGACGCGGATCCACGGCATCGGGTTGTCGCGCGTTTCATAGAGGTTGCCGAGGCCGATTTGGCGCAGCCGCTTGTTTGCCAAATACTCAACGTATTCGTTGAACTCATCAAGATCAAGCCCCTCAATCTCCCCGAGGATATGCTGGGCCCATTCTTTTTCAAGTTCGACGGCATGCGCCACTTCCTCTCGAATCCAATTGTTCATGTCATCTGTCGCGAGCTCTGGGTTTTCCGCAATCAAGATGCGGATAAATTGGGAAACGAAATAAGCGTGCTGCATTTCGTCGCGCTGGATATAGCTGATCATCGTGCTAGTCTTGAGCATTTTCTGTTGGCGCGCGAGATGGTAGAAAAACGCAAAACCCGCATAGAAATAAATGCCTTCCAAATTGATCGAATTGACCGCAAGCTTCAATAAGTTCTCTAAATTAGGCTCGGTGCGGAACGCTTCGTACGCAGACAAGATGCGTGCGTTGCGCTTTCTGACGAGCGGGTCGTTCTTCGCTTCATCAAAACGGCGATTTTGTTCATCGAGCGGCACGAGCGAGCTGAGAACGTAGGAATACGATTCGGTGTGGACCGCTTCCTGTTGCGCAATGACAGCAAAAATCGATTTGAAGCTGGAATCGCTGACATAATCCATAACTTGAGTCATCGTCGGCGTCTGCAGGCTGTCGAGTGACGCCAGCTGCGTGTTGATGCGCAAAAAGACGTCTTTCTCAGTATCTGTTAGCGAATCCCAGTTTTTGATGTCATCCTGCATATTGATTTCCTGCGCTTTCCAGAAGTTCGCGAGTAGCGCTTGATACAAGTCATACATATGCGGATGGGCAATATCGTTCCAATTGAGCAAACCGGAGCTCGCCCCGCCAACAATGGCGGTCGAGCGATTCGGTGCCTCTGGGTCCATCAATGGCTGTTTCGTTAAAGTTTCCATACTCCTCATCCTTTCCTTAGCTTTCACATGCCTCGCATGCTTCGATTTCTTCTTGCGACGTGCTGCGCACATAATAGCTCGTCTTTAAGCCACATTTCCACGCTTCGAGGTGCAATTCCAATAACTCCTTGGCGCGGATCGTGTGCGGCACATACAAATTAAAGCTGATCGACTGGTCGATATGGCGCTGTCTCGCCGCATTTTGGCGGATGCTCCATTTTTGGTCCAATACGTGGCGCGCGCGGCGGTAATAATCATATGTCCGGTGGTTGAGGTCCGGTGCCGTCACGTTAAAACGGAAGTTCTTTTTCTCTTCTGCGTATTCGACGGCATACAAAGGATCGATGCCGTCTGTCGAGCCGCCGATTTTCGCGGTCGACGAGTTCGGCGCGACGGCCATCATCCAGCCATTGCGGACGCCGGATGTTGCGACTTTACGGCGTAGTGCATCCCAACGCTCTCCGGTATAACTGCGGCGTTCGAAATACTCGCCCGTATGCCATTCAGAACCTGTGAATTCACTGAAGACACCTTTTTCCTCCGCCAGCCCTGCGGATGCGCGAATAGCGTGCCAGGCGATTTCTTCGTAAAGTGTGTCGGCATAGTCAACTGCTTCTTGGGTTTCCCAATGGATGCCGCGAAGCGCCAGCAAATGGTGCCAACCAAATGTTCCTAATCCTCATTTATATTCAATAAAGGTCGTAAGCCTTTACCCGTTCTCTTATGAACTGCTGCATGTCACCATGCAGATTAGACTATATCACGTTCCTTTTTCAGGAACCCCTGCGTTTCCACTATCATAAACTTATAGTGTACTCTACTCCCTTACCTCTTCTAAAGAGTGGTTTCGATAGTCGTTAGGCTTTTATATCTCAACTTTTTTATATAAGTAATTAGGGAAATTATCATTTTTAAGTCTAGCTCGTACAGTCGTCCGCTTAACTCCGATTAATAGTGCACATTCAGATATACTCAAGTAGCAGATTCCATCGACTATGATTTCTGTTCTGTGAGGCATATTCTTTTTCATGCGTTCTACAGCTAACTTGGGTTTAGCAACTCCTTTATTACTTGAAATCCATCCACTCATGGCTTTCTCTTGGTACAACTGTCTTCTTATTTCTTTCCAATCACTTACATGGCTTTTTCCATAGAACGGATTCTTTTCTCCAGTTTTTAAAGATGCTTTTTCTGAAAGTATTTTTTTAACATCTTCAGAATGATGTTTTCCATAAAAGGGGTTGCCATTTCCTTTCATCTTTTCGGATCGGATTTTCCGTTCTATCTCAGAATAGATGCGTCCTTTTGTTCCAGTTCCACCCAAAGTTAAATTATATCCTTGAACAAAACTATTATATTTTGTTACATAATATGCTTCTAGAACGTAAAGTTCCTCTTGAGTAAAGTTTTTATTTTCTTCTATCACTGTAAAAGTAAAAGCCTCTTCTCCATACTTGTTGAAACTTTTTTGAAGGTGATCATTTCTATGTCTATTATTTCTCAAGTCAGAAAAATGACAAATTTTTCGTTTGTTTAAGTTTACAGTTTCACCAATATAATATTTTCCGGTTATGTTATTAAAAATTGAATAAATCCCTTTCATTACTTTTCCTCCTTTCTTTTAGATTAAGTTGAGATAATTTAGCACGGGATTGTCTCGTTTTGAGAGTTTCCCCGTTTAACAGGGTTTTCTTAAAGGGTTACCCCCTTAAGCCACTGGATACTCAATGGCGCGGTATTTCTCATTCGTCACTTCTGCCTGGCCGACAGAAATGGTATTCAAATCGATAACATTATCAAGCATGCGCAATTGAATCGGGATGAGGCGGGACAAGACGTCCGCCTGCACCGCTCTTGGCAAATTGATCGAAGACAAATTGCAGACGACGAAATCGCCCGGTTTTTTCACAGTAACAAGATTGCCTTCTTCGTCTTTGTATTCTTTGATGATTTCAGTCGGCGACATGTTTTGTGCGATTTCACTGCATAGATTGCTGCAGTAAATCGATGTTTTGCCGATGCCACGCAAGTGCTTGTTCGGGTTCCCGCGGTTCACTTCGTCGCGGTAGAACATATATGGTGTGCCGGTCTCGAGCTGTGAGACCATGATGCGCGCCATAACGTCCATCGCCCGGAACGACTTTCTTGCCAACAACGGATGATTGACCGCTTCTTCGTATTTTTCGGTGAAATATTTGCGGTCGATCTCGTCGTAAAAATCTTCCAAGCCGAGCAAATTGCCCTGATCGTCTTTCCAGCCCATCACTTGCTTGACTTCATGAGGGCAGAATGTATGCCATTCGCCGACACTGCGCCCATTTTCATCTGTTTCCTGCAATTTTTGCATAAACAAATCCGGAATCGATACGCCGGTGAAAATATCGTGTGCTTTGCGGCGCTCATCGCCGTTATTCGTTTTCAAATCCAGGAAACCGTTCATGATGTCTTTATGGAACACATCCAAATAGACCGCCACTGCGCCTTGGCGCTGGCCGAGCTGGTCGACGCTGACGGCTGTGTCATTGAGCAGGCGAATCCACGGAATCACACCCGATGAATTGCCTTTAAATTTACGGATGTCGGAACCAAGTGCGCGCACTTTTCCGTAGTAAACACCTAAGCCGCCGCCGTCTTTGCTGAGGCGCGCGACGTCCCAATTGTTTTGGTAGATGCCGTCAAGTGAATCCGCTACGGTGTCAATAAAGCATGAAGACATTTGCCCGAAGCTTTTCCCAGCATTCGATAAAGTCGGTGTTGCCACTGTCATATATAAATTGCTCATCGCCCAATACGCTTCCTTAACGAGTTCCAGGCGTCGCACTTTCGGTTCTTTCTGCATCAAGGTCATCGCGATAATTAAAAAGCGCTCTTGCGGCAATTCCCACACATGCCCGTCATAGTCTTTTGCCAAATAACGATCCGCCAATAAGAACAATCCTATGTAATTGAACAATTCATCGCGCTCTGGTGCAATTTCTCGTCCCAATAGGCGGATTTCATCCTCCGAATAGGCTGCCAGCAAATCCTTTGAATAAATGCCAACTCGGCTAAGCCCGTAAATCAATCCGTAAAAATCATCGTATTTGTTCGCTGCGCTGTAGCCGCGCGTTTGTGCCGCTTGCTCGTATAATTTCTCCAAATATAATCCTGCCGCCTCGAACGTCCAATGAGGTTCGTCCATCGACACCCGGTCTAGTGCATCTTGAATTTTTCTATCGCGTTCTACTGCCCCTAAAGTCATTTCAACACAGCTCCTTTGCGTATTCGTTTGCGATCATTCGGCGTTCTTTTCGTTCCTGTGCGTTCTCAAATAATCGTTTTTCATTTTCTGTTTCCGGCATTACGCTCGCGACCGGCGTCGGACGGCCTTCTGCGTCCACTGCGACCATTGTTAAAATCGATGTGGTTGTTAAACTGCGCGTGCCGCTTTCGATGTGCTGGCATTCTGCTTTGACGTATACTTCCATCGAAGTCCGTCCTGTCGAAATGACGACGCCTTCCAAGATCAAGATATCGCCGACTTTTGCCGATGATAGGAAATTGACGTTGTCGATTGATGCGGTGACGACTGCGCGCCGGCTATGTTTCATTGCCGCGATAGCCGCGATTTCATCGATATACGCGAGGACGGTGCCTCCGAAAATCGTGCCCATATGGTTGGTATCCGGCGGCAACACGAGCCGGGACTGGATGGTCCTGGATACACCTGCCGGAAGTTGTTCTCTATGCATATTGATTTCCTCCTTTTGACAACACAAAAGCCCCCACTCTCCGGAGAGAATGGGGGCATAAACGCAAGTTAATGAAGTGGGCACACTTGGGCCGCACAAACCAAACCTTTGTCATCCTTCCCAATTCCCGGAGAAGTGCAAAACGACAACAAAGGCAGGTCTCCTGGCTCGCGCGTCACTCTCCCCATGCCCTTCCCGTCCATTGGACAGTGGGATTTCATGGTTCGTCTGCGCTTACAGTTGCGGGAACAGCTCCGGGATTTTACCGGATTCCCTATTCAGCCCGTAGTGGGCACCTTTGTTGCGGTATCACTATATATGGTGTTGGTTTTTTACACCATCACCAAATCTTGTAGTTTCACTATAGACCAGTTCGAATTTCGCCGCAAGGATTTTCTTGTACTTCCTGTAGAAAGTGAAAAAGGTTCTAGTTGCTGTTATATTTTTCGTACAAACCTTTCAATTTGTAGTTATTTTTTGATACGAGGTGGTTCGCACTTTCTGATTCTGTGAAGACAGCGAGAGTTTGCTTGTAGAATGCATATGGTGTTGTGATTGTGCGTCATCTTGGTAGTCGCCCGCCTGCTTTGGGTTGGCCTTTCGCAATAAGCCAGGAAGAACGTCTGTCTTATTGCTTCGGCTCACCCTTTTGCGCTCGGCGGCTTAGAGATTTCATTGATTCGGGTATGTTTAAAAAGATCTGCTCCTTTAGATAGTTGCCGGCTATTGGGGGAATCGCTTCCCGGGACAGGGTTCAGTGGAGACAGCGTGAGCTTTCTTGTAGAACAGTTTCGGTGATTGGCTTGTTCATCTTGTTGGTAGCCGCGGCCGGGCTTTGGGTTGGCCTTTCGCAATAAGCCAGGAAGAACGTCTGTCTTATTGCGTCGGCTCACCCTTTTGCGCTCGGCGGCTTAGAGATTTCATTGATCCACGTGTGTTTAAATAGTTCTGCTTCTTTAGTTAGTTGCCGGCTAGTGGGGAAATCGCTTCCTAAGGCGTGAATCGGTAAGATAGATAGTGTTTAGTTCGGGAGCTCGTTTGTGCTTCATGTTGGTTTTCAATACCTTGCTTTGGGCAGCCCGCACCAAAATCCTCGCCGCTTTCCACCACCATTTCTATTTCCCGGGAAATAAAAAGGCCGCGCAATTGCCTGCGCGGCTTTGATTATCCATCGATCCATTCAGATTCAGCTTGTGGCTGTTTACCTTTTTGGTTCGTGGCTTCTTTATTGTCTTTGCTTGTATACGGCTTGAAGCTCTTGGCTTTGTTTTTGCCTTTTTCCCAACGGTTCCAGCCTTTTTTGCCGGTTCCTTGGCCTACGCCGCTTTTTGATTTCGCTTTCGCTTTGCCCATTTCTTTCACTCCCGTTCACTCATCGTGACGTTCAGCTTACCACATCCCGCCGCTTTCGTGAACAGTTCGTGTTTAGGCCTCGAGCACTTTCTGGATGTCTTTGTGCATCGAATCGGGCGTATCTTTCGGCGCGAACCTCGCCACGACTTTTCCGTTCGGGTCGACAAGGAACTTTGTGAAATTCCATTTGATGCCGCTCGACAGGAAGCCTTTCGTGTTCGATGTCAAATGATCGAACAACGGATGTGCTTCTTTTCCGTTCACTTTGATAATGTCATGCATCGGGAACGTGACGCCGTACGTCATGCGGCACGACGATTCGGCATCTGCCGCTTCGCCGAGTTCCTGGCCGAATTGATCGGACGGAAAGCCAAGTACGACAAGGCCTTCATCTTTGTAGCGCTGGTAAATCTTTTCGAGGCCGTCAAACTGGCCGCGCAGGCCGCATTTGGTTGCCGTGTTGACGATGACCATCGGCTGCCCTTTGTAGCGTTCGAGCTTGTACTCTTCTCCACTTGCATCGGTGACTTTAATATCATAGATTCCCATCATTCACCACTCCGTTCCCTTGATTTTCACAAATCCATTTCCCCGAAAAATGCATTTAAATCTTTCAAATTCTTCATCAGTTCGATGGCGTTGACATCGAGGTAATTGCAGCTGGTGATCTTATCATGAATGGCTTCGCCGATCGGTTTTTCATCTACACGCGATTGTTCGGTCAAGGAGATCCGGAAAGCACGGCGGTCTTCAGCCGATTGTTCTTTCACGATGCGGCCATTTTGAATCATCCGATTGATGATTGGGTTGAGCGTACCGGTACCGAGGCCGAGTTGCCCGCCGATCTCTTTCATCGTCAAGCCGTCTTCCTCCCACAGCACGAGCAACACCAAGTACTGCGTAAAGGTCAGGCCGAACGGTTCTAAGGTCTTGGCATAAAGTTTCGAGAAATTGCTCGAAGCTTTATACACTTCAAAGCATAATTGCTGTTCCAGTTTGGTTGGTTTGTCCATGTCATCACCTGTTTTTCTGCTTATCGAACGACAATCTCCACATCCACTGAATCTTTGATCGCTTTGGAATATGGGCAATACGCGTGGGCTTTGTCGACATATTCCTGTTTCTTGCCATCTTCCAGGCCGTCGATATCCACTTCAAGGCGTACTGCAAGTTTCACGCCGCCGTCCGTTTTATCGCCTAGCAAGGAAACCGTCGCTGTGACTTCGCTGTTCGTTACTTTCACTTTATCACGTTCCAGCACGAAGTCCAATGCACTGTTGAAGCAAGAGCTATAGCCTGCCGCAAACAATTGCTCAGGGTTTGTCGCCGTGTTTGGCTGGCCGCCGAGCGCGACTGGTTTTGCCACATCGAGGTTGAAAATATTATCCGGTGAGTAAACCGTGCCTTCACGTCCGCCGCTGTTGATCATTGTCGTTTCAAATATTGGTTTCATTTTTATATCCCTCCAAGAATTATATCTTACACGATCTACATTAATTTAAATCGTACACGATGTAAAATGAAACGCTTTGATTTTTGCCAAAAGAAAAATCCCGGATGCAAGATTCGGGATTTCCCAGTGTGTTGAAGAAGGCTATTAATCCATTACGAAGTAGAATGGATTTTTTTCTACATTCAAAAATCAATGATCTTTCTAAGTATTTGGAGAAGCGTTCGCTCGTAACCCCTTCTGCTCAATAATGCTGCGCATTACTTTCGCAAAGATAATGTCTCCCGTAGGTCGACCTTATCTTTCCAGTGGATCAGCGAGACGACCGAGACCCCGCAAGGCGCAAAGCGACTGAGGAGGCTTGGGCGCGAGCCCACGGAAAGCGAGCGATAAGCTTTGGAAAATACGATTTCTTACCTTTCTCGACAAACTGAAAAATCCCGGATGCAAAATCCGGGCTTTCCACTTCTTTATTCGCGATAGCTGAGCTTCAATAAATATAAGGAATCAAGCGCGCGCGGTGCTTCATCCATTCCTTGTATTCGGGTCCGAACTTTTCAACGAGCAAGGCTTCTTCGTGCTGCATGCGTTTATTGAGTGCAAAAGCGAGCAACAAGCCGCCGGCAATCGCCGCAATGGGGCTCGTAAAGAACAGCGCCATGCCGATGCCGATCAAAAACAAGCCGGTATAAAGCGGATGGCGCAGCTTGCGGTAAGGGCCGCTACTGACGATCATATCGCCTTCACGCACCGTCACATGGCGAGTAAACTGCGATTTCAAATGGATAATTCCCCAAAATCGCAAAAAGACACCGATGATAAGCAGCATGAGCCCAATCGGCCTGAGCACCGAGGCAATTTCTGTTCCCGCCAGTTCCTGGAGCCCAAAACCAACCGCGATGGTGGCGATCAGCGACAACAGAATCCCAAAGAACGTTCTTTTTTCGACCGGGTCGCCTTGCCCGGTCTCACGGTTTTTAAATACGATGAATTCGACCAGCCAAATAACGCTCACGGCGGTGAAAACCCAGTCCATCCACCCCATCACATCCACCTCTTTCTTCTTCCTAAAATACTATAGAAAATGCCGCTCAAATACAATTTCCAACTGGTTGCGCATAGTTAAAAGATTCCAGTGAGCGGAAGCCGGTGACTCCTGCGGAAGTAGTGACGGAGCAAAGCGAAGGAACGACACGAGCCGAAGACCCTGCAAGCGAATGAGCGAAGTCATTCGTTTGCGAAGCTCGAACTTTGTGAGAGTTGAGCAGGAGGTTTTTAGCGCAAGCGACGAAGCGGCTGAGGCCGTGCCCGCGGAAAGCGTCCGGCTGGAGCGAGACACAAAAAGCTGCCCCGGCACGTTGCCGGAACAGCTCTTCTTTAGTCTTCGTCCGTCACCGACAACTCAACGAGCATCGCGGTGAAAACGATGAAAATGACCATTAATGCGATTACCATCGTGAACATTGTCCTCAACTCCTACCATGTAATAAATCCTTTCGAGCCAGGTGGTGCGTGTTGGATCATGTGGGTCAGTGGAATCGCGTATGCAATGATGATCAACGCGGCGGCGATACTGATCCAAATCCACCAGTTCTCCAGCCATTTCGGCGTATTCGACATATCGCTTTCGGCCAGCGGAAATTCCACCATCTGTTCAGGCGTTTCCGCTTTTGGCAAAACGAACATCGTCATGATGACGATATACATCAAAATCATGGCAGACAGGAATAAAATCGTCCCGCCGATCGCCATCGTCACATGGTTAGAGATGATGCCGTCAAACCATTCCATCGCCGACGGATGATCGTTATAGCCACTGTAAGCTGTGCGGCGCGGAGCCCCCATCAAGCCTAATACGTGCTGAGCAGTCGACATGAGCAGCATGCCGATCGACCAAGTGATAATCTGGACAAAGCCGAGACGCTGCATGCGCTTCGTGAAACGGCGCCCCGTTAAGTACGGGATGAGCCAAAAGGTCAATCCCATAAACGTCATCGCAACAGGCGTCCCGACGGTAATATGGAAATGCCCGACAATCCATAAGGTATTGTGGACGACTTCATTCAATTGGAAACTGGCATTGATGATTCCGCCAGCGCCGCCGGGAATGAAGAACGCCATGGCGATGAAAATCGACGTGAAACGGACATCTCGCCACGGCAGTTTCTTAAACCAGCCAAAGAGGCCCGTGCCGCCTTTTTTGCGCCCTGAAATTTCAAAGGTCGCAAACATCGAGAACGCCGTCATGAGTGACGGCACGATGACCATAAACGTCAAGACCACTTGCAGGAACTTCCAGAAGTTCGAAATGCCCGGCTCGGTCAATTGGTGGTGGAAGCCGACCGGGATTGAGAACAGGATAAACAAGACAAACGCGAGACGCGCCAAGGAATCACTGAACACTTTCACGCCGAGCAATTTCGGAACGATTGTGTACCAAGCAATATACGCCGGCAGCAGCCAAAAATACACGAGCGGGTGGCCGAAATACCAGAACAAGGAGCGGCTCAGTTCCACATTGATCGTATCTGTCCAGCCGAATGCCCACGGAATGTATTGAAACAACACTGTTGCGACCACGCCGAGACAGGCGATGATCCATAACACGATGGTCGTAATGGTCATGAAGGCGAACAAAGGACTCAACTGCCCTTTATTTTTGCGGCGCCATACGATGTAATGGCCGACCAACGCGAAACTCGAAACCCACGTGCCGATAATGACCAAAGCCAAGCCGACGTAATAAAAGCCATTTGCTTTCAGCGGGGCATAAAAGGTATAAAGCACCGAAGCTTCCCCAGCAATGATCATCACTGTAGCCATGACCGTACCGAGTAGCGTCACCCACAGACCGATCCATGAAAACAAACGGACTTTCGGGCCGAAACTGCCAAGGCTTTTGCTCATGCCGGTGATAAAGAAGGCGAAAATGAAAAAAGTCGTATAAATAAGGGCAAGCAATACGCCGTGCGCGGTCAGAATTTGGTAATAATCGAGCCAAGCTGGGAGCTGGAGTGCGTCGTTGCGGATAAAGACCTGCAAGACGCCCATGAGCGTGCCGATCAAAAATGCAGTATAAGCGACACCTAGATGCCATAAAGCGATTTTGCGTTCTGGTTGGGCAATCATGTCAGTACACCTCAATTTCCGTAGACATCATATGATGCCCGGTTCCACAGTATTCGTTGCATAGAATCAAATACTTGCCCGGTTCTTCAAATGTGTAGGATTTGGTCGTGATCCGTCCGGGAACGACCATCATATTGACTTTCGTATCATCGATCGTAAAGCTATGTACCACGTCTGTGCTGGTGACTTTGAAAATGATTTCTTTGCCGGCCGGCACCCGCAAGTCCGGTGCGTTGTAGCCAAAAGCCAGTGCGACAATCGCCACTTGGTACGTGTCTTCGTCCAATTGCGTGACGCCCGGGTTATCGAATGGGGCGGTTTCGTTCACCTTCTCCGGGTCGATGGTGTCCATCCCCCCGGACGGCGTGTGGTTTTGTGAAAACGCGCTGACGCCGACGACGCTCAAGAAGACGATGAGCGAGACGATGCCGAAACTGAGCCAAATCTTCTCGTATTTGTGGAAATGCATGATGGATCTCTCCTTTTTTTATCTCGCTACGTACATCAAATACACGGCAACCCACATGGCAACGATGACGATGCCGACGAAGAATACACTGACGAGTGTCCCTTTCAAATTCACTTCATGATTCGATTGCTTCTTATCCATTGCTTTCACCTCATCACTTGTTTACTGTTTCCTTTAGCATAGGACTTAAGTTTCGGTTTAGCTGTGACATAAATCACACCTGGCCGCATTTATTTTCAGCTGTCCATATTTTCGCCAAAAAAAGAAAGCCTGCGGATGGGCAGGCTTTTGGGTGGTTACTATTTGTTGGAATGAAAAATGGAGATAGCTAGAGATAGCGTGTGGCGTTGTTTCGCTGTTCTATTTTTCTTCTTGGTAATATTCGCTGCCTTGCTTTGGGTTAGCCTTTGGCAATAAGCCAAGAAAAACACCTGTCTTACTGCGTCGGCTCACCCTAGGCGCCGGCAGCTGAGAGATTTCATTGAGTCGGATGTGTTTAATCTGATTTGCTTCTTTACGTGTTACCGGCTAGCGGGGGAATCGCTTCCCGGATCAGGGTGATTGAAGATAGTTAGGGTCTGCGAGTGGTGTTGTTGTCGTGTTCTATTGGTGCTTCATGTTAGTCGCCGCCGGGCTTTGGGTTGGCCTTTGGCAATAAGCCAGAAAGAGCGCCTGTCTTACGGCATCGGCTCACCCTTTTACGCTCGGCGGCTGAGAGGTTTCATTGTGTCGGGTGTGTTTAATGAGATCTGCTTCTTTATTCAGTGGCCGGCTAGTGGGGGAATCGCTTCCTGAGATGGCGCATCTGAAAAGCCGCTGATTGAGTAAGTTAAGTTTATGGGTTTGTTTGGTAGATATAGACATGTGACCCTTCATTCTTCTACCTGTTTGAAGCAAGCTATGGAATGATATGAATTTACACATTTCATTTTAAACAAGCTGAAGAAACGACTTTCCACTCTAAGACTAGAGACGGAGTGGAAGGGGCCGACGCCTGAGGGACTGCGCGGGCTGGCGAGACAAATGAGCTGCGATCTTTGCAGCTCATTGGCTCAACACCCGCCCCTCGGCAAGCGTGCCCCTGAAACGCAGTCGAAAAGCGGAAGCTTTTCCTTTCATGGCTCTTTTTGTTTCAGTTGCATCTTCCCACTCTTAAGGAGTAAAAGCTGATATTACCAGAGCACACAAAAATCCTAACGTTACGGCAGTCTTTACAACTAGTCGATTTTGCAGAGGTAGATTGGGCATTCTTCGCAATTGATGTCGAATTTTAGTTTGGGGATATTGTATAGTACGATTTTGCCGTCCTTCATGCCGACGGTTCCTTGTTTACGCAAGTCGCTGAGCATCCGGTTGACCATTTCCCGGCTCATGCCGCAAAAATTCGCCAGCTCCTGGTTCGTCAGCAAAATATCAATCAGTAAACCACCTTCAGCTTCTACACCGTAGCTATTGCCAAGGCGGATCAAAGTAGAATACAAAGCCCCTTTTTTGCCATGGAGCATCAAGTCTCGGAAACGGGTTTGCGTTTTCTGCTGGTCGATACCCATCCATTTCATAAACGCCATCGCAAGCGAAGGGTCTTTTTCGAGTGATTGTTCCAACTCTTCGACGGGAATTTTCAAACAACTAGTTTGGGTCAGCGCCCGGGCCTCCAGCAAATACGTGGCGCCTTGTGCGAACACCGTAATTTCGCCGACCATTTGCCCGGTGCCGCAAATCTTCAATGCCAGCTCACGGCCGTCCGGTGTTACTTTTCCGATCTGCACTTTTCCGGAACGGAGAATGTAAAGGCCTTTCACCGCCTCCCCTTCCCGGAAAAGATAATCGCCTTTTTGATATTCTTTGACTTGGTGGCTGATTGTCAATAGCTTCTCAAGCTCTGGCGTCAAGGTGCCGATTTCTGATTCCAAAGGGTTCTTGCTCCTTTCTGGTGCTCCTGCTTTTTTTCAAGCGTATCATATCTTCCGTAAAATTTGGATGCGTCTTCACAATTACGCAAGAGCTTCGATGAAATTTTCTGAAAAAAGAAGGAAGTCTCCAATGATGTATCGAAAGGTAGCAGTATAGAAGGAGGAATGAACAATGACTTTGAAATATTCTCGAATTATGGTGGCAGTGGATGGTTCGAAAGAAGCGGAATGGGCATTCAAGAAAGCCGCTGCAGCAGCTTCGCGAAATCATGCTGACCTCTACCTCGTGCATGTCATCGATAATCGCTCATTCGGCTCCATTGAAGCATACGACCGTACGATTGCAGACCGCACGCTTAAAAGTGGGGAAGAATTGCTTGCCCGCTACAAGCAAGAAGCAACTTCACACGGCGCTACAAATGTCCATACGATGATTGAGTACGGTTCGCCGAAAACCGTCATTCCGAAGAAACTGGCGAACGAACTAAAAGTGGACGTCATCGTTTGCGGCGCTACTGGTTTGAATACTGCAGAACGCTTAATCATGGGAAGCGTCTCCGAACGCATCGTGCGTACAGCCAAATGCGACGTACTTGTAGTCCGTAGAAACCAGGAAGACATCGACACAGACGAATAACAAGATCCAAAATAAGAAAAGCCTTTCCCGGTCAAAGCGGGAAAGGCTTTTCTTCGTCTCATTCCGTTTCGCGGGACTGCTGGAATGCCAGCCTATCCCATGACGTAGAGCACATATCCGGCGGCAACTCGCTTACGACTGATTATTTTAACGGTATTTATATTAGTGATTTCACCGATCCATCTCCCCTTCGTATATTGCCATCCCCTCCTTCCCATTTTTCCAACTTCTCTTGTTGCCGAAATTGCACACCCAATTTTTTAGCGATAGGAAAACAACAGCCTTTTGTAGACATATTCTTGTCTGAAATAATAGAAAACATGAATTATTCCGCAAAAACATTACTTTCTTCTTATGAAAAATTACATTTTCTCCGCTTATATGTCGCTTATGACAGAATATACCTAGATTTGATAAGAAACTGTAATAATAAACAGGTTTATGCGGTGGTACAATGGATCTGCCGGAATTTTTGACGGCTTTTTTTCATGGCCTTAGCCATCATTTAATACTTCAGAAAAGAATTCTTATATAGAGAAAAAGAATAATTAAGGGAATACGAAAGGAGCACAACACATTGAACACATGGTCCAAATGGTTCGTCGCGGCATTATCCGCTGTTCTGGCGTTATCAATTTTCTTGCCGACAGCAAGTGCTGATAAATTGTCCGACCTCGAAAAAGAAAAGCAACAGGTCGAGCAAGAAAAGAACAACTTGAATTCCGAAATCCAGTCAAAAAACAATGCAATTGTCGAAAATCAGACAGAGCTCGAAAAAATCATGAACAAAATTCAGGAATTGAACGGCGAGATCGAGGAAACACAAGGCAAAATCGACGCCGTTCAAGCACAGATCGATCAAACGAAAGTCGAAATCGAGGAATTGAAAGAATCGATTGAAGAACTGGAACGCAAAATCGCAGAACGCGAAGAACTATTGAAAGAACGGGCACGCGCTATCCAATTGAGCGGCGGTTCCGTTGACTATATCGATGTGTTGCTTGGGGCGAACAGCTTTGTCGACTTTATCGACCGCGCTTCTGCTGTTAATACCTTAATCGAAGCAGATCGTGAAATCATGCGCGAACAAGCAGCAGATAAAGAGCTTTTGGCTGAACAAAAAGCGGAAGTTGAAGAAAAACTTGCGAAACAAGAGAGCCAAAAAGCAGAACTTGTGGACTTGAAAGATTCATTGGACGCACAAAAGAAAAAGCAAGACGATTTGCAAGATGATTTGAAAGCAGAACAGAAACGCCTGGCAAAAGAGAAATCAAAACTTGAAGAAGACCATGCAAAAGCCATGAACATCAGTTCTTCACTCGAAAAGAAAATTGGCAAAGAACAAAAACGTTTAGCGGAAATCGCACGTAAAGCGGAAGAAGAACGTAAAGCGAAAGAAGCCGCAGCCCGTAAAGCGGCAGCGAAAAAAGCCGCACAATCTAACGCTTCTTCAGCCACTGTCACACAAGCGGCAGCGCCTAAATCAAGCGCTGGGTTTATCCGCCCGGCAGCTGGACGCTACACTTCAGGTTTCGGCGGCCGTGACATCGGAGCTGGAGCCGAGTCTCACCTTGGCATGGACATCGCCAATAGCCCAGGAACGCCAATCCATGCAGCAGCAAGCGGTTATGTATCGCACGCTGGTTCAATGGGCGGTTACGGCAATGTCATCATCATTACCCACGTCATCAACGGACAAAATTATGCAACGGCGTATGCACACTTGAATTCCATCAATGTTTCTGTGGGCCAAGCTGTCTCTCAAGGACAGAATATTGGCGGCATGGGCAACACTGGACGTTCAACTGGCCCGCACTTGCACTTTGAAATCCATATCGGCAGCTGGAACGGTGCCCGCTCGAACGCAGTGGACCCAGTCAGCTACGTTGGTGGTTGATCAACATCCATTATAAATAAAAGGCAGTACCCGAAATTCTCGGGTACTGCCTTTTTTGTATCTCCTGAATTCTGCCAAGGAGTTAAATTCTTCCTTTTGTATGTTAGACTGAAGGAAATAAACAGATTTCTTTCTATATATTACTCATTGCATAAGATCCACTATCATTTAAGGAGTCGGTTCATTGTGGAGGAAAATCAATATGGGAATGGCGATTGCAGCAGTGCTTTTACTAGCCCTCTTATTGACCGGGAATGAATTTAAGCCCTTCCCTAATTTCATCTTCGCTTTTTTAGCATTGATGTCTTTATTGCAGAGCATCGAAAGCTTCGGCGAGAAAAAAAGATGGGAAGGCTCGCTCCAAGGATTTGTTTGGTTGGTTTCTCTTTTGGTCGTTGCCACCAGCTTTTAAGCAATCGAACACACCCCCATACGGAAAGGAGATAGCCACATGAAGACACTTCTCGAACTGATTCGCGTGTTTGCCATTTTAGCGATCCTGGGAATGGGCGGCGGATTGATTTTGACAGGTTTTTACTCAGGCAGCCCTGACACCGAGCCGTATCGTTGGCTCGGCGGCGTAGCGGTGCTATTGCTGATTTTTGTGCTGTATCGCAACAAGCTGCAATTTTCTGGCTGGTATCAAGGTACTGGACGCAACAAACTTCGGCGGCCTACTACGATTTTATTGGTATCCGCTTCTGTTTTGCTGATGATTTCACCGTTTGTTTTAGGAGCCTTTTCGGCTTAAGCAGCTGATTTAAACAAATTTCAATAAAGAGGTGAAGCAAAGGATTCCAATTCAGAAAGGAACGAGAAGAAGATACACAATCCATACTTTTCTTTAAGTATCGGCGCTGTAGGAATGTTGCTCCTGACTTTTGGCATCTTTGAATTGGTGATCGGCAATATGGGCATGAATCCCGCTGAGTTTCTTCTGCCGTGTGCTGGATTGATCATCTTGGTGCACTATATCTATTACTTAGAAAGGAAAGCAGGCATCAGCAATAAGTTGATCTGGATCCGAGCATTGGCGCTTATGACAGTCTTGGCGGTGGGGGCATATATTGCTTATTGAGCTGTTTATCCTGATAAATGAGAGGTGCTATTTTGGAGACGAAGACGCAAGGAACTTTTACTGAAGCAAAACCGATTGTACTGACTTTGTTATTGGTCCTTGCAGCTATTGTAGTGCTAGTGACTGGTTGGGTACTTCCCAATATAAATTTCTGGGTTTATTTCTTCTTATATGGCTTCATCGACTTTGGATTCATACTGGCCATGGTTTTAGGGATACGCACCAAAAACAAGCCGGTTATGGTTTTCAGCGTCATTGCAAACAGCATCTTTTTTGCAGCACTTTCCAGCTTTATCTTCCTGCTGTTGCTGGGGCACGGCATATCCGAACCGTAAATTAGGAGGGCTTCAATGAAACAGCAATTGCTGTCCATCTTTTCGTACTTGTTATTTCTCGCGCTGCTCATCCCTTTCGCTTATTCTGCCAGTCGTTTAGGGATGCTGTTATTCGAAGGACTATTTGCGCTCGGTTTCTACTCGCCGCTCGTGCTGGCCGTTATCGGATTTGTGGCGGCTTGATTTGGGGTCCGGACTGTTTACCGAATGCTGCTCACCAGCGGACATGCATTTCTTTTTGTGCTGTATGCAGTCTTGCTTTTGGTTGCGGTATTCGGTTTTCAGGAACCGTAGTCGCAAGCTCCCTTCTCTCTCACCCATTTACAGCCACTCCAGTAATTAAACAGAAGTGAGGGTTATGCTCATGTTTATTCAAGAAGAAGTCCTTTTTAAAAGCGAGAAAAAGATTCTCGATGCGGACTGCAAGAGAAATTCCATTATCGTATTGTTGAAAGGCAAAGGTGAATCCATTGTTCAATTGGATGGCAAAATCATTCTATTGGCATCTCCCCACCAGTATAATATCCGGTTTACCGCCAGCCATTTTTGCCTGTTGGATCGTTTAGAAGCAAAATTGTCATTTTATACACTCACAGGAGATTTTGTTTCGGAACATGATACCGGTCATGACGTATATGAATTATTTCCTTATAAAGGCGGGGTTCTATGCAGTTATGGCGATGAGGGGGCGTTTGGGGAAGACTTGGGAAAGAATATGCTGAATTATTTTGCTCCCTTGCGAGAACCTGAATCCTTTATTAAAAGGGCGATCGAAAACAACTTGCTATACGATCCATTAATTGTTCGACACAAACCATTCGCTTGCATCAGTTGGCAAAACAATGAATTGATTTTCTTGAACGGCGAGCTGCAACAGCAAAAGGCAATGGAACTTCCGATTTTACCGATGCATCTGATCGCTTTTGCTTTAACGTATGAATACGCGGTTTTTATCGAAAACAATAAAATATGGCTGTGGAAATTTGAGGGGTCTGCAGATATTACGGAATATCCTGCTGAGTATTCCTATAAGACGAGGGCTATTTATCATCGTCACAAGTATCTATTCTTAACGGTTTCTGACCATGAAGTGCGGGCTTTCAAGCCGGTCATGAGCGAAATCAAATAACTGCAGCCATCAAAAAAACAGAGAATCCCATAAACAAAGGATTCTCTGTTTTTGCGTGTATTTAATTATTTCGACCCGTACAGCTGCTCGAGTTCTTCTTCTTTCATCGTGAAGCGATGCTGTTCTTTCGGGAACTCCCCGCTCTTCACTTCATCGACGTACTGGGCGAGCCCTTGTTGCATCGTCTCGCCTGCTTCTGCGTAGGACTGGACGAATTTCGGCAAATGGTGCGAGCCGTATTTCACCGTGTCGTGGTAGACAAGCACTTGCCCGTCGGTTTCGCTGCCGGCGCCGATGCCGATAACCGGGATCGTCAGTTCTTTCGTGACTTGTGCGGCCAATTGATGCGGAATGCATTCGAGTACGAGCATGCAGGCTCCTGCCGCTTCGCACGCTTTGGCGTCTTCGATCAATTGCTTGGCGGCGCTGGCGGTTTTGCCTTGCACTTTATAGCCGCCGAGCACAGCCGCTGACTGCGGCAACAAGCCGAGATGGGCGACGATTGGAATGCCGGCCCCGACGAGCTTGCGTGTCACATCGAGTACTTCTCCTGCGCCTTCGAGTTTCAAGGCTTGTGCGCTTGTTTGCTGGAAGATGCGCATGGCGTTTTCCAGTGTGCGGTCCCAGCTGCTGTGGAACGAACCGAACGGCATATCGACGACGAGGAACGTATCTTGTGCCCCTCTTCTTGCCGCTTTCCCGTGATGGATCATGTCCTCGATGGTCACTTTGACGGTCGAATCATAGCCGAGTACGACCATGCCGAGCGAATCGCCGACCAGCAGCACATTCATCCCCGCTGCTTCCGCGATTTTGGCAGACGGGTAATCGTAGGCCGTCAGCATCGCGATCTTGTTGCCCTGCTGTTTCATCTTCATCAATGAAGCTGTATTTTCCATTGTTCTCTCCTTCCGGGAAGGAAACCTTTGAAAAAAGCCCGCCGCAACAGAGCGGACGGACAGAATTTGATTGCGTCGGTTTCTCCGTCCCTGTCATTTTCAGATCAAGGCAGATCTATTGGGTTGTTAAGCTTTTGTACAGGTGCAGTTCCGGACAGATACCGCCCTGTTTTTACTATAGCAGATGCTTACGCCGGCTGAAAGTCACTCATCCTTGAGCATCACTTGAAACGCGGCATAGTCATTTTTAAACTCTCCGCTCTTCACAAATCCTGCCCTTTCATACAAACGGATCGCGCGTGCATTGAACTGAGCGACGGTGAGGCGCAGTGCTTGTTCGGGATGGCTCTTGTTGATTTCACTGAGCAGAAAATCCACAAACGCAGCTCCTCGCCCCGCTCCGGTTTTTTTCCGGTTTCATGCCGAGCCCGATATCGACGGGGCCGTCTGGATAAGCGTTTGATTCATGGCCCACCGGCACTTGCGCCCCCTTGCCCGTGCAATAAAAACCGAATAACTCCCCGCGCTCCGTCACCACACGGTAGCTACCGTTCATCAACTCCTGCAAACTTTCAGCCGTAGCTTCCCCGTTATAAAATTCATAAGGATACGGATAGCGCCAGGCGAGGATGTCCCTTGCGCCTTCTTCTGTCATCGCCTGTTCTTTAAATTTCACCGTTCATCGCCGCCTTGGCCAGGACGCCGATTCTCTGGTTTTTTTAACCAGTGGCGCAAGCCTTTTCCGGCATACGGTTCGTCATTGAAACGCGGGATGACATGGAGATGGCTATGGCCGATCGTTTGATTCGACGCTTCGCCGACATTCCAGCCGAGCGTATAGCCATCCGGCGCTATCTTCTCGAGAAAAGGTTTCACCAGCCCAAGCAGTTCCTGCGTCTCCTGCCATTCTTGCGGCGCCAGTTCGAACGGCGAAGAGCGATGCTGTTTCGGGACAATGACACCCGATCCTTCGAGCACGCCTTGCGCTTTCTCGTGCTGTAAAAACCAGCAATTGGCAGTTTCAAAAACGATGCGCTGTTCCGTATCGTACATCGGATGGCAAAACGGGCATTCCGGTCGCAATTGGATGACCGCGCCGCAATGGGAATGCGCTTTGAATTCACATATTGCGATATTGGACAAAGCCGCTTTGAGCTCGTCAAAAACGACATAAGCTTCGTCACCGTCCCAGACGTTTTCGTATTCATTCCGGCAAGCTTGACGGTCTTCCATCGTTCGAAAAGCGATATCGCCGATCAATAATGTGCCTCCTGGCGCCAGCCTTTTCAACAATTGCTTGAGGAAACTCCATTTATCAGCGTCTTCCAAGTGATGAAGCGCGTATGTACTGACGATGCAATCAAAAAACAGCCCATTAAAAGCAGGCGGCAAACCGTCGGCCATGTCCCATTCCACTAGCTGCGCTTCCGGCATTTTCTTCTCGGCACGCTCAATCATTTCAGAAGAAAAATCAATTCCGAAAATACGATGCCCTTTGGCGTATAAAGCAGACGCCAATGCCCCGGTCCCAAAGCCGATATCCAAAATCGACGCCTGTTGTTTCTCGTCAATTGCCTCAAAAATTTCTGTCAGTACATCGCTGTACCCCGCAAACGGATACGTTTCTTGGCGCTCGCTTTCGCGCACCGTGTCGTCGTATCCCGCTGCCCATTCGTTGAATCCTTGTTTTCCTAACATCCTGTCACTTCCCTTCTACTTATCAATTCTCTCATGCTGTAATTTCCACTCTGGGGCCAACAGCGAAAAAACCAGTGCGTCGTGTGACTCCCCGCGTTGATACAAATAGCCACGGAGCTGCCCTTCTTCCGTAAAGCCTAATTTTTTCAACAGCCGGTTCGACCCGGTATTGGCCGGATAAGTTGTGGCACCTACACGATACAAGCCCAGCTCCTCGAAACAATACGTGAGTACCGCAGAAAGCGCTTCTTCCATCAGCCCTTTACGCCAATAATCCGGATGCAATTCATAGCCGACTTCAGTCTTTTTCGAACGCAGCTGAAGCTGGTTCAAGCCAATCGTCCCGATCAACTCTTCTTCCCCGCGCAAGCGAATGCCCCAGCGCATGCCGCGCATGAATTCGAACACGACGCGAAAAGCGCGGATCATCTCGAGCGCTTCCTCTCTCGCCATCAGCCGGTCCATACCGTAATAATACGTTACGTCTTCACGCTGCAAGAGCGCGAAAAAACGGTCCGTGTCCTGCTCTCTAATTTCCGTCAGCAATAACCTCTCCGTTTCAAGTGTGGGAAACTGCATGCCATCGCTCCTTTTGTACCCGGTAAACGAGTACGGATTGTCCGTTGCGTAAAACCGGTTCACCGCATTCCATGCCAAGTGCTTTTGCTACTTTCTGCGAAGCTTGGTTGTCCGGTTGAATGAGTGAAACGAGTGCGCTTTGCCCGTGCAGTGTGAAGCCTCTTTGGCACAACAGCCCTGCAGCTTCACGGGCATAGCCAAAGCCCCAGAATTCCGGTGCAAGCCAGTAGCCGACTTCAAATTCCGTCTGCCCATTTACGGATTGCGGCACCAGCCCGGCATGGCCGATCCGCTTGCCGTCTTCTTTTCGCACCAGTAAAAACAAACCGTGCTCCGGATGTTCCCTGTACATGCGGTAAATCCAGTACAGAAATTCCAAAGCTTGCTGGCGGCTCTTCACTTTGCCGTCTCCGATATGCTGCATGACTTCCGGCTGTTTCAACAAGGAATACAAGAATTCAAAGTCCTCATCGCGGTAACGGCGCAGCAGCAAGCGCCCGCTCTCCAACTCCATATCGACTTGCCCCTTTCACCGTTTCACGTGAAACATTTTTCAGAAATCTTCTACTAAGGAAGCCTCTTATTGCCAAGCTTTTCGATGGTTTGGTAATCTTTGGACTTCCGGAGCTCCAAATCGTTGCGCTTAGCAAATTGCGATAAATCCTCAAATAATCCGTCGCCGAATAAAGCGAAGCGCAAATCGATGCCCTTTTTCACACGGACCAGAGCTACTTTCGACGCCCAATTGCTGCGCTTGAACTCAATGCGGCGTATTTCCTCTGTATATATCGTTTTATAATAAAGCGGCAAGCCCCATAATTCGACACGGTAAATAATATTGCTGTCACGCACTTTGACACGCGCTTTGATGAAAAAAGCCAGTACAATCAATGCCGTAACGAATAATTGAAAGTACAATGCAAATCCGTTTGCAAACGAACTCAAGAGCAGCGGTGGCAAGTTGACAGCTAATAACATGATGACGAGCAGCCAGCGCTGCACTTTTCCTTGATGAACCACTCCGCACTCCTCCATATTTTCCTTATCTAATTAACAAGACCGGCTAGTAGACGGATATCATCAAGCATGACTTCGGCAAAATCTGGAAAAAAGGCAACCATGCACGTACCAACAATTACTGTACCGGTCACAAATTGAAGAAAGCTGTATTTATAATCATTCGGATTGTCGGCATAAGTTCTTTCCATATACATTGTATAGGCTCCTTGGATGCCACTGATGACAAACAACGCAATGACCGGAAGAAAGGATCTGTGCTCTTGAAAAGCAAAGAGAGCTCCGATGGAAACGGCTGCCCCTCCCCAACGGAAATAGGCATCCACTTTTTCGTGGCGCTTATTGACGAAATTCGATGAATTGGAGAAGAACTTCTTGCGCTCGACCCTTAAAATTTTGCGCAAGATCCAGTTCACGCCCATGATTGCCAAGACTGTGACCGCAATAAAGCCAATCAGCGGCCACACCCAGTCGTATTGCGCTTCGTAATACCCCATTCCGCCTGTTTCACCGACTCCATTCATTTTATCGCCTCACCTTTCTGCTCAACACCGAAATACATTATGCTACTAGCTTTATCGTATCACGAGATTTTGGGAAATTATAGAATATTTTTAAGTTTTCTGATAACCATCGACTCGTTCATCATTTTTTCGACTTTTGCGCCTCGTTCTCCTGCCGAGTTCGCTTCTTTGACAAAACAAAGGGCATACGCTATCGTAATTAAGTCAAATCCGACTAAGTTGATATGGTTTTTAAAAAATAAAAGAAAAATAAAGGAGGCGCTTATGAAAGCTCTTTGGAAATCCTATGCAAATGTATCGCTTATCTTAAAAATCACCGTAGCACTTATCCTCGGTGTTATCGTTGGCTTGATCTTCGGGCCAGATACGGCCGTCTTGGCACCGCTTGGCGATTTGCTCTTGCGGCTCTTGACCTTCTTGATTGTGCCGCTCATCTTCTTCACCTTGATCGTCGGGATCAACCAATCGAAAATCGGCGACCTTGGCCGAATGGGCGGAAAAGTCTTCCTGTTCTATACACTCAGTTCGGCATTCGCCATCATGGTCGGCTTAACGGTCGCAAGCATTTTCCAGCCGGGGTCGGGCATGCAGCTCGACGGGTCGGAAACCTTTGATGTTCCGGACAACCCAGGCTTTGCGAGTGTCCTGTTGAACATCGTGCCGTCCAATATCATCGCAGCATTCAGTGAAATGAACTTGCTTGGGATCATCTTCACGGCGTTCGCATTCGGCATTGCCATTTCCTATATGAGAAGCTCTTCGGAATTCGGCGAACTTGGCAATCACTTGATGAAAACCATCAATGCATTGAATGAAGCGACCTTGCTCGTCTTGAAAGCCATCCTTCAATACGTGCCGATCGGTATTTTTGCCATCATGGCGCAGACAGTCGGTTCCCAAGGATTGAACACGCTACAAGAGTTGCTCGGTATGGTCGGCGTCTTGTACATTGCCATTGCGGTCCAGATTGGAATCTACACTGCGGCGATGCTGTTGTTCAAAGTCAATCCGCTGCATTTCTTCAAGCAAGCCCGGACACCGATGCTGACGGCGTTTGTTACGCAAAGCAGCTCCGGCACCTTGCCTTTGACATTAGAGGCGGCACGCGGGCTCAAGATTCCGAAAAGCCTGTATGGCTTCAGCCTGCCGCTCGGCGCGACGATCAATATGGACGGGGCAGCCATCCGCATTGCCGTTTCGGCCATATTTGCCGCCAATATCATTGGCGATCCCTTAAGCTTATCTGAAATGTTCCTGGTTGTATTGATTGGGACGCTTGCTACCATCGGAACCGCCGGCATTCCAGGCGCTGGTATCGTCATGATCGCCACCGTCTTCGTCCAGCTAGGTTTGCCTATGGAGGCCGTCGCGCTCCTCACCGCGATCGATGCACTTGTCGGCATGGGCGCTACGATGCTCAATGTGACAGGTGACTTGGCGGGCTCGAAATTGATCGATCAAAGTGAGAAAAGACGCGGCACAGCCAAGGCTTAACAAGACTCGTTGCGGACAAATCATCGAGCTCTGTGATACAGTGGGAGTATCTCGTATCCCACTGAAAAAGGAGACATGCAGTTATGTATATCGTGACCAACCGTATCAAAATGAAACCGGGATTTGCTGAAAAAATGGCACCCAACTTCACCCGCCCAGGCGCATTGCAGGAAATGGAAGGCTTCCATAAAGTCGAAGTTACTGTTACTCAGGATCTGGAAGAATACGATGAACTGAACGTCAATATGTACTGGGAATCCTTAGAGAATTACGAAGCCTGGAAATCCAGCGATGTTTTCAAGCAAGCCCATAAACGTCCTGAACCAGCGGAAGGCGAAGAGAAAAAAGAATCGCCAATGCTTGGGAGCCAACTTGTCATCACGAAAGTTGCTTCGGTTATCGAAGCAGCGAAATAAAGAAAGGCAAGAAGTCGTATTTTCCGAAGCTTATCGCTCGCTTTCCGCGGGCTCGCGCCCAAGCCTCCTCAGCCGCTTCGCTGCTTGCGGGGTCTCGATCGTCTCGCTGATCTACCGGAGTCGAGCGAACGCTTCTCCAAATACTTATACAGTCCACTAGTTTTTAGGTTGTAAAAAACATCTACTTTTCGTGGTTTTTAGTGGATACTATACTTATTCAACATTCTGAGAAACAGGCAGCTTTTGCTGCCTGTTTCTTCAGCTTGTTGAGAAACTCATTTTGTATGTGACTGGCTATTGGCGAGTCAGAAATACATGGGTTTCCAGTTGATTTTTAGGCCCTCTTGCTAAGCAAGAGGGCCATTTTCTTGATGTTTTGCGTCGCGGCGGTCAGATATGCTTGTTCTTGGACAGACTGGTGCCCGCGTCGCCTTGCGTATCGAAAACCATGAAGTTCTTTCGCATCGGCGAAACTCCGTTCAATCGTCTGGCTGCGCAGGCGGTACAGTTTTTTTCCACTGACCGTGTTGGTGTTGATCCGAACTTGTTTCTTATAAGACTCCCAAACATGTCGCGTGATCGTCCGCTGTGTCGCGTTCGCAGAAAAACAGTCGGAACGCAATGGACAATTGGCACAGTCTTGCCTTCGGCTTTTATAGTGGCGATAGCCAGACCGATCCGTCGTGGCGTACGCGAGTTTACATCCCATTGGACACGCATAGGCATCCATCGATTCCACATACGTAAATCGACTTTTAGGGAGCCTCGTATTTTGGTTCTTGAAACGGCGATAGCCCATTGCGACGAAGATGCCGGCCTTCTGAAGACTCATGCAAATATGCCCTGTGAAATACCCGGCATCGAGTGCAACGGCTTCGACAGGAAAGCTGAATTTCTTTGTTTGGTGTTCCAATCGCTCGAGATAAGGATCCGTATCGTGGACGTTGCCCGGCGTGATAAAGGTGTCGGTGATGAAATTGTACTTGGCATCCACCGTCCGGTGGTCGAGGTAGAAGAAACCTTGTGGCTTGTGGTCCCGCATCAAGAAACCGCTGTCGGGATCCGTTTGACTGACCCGCGTCAACGACGCTTTTTTGTGCAAAGTCGGACGGATAGATTTCGGCTTTAAGGCTTTTTTCCATGGGCCGCCCGGTCTTGTTGGACCGCTTGTTCCAGTTCCCCGAGATAGCGAACGGCCTTTTCGGTCTTCGCTACGCGCAAAAACTTATTTTTATTGGCGTTTGCTTTTACGTGTGTCGAGTCGGATAACAGGACACGTCCACTCACAAACCCTTCAGCTTGGGCCTGGCGAACGGTCTCGTCAAAGATTTCCTCAAAGACTGAGGTGTCTTGAAAGCGACCTTTGCGATTAAAGCTGATCGTCGAATGATCCGGCACACGGTCCACCAACGAGTAGCCCAAGAACCACCGGTAGGCGATGTTCGCTTGAATTTCTTTTTCCAATTGGCGCTCTGACCGAATGCCGTAGAGGTAGCCGAGAAATAACATTTTGAACAGCGTCACCGGGGCAATGGACGGGCGTCCATTATCGGTACAGTAATAGGGCGTCGTAATCCGTTCAATGAAGGAGAAATCGATTAACTCGTCAACGGTCCGAAGGAAGTGATCCCGTGGCACTAGCTCATCAATGGACACCGTGGTTTGGTCATGACGATGATTTTGAACAGAACCCAACATGGTTCGCTCACTCCTTTTCTTTTTGTCAGTATACGCCGGTTCGCTGGAATTGAGTAGTCAAAAAAACCGACAGTGAAGCGGAAGCCGGCGACTCCTGCGGGAACAGCGCGAGCCGAAGACCCTGCAGGAGCGCCAGCGACGAAGCGGCTGAGGCCGTGCCCGCGGAAAGCGTCCGGCTGGAGCGAAACGCAAAAAAGCTGCCGAGGTTTCTCGACAGCCTGAAGCAGGTGAAGAATTTCTCTTCACCTGCTTTTTTCATGCTTTTGTATAATTATGGCCTTTCCAATTGCGGTAGCCGATCACCACTTGAAAAAAGAATGCGATCGAACAGACCACAATCGCGATATAGCCGAGCATCGTAATCGGCTGCATCAAAATCGACTGAACGACCAGCAGCATCATCAAAGCCGCGATGCCAAAATTGACGATATAGGGCTTATCGTAGAATTTCTTCGAGGCGATCCCGACAAAAACCGCCACCCCGATAATTGCGATAAATAACAACATGTCCATTGAATTCCATCCTTTTTTGAAAGATTAACTCATTTCCTAACATCAACTATAGCATAATTCCAATCCTGAAAGCGTCTGGCTTTCAGCTGAATCGACACATAATAAACCCCCAATCCACAAATAGCGGATTGGGGGTTTTTGGCTTAATGTGCTTTCAATTCCGCAACAAGCTTGCGGTAAGTATCAAAATCGAATTCGACGCTTCCTTTTTTATAAAACCACAACACAGCATCTTTATCGCCGCGTGCGAGCATATGCGTGATGACGGCTTTCGGGCTCGACACATCGACGCCTGCTTGGTCCGCTTCACGCAATTTTTCCATTTTTTCCCGCTTCGTAGCCAATTGGGCTTCCCCCTTTTTCATTTCGGCAGCTCCCTTAAATCAAGCAACACCGGCAGTTCATTGAAATCAGGGCGTTGCATCAACTGGATCAAGCCTGATGCTGTGTCTTCCGGGGTGCTGAGTTTGCCGCTGCGCTTATAATCGCGGAAATGCTCAATCTGCGGAAAATCCTCTTCCCCGCTTTCCCGGATTTTTTCTTGCATGCCGGTATCGATAATCCCCGGTGCGACCGAAACCGCTTTAAGATTTTCATATTCAGCATCCAAACAGGTCGTGTAATGGTCGAGGCCTGCTTTGCCGGCGCAATAGGCGCTCCAGCCTTTGACCTGTTTTCTGCCGGCACCTGACGAGATATTGACGATGCGGCGCGCCTTTAAGGACGCTGTCCCGCCCAAGAAAGCGGAAGACAAAGCCATCGGCGCGGTCAAGTTCAAGGTGATGCTCTTCGCGATGTCCTGTCCGTCGTTCGCGGCGGCAAAGCCGATCGGTTCGACCGTTCCGGCATTATTGACCAAAGTGACCGCTTCGGCTTCAGCTGAAATTTCTTTTGCCGCTCGCGACATGACTTCGGAAATCCCAGCGATATCAGTCAAATCATGGGTGATGAACAGTGCACCCGTCCAGTCTTCAGGCTTTGTGCGGGCGATGCCGATGACTTGATGGCCGGAATCCGCCAATTGCTTGCTGAGTGCAAGGCCGATGCCTTTCGAAGCACCGGTAATGATAAATGTTTCCATCTTCACACCTCCACCCCGTTTTTCTCATACATGACTTCGCCTGCAACGAGCGTCATTTCCACTTCGGCGTGCAGCAATTGCTCCTCAGGCCCTTCAAACAAATCACTGTCGAACACGGTGAAATCTGCATCGAATCCTTCTTTGATCAAGCCGCGGCGATGCTCCATGCAAATGGCTTGCGCACTGCCGTAGGTATACAGGCGGATCGCTTCGAAGCGGCTGAGCTTTTGTTCTGGCAAATAGCCTTCGTGCGTCTCTTCGGGTTTTCTGCGTGCGACAGCCGCAAACAAGCCTTGACGGGGGTCGACTTCCTCAATCGGCGCATCGGAGCCGCCTGCACAGATGATGCCCTCATCCAATAGCGTCTTCCAGGCATACGATAACGCGAGACGGTCATCGCCGAGCCGCTCCACTACCCACGGGAAATCCGAAGGCACAAAACTTGGCTGCAAATCAAGCGCCACATCAAGGCGCTTCAAACGTTCAAGCAAGTCTTCTCTCAGCACCATCGCGTGGATGAGCCGGTCTCGCTTGCCTTCAGGTGTTGGATGGGCTTCAATCGCATCGAGCGCTTTTTCCATCGCGAAATCCCCGATGACGTGGATCGCAACCGCTTCCCCGTGTTTTCTTGCGACGGACACGAGGCGTTTCAATTCTTCGTCGGAATGAATCGCCACGCCGCTAGTCGATGGGTCGTCTGTGTAAGGGCGGCTAAGCAATGCCGTCCTGCCGCCAATCGAACCGTCAGCGAATAATTTCATCGGGCCCGGATCGATAAACGGTTCCAAATACTCGGCGTCTTCCATCATTTCCTCAAAAGCACTATGGGCGCGCAACAAATGGGCACGGAATTTCGTTTCCTTGCCGATTACGTTTCGGAAAGCTTGCAGCGGCCGTGAATAATGGCCGTAATACCCCATATCTTCTGTATGGCCTCCTGTAAGCCCAAGCTTGAGCAAATCGTCGACTGAAGTTTTCAGCGCTTTCGTCAAATAATCGACGCTCACTTCAGGCACAACATTCGCAACGAGATCCTGGGCTGCATCGAGCAAATATCCTGTCGGTTCTCCGTTCGTATCGCGTACAATGACGCCGCCTTCTGGATCTTCGGTTTCTTTCGTAATGCCTGCTAGTTCAAGCGCGCGTGAATTGGCAAGCACCGCATGGCGGCATACACGTTTTAGCATCATCGGCGATTCGCAAATGGCGTCCAATTCAATGCGGTGGAAAATTTTGCGGTCTGGGAAGTTGTTTTCATTCCATCCTTCACCGATAAACCATTCATCGCCCGTATGTCCTTCGGTCGAGTGGATCAATTGCTGTTTCATGCCGTCTGAACTGTCGATTTTCGACAAATCGACGCGCATCAATTTTTCTCCATGCTGAATCAGATGCAGGTGACTGTCGACTAGCCCCGGGTACATGGTACGGCCGGCCAAATCGATTTCCTTATCGGCTAGTTGACGCAGTTCTTCATAAGACCCTGTTTTTTCTATGCGGTCGTCAGAGACAAGCACCGCTTCTACGGTCTCGCCTTCTGTTTCCATCGTATAAATCTGTCCCCCGTAAATAAGCACCTTCATCAAAAACCACTCCTTTTCTCTTTGTTCATCATAAATATATTTTTCTGTGCATTCAATAAGTTTGGCTGGAAACGGCTAAATTTTTCTGCGCCTGCCCGCAGATACACGCTTCGCCCATTTATGATATACTATGCACAACTTTAGAAAGCTGAGGTGAGCTCCCGGACATGGGGGACGAATTGGACAGTATATTTTATCTTTATATCGCAACCGCAAGTATTCTTTTATTTTTTACCGCTTTTTTTGTAGGAGCGGAATTCTCCATCATCCGGGTGCGCTTGTCGCGCATCGAACAAGCCTTGTCGGAAGGGCGCAAAAATGCCAATTGGCTAGAAAAAATCAGCAATAATTTAGACTATTATCTATCCGTTTCACGCTTTGGTATTGCAGTGACGGCAATCGGCCTTGGCTGGCTGTCAAAAAACATTGCCGAGTTGCCTTCTGTACAAGCATTGGCCGATAATGCCGGATCAAATGCGGCAGGGCCAATCGCGTATATCACAGTGCTCTTGCTGGTCTTTTTCATCCGGGCCATCATCGGGGAACTGGCGCCGAAAGCCTTGGCAGCCCAGTATGCAGAACGCGCAGCTTTCCGCCTCGCCCCTGCACTGAGTCTTGCCGGCAGTATATTCGCCCCCATACTTTGGCTGCTCAATGCAGCGGCACGGCTCTTGTTGCGGCCACTCGGCATCAGGACTTTACAGCCGGAATACGGCCATTCCGAGGAAGACTTGAAGCATTTGATGCACGAGAGTTACCAGAGCGGCGAGATTAACCAGAATGAATTGGCGTATATGCAAAACATCTTTTCGTTTGATGAACGGCTGGCGAAAGACATCATGCTGCCGCGAACGCAAATGATTACCATTTCGCTGGAAATGGATCATGATGAATTAATGGAAATTATTGAAGAACATCAATATACACGCTACCCCGTAACCGAAGACGGCGATAAAGACGCCATTATCGGCTTTGTTAATATCAAGGAATTATTGACGAGCTACACGACGGCTAGAGATCTTTCGAAAAGCTTGACGATCCATGACTTGCCGTTCGTTCATGATCAGGCGCCAATCCAAGATGTGCTTTTGCGTATGCAAAGCCAGCACGTCCACATGGCGATCGTTGTCGATGAATACGGCGGGACGGCGGGGGTCATCACAATGGAAGACATCCTTGAAGAAATTGTCGGCGAAATCCGCGACGAGTTCGACCACGATGAAACCGATGACATCAAACGATTGGATCACCATAATTTCCTTGTCAATGGCCGGGTACTGCTATCAGAACTCGAAGCCCGCTTCCCGATTGAATTTGAGGAAAGTGAAGACATCGACACTGTCGGGGGCTGGGTCCAGATGATGGACACCGACATTTCAGAAGGCGGCGTCATCGATCTGACCGACTTCCGCTTTATCGTGCGCGAGATGGAGAACCACCAAATCATCACTGTCCAATTGAACAAGAAAAACAAATCATAGAAAAACGGCATTGCTTAAATAGCAATGTCTTTTTTCAGAGTGTTGAAGAAGTCCATAAATCCATTACGAATTAAATGGAGTGGTATTTCTACATTCAATAATCAATGATCTTTCGAAGTATTTGGAGAAGCGTTCGCTCGACTCCTACGGGATCAGCGGGTTTGAGAGACCCCGCAGGCAATGAATGAGCGAAGCTGTGCTGAGCACATTCATTTGCGATGCTCGAGCGTAGTGAGAGTTGAGCAACGCTTTAGTGACGAGGAGGCTCGATTCCCGCCCCGAGGAAAGCGAGCGATAAGCTTCGGAAAATACGATTTCTTATCTTTCTCGACAAATTGAAAAAACCGGCATTGCTTAAATAGCAATGCCGGTTTTTTATTTACTTTTTATCATTCAATAGCGATTTCTCGTATTCGAATTTCTTCATCAGCATCTCGCCGGTGTAGCCTTCTTCGATCAGTTTCGCCAATACCGCTTTGGTCTGGTCATCGGCTGCTTCTGGATGCTCATTGCGGTCAATTTCAACGACACTGTCCTCATCGGAGATCCAGTCAGAATAACTGCCGACATACAGCTTCAGGCCTTCATGCTGCTTTTCCACAAGCATGGCATACAGTGCAGCCGCAGTAACGCCGCTGCCGCAGTAAACGACAGCTGGTTCTTTCGGCTGCAGCAAGCCGCCGAACTCTTCGTCGATTCGGAATGCCCCATTCGACACCAATTGCGACCAATCGTAATTGCGCGCCCCCGGTATCCGCCCGGCGACAGCGTCGATCGGTTCGTTGATGCCGGCATAGCGCTCCGCAGAACGGGCATCGATCAAGACGCCCAATTCTTTGCCGTCGACGATTTGCTGGACGTCTTTACGCGTCGCAAGCAAATGATCGTGAAATTCCGGCGCCACCGCTGATGCCGGATATGAAGGGGATTCATTCGAAATCGCAATGCCTTGCTGCTTCAGTTCTTCAAAACCGATGCGGCTAATATACGCGTGTTCGAATCCGGCATAAGCCAGCAGCCACCATGCCCGCGCAGCATAAGGAGAGCCGCCCTGATCATAGACGACGATCGAATCCGTCAATTCCAATCCTGCTTGTTGGAATAATTGCGTCAGCTGTTCTTTGCTTGGCATCGGATGGCGGCCATTTGCAGACGCCATATCGGATAAATCGTTTTCCAAGTCCCAGTGGATCGCTCCTTCCACATGTTCCGCCGCAAAGCTTTCGCTTCCCCATGCGGAATCCTTCAAGTCAAAACGCGCATCGATCCAACGGTAATTCTCTGTATCTATCGTTTCAATAAAAACAGTCATATTATCCCCTGCCTTCCATCAATTTTTCATGCAATTGCTTCCACTGCGCCAAGATTTCGCTTTGCTGCAGCAAGCTGCGCTCGGATTCGATCTGCTCGATCGCCTGGCGCAGCAAATGCTGACGCAGCCCTTCCGCTTCCTGTTCAATCCAGAACACTGCCCACTCGTTAAGCGCGGCTTTTTCTTTCTCCAGATAAGCCGATGCGTCCGGTTCCATCATTCCTTGCAAAGCGTCGCGCATCGCTTCTTTTTCGTTTTTCTCGAAAAAGCTCTTATTGTTTTTGTAATACGATTTAGCCGTTGAATAATCGGCACCGTCAAACGGTTGTCCCGCTTCCAGCAGTTGAGCTTCTTTCACTTCATATGGAAGGAATGAAAACTCTAAATTCCAATCCTTCAATTTGGCAGCATCATCTTTGAAGCGTTCCGTCAATTTCTTCTCGACGAATCGTGCAAGCCGCAGATTGGTCACCCTCATCTCCTGCTGGAAATCAAAGGCCGTCATTTCCCGCAAATCGCGCAATGCCGTATCGAGCGCTTGCTTCGAGGATTCCCTTGCGAACAGCGAGGGATTGAAGGCTTCCTTGAAGAAATCATTGAATCGGTAGAACACACGCTGCTTCACATAATACAGCAACTCGCCAAGTTCTTGGCTCGCCTCTTGTTCCAATACCGGTGCCATCGTTTCGCTATAGCGTTTACGGACTTTCTGCTCCAATTGCTTTAATTCTTCCAGGCGCTCGTCTTTACGTTCCAAGTTCTTTTCGGTCGACTGAATCAAATTGCGGAAACGGTCCACTGTCTTCTGTTCTTCTTCCGACAGCGACTGGACCGCCATCCCTTTCAACTCTTCTTTCAGGAAATGCTGGAAGTTTTCTTCGAATTCCGGCATGCCGGAAATGTCGCGATCTTTCAAGGCTTGCAGGCTCGAAACGCCGAACAAGCGCGGGAAGCGGATGCCGAAGCTCTGTAATTCATTGCCGACATAATCGATGACCGCCTGTTTTTCCTCTTCATTATTCGCCAAATCGATAGCATTGACGACAAAGAACATCTTATCCATTTCGAATGCGTCTTTCACGCGGCCGAGCTGGATCAAAAATTCACGGTCCGCGCGGGCAAACGCGTGGTTGTAATACGTGATGAACAAGACAGCATCTGCATTGCGGATGTACTCAAACGCGACATTCGTGTGACGCGCATTGATGGAATCCGCGCCTGGCGTGTCCACTAGGGTAACACCGTTTCTAGTCAGCTCGCAATCAAAATAAAAGTCGATTTCCTCAACAAAACAACTGCGTTCTTCTTTAGCGACATACAAGCTGAATTCTTCGCGATTTACTCGCAAAGTTTCGCCAAGGTTTCCGGAAAATGCTTCATAGCCACCTTTAAAGGCCAGCAGGAACGATTTGTGGATTTGCTGCTCAGTTGTTGCTTCATCCGGCAGCGAATCGGTTTTTGCATATGCCTGTTCCAGCGTCTCAATGTTCACGCCGAAAACGGCAAATGAGTTTTTCACATCTTCCGTCATCGCCGAAACGGCTTTCAAGCGCACATCAGCGGTTTCATGCGGATGGGCGTCGGTCACCGGGCGGATGCGGTTGATGGTCGCGGTCGTCGGATTCGGGGATACCGGCAGCACCGTCTCGCCCATTAATGCATTCGAGAACGAGGATTTCCCGGCACTGAATGCGCCAAACAAGGCGATGGTAAATTCCTGGCCTTCCAAACGCTTCGCTTTCCGTTTCAAATAGGCTACCGTTTCCGAAAACCCGCGCACCGGTTCTAAAATATCGGCCGTTTGTTTCACACGCGACAGCACTTGCTGTTCGTCAAAAGAGGCCAGTTCGTGTGTCGGGGCGCTGTCGCCATTATTCCATTGCTGCTGTTCTTCCTGTTCGAGCATCGATGGTGTAAATTCCACCATGTCTTCAGCCGACAAATGAAACGCATCCTGCCAGTCGGTCACTTGTTTTTCTGCCGCATCCATCTGCTTCGGCAAAATGGCAGTGAAGGATTTTTTCACTTTATCAATCGCTTCGTCCATTTCCTCGAGCGTGCGGATCGCCAGCACCTTTTGTTCAAGTGACTCGGATTTCATGTCGATCTCCGTTCCCGCATCGTCCGGAAGTCCTTCGAAGCCCTCCTGTTGGCGGGCTTTCCATGGATCGGTTTCCTGTATGAGCCAGCGCTGTACTTGGGAAGTCAGGCTCTTGCTGACATTAAGTACGGTATCCGCCGTCATCGTTGCCGTTTCGGGAACATTCTCCTCAACGACTGAAAACGGCAAGTCAAATTTCATTTTGTCGATTTCAAGCGACTCGGTATCTGTCAATAAGCCCGCTTCTCGCAGCGATGTTTTCATCAACTTTTTCAAATGGCCTGACATTTGTGAGTCGATCGTTTTCAACAGCTTGTCTTGAAGGTCTTTTTTGCGGTTTTCCCGCTCTTCTTCGGTTTTCTTGCCGCTGAACAATAAGCCCACTTTAAATCCGGGTTGGCGCGCTTCTATATAAGGACTCAGCGAATCCCTCACTTCATAAGGCATGATATTGGCGTTTTCGAGCAGCTCTTTGCGCTTTTTCTCGAAATTCGATCGCCAATTGTCGTAATCTTGGACAGAACTGCGGCGCTTGATCAGTTCATGTTCTTTTTTTAGGTCTTCGCGCGCAGCCCATTCTTCCTCAGACAACACATTCGCGAAGGCTTCCAGCCGCTCCGCTTTTTCATCTTCCAAAAACCCGATGTGCTCATCTTTTAATTGACGAAGTGCAGATGCCGAAGCTTCCCCGAGGTGCCCTTGCCAATTGTCCATGACGGAGGAGACGAGCTGTTTCACTTCGGAGAATTCATTGCCTGGGAATTCGTGGACTTTTAATGAAGTAAAAAAGATGCCTTTCGGTTCGACGCCCCAAGCGGCAAAACTATCCGCAACCGATTGCTGGAATTCCGCAAATGATATCTCGCTTTCTTGATGCTTATCGATCTGGTTGACGATTAAATAAAGATCCGTGTATTTCTGCAATTCCTTTGTGAAATTGAAATTGAGCTCGGATTGCACATGGTTGTAATCCATGACATAAAACACCATATCGGCCACATGCAAAGCCGATTCAGTCGACATTCTGTGGGCATCATCCGTTGAGTCGACACCCGGCGTATCCATGACGGTGATGCCTTCTGGCAACACGGAAGTCGAATGTCCGATGTCGATTTGCGTGACGTCGCCGCTCTTGCAGAAATCCTTGACCGCCTGGAAATCATAGTTTTCAGGGAAATACACAGGACGGTCTCCCCTGCGGTTGACAGTGGCATAGTCTTTTTCAGCCTTATGGACATTGACGATGTTTGCGCTTGTCGGAATCGGGCTCGATGGCAATAGCGTCTCGCCCGTCAAAGCGTTGATCATCGACGATTTTCCGGAGGAGAAGTGGCCGGCAAACCCGATAATGAATTGGTCTTTCAAAATTTTACGCGCAAATAATTCCGCTTTTTCTTCACGTTCTGTGTCGTCATTATCTTTGAAAATTCGGTAAAGATGCGCTGTTTCGATTAATTCCTGTTTATGGTCTGTCGCTGTCATATGTATATCTCCTTCACCGTTACTTCTATTCATCATATCATTTTTTCCAGCAGAACGAAAAACATCCTTCCATCTCTGGAAGGATGTATCCTCAGGAAAATCCGTGAATCGACATGCCGCCGTCGATGAACAAAGTCTGCCCGGTGATATAACCCGCTGCATCCGATGCAAGGAACACAACAGGAGAAGCTACTTCTGGCAATTCGCCGACGCGTTTGAGCGGTGTCACTGCAAGGATTGAATCCAAGTATTCATGGTCTGAAAGCAAATTTTCCGTAAGCGGCGTACGGAAATACCAAGGGCCGATCGCATTAACGCGGATGCCTCTATCGCCCCATTCCATCGCCATCACTTTAGTCATTTGAATAATCGCTGCTTTAGAAGCCGCATAGACTACGCCTGTTTTCAGGGCACGGTCGCCGCCGACGGAACTGACGTTGATGATCGAAGCCCCTTTAGTCATGTGTTTCGCCGCTTCCTGGGAAAACATGAATACGCTTTGCGCGTTGGTATCCATGATTTTATGCCACTCACTATCGGTCGCATCATCCAGTTTCGAACGAATATTCATCCCAGCATTATTGACTAGGATGTCGACCTTGCCGAACCGCTCAACCGCCGCTTCGACTGCCGTTTGAATTTCATTGCGGTCAGTCACATCCGCAACTGCATAAGCTGTGCGATCGTTAGCCATTTCCTGCATCACTTGCTTCAGGTCACTTTCGGTCCTTGCGACCAGCAGGACATTGGCCCCTGCTTCACCGAGTGCTAACGCAATCGCACGCCCGATGCCTTTTCCGGCTCCGGTAACGATTGCGGTCTTGCCTTCTAAACGAAAAGATGCCAACAAAAAAATCCCCCCTTTAGTCATTTCTATTCATTTTATTGCTTTAATCTAATCGATAAATTTTGGCGTATTTCGCTTCCAAGTATTCGGCCAGATGATTTCCATTCAAGCTTTCACCCGTCGCTTCTTCTAAAAGCTCAAGCGGCTTCTTGACAGCTCCGTGACGGTGAACTTTATCAGTCAGCCAATCAGTGATCGGGCCGATTTCTCCGGTTGCCAGCAATTCATCATAATTCGGGATGTCTTTTTGCATGGCATTTTTGAACTGTGCTGCATATAACAGACCCAGTGCATAGGAAGGGAAATAGCCAAAGCTGCCGCCTGCCCAGTGGACATCTTGAAGCACGCCTTCACCGTCATGTTCTGGTCGGATGCCTAAGTATTCTTCGTATTTATCGTTCCATAAAGCCGGGAGGTCCTTGACTTCATAGTCACCGTCAAACAAGCCTTTTTCCAATTCATAACGAATCATGATATGAAGTGCATAAGTTAATTCATCGGCTTCGATGCGGATCAATGAAGCTTTGGATTCATTGATGGCTTTGAGGAATTCATCAAGACTTGCCTGCTGGAACGAATCCGGTGCATAAGATAGGAATTTTTCGTAATTATGGCGCCAGAATGACTCGTTGCGCCCGACAAAATTCTCAAAGAACAAGGACTGTGATTCATGGATGCCCATCGAGGAGCCCCCGTCCACCGGCAATCCGCTCAAATTACTGCTGATGTTTTGTTCGTACAAAGCATGGCCTGCCTCGTGAATCGTGCCAAAAACGGCCGTACGGAAATCGCGTTCATCGTATTTTGTCGTCACCCTGACATCGCCGCGGTTCACTGCGATCATAAACGGATGGACCGTTTCGTCAAGTCTTCCCGCTTCGAAATCATAGCCCAATTGGTTCAACACATCCAAGCTGAAATCCTGCTGGGCTTGTTTCGGGAAATGCCCATACAAAAATTCTGTGTTCGGCTGATTTTCAGACTCTTGGATTTGTTTGACGAGCGGCACGATGCGGTTTCTCAACTGCCCAAATACCTGATCCAGTTGCTCAGTCGTGACGCCTGGCTCATACTGGTCCAGCAAAGTGTTATAGACGCTGCCGTTTTTCATGCCCCAGTAGCCGACAAAGCGCCGTGTCGTTTCCACGAGCTCTTCAAGGTAGGGTTGGAACATGGCGAAATCCGCCTGCTCTTTCGCCTCTTCCCAAACGGATTCCGCTTTGCTTGTCAAGACAACGAACTTACGGTATTCCTCCGGTGGAATTTTGGCGTTCAATTGGTATTCACGATCAGCTTCTTCCACCGAACGCTGCATCGCGGTTGATAAGCCGTCCTGCTTTTTCAGTTCAGCGATCAGCTTGCCATATTCTTCGGAAGTCGACATCGCAAAAAGTTCTGAAGACAAGGTCCCGATCGTCTCTGAACGCAAGTCTTGGCCTTTCTTCGGTGCGCCTGTCCGCATATCCCAATACAGCAAGGAGATGGCTTCGTTGTAACTTGTCATTTTCTGGTGTAGTTCCCTGAATTGTTGTTCCATTTACACAATATTCCTCCTTCTTTTCCGGTCTATTGTATCATATGGAAGCTTTTGTCCGCCCCCACAGCTTTCAAGAATTTCATTTCTATAGGCGGTGAAGCGGAAATGATATAAAAAAATCAGCGGGGAGCTTTCCCCGCTGATCTATCACTTCTAATTTATTCATCGATGTTTCGCCGGCACCGGCAAAACATTCTGCCAAAGATGTTCAATGCGCAATTCCTCTTCGGTCAATAGCAAATGGATTTGGCCATGGTCAGATGAAGAGCGGATCAACCGCCCGACGCCTTGCTGCAAGCGCAGCTGCATGAACGGCAAGTCGATCTCTTCCAGCGGATGCTCGCTGAATTTGCGTTTGGCATCGAATACCGGGTCGTTCGGCGGCATCGGCAAATCGACAATGATAACCTTAGTCAAGGCGTCTCCCGGCAAGTCCATTCCTTCCCATAGATGATGGGAGCAAAGCACTTGGAATTTGCCATCCTGGAAATCGCGCACGACAGACGATAGCTCACGGTCGCCTTCAAACTCGATGGCAAGCGGAGAATCTGTCGGCACTGCTCGTTTGAAAGATTGCATGGCGGCTTTTGATTTGAACAATACCAAAGTCTGTCCGCCTTCCGCTGCCAGTTCCAGTACTTTTTGCGCTTTTGCCTCCTGTGCGACAGGATGCTTGAAGATCTCCATCACTTCTTCGTATTCAAACGGAGACGGCACCGAGAACGATTCGAAATTGTCGATCCCTAAGGTATCCGCTAAATAAGTGAAATCCTTCGCGACAGACAATGTGGCGGAAGAAAAGACGATCGGCAGTTTGCCATCGAATAATTTCTCATCGAGAATATCCGTCACAAGGCGTGGCATGATGACCAAAGTTTCAATTTCATCTTTTTCTTCAAGCCAGCTGATCGCGTCGCCATTTTCGACAAATAAGCCCATTGAGAAGTTATACTGCTCAAAATACTCCTCAGCCAGATTCAGTTCGTATTCCGGAATGCTGAACAATTCCCCTTCGAAGACGAATTCTTCCAACAAGTTATCGACGGTACGGATCAATTCCGTCCCGATTCGTTTCAATAGCGGGTCTTCTTGTATCGCTTTGCGGTCTTCTTCGCTAGGGATTAAGTTACTGCGCAGCACACGGAAAAACTCAGTATGCAAATCGATGGTCCGTTCAATGAGCCCGAGCGTCTTTTCGCGGACCCCATCGACCATAACTTTTTCCGTCACGTCATAAAGCGAGCTTTCCTGCACTTCATAAGTAAGTGCGCGCTGTGCCGCGAATTCCAGTAAGTGGCCTTCATCGAGCACGATTTGGGAAACTTCCGGAAGCAATGGGGCTTGGCCTTCGTGCTTGCGGTTTTCTTTTGTCCAAATGTGCTCCATCAGGAAATCATGGGAACAGATGACCAGGTCGGTCGCTTCCCGGTAATGGTTGCGGTGCAAGGTCAATCCGCATTTATTGCGCATATCGCAAGCGTTGCAGTTTTGGATCGGATGGTAATTGACTTGTTGCCACTGATCATCCGTGAGTTCCGGATAACTTGAGCGTTCGCCATATGGATACATTTGCTGCATCGAATAAGTTTTGTTGACGAATTCGGGAAGCGTATCTTCGATATGGTCGAGGAAATCCGCTTCGCTGCGTTTTTTTGCCCCTTCGAAGCGTTGCAAACATAAATACTGGTCGCGTGATTTCGCCAGGCGGACGTCCAGGTTCAAATTGAACAATTCATCCAAACGGTCGATATCCCCGCCTTTTTTCACCAATTGTTCGATCAATGCCTCATCTGCACAAGAAATGAGGGCAGGCTTGCCTGTGTAGCGGGCATATGCAATCGCTGGCAATAAATAGGCCATCGTCTTGCCTGTGCCGACGCCAGCTTCTGCAAATAGCACTTGTCGTTCTTTCAGCGCTTTTTCCAATTGAAACGACATGAAAATCTGTTCATCGCGAAGTTCATACCCTTTTTCAGGCAGAATATCGTAGAAGATATCCCCGATCCAGTCGTTCAATGAGTCAAAGAACGTTTTATCTTTGGATAACGGAAATGGCAATGCTTGTCTCATATAAAACCCCTCACAGAGAAACGGAAGGGCACACGCCCTTCCGTTTTCCTCATTTATTTTTTGGACGTTCTCCCCAGAATTGGAACAGGTCCGTGCGGATAAAACCATTATATAATTTGCGTTTTTTCGTCGCTTTTTGGCCGTAGAGTTTTTCAAAGCCTTCCATCGAAGACAGCATATAAACAGACCATGTCGGGTATTTCGAGAACATTTGTCCCATATCCCCAATCATTTCTTCGATCACTTCCACTTCACCGATCCGCTCGCCGTACGGCGGGTTCCCGATGACAACACCGTTCTCTTCGGTTGTCGTGAAATCTGTCACTTGGCGCTGCTGCAAACGGACAATTCCTGCAAATCCAGCTTCGATGACGTTTTCTTCGGCGATCTGGATCATCCGGTGGTCGATATCCGTGCCGAGAATATTAAGCGGCTGGTCGTAATCCGCTTGTTCTTCCGCTTCTGCACGAACTTCATCCCAGATCTTCGAGCCGATCCATGGCCATTGTTCGCTATCGAATTCCCGGTTGTAGCCCGGGGCGATGTTCTGGCCGATCATTGCTGCTTCGATGACGATTGTCCCTGAACCGCAGAACGGATCGACAAATGGCCGATCTGGGCTCCAGCGCGACAATTTGATAAGCGCTGCCGCCAAAGTTTCCTTTAGTGGTGCTTCGCCTTGCCCGACGCGGTAGCCGCGTTTATGAAGTCCCGCTCCGCTTGTATCGATTGATAATTGGACTTTATCTTTCAGGATCGATACTTCGATTTTGAAACGCGGCCCCGATTCATCCAAGAAGGCATTGCGGTGATAGGCTTTTTTCATGCGTTCGACAATTGCTTTTTTGACGATTGACTGGCAGGTCGGCACACTGTGAAGCTTTGACTTGACCGATTTTCCTTGAACCGGGAATTCGGCATCGACTGGCAAGTATTTTTCCCATTCAATCGCTTTTGTCTGTTCAAACAGCTCATCAAAAGTGGTCGCTTCGAATTCGCCGGCAATCAATTTCACGCGGTCAGCGGTGCGCAGCCAAAGGTTCGTTTTCGCAATGTCACGGGCAGTGCCTTCAAAAAACACTTTTCCGTTGTCTGTTGTCGTTTCGTATCCAAGTTCTTTTACTTCGTTTGCCACGATGGATTCCAGACCCATTGCCGCAGTGGCCAGTAATTTATAACTAGTCATAACAACTTCCTTTCCGTCTTCCTAATACCTGTTTTAGTCATATAGCAGCTACTGCTGACACTACCGGATATCGATAGGCGGCAGCTTGAACCATATATAATTTTTCACTTCAATTTTTTCTTCATTCATATGAAGAAAGGCTCCCCAGCAGGAGAGCCTTTCAAAGATAATAAGTTAAGACCATTCAAAATTCTATAAGCCATGTTTTGTCTCCACGTACTCAAACAGCCAAAGCCTCGTACTAGCGGATGGCAATCATCTATCTGCGGATTCACTCCGCCTCTTCCGTCGGTTCATTTCCCTTGGAAAAGTGCCCCTACCATAATTTGGGTTTCTCACTCGCGGGGTTTACCTCGTTCCACCTGCATAGTTTCCTAGACAGCTCCGTCACTGTGGCACCTTCAGGGTATTTCGGCCATATCCGAAGACTTAGGCGTTCTACCCGCCGTCAGCATAAATGCTGCCCCAGCTTATTGTTTCGCTGGGCGCGATCACTACGGTCATCGCAGATCCGTGTGAGCATGGACTTTCCTCTCCCGCATCAAGTGCGGGAGCGATTGCCAGAATTTCAAATGGCTAACTAAGTATACGCTATTCGGCGACTGTTGACAAGCTTGTTATCTATTGTCGAGCTTATTGCCGAATACATGATTTTCTAAATGGGACAATCTGCGCAGAATGTCAAAATTGGTCGTTCCAGGCGCGGGAGTTGCTTGCTTTTGTGGCGATTCCTCCAGCTCCGTGCGCAATCGGCGGTTTTCATTTTGCAGTTGTTCGATTTTTTTGTTGTACAATTCATAGTCCTGAATGATTTCATCCAGGAAATGATCTACTTCATCCTGGTTGTAGCCGCGCATGGCTGTTTTAAAGTCTTTTTCTAAAATGTCTTTTGCTGCATATTTAATATCCATTCGAATCGTCCTTCCATTAAAAGAAACTTCGTGAAATATGTCTATTCCTTACGGTTAGTATAGCATAAGCGATATTTATCGTGTTCTGTGAACCGTAGATTCGGCGGCTTTTTTTCGCTTTTTCTCCTCGAGCCGCAATTCACGCTTGACCAAGTCGTCTACTATCGACTTCCTGACTTTCGTATGGCTGGCTGCTTCTTTTGCAAAGCCGGTCATGACGAGTGCCTGCGTTGGATCTTTGAATTGATGTTCGTGAAGTTTCGCCAAATGCACCCATGCCTCCACTTCTACCGGGCCGCGCAGATGGGGCGCTGCTTCTTTAAACAATTGAAGCGCTTCCGCAAATTCGCCTTTGCGCTTTTTTTGCACTGCCAGCAAAAAGCGGGCAAGCGCCCCGGCATCTCCGCGCTCAAGTGTGACATGTTCGAGGTAAGCGGCGCTTTGGTCGAATTGCTTCAAGTCCGCATACCATTTGCCAATATTCGTATAAGCGCCGCTCGATTCACTCGAGAGATCCTCCATCAACAAATCAGATGAACGGATATAAAGCGATACGAGCGATAGGATATCCAATTCATTATGGTACAGCACTTTCGCCAAACCTTCCGGAAATCCGCTTTTAACTGCATCGAGATAAATTGCGGGGATTAAATACCCCGGCACGTCCCCACTGCGGGCAAAGCCGAGCTTTTCTTCTTCGATGACGCTGAGCTTGAGCCGCTGCAATTCGTTTTTCCAGATCCGTTTCGTGCCGTGGAATAAATCAATCTGCTGCGGGTCCGGCAGTTTCGGCAAGGCCCCGCGGTGCATCGTCCAGCGCGAATGGAGCTGCGGCCAGTCGAAGCTTTTGCCATTATAGGAGAAAATGACCGAGTCCTGTGCCTGCCACAAATTCGATTCATAGAGAAAAGCCGCTTCTTGCGAAGGATCCGGCATGATCCATTGAGTCATTTCAAAACGGCCTGGTTTTCGTTCCAATACGCCGAGCAGGAAAATATATGCCCCCGTCCCGCCGAGCCCTGTCGTTTCTGTATCAAAAAACAACAAAGGGGCTTCTTCTGAGAGTTTGAATGGGTGTTCGTAATCAGTACTCTGCCATGCATCAAGCACACGGTCGAGTTCGCCCAGCACGACATTGCCGTGGCGGTAATCAAGTGGATACTCGATTTTTTTCTCAAACACAAAACCGAATTTATTTTCCTTTAAGGTCAAGCCAATTTCTTTCCATTGCATTTCATGAGACGGCCGTGCAGGAGTCGTTTGCGCTTTTCGGGTTGCCGGTTTTTTATTCAGCATGCCTTTCATTTGCATCAGCTTATTTTCAAAAGACATACGCTCACCCCTCTTTCTCCAATTCCACGAGCAATTCGATGACGCGCCCTTTCATATCCATCGCCGCATCCTGAGCGCCGATGCACGACGGGCACCCGTCGAAGCATGGGCATTCCGTGACGTGCTGGCGCGCTTTTTCAAGCAGCGGCTGCCATAACTCATAGATGCGCTCGCTGATGCCGATGCCCCCTGGATAAGAATCGTGAATGAAAAATGAGGGCTGGTCGTTGTGTGGTGATTTCACTTGCGGTACGACGTGGACATCGCGCCGGTCGCATTGTACGAATATCGGGATAAAACTTTCGATTGCATAAGCCGCGCCAGTCATCATATCCGATAAATCCGAATCGCTGAATTCGGCGGGCTTATCAAAACTGAGCCAAGTCGAAGACGTATGCAATTCTTCGGCTGGCAATGATATCGGCCCTGAGCCGATATTATCATGCGTATCAAAACGGATTTTCTTGAAGATTGTCGGCATAGCTAGCACTGCCACATCTCCGTAAAATACATTGGACTGGTGGAGCTTGCGGTGTTTGTCTTCGCTGATCACTTTCAGTTCGATCGCCAAGTTCGCGTCGGTGAAATAATCGACGTCCACCTCGCGCACATAGGCTTTTTTCTCTTCCCAATCCAAAATTTCCACTTGGAACTGCGTGCCTTGATGAAGGTAGATCGCTTCTTCGTGCAACAGCGTCATGGCACTGAAACGGTCCATCTCACCGATGACTTTCGTATCGGCTGGTACCGATTGGTCGACGATGACGACATTTTCCTGCGTGGCCGAGCGCAAGGAAATATCGTGAGCCGGAAAACGGTCGCTCATCCAATGCCAACGGTCTGACGTGCGGACGAGAACCCCTTCTTCCTGAAGATATTCAAGCAAGGACTGGACATCGAATTCCCCGTACATATCATCTGTCGAAAACGGCAGTTCAAACGACGCACATTTCAGGTGATCCATCAGGATGATGATATTCTCCGGATGGATGCGCGCTTCTTCCGGGGATTGGTCAAGAAGATATTCCGGATGGTTGATAATGTATTGGTCGAGTGCTGTCGACTGGGCGACATAGACGACGAGCGATTCGTCTTGGCGCCTGCCCGCACGACCCGCCTGCTGCCAGGCGCTCGCGATATTGCCGGGATAGCCGGTCATAATGCACGCCTGCAATTGGCCTATATCAACGCCGAGTTCCAGTGCATTGGTCGATACGACGCATTGAATCGAACCATCGCGCAAGCCTTTTTCGATGGCGCGCCGCTCGGACGGCAAATAGCCGCCCCGATAGCCTTTAATCGATTCGTCCTGCAACTTATATTTAGTAATTTCGTTTAAATAAGTTACCAGCATTTCCACGCGTACGCGGCTTTTGGCAAAAACGATTGTCTGGACGCCTTGCTTGACAAGATAGGTCGCCAGATCACGCACTTCGAGCACCGCACTGCGCCGGACGCCGAATGTCGGATGGACGATCGGCGGATTATAGAACAAAATATGCTTTTTGCCCGCCGGCGCGCCGTTTTCGTCAATCAATTCATGATCGCTATTGGTCAGGCTTTCAGCCAGCTGCTTCGGATTGGCGATAGTCGCTGACGTACAGATAAAGACCGGATTGCTGCCGTAAAAGTTGCAGATGCGCTTCAAGCGGCGGATGACATGCGCCACATGGGTGCCAAATACCCCTTTATAGGTATGCAGTTCATCGATCACTATATAATGAAGGTTCTCAAAAAGAGACACCCATTTTGTATGGTGCGGCAAAATTCCTGAGTGGAGCATGTCGGGATTGGTCATGACGATTTGCCCGGCTTTCCTTACTTTCGTCCGGATCGACGGGGACGTGTCGCCGTCATAGGTATAGGACAAGATCGACTGCTCGGTCTTTTCAATCAAATCGTGCAAATCACTTTTTTGGTCTTGCGCCAAAGCTTTTGTCGGAAACAAGTACAATGCCCGCGCATTCGGGTCATTCAATATTTTATGCAGCACCGGCAAATGATAGCAATACGATTTACCGGATGCAGTCGGCGTTACGGCCGTAAACGAATTGCCCGCTTGCGCCAAGTCGAACGCCTGCCTTTGATGGGTATACAATTGTTCGATGCCTTTTTTGCGTAAAGCTTGTTTCAGGCTATCGTGCATCGCTTCCGGGAAATCGGCATAGCTTGCCGGTTTCTCAGGCTTCGTATGCCAATGGTAAATGCGCTCCATCATCTCCGGCTCCACTTTCCACTCTTTAAGGATTTCCGGTATTGTCTTTTTGATTCTCATTGTTTCTCATCGCCCTTTTCATCTATCGCTGTAAGCAAGGTCTGTATCGTGTACTGAGCCGCTTGGATCGTCTGGACAAAACGTTTTTTGCTCGTATCTTTATAGAAACTTTGGACGAATACTTGTCCCATGCCTTCTGCCGCATTGTCGATTTGCAGCTTATGGACGTATTTCGGCCGTTCGTTCCGTATAAACATTAGTGAAGCCTCTTTCCATTCATCTATGGCAGCATGCCATTCATCGGCATACGGTTTTACATCTTGAAAAAAATCAGGATCTGCGTCCAGTTCACGCATTTTCTTAAAACGTGAAAGACACATATCGCATTCTTCGTATAGATTGGTTGATAATTGCTTGAGGTCCATTTTCTTCCCCCTCCATAGCCCTTAGTTTATCACAATCCGGCAAGCCATATATAGTTTGCCGAACAGGCATTCTTTTCAGTTGGAGATGGCCGCGAAATCCGCTATTATTAGGAATAAAGTTCGGAAACCTTTCATCATATTCGTCGTCTATGTGCGTGTGATATGATAAAGTAAGCGAGGTGTATCACAAATGGCAATCAATTATCCAAACGGCAAGAAGTTTTCTCCACCGAAGGATCAGCCGGTGCAGAAAAAGAAGAAAGATGTTTCCTTCAGCAATCGCGGAAAAACGCTAGAGGATGAACTGAACGAAACAAATATTTTTTATTTACAGCGCGGGCTTGCCGTCATCCATAAAAAGCCCGTGCCGGTTCAAATCGTGCGTGTCGAATATCCGTCACGAAGCGCTGCGGTCATTCGGGAAGCATATTTCCAAGCCCCGTCGACGACTGATTACAACGGCATTTGGCAAGGCCGCTACGTCGATTTCGAAGCGAAAGAAACCGAAATCCGCACCTCTTTTCCGCTGAAGAACATCCACGAACACCAAGTGCATCATATGGCAGACATCATCCGCCACGGGGGCCTAGCCTTTTTGATCATCCGATTCTCTTCACTCGACCGCTATTTCGTCTTGCCATTCGAAATATTGGAAACCTATTGGAAGCGAATGGCCGCCGGCGGCAGAAAATCGATGACTTTAGCAGAAGTGGAAGAAGCCTCGGTTGAAGTAAAACCTGGCGCTTTTCCGAGAATTGATTATTTATCCGTGCTCCATCAGCTATTGAAATAGCATATACATGAAAGTGAGGAAGCGCTTGTGAGTGATAAGAAAATATCGCGTGAAGAACGCAGAAAATCAATTGAACGGCAACGGAAAAACTCGAATAAACAAAAGAAACCCGGTGCAAAGACATGGATCAAGAGAGGATTCCTGGCCATCGCCGCATTAGCGGTCGCTAGCTTTCTGTTCGGGGTTGTCTTGTTCGCTGTTTATGCGTCCAGTGCGCCTGAGCTCGACGAAGAACTGCTCCGAGATCCGATCAGCCCGGTATTCCTGGCAAATGACGGCGAAACCGAAATCCCATATTTCACCGCTCAAAACCGTGAATACGTAGAATATGACGACATCCCACAAGTGATGGAAGACGCGATTCTCGCAACTGAAGACAACCGTTTCTATGACCACTCCGGAATTGATTTCATCCGTCTTGGCGGTGCAGTCATCGCTAACGTCACCGGCGGCTTCGGTTCTCAGGGAGCCAGTACCATCACCCAGCAAGTTATCAAGAACTCTTTCCTGTCCAACGAAAAAACATTAAAACGTAAAGCACAGGAAGCTTACTTGGCTTTCAAGCTTGAACAGGAATATTCCAAAGAAGAAATTTTTGAGATGTATTTCAACAAGATCCTGATGTCAGGCAATACTTACGGCTTTGGTACTGCTGCAGAGCAGTTCTTTGGAAAACCGGCAGCTGAACTGGAACTTCACGAAGCCGCCCTTCTTGCCGGCATGCCGCAAAGCCCGAACCGTTACAATCCATTCAAGAATCCGCAAGCTGCTGAAGAGCGCCGCGATGTCGTCTTGAATTTGATGGAACAGCACGGGAAAATCGATGCAGCACAAAAAGAAGAAGCGTGGAACACACCAGTTGAATCGACTCTCCTGCCGGAAGATCAGCGCACTACCCCGGAAGAAAGTACGGAATATACGGCATTCATGGAAATGGTCGTCGATGAGCTTGAAGCGCTAGAAGGCGATTATTCGCTCGATGAAGGCTTGACGATTTACACGACGCTAGAACCGTATGTACAAGAACGCGTCAATGAGACGATGGCTTCAGACCTTTTCTTCGATGACGAAGTCGAGTCTGCCATGACAGTCGTCGATACGCAAACTGGCGGTATCAGCGCAGTGGGGGCAGCCCGTGAGTACGAAGGCGATGTGCGCAGAAACTTTGCGACGGCCAGAGACCGCGTCATCGGCTCAACAATCAAGCCACTTGTCAGTTATGGACCTGCCATCGAGTATTTGGATTGGTCGACTGGACAGACATTGGTCGATGAAGAATATTCCTATAGCAGCGGCCAGGAAATCCGTAATATTGACGGTGAATTCCTTGGGCCAATGACAGCGCGTGAAGCCTTGTATCGCTCACGCAATATTCCTGCAGTTAAAGCGTTAGCTGAAGTAGGATCTGATAACGCAAAAGACTTTGTACAAAAAGTTGGATTGGATTTGGAAAATGTATATGAATCCACAGCACTCGGTGCAGACAATATTTCCACTGTCGAACTGGCCGGCGCTTTTGCGGCTTTCGGCAACAACGGTGTCTTCACTGAACCGCACACTATCAAGAAAATCGTCTTCCGCGACGGTTCGACAGAAGCAGTCGTCTCGCCTGAACCAGTGACGGCGATGAAAGACAGCACTGCTTATATGGTGACAGATATACTGCGTGACGTCGTTGATACAAGCATCTCAGGAGCCACCGGTAAAGAAGCCGCCATCAGCGGACTCGATATGGCCGGTAAAACCGGTACATCTAACTATTCTGAAGAAAAACTTCAAGAATATAATTTAGATGCAAGCTCCGCACGGGATGTTTGGTTTGCCGGATACACAACTGACTATTCCATCTCAGTTTGGAGCGGCTATCCTAATGTTGAAACACCGATCGACACCGCTTCAAACGAACGCTTGCTTGCACAGCGTTTGTACAAGCAAGTGATGAGCCAGATCTCATCACCGGAAACGGCAAGTTTCCAACAACCGGATTCAGTGACACAGGAAGTTATTGAAGTCGGCACTGAGCCACTTCGCCTGGCTAGCCCTTTTACACCGTGGAGCATGCGCAGTGAAGAATTATTTGCAAGGGGGACGCAGCCCAGTACAATATCAGAGCGATTTGTGGCAGACCCTGACCGACCTTCTGGATTAAGAGCAGATGTCAGCAGCTCAACAGCTAACTTAAGCTGGAGCCACGGTTCGGATGATGTATCATTCGAAGTGTCCGTTAACGGTGAAGTGCTGACAACGACAAATAACACCAGCTATTCCTATAATGGGTTAGAAGAAGGCGTCACTTATACATTCCGCATCGTCGCTACTCAAAATGGCAGACGCAGTGACCCTGCTTCCACGACCATCGAAATTACGCCTCCCCCTGAAGAGGAGCCTGAGGAAGAGCCAGAAGAAGAACCAGCTGAAGAAGAGCCGGTGGAAGAAGAACCGGCTGAAGAAGAGCCTGCTGAAGAAGAGCCAGCCGAAGAACAGCCTGCTGAAGAAGAACCGGCCGAAGAAGAGCCTGCCGAAGAAGAGCCTGCTGAAGAAGAACCGGCTGAGGAAGAACTTGAAGAAGATTCGGTTCAGACTCCAGACGAGCCCATAGACACTCCTGAACAACCGGAAGAGCCTGAGGAAGGCGATGAAGCAGAATCAGGAGGCAATGCCACATCCAATGGCAATGACGGCAATGGGAATGGAAACGATAACGGCAACAACTCAAACCGCAACGAAGACGATGAAGAGGAGTAGTAATCTTCCGTTTCAATTTTAAAAAGCCTGCCCTAAATTTAGGGCAGGCTTTTTTTTTTGCGCAAAAACCCCTGGCAACAGCCAGGGGTTCGGTGACTTATTCGGCTGGGTAGCCGACCTTTATACGTGCTATTTTTTTCTTGAGCTCCCCAAACAATTGCTCCAATTGCCTTGAAGCTGCATGTGTGCTCCTTGAGTTTTTTACAAACTCAAGCCGCTCACTTTCATTCAACGGGGACGGTGCGGAACTTCCAAACAAACCAATCAAGGTTTCTTGCAATTCTTCGTAAACTTCACAGCCTCGGACAATAAGTTGGTAGCAGTCACTTGCCTCTTGTCCAATGCAAAATTTCAGCTCGACAGATAAAACGACCCAGTCATTATAAAACGGTGAGATCGCCTGATCAATTGACTTCCGTGACAGCGTCATGTTTCACAAGCCCTTTTTTATCGCGTTTTTTTCCTTCACGGCAACGGTCGAATAACGGACACACATGACAGCCGGGATTTTGCGCTTTGCAGTGATAGCGGCCGAAGAAAATGATTTGATGATGGGTTTTTGACCAATCCTCTGCAGGGGTTTTTTTCATGATGGTCTCTTCGACTTGCAAGGGAGAATCTTTCCAGCGGCATAAGCCGAGCCGTTTTGAGACGCGTTCGACATGGGTATCGACAGCCAGCGCCGGCTTATTGAATGCGACCGAAACAACCACATTGGCGGTCTTTCTCCCGACACCTGGCAAGCTCATCAATAAATCGCGATCTTCCGGCACACGCCCGCCGTACTGATCGATCAGTATGCGGCTAAGCGCTTGGATGTTCTTCGCTTTATTGCGGAACAAGCCAATCGACCGGATGTCCTGTTGCAATTCTTCTAAAGGAACCGAAAGATAATCTTCCGGTGTATGGTATTTTTCGAAAAGATCCGCCGTCACTTTATTGACGAGCTTGTCGGTGCATTGTGCAGACAATAATACCGCAATGACCAAGTCGAACGGGTTGCGGTGGATCAATTCACAATGGGCATCCGGAAACATATGGTCCATTTCCTCCAGGCAAGCGAGCCATTCCTTTTTCGTCATCATCCTATCACCTGCTAATTCCGCTCTTCCAGCCAATTATAGAATTGCACTTTTTTCGCGGTGCTTTCCTGCGGCTGGATGCGGATGTTTTTTTCCCGGAACGAATTCGCATGCCGCGATACTTGGCTCGACGTCCGGATATTCTTTTTCTTCCATTCGAATAAAATGCGATCGACGTAGCGCAAGCTGATTTTCTGCGCGATGACAGCTTCCTTCAAAGCCATGCGGATGACTTCCGGCGTATGGCCGTCCTGGTCCATCCACATGGAAATTGTTTCAATCTCCATCGGCGATAGAAAACGCCCGAACTCTTGTTCAAATAGTTGGAAGATCTCGCCTTCCTGTTCTTTTTGCGTATGCTCTTTTTCGGTTTGCGCTTGAACTTCCAGGCAATCTACGAGCTTGTCCCATAAAGGCTGGAGCGAAATCGTCTCTGTCAACATGCCATCTGCCGTTTCCTGGCGTATCGACAAATAGCCTTGCTGCATCAATTTCTGCAGCATTGTCGTCACGCTGTTCTGGCTGGCGGACATCCGGGAGGCGATTTCATCCGGTGTCGGAAACACGTTTCCTGCCTGTTGGAAGGAATGAATCTGCAATAGCATGATTGCTTCCTCGTCACTGATCTTCAAGCGTCGGTAAAACTGAAAAAAAAGCTGGGAAATGGTCACATTTCCCTGCTCAATCCATTGCTGCAATCGGTCAGACTGTTTCATATCCCAACCACCTTTCTGTATGCAAATTTCTAGCTGTCTAAATCTATTAGGATATTTCATCTACTGCGGCAGAAAACCTGTTGAAGGGATCTCTGCCGGGTAGCTTCTTATTGTATTGCTTAACTTTTTTAAGGGTAGAGACGGTTCAACAAACGCGGGAATGGAATCGATTCGCGGACATGTTCCGCCCCGCTGATCCAAGCAACAGTGCGCTCAAGTCCAAGGCCGAATCCTGAATGCGGGACTGCCCCGTATTTACTGAGGTCCAAATACCATTCATAAGCGGCTTCATCCAGGTTGTGCTCTTGGATGCGTTGTTTCATCAACTCGTAATCGTGGATCCGTTCAGACCCGCCGATGATTTCCCCGTAGCCTTCCGGCGCGATCATGTCAGCACATAGAACAACGTCGTCACGCTCTGGATGCGGCTGCATATAGAACGGTTTGATGCCGATCGGGTAATGTGTGATGAAGATCGGCATATCGTAGCTTTCAGCCAAAGCGGTCTCATGAGGCGCCCCAAAATCTTCGCCCCATTGAATATCGTCAAAGCCGTTGTCGTTCAACCATTTAATTGCTTCGTCATATGTGACACGCGGGAACGGTGCTTGGATTTTCTCCAACTTCGATGTATCGCGGCCTAGGCGCTCGAGTTCTAGCTTACAATTCTTCAAGACCGATTGCACGATATGTGCCACGTATTGCTCTTGGACTTCCAAGCTCTCAGCATGTTCCACAAAGGCCATCTCCGGCTCGATCATCCAGAATTCAATTAAGTGGCGGCGGGTTTTCGATTTTTCGGCACGGAAAGTCGGGCCGAATGAGAACACTTTACCTAATGCCATCGCAGCCGCTTCCATATAAAGCTGGCCGGATTGTGATAGATACGCATCTTCATCGAAGTATTTCGTCGCAAATAATTCCGATGTGCCTTCCGGCGAAGATCCCGTCAGAATCGGCGGGTCCACTTTGACGAATCCGTTGTCATTGAAGAATTCGTAAGTGGCACGGATGATTTCGTTGCGGATTTTCATGATGGCGTGCTGTTTTCTTGAACGCAGCCATAGGTGGCGGTTGTCCATCAGGAATTCAGTGCCGTGCTCTTTTGGGGTGATCGGGAAATCTTTTGCTTCCTGGATCACTTCGATCTCTGAAATGGCTAGCTCGTAGCCGAACGCAGAGCGTTCATCTTCTTTCACTTCACCAGTCACATACAATGAAGTTTCTTGCGTCAATGCTTTTGCTTTGGCAAAGATTTCTTCGCCTACTTCCGCTTTAACGACGACGCCTTGCACGAAGCCGGATCCATCACGCAATTGAAGAAAGGCGATTTTTCCGCTGGAGCGTTTATTGGCGACCCATGCGCCGAGCTTAATGGTTTGTCCGTTATATTTTGCCATTTCGGCGATAGTGATTTTTTTCATCTATTCAATAGCCTCCAAATGTATAGTGCTTATTCTTTCCAATTCTTGTGGACGAATTGGCTGATGCGTTCTACTGCCTCTTCCAGTAGCTCGAGTGATGTGGCATAGGATAAACGGATCGTCGAATGCGCGCCAAAGCCAGATCCTGGAATTACTGCCACGTTTGCTTCTTCGAGCAATGCTTTTGCAAAATCATCTACTGAAGAAAAGCCGGTTTTCGCTGCAGCTTCTGAAACGTCCGGCAGCAAATAGAATGCCCCTTGAGGACGCAAAACGGTGAATCCTGGAATTTCTTCCACTTTAGGGAAAATAGCTTCCAGGCGGCTTTCAAATGCCTGGCGCATTTCTTCCACTGCATCTTGAGGCCCGTTATAGGCTTCGATTGCAGCATATTGTGATGTAGTCGTCGGGTTCGAAGTCGAATGGCTCGCAAGGTCAGTCATTGCTTTGATCAATTCTTTATCGCCGGCTGCATAGCCAATGCGCCAACCGGTCATTGAATGCGATTTTGACACGCCATTAATGATGACTGTGCGGTTTTTAGCATCTTCTGACAGCTCTGCTACGGAAATATGGGTAGCATCCCCGTAAATCAATTTTTCGTAAATTTCATCTGAAACGATGAGAATATCCGCTTCGCGGCATACTTCAGCAAGTGCTTCAAGCTCTTCTTTCGAGTACAGCATGCCTGTTGGATTGCTTGGCGAGTTGATGATAACGGCTTTTGTGCGGTCTGTAATCGCTTCGCGCAATTGTTGGGGAGTGATTTTATACGATTGCCCGGCTGTTGCTTCTATGTAAACCGGCACGCCTCCAGCCAATTTCACCTGTTCCGGATAGCTGACCCAATAAGGGATCGGGATAATGACTTCATCGCCTTCATTCAACAATACTTGGAATAGCGTATAAAGTACATGTTTTGCCCCGACGCCGACCAGGATTTCATTTTTTTCGTAGCTTAGTCCCTGGTCGCGCTGCAATTTGTCCTGGATCGCTTGCTTTAGCGCCGGCAACCCGCCAGCAGGCGTATATTTCGTCTTGCCTTCTTCCATGGAGCGCTCGGCTGCATCGAGAATGTTTTGAGGCGTGTTGTAATCCGGCTCTCCTGCACCGAGCCCGATGACGTCGACGCCTTGTGCTTTTAGTTCATTCGCTTTTGCCGTAATCGCCAATGTTGTAGATGGCGTCAAGGTTTGTACGCGGTTTGCTAATTTCAACAAATTGATCAACCCTTTCACAAATTCAATATACGTTTCCACCAAGTGCCGTCTTCTGCTAAGAGATAGACGTAGTTCAAGCGCCCAGCTTCGTTCAAAAAGGCGATTTCCCATACAGCTCCGGCCTCTTCCATGCCGAGCTTCGTATGGAGGATTTTTTCGACTTCCATATCTTCTTGAACGATTTCACGCGCTTGTTGGGCGGTCAGTTGGTCTTCAAGCATCAATGCTTGTATGTCCCCTTCTTCAGGAACGAAGGCGGCTTTTATCTGTCCTTCATCGTCCGTTCCGAGAACCGTCACGGATTGGGTCGAGCTGGAATAGACGTATGCCCGCTCCACTTCGTCGAGCAGCCCTTCTGCCTCCACTTTTTCAACGGCCGCTTGTTCCGCTTCCGAAAACGGTTTATTGCCGAGGAATAAAATGACCAGCACAATGGCTACAGCCAGAAAAGACAGAAAAACGACGATGAATTTCATCCATTCTTTCATATGATCACCTAGGTTTTATAAATTGTGAAAACCGCTTTTGACTGGTCGTCTTTATCGAGCGCCAGGCCAAACATCAAATCGCGGTCTTTCAATGTCCGGTTCAATGCATCGACCACTTTGTACAGGTCGGATTGATAATCGACTTGCACCGTATTTAATACTTCGATCTTGGATTCCATTGTTCGGCACTTCCTTTCGATTGGGGGAACCGTTCTTCCCTCTTTATCCTTGCTTATTATACCAATGTTCAATATCGGTTACCATCTTTTCCAAAGACACTTTGGCGACCGGTACGTCGGGCAGGGCATGCAGGAATTCCTCGCCGTATGATTTCGTTTCAATGCGGCGGTCCAGCACGATAAACAATCCTTTATCCTTTTTAGAGCGGATCAGACGGCCAAACCCTTGGCGCAAACGCAACACCGCTTCCGGCAGCGCATAATGCATGAACGGATTGATGCCTTCTTTGGAGATAATCCGTGATTTCGCTTTGAATATAGGCTCTTCAGGTGATGTGAAGGGCAACCTCACGACAACAACAGCGCGCAGCGCATCGCCCGGCACATCGACGCCTTCCCAGAAACTATTCGTCCCGAACAACACCGATTTCTGGAATCGCTGGAACGACTTCAATAATTTCATGCGGCTGCCTGAAGACATGCCTTGCGCAAACAGCATATAATCATCGAGCAACTGGGAATCCTGGATCAAATCGACTGTTTTCCTGAGCATGTCCTGTGAAGTGAACAACACGAAACAGCGCCCTTCGGTGACGAGCACCGTCTGGGTGACTGCATCCGCTACGGATTCGATGTATTCCTGCTGAGATACTTGCTGGATATCCGGCATGTCCTCGACGATATAGACTTTTGCACCGCTGTAGAATTGATCGGCAGGTTCGAACTTTTCGATTGGCACATGAGTTGGTATGCCTAGCTGATTAACGATAAAACGTTCGTTCGACGGGACACTCATCGTGCCCGACAGCCAAATGACCGCTTTCTCGCCTCTTGCCTGGCCGATGATTTTATCGACAAGTGACGCCACTTCATATGGCCGCTTGTACAGCGACAAGCTTGTGGGCATACTGCGCAAATCACCTTCAACCCACGAAACTTCATCTTCCTTAGGGAACAGGAAAATTTCACTGAACTCCACCGACTTCAGCATCAATTCTTCTGTCCAATAACGGAAATCCGCGAGCACGAGCCGTTCATTCATCGTCAGTTCCGTAAAGCGTTCTGCTTTTTGCAGAATGGCCTGGGCGATGTCGATCCAACTGTTCAAGAATCTCAGGAAATTCATGAAACTTTCCCGTTCAAAATCCAATTCATCCAATAAAGATGCACATTTCCTTGTGCGGCTATTATGGAATTTGTTCTGGAAGGCCTGTGCAAGATAAAGGGTCACATCATCGAATAAACTGGTGTATTTCAAATACAAAGATTCCATTTGCAATAGGTCAGGCACTCTGGCAAAGTTGTGTGACTCAGCAACGCGGTAGAATTTCGCAAACAGCTGGTTTTCATCAAAGCTCCCCAATTGGCCGAACACATAGCGCCATTGCGTATAAACGAAGGTTTTCTCTTTATGGGCAACTGCCGCCTGCACGACTTGATGCGCTTCATCCCATATATAGGCCTCCACGTTTTTCAATATTTCCCGCTTTTGGTTATGGGAATTCAATAAGAATGCATGGTTGGTCACAATGACATGAGCATTTTCAGCTTCTGTCAGTGCATGTTCGTAGAAATCAATGGGTTTTTCAAACTTCGTCAATTTCCTTAAATGCGAACGGCGCACTTTGTCGACCAGCAACTGCCCACCGCTCGACACGTTCAATTCGTTTAAATCGCCAGTCTTGGTCGAAGTCAGCCAAACCATGATCTGCATGATTGTAAATGTTTCATCGTAGGACTCATCTTCCCCGTGGAGCAACTCGAAAAATCGGCCCAAGTCGATATAATGCGACAGCCCTTTAATGAGCGCCACATGGATTTTTGCGCCAAGAAATTCTTCTGCAAGCTTGACTTCCTTAGAGACGAGTTGGTCCTGCAGGTGGGTCGTATATGTACTGATGACCACTTGCTTGCTCGATTCTTTGGCATAGGCGGCTGCCGGCAAGAGGTAGCCGAGCGTCTTCCCCATGCCGGTCGATGCTTCAATCACCAATTCACTTCGCTCATGGATGGCCCGCTCCACCGCTTGCATCATCGCGACTTGGCTCGGCCGCTGTTCGTACTCTGGTTTAATCGTCTCGAGTCCATCTCGCCAAGAGGACTGCTGCGGTGAATCATCCACTACGCGCGTACGCTCTGCTTTCGGGACAATCGGGATGCCACGGAAACGGCCAAATCTATCGGCTTGCCCATTGCGTTTTTGCTGTGTAATTTCAAACAGCAAACGCGACAAGTCCGATTTCAATTGGAAAGACCGCTTATGCAAAAGGACCAGCGTATCGTACGGAAGTTCAGACAGCTCCTGTTTTGCTTGCAGGAATAATTTAGCCGTTGCCAAGGCGTCATCATCGGCACGGTGCGCATTCGTTAAGGTAATGCCTTGTTCGGATGCAATGTCCTGTAATTTATAACTGAAGGCAGTCGGGTAGACCAGACGTGAAAGTTCCACTGTATCCATGGCCAGTCCCTGCCATTTCGGCATACCTGCACGGCTTAGTTCCGCTTGCAAAAACGGCAAGTCAAAATGGATATTGTGGGCAATGAAAATGGCGCCTTCTAATTGGCTGTAGATTTCCTCGGCGTAGGCTTCAAAAGGCTCTGCGCCTTCCACGTCCCGCTCTGTAATATTGGTCAAATCCTGTATAAACGCCGGAATTTTCCGCTGCGGATTGATGAATTTCGTATATGTATCAACGATTTCTCCTTGTTCGATCGCCACCATCGCCAATTGGATGATCCGGTCACCTTTTGCAGGGGAATGGCCCGTTGTTTCGATATCGACAACGACATATTTTTGGGAATTCATGATAACCCCTCTTTCTCAGGTGATTCTCTCAGGAAAAATTGTAACATATTCGCCCGTTGTTCGCCGGCAGGAACACGGCAAAATAAGAAACACTCCAAAAGGGAAAGTCTTTCCCTTTTGGAGTGTTCACGAATCGTTCCTTACATGACTGTTGCTTCTGGTTCATAATGGATGATTTCCCTAATGGAATTGTCCGCATCCATGATTGCCACAGTCGGTTTATGGCTGCGCGCATCTTTGTCCATAACATAGCCATAAGACAAGATGATGACGATGTCTCCTCGCTGGACGAGACGCGCTGCTGCCCCGTTGACGCAGATAACACCGCTTCCGCGTTCCCCTGCGATGATATAAGTCTCGAAGCGGGCGCCGTTATTATTATTGACGATATGGACTTTCTCATTCGGCAGCATGCCGACTGCATCCAATAGATCCTGGTCAATCGTGATGCTGCCGACATAATTCAAATCGGCTTCAGTTACCGTCGCACGGTGGATTTTGGAATTGAGCATCATTCTAAGCATAGGTCAGTTCTCCTTTAAATTGAAAATAATATTGTCGATAAGTCGGGCTTTTTGGAATTGGACGGCGAGCGCGAGGATCGCTTGCCCGTTCGGCGCTTCCGTCAAGTCCGGATAAGACAGCAGCTCGATGTAATCGATTGTACCGGAAGTTTCCGACTGGATGAACCGGGTCATCTCCGGAATTGGGTCTTTGCCGTTGCAAGCAATCGTCACTCCCCGTTGCAAGGCTTGATAAAGTTTTGGCGCTTCTGCGCGTTCTGTTTCGCTCAGATAGACATTGCGTGAACTTTTGGCAAGCCCGTCCGGTTCACGGACTGTTGCGATGCGGCGGATGTCCAACGGGAAATCGAAATCCCGCACAAGCGACTCAATGATCGCCAGTTGCTGTGCATCTTTCTGGCCAAAATAGGCCATATCGGGTTGAACGAGATGGAATAATTTCGTCACTACTTTCAGCACGCCATCAAAATGTCCCGGTCGGCTTTTTCCGCACAAGACATCTGCAAGTGTTCCCGCTCCCATCGTGATTTGCGATTCACGCGGATACATTTCTTCTACTGACGGGGCAAAAATCACGTCGACACCCGCTTTTTCAGCGAGCGTGCTGTCGCGGTCGAAATCGCGTGGATAGCGGTCAAAATCTTCATTCGGGCCGAATTGTGCAGGGTTGACGAAAATGCTCATAACCACCAAGTCGTTCTCCGATTTTGCGGACTCGACAAGCGCCAGATGCCCTTCGTGCAAGAAGCCCATCGTCGGCACCAACCCGATTGACTGCCCGCTTTCTTTTGTGCTCAGAACCCAATTTCTTAAAGCCTTCACTGTGTTTACGACTTGCATGTTTCCCTCTCCTTTTGAGGAGAAAACCATATAAAAAGCCTTCTGTCAGAAGACAGAAGGACAGAAAATTCCAATTCGGTTTCCTCCGTCCCTGTCACGTAATGATCAAGGCAGAATCATATTCATTTATTGCTTGCTGTTACGTGCCACGGTGCAGTTCGCTATCGGATACTGCCCGTCATTTTCACTATAGCAGAATTTCTGGAAAATGCCTATATCCTTTACTTCAGCTCGATATCCGCTGAATAAATGCCATGAAGCTTACCGTCAGCAGTACGCAGCTGCAAGACCCCATCTTCTGTAATGCCTTCGGCTACACCTTCTAAGGTTTCACGCGACATGCGGGCGCGAACGGCTTTGCCGATTGTCGCGGAATGCCCTTCCCACAATATTTTTAACGGGGCAAATCCTTTTTCAATATACAGCTCTGTATAGACTTCAAGAAAGCGCAGGATTTCCTGCACTAATTTGCTGCGGTTTACCGGCTGGCCGGACTCGAGGCGTAAGGAAGTCGCGATGTCCTGGACGTCAGCATCGAAATCTTCCCGTTCTTGATTGACGTTGACACCGATGCCGATGATCAAAGCTTGGATCCCGTCAGCGTCCGACTGCAGCTCTGTCAAGATGCCTGTCGCTTTTTTCGTGCCAAATAAGATATCATTCGGCCATTTGATCGATGCTTCTAGACCAGTCACTGTTTGAATCGCCCGGACGATCGCTACCGCAGCGACCAATGTGAACTGGGGCGCTTTATGGGGCGGGACGTCCGGACGCAAGATAACGCTCATCCAGATGCCTTGGCCTTTCGCCGAATCCCATTTTCTCATCAAACGGCCTCTGCCTTCAGTCTGAAGCTCCGCAATGACCACCGTTCCATCCGGCGCACCTTCTTGTGCCAGTTGGTGCGCAATGATTTGAGTCGAGGTACATTGTTCCAGATACTCGATCCGCTTGCCGATTTTTTCTGTCTTGAGCCCGGCTTGGACAAGAAAAGCTTCCAGGCTGTCTGGGCTGTTTTGGATACGGTAGCCTTTTTTGCGCACCGATTCGATTTCATAGCCCATTTCCTCGAGTTCTTTCATATGTTTCCAAATCGCCGTTCTCGAAACCCCGAACTCGTCTGCCAATTGCTGGCCGGACACCGGTTCCGCCCCTGCTTCTAATAGCCGTGTCGCCAATTTATGTGTGACGGTGATATTCATCTTTAAACCAGTCCTTTATGCGTTCTTTATCATTGGCCAAGCGGCGTTCGACCACTGCTTTTTCGATATGCAAGGTCCACTCTTTCAGCCAAGGCCCCGCTTTTTTTCCCGTCCATTCCATCAAATCGCGCCCATTGGCCGCAAGTTCTGATTTCGAGTGGATCGGCAACGCCTGTTGACGCTCTCTCACCGCTTCTGTTTTATGTGACGCCGCCTGCGCAATCATCAATTGACGTTCTGTGAAGCTGTAATAAGCCCAATCGTCCCAAAGTGGCAGATGACTCGCTTCAAGTGCATATTGAAGGTCTTTTTTATCCTGGTTGGAGAAACGGTATTCCCGTATTGCACCGAAAGCCTCATTATTTTGATGCAATAGGTAAAACCAGCCAGACAATGGATCTTTGTCGGCTATGTAGCCAGACCAATCCAGCTCAAATAATCTGCCTGAGGGCAAAAACTCGTGCAGGCGGGTTTCGATCAAATAACGCATGCTGATGCGCGGGGCTGCAGAAACCATGACTTTGTCCAATTCCGCCTTGATGCGCTCCATCGCGACAGATTGTATCCTCCCAGCATGCTCAATGATGGCTTTTTTAGTCGCTGGATCGATGTGGAAATTCAGCTGGCCCGAAAATCGGATCGCCCGCAACATGCGCAGCGCATCTTCTGCGAAACGCTCTTCTGGAATACCGACCGCACGGATAATGCCTGCACTTAAATCATCTCTGCCGCCGAAAGGGTCGATAATGTCCATCTGTTCCGTCATCGCCATTGAATTGATGGTGAAATCACGGCGTTTTAAATCTTCATGCAATGAATTGACGAATTCCACTTTATCCGGCCTTCGATTATCCGAATAGCCGCTTTCTGTGCGGAATGTGGTGACTTCGGTTCCCTGTCCCTCGATGAGGATCATGACGGTCCCATGTTCGATCCCGGTGTCAATCGACCGTTCGAATAAGGCTTTCACTTGCTCAGGGGCTGCGGAAGTCGCTACGTCGATATCATGAGGCACGGTTCCGCGCAAATAGTCCCGTACAGCTCCTCCGACCATATAAGCTTCAAACCCCGCTTCTTTTAAGCGCTCGATGATGTGCTTGGCCTGTTTCATTGCTTATCGGCCTGTTTCAACAACCGCGCATAAAGCGTTTCGTATTCGGCAAGAATTTTCTCTGAACTGAAGCGTTTGGTCACGGTTTCTAAAGCCGCCCCCGACATTTTTTCATGGAGCATATCGTCGGTCAATATGCGGATTGCCGCATTTGCCGCAGCGTCGATATCGCCGAGTTCCACCAAAAAGCCGTTTTCACCCGGTTCGATGATTTCGGGGATGCCGCCGATTTGCGTACCGATTGCCGGAACGCCGCAAGCCATCGCCTCAAGCAAGACCAGGCCGAACGCTTCTTTTTCAGACATCAGCAGTTTTACATCGCTCATGCTGTAAAGTTCCGATAAATTGTCACGCTTGCCGAGGAACAAGACTTGCTGTTCGATATGGAGGTCTTTCACTTGCTGGTGGATGCGGCTCATTTCAGGGCCATCACCGACCAGCAATAATTTGGCGTCGATGTTTTTTTGTACTTTCGCAAAAGTGGAGACGACATCTTCCACGCGCTTAACCTTGCGGAAATTCGACACATGGATCAAGACTTTTTCGTGCGCTTCAATACCCAGCTCTTCTTTCAATTTGGCTGAATCGTGTTGATAATATTCGCGTTCGTCGACGAAGTTATGGACGGTCTCAATCTGTTTATCCGGCGCGATCATGTCATAGGTCTGCTGTTTCAATGAATCCGACACTGCTGTCACGATATCGGATTTCTCGATGCCATAGCGGATCGCGTCTTTCAACGAACTGTCCGTGCCGAGAACGGTAATATCGGTGCCGTGCAAAGTCGTGACGATGCCAATATCAGACCCTGCCATATCACGTCCCAATATCGCACAGACCGCATGTGGGATAGCATAATGCACATGCAAAAGGTCCAATTTCTCGTTTTTGATCACTTCTGCAATCTTGGTCGCCAAAGCGATGTCATACGGTGCATATTGAAACACTGAATAGCTGTTGACATCCACTTGGTGGCTGAATATATTGGCATAAAGCCGGTTCAGCCGAAACGGCGTACTCGAGGTGATGAAATGAATTTCATGGCCTTTTTCAGCCAGCATTTTCCCCAGTTCAGTCGCCACAACGCCAGATCCGCCGACTGTCGGGTAACATGTAATTCCGATTTTCATTTTTCGCAAAAATCTCTCCTCCTATTTCCGGCGGTCACTCAGGAGCCGCCAATCGACCAATCCATTTTCTAGGCCTTTCAGAAGGACTTCAGCTGTTCCCATATTCGTCGCAAGGGGTATTTGATAAACATCACATAGCCGGATCAATGCTGTGACGTCAGGCTCATGGGGCTGTGCAGTCAATGGATCGCGGAAAAAGAGGATCATGTCCATTTCATTTTGTGCGATCATTGCCCCGATTTGCTGATCGCCGCCAAGCGGCCCCGACTGGAAACGGTGAACAGGCAAGCCAGTCCCTTCTACTAACCGGGAACCGGTTGTGCCTGTAGCGAACAAATTATGTTTCGCTAAAATAGTCTTATAAGCAATGGCAAATTGTATCAAGTCATCTTTTTTTCGATCATGTGCAATCAATGCGATGTTCATCCAATCGCCTCCATTATTTTAGCTAATGATATGTTCCAGGCCATAAATTAATTCCTTGCGCTCCATCACTTCGCGAATCGACAAACTGACCCCTGACATAAAGGAACCGCGGTTGAACGAATCGTGGCGCAAGGTCAAAAGCTGTCCTTCGCCGCCAAGCAGTACTTGCTGATGTGCCACTAACCCGGGCAAACGAACACTGTGGATGCGCATGCCATCGTAGTCTGCACCGCGAGCGCCTTGCAAAGTTTCTTTTTCATCTACATGGCCTTGCTGATGTACCGGCCGCGTTTCACTCATCATATGCGCTGTCTTCATTGCAGTGCCTGACGGGGCATCAAGTTTTTGGTCATGATGCATCTCAATGATCTCAACGTCTGGCAAATATTTCGCTGCCTGTTCTGCAAATTTCATCATCAATACTGCCCCGACTGCAAAATTCGGCGCGATGATGCCGCCAAGCTCTGAGGTTTTGGCGAGTTCTGTCAATTCTTCTAATTCCTCATTGGAAAATCCTGTTGTCCCGACGACTGGGCGAATGCCGAGCTGCAGCGCTTTTTTGGTATGGCCATAAACGTGCTCAGGCGTCGTCAAGTCGACGAGGACATCAGGTGCATGCTCACCGTGAAGCGCTTTGAGATCAGTAAAGACCGGCACTTGAAAGCTCTCAGGAAACAAACCCGTTTCGGCTAATGTTGCGCCAATGTCTTTATAATCCAATGCTGCAACTAATTCCATATCGGCATTTTCCATTACAGTATGTACAGCTTCTTTGCCCATTTTGCCTCGGGCTCCGGCAATCGCTACTTTTATCGTCATCATTGTTCTTCCTTTCTCGTCCAGCGGTCTTTATCACGTATCCGGAATTTTTCCATGACCCCGTCGTGGGCTTCCTGTAAATCGATATTCATGGAGTTGGCCATGCAAATCAAAACGAAAAGCACATCGCCCATTTCCTCTTCGATCAGTTTCTCAGCTTCCGAATCTTTTTTCTTTTTCGGCCCGTACACATGATTGACTTCGCGCGCCAGTTCCCCGAGTTCCTCAGTCATCCGCGCAAGCATCTCCATCGGGGCAAAATATCCTTCTTTAAACTGCCCGATGTGGCGGTCCACCTCTTGCTGTAATTGCCTCATGCTTTTATCTGCGTTCACTATCATCACACTCCCATTCAATCGTAAAGAAAACGGGGGGTGTTGTCAAAAACGGCATCATGGCAGATAATACAGAAGTTAATGACAAAAAAGGGAGGCAGCTTTTTTATGAAAGATCTTCAATTGAAAAACATCTTTTTCATCCTTCTCGGCTCAGCAATCTATAGTTTCGGCTTTGTTCATTTCAATATCCAAAATGAGCTCGGAGAAGGCGGATTCGCGGGGATCACGTTGATTCTTTATTTCCTTTGGAACTGGGATCCGGCTTTAATGAACCTGGTATTGAATATCCCCTTATTCTTTATCGGCTGGAAACTTCTTGGGCGCAAGGTGTTTCTTTATACAATCATTGGCACAGTCGCAGTTTCTGCTTTCTTGAAAATCTTCCTTGTCTACGAAGTCCAAATTCCTTTGCGCGATGACTTATTTCTCGCCGCTTTATTTGCCGGCGTCTTTGTCGGGATGGGGCTGGGCATCATCTTCCGCTACGGGGGAACGACCGGCGGGGTAGATATCATTGCGAGACTGGTGCAGAAATACGTCGGCTGGAGCATGGGTAAGACGATGTTCCTATTCGATGCATTGGTCATCATGCTATCGTGGTTGACCTTCCTTGACTACCGCTCCATGATGTATACGCTCGTCGCAGTCTTTGTCGGCGCCCGTGTCATCGACTTCGTCCAAGAAGGGGCTTACTCTGGACGCGGCGCGCTGATTATCTCTAATTCACAAGAAGAAATTGCGAGCCGCATCGCCATTGAAATGGATCGCGGCATCACCATTCTCCGAGGCTATGGCCATTTCACCAAAGAAGAGCGCGAAGTGTTGTATTGCGTCGTAGCGCGCAACGAGCTCGTGCGGCTGAAAAACATCGTCAATTCCGTCGATCCCCACGCATTCGTCTCATTAATCGAAGTGCATGATGTGATGGGTGAAGGGTTTACGCTCGACGAACAGAAACAGCCTCTTTAATGCAAGTATGCCACATAAAAAACGGGCGGGAAAAGCAAATGCTTTTCCCGCCCGTTTCGTTTTATTATGAACGATCCATGCTTGTGTAGATCAAGATCAGACGAGCAAGTTCGATCACTGCAACTGCAGTAGCTGCTACATAAGTCATAGCTGCTGCGTTCAATACTTTTTTCGCGTGTCTTTCTTCATCATTGCGGATGACGTTATGAGACAACAGCTGGTCCATCGCGCGATTCGAAGCGTTGAATTCGACCGGCAAAGTGACCAATTGGAACAATACACCGACTGCTAGAAGCACGATACCGATCAACATGGCTCCGCTAATGTTTGCGAATATACCAATCATGATGAATACCCACGACATATTCGATGAAATATTGACCATCGGCACAAGGCGGTGGCGGAAACGCAGGAATGAATAATCCGTTGCATCCTGGATGGCGTGCCCCACTTCGTGCGCTGCGACAGCAGTGCCGGCTACCGATGGCTCATGGTAGTTATGGCTGCTAAGCGCAACTGTTTTGGTCATCGGGTTGTAGTGGTCGCTGAGCATGCCGCGGCTTTCAACGACTTTGACATTGCTCAAGCCGTTTTGGTCAAGAATGATACGAGCCACTTCGGCCCCTGTATGGCCGGAAGTCGACCGGACTTTGGAATATTTTTTATATGTGCTTTTCAGTTTCATTTGAGCCCAAATCGGCACAATTAACAAGACGATAAAATAAATTATATAGCCGCCCAATCCCATTTTATTGATCAACCTCTCTTTTTGTTTCTATATCCCTATTTTACTTGTTTTTCTGACTTTCGGTCAACTGATACGCCGCGGTTCTAGATGGCGGTTCTGTGACGCTGTGAACCAAGCGAAGGCGATACAGGCAATTGACAGCCAAAACGTGAAATAACCGATTTGTGCACTAAATTCGCTTAGACTCGAATAAATTGGCATCTGCCCAAAGACATAATCGATGACGTCGTTATGTAAAGTCCAAATAGCGGTGAGTGCAACCGATAAATAGCCGAAGCGATAATGCTCGAAATACAGCACAGCTTGCAGCGCCATGGCGAAATGAGAGGCAACAAGCATCCAGCCGAGCCAACCGATTGAGCCGGTTTGCAATAGTGTCAATAAATTCATGACAACCGCCCACAAACCATACTTGATCAAGGTAACAAAAGCGAGTGCTTCGATCAGCGGGCTGTGCTTGCCGATAATCCATAAGCCGATCACTATCGTGAAAAATAGGCTGGCCGTTGGGCTGTCCGGCACAAAAATAAGGAAAATTGGTTCGGTGATACGCAATTGCCAGCCGTACCAAATGTAACCGTAAATTGTGCCCCCTAAATTGACGAAGAACAGCAATATTAAAAATGGCCGGAACATCAGCCAAGCAGAAATTTTTGCTGTGAATTCTACCATCCAACCTTCCTTTCTTGTGCAGAAAAAAAGAGCCGGTTTCCCGGCTCTTTTTCTGTAAGTTTATTCAGCTTCAAGTCCAGCAATGAACTCTGTCATGACTTGAAGATCTTCGTCAGTTCCGTCCCAAGAAGGCGGCATGGATTGCACTCCGCCAGCTTCGATACCATTCACGGCAATTTCAGCGATTTCTTCTGCTGTCAAGCCAGTTCCGATCAAGCTCGGCCCGACTGCCCCTTCCAAGTTATCGCCGTGGCAACTGATACAAGCTGCTGCTGAATAAATTTCATATCCAGGATCCGCTGTATCGATTTCCACTTCTTCCGTGATTTCCCCTTGACGAGCCGCTGCTTCCCAGTCGTGGTTAGCTACGGATTCCCAAGTGAGGAAAATGATGGACGCGATTGCCAAAAGCATGAAGCCAGTCGGCAATGGGCGTTTTGATGGGCGGCGTTCCGGTCCCCGGTCAAGGAACGGTGCAAGCATCAAAGCACCGAACGCAAGGCCCGGAATGATGATTGCGCCGACCACGTTGAACGGTCCGGACGCGAATTCATATTTCAATAATTGGTATAAGAACAAGAAATACCAGTCTGGCAATGGAATATATGCTGTGTCTGTCGGATCAGCCTGGCCTTCAAGAGGCGAAGGATGGGCGACAGTCAAAAGCAAATAACCAATTAGGAAGACAGAACCGATCATCCATTCTTTTAGAAGGAAGTTCGGCCAAAAGGCTTCTGTTTTGCCAGGATATTCGGAGTAATCTTTCGGGATATTCGGTTTCCTGAACTCTTTGCTCGGAACACGTGAATCCCCTACAAATTTCATCCCTTTTCCGCGATGCATAGTGTCCCCTCCTTAAAATCCTTGGTTAAGGATGAATTACAATGGTCCTGAAATACCTTGTCTTCTGATCATGATAAAGTGTGCTGCGAGCAACCCAAGCAAAGCAGCAGGCAAGAAGAAGACGTGGATCGCAAAGAAGCGCGTCAAAGTTTGTGCTCCGAGAATTGTTGAATCCCCTGCAAGCAAAATTTTGATCGTATCGCCGATCACCGGTACAGAAGCTGCAATTTCAATCCCAACTTTTGTTGCGAACAATGCTTTCATATCCCATGGAAGCAAATAACCTGTGAAAGATAGGCCGAGGATTACGCCGAATAGCAATACGCCGACGACCCAGTTCAATTCACGAGGTTTTTTATAAGAGCCTGTGAAGAATACACGCAGCGTATGAAGGAAAATCATAACAACTACTAAAGAAGCTCCCCAGTGGTGCATCCCACGCACGATTTCCCCAAAAGCGACTTCATTCTGGAGATAATAAACCGACTGCCAAGCATTTTCAATATCCGGCACGTAATACATGGTAAGGAACATGCCAGATAGGATCTGGATGACTGTAATAAAGAATGTCAGCCCTCCGAAACAATAAACAAATGCTGAAAAGTGGTGTGCGGGGTTAACGTGTTCCGGTACTTCATGGTCTGCAATATCGCGCCAGATCGGCGTGATGTCCAATCGCTCATCTACCCAATCATATAACTTGTTTAGCACTGGTGTCGTACCCCCTAACTATTAAACTAAAGTGTTTTCTCTTACTGCTCCGATGGCTACAAAACCATCCTGTTCTTGAACTTGATACTCATCAAGAGGTCCGAGCGGCGGTGTCCCTGCGATGTTCTGTCCATTCTTCTCATAGCGGCCAGCGTGGCAAGGGCAGAAGAACTGTGTCGGGTTTTCTGGATCCCCGCCCCAGTTCACTGTACATCCTAAGTGTTTGCAGACAGGTGAAAGTGCGATTAGTTTATCGCCTTCTTTGTAAACCCATGCAGAATTCGTGACTTCAGATGTATACCATGCATCTACTTGTTCGTAAGTAAAGTCGACGCGTACTGGTTCTTCAGTAATGTCGGCTACTGCTTTGTCAGTCAAAACATAATCTCCAGCGTCATGTTGCTGTAGAATTGGGTCGACTGCAAAACGCACCATCGGCATTAGCATCCCTGCTGCCATGAAACCACCCACACCAGTCAGTGTGTAACCTAAAAATTGGCGTCGTGATACACGATTATTACTCATTCTTTTCCCCCCTCTAACATTCAAGGTCAGTCCAAAGGACATAGTCATTCAAATATAATTACTAGGACAACCTAATGATATATCAATCAAAACTTAAGGTCAATATTGCATTCCGTCTATTGAGACAGTTTGTGAACATTTCATGAATGATGTGTCCATTCTTTAGTAAACAGCGGAAGCACTTGCCGCAGCTGGTCTTCCATGACCGATTTCTTGAAAGATTGGTCCATATCCCCTGTCGGAATAGCCGGCAGCCATAAAACATTGTCAAGTTCTTCGACAGCGCGCCATTTCGGATCGGTCGTCAAGTAGAAAACGTGCTTGAATGCGGTTTCCGACAGCTCTTTCTTTAATTGTTGCCCAAGCTGTGAGCGGTCTGCGGCACGAGCATAAGAAATAGGCGGAAGCAATAGTATCCGCCCTTTGAATTGCTTTTCCAATATAACAGTTAAAGATTGTAAATATTCAGATGCCCCTGCGCTCGCTTTCATGCCAGTGTCGGTTAGGTCCAATTCGATCAGCGGAACGACCGCTGTGTCAACATAATCTTTTTGTCCTGCGTATAAATCGATGTCTTTGCTATTAAAATGCATGTATTCAGTCACTCTCCATTTTTTTCGCCGATTTCACAACAGACAGTAAGGCAGACAATTCAAAGAATCGTTCCTTATCTCCTGCATCCAATGCTTCGTCGATTTTTTTGAGGATCGTTTCTTCCTGGTAAGACGATAAACTTTCATTCAATACTTGTTCTGCCAACAGACGGTCCTGTTCGCTGACCGAAGCCCCTTTCGGCATATGCGGGTTTTCTTCCAGTACCGCCAGATAAAGCGGCGCGGGCGGAATGCTTGGAAAATTCAATTGTACATATAAAGGCTCATCAGGATGGAGCCTGAGGTCGTGGAAAGATTTTTCAGCATCTGAGGTCATTAGCTTGCCTTTATAAAACTGGAATGGGATTTCCTTCGATTCAGTTGTCGACATGACCATTGCCCGGGGACAATAATGCGCTTCTTCGACAAAATGCGTTTTCTCCAACAATTCATCATTGCTCAGCAGATAATTGAGGATCCAAATGCATTCACGCCTTTTCATCTTATAAGACCCGAGGAACCAGCGGACAAATTGTTTTTTCTCGCCCACAGAAACGGATGCAGTCATATCGTCTCCCCCTTTCATTCAAACGATTGCAGCCAATCGAACCATTGTGGATTTTCCGGCTCCAGCGCTTGAAGCTGTTTGATTATTTCGAGAGCGCGATCACGTTTCCCTTCCTCCACTAAAAATAAGGCGTAGGATTCCAGAAATTCAGGATCGTCTGAAAAGGCCGGATAGGCTTTTTCGTAATACTCCTGCGCTTTGCCGAATTGTTCTGTCCGATCGTATGCTTTAGCAATCATCGGATAAAGGGCATGCCAGTCATTGCCGCTTTCTATAGCCATCGAGGCAAGTTCAAGCAATTCTTCGTCCCGCTCTTCTGTATGGAAATAAGATATCAACGCATACAGGGCTTCCATGTATTCGGGATCGAGTGCTATCGCCTGTCGCAGCATTTCGACGCCTTCTTCGCCTTTACCCAGCTTCAGCGCGAGTTTCCCAGCAAATAAATACAATTCCTTGTCGAATTCATCGCGCACAAGCCCTTCTTTGATGGCATCGTAAGCACGTTTATAGTCTTCCATCATATTGAAGCATTGCGCTTTCAATAAATAAGCAGAGAAGTAATCAGGATCGGCATCCAAAAGTTCATCCAGACGCTTCACGGATAATTCATATTGTTTCGCTTGGAAAGCGGCAAATGCTGCGCCGAATAATACGTCGGGCTGCGCTTCATCTTCCAGTGCACGCTCATAATAAGGCAAGGCTTCCTCGTAAGCTGCCCCGGCACTATAGACTTCCGCCAGACGTTCACTGAGGTTAACGCCTTCGATTTTGACATTGCGGCTTTCCAGTTCCTGATAGATCCGTGCAGATTCCAGGTAGCGCCCGGAGTCGAGCAACAGTTCCGCTTTTGCCTGTTGCAAGAGCGGCTCATCAGGCATCAGGCCGATTGCTTCATCCAGCCGCAATTCGGCTGCCTCAAGAAGGCCTTGAAGCTGAAATAGGTCTGCTAGTGTGACGAGCGCCTGGGGGTATAATTCATCGTCTTTTGGAATCGCCATTAACTCATTGAGCGCCTCATCTTCACGGTCGGCATCAATCAGCAATTTCGAACGGTCGACGCGCAATTGCGCCTCTTCTGGAAACATATACTGAAGATGCTCCACCACGCGGAGTGCTTCTTCGATAAAGCCGATCTCCTGCAGCCATTCCATGACCGCATATTGTTCATCGGGATCGCCTTTCAACAAATATTGTTCGAGCAATCGATCAAGCGCAGCCGTGTCTCCGGCCTGCACCGCTTCTTGGATATTTTGTAAAGTTGCCATTTGCATCACCTATTCCTTGCTGTTATATAGTTATCGTACACGAAACCATCATCCTAGCATAATAAAAACTCCCCCGAAGGAGAGTTATTGTGCCAGCTTATCCAGATGTTCAAAAAAGTTCGGGTAGGAGATCGAAATGCACCCCGGGTCGTCAATCGTTACAGGACCGTCTGCGATAAGTGCAGCGACCGCCGCCATCATGCCGAGGCGATGATCGCCATAGCTATTCATCGCTGCGCCAGTTAATGGAGTCGGACCTTGTATGACCATTCCGTCTTCTGTCGCTTCGATATCGGCACCGAGTTTTGTCAGCTCGGTGACAACTGCCTGTATGCGGTCGGTTTCCTTGACGCGCAATTCTTCCGCATCGCGGATGACGGTCTTCCCTTGCGCTTGGGTCGCCACAAGTGCAATTAATGGGATTTCGTCGATCAGCCTCGGAATCAGGTCCCCTCCGATTTCCGTCCCTGTCAAAGAAGTGCTGCAGACCGTCAAATCAGCAACTTGCTCCCCTTCGGAATTATGGCCAGTTGCTTGAATGTCCGCACCCATGGCTTCTAACACATCAAGCAAGCCTGTACGTGTCGGGTTGATGCCGACATTTTTCAATTGGATTTCACTGCCTTCAGCAATGAGCGCTGCGCCGATCATAAAAGCAGCGGATGAAATATCGCCTGGCACTTGAACATGTGCAGCACGCAGCTGCTGTCCGCCAGTCAATGAAATGATATCGCCCTCTCGTGAAATGTCCGCGCCAAAATGCTTGAGCATGATTTCCGTATGGTCGCGAGACGGCACCGGTTCATGGACGGTTGTGGTCCCTTGCGCCGATAATCCTGCGAGCAGTACTGCCGACTTCACTTGTGCACTTGCAACGGGCATTGTATAGTCGATTGCCTGAAGAGCTGTCCCTTGAACGGCAAGCGGCGTGAAATGGCCATTGGCGCGCCCGCGGATATCCGCCCCCATCAAGCGCAGTGGTTCAACGATACGCTTCATTGGACGGCGCGCGATGGATTCATCCCCTGCCATGACCGAGTGGAAATCAGTGCCTGCAAGCAAGCCGAGCATCAAGCGTGTCGTCGTGCCCGAATTTCCGGTATCCAATACGGCATCCGGCTCTTTCCAGGCTTTTCTGCCGCCGCTTTTCACCGTCACATGCTCGCCGTCTATTTGGATATCGATTCCGAGCGACCGAAAACAGCGGATGGTGCTCAGACAGTCATCCCCCATCAGGAAGCCTTCGATGGTCGTCGTTCCTTGTGCCAGCGCACCGAACATGACAGCTCGGTGTGAGATGGACTTATCCCCGGGCACTTGAACGCTGCCCGTTAACGCAGGTTGTGCGTAGCTGATCGTTTTGGACATGAATTTCATTCCTTTCAGGAGATATATGAATCATAAGAGGTGCATTCGGAAAAAACACGCTGCGCATTTTTACGATCTTCCGCTGTCTGGAAACTAATGACGAGAATCCCGAAGACATCTTCACGCGTCTCCAAGATCCTCAAATTAACGATGCTGATGCCGGCTTCCGCCAGATAGCCTGTCATTTCCGAGATGATTCCCGGAACATCCGGGATATCGATATACAAATCAAATACAGAATACATGGCACCGTGCCCTGCAACCGGCAGTTCATCACGTGTTTGCTTCGCTTTCGCGAAAAAGCGGTGAATCGGCTCGGGCTCGTTGTTCTGCAGGATATCGCGCAAATGTGTCATCTGGTCCATCCAATGGTCCAGCTGCTCGACAATCATTTCATTGTTTTGCGTGGTAATATCGCGCCACATGTCCGGATTCGCAGAAGCGATGCGCGTCGTGTCGCGAAAACCGCCCGCTGCAAGCTGCCGCGCAAAGGGGAATTGCTCTTCCCGATCCAGTTGATGGACAAGAGCAGCTGCAATCAAATGCGGAAAATGGCTGACAATCGCTGTCATATGATCGTGTTCTTTTGCTTCTAGCACTTTAATCTTCGCTTTGGTGACAGATAATAACCCCAGCAATTTCTCTACGTCTTCCTTAGCCGCCTGCTTGCCTGGCGTTAAAATATAGAAGGCGTTTTCAAAGAGCACCTCTTTGGCGGCTTCGACCCCACTTTTATGGGAACCAGCCATTGGATGCCCGCCGATAAAGGTACGGGTCAACTTTGCTGAAGCTTCCATAATTTGGACTTTCGTACTGCCGGTATCTGTCAAAATGACATTTTCCTTTAAATTCCAGTATTTGCTCTGTTCCATTAATTTGATGGTTGCCCCGACAGGTGTGGCAAAAACGATGACATCAGCCGCGGCGGCTGCCTGCTCAAGAGCAGGCGGCGAGCTTTGGATGATGCCCATTTTGAACGCTTTTCTGGCAGTCAATGCATCCGCATCATAGCCAGATATATGAACATCTTCGTTACGCTGCAATGCTTTTGCTAATGATCCGCCGATCAATCCAAGGCCGATTATAAGGACTTCTGTTTTCACGCTTGGCTCACCTGGCTTTTCTGGGATAAGTCGGGACGCAGTTTCACAGCATCATTCATATAAATATGATGGATTTTATCCTGTGCCAGTTTTGTATTGACGTGCATCATGACGCGAATGCATAAGGGCATGCTGCCAGGTACATCCATTTCATGTGTACACATAACCGGAACGTATGTCCAGCCCTCGATGGTGCGTACGGCTTTTGCAGGAAAAGCTGCAGAAATATCCGTTGTCGTCGATACGATGACTGAAGCCACTTCATCCGGTTCGATGCCATTTTCTTTAGCCATTTCCAAAACCAGGCGGCGCGTTTGCTCCAAAATTTCAGGCGCTTCATCTTTTGTAATGGTGATGGCGCCTCTGACTCCTCGAATCATCAGATCATCTCCTTGATCGTTTTTCTCAGCTTATCGTAAGCTGCTTGCGCGTGTTGTTCTGGAATGGTTTCGATATATGGCCTGCCCACTGCGCCAAGTAACACAAAATTCAGTGCGGCAGCCGTCGATTTCTTGTCTTTTTTCATATAAGGTAAGAGTTCTCCAAACGACATATCCATCAATAGCCCGAGTGGGTAAGAATTTACCTTCGCCCAGTCCAGAAATCGCTGCAACTCAGGGCTTTCGGACAGTTCGAGCGCATAGGCCATACCGAGCACGACAGCTTCTCCGTGCGTCAGTTTGCCATAGCCTAAATGCGCTTCGATGGCGTGCGCCAATGTATGGCCGAAATTAAGGAATTTGCGGACTCCTCCTTCGAACTCGTCTTCTTCGACAATCGCCGATTTGACGGCAATTCCTTTTTCCAGGTGCCCTTCGAGTTCCTGCCCGGATACCGCGCCAAAATCTTGATACGCCATCAGTTCATCCAGCCAGCCTTCGTTTGAAATAAACGCATGCTTGATCACTTCAGCCATTCCCGAGCGGATTTCGTTTTCAGGCAGCGTCTCCAGAAAGTCGCTATCGTATACGACCGTTCGTGGCTGATAGAAAGTTCCAATCATGTTCTTGCCAAGCGGATGGTTGATGGCGGTTTTACCGCCTACAGCGCTGTCATGGGCCAAAATCGTTGTCGGCACTTGGATAAAAGGCACTCCGCGCATGAAAGTCGATGCGACAAAGCCTGCCAGGTCCCCAACTGCCCCTCCACCGAAAGCAAGGATGACGGTGTTTCGCGAGCAACTTTCCGAAAGCAGGAAACTATGGCAATCCATAAAGCTTTCAGCCGATTTTGCCTTTTCGCCTGCTGGCACCCGGAGAACTTTCGGATGGAATCCCTCCAGCGCATCGAACAGCTTATCTAGGTGCAGCTCTGCCACCTGGCTGTCTGCAATCACGACGATGCGATCAGCTGCTACAAGCAACTCGCTATAGCGTTCCGCCAATAGCTTGACTGCCCCTTGGCCAATATGCACCATATATGGATGTTCAGTCTCGACACGCAGCTCCCTCATGGATTAAAACTCCTTTGTATAGGCTTTGTAGCTTTCGATATTTTCTTTCAGCCTCGGCAATTGATCCGCGTCGAATTGTTCTAGCAAGGCGTTGGCCGCTTCAAAGGCGACAACGTGTTCCGCCACGATCGAGGCTGCCGGAACCGCACAGCTGTCTGAACGTTCGATGCTTGCCTGAAATGGCTCTTTCGTTTCAATGTCCACACTCTTCAAAGGCTTATAAAGCGTCGGGATCGGCTTCATCACGCCGCGTACGATAATGGGCATGCCTGTTGTCATCCCGCCTTCAAAGCCGCCGAGGTTGTTCGTGCTGCGGATGTAGCCCGCTTCTTCATCCCAAATGATTTCATCATGGACTTCACTGCCTGGCCGACGCGCCATTTCGAATCCAAGGCCGAACTCCACTCCTTTGAATGCATTGATGCTCATGACCGAAGCAGCGATTTTCGCATCCAGTTTGCGGTCGTAATGCACATAGCTGCCTATTCCGGCTGGCATGCCTTCTACAATGACTTCTACTGTCCCGCCGATTGAGTCACCATTCTTTTTAGTAGCATCTATCAAATCGGTCATTTCTTTTGTTTTTGACGAGTCTGCGCAATAGACGGAATCCTGTTCGACGATGTCACGGATTTCATCTGCGGATTTTCCGATATAACTTGTCGGGTCGACTTTAATGCCGCCGATTTCTGTCACATGTGACACAATCTTCACGCCGAGTTCAGCGAGAAGCTGCTTGGCCACTGCGCCTACAGCCACACGTACGGTCGTTTCACGTGCAGAAGAACGCTCCAATACGTTTCGCAGGTCACGGTGGCCATATTTCATTCCACCGTTCAAATCAGCGTGTCCCGGGCGTGGCCGTGTCAATTGCCGTTTCACTTCATCGGTTTCTTCGATCGGTTCGATACCCATGACATTCGTCCAATGCTTCCAGTCATCGTTTTTAACGACTAATGCGACCGGTGAACCCAAAGTCTTTCCGTGGCGGACGCCTGAAACGATTTCCACTGTGTCTGTCTCGATTTGCATGCGGCGGCCGCGGCCATGGCCTCCTTGGCGCCGTTTCAACTCTTTATTGATCATTTCCGCCGTCAAAGGCAATTGCGCTGGCAACCCTTCAATAATGGCGGTCAATTGTGGACCGTGAGATTCTCCTGCTGTTAAGTAACGCATGTACACTTTCTCCCTTCAACGTGCTAAAGTATTTAAGTTTCACTATACCACATGGCATTTGTTCAATTCTATCCTAAATATGAAGAAAACTAAACATTCGAATAGCAACAAACCCGCGCCAATAAAAGAAATCGCTTTCATATTTCATTTCACTCACTCGCTCTCCGTTGCTCTAGTTGCTCCGTAAAATAAAAAAACTGCGGCCAATTGCGCGGCCGCAGTTTCAATAGTTGGATTAGTTAACCCAGCTGTTCATTGTTTTTTCGTAAGATACTAATTCTTCTTCTTTGAAGAACAAGCCGATTTCGCGCTCAGCGCTTTCAGCTGAATCAGATCCGTGGATCATGTTTTTGCCGACAGTAACTGCGAAGTCGCCGCGGATTGTTCCTGGAGCTGCATCTTTCGGGTTAGTAGCTCCCATCATTTGACGCGCTGTCAAGATGACGTTTTCGCCTTCCCAAACCATTGCGAAAACTGGCCCAGAAGTGATGAAGTCTACAAGTTCGCCGAAGAACGGGCGCTCTTTGTGCTCGCCGTAATGCTGTTCAGCAAGTTCAGTTGGGATTTGCATCAATTTAGCGCCTGCCAAATGATAGCCTTTTTTCTCGAAACGAGAAACGATTTCACCGATAACATTGCGTTGTACACCATCAGGTTTTACCATCAAAAATGTTTTTTCCATTTTAGAACACTCCTCTGTTAAAAAGCTCGGGCACTTTGCCCACCTTAAAAAATACTATCATTGTCCAATCATTTGTCAACCGGAAACTAAAACTTTCGCTTGCCGATGAAGAAGGCGATTTTGCGCATCGTTTTCATCGCGGGGCCTTTCGGCAAATAGTCCAGTTCTTTCAGTGCCTTTTCCAAATAACGTTCACTCATCCGCTTCGCTTCATCGACCGCGTTGCTTGTGCGGATCGTGCGAACAATTTCCAGGCGTTTCTCATCGGAAATGTCCTGGTTCAAATTATCCCGCAGCATCTGATAGATCTTGGGATCCCGGCGCGCGTATAAAATCGGCAAGGTGATATTGCCTTGAATAAAATCGCTGCCGGCCGGTTTGCCCAATTCCTGGTCGCTTGCTGTAAAATCGAGGATATCATCGATAATCTGGAACGACATGCCGATGAAATAACCGAAACGGCGCAAATGCGCTGCAGTTTTCTCATCGGTCCCCGATACCAATGCACCCAATTCACAGCTGGAAGAGATCAATAAAGCAGTTTTGCGTTTAATGCGCCGCAAATAATCCCGCAAGCTTTGGTCTAGCCTGTATTTGTCTTCAATCTGGATAATTTCCCCACGGCACACTTCGATTAAGGTCTTCGATAGTATATCATGGATTCTTGGCGATTCAATTTCCGTAATCCGCTCCAGCGCCCTGGCCAAAATAAAATCGCCCGTATACATTGCCACACTATTATTCCATTCCGATTTAACAGTCGGGCGCCCTCTACGAATTTCGGAGTCATCTATGACATCATCATGGACCAAAGACGCCATATGTATAAGCTCTAACGGCACAGCGACACGCTTCAGCAATTCGATATCATAATCCCCGAATTTTCCGGCAAGCAAAACAAAAACAGGACGGATCCGTTTTCCTCCGGCCTGCAATAAATGAAGAGAAGCATCATTTAATAGAAGGGATTCGGAATCCACTGCCTGTTCCAGTTCTTTTTCGATCAGTTCCAGCTCCGGTTTCAGGTCGGAATAGAGCAATTTCAACTTCATCTTTTCCACTTAATAACCTTCTCCCGCTTGTTTACTTTTTCAATCCCATATGCAGGGCAGCAGCCCCTCCTGAATATGGTTTATATTTCACTTTATCAAATCCGACTTTGCTGAACAGTTTCGCAAGCTCTTTCATGCCCGGGAATGTTTTAGCTGACTCCTGAAGCCACGAATACTCTTTATAGCTTTTCGCGAACATCTTGCCGAATACTGGCATGATAAAACGGAAATACATCCGGAAAAATGGCTTGAACACTAGGCTTTCAGGCTGCGAAGTTTCTAGGCAGGCAATCATCCCACCAGGTTTCAAGACTCGATGCATTTCAGATAACACTTGTTCATAATCCGGCACATTACGCAACCCAAAGCCGATTGTCGCAAAGTCGAAGGAATTATCCGGGTATGGCAAAGACATTGCATTTCCTTGCACCAACTCGATTTGGGGCATATGGTCTGTTTTTTGATGCCCAACATTCAACATGTTCTGGCTGAAGTCCAATCCGACCACGTGCCCTGTAGGCCCTGCAGCTTCTCCAAGCGCAATCGTCCAGTCTGCGGTGCCGCAGCAGACATCAATGCATTCTGCGCCTTTCGCTACTTGCATTTTATGCATCGTATCGTTGCGCCATTTATTGTGTTGCTGAAAGCTGATGACCGAATTCATCTGGTCATAGTTTTCGGATATTTTTTCAAACACTTCGTGAACTCGTTGTTCTTTCGTTTTCTGCATCATCGTCATCCTTCTCGCGTCAGCGGTTCAGCACTAAGCCGATGCGGAATAATTTGGTGGAGCAATACATTTTTGAGTTCAAAATCCAACTCACAATCATTAATGGACGCCACTATTTCATTGCCCAAAATTTCCAGGCGGCCAGTAAGCCAGCGCTCAATGAATGTCGACTGAATCAAAGTCTCGCTGAGCAAGCGCAGGATATAACTGAATTCGCCGTTCTTCATTGCTTCCAGCTCTTCTGTATAGCGTATATAGAGCAGGGATTGCTCCATCAGCTGCTTGTAATGGGTGAATCCATTTTCCTCGTAGAACGCATTCAGCAAAGCTGTCTCGATCACTGTCGCCGTCTCTTCCACTTGCTCCGGCTGTTGGAGCGTACGTTCATGAAAAGAGGCTTTCTTCTCGCTTACCTGTATGATGGCTGTCGCGAGCTTTTGGACCATCTCGATATTTTTGCCTTCAGCCAGCAATTGATAATAGATGCCGCTGTAGAAGTCTCCGGCTAACACTGTCAATTGCTGTTCTTTGCTGATGGGCATTTCTTCTTTCACTCGGTCGTGCGAGTGCAGCGCAGCGTAAACGATCGCGACAGTGCGTGCGCTTGACTCCATTTTATCCGACCATTGCTCTCCGTTAAAAAACGGCAGCAGCAAGAAAAACAGGCGAGCCTCTTTGACAAAAGGCCCTTCCGTCAACTGGTCTAGCGTTCGTTGGCGGACTGCTTTTAGTACGTCGATTTCCATGGAGATGATTTTGGATTGTATTTGTTGTCCGTTCATACTGCCTGCTCCATTCATAGGTTAGCCATAGCTCATATTATAGCATAACGCCCTTATGGCCTTCACCATTAACGCTTATTTTTTCGCGTCGCTTTCGATGATGCCGTGTGCGGAATGGATTTCCGCCTTGCCGCGAATTTTCATCGCTGATGTATGTTCGGTGAATTGGGCGATCATCACTTCGCCGCGGTCGAGCTTTTCTGTATGATGGAATTTTGTATCATTGCCGCGCGTCAGCCCGATGACATTGACGCCATCCTCCTGTGCACGGATAATCACATATTCAGTTTGTGCCATTGCTTACACCTGCTTTTTCATAGTTTTAGTTCATATTGATGTAGGTAATAACTTCCGAGCGTTTGATGTCATCTGTCTCCAATACGCCTCTTGACACTGCCGTGACTGTCTTCGAACCTGGCTTCTTGATGCCGCGCATGGTCATGCACATATGCTCGGCTTCGACCATGACATACACGCCGTGGGGGTTCAAAGTTTCCATCATCGAATCGGCAATGGTGGAAGTGATTCTTTCCTGCAATTGAGGGCGTTTTGAGATCGTTTCAACTGCTCTCGCCAATTTACTGAGGCCGGTAACCACCCCATCACGCGGGATATAGGCGATATGCGCTTTTCCGAAAAATGGCACCAAATGATGCTCACACATCGAATAGAAGGGAATGTCCTTGACCAATACGAGTTCTTCATGATTTTCATGAAACACTGTGCGGAAATATTCTTTCGGGTCTTCTTTCAATCCCGCAAAAACTTCCGCATACATCTTCGCGACGCGTTTCGGGGTATCCTGCAGCCCTTCACGGCCCACATCTTCTCCGACTGCCTCCAAAATCATCCCGACAGCTTGCTCTATTTTTTCCATATCTACGTTATGGCTTTTCATATCTATCACATTGTTTCCTCCTGTAGAAAAATCACTCTATTTGGGGCAGCGGTTGAAAACAGCCATCGATCGTTGCAGTTTCACGCGCCTATTTCTGTTGAGCCAAGAAACAACTCCGCTTTTCTCACCTGAATTGTAGCATTTACGGGGGGTATTGGCAAAAACGGGGCCGAAAAAAAGAATGGCCTTTGCAAGATTAGATCTCGCAAAAGCCATTCTATGTACAGTAGTCGAAGCTTATTTCACTGCGTCTTTAAGTGCTTTACCTGGCTTAAAGGCAGGAACCTTGCTTGCGGCGATCTCGATTTCAGCACCTGTTTGTGGGTTACGTCCTTTACGGGCCGCACGCTCACGAACTTCAAAGTTACCGAATCCGATCAATTGTACTTTGTCACCTTTAGTTAGAGCATCTTGAATCGCTTCAAATGCAGCGTCAACTGCTTTCGCAGCATCTTTACGAGAAAGTTCAGCCGCTTCTGCAACAGAGTTCACTAATTCTGTTTTGTTCATGCTATTCACCTCCTCTCAAAGGGGATGCTTGCCATCAATCCTGTAAAAAGAGTATCACAACGAAAATCGCATAGCAACAACAAATAGGCCGCATTTAAAAGAAAACCACCAAATACTCCCAATATTTTCAAAAACATGTGGATTTCGAGCAAATCCGTGCTGTATCAGGCTTTTTCATCCGTTAGAAAAATAGGTTCACCATTTTCATCAATAGTGTACGGAAGCGAATAAGCAGGCACGATTGGGCTGTTTTCGTAAAGGATAAAACGGATATCCTGCCCTTGTTCGAGTTCACCTTCGTAGCTTTGGATTGCCTCATACAAATCGATGGAATAATCGATGTAGACATCGCCCTGTCCAGTAATGACCATGGGCAGCATTTTACTGCTGTACGGGCTTTGCACCATTGGTTCTTCACTGAAACCCATTGCTTCATGATTGAATTTATACACATTGTCGGCAATGATCTCAGAAATCGGGGCTCTGCCGCCATTCGCGCTCTTTCTTACGTTGACTGAACGGATGCCTTCTGCCACCCGAAGGTCAACGAGCTTGACGGTAGGATTTTCCTCTACGTCCATCAACACGTATTGGTAGATTCCGCCGACTTCAAACGCGTTGCTCGGAATCTCGGCTGTAAATTCCGGCACAACTTTCGAAAAGTCGACTGGATACTTGATGAATTGATCGACGTCCATATCCCGTGTCTTAATCGGCAATAAGCCACCATTTGCCTCTTGGTAGCGTTCAACCGCTTGTTGTGCAGTGGCTAGCTGATCTTCATAGGGAATCTGATTTTCCGCCCGTTCGCTGCCGGGGTACCCACAAGCCGTTAGAAAACTAGTCACCAACAGGACGAGCAGCAATGCTGTTGTTTTTTTCATTATGTCCATCCCCTCAGGCGCCACCGGTCGGTCCGCTGAATACAGTGAAAACCATAATAAAGAAGCCCAGGATCAGCAGAACGTACGCGATCAGCGCAAATAGAAATTTCAGGATGCCGTTTTGCAATTTGTATCGGCTCAAATAGATCAATCCCATGGAAATGATCAAAAAAGCGATGCCTGCAAACGATACCCACATTTTATCCAAAGAACTCATGAATAAGCCGCCTTTCGTGGAGTTTCAGTCCATAGTATAGCATAAAAAAAGAAGGGACAGCAGCAAGCAGCCCCTCCGTTTGTGACAATTACAGCAAGTCGATCAAATCTTCCATTTCATTTTTCTTCATGCGGCCCATCAGCTCTTCTACAGCGTTCTCCGGCTTGACGCCTTCAAACAATACCGCATACAAAGCTTCCGTTATCGGCATAGGCACTTTGAATTCAGCGGCCAATTGGTGGGCAGCTTTTGTAGTCCGGATTCCTTCGACAACCATGCCCATTTCAGCCAGCACTTCTTCGACGCTCTTGCCTTTGCCAAGCATGTTGCCTGCCCGCCAGTTGCGCGAGTGGACGCTCGTGCAGGTAACGATCAAGTCGCCAACACCCGATAAGCCAGAAAAGGTCAGAGGCGTTGCACCCATTTTCACGCCAAGGCGGGCAATTTCAGCCAGGCCTCGAGTCATGATCGCCGCTTTCGCATTATCCCCATAACCGAGGCCATCAGTAATCCCGACTGCTAAGGCGATGATATTCTTCAAAGCCCCTCCGATTTCCACCCCGATAACATCGGTATTCGTGTAAACACGGAAATAGGAATTCATGAACAAATCCTGAACACGATTCGCCGCTTGTGTATTTTCACACGCGGCCGTAACGGTTGTCGGATGCTCCTGCACAACTTCCTCTGCATGGCTTGGCCCGGATAGGATAACAACTTCTTCGATCAAATCAGCCGGGATTTCTTCACGGATCATCTCACTGATCCGTTTAAGCGAATCCGGTTCAATGCCTTTTGAAACATGGACAAACAAGCCTTTTTTCGTCATGCGTCCACGGATATCCTGCGACACTTCACGAATGGCTTTAGTAGGAACAGCCAACACGAAAATATCCGCGTGCGCCACCGCATCATCAAGGTTCGCTGTCGCTTTTAAAGACTCTGGTAAAATGGTTTCTTTTAAATAGCGCTTGTTCGTATGTTGATTGATCTCATTCGCTTGGTCTTGGCGGTGGGTCCATAATAGAAGATCATGGCCATTTTGCGCCAGTACATAACTGAGCGCTGTTCCCCAGCTGCCTGCACCAAATACAGTGACTTTTTCCATCTTTATCTCTCCTTTATCCTGCTTTAGCAGAAAACCAAACTCCCACCTATTCAAGTGGGAGCCTAGACGTTCCGTAAAGTCCGATTGGATCAATTAATATCAGCAGGAAAGTGAAAACACCCGCCGATTGAAGTTAAGTACGTGCGCGCGTAATCAAATGCAGCGGCGTGCCTTCGAAATCGAAGCTGTCCCGGATGCGGTTCTGCAAGAAGCGCTCATAGCTGAAATGCATCATTTCCGGCTCGTTAACGAATACAACGAAAGTCGGCGGCTTAACAGCCACTTGCGTGACATAATAAAGACGCAGCCGGCGTCCTTTATCGGACGGTGCCGGGTTCATAGCTACAGCATCTTCGATTACTTCATTGAGAATGCTCGACTGGATACGGCGTGAATGGTTGTCATTGACGCGATTGATGATTTCAAGGATATTGTGCACACGCTGCCCGCTGATTGCAGAAACGAAAATAATCGGGGCATAATCCAGGAACAAGAAATGCTCGCGGATCTGCTGCGTGAATTTATTCATGGTTTTGTCATCTTTTTTCAAGGCATCCCATTTATTGACGACGATAACGATTGCTTTTCCTGCCTCATGGGCATAACCGGCAATTTTCTTGTCTTGTTCCTGGATGCCTTCTTCGGCATTCAGGACGACCAAAACAACATCAGATCGTTCAATCGCGCGCAATGCGCGCAGCACGCTGTATTTTTCGGTACTTTCATATACTTTCCCTTTTTTGCGCATACCGGCTGTATCGATAATGACATATGGTTGCTCGTCGTATTCATACTGTGTATCGACAGCATCCCGTGTCGTTCCTGCCACTTCGCTGACGATGACGCGGTCTTCGCCAAGGAATGAGTTGACCAATGAAGATTTTCCGACGTTCGGGCGCCCGATCAATGAAAACTTGATGACATTGTCCGGATATTCCTCTTCGTCCTCTTTCGGGAAGTGGTTAGCCACTTCATCTAAAAGATCCCCTAAGCCAAGCCCGTGCGATCCGGAAACCGGGTAAGGTTCGCCGATTCCAAGGGAATAGAAATCATAGATCATATGGCGCATATCGGGATTGTCAATTTTATTGACAGCCAACACTACAGGTTTTTTTGTGCGGTACAGGATTTTCGCTACTTGCTCGTCCTGTTCTGTGACTCCGTCCCGCCCGTTGACAAGAAAGATAATGACATCCGCTTCATCCATCGCCACTTCTGCCTGGCTGCGGATTTGTTCGAGGAACGGCTCGTCGCTAAGGTCGATGCCGCCTGTATCGATGATATTGAATTCATGCGTTAGCCAATCTGCCGAACTGTAGATGCGGTCACGCGTAACACCTGGAATATCTTCCACGATGGAAACGCGTTCTCCTACCACGCGATTAAAAATCGTGGACTTCCCTACATTCGGCCGGCCAACAATTGCTACTACCGGTTTTGACATAATTAATTCATCCTTCCACTTCTGATAAGCCTATTATACACGAAAAAGAGGATGGCATCTGAATAATGTCCATCCCCTTAAATTGTCCAATATTCAGTTTTTCAAAGGAACTGCAAAATGTTCCGTTCAAAGCCTCGCTGCTGCAAATGGGAAAGCAATTCCCCAGTGATGACAACAGGTGCGGAGCGGATCTCTTCAATTGTACGGGCGCCGAGTGCAGTCATCAGCATACGCAAGTCTTCGTGGAGCCCATCGATCTCTTCGATCAAGCCGGATTCCCCGAGACTGACTGCATGCTTCAGGAAACTGCCTGCAATGCCTGCAGCATCTGCGCCGAGCCGTAATGCCCGGACCACGTCTCCTGCGTCCTGAAGCCCTCCTGAAGCCAACACCGTGCGGTTGAAGCCTTGTCGGCATTCGACAATCGCGGCAGCGGTCGGGATGCCCCAATCTTCGAAATAAGCCAGCTTGCGTTTTCTGCGTTCATTTTCAATGCTCGCAAAATTGGTGCCGCCAAAGCCGCTTGCATCGATGGCCGCCACTTGAGTTTTTTCCAGTGACACTGCAGTTTCTTGTGAAAGGCCAAACCCGGTTTCTTTGACGATGACCGGCACATTCATTGCTTCAGCAATCATGGCAATGCGTTCAAGCGCCCCGTGGAACTGCCGGTCGCCTTCAGGCATCGTCAATTCCTGGACGACATTCAAATGAATCTGCAGCGCATCCGCTTCGATCATCTCGACCGCTTCAAGCGCTTGCTGGACTGTCGCTTCGCTCCCAAGGTTACCAAAGATGATTCCGTCTGGATTTTCTTTCCGCACGATGCGGTAGCTTTCGCGCTCTTGCTTGTCTTTCAGCGCGGCCATTTGTGAACCGACCGCCATTGCGATTCCGGTTTCTTTTGCAGCACGCGCAAGCATGGCATTTAGCTGTAAAGTTTCGGAACCGCCGCCTCCAGTCATGGCATTAATAAAAACAGGTGATTTTAGTTTCAAATCACCTGTTTTGGGTTCCAACGTTACATCAGCGACGCCGATTCCCGGCAGCGCTTGATGGACAAAACGGACGCAGTCGAGCCAAGTAGCCCGGCATTGCCCGGTGGACAGTGCGTAATTAATATGATCCATCTTTCTTTTTGCCCGTGACATTTATTCGGATTTGAACCCTTTTAATTTATCTCCGATGACATCACTAATCGAAAATCCGGATGCTTCTTCCGGCATATCGTATTGTGAGAAATCCTGTTCCGCTTCTTTTTCCTGAAGCTCTTTGATGCTGAGGGACAAGCGCTTGTCTTCTTTGTTGACTTCCAGCACTTTCACTTCAACTTCCTGGCCTTCCTGAAGCACTTCATGAGGCGTCGCGATATGCTTGTGCGCGATTTGTGAGATGTGCACAAGTCCCTCTACTCCCGGAAGCACTTCAACAAACGCTCCGTAGCTGACAAGACGCTTTACTGTTCCTTGGTGGACAGAACCTTTTGGAGCCTTCTCGTCGATGGCATCCCATGGCCCTGGCAATGTGTCCTTGATCGACAGCGAAATGCGTTCAGAGTCACGGTCAACAGAAAGTACTTTGACTTTCACTTCCTGGCCTTCCGTCACAACGTCCGACACTTTGTCGACATGTTCGTGTGATAATTGGGAAATATGCACAAGTCCGTCCACTCCGCCGATATCGACGAATGCACCAAAAGAAGCGATGCGTTGGACTTTGCCGTCAAGCACGTCTCCTGCATTAATCGAATCCATCACTTGTTCTTTCTTGGATTCTTTTTCACCTTCCACGACGGCACGGTGAGAAAGGATTAAGCGGTTGTTCTCTTTTTCCATTTCGACAATTTTAAAGGTCATGACACGGCCTTTGTAATCCTCAAAAGATTCGACGAAATAATCTTCCACGAGTGAAGCCGGCACGAAACCGCGCACGCCCAGGTCAATGACTAGGCCGCCCTTGACGACATCCTTCACTTCCGCTTCGATGATTTCACCGGATTCGAATTTCTTTTCGAGATCGTCCCAAGCGGATTCAGCATCGACTTTGCGTTTCGACAACACAAAGTTCTCGTCTTCCACTTTCGTAATGATCAACTCAAGCTCGTCTCCTTCTTGGACCGAGTCTGAAGCTTTTTCGATATGGAGGCTCGATAACTCGCTGATCGGGATGATCCCGTCGAACGGCGCTCCATCAATCGTCACTGTCACTGCTTTTTCCTCGATTTTGGCGACTATTCCTTTTACGCGATCTCCTGTTTGGAAGTCACGGTTTTCCATCAAATTCATATCCTCTGACATAAGTAGCCCTCCTTCACAAACTATCCATCTTCTATTTTATTCGAATTCTCTAATAAAAACAAAAATAATCACTTATTTTCCATGTTTTCGTCCAGAATTTTTTGAATACTAGCCATGATGGCTTCGGTCACTTCTTCCGCGGAAGCTTTGCGTTCACGATAAGGATCCATCAAAATCGGATCGCCGTAAACCACTTTCACCTTTCCAAACGGTTTATACGGCCCGATAATGGCGCACGGCATAACGTCCGCATTGCCGCGAAGCGCAAAGAATCCCGCGCCGCTCAAGCCTTTTTTTAATACGCCGTCCGTCGAGCGGGTGCCTTCTGGAAACAGCCCGACCACTTCTCCGCCTTTCAGCAATTTCAACGCTGTCCGCAGCGCTTCTCTGTCGCTCATACCGCGTTTCACAGGAAAGGCATTGACCTTCGGCAGAATCGAACCGAGCACCGGCGCTTTAAACAATTCTTCTTTTGCCATGAAATGAACGGTTCTCGGCGCTGTCATGCCGACCACCGGCGGATCAAGCGCATGGATATGATTGCTGCACAGCAGCACACCGCCCGTTTTCGGAAACTTTTCAGTGCCGCTGACCTGGAAGCGGTACAACGGGCTCAGTGCAGTCTTAACGAGCGTTTTTCCTACTGCATACAAATTCATGACGCCATCAGCCTCTCTTCCGCTAATTTCAAAATGGCTTGTGCCGCTTCTGCAATCGTCAAAGGAGTCGTATCCAAAAACACGGCATCCTCCGCTTGCTTCAATGGCGCCACTTCACGTTCAGAATCCATCTTGTCACGCATGGCGATTTCCTCCTGCAGCTCGACAAGCGGCGTCAGGATATCGCGTTTTTTGTTTTCCTCGAAGCGGCGTCTTGCGCGTTCTTCGACAGTGGCGGACATGAATACTTTAAGTGCAGCGCTTGGCAAGACATGTGTGCCGATGTCGCGGCCATCCATGACGACTCCGCGGTCTTCCGCCAGCTTTTGCTGCAGCTCGACCATGCGCTTTCTCACCAATTCATGGGCAGCCATTTCCGATACTGCCTTTGTCACATACTGGGAACGAATCGTTTCCGAAACGTCTTCCCCGTCGAGCAGCACCTTTTGCCCGCCTTCTATAGGAATCAAATCGATTTCAGTCGCCGTGAGCAAAGCCCCGGCTTCTTCATTGCTTGCCAGGTCGATGCCTGCGTTCAATGCCTTCAACGTGATGGCGCGGTACATCGCGCCAGTATCGATATAAACATAGCCTAATTTTTCTGCCACTATTTTAGCGATCGTGCTCTTGCCTGCTGCAGCCGGACCGTCGATCGCGATTTGTATAGCTTTCGTCAAAACTGTCACCTCATCTTATGTAATGATTTCATTTTATCACAATATGCAATAGGTTTCGGACAAAATCAAAGCGTCTGCCGAATAGTTCAGGAGCCAAAGCAACACAAAAAGAAAAAGCCTCCCAGTGGAAGGCTTTTGTCTAATCAATTGGGGGTGTGCTTGTGGTAATGGCTGACCGATAATTGGTGAGCTTGACGGACTTTCCGCAAACCGAACCACCACAAGAACAGCATGAACGGAACTGCGCCATACAATAGATTATCGTAAGCATAAAGCGAAGCGTTATAGGCGATATGCAATAGCGATGCAGCAAATAAAGCTGCCGCCAGCCACCACTTGCTCTCCCTTTTTTCCGTAAATTTCGCTTTTCCGTAGTAAAAGCCCATGACCACACCGAATAAAGCATGGCTCGACACCGGAAGAAATGCACGCAGGAAAGCTGCGCCAAGCCCGAACTCCAGAAGATATAAAATATTTTCGACTGTGGCGAATCCGAGTGATAAACTCGCGCCGTATAATATCCCGTCATACGGATCTTCAAAATCGATATGGCGGAATACTGCTGCAAGCAGGACGATCCACTTAAAGAATTCTTCCAATAAACTCGAAAACAAGACGGATTTCACTAAGACATTCTGAAATACATTCTCGGCTTCAAACACATACTGGATAAAAAGAATTGGGAATGTAAGGAGAGCGCCGTATAGAAAACAATGGAAGATTAGTTTCGACGGTTCTCCTGCAAATTGGTCACGCAAATAAAAATAACTGAACAGGGCGAGCGCGGGCGCAATCGCCACCGTCAACAGATCTAACATAGATGCCCTCCTCCATTCCATTCAGCCAGTGCTGTTAAATTTCAAACGCTTCCTTGTCGATTGCTTCATTGCCCGACAGCAGGATTGCCAATTTGATGCGCGCTTTTTTGCTATCGTAATCGCTGCCTAAAATGACACCTCGCGACAGCAAATCGTGAGCGCTTCCCGGATAGCTGTAAGCTGGATAGGCGTTGCCTTCTTCGGCGCTCGTCGTCAACACGACAGGAATCCCGGAGTTCACAGCGCGTTCGACCGCCTCCACCATATGCGGGGAAATTTGGCCGCGGCCAGCCGCTTCAAGGATAATGCCTTTTGAACCACTTTCAGCCAGCATATCGACAATCGATCCTTCTTGGCCAGAGTAGCATTTGATGATATCGACACGCGGCATGCCACCTGGCACTCGATGCACTTCACGCAGAACCGGCTTTTGGTAAATGCGGACCTTGTCGTTATCGATGATGCCCAAATAGCCATGGCCAAATGAATCGAAGCCTTGCAGGTTGCTGGCATGCACTTTTTTGACATACTTTGCACTGTAAATCCGCTCATTGAAGACAACGACTGTTCCAACGCCTTTGATTACCGGATCGACAGCAACGTAAATCGAGTTGCGTAAATTAGAGTAGACGTCTGTCCCGACTGCTTCTGGCGCACGCTGGCTTCCCGTCACCACTACCGTCCGCTCATCGCCAACAGTCAAGTCGAGGAAATAAGCGGTTTCTTCCAATGTATCGGTGCCATGCGTCACCACGACCCCTGCCACTTCGGGGTCTTCCAATTCTTTCAAAATCGCTTCCTTAACGATGTTCATTTCATCAAAGCCAATATGCATGCTCGGCAGCTGATAGACATCGATGACTTTTACTTCAATCTCAGAAGGCAATTGGCAAAGCTCTGCCAGATCTTTTCCAGAAATGGCGCCAGATTTCAACAAACCGTCGTCAGAAATGGCTTTACTTGCAATGGTGCCTCCTGTCGTAATTAACGATACTTTCTTTTTCATACTGCACCTCTTTGGGATAATCTAATCTGTTAAATTTTTCAGCGTTTGTTTTTCTGCAATCGCCGCTGCGATTTGCTGGCCGTGGAAACGGCCATTTTCGATAAAGATCTCATTAGCGTTGTTTCCGGCAGCGATGACACCTGCGATAAATAAATCCTCAACGTTCGTCTCCATCGTTTCTTCATTGAAAGATGGCCTGCCGCTTGCCGCATCGATGTCAATCCCCATGTGCCGGAGAAAACTGTGATCCGGATGATAGCCAATCATGGCAAAGACAAAATCATTTGCGAAGGTTTCTTTCGTATCGTTGACGGTCAGTTCCACTTCCCCTTCACGGATCTCGTCGACGATGGAATCGAACAACATGGTAATTTCACCTTGGCGCACGAGTCCGTCGAATTCCGGCAAAATCCATGGCTTGACACTTTTCGAATAACTCGTGCCGTGATAGGACACCGTCACGCGGCTGCCGGCTTTATGTAGTTCCAGCGCTGCGTCCACCGCCGAATTCTTACCCCCGATCACCAACACGTCACGGTCAAAATAAGGATGTCCTTCCTTGAAATAATGCATCACTTTCGGCAAATCCGCACCCGGCACTTCAAGCTTGTTCGGATGGTCATAATAGCCTGTTGCGACTACCACATATTTTGCTTTGTATTCATTTTTGGTTGTTTTTACAAAAAAGCCGTCCGATTGTTCAATCGATATAGCTGTTTCGAATGCCCGTACATCTAGTGCGTGCCGCTTCACCACTTCACGGTAATAGACGAGCGCTTGATTGCGCTTCGGCTTGCGGTCTTCGGTAATGAATGGCACATCCCCGATCGACAATTTTTCGCTGCTGCTAAAAAATGTCTGATGCGTCGGATAGTGATAGATGGCGTTGACGATATTTCCTTTTTCGAGAATGATAGGGTGCAAGCCCATTCTCTGTATTTCGATGGCGGCCGATAAACCGCACGGCCCGCCCCCTACGATAATGACATCTGCATGTTCCATTTCAACCACTCCTGTAATAATGTCCATATCCATCTTAGCCGATTGCAGAGCTTTGCGCCAAATACTTGTTGCCCGAGGCAGGATGAATTTCAAGAACATGGTATTGCGCTTTTGCGCCCAGCCTTAACGGCAATGTCGTCGTGCCGAACCCATTGCTGATGAGTTCGGTGATTCCTTGCGCAACAGTCAAAGAGCCCCGGTCGAATATTCCGAACGGCCCCAGCCTGATTTGGCCTCCATGAGTATGGCCTGCAATCATCAGGCTGACTGGATAATGTTGTTTTACATGCTTAAAGACAAAAGGCGTATGGGAGATGAAAATGACGGAATCGCCTTTCTCGACAGTGCGGAAAGCATCTTGCACACTATTTTCCCGAAAAGCGAAATAATCGATTCCTGTCAATTTGAGCTTAGTGTTTCCGAACAATTCAACCGATTCATCATCAAGTATGATGGCACCTTGTTCTTCGAGCAATGCCCTCAACCGTTCTTCGCCGATTTCCCTGTCATTATTTCCGAACACGTAATAAACTGGAGCAAGTTCACTCAAAACCCGCAAGTTTTCACGGATGCGTTGTTCCGGAACCCCCCATTCCACGAAATCCCCGCCGATGACGACAAGATCGACGTTATCAGCGAACATATCGCGCCGCAGCTTGCGCCGGTGAACGTCGGAGATAAAAAGCAGTTTAAACGGAGAAAATTGGGCGTTTCCCGATAAGCGGAGGGCTGCTGTTTCTTTTTTTTCGCTGTGGGCGGCACGGAACATCCACGCCAGTAAAGCCAAGCCCGCAAATCCGATCCGTAAAATCCATTTCATGACGTACATCCTTTCCGAAGCAACAAAAAAACATAAGCTGCGCTTATGTTTTCCTGTTCAAGCCGCTATTCAATCTTCAGTGATATCAAGAATACGGAAGCCGGATTTTTCCAGTTCCTTCGTGAATTTTTCGATATTGTTCTTTTTCTTGACCTTCAAGACAATGCGGCGCACCATTTTGTCTGTTTCATCAAACGTAACAAGTGAAACGACCGATTCCTTGTATTTCTCAATAATTTCCCCGAGCCGGCCGATGCGGCCTTCCGATTCAACGGATGTCACAGTAATGCGCACCCCGGATTGTTGCATACCAAATGCACTTTGCAATTGGTTGACGACATCGAAACGAGTGACGATCCCTAGAAATTTTTCTTCGTCGACAACAGCGATAATTGGGAAATCACGTAATTCGACCAAGGCTTTTTCATACACATCATCGATATTTAAGTAGACATCCTGATTGACCATAACATCTTTTACTTTAGTCGAACGGACAAACTCATCTTTTCTTGCATCTGAATAGAAGAAAGCCCGATACGCATGGTACCAAGTAAAGATTCCTTTGAATTTGTCGCCATCGACGACTGGCAACGCATCAACGGAATGCCGCTCTAGCAACTCCACACCTTTTTCCATCGTGTCTTCTGGATTCACTGTAATACATCTTTCTTTTTTCACTAATGCACTTTTAACAAACATCTGCTCACCTCTTTTTAGATTCTTTCTATCTTTTCCCTAACAGGGAGCATTTAATCTCGCCTTATGGCAAAATCAATGTTTGTCCAGGGCTGATATCGTTAGATGCCAATCCATTGGCCTGTTTAATTTTCTCAACAGCAGCGGCTGCACCACTTGCACCGTAGTTATTGACTGCAATGCGGTACAGCGTTTCACTCGATTGGACGGTTACTGTCTTGCCGCCAGCAGTCGGGGGTTCCACCTGCTCTTGTTGCTGCTCTTTTTCTTTTTCTTCAGCTTGTGTACGCTGTTCGGCTTCAGCTTTTGCCTTTTCTTCGGCTTCGGCATTAGCTTTAGCTTCGGCTTCTTCACGCGCTTGTTGTTCTGCCAGCGCTGTTTCCTTGGCTTTTTCCGCTGCTTGTTGTTCCGCAGCCGCCTGCTCTTTCTCTTTCGCTTTGACAGCTGCCTTTTCTTCACGCTCACGCGCTTTTTCTTTCAGCTCTTTTTGTTCTTGCGCTTCTTTTGCTTTGGCATTTTTCTTTTCTTCTTCGTCTTTCTCCTGGTCGTCTGCAGCGGCAAGTACCGTGCTGTCAGAAGGCGGCTGGGAGTTCAGTTCGAAGCTTACTTCATTTTCGTTTGTTTTGGCAGTTAGCGTGTCATCCGGTTCAAAGTAAAACGCAACATAGATCAGCAAAGTGACCGGAATCAAGATAAAGATGAAAAACAAGGAAGGTAATAATAAACCCCTGCTTTTTGGCTTGGGCATTTGGCGTGCGCGCCTCGTCAATTCTGCCATTCGTTCCTGTGACAATTCCTGGCGATTCTTTTCCATTGATTCATGATAATTATCGTTTCCCATTTTCACGACTACCCCTATCTGTACTAATATATCTATTATGACGAAAAAAGGCTTATTTGTAAATAATAGAAATATAGATTTTCATATAGGAAGAAGGACCTCCAATCGCTCTTTCCAAGACCCTTTTGGCGAAGCTTTCAGTTCACTTTGAAGGTCTTTGAAGAGACTGTAGTCGATCCCGTGAAAACTGCAGCAATTAGGCGGTATTTCAAGGTTTTCCTGGTCGAAGCTCCTGCTGATGTGTTGCCGTATGCAGCCGCTTGTGTGGACTAGCCTGCGGATTGAGTCAGCTTGCCGTTGTTTTTCTTTTTTCAATTGTTCGATCTGGTTCAATGTGCCTTCTAGCGGAAGGCGTTCACGCCAATAGGAAATGATGCGATACGCCGTTTCTCTGATCATCCCCTGCTCAACCAATTGTTTTGCTTCTTCGCCCCGCTCATAAATCAGTTCAATTTCATGTTTCTCAGGCAAATCATCCATGATTAGACTCTCTACGAGTCGCTCGTCCCCTACGGCATACAATAAAGTCGCGAGCGAAGGCAAAGAATCCCGGCCGGCACGCCCGACTTCCTGAACATATCCTTCTATAGAAGAAGGCAATTGGAAATGGATAACGTGGCGGATATCGGGAATATGGACCCCCATGCCGAACGCATTGGTTGCACATACCCACTCCAGCTCCTTGTGGGCAAATTGCTGCTGGACAAAAATGCGGTCCTGCTGTTCCATCCCACCGTGATAAAATGCCGCCCGTATGCCGAGAGCGAGAATTCGCTCCGCCAATTCCTGCGATTTGCGCCGCGTTCCGGCATAAATGATCCCTGGCCCTCCATATGTCGTCACTACGTTTAATAGTTCTTCCAATTTGTCGCTGTCATTATCGAATTTGCGGATATCGTAGCTGATGTTCTTTCGGTCCATCGGATGTGAATAGACGAATGGGTCAACCAATTTTAAATAACGCTTGATTTCATCTGTTACTTTGTCGGTCGCCGTTGCGGTCAGCGCCAAGGTTTGTGGATTTCCAAGCTTGGGCAGGACTTCCGCAATGCGCAAATAGTCCGGCCGGAAATCGAAGCCCCATTGAGAAATGCAATGTGCTTCGTCCGCAACAAGCAGTGAGATGCCGAGTGCTTTCAATTTACCGAGCGCATACGGCTGTACAAGCATTTCAGGAGCGATAAAGATGAATTTATAAGTACCAAGCGTGTTCCAAACCCTTTCGCGATCTTCCGGTTTCATAAAGGAATTGATGGCAATGACCGATTTTTCTCCCATCTTCTTTAATTGGGCAACTTGGTCTTGCATCAGCGATAAAAGCGGCGAGACGATAACGATGGCGCCTGGCAAGATTTTCCCGGGCAGCTGATAACACAGCGATTTCCCCATTCCGGTTGGCAACAGCGCCAGTACGTCACGCCCTGCCAGCACTTGCTCGATTACTTGTTTTTGGCCAGGGCGGAACTCTGTGTAGCCATACGTGTCATATAAAAGCTTTTCAAGATTCATGTGAAGCCGCCTCTCATAGCTAATGCCAGCCGGATTTGAAAATAACTGGCTTCTGGCAAACGCTCTTTGATATCCCGCAAGCGCATTGTCTTCAACTCCTTGCTGATATGATGGATGGATTGAAATAACTGCTCGTCCATAAACGGTGCAGAGCTGAACGCTGGATCGTTCATTGCCATTTCCACGAAATGATCCTCGATTGTACTTGTTTTCAGTTGCCGGAGCTCAGCAATCTGCTGAAGTGAAAATCCGCGTTCGGACAAGTTTTGCGTTCGTTTCGCTGATTCCGTCAAAGCGGATTGTTGGATGATGCCTTCAAGCATACCCGCGAGCAAGGGATATTCCATCCCTTCAAGGACGTCCAGCCATGCATGCAATGCTTCGACAGCCGCAATTTTCACATCTATCGGCAAGAGGCCATGCTCCATGGCCAATTGATCCCAAGTGAGCCCGCCGACACCACACCCCGACAACCGCTCCATTAGGATAGCTTTATGGACTTCGCTTGTTTTTGCTAATGCTAAGCTGTTTTCAAGTTGGTTTTTGAACGCTTTTTGAACAGCGGATGAACGAAAGTCGATACGCTTCAAATAAGCTTTGGCCCATGCCTGTACCGTTTCATCGGTGACGACTGGATCAAAACGCTTTTGCCCTTGCATGAAATTGGACATCGTCTGGACCACCAACGATAGTCGCGAAAAAAACCTATTTTCATTGCCCCTGTACTTCCAGCCGTTCAAGGGAGCAGGCGGAATTTCCAGAGCGAATGCAGAGCCATGGAGCTGGACCTTGTTGTCATTCGGAATCAAGAAGCCTTGCGCCTGCAACCTGTCAATGGACGCTAGATAGTCTTGCTTGTCCAGCTTCGGGAGCACTGCAAAATAAGGATGCAGCTTAAAATAGCCAATATCCTGAATCGTTTGCCCTGATTTCTTTCCTTTAATTAAATGATAAGGGGAAGAAACGGTCCGTTGACCGTCTACCGCTTTCATAATCGCTAAAACGACTTCATCGAATCGCACTGAATTACCCTCCTGGCGGTTTTGGGTTGAAAAAATCACGAAATATCTATAGAATAAACACGATAGTATAACTGAACTTGTTCGGAGATAAAGGAGAGGAACTGGAATGGCTAAATATACCATTGTTGATAAAGATACGTGTATCGCATGCGGAGCTTGCGGAGCGGCAGCACCAGACATTTACGATTATGATGATGAGGGCATCGCCTTTGTTATTCTTGATGATAACACGGGGACTGAACAAGTGCCAGATGAGCTGATGGAGGATATGGAAGACGCATTTGAAGGATGCCCGACCGATTCCATTAAAGTTGCAGACGAGCCATTTGAAGGAGATCCACTTAAATACGAAGACTGATCAAAACATAGTCAATAGAAAAAGCGGCCGGAAGAATTATCTTCCAGCCGCTTCTTTTTATGATAAGTAATAGGAACGTTGTTTTTCTATCCATGTATGCATGCTGCCAAAGATCAACAAGACGACGGTCGTAAGTGCCAGGCCTTTGATCAAGTTGAATGGCAAGATTCCGAGAACAATGGTCGTGTACAATGCGTTTCCGGTCTGTTCAGGCATATTCAGGAAATACGTATACATCGGTAAGAACACGAAATAATTCAGCAAACTCATGCCAATTGCCATCGTCAATGTACCGATGATTAACCCGAATGCGATTCCTTTTTTTGTGGAAACTTTACGGTAAATGGCATAGACCGGCAAAATGAACAATAGGCTCGTCGCAAAATTCGCCATATGCCCTACAGGCACGCCAGTCGGGCTCCCTGAAAAAATCCAGTCCAATACGTTTTTAAAGAATGCTACTAAGGCGCCTGCCACTGGCCCCATCGTGATCGCAGCGATCAACGCTGGCACGTCACTAAAATCCACTTTCAAAAATGCTGGCAACGCCGGCAGCGGAAAATTGAATAGCATCAACACAAATGAGATGCTGCTCAGCATACCGATAACGATCATCGATTGCAATTTCTTGTTCTTCATGTTCCTCTCTCCTTGTCGTGATTCACCAGAAGAAAGGTTCGGAGCGCATGCTGCCCTAAAAAATCCCTTAAGCAAGAGTCGCTTAAGGGAGAGTCAGGCACACTGAATAAACGGTCCGTTGTTAAAAAACGGCATGCGTCCGCACCTTCACCTTCTCCCATCCAGACTATACTGTCGGCTTTGGAATCTCACCAAATCCTGCTTTTTACGGCTCGCGGGCTGATGGACCATGATGTCCAATTACCGCCGGTAGGGAATTGCACCCTGCCCCGAAGATGAATCGATATTTTTTTATACAAGTTAATCTTATAAAAAAAAGACCGCAATGTAAACCATACTGCTTACATTGCGGTCTTTTTTATTTTTCTGGCCAGTCAATGCGGTTGGGCGAAACTGGCAGTTCCAGTTCTTTAGAGAAATCGAAGCCTGCCCATTCCGATTGGATAGTATTGGATATCATCAGCGATGAACCATAGGATTTCGCCGTGAGCGCCATGCTTTCGATCATCTGCATCGCCGCCGCTTTATCCAGTGTCTCCAAATCCAATTGCTCTTCAAATATCAAGTCGGCGTTTGCCCCATCCACTTCGACGCGATAGCTGACTCCTTCAGGAACCGGCGAACGGTAATCGTCATTCGGTGATTGCTGAAGCGCCAGTAGCGCATCTTTTACATTACCAGGCGACATGCCGTAAGCCGGCGCCAAATAAGCTTCACCTGCAGACGATTCTAGCAAATAAAAACTTTGCCCCTGTTCGCCCGGAACGAGTGGTTCCACCGTGCCCATATGGGATAATTGCGCCGCCTCGCCATCTTCATTCAAGACACGGATTTCCTGTTGATCCATGAACGTTTCCTCTAGACTGGAAAGATACAGCAAGGTAGAAGCCGAACCTTGATCGTAGGTGTGGCTATCCGGAAGGAAATGGCTGATGGTCGACCCGTTTTGCTGGAGCTCGCCTTCATATGGATGATAGTCATCAAAACCCAATTCGGATTCATCAATTTGCCCGGAGAAAGTTTCATATAACTCGAGCGCAGTTGGCTCTGCCATATCGGCCAGTTGTGTTGGAATGACGAAACTGACCGGCACAACATATCCGTGATAAGCAAGCCCAATGCGCAACATATATGCATCTTCCAGGTCGCTTTCATAAACTGCGCTCCGCTGTACTTGCGGGTCTTCCGTAGCCAAACTCGCTGCCCTGTCGGACTCTTCTATGTTTCCGTCAGCTTGTTCCGTCTGAGTCTCGTCTGTCGCCATCGTCGACTCCGCGTCGCTGCTTTCAGTCTCGCCGCTGCTAGAGTCGGTGCCATTCTGCTGCAGCAATGAGGCTACAAGTACCGAGATGCTCAGGAATGCCACGATAGCAACCAGCAGAGGCAGCCAGCGCTTCGGCGACCTCTGAGTTTGCTCTTTGTGGGAAAGCTTTTTATACACTTCGGCTTTTGGCCGTCTGTCATGTATTTTGGGAAAATCCCGCAACAAATTTTCGATTTCTTCATCGCTCCAATTGTCATTCGGCATATTCTCCTCCCCCTTCTGCTTCTAGTAATTTTTGGCGGAGGGACCGAATCGCCCGGTGCTGTGTCGTTTTGACTTTGCCTTCCGACCACTCCAGGACTTCAGCAGTTTCCGCAATGGAGAGATCTTGGAAATAACGCATGATGATGACGAGCTTTTGGTCACCTGTACATAGATCGAGCATTTGATACAAGCGGACCTTGTCTTCATTTAGCAGCGAAACCTCTTCCGGTATTTTTTCCGTTGAAACCAATTGCTGGGTTTCCCAGTCGAAAAAATCCATCGAATGCTTTTTCCTTACTGCGGTCTTGCGGAAATGGTCGATGGCGACATTTTTGGCGATCGAAAAGAGCCAAGTCTTTTCCGAACTCTTTCCTTGGAACCGGTCATAAGCACGCAACACCCTCACATAAACTTCATGCATCAGATCTTCTGCCACATGCCGGTCCTTCACTAAATACACCAAAAACTGAAAGACATCTTGATGATATTGATCGTACAGCCGATGAAACACGGAGTCATTCACGCAACTCCCCCCGTTCCTTGGATTAGTCGTCACGACAACAGAAAAGTTACATTTCCTTCAGCGGCAATGTAAAGATGAACGAAGTCCCTTCACCGAATTTGCTTTCAGCGCGAATTTCTCCCGAATGCGCTTTGATGATATTGCTGGCAATCGCGAGGCCAAGCCCTGTGCCGCCTTTGCCGAGCGTTCTTGCCTTATCGGCTTTATAGAAGCGCTCAAAAACGAACTCCAGGTCCTTCTCTGTAATTCCCGCCCCGGTATCGTTGATCGAAACTTTTGCGTAGTCTCCCATGTTTTCGACATTCACTTGCACTTGCCCTCCCTGCGGAGTGTGGCGAAGTGCATTATCGATCAAATTCGTCATGACCTGTTCGATGCGGTCTTCATCCAGTTCAGCTGCCGCCCATTCGTCGAGTTCTGTCGTGAAGCTCAGTTCGATGCCTTTCTCTTTTGCAGCTTGGCTAAATTTCAAACTCATCCGTTCGATGGCATTATTGAACTGTACCAATTCTTTGTAGAGGCGCATATGTCCTGATTCCAATCTCGCCAAGTTCAATAGATCCGTGACGAGACGTCCCATGCGCTGTGATTCTTCATAGATGATCTTGGTCATTTCATTGCGTTCTTCTTCGCTAGCTCCGACGTCATCGAGCAAGGCCTCGCTATAGCCCTGGAGCATGGCGATCGGCGTCCGCAGTTCGTGGGATACATTAGCGATAAAATCTTCGCGCAGCTTCTCAAGGCGGTGCTGCTCTGTCATGTTGTGGAGCACAGCCACCGCGCCGCGTACGCTCTCGCCACTGTAAAGCGGGCTGAAATTGATTGCATAATAAGCGCCTTCGATTTCAAGCTCTTCCTCGATTTCCTCCTGGAATGTCAAAACATGGTCGAGCATATGGAGCATTTCCGACGGCAACGCATTGGCATCGGTCGTGCCATCTTTGAAGAGCCATTGCTGCAGCAGCTTCTCCGCCGGTGGATTGCTCAACAGGATCGTCTTGTCCTGATTGAATGTGATGACGGCATCCGCCATCGAAGTCAAGATGCTCGATAATTGCTCTTTTTCCTGATTGATGACTTCGAGATGATGCTTTAATTGGCGTCCCATCTGGTTAAAGGCAATCGCCAATTGGCCGATTTCATCTCCAGAAGATACTTTTACTTTTGTGTCGAAATTCCCTTTCGCCAACTCAAATGCCCCTTCGCGCATATTGCGCAGCGGGGAAGTAATTCGGGTTGATAGGAAAAATGCGAAAAATGTCGTCAACAATAGCGCGATAAACGCTGAGAGGAAAACGATATTGGTCGTTCTTTCGGCCGTGCGGCCCATAACTTCCAATGATTGGTAAATAAAAACAGTCCCGTGAAGCTCATCGCTTGTTTGGAGAGGTGAAGCCATGACGATATACGATTCCATGCGGTCTGCTTCAGATAAAGAGGGCAATAGCATTTCTTTCGTCACGGTTTCATCGCTTTCGAACACTTTTTGAAATTCGTTTTCGCTGACGATTTTTTCCCTGATTTCCTCGCCATTCAAGCCGTCATGCAGATAATAGGAGATTTTCCCCGGTTCTTCTGCGATGACCGCATTAGTTTCAGGACCCAACACTTCGTCGACAATAGACAAATTGTCTTCATTGCCATGATCATTGAAAATCCTCGCGATCATATTGGCTTCGTTATGAAGGGATTCCTCTACCGTCTCGCTATGAAAGTTTCCGAGAAACTCCAACAGCAGCACCGTCACGATAAACAGGACAAAGGAAACGAGAAGCAAAATGGTTACCCACAGCTTCCCGACGATGCTATTCCATATTCTATTCATTGCCGACCTCAAATTTGTATCCGACACCCCAAACCGTGACAATCATCTTAGCGGCGGATTCCGATACGCGGTTCAATTTTTCACGCAAGCGTTTGACATGGGTGTCCACGGTACGCAAATCGCCGAAAAAGTCATAATGCCATACTTCTTTGAGTAAATGCTCCCGGTCGAACACTTTATCCGGCGATTTTGCCAAGAAATATAAAAGTTCATACTCTTTTGGTGTCAAATTAACTTCAACTCCGTCCGCTGTGACGCGGTGTGCATCGTGATCGATCGTCAGATGCGGGAAGACGACCAAATCCTTTGAGACAGTCGAACTCGTAGAAGGCGAATAAGCCGACGACCGGCGCAAAATCGCTTTCACGCGCAGCACGACTTCCCGTGGGCTGAACGGCTTGACGATATAATCATCCGCTCCGGATTCAAACCCTTCTACGCGGTTTGCTTCCTCCCCTTTGGCCGTCAGCATGATGATCGGCGTCATTTTCGTCTCTCGAAGTTCGGTTGCCACTTCGATGCCATCTTTTTCCGGCATCATGAGGTCTAGCAGGATGCAATGGTAATCTGTCTCCATCGCTTTTTCCAATGCTTCCACGCCGTTTTCGGCTTCTTCCACCATATATCCTTCACGTTCGAGATACATTTTCAACAGGCGGCGGATTCTCTCTTCATCATCCACTACAAGAATTGTAATTTCCTCAGACATCCTAATCCCTCCAACTTTCATCTCTATAACTTTCATTGTACCGATAAGGGTCCCAAAAATAAACGAAAAGCCTTTTCCCATGGAAGGAAAAGGCTTTTCGTCGTCAAGCGTATGAATGCAGTCCGGCAATAATCAAGTTGACTGCCACCAAGTTGAACATGATGATGACAAAACCGATTACAGCGAGCCAAGCAGACTTTTCGCCTGCCCAGCCTCTGCCAAGCCGCAAGTGCAAATACGCTGCGTAGAACAAGAATGTAACGAGTGCCCACACTTCTTTCGGGTCCCAACCCCAGAAGCGCGACCAGGCGATTTGCGCCCAGATCATGGCAAAGATCAATGCCCCGAGTGAAAAAATCGGGAAGCCGATGATGATCGAACGGTAATTGATCTCATCCATCAGCTGCAGATTGACGTTCTTCGTAAACGGCTGCAGCATTTCGGAAATGCGTTTGCGGAAGATGAGCCGGATCAATGCGTATAGCACCGTCCCGACTAAGACCGACCAAAGTACAGTCGTCAATTTCCCGGCATGGACAATCGGCGGCATTTCCAATAACGGCGTAAACGCGCCGTCTGTCAATGGCTCAAATTCGTTCATCCCGAAAATCGCCGGCATATTGTAAGTAATTTCCGACGGCTGCCCGTCTTTATTGACATAAGCGAAATCTGCTTCATAATTCGTCAAGGTAAAGAATGTGCTGGTCACAACAAAGCCCAGGACCAAGACCAGTGAATACATGATGGCCTCAAGCCAAAAGCGCTGCTTCGACTTTTTCTTTTGGTCAATGACTTTGAGCAAATAAATCAAGCCAGCTGCCGCACTGATCGCAAGAATCCCTTCCGCGATGACGACCGTGATCACGTGAATCGCCAGCCAATTTGTCTGCAGAGCCGGGATCAATGGGCTCACTTCACTCGGGAACATGCTTGCGTAAGCGATAATCAATAACGCGATTGGCAAAACAATCATTCCGAGTACTGCTGTTTTATACAACGCATAAAGAATGATGAATCCGCCGACAAGCGTCATTCCGAATGCTGTCGTGAATTCGAACATATTACTGATCGGCGCATGGCCTGTGACCATCCACCGTGTGATGAAATACCCTAATTGCGCAAGGAAGCCGATGACCGTAATGGTGATAGCGACTTTGCCCCAGCGCTGTTCAGATCTGTATGTGCCTTTTTTATTGCCTTTTACAGCCCCGCCGAATACGAATGTTGCGATCAGGTAGGCGATGAAGGCTACGAATAATAGATTGGAACTGATGTCGGCTAATGTCATGTCAATTGTTCACCTTCCCTTTTCTCCTGTGCTTCCATGTCTTCCTGTTGGTCGCGATATGCCGGAAGAGAAGCGTGTTCAGTCACCTGGTCCAGATCTTTTTTCAGCCCGAACCAGTTTTTGTTCGTATGGCCCGCAAGTAAAATGCTGCCATCTGCCTGCTGCTGGATCCAGAAGCGGCGGTGGTTGAAGTACATACCTTGTGCGACACCGATCATGAAGATCAAGCCGCCGAGCCCGAGAATCGGCAGGGTGCGGTCTTTACGCACCGTCAAGCCGGATGCATCCCGCGTCTCGACTCCTTGGAAGGCAAGTTTATAGTCGTTATCGCCCAGTGGTTCAACTGTGTTCTGAATAGTGATAAAACTAGTTTCACCGTCTGGTGTGTCAGGCGTCGTCATTTTGACGAGGAAGCCCGGATTTTTCGGCAGCGGTGTAGCAGTTTGCGGTTCACCGTTTTCAAAACCGGAGAAGTCGGGATAATAACCGAGCAATTCCACAACAGAGCCATCTTCAAGCTCATAATTGGTTTCAGGATTCACCAAATCGATTGTTAAATCTCCGCGGCTTTCACCAGTTTCCTTGTTCTGAAGCGCGAAGCTCATCGTTTTCAGCTCATCTTGTTGAAAATCCATCTGATACAAGGCGTAGCCATCGAATTTAAATGGCTGGTTGACGCGGATGGCGTGTTCTTCCACCATTTCCATATCGGCTGTATCACCCGGCAATGCACCTTCAGGGATTTTATAAAGAACAACATCCGTTTGGTAATTTTTCGCTACGGTTCCGACGCGGTCGATCGCTTCGCCGAACTTTTCTTCTTCGCCTTCGCCTGTATAAGTTTCCAAAGTAAAACCTTTGCTCTCAAGCACATAGCCTGGCGCATCCGGAATGGCACGTGTTTCGCCTTCGCGGATCCACAAAGTTTCATCTACATAGAAACCAGGCATCATGCGCAGCATGACACCGAATAAAAAGATGATCAATCCGATGTGATTGACATACGGGCCCCAGCGCGAAAAACGGCCTTTTTCAGCAAGCAAGCCATTTTTATCGGTCGACACCTTATATTTCAAATCGGCCAGTTTTTCTTCAGCTTTTTTTAGCGTATCCGTATCTCCCGGCCCTTCCGCCAAAATGCGCTGTTTGCGCATGAAGCTGGAATGACGCAGCACGCGCTGGTTCTTCAAGGATCTATAGAGCGGCACAAACCGGTCTAGGCTCGCAATGATCAACGAGATCGCAAGCATGCCGACCAACCCGATAAACCAGAAGGAATTGTATAAATCATGGAAGCCAAGCGCATGATACACAGTCCCGACACTTCCATAGATATCAGTGTAATAAGCTTCGATATCCGCTTCTGTCGTTGCCGGCACGTATTGTTTCTGAGGCAGGATCGTGCCGAGGGCAGCAGCGATCAATAAGACGATGATGATTCCGACGCCAACTTTAACACTGGAAAAGAAATTCCAAATTTTGTCGATGATCGATTTGTTATAGGTTTGGGAACGTCTCGCCGTTCCTTCATAGCGCATATCCGCTAATTGTTTGTTTTGTTCCTGTTCATTGAGCGGCCGGCCGCACGATTCACAGAGAACCGTTCCTGGCGGGTTTTCATGGCCGCATTTGCAAATCAATTTGTCCATCCGAAAAATCTCCTTATTCAGGTTTGATTTCTTCCATAAAACCTGCGATATCCTGCTCTGTCATTTCACCGGTTACGATGCGCTGGATTTCGCCTTGCGGATTCACCAGCATGGTCGTTGGAAGCGGGCGGATGTTATATGCAGTCATGACGCTTTTATCACGGTCGATGGCAATCGGAAAGTTAAGTCCGTATTGACGGGCAAACGTTTCTACTTCAAAATTCGATTGCGCAATATTCACCGCAAGGACTTGGACGCCTTGATCTTCATATACTTCGTACTGGTTGGCCATCGCGGGCATTTCCTTGATGCACGGTTCACACCATGTGCCCCAGAAATTGAGGAACACGCCCTGCCCTTTATAATCGGACAGCTTATGGGTTTCACCGTCGAGATCCGTCAGCGTAAAATCCGGGGCTGGATCTCCCACTTTCAGCACTTCCACTTCATCGGCCGTCACACTATTGTAGATCGTATAACCAATGGCCGCGACCAATAATAGCAAAATAACGGAGCGCATGATCGTCCGGTTTTTCTTTTTGTTTCTTTTTTTCTCCGTACTCATAAAGATCCTCCTTCGAAGGATTGGATGCACATCAATTATAGCAAAGTTTCAATGGGCGCCTGCCCACAGTTTTGAAGGGTTTGTGAACGTTAGCGGCGTTTGCCGGTATCCGCAAGCACACGCAGCTGTTTCACTTCATGGGGACTGAGCTCTCTCGATTCGCCAGCGTTCAAGCTATGCAATGTCAAAAATGCGAATTGCTCACGGCTTAGCTTCTGTACCGGGAAGCCGATCGCCTCGAACATGCGGCGGACTTGGCGGTTGCGCCCTTCATGGATGGTAATTTGGACAATCGCTTTTGCCGCTTTCGTGTCGGCTGACAATAATTTCACTTTTGCCGGCGCTGTCATGCCGTCTTCCAGCTTGATGCCTCGTTCGAGTTTCTGGAGGTCTTCCTTGGTCGGGATGCCTTTTAAACGCGCGACATAGGTCTTATCGATCTCGAATTTCGGATGTGTCAGGCTATTGGCGAATTCTCCATCATTCGTCAATAGCAATAACCCTGAGGTGTCGTAATCGAGACGGCCGACAGGATAGATGCGTTCCTCAACGTTCGGGAAGAAATCCGTTACGACTTTGCGGTTCTTGTCATCGGACACTGCCGATATGACACCGCGCGGCTTATAAAGTAAAAAGTAAACTTTGCGTTCTTTTTCCATTTGGACGCCTTCGACTTCGATTTTATCGGACGGTGTCACTTTGACACCCAATTCCTTGACAGTTTTTCCATTAACTTTTACTTTACCATCTAAAATCATTTGTTCTGCTTTGCGCCTAGATGCAATTCCTGCATGCGCCATCACTTTTTGCAATCTTTCCATTTCCAGTTCACCCCATCTAATTAAATACCGGCTGCATAGGCAGCCGATTCACGTTCTTCGCGGTCTTTCTAACCGGAATTATGGCATAATTCCAGCCAAAGAGAAAGCGCATCGCTCAAAAGAAAAGAAGACTGTTAATGCGCCCCAGTCTTCCCAGTAAGCTCCTATGCATTTACTTCTTCTTTGAATGCTTCTTGAAATTTTGTCATGAAGAGATCGGTGTCTTCTTCCGGTTCTTGCACCAGCTCTTCAGGCAACGGAGGCAATTCCTCCAAATTCTTCAAGCCGAAATAATTGAGAAATTCGTCGGTTGTGCCATACAAGATGGCACGGCCTGTTCCTTCAGCACGCCCGCATTCGTGAATCAGGCCCTTGGCTGCGAGAGTCGCCAGCGCTTTTTCGCTCTTCACGCCACGCAAATCCTCAAGTTCCACCCGAGTGATCGGCTGTTTGTACGCCACAATCGCCAGCACTTCAAGCGAAGCCTGTGAGAGTGATTGGGGAGTCGGGTTTTCCACCAGCTTCTGGATGGTTTCCGCCATTTCCGGCTTGGTAACCAATTGATACACGCCTGCCAGTTCTTTTAGCATCATACCGAAATTTTCTCCGTCATAGCGGCTCTTTAACTCCGAGAGCGCCTGCTCCACTTGTTCTGCATCAGCTTCTGTCAAAAACTGCAATTGGCTCAAACTCAAACCATCGTCTCCTGTGACAAAAAGCAATGCTTCAATTTGGCCTAAAAGGTTCTTCTTCATCTTGCCACGTTTCCTTTCTCAGTTCCACCGACAATTCGGTGAAATTCTTTTGCTGTTCGACCGCAATTACTTGCCGCTTCATCAACTCAAGCAAGGACAAAAATGATACGACGAGCACCGCCTGGTCATCAGACGGGAAAAGTTCGGAAAAATTAGCCCGCCCTTTAAATGACTTCAGCCGTTCGACCATCGAGCCCATCTGTTCTTTGATGGATACTTCCTGGCGTGCGACACGAGTCGAAAGCGGCGCCCTCAATTGCTTTCGGCGCAGCATCTTCTGGAATGCCCCTAGCATGTCATAGGCATTGGCATCATACTCCATGGCATCGGGCTGCTGAAGTTCTGACAAATCCGCAGGCGCTTTCGAATAAAGCACTGCCCGTTCGTTCTCCAGTTTCTTCAGTTCACCGGCCGCTTCTTTGTATTTTTTGTACTCAATCAGCCGCGACACCAATTCGTCGCGGGGATCTTCTTCATCGAATTCATAATCGACTTCATCGATTTCGCCTTCATGCACCGGCAGCAGCGTCTTGCTCTTAATCGCTAGCAAAGTCGCCGCCATCACCAAGTATTCGCTCGCCTCATTAAGTTCGAGCACTTGCATTGCACGAATATGCTCCATATACTGTGTAGTGATTTGAGAAACGGGTATATCGTAAATATCGATTTCCAAACGATGAATTAAATGCAATAATAAATCAAGCGGGCCTTCAAAGGCGTCCACTTTCACTTTATAAGACATGTGACTACCACCTGACTGTTCATATTCCTACTATACTTGATTATAGAAGAAAGGAGATTGAAATGCATCCGCTTAACCATCCCTTATTCCTTCAGTACATCATCCATTTCAATGATGAAAAAGATTATTTTGAATGCCACGAAGTTGGGGAAGAGTATTGGAAACAAATCGCCCCGAAAGATAAAGCGCATCCACTGACCGGATGGATCCAATTGGCGGTCGGTATGTACCATTGGCGCCGCAGCAATTATCCCGGAGCACTCCGCTCGCTTATAAGGGCCAAACCGAAACTCGCTGAAGCAGGCATTTGGACCGAAGGCTTCGACCAGCAGCAATTGACACGGCTCCTTACCGAATCGATACAAGGAGTCACAGACCGCGCACCGTTCGAACACCGCGACCTGCCCCTTGTGCCTGGCGAGCTCGTTCAAGCAATCGAAGAAAGGAAGCACCAATACTTAGCCCCTGAGCACGATGAGCATTATTTGATGCACAAGCACCGGTTGCGTGACCGGTCGGAAATCATTGCGCTCCGGCAACAGAAAAAAAGGCGGAACCTTTAAGAATTAAAGGCCGCCTTTTTTTACTGGGCATTTATTCAGGAAAGCTTCGGTTTCATCTGTAGCGCGCATTTCCCGGTGCTGCATCATGTCTTGAATCTTGTCAATCATCTGATGGCCGATCCCGTCGCCCCGATGGGATGGGTTCACCGACACGTGATGGATGGTGTAATGATCATCTGCGACTTCCACACCTAACAACCCGACAAAATCGTCCTCTTTTTTCCATAGGAACAATTGCCATTCCGGGTTTTCTTCATAGATGTGCATGGTCTGCTGCAGCTTTTTCAGTTCGCGTTCTTTGGGCATGAACGACAATAAGCCCATGGCGATCTTTTCAAATGATTTTTTGTATCTGTATAACATAATTGATCCCTCATTTTCATCTTAAAAGCAGCTTTACCTATACTACTATAAACTCCCCAATAACTCAAGTTTACGCAGGATTAGCCACCTGTGACATTGTCCGCAAAGAAAAGCCAGTAGGCAATGCCCCAAGCGACTGCCATTAACAGGACGAACAGGAACAGCATGATGTTCTGTTTTCTCATCGCTTAGCCTCCTCTTGCATATAACCCACTTCATTCTTCACCAAGTCTTCAAAACTTTCCCGCCGAATGACGAGCTGATGCTTGCCGCCTTCTGCAAAAACGACTGCCGGTCGGGTGATCCGGTTATAATTGCTCGCCATGGAATAGCCATATGCACCAGTACAGAAGACAGCCAGAATATCGCCGGCTGAAACTTCCGGCAATTGGGCTTCTTCGATGAGCTTATCACCGGATTCACAGCATTTTCCTGCGATCGTGTAAACTTGCCCTGCCTGTTCTTGCGCGCGGTTGGCGAGCAAGGAACTGTATTTTGCACCGTACAGTGCAGGGCGGATATTGTCGGACATGCCGCCGTCGACCGCTGCATAGCGGCGTGTGTCGGGCACGTCTTTTGTCGAACCAATCGTATAGAGCGTCGTGCCCGCGTCGCCGATCAATGAACGGCCTGGCTCAATCCAAATTTCTGGCACCGGGAACCCAGCCTCTTCGGATGCGGCTTTGACTGTGCGGATCATGTCTTTCACATACACGGCAGGCTCAAGCGGAGCATCTTCTTCCGTATAGCGGATGCCGAAGCCGCCGCCTAGATTCAATACGCTGCATGTGTAGGAATGGTCTTGTTTCCATGTCGCCATTTTCAATAGCAATTTTTCAGAAGCCATCTGGAATGCTGCTGTTTCGAAAATTTGCGACCCGATATGGCAATGGAGGCCGATCAACTCGAGATGTCCGTGCCCATAGGTTTCTTCGAAAGCGCGGTCTGCCTGGCCATTGTTCAAATCAAACCCGAATTTCGAGTCTTCCTGGCCGGTCGTGATGTAATCATGCGTATGGGCTTCAATGCCCGGCGTGACACGCAGCAAGATGTTCATCTTCTGTTGGCGCCGTTCCGCTGTTTTTTTCAGCAGCTCGATTTCGTGGGAATTATCGACGACGATGCAGCCGATTTCTTCATCAAAAGCCATATCAATCTCCGCTTGGCTCTTGTTGTTGCCATGAAAATGGATTTTCTCTTTGGGGAATCCACTTTGGATCGCCGTGTAGAGTTCACCGCCGGACACAACATCGAGCGACAGCCCTTCTTGTGCAGCGACTTGGTAAATGGCGATGCCCGAGAATGCTTTACTGGCGTAAGCGACTTGGTAGCCGACCTGTTCGTTTTCGAATGTTTGTTGGAACGCTTGTGCACGTTCGCGGAAAAGTTGGATGTCGTAAACAAAAAGCGGTGTGCTGTATTGTGCGGCGAGGTCAACCGCATCTACTCCCCCAATTGTCAAATGGCCTTGTTGATTGATTGATTGTGTCCCGTATAGATGCATGTCGACTCCTCCTGAATGGGCTATGTATAGTAAAAATCTTGCTGAGCCTAGACCCAGCAAGATTCGTTTAATCGGTGATCAAAGCTGAGACAAGTTGAATCGCTTCAACCGGCTCGTTCGAATACTCGATACTATTGTATAACATTTCCTGGCATTCCGCGAGGTCTTGTGTGTTGGAATAAATGGTAGCCAGTGACTCGCCTTGTTTGACAAAATCGCCGACTTTCTTGTTGAGCACTAAGCCGACCGATAAATCGATGACCGAATCTTTCGTCGCGCGTCCGGCGCCGAGTACCATCGCCGCTGTTCCGATTTCGTCTGCCTCCATATAGGAAACATAGCCGTCTTGTTTTGCTGGCAGTTCCGTGACGAATTTTGCTTGCGGCAACAAACTAAGATCGTCCACGACAGCCGGATTGCCGCCTTGGTCTTTGATCAATTGGCGGAACGCTTCAAGTGCAGAGCCGTCTTTGATGACGCCTTCTAGCATGGCACGCGCCTCTTCCAAAGTGTCTGCCTTGCCGCCGACGACGACCATTTGGCTGCCGAGCACGAGACAAAGTTCCGTAAGGTCTGCTGGGCCTTTGCCTTGTAGCGTTTCAATCGCTTCTTTCACTTCCAACGCATTGCCAATCGCAAATCCAAGCGGCTGGCTCATATCAGAGATGATCGCCATTGTCTTACGTCCTGTCGCGTTGCCGATGCCAACCATGGCATGCGCCAGTCGTTTGGCATCTTCTTCTGTTTTCATGAATGCGCCTTCGCCTGTTTTTACGTCTAGGACGATCGCATCGGCCCCAGCTGCGATTTTTTTGCTCATGATCGAGCTTGCGATAAGCGGGATGCTGTTAACAGTCGCCGTTACATCACGCAAGGCGTACATTTTTTTATCAGCAGGCGTTAAATTGCCGCTTTGGCCGATGACAGCCAGTTTGTGTTCATTTACTTGACGTAAAAAATCTTGTGTAGACAGCTCTACGTGGAATCCGTCAATTGCTTCGAGTTTGTCGATAGTCCCGCCGGTATGGCCAAGCCCTCGTCCACTCATTTTCGCAACCGGCACGCCACAAGCTGCAACGAGCGGCCCGAGCACGAGCGTTGTCGTATCGCCGACGCCTCCTGTGGAGTGCTTATCTACTTTAATGCCTTCGATAGCTGACAAATCAATTTGATCGCCTGATTCTGCCATCGCCATCGTCAAGTCGGCGCGTTCACGCTCACTCATATCTTGGAAAAATACCGCCATCAAAAATGAGCTCAATTGATAATCGGCGATTTCACCATTTGTATAGCCTGAAATAATAAAACGGATTTCTTCTGTGGACAGCTCATGGCCGTCGCGTTTCTTTTCGATTAAGTCCACCATTCTCATCGGTCTTTACCACCTTTTCATTTTAGTTTAGAGAGAAAACTTGTGCCGAATTTCGGCAATTCACAAGCGAAGTTCTCGGCAATCGTCGCGCCGATATCTGCAAATGTTGATCCAGTGCCAAGTGCCCCTCCGCCATTGAAGCGTGGCGAAAAAGCAAGAATCGGCACATATTCACGTGTATGGTCCGTGCCAGGGAATGTCGGATCGTTTCCGTGGTCTGCTGTGATGAGCAGCAAATCATCTTCCTGCATGCCTTCCAAAACTTCCGGAAGGCGCACATCGAATTCTTCTAAGGCTTGTGCATACCCTTTTGGGTCTCTGCGGTGGCCGTATAGCGCATCAAAATCAACGAGGTTCAAAAAGCTCAAGCCATTGAAATCTTTGCCGACCACTTGCACGAGCTTATCCATTCCGTCCGCATTATCAGTGGTTCTGACAGCCTCTGTCACACCAGCGCCATTGTAGATGTCGTTGATCTTGCCGATAGCAATAACGTCTTTGCCCGCATCCTGAAGTTCGTTCATGACGGTACGGTCAAATGGAGCCAGGGCATAATCGTGTCGGTTAGAGGTGCGTTTAAAGGCACCAGGTTCACCTATAAATGGACGCGCAATCACGCGGCCGACTAGATATTCTGGGTCCAAAGTCAGTTCGCGAGCCGTTTCGCAAATCCGGTACAGTTCATCCAGCGGGATCACTTCTTCATGTGCTGCAATTTGCAGAACCGGATCAGCAGACGTATAGACAATCAATGCCCCAGTTTCCATATGTTCTTGCCCGAGTTCATCCAGGATTTCAGTGCCACTTGCCGGTTTATTGCCGATGACTTTTCTGCCTGTCGCCTGTTCAAGCTTGTCGATCAGTTCTTTAGGGAAGCCATCTGGATACACTTTAAATGGTGTATCGATATTGAGCCCCATGATTTCCCAGTGTCCCGTCATTGTATCTTTCCCGACGGATGCCTCTTCAAGGCGGCCAAAGTGGGCAGCAGGTGTTTCTTGAGCATCAAGCCCTTTTACTGGAACGATATTGGCAAGGCCCAGCTTTTCCATATTTGGCATGGACAGTCCGCCGACAGACTGGGCGATATGTCCAAGCGTATCCGCTCCTTTGTCTCCGAAAGCTTCAGCATCCGGCGCTTCGCCGATACCGACAGAATCCAGTACGATTAAATGTACGCGAGTAAACGGTTTCATTGTCATATTAGTTCCTCCTTATTTACCTTTTTATTCTATCACAGGAATAGCCCTCGTCGGAAGTCAGACCTCTATCATGCTCGAGGATGAAATTGCGAGTAGACGTCTTTCAACCGTGTCTTGCTAACGTGAGTATAAATTTGGGTCGTTGAAATATCGGCATGCCCCAGCATTTCCTGTACAGCGCGCAGGTCTGCCCCATTTTCGATTAAATGGGTGGCGAATGAATGGCGCAAGGTATGCGGAGTCAATTCTTTCTGGATACCCGCTTTCTGGGCGTGCTGCTTCAATAATTTCCAGAAGCCTTGCCGTGTCAATCGCTTCCCTCGTTGGTTGATGAACAAGGCATCGGTTTTCTCAGATGGATTTCTTAGAGCGAGACGTCCCGATTCGATGTAGTGCTGGTTTGCCTCAAGTGCAGCCCTGCCAAGCGGGATGATCCGCTCTTTGCCGCCTTTTCCAGTGCAGCGCACGAATCCCATCGTCAAATGGACATCTTCCATATCCAGATTGATGCATTCACTGACGCGCATGCCGCTCGCATAAAGTAATTCCAACATGGCGCGGTCGCGCAGCCCGCTGGCTTTTGACGTGTCTGGCGAATTTAATAACGCATCGATTTCTTCTATAGATAGGATGTTCGGCAGCTTCTTGTCCATTTGAGGCATTTCCAAATGAACAGTCGGATCCGAATCGCTGCGTTTTTCACGGATCAAGAATTGATGGAAACTACGGATCGAAGAAATATGCCTTGCCACTGTGCGCGAAGTCTTCGCCATTTCCTGCAAATGTCGCAGGTGGTTCAAAATGTGAATCCGCTCGATTTTGCCAAGCCGTTCCAATTGTTCAACTTCACTCATATATTGTATGTAGCCTTTCAAGTCGCGTTCGTATGAAGTCAGCGTGTTATCAGCCAACTGTCTCTCCACGCGGAGAAAATGCAAATAATCATCCAGTGCATCTTTCGCATCGTTCATCGGGATTCCTCCTTTCCTGCTGTTTAATTATTGAAGATGAAAAAAAGGCGGCCTTCGACAGGCCGCCTTTTAAGCGTCTTTTTCCGGCTTATCAGCACCCGAATCATGGCAGCGCCAGCAAATGCCATGAAAAGTCAGACGGTGGTCTTTAATCTGGAAGTTCCAGCGCTTTTCCACGACTGCTTCGACATCTTCAAGCAAATCTTCTTGTATTTCATCCACAGCCCCGCACTCTAAGCAGACCAGGTGATGATGGAAGTGTGCTGCGCCTTCCTGACGCAAATCATAACGGGAAACGCCATCCCCAAAATTTATTTTGTCGACAATTTTCAATTCGGTCAGAAGTTCCAATGTACGGTATACCGTAGCCAAGCCGATTTCTGGTGCGATGTCCTTGACCAAAAGATAGACATCCTCAGCACTTAGATGGTCTTCTTCATGATCCAGTAAAATTCGTACCGTTGCTTCACGCTGTGGCGTCAGCTTATAACTCGCAGCGTGTAATTGCTTTTTTATACGATCTATCCTTGTTTCCATGCGACGCCCTCCCTCAAACTGTATTCATTATATCAAAAGGGCGTTCTCGATTACAACAATCGATGCCGTTTATTATTTAGAATCATTCTTAATTAGTAATTGGATTAATTCTTATCTGATAAGTAGTTTTTAACCCATTGCACAGCGTAAGCCGTTTTCGCATCGTAAATCCGCTCGTTATCAATCAAGCCTTGCGCTTCTTCCACCGTCATTTCGAGCAATTCCACGAATTCATCATCATCTGTCACTGCGCCGTTTGCCGCACGATGCAAGCCGCTTGCAAAGAAAACATGCACCACTTCATCGGCAAATCCAGGAGATGTCGAGAAACTGATCACTTTTTCGAGCTTGTCTGCTGAGTAGCCTGTCTCTTCTTCCAGCTCACGCATGGCTGTGTACTCTGGAGCTTCGCCAGGTTCCAATTTCCCGGCTGGAATTTCGACGAGTGAGCGTTCAAGGGCTTTGCGGTATTGTTCGACCATGATAATTTTCTTTTCACTCGTCAATGCTATGACCGCTACCGCTCCTGGGTGTTCAATCACCTCTCGCTTCGACTGTTTGCCATTTGGCAGCGTCACATCGTCAACTTTTAAGTTAATGACCTTGCCTTCATACAAACGTTCACTATGAATTGTTTTTTCTTCAAATTTCTTCATGCTGGCCCTCATTTCATTTGTAGTTTCAATACCGCAAAGTATACCATAGAGGAAACAAATATTTACAATGAGGTGAGAAGATGAAATACAATACACTGGGAACCAACGGATTTGAGGTCAGCGAAATCGCACTCGGCTGCATGTCACTGCCGGAAGATCCGAAACAAGCAGGAGCCATTATCGATGAAGCGATGGATAATGGGGTCACTTATTTTGACACAGCCGATTTTTACGACAAAGGAAAGAATGAGGAAATCGTTGGGGGCGCACTGGGCAAACGGCGCAAAGACATCATCCTTGCCAGCAAAGTGGGCAATGAATGGTCCGAGGAGTCGGATGAAGTAAAATGGAATCCGACGAAAGCTTATATCAAAGAACAAATCCATAACTCGCTGCGCCGTCTCCAAACCGATTATCTGGATTTATACCAGCTACACGGAGGAATGATTACCGATAACTCGGAAGAAACGATTCAAGCGTTTGAGGAATTGAAAAAAGAGGGCTTGATCCGCTCTTACGGAATTTCATCCATCCGCCCGAATGTCATCCGGCGCTATTTGAATAATAGTGAGATTGCTTCCATCATGATGCAGTACAGCCTGCTCGATCGGCGCCCGGAAGAATTCCTCACAGAAATTGGTCAATCCGGCCGCTCTGTCGTGGCACGCGGCAGCCTAGCAAAAGGCTTGCTGACAGCTGAAGGACTCACACGCGCCGAAAAGATGGGCGACTACTTGCAGTATGGAACGGGCCAGTTAAAGGCTACTTTGAAGAAGCTCTCCGCCACCCATGACAATATCCATGCACTCGCCTTGCATTCAGTGCTGTCAGACAGCACTGTAGCAGCGGCAGTCACCGGCGCGAGCAGCCCCAAACAATTGCGGGAAACGCTGCAGGCTTATCAACAACCTGTCAGCCGGCAGCAGATTGAAGAGGCAAAAAAAGCGACTCGGCTGGATCGATATGAACAACATCGCGATTAACCTCTTGCTTTAAAATGAACGGCGTCCCGCCTGCTGCGGGACGCTTTTTTACCCTTGCATCGTTTGTTAAAAAATCATTTCATATCCATTAAGGACGTTTGTACCTTTTTTCATAAGAAAGGCTTATACAGACAAAAAGTATAGTTTGGCTGTTTTCGGTTGGCTCCTTCTGTATAGCGGGTGTGATTGTTTTTGAGCCGTACTTTTTAAGAAACACTGATTTTATACCCAGAGGTTTTTATTTATCGAAAAGGACTTTTGGAGGTTTGAAAGAATACTTAGAAGTGAATATACTATTTACGACTGAAATTTTCGAACCTTACTTTCAAGAAATCGGGGGCGTGCAAAATGATGAATTTTTATTTGACCCAATCCAAAAAGTCTTATCAGTCAGCAGACGGAGATGCCATTTCGATGCATTCATACCTCGTTGTTGAATCTGTGACAAGATCCCTTGGACAGGAGTTTAAAAATCATAAGCTTGCTTGGGAAGCGGAAGACCGCTGGCTGCTTGCAGACGCCCCGGAGAAAATTATCCATATGCCAAATGGCTATCAGCGTTTTGAACTTTCTGAGCCGGTTTTCGCCTCATTGCGCTTGCTTGCCGAAACCCAGCCAAAAGAGCTTCATACTTTGACGCCTTTTTCCAGAAAACGCACTTCCGAAACATTCATCGAACAGCAGCAAGCGGAGGCGCGGAGAGACTTTCACCTTAACGACGTAGCCAAGAGCTTAAAGCAGATGTTTAAGGACATCATGACAGTCTAAAACCTCTGCATATAAAAAAAGACGGAGAACATAATCTGTTCTCCGTCTTTTTGTGTTTGCTTCGCTTTAAATTTGTTCTGGATCTTCTTTTGCAGCTTCATCTACAGGCTGATCATTCACTGGTTGGTCGACCGGTTGGCTAACCGGTTGTATAGCCTGAGTATTTCTGGATGTGTATGTCTTCAGCATGTCAGCAATGTCAATGCCCGTCATTTCTTTCAACGGCTCTTGCATGTCCACCATTGTGCGCGTCACGCTTCTGCCGAATGACGGAACGCCTTGGCCGTTTCCGGAATCGATGATTTTTACGGAATCGATATTGTTCAGCGGCTGTGCCACTTTTTCAGCGAATACCGGCAGCATATCGATCAGCTTCTCCGCAATGATAACATCGCCATGTTCTTCCATAGCTTCAGCAAGCAATTTACGGGACTCCGCTTCCGCTTTACCGCGTTCACGGATGACTTCCGCTTCGGCAGCCCCTTCATCGCGCTTGATCTTCGCTTTCGCTTCCCCGTCAATGACAGAACGTCTCGCTTCCGCTTCTGCCGTACGCGTCGTTTCGTAATAGCTGGCATCCGCTTTTGTTTTGCGGACTTTGCTTTCTTCTTCTTCGAGACGGACCGCACGTTCACGCTCCATGAATTGCATATTCAATTCTTCTTCTTGGATTTCCATCGCGAGTTTCGCTTTCTCCAGTTCATACGACTGCTCGGACTTGGCGCGGGCACGTTCAGTTTCTTCCTTGAATGCCGCATCTTTCAAGTCTTTTGATTTACGGGATTCAGCAATGGAAATTTGGCGCTTGTACTCTTCTTCTTTCGCTTCCTGGTCGGTCTGGGCACGGTGAATGCGTGTTTCCCGTTCCGTGTTCGCTTCCGCAATTTCCGCTTGCTTGCGGACTTCAGCGATGCGCGGGCGACCCAGGTTCTCAAGATAGCCGTTGTCTTCATCAGCATCACGAAGATCGGTCAACCCGAGTGATGTAATTTTAAAGCCCATTAAATCAAGTTGTTTTTGTGCGATTTCCTGGACATCCGTATTGAATTTTTCCCGGTCGCTATTGATGTCTTCAACAGTCATCTTCGACAAGATGGCACGCAAATTACTGCCAAGGACTTCGATGATCTCAACTTCAATTTCCTCTTGCTTTTTCCCAAGGAATTGCTCGGCGTAATTAGCAATGCCGTTCAAGGTATCTGCAACTTTGACCATCGCGACAGCATCCGCTACGATTGGGACACCCGCATTCGTGTAAACGCGCGGCGTCGATAACTTCAACTGAAATGACGTTAGATTGACTGGCGTTGAAGTTTGGAAGCGCCGCAGCAAATAACCGCCGCCGCGGATGATCTTCATGGAGCGCCCTTCATCGTCCGTAAAGATGTTCGTGTCTTTTTTCGGATCCCCAAGTTTCGGCCCTGTAATGATCAAGGCTTCGTTCGATTTGGCGGTACGGTAGCGGATTTTCATCCAAAAGAAATAGCCGGCGCCGGCTATTGCCGCCAAAATGAGAACCACAATTAAAATTGAAATAATTCCGATTGACTCCATCTTATCCCATCCTTTTCAATAAGCTGATTTTCTCCTACCTTATTCTATACGATTGAGCCAGTAAGATGTTTCAAAAAAAGGAAAAGAATAGCCATTCTTTTTTTACAAATTAATCCGCCATCACTTTGATCAACGAAAAAGCGACAGATAATATCGTTAATACAAACACAAAATAACCGAAATGGATCCATGGTTTCGTATACGGCTGAATCAGCCTGGGTTCTCTTTGTTCTTGGTCTTCCTCCACACTTGGGCTTGGCGGAATCTCTTCATCCCTCATCTTCTTATCCTCCTGCAATCGAGTTTTTCCCTTATTTAATTTCCAAAGTTTCGTTGACAATCTAGATAGTTAAGTGCACTCCTTTCATTATATCAATTGTCGGTAATTGGAATATAAAAATATTTTGGAAATCATTAACTAATTCAAAATTATGAAGCCTGGGAACTGATTATTTGATAAGATAGAAAAAATGCTGCATGTCAAAAGATGGTTATTCTCTTAGAAATGGGGTGGGCTGTCCATGAAACTTATCGATGATTTGGCAGGTGCGATTTACGATGTTTTGAGTTGGGTTTTATGGGGATTTTCTTATTTTGCCGCTGGGGTGATTATTGTAGGCGCCCCGTTGTATTTAATCAGTTTTCTGTTCGAATGGTTAAGTTGAACGAAGAACCCCTTGTCACCAACTGTGACAGGGGGTTCTCGGTTAATATTTAGTTCCTGAATCTCCGTGGCGTTCAAGCAATTCTTCAAACGATAGGTTCTTTTCGCGCTCTTTGCGTTCAAACTGGCGCTGCGCTTCTTTTTCTTCCTCGAGCTTCTGCTGGTCTTTCACTAACTCTTTTTTCGCGGCTTTCAGCTTCAACAGCTGGTCTTCCGAAAAAAGACCGTTATCATTGTGTTTTTCTTTCGCCATCTTATTCTCTCCTTATGGACGTTTTACAATCGTTGCAACGCCTTGTCCGCCGCCGATGCAAAGTGTCGCAAGGCCCGTCTTGGCGTCGCGCTTTTTCATCTCGTGGAGAAGTGTCACGAAAATACGGGTACCGCTCGCGCCGATCGGATGGCCGATCGCAATGGCTCCTCCATTGACATTGAGTTTTTCGTGATCAAATTGCAATTCACGGTCGACCGCGATCGATTGTGCCGCAAACGCTTCGTTCGCTTCAATCAAATCAATGTCTCCCAGTGTCATTCCCGCTTTTTTCAAAGCATTTTTCACCGCTTGTACTGGACCGATGCCCATGACTGCTGGGTCGACTCCCGCATTGCCGTTTGCAGAAATGACTGCAAGCGGTGTGATGCCAAGCTCGTCGGCTTTTTCTTTAGTCATGACGACGACTGCTGCCGCACCGTCATTGATACCTGATGCGTTGCCGGCTGTGACTGAGCCATCTTTCTTGAACGCTGGACGCAATTTCGCAAGTTTTTCTTCAGTTGAAGAAGCCTTTACGTATTCGTCTGTCTTAAAGACGACCGGCTCTCCTTTACGCTGCGGGATTTCTACCGCTACGATCTCCTCATCGAAACGTCCGCCTTCGATGGCCGCTGAAGCCCGGGCCTGCGAACGTGCTGCAAAGCGGTCCTGATCTTCTCGTGAAATTTCATACCGGTCACAAAGGTTCTCAGCTGTTACACCCATATGGTAATTATTAAAAGCACACGTCAAGCCGTCGTGAACCATGCTATCGACCACTTTCTGGTCCCCCATGCGGTAGCCGTCTCTTGCACCTTCTAAAAGATACGGGGCACGGCTCATATTTTCCATGCCGCCTGCTACGATGATATCAGCATCACCCGCAAAAATTGCCTGATAAGCCAAGTGGATCGATTTCAAACCAGATCCGCATACTTTATTGATGGTCATCGACGGCACCGTCTCAGGAAGACCTGCTTTGATGGAAGCCTGGCGCGCCGGGTTTTGCCCGAGCCCTGATTGTAAGACATTGCCCATGATGACTTCCGATACTTGATCGCCCGCCACCCCTGCGCGCGATAAGGCTTCTTTGATAACGATGGCTCCAAGATCTGTTGCCGGCACATCTTTCAGCGCCCCCTGGAACGATCCAACTGCCGTTCTGACAGCGCTTGCAATTACGATTTCTTGTGACATTTCTATTTTCCCCCTTGTCTGCTTCTTGCTCTTTTATCCCCCCTATCGCTACAATAAAGCTAAGGGGGGATAGTATGTTTAGTTTACCAAAAACAGCTACGATTATCGAGGTTGGGCCGCGTGATGGCCTGCAAAATGAAGCTAGGACTGTCAATACCGAGGACAAACTGGATTTTATCAAGGCCTTGCAGGAAGCAGGATTACAGGAAATGGAGCTAACCTCATTCGTGTCACCGAAATGGGTGCCGCAAATGGCCGATGCACGGGATATCGTTGCCGGCGCAAAAAAGACCGGCCGCCAGTTGGTGCTGACGCCAAATGAGCGCGGCATCGCGTCGGCCTTGGAAGCCGGTGCCGATGCAATCGCCGTCTTTGTCGGGGTTTCCAATTCATTCAATGAAAAAAATATTAATAAGACGACAGCTGAGTCCATGGAAACATTAAAACCATTGATCGAAAAGGCAAAACAGGGCGGCACCTTCGTCCGCGCCTGCATTTCAACAGCGTTTTACTGCCCATTTGAAGGAGCAGTAGATCCACAACGAACGATCGATTTATGCCAGCAATTTGTCGATTGGGGAGTCGATGAATTGAGCGTCGCCGATACGATCGGCCTGGCGAACCCGCAAGAAAGCCATGAGTTGTTCAGCCGTTTGAAAGAACAATTTCCAGATGTTTTGATCGCTGCGCATTTCCATGACACGAGACGCATGGCGCTCGCCAATGCCTATGCAGCACTTGTTGCTGGAGTCGACCGGTTCGATTCTTCCGCTGGCGGGCTCGGCGGCTGCCCATTTGCGCCAGGGGCTACTGGCAATGTCGCGACCGAAGACTTAGTCCATATGTTCCATCGTATGGGCGTCGATACCGGGGTCGACCTCGAGAAACTTTACGAAGCAATTTCGCTCATAGAACCTCATGTATCGAATCCGTTGCAAACAGGCATGTATACATTATACAAAAACAGAAAATGAGGTGTGTGCGCCGTGAAAAAGCGATTATTGATGACAACAGCCATCGTCTCGAGCACATTGACTGCATCTTTTGCCGCATTGGGTTTTGCCACAAGCAACCGTCTCATGTATGTAAAGAATAAAGACGCATCCTTGATTTTGGAAAGGGAAACGAACGCCAAACGCTACGATGAAACTTGGTATGCCAACGTCAAGAAAAGCGAACAATGGATTGAATCCGCCAATGGCTATCCGATCAAAGCGATTTTCCTGGAGCCACACACCACAAACCGTTACGTCATCATTTGCCATGGCGTTACCGAAAGCAAAATGAATTCGTTTAAATATGCGCGCATGTTCGAACGCCTCGGGTTCAACTCTGTCGTCTATGACCACCGCCGGCACGGCGAATCCGGTGGCAAGACAACGAGCTTCGGCCATTACGAGAAGCTGGATTTGCAGGCAGTCGTGAAAGCCTTGAAACTCCATGTCGGCCCATCTCTGTTCTTCGGAATTCACGGGGAATCGATGGGCGCCGCGACGACGCTATTATATGCTGGAATGGAAGACTCAGCGGATTTCTATATCTCCGACTGTGCTTATTCCGATATCAGCGAACAAATTTTGCACGTCATGCGCACGACGACGCCGATGCGCACTTCTTTGGCGCTTCGCCTTGCCAATGTATTTCTGAAACTGCGCGACGGCTATTCCATCACGACCGTATCGCCTAGGGAAGTCGTCAAAAAGATTGCAAAGCCTGTGCTGTTCATCCACAGCCTGCCAGATGAATTCGTCTTGCCGAAAATGACGAAGGAATTATTCGAATTGAAACAAGGCCCCAAAGAGCTGAAATTATTCGAACAGGGTGAACATGCCCAATCATTCAATAAAAATCCCGACGAATATGAAGGAATGGTTGCAGAGTTCTTGACGGCCCACGACCTGTCGATACCTAAACCTGCTGTGGGCGTTTCACAGATTTCCAGCTGACTTAAAGACAAAAAAGAACCACCGTTCAGAAGCGAACGGTGGTTCTTTTTGTATTCATCACCTATGGGCGAATAATTGCATAAGCGTTTATTTTTTGCCCGGTTTTGTCGAGGCTTTGTTCATTTGAGCCATCATTTGGTTGATTTTCTTTTGAGATGGTTTTTGACCCATTTGCATCATCATAATCCGCAGCATCTCTTCGTTGATCGGTGGGTTGTCCTGCAAATATTTCATCATGTATCGGCGAGCGATAAAGAATCCAAGTGCAACACCTGCGAGTAAAGCCACAATAACGATAACAATCCAGATCCATGTATCCATACAAATTACCTCCTTCGTGTTGCCAATTAAATCATGCACCAAAAAGGATTATACTATAAATTTCAGGACGTGACTATATGAACGGCATTAAAATTGCGGAGAAACAAAGACTGCCTCCCATCACACCCTGAGCAGCGACGGTACGCTCACTCATCGGACGAATTCAAGGGCACATATCCCGTTTTTTCAACTAAGCGCTGCCCTTGACCGGAAGTGAACCATTGTGCCAGTTCCAAGGCTTCCGGACTGCTATGCTGCGTGGTGACGATATAAAACTCCGAAGTTAGGGGATATTCATCATTTCGAATGGCGCCAACTGACGGAATAACGCCATCGATAGCCAAATATTGAATCACTTTATTGCCGGCCATTTCCTCCCCGTAGAAACGGAATGTAAAACCGAGCGCATTTTTGTGATTTTTATATTCTGCCACCTGATCGATGATGCCGCCCATGCCTTCTTCTATGTTTTCACGGGGAGCCTCCATCACCGGCACCTCGCTCATGAACTGAAGCAGTGCTGTTTGGCTGCCGCTGTCTTCAGGCCGCTGGAAAGCCCTGATCTCTTCAACCTCTCCGCCAACTGAAGACCAATCGGTGATTTCGCCGCTATAGATCATGCGAAGATCTTCAGAACTCAATGACTCGACCGGGTTGTCTGCATGGACGAAAAAGACGAACGCCTCTTTCCCGATCGGCGTCAGTGTAAGCTCGAGCCCCTTGGCATCTGCTGTTTTCAACTGCCCCTGTGATGGCGCAGCGGCAAAAATTGCATCCACCTCTCCTTCAAACAAATTGGAATAAGCAAAAGGCGTGGTATTGACCATCACTTCGCTGTCGGATGGTTCATACCAATCTTCCGGATAGAGCATTTCTGCTGCGGCTGCATATAATGGGTAAAGTGCCGTCGCCCCGTCCAGCCGTGGCAATTTCTCTTCAAATTGGAGTTCTGGCTCCTCGTTTAGCACAATGAGCTTGGAGTCTTCTTGAAACGGCATATAGGAATAGACGTCCACTTCAGCCGAAACCCCCGGGATGGAATCCAAATATGCTTGGTAAAGCGGCCAAACGGCCAACATGATGGCAAGAACAACGAACACTATCGCTGACTGTTTCCACCTTTTTACGTCGCCAATTCTCTTGGATAACAAAAAAATGAAAAACAAAAACAGCAGGACAAAGAAAAACAGCGGCAGCCACGCCCTTTCCCCCGAGAGCAATAACACAATGCCTCCAAAAAAGCCGACAATGCTTATAGCTATGAAAATACCAAATGCTGGTATTAAACTCCATAATTTCTTCATAATCCCACCTCTTAAAATGATTATAATCGGCTAGGCCGATAAAAAGATCGAACAAAAAATTTTTTGCACAAGAAAAAACCGCCAGAATTAATTTCTGACGGCTTCACCTCTTTTAAAACTTTCATTGCGTTCTCAAAAACCGAGAACTAAACCGGTATTCACCCGTTGATTAATTGCTTCACTTTGGATGCAACATTTTCAGGCGTGAAACCGAATTCTTCCATAATTTTCTCACCAGGAGCGCTTGCACCGAAGTGATCGATCGCGAGAATATCGCCTTCAAATCCAGTGTAGCGATCCCAACCGAATGATGAGCCCATTTCAATGGCGAGGCGTTTTGTGATATTTTTCGGCAAGACGGATTCTTTGTACTCTTTGTCCTGCTTTTCGAAACGATCCCATGATGGCATCGACACAACAGACACCGAGATGCCTTGTTCTTTCAATTGTTTCTGTGCTTCTACAGCTAGGCTGACTTCTGATCCAGTCGCTAGAAGCAAAGCTTGTGCATCATCAGCTGGAGACACAACGTAAGCGCCTTTTTCGACGCCTTCTTCTGCTTTTTCACCAGTCGTTTCGAGAACCGGCAAGTTTTGGCGGGACAATACGAGCAAGGTCGGCTTGTCTTTAGACGTGAGCGCCAAGCGCCATGCTGCTTTTGTTTCGTTCGCGTCGGCTGGGCGGATAATGCCCAAGTTCGGCATTGCGCGAAGTGATGCAAGCTGTTCGATCGGTTCATGCGTCGGCCCGTCTTCTCCGACTGCTACGCTATCGTGAGTGAACACATACGTGACCGGAAGGCCCATCAAAGCGCCTAGGCGGATCGCTGGACGGACATAGTCACTGAACACGAAGAACGTGCCACCGAATACATGCAAGCCACCGTGGAGCGCCATGCCGTTAAGTGCAGCGCCCATTGCGAATTCACGCACGCCGAACCAGATATTGCGGGCTTCTGGATGCTCAGCGTCGAAGTCGCCGCCATCTTTGATGTTAGTTTTGTTCGAACCGGCAAGATCGGCGCTGCCACCGAAGAACGAAGGAACCGTCTTAGCGATGGCATTGACCATATCGCCGGATGATGCACGTGTCGCTTGCTTTTTGCCGACTTCGTATTGCGGGAACTGTGAGTCGAAATCAGCCGGCAAATCGCCGCGGATGGCTGATTGCAACTGTGAAGCAAGTTCAGGATGCTGCTCTTCGTATTGCGTGTACAACTCGTTCCAAGCTGATTCCGCTTTCGCGCCTAGTGAATCTGTCGCTTCTTTAAATGTTTCATAGACTTCTTCCGGAACGTGGAAATCTTGATCGAACGTCCATTTATAGTATTCTTTCGTCAATTTCATTTCATCTTCGCCGAGTGGTGCACCGTGCGAATCCGCTTTACCAGATTTGTTCGGGGAACCATAGCCGATAACCGTCTTGACTTCCACCAATGTCGGTTTGTCAGTAGATTTTTTCGCTTCAGCGATTTTTGCAGAAAGATCGTTCATGTCGTTGCCGTCATCCACGCGGAGATAGTTCCAGCCGTATGACTCGAAACGCTTCTGGATGTTCTCTGAGAAACTCATCGACAAATCGCCGTCGAGTGAAATGTCGTTGCTGTCATACAACACGACTAATTTGTCCAATTTTAGGTGTCCTGCAAGAGAAATCGCTTCCCCAGCAACCCCTTCCATCAAATCACCGTCTCCGCATAGAGCGAACGTGTGGTGGTCAATGATGTCTAGGCCTTCTTTATTGTATGTAGCTGCCAAATGGCGTTCTGCCATTGCCATGCCGACAGCCATGCCGATTCCTTGGCCAAGCGGTCCAGTTGTCGCTTCGACTCCAACTGTATGCTTGTATTCAGGATGCCCTGGCGTCTTCGAATCCCATTGGCGGAAGTTTTTGATTTCCTCCATCGGTAATCCGTATCCGCTTAAATGAAGCAGGCTGTAAAGAAGCATGGAGCCGTGTCCTGCTGACAGGACGAAACGGTCGCGGTTGAACCAGTCTGGGTTGTTCGGGTTGTGGTTCATGTGTTTTGTCCAGAGTGTATACGCCATTGGAGCGGCGCCCATTGGAAGTCCCGGGTGTCCGGAATTGGCTTTTTCAATCGCATCGATGGAAAGTGTTCGAATGGTATTTACTGCAAGTTGATCTGCATGGTTTGACATAGTGACATCCTCTCTGAAACTAAATTTAATCCTATTCTAGTTTAGTCAACTCTAGGAAAGAATACAACGAAAAAGAGAATAAGTATTAATTCAAATACTTATTCTCCCGTTTATTTTTGATTTTGTCTGGCGTTACGTCTTTTCCTTCTGGATCGAAGACGGTAACGTTTTCAATTGTCCCGCGCATCGACTTGCGGAAACTTTGCAAGTATTCCTGGCGCAGCGCCGATTGTTCTTTTGCTTCTTCTTGCGTCAGTCCGTCACGCTTGGACTTTTTCGATAGTTCATTGATGCGGCCGATCTTATCTGGAGATAGCATGTAAAGTCCACCTTTCTACTGCTCCATGTTACAAAAAAAGGCGGGACAGTGCAAGATTTCAGCTTTCTTTCATTTGCTGGTATTCGCGAAAACGTCTGTGCACCGTCGCTTTGCTTGCTTGGTAGCCGAAGCCTTGCAGCGTGACGGCGATTTCATGAAAGGTTAAGCCGCTCGCTTTTAAGCTGACAATCTGGTCTACCGGAAGATCCAGCCGCTCGCGGCCGTCCGGGTTGCCTTTTCCTTTTAAATTGCGTTCCGGCTTATAGCCATTCTCCACCGCACGCTTCATGCCCCGTTTGATCTTGGCGTTGTGGATTTTACGCTGGTATTCTTCCACGATCGCCAAGATTTCAAGGACCATGTCATCCATATCGTTCAAAGCGATCGGGCCATGGTCAGACAATGTATAGACATCCACCTCATGTTTTTTCATGACATGCAGTAAAGCGATACGTGCATGTCCTCTGCCAAGACGCGTCTCATCTTGAATGAAGACGGCATCGACCTTTTCGCTCTTCACTTGATTGAGCATCTCGAGAAGCCCTTCACGATCCATTTCATAGCCGCTGTGCTGGTCACTATAAACGTCTTCCACTAGATAACCTTGCTCGAATGCAAACGACAGCAGTTCTTCTTCCTGCCGTTCGAGTGAAGTTTCCTGCTCGTCCTTAGTGGTACTGACACGGCAGTAAACTAGAGCTTTTTTCTTCATTCTGCATCACCTGCATAGTATTTAGTTTCATCCGGCGAGAAGTTCAGCTGTTCTGCCGGAATCTTCAATGATTGCCCTGCTACGATTTTCGTCGTCTTCAAATTATTCACTTCCATGATCTCTTCTATCCATTCATGATGGGGAGTTTCGCCGCTGAACGATTCAGCCAGCTCCCATAGCGTATCACCTTTTTCAATTTGCAGCTCGCCCAATTGCTGCTTTTCGGCATTATGGCTGATCACCGCGTAAAATGTAAACACTACTATGAGTGAGAAAAAGAAAACCAAATATGAGTTCCGTCGAAAGAATGTCATTCAAGCCGCCTCCTTTAGAATATTTGTTCGGAATGTATGTTCTCATATTAAAGCGAACGGGCGTTTCTTGTCAAGATTAAATTCGAACCTATGTTTGCATTTCAATGCCCGAGTTGCTATACTATAGATAGTTAATCTTAAATAAATCCTATAAAGAGGTGAAACTGGTGAAAAAAGTATCTAAGCGTCAGGAAGACATCCTGAATTTCATAAAAGATGAAGTCCGTGCAAAAGGCTATCCACCTTCAGTCCGGGAGATTGGCGAAGCGGTAGGCCTTGCATCCAGTTCAACTGTCCACGGCCATCTAGCGAGACTCGAAAGTAAAGGGTTGATCCGCCGCGATCCGACCAAACCAAGAGCCATCGAAATCATCGGTTCGGAAGAAGCGCTCATCGACAAGAGCCCTGTCCTCCATGTGCCGCTTATCGGTAAAGTTACGGCCGGGATGCCGATCACTGCGATCGAAAACGTCGAAGAATATTTTCCGCTGCCTCAAACCTACGGTACGGAGGAAGATCATATTTTCATGTTGGAGATTATGGGTGAAAGCATGATCGAAGCCGGCATTCTAAATGGCGATTATGTTGTCGTCAAACAACAGCAGACTGCGGATAATGGAGACATCGTTGTTGCCATGACCGAGGAAAATGAAGCGACCGTCAAACGGTTCTTCCGTGAGGACAATTACTTCCGCCTGCAGCCCGAAAATTCATCAATGGATCCGATTATCGTCGATCAGGTGAGCATTTTAGGGAAAGTTGTCGGTGTCTACCGCCAAATCCATTAAGTACCTTGCTTTAATTCAAGAAGCCATAGAAAAAAGGAGGAAACATGACTTCCTCCTTTTTTCTATGGCTTTTTTCTCTATAATTATCTTATGTAACCTTAGTAACTGAAAAGCAGCCAGAGATATTCACCCCTGGCTGCTTTTATTGTTTTATTTAATTTTCTTAAGTTTCTGTCACGACGATGTATTTGACCAAGTTGATGGTGATGCGGTATATCTTGCCATTCGCTTCGTCCGTCAATTCATAAGTGCCATTAGATGGCACTTGGCTTATGGCGGATTCTTTGTCTATCGCTTTCATTGTATGCACGATGGTATTTCCTTGATCAAAGAAAAATTCTACTTGAAACGTTTTCATCGAGATTCCTCCCTTCAAAATGAATGGAAGTGCTTGTATTAGTGTAGCATAAACTGCCGCTTAGTTTCGGTTTTGCCATTCCTTAAATATCATCACTTTCAAAGCCAGCATCTCTTCCTCGTTCAAATCATTATCGAGTTCATTCATGACTTGTTCGGCTGTCATGGTATCGTTTTCAACTGCATTTTTCATTTTGAGCAAATTGCGGAAGCCGACTTTTTCGATCATAACGCTAGCCGCATCCTCTTTGGTTTCAAAAGCCAATTCCTGGTCTTCTGGCACTAGTGTTGAGTCGACTTCTATAGAGTTGTCTTCATTGGTAGTTTCTTCTTCAAGCGGCTCTTCCATGCCGTTGTCTTGCTCTTCTTCCGGAATCTCTTGCTGCGACTGCCATTCTTCCATATAACGGCTGACTTGTGGATCAGCTTCGATTTGTTGGACCATTTCCTCCATCTTGCCGCTTTGCTCGAGTTCTTCAAATGCTTTTTGCGCTACTGCCTCCGACGATAAGTTCGGGCCCACTGCATATAAGACGATTCCCGCAAACGAAAAAGCAATGAGAAATACGATGATGACATTCATAAACCTCATTTTATCCCTCCAGATATTAAAAGTTCTTTCATATAAGTAAAATCTTACCACGTTTTCCCCACTCAGCGTATGTGTGAAAGGGCACAATCTTAAAACAGTTTTCCTTGAGTTTACCTTACCCTTTTACCGTATGGCCTAAATTACTTTCAATCATAAAAAAACCGGAGCAGTGGGCTCCGGTTTTTGCAGAGTGTTGAAGAAGTCCATAAATCCATTACGAATTAAATCGAGTGGTATTTCTACATTCAATAACCAATGATCTTTCGAAGTATTTGGAGAAGCGTTCGCTCGACTCCTACGGGATCAGCGGGTTTGAGAGACCCCGCAGGCAATGAATGAGCGAAGCTGTGCTGAGCACATTCATTTGCGATGCTCGAGCGTAGTGAGAGTTGATCAACGCTTTAGTGACGAGGAGGCTCGATCCCCGCCCCGAGGAAAGCGAGCGATAAGCTTCGGAAAATACGATTTCTTATCTTTCTCGACAAACTGAAAAAACCGGAGCACTGGGCTCCGGTTTTTGATATTAATACATTTTCAAATATTGCTCTCGCTCCCAAGGATGGACGCTAGTTCTGAACATATCCCATTCGATTTCCTTCGCTTCCACGAAGTTATTCAAAATGTGTGAACCGAGCGCTTTTGTCATGACTTCATCGTTTTGCAACTCATCAAGCGCTGCATACAATGTGCCTGGCAAATCTTCAATGCCGACTTCTTTGCGTTCTTTGCGGTTCATTGCATAGATGTTGCGGTCAACAGCTTTTGGCGGAGTCAAGTCACGCTTGATGCCGTCAAGGCCAGCTCCAAGAAGTACAGCCATCGCCAAGTAAGGATTCGCAGCAGGGTCAACTGAACGCACTTCTACGCGAGTGGATAAGCCACGGGAAGCCGGAATGCGGATTAATGGGCTACGGTTCTGGCCAGACCAAGCAATATAGCAAGGTGCTTCATAGCCTGGTACAAGGCGTTTGTACGAGTTGACTGTCGGGTTTGTAACAGCCGTGAATGCTTTCGCATGCTCGATGATGCCTGCCATGAACTGGTAAGCCGTTTTGCTTAACTTCAAATCGCCATCTTCATCCAGGAAAGCATTTTCGTTGCCTTTGAACAAGGAAACGTTCATGTGCATGCCTGAACCGTTGACGCCGAACAATGGTTTCGGCATGAATGTTGCGTGAAGGCCGTGTTTACGGGCAATCGTTTTGACCACAAGTTTAAAGGTTTGGATATCATCGCAAGCTTTGATGGCATCTGCGTATTTAAAGTCAATTTCATGTTGTCCTGGTGCCACTTCGTGGTGGGAAGCTTCGATTTCAAAGCCCATTTCCTCCAGCTCAAGCACGATGTCGCGTCGGCAGTTTTCGCCAAGGTCCATCGGTGCCAAGTCAAAATAACCGCCATGGTCATTCAACTCAAGAGACGGTTCGCCTCTTTCATCAAGTTTGAACAGGAAGAATTCTGGCTCTGGCCCTAGGTTAAAGTGAGTGAATCCAAGTTCTTCCATCTCTTTCAAAACACGCTTCAAGTTTGTACGTGGATCTCCAGCAAATGGCGTGCCGTCTGCATTGTAAATATCGCAGATCAAACGCGCAACTTTCCCTTTCCCAGTAATCCATGGGAATACTACCCACGTGTCAAGGTCTGGGAACAGGTACATATCGGACTCTTCGATGCGGACGAAGCCGTCGATTGAAGAGCCGTCAAACATCATTTTATTGTCGAGTGCTTTTTCAAGCTGTGATGTTGGGATTTCTACGTTTTTGATAACGCCGAGAATGTCGGTGAATTGCAGGCGGATAAAATTGACGTCTTCTTCTTTTACCAATCGAATAATGTCTTCTTTTGAATACTTGCTCATGTACTGTTCACTCTCCTAGGTTATATTATGTAGCCCGCTTATTTAAAGAAACGGGATAAATCACCGTGTCGTTGGGATGCCTGGCTAAACGGCCGTGCTTGATGCTTCATCTCCTCACGCAATAAGCTGCGGAGTTCTGCATCACTCAATGTCTTCGGCTCGGCTTGATCGTTTTGCGGCATCTCTTTGGTTTCGTACAGTTTTCTGATGCCCGCGACATTAAGGCCCTGCTCCAGATAATCCTTAATCTCGAGCAGTGCATCGACATCATTTAATGAAAACATGCGCTTATTGCCTTCTGTCCTGGCCGGACTGATCAGCTTCTGCTCTTCGTAATAGCGTATTTGCCGCGCTGTCAAATCCGTCAGTTGCATTACGATGCTGATCGGGAGAATGGGCATGGTGCGGCGAACCCGATTTGTCATAAGTTTCACCCATTTCACTAATTACTACATTTTCAGTTTATTACATGTCAGGTTATTTGTCAAACAGATGTTAGATTTTCTGACATGACTTTTTACAGACTGTTTTAACAATCACTTACAGTAATTGTTCTTTCTCCAAAACGTGCAATGCGTTGACGACCGCCAGCTTCACATGTTCATAAGTCAATCCACCTTGGACAAATGCAGTAAATGGTGCACGAATCGGCCCGTCAGCGGTCAATTCGATGCTCGCGCCCTGCACAAAGGTGCCGGCCGCCATGATGACATCATCTTCGTAGCCTGGCATATAGGCAGGCTCAGGCAGAAACTGTGCATTGACCGGGGAATTCGCTTGGATCGCACGGCAAAACGCCACCATCTGTTCAGCCGTCTGGAATGAGACCGATTGGATCAGGTCTGTCCGTGCCGCGCTGTAATGAGGGCTGGTTTTCATGCCGGCAGTCTCCAATAAAGCTGCGGTGAAGACCGCTCCTTTCAAGGCTTGGGACACGATATGCGGGGCCATGAAAAATCCTTGATACATGTCAGCGAGTGCATTGAGGGAAGCTCCAGCCTCCCCTCCTATACCCGGAGAGGTCATGCGGTAAGCGCATTTTTCAATAAATTTGCGTTTACCTGCGATGTATCCGCCAATTTTGGCAAGGCCGCCCCCCGGATTCTTGATTAACGAGCCGGCTATGAGATCTGCACCCGCTTCAATTGGCTCTTCGGTTTCTACGAACTCGCCGTAGCAATTATCGACGAATATGACAGCATCCGGATTGATTTTCCGGATTTTTTCGACCATGCCCTTGATTTCGCTGATGGTGAAAGAAGGCCGGTTATCATAGCCTCTTGAACGCTGAATCGCGATCATTTTGGTATTGTTTGTGATGGCTTGTTCAACGGATGGCCAATCCACTTGATGCTGTTCGTCCAGGTCCACGTGCCGGTAAGAGATACCGAAATCCTTGAGGGAACCCGTATCTTCCTCTCCACCCGAGACGATCGAAGCGAGCGTGTCATAGGGTTGGCCTGTAATATAGAGCAGTTCATCGCCTGGCCGCAAGATGCCGAACAAGGAAATCGTGATGGCGTGTGTGCCTGAAATGATCTGCGGGCGGACAAGCGCCGCTTCTGCTTTAAAGACGTCGGCATAGACCCGCTCCAATGTATCTCTGCCTTCGTCATCATATCCATAGCCTGTAGACGGGTGGAAGTGATGATCGCTGACTTTCTGGCGATGGAAGGCTGCAAGCACTTTCTGCTGGTTGTGCAATGAGACGTCATCTGCAGCTTCTAACTGCGGTCGAATCATATCTTCTGTTTTTTTGATTAGATTATACATAGGAATCTCCATTTCTCTTCGGTGGTTGATTGCTCATTAGGCTATTTGAAAATGACTCCAATTCTGCTACAATTCATAGAGTTGTTTAAGTTAAGGAGGGCGTCGAATAATGGCTTGGGAAGTACTAAGCGCCATCGGGACCATTGCATTTGCGGTATCCGGGGCGATCATCGCCATGGAAGAAGAATACGATATTTTCGGCGTCTATTTGCTTGGCGTTGTGACTGCATTCGGCGGCGGGGCCATCCGCAACCTATTGATTGGGGTCCCAGTATCCGCTTTATGGGAACAGGAATTCATGTTCCAATTGGCGCTCATCTCCATCACCATCGTGTTCTTGTTCCCACATAAGACACTTGGCCACTGGAATCGCTGGGGCCATTTTTTCGATGCCATCGGCTTGTCTGCGTTCGCTGTGCAAGGGGCATTGTTTGCAGTGGACTTGGGCTTGCCGGTCTATGCCGCGGTGGTAGCTGCTGTTTTGACGGGATCCGGCGGCGGCATGGTGCGAGACCTTCTCGCCGGTAGAAAGCCTTTGGTATTGAAAGCTGAAATATACGCTGTCTGGGCGGCGATTGCGGGATTATTGATCAGTATTGATGTAATCCGGACTGATGTCATGCTTTATGCGTTAGCTTTAGCCATTACCTTGCTAAGAATCCTATCCTATACGTATAAGTGGAGATTGCCGACACGCAAAATTCTCACGACATGATAAAAGCCGATCGGCATTTGCCGATCGGCTTTTTCTCATCCGTAAATTGTGATGCCGCGCCAAGACGTCATGCCGCCGTCGACATTGACCGGTTGGAATCCATTCGACTCCAAGTAATCTGCAGCTTTGGCACTGCGGCCACCTGCCTGGCAAACAATATAATACTGGTTCGAGGAATCCAGTTCCCCGGTGCGCTCTGGCAATTCACCGAGTGGGATATGACGGGATCCTGGAATCATGCCATTCGCTACTTCCTCTTTCTCACGAACGTCGATAATGTGGAGTTCGTCTCCAGCGTCCACTTTCTGGTTCAGTTCATCTGTACTGATTGATTTCATCCGTTATCCCTCCTATCTTACTGGTCGATTGCCTGTTTACTCCTGGTGTTCAATCGACACGGGCTTTGCCGGTGAAAAAGTCGAAATGGCGTGCTTGTAGATCAATTGTTGCTTGCCTTCCGTCTCTACCAGCACCGTGAAATTATCGTAAGATTTAATGGTGCCTTTCAATTGAAAGCCGTTCAGTAAAAATACTGTAACGAAAATATTGTTTTTGCGCAGCTGGTTTAAATACACATCTTGGATATTAACCGGTTTCATGGAACTCCCCCTGTTTCTCTAGCGTATAGTTTTAGCCATTTGTTCAATTCGACGGTTGCGGTCGTTTTCCTGCCAAAAGCGCATAATTTCTTCCACATTGTTTTCCTTATCTGCTGTTGCATCCAGCCAAAGAATCGGCATTTTATTGCGGAAATAGGTAAATTGACGCTTGGCGTATTTTCTCGAATTGCGTTTCAGTTTCACAACCGCCTCTTCCAATGGATACAAGCCATCAAAATATCCATACAATTCCTTATAGCCGATCGCCTTGATGGATTGAACATCCCGCAGTCCGCCATCATACAAATGCCGGACTTCATCCAACAAGCCAGCGCCTATCATTTGATCGACGCGGCTGTCGATGCGCTCATACAATTTGGCCCTTGGCACATCGAGGCCGATGATCAACTCATCGTACATTGGTGCCTGAGCTAGACTGCCGTCTTCTTTCTCCTCGCCACTCAATAAAATCTCCAAGGCACGCAGAACGCGCCGCGTATTGTTCGGGTGGATGTCAATGCCCGGATTTAGCTCCATTAACTTGCTATGCATCGCCAACGGTCCTAAGCGTTCGAGTTCGGAATGCAGTGTTTGCCTGAGTTCTTCGTCGACTTGCTGCTTAGAAAAGCGGTAATCGAACAGCACCGATTGGACGTATAACCCCGTTCCGCCGACAATAATCGGAAGCTTGCCGCGCTGTTGGATTTCGACGATTTTTCGTCGTACCAACTCTTGGTATTCAGCCACCGAAAACGATTCTTCTGGATTGCGGATGTCGAGTAAATGATGTGGGATGCCAGCCATTTCCTCCGGACGGATTTTAGCCGTCCCAATATCCATTCCCCGATAAACCTGCATTGAATCCCCATTGATGACCTCGCCGCCCAAACGCTCGGCGAGTTCGATGCTAAGCGCGGTTTTCCCTGAAGCTGTCGGGCCGACGATGGCAATTACTTCAACCATAATCGTTCATCCAGTCGAGAATGGTTTGCTGATACGTATTTGCCTTCACTTCATGTATCACTTCATGACGCCCATCTTCTGCCATATAAACTTTTACTTTGTCGATGCCTGCTTTATTAAATTGCGCCGCGACTTCAAATACGCCACTCCCTTTTCTGCCGACCGGATCCATCGTTCCACTGATAAAGAGGACCGGCAGGCTTTTCGGGATGCGTTCAACCTCTTCCATCCGGTGAATGATGTCGAGACCTTCGAACAAGTCGACATAGAACTGGTTGGCCATCTCAAATCCACACCATGGATCCGCTTCGAATTGCTCAACCGCTTGACGTTTGCTGCTCAACCAAGAAAATTTAGATTTCTCATCAAGAAAATCTTTGTTATAGCTACCGAAGATCAAGTTACCGAGAACCGGATTACTAGCAGTTTTTCCTTCCAGCTTGCTGAAACTTTTAGCGGCTGCAATACCCGCCGATAAGGAAAATCCAGGATGTCCGCCGGTGCCAGACAGCACAGCACAGTCAACGTTTTGCCCATGCAACTGCAAGTATCGCCTCGCGACAAATGAACCCATTGAATGCCCCATCAGGATAAAAGGCAGCTTGCCGATTTCCTGTTGTGTATGGCGAATGACTTCTTGCACGTCTTCTACTACCCTTGAGAAGCCATCAGACTCTGCAAAATACCCTCTTACCCCGTTGCGTTCTGCCGTTTTTCCATGTCCTCTTTGATCGTGCGCTGACACGGTAAACCCTTGTTGATTCAGAGATCCAATAAACTCCTTATAACGGCCGCTATGCTCAGCCATTCCATGAATAATGTGCACATGGCCTTTCGGGTTGTCCGTTCTATACAGGCTGCAGTATATTTCTTGGCCATCTGAAACCCGTATGTATGAATTTGTCATATCCATTGATCTACACCCCTTCTAAAATTTTGTGATGAACATCTTTTTTCTCTTGTTCTAAATACACGCAACTAAGCACTGTTACTCAATTCATTACGCGTTTGAACATTTTTTCGATATCGTAGGTTTTAAAATGGATAATGACCGGCCGTCCGTGAGGGCAAGTGAACGGTTGTTGTGCTTTTTTCAAATCGGCCAATAAACGCTCCATATCGTGTTTTTGCAAAAAGTGATTCGCTTTGATCGAGCGTTTGCAACTCATCATGATGGCCGCATCTTCGCGCAGCTTCTTGATATCGACTTTGCGCTCCGCCAATACCTGTTCAATCAAATCCTCGATAACTTCCTGTTCAAAGCCCTTCGGGAACCAGGTCGGATATTCTCGGACAATGAACGTCGTCTCACCAAATTCCTCAAGGAACACGCCACTTTCTTCCAAGACATTTAATTGCTCTTTTAAATGCATCGCTTCATCCCGGCTGTAATGGAAGGTTAATGGCAAAAGCAGCGACTGGCGTTCATTCGAGTCGGTATCTCCGACTTTTTCGCGAAAAAACTCATACTTGATGCGTTCTTGTGCAGCGTGCTGGTCAATCAAATAAAAGCCATCCGAACTTTGCGCCACAATATAGGTGCCATGGATCTGGCCGACCACTTCGAGTTCCGGAAATTGCGGGCTATTGTCAATCCCTTGCAAGTTTTCGGGCTCATCAAAAGGCCCCTGCACAGCTTCTACTGGTTCATGAGATGGTTCAATGACCGTTTCAAGTCTTGGCTCCAGCTGAAAATCTTCAGCACGTTCATTCAATTTGTCCTGTTTCCAATCCATCGATGCTGGAATCTCCGGTTGACGGCGCACTGTTTCTTCAGCCGGCCGCTTCCACAAATCCAGTTGACGGCTCGGCGCCTGCTTAGCCGGCTTCGGCTTTTCGATAACTGGTGCACGTACGGCGGTCTGGATGGCTCGGCGAATCGTATCGTGGACCAGTTCGAGCAATTCCTTTTCTTTGCTGAGACGGATCTGCTGTTTCGATGGGTGTACGTTGACATCGGTTAAATACGGATCCCCTTTGATGTTCAACACGACAATTGGCTGGCGTTCAAGCGGCAAAAACGTATGATAGGCCTTGTGCACCGTATTGGCGATGGCATAATGCTTGACCCACCGGCCATTGACGAACAGCGAGATGTAATTTTTATTGGCGCGTGTAATTTCAGGCAGTGAGGCAAAGCCTTCGATTTGGTAATCAGCTGATTCGCCTTCAAACGCGACCATTTTCTTGGCGATGGCCACACCGTAAATATCCGCCAGCACACGGCGGATTTCACCGCTGCCCGCTGTCTGGAGCAATTGCTTGCCGTCATGGACTAAGCGGAATGAAACCTCCGGATAACTGAGCGCAAAGCGGTTCATCAAATCAATCGTATGCCCGAGTTCCGTCTGCAAGGTTTTCATGTACTTCAATCTTGCTGGCGTATTGAAAAACAATTGGCCGATGCGGATATCCGTCCCTTGCCGCAATGCCCCCGCACGCTGTTCAGTTAGCCGCCCGCCTTCAATTTCCAAATGCGTCCCGGCCGTTCCGTCCGAAGTATTCAGCACCACTTTCGAGACGGAGGCGACACTCGCAAGCGCCTCCCCGCGAAAGCCAAGCGTGCGGATGCGGAACAGGTCGTGTTCATTTTCGATTTTGCTAGTGGCATGTCTTGAAAAAGACAATAACGCGTCTTCTTCGTCCATCCCCGAACCATTATCGATAATTTGTATCGATGTCAGTCCTGCTTCCTCTAGCAGCACTTCAATAGCCGTGCTGCCGGCATCGATCGCATTTTCCACCAATTCCTTGACGACAGAAGTCGGCCGTTCGACGACTTCCCCTGCCGCGATTTTATTGGACAGCGGTTCGTCCATCAACCGGATTTTGCCCATGGTATCAGCCTCCTCCGCTTATTTTCTCCTGCAAATCGTTGATCAGCTGCAACGCTTCGAGCGGCGTCATGCGCGAAATCGACGCATCTTTGATGGTTTGCAGAACTTCTTCGTTCACCGTATCGCGTTCATCAAAAAACGATAATTGTTCGGCTTGCTGCTGTGTTTTATGGTTATCCGCCTCAAAACTAAGCAATAATTCACGCGCGCGGCGCAAAATCGCTTCCGGCAAATTGGCCAGTTCCGCTACATGGACACCGTAACTCTTATCGGCAGGGCCTCGTTTTACTTTATGCAAAAACACCACTTTTCCGGATTGTTCCATTGCTGAGACATGGACATTGCTAAGCTTCGGAAGCGTCTCTTCCAAAGCCGTCAATTCGTGGTAATGCGTCGAGAACAAGGTATTGGCGCCGATTTGTTCATGGATGTATTCAATCATCGATTGCGCCAGCGCCATGCCGTCGTAAGTAGAGGTACCGCGCCCAATTTCATCAAACAGCAGCAAACTGCGTTCTGTCGCATGGGTGATGGCGTATTGCGACTCCATCATTTCGACCATGAACGTACTTTGGCCGGATACGAGGTCATCCGCTGCGCCGATGCGCGTGAAAATCTGGTCGACGATCGGCAATTCTGCAGAAGCCGCCGGGACGTAGCTGCCGATTTGCGCAAGGACAATCGTTAAGGCGACTTGGCGCATATAAGTGCTTTTACCGGACATGTTCGGCCCAGTGATCAACAGCATATTGCCATCATCGCCGAGTTCGCAGTCATTCGGGACATAATGCTGTTTGTTGAGCATTTTCTCGACGACTGGGTGGCGGCCTTCGCGGATCGAAATTTTCCGCCCATCGTTAAAGGCCGGTTTCGTGAAGCGATATTTTTCCGCGACTTCCGAAAAGCTGATATAGACGTCGAGTGCGCTGACTTTGGAAGCCAATTGCTGGATGCGCGAAATGTATTCCTTTACTTGTTCGCGCACACTGACGAATAATTCGTATTCCAGTGTCAAACTTTTCTCTTCCGCCGTTAAGATCAAAGTTTCTTTTTCTTTCAACTCCGGCGTGATATAGCGCTCAGCATTGGCCAAGGTCTGTTTTCTTTCGTATCGATCAAGGTCCGCCAAATGCATATTGGCTTTTGAAATCTCAATATAATAGCCAAAAATACGATTATAGCCGATCTTCAAGGATCGGATGCCCGTTTTCGCACGTTCTTTTTGCTCGAGTTCCGCAATCCAGTCCTTGCCGTTTCGAGAAGCGTCCCGGTATTCATCCAATTGCGTGTTGAAGCCGTCACGGATGATGCCGCCTTCTTTCGCCGATAACGGTGGATTGTCGCTGAGCGCTGCCAGCAACTCGCAAACTTCCGGGCAAGGGTCTAACCCGGCGCTGAATTGCTCGAGCGAGGCGTGTCCTGAATCCGCAAGCTCACGTACAAGTTCTGGAATCTTCTCCAAGGAATTGCGCAGCTGCGCCAAATCCCGCCCGCTCGCGCTGCCGAATGCCACACGTCCAGATAAACGCTCCAAGTCATACACTTGTTTCAGTAATTGCTGCAATTCCACGCGCACGAAATAACGATCCATTAAAGCTTCCACCATTTGCTGGCGTGCTTCGATCGCAAAGCGGTCCGCCAAGGGCTGATGCAGCCATTGTTTTAATTTACGGCTGCCCATGGCCGTGACTGTTTCGTCTAATAGCCATAATAACGTGCCTTTATTGTCGCCGCCGCGAATGGATTCGATCAACTCCAGATTGCGTTTTGAGTAATAATCAATGCCCAGGATGCGGGCATTTTCACGGAATACGAAGGGCTGGATATGGCCGAGCGATTGCTTTTGTGTCGATGAGATATAGGCAAGCAAGCGTTTGCCGCACATTTCGAGCTCGCTTGGGCATTCGGCGAATAAAGCCGGGTCCGCCGAAAAAGGCGCCTCCATATGCTCCACTGATAAAATCAGCTGCTGGTCTTCTTCTGCTAGTAATAAGCGCAATTGCTCGGAGACAACCAGTTCCCGGATGTGCAGTGCCTGGAGTTCGTTGAGCAGTGCTTTTTCATTGCCTGCTATGTAGGTGGCAGTCGATTCGCCCGTTGAAATGTCTAAATACGCAAGACCGAAACCACCTGCCACTTCATCGGCCGCGGCGATGAAATTATTCGCTTTGGCGTCGACACTTTTGCCCTCGGTATGGGTACCAGGTGTGATGAGCCGAACCACTTCGCGCTTGACTACGCCTTTCGTCGTTTTTGGGTCTTCCACTTGTTCGCATACCGCGACTTTGTGGCCTTTTTGGATTAGCTGGTCAATATAGTTTTTGGCAGAATGGTGCGGCACACCACACATGGGAATGCGGTCTTCCCCGTTGCCGCCACGGCTCGTCAATGTGATTTCTAGAAGCTGGGATGCTTTGATGGCATCGTCGTAGAACATTTCATAAAAATCGCCCAAACGGAAAAACAGGAAGGCATCCTGATATTCGGATTTCACTTGCAAATATTGTTGGATCATTGGTGTCGGTGCCATTGTTTACCCTCTCTCATTCATTCAATTGTTCGTTTCCTCATTATAACAAACTCGTAGGCAGAAACGAAAAAACTGAAAGAGCTGGGCTCTTTCAGTTTCTTTAGATCACTGCGCCATTTGTTTCGCGCTGTGGATTATGAGCAGCCTCCGCCGCCATCGTTTCTTACTTTGGACCCTGTTTCGCCGCGCAGCAAGTCGCCGCCGGTATCCGTGATGATATTGTTCGTCACTTGATTGGCAATCGCCGTTGAAACCATCTGCAACAGCGAATTGACATCGCTTTGTGATTGCTTGAATTCTTGAACGATCGGCACAGCGTCGATTTCCTCTTCGATTTTCTGGATTTTCTTCTCGATCAATTCAAGCGCGCGTTCTTTTCCGTAATGCTGGAAATTGACCGCTTGTTTTTGTAGGCTTTTCAAGCTGGCGATTTTTTCGCGGATCTGTTGGTTTTCATTGATTTGTGCTTCCGCACGCTTAAAGAAATCCACTTCTTCTGTTTCGGCGATCATGTCTGCCACTTCACGCGCTTTATCGACGATTTGTTGTTTTGTATAAGTCATTTCCGTAGACACCCATTTCCTGGTCCGGTGCCGAGAACCGGCATCAGACGCTGTATTTTGATTTTCTTTATCTGTCAGAACACGTTCGCTTACGATTGTACAGTGAATCCGCTAAGCTCGACAACAATTTCGTCTCAAGCCAGCCATTCGGCGATCTCTAATCATTATACTGAACGAATGAGGCTCGATACAAGCTGTCCGGGCAATTGTCGTTAATTCGACACCAGCTTACTTATGCTTGGAACGGGTAATCTTCGTTGACGTAGATTCTCTCGCATCTCAGAGCTTTGCCTGTATTGTCGTCAATCTCCGTGAAAAATCCACTGACGACCGAACGGCCCGACTTTGGCACTTCAAAGCGCGTCGGCATATTCGTCTTGAAACGATACAAAACAGAATCTTTTTTCATGCCGAGGATTTCGTCGTATGGGCCGGTCATGCCGACATCCGAAATATACGCCGTTCCGCCAGGGAGAACACGTGCATCCGCTGTTTGGACATGGGTGTGCGTCCCGACAACGACAGAAGCGCGGCCATCCAAATGCCAGCCCATCGCAATCTTTTCGCTTGTTGCCTCCGCATGGAAGTCGACGAAGACGAGCGGCGATACTTGCTTTGCTTCTTCAATCAACTCATCTGCCATTTTGAACGGATCGTCATGGGCAGGAAGGAACACACGGCCATGCAAATTGATGACCGACAAGGTTTTGCCGTTTTTCGTGACAGTTGCGATGCCGCGTCCAGGTGCCTCTTCCGAAAAATTTGCCGGGCGGATCAAGTAATCCACATCGTCGATAAAATCAAAAATTTCTTTTTGGTCCCATGTATGGTTACCCATTGTCACCATGTCGACCCCCATGAACAATAGATCCTGGTAAATCGATTTGGTAATGCCGCGTCCTGCAGCGGCGTTTTCGCCGTTTGCGATGACGACATCGGGTGCATATTTGCGCTTCAGCCGCGGCAAATAACTTTCGAGTGCTTCTCTCCCGATCGACCCTACAATATCCCCGATAAATAAAACTTTCATGCAATCACCTTTCTCCATAAGAAAAAGGCTTCTTTGAATGGATATTCAACGAAGCCTTTTTCGTTTTTATTTTGCGTATTCAACGGCACGCGTTTCGCGGATGACCGTCACTTTGATATGTCCTGGATAATCCAATTCTTCCTCGATGCGCTTGCGGATATCGCGTGCAAGGCGGTGAGCTGTCATATCGTCGATCTGCTCCGGACGAACCATAATCCGGATTTCGCGGCCTGCTTGGATGGCGAACGATTTCTCGACGCCTTCATAAGACTCTGAAATCTCTTCCAGCTTTTCAAGCCGGCGGATGTAGTTTTCGAGCGTTTCGCTTCTGGCACCTGGACGTGCTGCGGATAGTGCATCCGCTGCTGCGACGATGACCGAAATGACCGAAGTCGCTTCCGTATCCCCGTGGTGGGAGGCGATGCTGTTGATGACGACCGGATGTTCTTTGTATTTCGTTCCAAGCTCGACGCCGATCTCGACATGGCTGCCTTCGACTTCATGGTCGATGGCTTTGCCGATATCGTGTAAGAGACCTGCACGTCTTGCAAGTGTCACATCTTCCCCAAGCTCTGCTGCCATGAGGCCTGACAAGAACGCCACTTCCATCGAGTGTTTCAGGACGTTCTGGCCATAGCTTGTGCGGTAGCGGAGTCGACCGAGTATTTTGATCAAGTCTGGATGCAAGTTATGTACACCTACGTCAAATGTGGTTTGTTCCCCAATTTCACGAATTTGTTCATCGACTTCACGTCTTGACTTTTCAACCATTTCCTCGATTCTCGCTGGATGGATGCGCCCGTCCGACACCAATTTCTCAAGTGCCAGACGTGCCGTTTCGCGGCGGATCGGGTCAAATCCGGAAAGAATGACCGCTTCCGGCGTATCATCGATGATTAAATCGATGCCCGTCAAGGTTTCAAGCGTCCGGATATTGCGTCCTTCACGCCCGATAATGCGGCCTTTCATCTCATCGTTCGGCAAGTTGACCACGGAAACAGTCGTTTCCGCTACATGGTCTGCAGCAAAGCGCTGCATCGCGAGCGACAAGATATTCTTCGCTTTTTTGTCCGATTCTTCTTTGGCACGGGCTTCCGATTCCTTGACCATAACTGCGATGTCTGTCGACAATTCATTTTCCACTTGCTCGAGAATGATGCTTTTCGCTTCCTCGCGTGTCAAAGATGAAATCCGTTCCATTTCGGTTTGTTGCTGCTGAACCAACTCTTCAGCTTTGCTCTCCATCTGTTCAATATGCTGTTGTTTTTCGGCAAGAGCCTGATCTTTGCGTTCAAGTCCGGCCTCGCGTTTGTTTAATGCATCATCCTTGCGATCCAAATTTTCTTCTCTCTGCAACAACCGATTTTCATGTTTCTGCATTTCCGATCGGCGTTCGCGAATTTCAGATTCAGCTTCAGTACGCAATTTATGATTTTCGTCTTTCGCTTCCAGCAAGGCTTCTTTTTTCAGCGCCTCTGCTTCCCGTTTTGCATCTTCGACCACTTGCTCTGCGGAATGTTTGGCGCCTGCCATTTTGGAATCGTTTGCCTTTTTCAATGCAAAATACCCAACAACTACACCGACGATGATACCAAGCAAAGCGAAGATGAACTCAGTAATACCCATTCGAACACCTCCTCTTGCTATTGATTTTTTACATTTTCAAAGGATGAATCAATAACTCTTTGTCTTTCATCATTCGTTTAAAAATTAGTAAATAATACAATTTTAATTGTATAGATGGACCTATGCGCTGTCAACCCTGCCAAGCCGGCGCCACTTGCTTGTAAAAAGACTGCGAAGCATCCGCTTCGCAGTCTTTAAAGAAAGTCATTATAAAGTTTCAAGTACTGCCTATTCCTCTTCGTCGACGAGCAAGTTAAAGTCTTCTGCTTCTTTCTTGTCATCTTTAGGTACAGAAACGGAATAAGACGCTGCTGTCATGCCGTAATGTTCACGGACTTTGCCAGCGATTTCGTTGCGTGTGTCTTCGTGCTCACGCATGAATTGCTTGGCGTTTTCACGGCCTTGCCCAACGCGTTCGTTGTTGTAAGAATACCATGAACCGCTTTTTTGGACGATATCAAGGTCTGCCCCAAGGTCGACGATTTCACCTTCGCGCGAGATCCCTTGTCCGTACATGATGTCTACTTCCGCTGTGCGGAAAGGTGGTGCTACTTTGTTTTTAACGACTTTAATCTTTGTCCGGTTACCGATGATGTCATTGCCAGATTTCAACGCTTCTGCACGACGCACTTCAAGTCGGACAGACGAATAGAATTTCAATGCGCGTCCGCCTGGTGTTACTTCCGGGTTACCGAACATTACGCCGACTTTTTCTCGGATTTGGTTGATGAATACAGCAATGGTGTTTGATTTATTGATGGCACCCGAAAGTTTACGGAGAGCCTGTGACATGAGACGAGCTTGCAAACCGACGTGAGAATCGCCCATTTCGCCTTCGATTTCAGCTTTTGGTACAAGTGCCGCTACCGAGTCGATGACGACGATGTCTACTGCACCACTGCGCACAAGCGCTTCTGCAATTTCAAGTGCCTGTTCGCCAGTATCTGGCTGAGACAGCAATAGTTCATCTAAGTTGACGCCAAGTGCTTTGGCATAAACCGGATCAAGTGCGTGCTCTGCATCGATAAATGCAGCTGTTCCTCCAGAAGCTTGTACTTCAGCAATAGCATGAAGTGAGACCGTCGTTTTACCTGAACTTTCAGGTCCGTAGATCTCAATGACTCGTCCGCGCGGATATCCGCCTATGCCGAGTGCGATGTCGAGTGACAATGACCCACTGGAAACAGTTGAGACATTATGGCCCGTACTCTCACCCAATTTCATGACAGAACCTTTACCGAATTGCTTTTCTATTTGTTTTAGCGCCATATCCAACGCTGCTTTACGATCGCTCAAAAGAAATCCTCCTCTTATGTGAAAACCAATTTTCTAACTGATTTCAGTATACTAGTTTATTGAGAAATTTACAAGAAAAAAGCGAACGTTTATTCGTGTTCGTATAAATGTTTACCGAATTTGACCCCCGCTATTTTATCATTCCCCTGAAATGGGCATAAAAAAACACGCAAAATTAAATTTTGCGCGCATCTTCATCTGTTAGTGTTCGTATCAAGTAATACAGACCTAGTTTCACAGCACGTAAGCGATTGGTGTTTCTTAAGCCGGACAGTTCGAGCCGGTAAGTATGGGTGTCTTGAGCACTTGCAATACCAATCCATACTGTACCAGCCGGCTCTTCGCCATGTGCATCTGGACCGGCCGCTCCGGTAAGGCTTACCGCAATATCAGTGCCGAATTTTTCCAGTGCGGCAGCCGCCATTGCAGCTGCCGTTTCTTCGCTAACAACAGAATGCTTTTCGAAAAATTCAGCAGCCATGCCGAGTTGCTGAATCTTCATTTGCTCATTATAAACAACCACGCCACCATTCAATACAGCACTTGCCCCTGTTACGGATGCTAGTTCTGACTGGAACAGCCCCGCCGTCAGGCTTTCAGCAGCCGAAATGGTTTTGCCTTGCTGTTTTAACAGGTCGATTGCTTTCGAAGCGAGCGAATCGTCATCATAGCCGTACAGATAGTCACCGACGCGTTCCATAATTTCTTCTTTGGCTGCTTCGATCAATTCCCATGCCTGCTCTGTCGTATCCGTTTTAGCCGTGATGCGCAATGTCACTTCGCCGGCAGAGGCCAGCGGTGCAATTGTGGGGTTGGTCTGTTTGTCCAAGATATCCTGCAGCCGGTCTTCGAGTTCTGCTTCCCCGATGCCGTAAAAACGCAAGACATGCGACAAGATAATATTTCCTTCATTGAGCATGCGCACCAATTTCGGTTTCGCTTCGAATTGGAACATCGGCTCTAGTTCATGCGGCGGACCGGGCAGCAACATGTACATATGATCGCCGTTTTGGTACATCATTCCAGGCGCCATACCATTCTCATTGAACAGCACCTCGCAGCCTTCAAGTACAAGCGCCTGCTTTTTGTTGTTGTCGGTCATCGGGCGGCCAGCGCGTTCAAAGTAGGCAGCAATTGACACCATGGCTTCTTCATCCATTGCCAGTGTTGTACCCAGATGATTGGCGATGGTCTGCTTTGTCAAATCGTCTTTTGTCGGCCCAAGCCCACCCGAGAAGATGATCAGGTCAGCACGAGATTCCGCGACGGCGATCGTGTCTTTCAAGCGCTCCGGGTTGTCTCCTACTACTGTATGGTAATAGACGTTGATCCCGATTTCGGCGAGATGCCCGGAAATGAAGCGCGCATTCGTATTAGTGATCTGGCCGAGCAGAAGCTCTGAGCCAACTGCAATAATTTCAGCGTTCATAGCAACCTTCCTTTCATGTGGCGCTTATTTGGACGTCATAAGCCCTTTGCGGTTGGCATAGAAATAATCCCATCCGGACCATACCGTAAATACCAAAGCGATATAAAGCATGATCTCGCCGAACGGAATACCGGCCAATGCAAAAATCATATTGTAAAGCAATAGCGAAATAATCGCGAGCAGTTGTGTAACGGTCTTGATTTTGCCTAAATTGCCGGCTGCCACGACTTCACCTTCGCCTGCCAGCACCAAGCGCAAGCCAGTGACCGCGAATTCGCGGCTGATAATGATAATGACAACCCATGCCGGCGCGAAGCCTAGCTCGACTAAGATGATCAATGCCGCAGAGACAAGGAGTTTATCGGCAAGGGGATCCAAGAACTTGCCGAAAGTCGTGACTAAATTGTATTTGCGCGCATAATAGCCATCAACCCAGTCGGTGGCGGAGGCAAAAATGAAGATCAATGCGCCGATGAAGTGTGCAACCGGAAGCGTTGCTCCAAGAAGCGTCATATCTCCCCATCCGAAATCGATGAGCATGAACGCCATGAAGAGTGGGATCAGCAAGATCCGTGAGATGGTGATTTGATTAGGAATATTCATTTGTTTTTCTCCTTTCAATTCTCGCAGAAAAATAGCCATCAGGTGATGGCTACTGAGCATCATCAAAACGGATGATGATGTTTTGCGGTTTAAGTTCTTGTTCATAGGGCACCGCTTCACCGTTCAGTTCAATGGAAAGCATCGGGTAATCCCCGACCCGCATGAAAATGTCCGTTTCATCAGATACATCAATAGCTTCCGTCTCCCCGGCCTCGAACACACGAGCGAGGCTCAACAGTTGAGCTCCGCCGTCATTTAAAACACTCAACCATGATTCGCCGTTTGCGGTAAATTCAAGCTGTTTGTCAGCCGGGCCAGCGAACGTATATGTCGTCGTTTCACCCGATACACTCTCAAGTTCCAATTGGGCTTGAGGCTCTTCGGGTTCCGGTTGTTCTTCCGGTTCATCAACAGGAGCTTCTTCTGGTGCCGCTTCCGGCTGCTCTTCCGGTTGTTGCTCAGGCGCAGCTTCGTATTCCACATCGCCGCCTTCTTCTTCCTGTTGGACATCGTTACCCGATGTGCTGAGCAGATAGAAATACCAAATGACCAATAATATGAAAACGATAAATAATGCCACCAGTACTTTCGGCATTGATTCTGCGACGGGGCCAGAGTTGCTTTTTTTCTTCTCGGGCCTGCGCGTCAAATGCTTAGCCGGCGCGGCCTCTAGGGTATCTTCAGGCAGCTCGTTTTCATGTTCCCTTAACAGGGCATCGCCGTCCATACCGACGGCTTGTGCATAGCGCTTGATAAATGCACGCACATAAAAGCTGCCAGGGATGGCCGAATAATCTCCTGTTTCGATGCCTTCCAAATGATGCTTTTGGATTTTTGTCCGCTCATTGAGCTGTTCTAGGCTTAAGCCTTGTTCGAGCCTTGCCTGTTTCAGCTTCTTGCCCAATAGTCCCATCGTCATCACCTGCCTGGTTAAAAATTGAAACCGTCACCAAACATATCCATTTGGTCTTTATTGTCCATAAACGTGTTTTTCTCCAATACTTCATACGTAATCTTTTCTTCCGGATGATGTCGCAATTCGATAATATAATCGAAATCATCGATGCTGTACTCCGAATGCTCGACGAATTTGTCGGGATGCTCAACCACTTTGATGGTCGGCATGCGCATCATCTCCCGCACGAGCTGAAGATGGCGCTCATCGGCTGAACGCCTTGTGACGATGCCGTCCAAGATGAAAATATTATTGTCGTTATGTTCATCGCCCATCAATTGGTTGCGGACGGTCTGCTTGATCATCGTAGACGACAGGAAAATCCATTTCTTGTTGGCACTGACGCTTGCAGCAACAATTGACTCGGTCTTGCCGACGCGCGGCATGCCCCGGAGCCCGACCAGTTTATGGCCTTCCTGTTTGAAGATTTCCGCCATGAAATCGACGAGCAGCCCGAGTTCATCCCGCACGAAACGGAAAGTTTTGCGATCGTCTGCGTCGCGCTGGATATAACGGCCATGCCGCACCGCGAGAATGTCTCGCAATTTCGGTTCGCGGAATTTCGTCACCGCAATCGTTTCAATCGTCGACAGGATCTGTTCGAAGCGTTCGATCTGCACGTCATGCTCTGCGCGCAACAGCATGCCGCGACGCCCTTGGTCTACACCGTTGATGGTAACGATATTGACGCGCAGCATGCCGAGAAGCGATGCGATGTCCCCGAGCAAGCCCGGGCGGTTGACTTGGATTTCATACTCAAAATACCATTCTTTCATGCTTCACTCTCCCTCCATATATGTGTCATCCTATGGTCCATTGCCTTTATGATAGCCTACATCAACAATGATGAAAAGCTTGCGTACATTAAATGAGCCAGCCTCCGTTGACGCGAATCGTCTGCCCGGTAATATAATCCGCCTTGCCGCTCGCTAAAAAAGCAACAGCATGGGCAATATCTTGTGGAGAACCTGCCCCGAGCGGAATCTCTTCTTCGAGCTCCAGCCATTCTTGCTCTGTCAATCCGTCATTCATTTTGGTGCGGATCAATCCCGGCGACACGGCATTGACGCGTGTGCCGGACGGCGCCATCTCTTTCGCATACGCTTTCGTGAATGCGAGTTGTGCGCCTTTCACAGCCGAATACGCCGTTTCCATAGAAGCGCCCGTTTCGCCCCAGATCGATGCAATAAATATGACATAGGATTTTTCATGCCTCATGAAATAAGGCGACAACAGCCGCACCGTCTCGATCGGATTTTTTACATGGACGCGCCATAAAGCATCCTGGTCGTCGCTGCTCGTGTCCTGCAATAGGCCAGACAGCGCGTGCCCACTCGCACAAACGATGCACGAGCTGTCGAACACTTGGCTTGCGACTTGCTGGGCGCCGCCGTCTTGCGTGAAATCGCCCTGTACCGAAATGAACTCCTGCTTTGGGTAATGTGCGCTGAGCTCCTCCGCAAATGCTTCAAGGGCGTTCGAATGATAATGAAGATAAAGCGACCAGCCCTCGTCCGCCATCTGTCTGGCAATAGCTCCGCCGATGTCTCCCGATGCCCCGAGAATCAGAGCGAATTGCTTCACGCCTGTTCCTTCTCCGGTGATTTGATCGTAAAGACCGATTGCTGGCTTTCTGCACTGACTAAAGCGAATGCATTTTGCAAATCGGCCACTTCGATCTGTTCAAGCACCGGCACGACATCGAAAAGGTTCATGCCGTTGAACGCATATTGCGTAAATTGGTTGGCAATATATTCCGGTGAATTCAACGCGCGCATGAAAAAGCCGATTTTCTTGCGGCGCACGCGGTCTAGGTCTTCCTGACCGAACGGCCATTTTTCCACTGCCTGATGGATCGCTTTTTTAACCTCTTCTGCAAACTTTTCAGGATGGTTCGTATCCGTCCCGATCAGTGCATAGCCGAATCCGCTTTCCAATGAATAATCGAATGAATACGATTCATCGATCCAGCCGTTCTCGTAAGCTTCATGGTAAAAGTTCGAAGTTCTGCCAAACAATAACTCGTACGCGAGCTGCGCGGATAATTCATGCTTGAGCATTTCCGGCCCGTGCAGATCCAGCCGCTCCGGTTTGACGCCGACAAAGACTTTCGGTTTTTGGACCGCCATTTCTAGCGTCCGTTCCTTGACCGCCGCTTCTTTCGGCTCGTCAGGAAAAATGCGCTCGATCGGTGCAGGCGCATCGAATGTTTTCGCCGCCTGGTTGTCTTTGACGAATTGCATCATGCTGTCAGGCTCAACGTTTCCGACGATAAACAACGCCATATTCGACGGGTGGTAGAACGTATGGTAGCACGTATAGAGATGTTCCGCCGTGATGTGCTGAATCGACTCAACTGTCCCAGCAATATCGATTTTGACGGGATGGTTCTGGTATAGGTTCTCGATCATGCCAAAGTACAGGCGCCAATCGGGTTGGTCGTCATACATGGTGATTTCCTGTGCAATGATGCCTTTTTCCTTTTCTACTGTCTGTTCGGTGAAGTACGGGCTTTGGACAAAATTCAGCAAAGTCGTGACGTTTTCCTGAATCCGCCCTGTCGCGGAAAATAGATACGCCGTCCGCGTGAACGAAGTGAACGCATTGGCAGAAGCGCCGTTTTTACTGAACTCCTGAAAAATATCGCCTTCTTCTTTTTCGAACATTTTATGCTCGAGGAAGTGGGCGATGCCATCCGGCACTTGAACCGCTTGTTTTTCACCTAGCGGCACGAAATGGTTATCAATCGAGCCGTATTTCGTCGTGAATGTCGCGTAGGTTTTTGAAAATCCGCGCTTCGGCAGGATGTAAACCGTCAAACCATTAGGCAATTGTTCGTGATAAAGCGTTTCTTCGAGTTGGTTGAATTCCATTTTATTCATCTTTTGCTTCCTCCTTGCCAGACAAGAAATACGTCATTTGCAAACTGATATTGTTTGCTGCCTGCGCAATCTGCTCTTTTGTTACGCTTTCCCATCTTTCAATCAAATAGGCAGGTTCAAAGTCTTCCGAAAGTTCCATGTATTGATCGTAAATATCGATTTGGCCTCTTGCCGAATCGAGCGCTTCTTTTAATTGGTTGGTGAGCAAAGCTTTCGTCTGGTCCAACTCGGTATCGGTAATATGCCCTTGCTTGATTTCATCCAATTGGCCTAGGATCAACGAAACCGCTTTTTCTTCCAACTTGCGGTCGATGCCGGCAAGGACGAACATCAGGCCGAACTGCGAGGCATAGGAACTCGATACGTAATAAGCCATGCTTTCCTTCTCGCGGATATTGGCGAACAATTTTGAATGCGCGTATCCGCCGAAAATGCCGTTCATCAATTGCATGACCGGGAAATCTTCGTCGCGGAATGTGACCGGTGTGAAGAACATCATATGCAATTTCCCTTGTTTCATGTCCTCGTATTCTAGCACGCGGGACTGTTCGGGCGGCTGCAATTGGGTTTCCATTTTTTCAGGAAGTTCTTTGCGGTCGGTAAAATGGAAATAATCGCGGATATGCGCAGAGATCACTTCCGGTGAAACGTCTCCCACCACGTAAATCTCCACTTCGTTATTTTCCAGCATATGGTGGTATGCAGCAACAAGCGACTCATTGGTCACTTGCTTGACTTGTTCGATTGAACCGTTCGAAGTAATCGAAGCAGGATGGCCGGGAAGCCCGAGTTCCATCATGCGCTGCTGGGCGTAACGGGTTTTATCATCAAATACCGATTCGATGCGCTGGACGATGGATTCCTGTTCCCGCTTGAAAATGCTCTCCTTGAACAGCTCATTCTCAAAATTCGGCTTGAACAGGACGATATACATCAAATTCATCACTTTCTCAAGAACGCCTTCATCCGATAGATATTGGTCATTAACGGTTTCGACATTCAAATTGAGGATATGGTCGTCTCCGCGTTTGGTGGAATCTATGTATAAGGAGGTTCCGTATAAATCATCGAGCACCATGCGCAGTGCTGTATGGGATGGATACATTTCGTTGCTGTGCTGCAAGACATTTGCCAGGATCGCGCGTTCGGAAGCATTTTTCACGGTAAGGCGGTCCTTGAAGCGGATCGAAAAATTAATCGTTTTGAATTGCGTCGTTTGGTGTACGTGGACATGGACGCCTTGTGCAATCTTATTGGTTTCAAACATGTTGGATCCCCTCTCGTAATTCATACACTAACTATACCGGACTTTTTCCTTTAAATGCAATGAAACCGGAGGAAACCACTGGAAAAAAGCAGCCGGATTTCAAGCGATTCCTCGATTATGCAAATTCCTTGAAACATCTCAGCCTCCAGCACGCTATTTAATGAAGGGTTTTTCCAACCGCCAGAGCCTGCTCTTGATTTTTTCCATAAAAAAACTGGCGGGGAGTTCCCCGCCAGTTTTCAGTCCGCTGATATGCGGCATCTGTTTAACGCTGTCCTTTAATATACGGTTTCCCGTTCGCTTTCGGAGCATTGGCGCGGCCGATGAAGCCAGCCAGCGCAAAGATCGTCAAGACATACGGCAAGATCAACAGGAAGACGTTCGGAATTTCCTGGATATACGGAATCGAAGAACCGACAATGCTCAAGGATTGCGCGAAGCCAAAGAATAAAGCCGCGCCCATTGCACCAAGCGGATGCCATTTTCCGAAGATCATTGCAGCAAGCGCCATAAAGCCTTGGCCGTTGATTGTCGCATGGCCGAAGTCTCCAGTAATCGTCTGCGCATAGATCGCGCCGCCGATTCCAGCGAGTGCGCCGGAAATCATGACTGCTACATAGCGCATTCTTGCGACGTTGATCCCCATTGTATCAGCTGCCATCGGATGCTCGCCGACTGCGCGCAAACGCAAGCCGAACGGAGTCTTGTAGATGACGAACCATGCCAGGATCGCCACACCGATTGCAAAGAATGAGGTATTGTAAACCGATGTGAAGAATAATGGGCCGATGACAGGAATGTCAGATAACACCGGAACGTTATAACGTGCAAAACGTTCGGTGATGAAATCCGTCTGGCCTTTATCGAAAATGCTTTTCACCAAATAAAGTGCAAGTGCGATTGCCAATAAGTTGATGGCAACCCCTGAAACGACTTGGTCGGCGCGGAATGAAATCGATGCCACGGCGTGAAGCAGCGACAACAGCATCGCTGCAACCATTGCAGCAATCAATGCTAGCCATGGTGTCATTCCACCGAATGTATCCGCGAATAACAAGTTGAACAAAATACCGACAAATGCGCCGATGACCATCAAACCCTCCAGGCCGATGTTGACAACGCCAGAACGTTCAGAGAACACACCGCCAATTGCAACAAGAATAAGCGGTGCTGCATAGAAAATTGCCGAAGGAACGATGAAATATAGAATCTCCATAAAGCTCATATCACTTCGCCTCCTTCTTTTTGCCAGCCGCTCGGAGCAGCAGCAAACGAATGATATAGCCGGATGCTACGAAGAAGATGATCACGGCGATGACAATTTCAACGATCTCAATTGGAATGCCTGCAGCATTCGGCATATTGAGTGCGCCGTATTTCAAGGAACCGAATAATGTAGCCCCGAAAATGACACCAAGCGGCGTATTCATCCCCAGAAGCGCAACGGCGATGCCGTCAAATCCGATTCCAGTGAAACCACCTTTTGACGAAACATACTCGAATGTCCCCAGAGCTTCCATCGCGCCCGCAAGGCCTGCAAATGCTCCGGAAATGACCATCGCCATGATGATATTTTTATTGACGTTCATTCCAGCATATTCAGAAGCATGCTGGTTGAAACCGACCGCTTTCAGCTCGAAGCCAAGCGTTGTCTTCTCCAGGATAAACCACATAACACCGACCATAATCAGTGCAAGCAGCAACCCAAGATGCAGACGGGAAAATTCCGTCAAGTTCTCTAAGAATTCGGAACGAAGGGAAGCACTGGCGAAAATCCGCTCCGTGCGGTCTCCCCCCTCAGACACCGTTCGGATTAAGGCATTGGTAACGTGAAGCGCAATATAGTTCATCATGATGGTGACGATAACTTCATGTACACGGAACTTGGCTTTCAATAGCCCCGGAACAAAGCCCCATAAAGCTCCAGCGACAGCCGCAGCAAGAATCGCCAGCGGCAAATGAATGATTTTCGGCAGTTCAACCGCTACGCCAACATAAGCTGCAGCGAACCAACCGACGATCAATTGTCCTTCTACTCCAATGTTAAAGAGCCCTGAGCGGAAAGCGAATGCTACCGCTAGACCGGCCAATAAATAAGGTGTAATTTGGCGAAGTGTTTCGCCGATGGTGTAAAGGTCTCCAAAAATACCGTTCCATAATGCAGCATAGCCTTCGATTGGGCTATAACCGCTGACGAGCATGATAATCGCGCCTACGATCAGGCCGAGCACGACGGAAACGATCGGGACCAGCAAGTTTGTCGCTCTATTCGACACGGTGCTTCCCGCCTTTCTTGTCTTTATCCGCATGTCCTGCCATGAGAAGACCCAGTTGTTGTTCAGTCGTTTCTTCAGGAATGACCACGTCGACGATTTCACCGTCGTGAATGACGGCTATGCGATCAGAGACGTTCATGACTTCATCCAATTCAAATGAAATCAATAGGACCGCTTTGCCGTTATCGCGTTGTTCAATTAGACGGCTATGGATAAATTCGATAGCCCCTACATCCAAACCGCGCGTTGGGAGCGCCGCAATGAGCAAGTCTGGATTGCGGTCGACTTCACGGCCGATGATTGCTTTTTGCTGATTGCCCCCAGACAACGCGCGCGCTGGCTCATGTGGGCCTTGAGTACGCACATCAAAATCCTTGATGATCTGCTGGGCTTTTTCCGTAATTTTGTTATAATCCATGATTCCGGACTTCGAGATCGGCGCTGTATAGTAAGTTTGCAATGCGATATTGTGGCCGATCGGAAAATCAAGTACCAAGCCGTGCTTATGTCGGTCTTGCGGAATATGGCCGACGCCGGATTCCGTCACTTTGCGCGGTTTCATCCCGGTGACGTCTTTGCCATGAATCCACACTTTCCCGCTTTTGACTTTGCGCAGGCCCGTGATGGCTTCAATCAATTCTGATTGGCCATTGCCGTCGATTCCCGCAATTCCGACAATTTCGCCTTTACGAACAGTAAGATTCAAGTTTTTCACCTTGGCGATGCCGCGGTAATCCTCGACAACGAGATCTTTGACAGACAAGATCTCCTCTGTTGGATATGCTGGGCCTTTTTCGGTCTTGAAGGTAACTTGGCGACCGACCATTAAGGCTGCCAAATCATTCGGATTGGTTTCCGATGTCGTCACCGTCCCTATGCCTTGTCCCTTGCGGATGACTGTCACGCGGTCTGAAACATCCATGATTTCTTTTAATTTGTGGGTGATCAAAATGATCGACTTGCCTTCTGCAATTAAACGCTTCATAATCTGGATCAATTCCGTGATCTCCTGAGGCGTCAGTGAAGCTGTCGGCTCATCGAATATCAGAATTTCTGCGCCGCGGTAAAGTGTTTTCAAAATTTCCACGCGCTGCTGCATGCCGACTGAAATGTCTTCGATGATGGCATATGGGTCGACATTCAAGCCATATTGCTCTGATAATTTCGCCACTTTTTGTGCCGCATCTTTCTTGTTGGTGACGCCCATTTTAGTCGGCTCGCTGCCGAGTATAATGTTTTCGGTGACGCTGAAATTCTCGACCAGCATAAAGTGTTGATGTACCATGCCAATGCCGAGATCGTTCGCTACGTTCGGGTTGGAAATATCCACTTTCTTCCCTCTGACCCGGATTTCGCCGCCTTCCGGTTGATACAATCCAAACAAGACGTTCATCAAGGTGGATTTTCCTGCCCCGTTTTCACCGAGCAGTGCATGAATCTCCCCTTTTTCAAGCTGCAAGGTGATATTGTCGTTGGCGACAAAGTTCCCGAACTCTTTGCGGATATTCAGCATTTCAATAACATATTCCACGGTTTTCACTCCCTCGGAGACTGGTTGTTTCTTAATGTAATGAATTAATACATGAAAGGCTTCTTTTAGCAGAAACCTTTCATCTATTAATCTTTCGAAAAATAGACGAAAAAAAATCATAAAGACCGGATACCCGGTCTTTATGATGACCGTATTTGACTACAGCTTATTCAGAAACTGTTTCAGGAACTTCAATGTCCCCAGAAATTACTTGTTCTTTGTATTCTTCGATCTGGCTCATGACATCTTCAGGAATCGCGCCACGAGAATCTGCAAGGGCTACTCCATCGTCAGACAAACCATAAGTAACCGTTTCCCCGCCTGGGAATTCCCCGTTCATCGCTTGTTCAGAAATGTTGATAACCGCTGTATCTACACGTTTCAAAACTGAAGTCAATGTAACGTTTACATCGCCAGCTTGTCCTTCTTCGTATTGGTCAGCATCAACGCCGATAACCCATACTTTTTCATCAGGGTTAGCTTCGATGCGCTCTTTTGCTTCAGTGAATACGCCGTTACCCGTTCCGCCTGCTGCGTGGAAGATGATATCTGCCCCAGCACTGTACATGCGGTTAGCAGTTGTTTTACCCAATTCTGCTTTATCAAAAGCACCTGTATATTGAACATCGACTTCGATTGTATCGTCAACAGCTTTTACCCCTTCAAGGAAGCCGGCTTCAAAGCGTTCGATAACCGGAATCTCCATGCCGCCGACAAAACCGATTTTATCGGTTTCTGTCATCAATGCTGCAGCAACCCCTGCAAGGAATGCCCCTTCTTGCTCTTTGAACAAGACGCTTGCAACATTTGGAGCATCAACTACCGCATCGATGATGGCGATTTGTGCGTCAGGCTGCTGTTCAGCGATTTCTTTGACAGCGCCTTCCATCAAGAAGCCAATCCCGAAGACCACATCGAAATCACGGCGGATTAAGTTATTCAAGTTGGTGTTGTAATCAGCGTCAGAAGCAGACTGGAGGTAATCGAACCCGCCGTCGCCTTTTTCAAGGCCATTTTCTTCACCGAATTGCTGAACGCCTTCCCATGCAGATTGGTTGAAGGATTTGTCATCGACGCCTCCGACATCCGTAACCATCGCTACAGAGAAATCGCTTGCTTCTTCAGTGCCTTCTCCGCCTTCAGCAGAGTCGCCGCCGTTCGAAGTATCTTCTTCGCTGCCGCATGCTGCAAGAACTCCAGCCGCCAGCATTAATGATAAACCTACGCCAAATTTACGTTTAATCAATGTGATAACCCCCAAGGTTTTTTTGATAATAGCAGGAATCAGATGTTTACAGACGTTTGCGAACTACGTGGAAACTGAACTTGTCAGCCCGGAAATAGTTCTTGGAATACAGCACCAGGCGATCGTTTTCATCGTAATGATGCTGTTTTAAGACAAGTAATGCGGTTTCTGGATCGCATTCGAGGATCGGTGACGCTTCTTCGTGATACCCTGTTGGGTCGATGAAGGTGACCGCATACGAGATGCGGATATCGCCGGATTCTTCAAGCGCCGAGAAGATAGAACTTTCTTTGCGTCCGAGAAAACCTTCGGGCATGAAGACGGAAGGCACTTTGTCGATGCAATAGACGACAGGCTCCCCATTCGCCGTTCGGACGCGTTCAATGGAAATGACAGTATCATCCGGATTGCAATGAAAGCGGTTAACATCTTCTTCAGAACAAACGGACTCCGAAGTGCTCAAGTAGACCACTCCGGGTTCCATTCCCGCCTGCCGGATCATATCGGAGACGCTTGTCAATTCCTCTATGCCCGATGAAAATACCGGTTTCGAATTGACAAACGTTCCGACACCGTGGCGCCTGACGATTACATTATCTTCTTCCAGAAGCCGCAGCGCCTCGCGTAGAGTCGCACGGCTCACTCCAAGTGATTTCGATAATTCGAACTCGGATGGCAATTTCTCTTTCTCTTTATAGACACCCGAAGCAATATCTTGCTTCATTCGATCGATCACTTGGAGATACAATGCACGGTGATCCGATTTGATTGTCATATGATTCACCACCCATGACAGAGATCAGACATCTGATGTAAAACATTCCTACTAATCAGAATTACTATACCATTTAATAGAAATGAAATAAATAGCAATTTGTCGAATTCTGCGAATTTTCCTCCACAAGCTTTCTCAAATACTAAACATTTTGTCACAAATCAGCTATTGACCAATCAGTATTCTTCCTGCTTAGGAACCAGGACATGGCGCGGCTTACTACCTTCATATGGTCCGACGACCCCGCGCTGCTCCATTTGGTCTATGATTCGGGCGGCACGGGAATAGCCGACACGGAACCTGCGCTGCAGCATCGACACAGATGCCGTCTGCATTTCTGTGACCAATTGCACCGCTTCGTCATAAAGTTCGTCTGTTTCCTGGTCGATGCTTACTTCTTCCACATCTGATGGGATCATATCTTCCTGGTATTGCGCTTTTTGCTGTTCGATTGAAAAGTCGACGATTTTTTCCACTTCGGTATCCAACAGGAACGCCCCTTGCACGCGCACCGGTTTGGATTGTCCGGCACCGAGGAACAGCATATCGCCGCGGCCGAGCAATTTCTCTGCCCCGCCCATGTCGAGAATGGTGCGTGAATCGATTGCGGATGACACTGCAAATGCGATGCGCGATGGGATATTCGCCTTGATAACGCCGGTGATGACATTGACGCTCGGGCGCTGTGTAGCGATGATCAAATGGATGCCGGCAGCACGCGCCATTTGCGCAAGCCGCGTGATGGCATCTTCCACTTCGTTGGACGCGACCATCATCAAATCCGCCAATTCATCGACGATGACAACAATAAACGGCAGCTTCGGATGCTTTTCTTCGTTTTCTGCGTTGAATGTGTCGACATAATCGTTATAGCCTTCGATATTGCGTGTACCGGTATGGGAAAACAGCTCATAGCGCCGCTCCATTTCCGAGACGATTTTCTTTAAGGCTTGGGCCGCTTTCCGTGGGTCTGTCACTACTGGTGCGAGTAGATGGGGAATGCCATTGTAGACATTCAGCTCGACCATTTTCGGGTCAATCATCATCATCTTCACTTCATGCGGCTTGGCGCGCATGATAATGCTCGTGATAATGCCGTTGATGCATACCGATTTCCCGCTGCCTGTAGAACCCGCAACGAGCAGATGGGGCATTTTATTGAGTTCGGTCATGACCGCTTGGCCCGTGACGTCGCGGCCGAGACCGAACAATAATTTCGAGTCGGGCCGGTTGTTTTCTTCCGATTCTAGTACTTCCCGAAGGCTCACGACTGCGACTTCGGTATTCGGCACTTCAATGCCGATCGCCGATTTTCCAGGAATCGGTGCTTCAATGCGGATATCGCGAGCAGCAAGCGCCAATGCTAAGTCGTCGTGAAGGCTGACAATTTTGCTGACTTTCACGCCGACATCCGGCAGTACTTCATATTTCGTCACGGCAGGACCTAGATGAACTTGCGTCACTTTCGCGCGAACACCGAAGCTTTGGAAGGTTTTCTCGAGTTTCTTGGCATTTTTTTGAATGCCCGAATATTCCCCACTTTGGTCACTATGCGGCGGCAAGGTCAATAAATCGATCGGCGGCAAGGCATAATCTTCGTTTTCCGCTTCCTCTTTCATCGACATGACCGGCTCCTTCAAAATCTCCCCCGTTTCTGGGTCAACATGCCTGATTTCTTCGGAAGCCTCGGTTTTCGGTTTTTCCTTCTCTACATCCTGGCGCTTCGGTTTGACCTTTTCTGTAAATGCCGAAATGATCGGCTCTTTTTCCGCTTCCTCTTCCGGCTCCCGGTTTGTTTCCTGATCAAAGACCAGTGTAGTCTCCGATTCTTCAAGTGTGTCGTCATAAGCCAATTGTTCGTTCATTTCCAATACCTTTTCAGGTGCATTTTTTCTGCGCGGCTGTTTCTTCGCCGGTTTGCGTTCCGGCTTGAAGCGTTCTACGAGTGACCGCATCGCTTCGCCGACAATCGGCAAGCGCTCTGCAATAACTGGCGCAGCCGTTTTGCCTGTCAAGATGATGGCACCGATCGACAGCAAGATGATGGCAATCACCCAAGTCCCCGCAGTGGCGAACAGGATGTGGAGCAGCGCATACAACACCGCGCCGAAAAAGCCGCCTCCTGTCGCTTCATAATTGCCCCAGATCGTTCCCGTCATTTGCGTCATTTTAGAAGTTTCCGACATGACATTCGCAGAAGTAATCGGCAGGATCGAGCCAGCTGACCAGATTAAATGGCTGATCAATAAGGCACCGGCAAGGAGAAATAGTGAGCCGGCTGCAATTTTCGCGCGGATTTTCGGCAACCCACGTTTGACCATGATGTGAAGTGCGGCTGCAATCAAGGCCAGTGGTGCGAGAAAGGCCAAATAACCGAGCAGGTATTCAGCCATATTGTTGAACATGCGGCCGATCAAGCCGAGCCGGAAGACCATTAAGATCGCGATGCCGATCATAATGAGCCCCGTTACTTCATAAGCGATCATCGGCACCGGCTGGCGTTTTTTCTTGGCTCTTGGTTTAGCTTTTGGCTTGGTGCGTGGTTTGGTCCGCGGCTTAGCGCTTGGTTTTTTATTGGTCCGGCTTGGCGCCATAAGATTCCCTCTTTTCTTACGTAATGAAAAAGGATTCCTGCCGATAACATCGGTATGGAATCCCTTTACTTGTATTCTTAGTATTCCATGATGATCGGAATGATCATCGGACGTCGCTTCGTTTGCTGGTACAGATAAGAATTCAGCGTATCGCGGATTTCCTGTTTGATGTTGTTCCATTCGAATGCATCGCGCATCACGTATTTATCGACGACTTTGCGCACCAATTGACTCGACTCATCAAGCAATTGTTCCGATTCGCGAACGTAGACAAACCCTCTGGAAATGATCTCAGGCCCTGAAGCAATACGTTTCTCTTTGCGGTTCAAAGTAACGACAATGATGAAAATTCCATCTTGCGACAATAGTTTGCGGTCACGGAGGACGATATTTCCGACATCCCCGATACCAATTCCATCGATCAAGACATTGCCCGTCGTAACACGGCCGCTCATACGGACTTTTTCTTTTCGATATTCGACGATATCGCCTTTATCGGCAATGAAGATATCCGATTTAGCGATTCCAACCTGTTGAGCTAATTTTGAATGGGCGATGAGCATTTTGTATTCCCCTTGGATTGGGACAAAATACTTCGGCTTCATCAAATTCAGCATCATCTTTAAATCTTCCTGGCTGCCGTGCCCGGAGACGTGGACTTTCTTGTTCGATGTCAGTACTTTCGCGCCGGCTTTTGCCAATTTGTTCATTGTCTGAAACATTGGTACTTCCATGCCTGGTGACGGCGTGAACGTGATCAACACCGTGTCGGTTTCGTTGATACGCACGTCTTTATGCTGGCGTTTAACCATTTTGTCGAGCGCTTCGAGCGGTTCACCTTGGTTGCCCGTCACGATGATAACAACTTCATCATCATTGTATTTCTCCAGATCTTTCAAGGAAATAACGGTGTCTTCGTCCACTTCCAAGTAACCCAGGCGTAATCCGACTTCATAGCTCTTCTCCAGGCTTTTGCCGATGACGGCAACTTTCTTGCCAGTTTGATGCGCAATGTCGAATACTTGCTGGATACGGATGAAGTTGGATGAATAAAGCGACACAAGAATGCGCCCTGGAGCCTGATGGAATGCCGTCAAAATATGGTCGGCTACTACCGTTTCGGACGTCGTATAGCCTGGACGCTCCGCTTCTGTGGAATCTGATAGCAACATCAAGACGCCATCTTCCCCGAGCTTCGCCATTTTGGCGTAATCCGGGCGGTAGCTGCCCTGCATCGACTGGTCGAACTTGAATTCACCGGTGTGGACGATAGCGCCTTCCGATGTATGGAAGACGATTCCTAGTGCATCCGGGATGCTGTGTGTCGTATGGAAAAAGGTGACGTGTGTCTTGTCGAAATTCATGCGGCTCTTATTGGTAACTTCAAAGAATTTATGGTGCTTAAGCGAACCGAGCTCTTTTACATGTTCTTTGGCAAGCGCGATGGTCAGCTTCGAGCCGTACACCGGCGCTTGGACTTTCTTCAATAGGTATGCAATCGAACCGATCGCATCTTCGTGGCCGTGCGTCAGGAAGATCCCTTTGACACGGTCTTTGTTTTCTTCGAGATATGTGACATCCGGAATGACGATATCGACGCCAAGCATCTCATCTTCTGGGAACATCAAGCCGCTGTCGACGACGAACAGGTCATCGTCGATATCGATAACATACATCGCTTTCCCGATTTCTCCTACTCCGCCAAGCGGAATGACTCTTATGACTTCGTTTTTAATTTTACTCAATTGATTTCCTCCTAAAAATATTTCACCCGTACAGATCCATAGCCTTCATTATACGGTAATCACCGGTAACAGTCCAAAGAAAAAATATTCACGGGTATTTACCTCACATGCCTGACTCAAAACATCCGTTCGTGAAACAAAAAAAGCCACCCGCACACACCAGGAAGCAACAACTTCCAAGCGGCATCGGATAGCCTTAGATTTTACACGCGTATGCCGAACATCCGCAGCAGGATGATGGTCAAATCGCTTACAGCAATTGTTCTTCGATGAGCGCTTCAGCAATTTGAACCGAGTTCAATGCCGCTCCTTTGATCAAATTATCGGAGACAATCCATAAATGATAGCCATTCGGGTTGTCGAGGTCTTTGCGGATACGGCCGACGAACACATCATCTTTCCCAGCCGCCATCAAGGGCATCGGGTATTCCTGATTGGCGGGATTGTCTTGCAGCACGACGCCTGGCGCGCCGTTCAGCGCATCTCTCACTTGCTCGACAGACGGCGTATCATTCAATTCCACATAAACGGATTCGGAGTGGCCTGTCACGACGGGCAATCGCACACAAGTCGCTGCGACCGCCAAGCCTTGGTCGCTCATGATTTTCTTCGTTTCGTTGATCATTTTCATTTCTTCCAGCGTATAGCCGTTGTCCGCGAATTGGTCGATCTGCGGCACTGCATTGAAGGCGATCGGATAATGGCGATCGGCTGATTTTACAGGTAAAACTTTCGCTTCGGCCGTTGCAGCGTTATCAAAATCCGCTGATTGATCTTTTAATTCGTTGATGGCATCGATTCCGGCACCTGACACCGCCTGATACGTGGAAACGATAATTTTTTGCAAGCCGAATTGCTCTTTTAGCGGCTGCAAGGCGCACACCATTTGGATGGTCGAGCAATTCGGGTTGGCAATAACGCCAGAATGGCCTTTTAGCGCTGATTTGTTCACTTCAGGGACGACGAGCGGCACATCTTCATTCATGCGAAATGCGCTCGTATTATCGACTACGACTGCGCCACGTTTCACGGCTTCAGGCGCAAATTTTTCCGAGATGCTGCCACCTGCGCTGAACAGAGCGATGTCCACTCCCTCAAACGATTCTGGCATCGCTTCTTCTACGGTGTACGATTGTCCATTGAACTTGATTTCTTTGCCGGCAGAGCGGGCAGAAGACAGGAATTTAATGTCCCCGACAGGGAAGTTGCGCTTTTCCAGCTGATCCTTCATTTGCTGGCCGACGGCACCGGTTGCGCCCATGATCGCTACATTATAGGTTTTCACTCGACTCTCTCCTTCTTAGCTAATTTGCGTTATTGTAACATAATTTATCGCATCAACGCGACAAATTGCCGCAATTCAGTTTTCATTGGGAACGGATAATGGAGACGGCCGGTGCAGTGGAAGTCAATTGCACCAAATCCATTACGTGTTCATGTTCGACGGAGTCAATCAAGCGAATGATCTCGTCAGCAGATTGGTGTTTGCCGTGAAGCAATTCATATTTCCCGTTGCGGCTCATCCGGGCTCCTGTACTCTCTAGCCCGAGCAGCAAATTGCCTTTTAATTGCTCGCGGGAATCGGAAATTTCCAAGTCGCTGATATCGCCTTCTTGCATGCACTGGAGCGATGTCCGGATCAATTCTTCGACTTCTCCTACTTGATGGTCGGCAGTTCCTCCGTAAATGGCAAGCGTACCATGATCTGAGTATGCGGAGTGGTAAGAATAGACCGAGTAGGCAAGCCCGCGGTCTTCGCGGATTTCCTGGAACAGGCGAGAAGACATTGAGCCGCCGATGATATTGTTCAATACCGCCAGCGCAAACAACTTATCGTCCTGCAGCGCCAACCCTGGATACCCGAGACAAATGTGGGCTTGCTCTGTTTCTTTATACTTAATCGATTGTCCAGCAACGAACGTCGGCATAATATGCGCATTGTCCGGGCGTTTTCGCTCAAACGAACCGAACAGGGTTTCGATTTGGCCAAGCAATCGATCATCTATATGGCCAGCTACGGAAACTACTGTGTTTGATGGCGTGTAATGGCGCTCCATAAAAGCCAAAATCTGCTGTCTTGAGAAGCGGTCCAGCGTTTCGTTGGTGCCTAAGATCGGTGCGCCAATCGCATTATCTGGATACATGACACGCCATAATTGTTCATGGACATCATCGTCCGCCATATCTTCGGTCATGCTGATTTCCTCTTTAACAACGAGCCGTTCTTTATCAATTTCCACAGGGTCCATCACCGAATTGAAAAACATATCGGCCAATACTTCAACCGCGAGTGGCGCATGGTGATCAAGCACTTTAGCATAATAGCATGTATATTCCTTTGAAGTGTAGGCGTTCAAGTCGCCGCCGATGCGGTCGAATTCACGTGCAATATCCTTGGCGCTGCGTTTCTCTGTTCCTTTGAACAACAGATGTTCGATAAAATGCGTGATGCCGTTTTCTTCCGGCCGCTCATCGCGCGATCCCGTATTGACGAATACGCCGACTGCTACGGAACGGAAATGCGGGATGTGTTCAGAAACGATGCGCAAGCCATTTTGGCAAGTATGTGTGGTAACCATTAAAAGCCCTCCTGGATATGAAAAAAATTGCCGGCGAATGCCACCGGCAATTTTCCCATTTTTTATTTAACGTTTTATGCCTTTTCAGCTGCTTCTTTTTCTTCTTTCAAAACCGTTTTGCGGGACAAATTAACGCGTCCTTGACGATCGATTTCGATAACTTTTACTTTCACAACATCGCCCATTTTCAAGACATCTTCCACTTCTTTTGTCCGTTCTTCCTGGATTTCTGAAATGTGGAGAAGGCCGTCTTTGCCTGGGAACAGTTCAACGAATGCGCCGAATTTTTCGATGCGTTTAACGGCGCCCTCGTAATATTCGCCGACTTTTGCTTCGCGCACGATGTTTTCGATCATCGCTTTCGCTTTAGCGTTCATTTCTTCATCAACAGAAGAAATGAAAATCGTACCATCTTGTTCTGTATCGATCTTAACGCCCGTTTCATCGATGATTTTATTGATGACTTTTCCGCCCGGCCCGATGACGTCGCGGATTTTGTCTGGATTGATCTTCACCATGATAATCTTCGGCGCAAATTTGGACAATGTCGTGCGCGGTGTGTTGATTGTCGCAATCATCGACTCCAAAATGTGCAGACGCCCGATTTTCGCTTGTGTTAATGCTTCTTCGAGAATTTCACGGGACAAGCCGTCAATTTTAATATCCATTTGAAGGGCAGTGACACCATCTGCTGTTCCGGCAACTTTAAAGTCCATATCGCCGAGATGGTCTTCCATTCCTTGGATGTCAGACAGAACCGTATAGTTCTCGCCTTTTTTCACAAGGCCCATTGCAATGCCGGCAACCGGTGCTTTAATCGGTACACCCGCGTCCATCATCGCCAAAGTCGAAGCACAGATACTTGCTTGCGATGTTGAACCGTTCGATTCCAACACTTCGGAAACGAGTCGAATCGTATAAGGGAAATCTTTTTCATTTGGAATAACCGCTTCAAGAGCCCGTTCGCCTAGTGCCCCGTGGCCGATTTCGCGACGGCCAGGGCCGCGCAAGAAGCCAGTTTCCCCAACAGAGAATAACGGGAAATTGTAATGGTGCATAAACCGCTTCGTCTCTTCCAAGCCAAGGCCATCGATGATTTGAACATCACCAAGTGCGCCAAGGGTACAGATGCTCATTGCCTGCGTTTGGCCGCGCGTGAAAAGGCCAGAACCGTGAGTACGTGCAAGAACGCCGACTTCAGAAGAAAGTGCGCGGATCTCGGACGGGCCACGGCCGTCTGGACGGATTTTCTCATCCGTGATCAGACGGCGGACTTCATCTTTAACCATTTTATCGAGCACTTGGCCTGCTTGTTTTTTAATATCGTCTTCTGAATCTGCATAGGCTTCAAGCGCACGTTCGCGAACAGCGGCAATGGCTTCATTGCGCGCTTGCTTTTCGTTTACTTGAACAGCTGCATTCATGTCTTGTTCCACAGCTGTTTTCAGTTCAGCCGTCAAGTCCGCATCCAATTCGTATAATTGGACGGCCGATTTCTCTTTAGCCACTTCTGCAGCGATTTCTTCTTGGAAAGCGATCAATTTCTTGATTTCTTCGTGGCCGAACATGATCGCTTCAAGAATAGCCTCTTCAGACACTTCTTTCGCACCGGCTTCTACCATATTGATGGCGTCTTTTGTACCGGCAACCGTCAAGTTGATCGAGCTTTTCTCCAGTTGTTCGCCTGTCGGGTTGATAACGTACTCGCCATCAATCATGCCGACAATGACGCCTGCGATTGGCCCGTCGAATGGAATATCTGAAATCATCAAAGCGAGTGACGATCCAAACATCGCAGCCATTTCAGATGGGCAGTCCTGATCGACTGACATAACCATGGAAATGACTTGTACCTCGTTGCGGAAACCGTCAGGGAATAGCGGACGCAATGGACGGTCAATCAAGCGGCTGATCAAAGTCGCTTTTTCAGACGGGCGCCCTTCGCGTTTGATGAATCCACCCGGGATTTTTCCGACTGCGTATTGGCGCTCTTCATAGTTCACCGTAAGTGGAAAGAAATCCAATGGCTTCGGTGATTTCGATGCGGTTGCAGTAGATAGTACCGCTGTATCGCCGTAACGGATCAATGCCGCTCCGTTCGCTTGTTTAGCCAATTGACCGACTTCGACCTTTAGTTCGCGGCCAGCCCAGTCAAATGAATAAGTCTTTTTTGTTTGCTCCATAGTCGAGCTCCTCTCTTACTGTGTTTCGTTGTAGTATGTATCTTTCAATAGTGTATCAAAAAAGCACATCAAGTGCGATTCAATGATAAGTTTTAAGCATAAAGAAAAAGCGGGACGAATCCCGCTTTCTCTGCTTGCTATTATCGGCGTAGGCCAAGTCTTCCGATTAACTCACGGTAGCGTTGTACATCGTTCTCGCGTAGGTATTTAAGCAAGTTACGACGGCGTCCAACCATTTTGAATAGACCACGACGTGAATGGTGATCTTTCTTGTGGGTACGCAAGTGCTCGTTCAAGTTGTTGATGTCTTCTGTAAGAATGGCGATCTGAATTTCTGGAGAACCAGTATCAGTGTCATGCACTTTGTATTCATTGATCAATTCATTTTTACGTTCTTGAGTGATTGCCATGCTGTTCCACCTCCTAATCTCTGATAGCCCCTATTACCTAGCAAACGTTGGTGATTCGATGTGCCAAGCAATGGTTAGTACGTTCAGTACTTTGATATCATAGCACAGGGATTTCCTGAAATCAACTGTCTGCTTTACACTTCGAAATATTGCTTTGCGGTGTCTTTATCCTGCCCGATTTGGGTTTTCAATTCATCGATGCCGGAAAATTTCTGTTCATCGCGGATACGCTTATGCCATTCAACGACGACTTTCTCACCATAGATTGACTTATCGAAATCCAGGATATGGACTTCAATGACCAGATTTTTGACATCGGGGTTATTGAATGTCGGTTTGTAGCCGACATTGCAGACACCATCGAAATAAGCGCCTTGCACTTCAATCCGCACAGCATAGACGCCGCGCTTCGGAACGAATGTGCCGAGTTCGGGTTCGACGTTCGCCGTCGGAAAGCCAATCGTACGCCCGCGCTTGTCGCCGTTGACAACGGTGCCGGAAATCCGGTAGGGCCTGCCAAGCAGGCGATGGACAGGTTCGACGAGCCCGTCTTTCAATAGATGGCGAATGCGGGTCGAACTGACCTTTTCATTTTCTGCTTCGATTTTGCCAACGGTTGTGACATTATAGCGCCCTTTGCCGGCCGACTCCATCAAGTCCATATCACCGCCGCCTTTAAAGCCGAACGAAAAATCAAAACCTGCTACGACTTCCTTGACGCCCAAGCCATCGATGAAATGTGCGATGAATTGTTCAGGAGATAATTTGGCAAATTCCGAAGTGAAACGGACAATATAGCAAATATCGACGCCCATTTCCTGCAAGATTTCCATTTTTTGCCCAAGAGGCGTGATATAGAAAACTTCTTCTTTGCGGCCGCCAAGTACGAGCGATGGATGCGGGTCGAAGGTCATAACGGCAGATTTCATTCCGCCTGCCTGAGCTTTGTCAATTGCCGTGCCAATTACTTTCTGGTGACCGCGGTGAACGCCGTCAAAAAAGCCGATTGCCATCGACAGCGGGCCGTGTTCTTGTGCTTTCATCTCGTGAGGATAACTCAAGTGAATGATTTTCATACTACACCTCGTCCGTTGGAGGAAATCCAAACATTTTTTCGGGTTTCATTTTGCCCGGCTTTTCCGGATGTCTTTTGTATAATGCTGCCGGTTTGCCTTGATATGTGAAAACGACAAACGGTTCCGTTTTCAAGACCGGATGTTCCTCAAGTACTTGGCCATTTTTGATGCCAAACAGTAAATCCGCTGTGATTTCTTCAAAAGGGAAAGCACTCAAGCCATAGGAAAGAGGCTGCAAAATAGAACCGATATCCCCATTTTGCGCAATTTCCTCCACTTCGGCAAGTGTCACACATTGTTCCTTCGTAAAACTGCCGGATTGCGTGCGTGTTAGCTGGGACATATGAGCTGGATAGCCAAGCGCTTCGCCAATCTGGACAGCGAGTGTCCGGATATAAGTCCCTTTCCCGCAACGGATGCGGATGCGGAAACGGATATTCTGCCCTTCCCAAATATCCCCGTCATCCAATAGGTCAATCGAGTCGATACGTACCGTCCGCACCGGACGCTCTACCGATTCGCCTTTGCGCGCGTATTCATAAAGCTTTCGGCCGTTCACTTTGACTGCGGAATACATCGGCGGGATTTGTTCAATGTCGCCGGTTAGGCTTTGCAATGCATCTTCTAACTGTTTGCGGCTAATTGTTTTGTCGCTCGCATCTTGTTCCACTACTGCACCTTCGGCATCTTCTGTTTCCGTTGAAAAACCAAGCAATACTTCAGCTTCGTATGTTTTTCCTTGATCAGTGATATACTCCGCCACTTTGGTCGATCGCCCTAAGCAAATTGGCAAGACACCGTCTACTTGTGGATCAAGCGTCCCGGTGTGCCCGACCTTTTTTGTTTTCAGGATTTTGCGCAAACGGAAAACGCAATCGTGGGAGGTCATACCCGGTTCTTTCCATAATGGAAGAATTCCATTCGGTTCCATGGCCAATACCCCTTTCTTTATCGGCTGTCACACCGATCGGTACTATGTAGAAAAAAGCCTGCTGTCTAAAAATAGACGGGCAGGCTTTCGGTTTATTCTTCTGTTGGATCTTTGATATCCCGCAGCAATGACTCAATCCGATTGCCGTATGCGACAGACGAATCGATTTCAAAAGCCAATTCAGGAGTCTTGCGCAAACGGATCCGCTGCCCGATTTCCGAGCGGATGAATCCTTTGGACTTGGCGAGGCCGAGCAAAGTCTGCTCTTTCTCTTTGTCGTCGCCCAATACGCTGATATAGACTGTTGCTTGCTGAAGGTCGCCCGTCACTTCGACATCCGTCACTGTAACAAAGCCGATGCGTGGGTCTTTCAATTTTCTGCCGATAATTTCGCCAAGCTCTTTTTTCATCTGCTCAGCTACACGATTCGAGCGCATTGATGACATTTCGAATCCACTCCGTTCTTACAAATATTCGTTCTCTATTTCCATGCATTCCCACGACGGATTACTTTCAAGAAATCGCAGCACATGAGCCATTTCACGTTCCGCTGCTTCTTTTGAAGAAGAGACCGTGACAAATGCGAGGCGCGTGCGCTGCCAAACTTCCTGATGATCGACTTCCGCCGCTGACACATTGAATCTCTGTTTCGTGCGGGTCACCATGCTTTTGACGATGGCCCGTTTATCTTTCAATGAATGCGCGGTCGGGATAAAAAACTCGCATTCCATTGAGAGGATCATTTTCTTTCGATTTCTTCCATGATGTACGCTTCGATGATGTCGCCTTCTTTGACATCGTTAAAGTTTTTGATCGTCACACCACATTCGTAGCCTTTGGCAACTTCTTTTGCATCATCCTTAAAGCGTTTCAATGTATCGATTTCGCCTTCGAAGACGACAATGCCATCACGGATGACACGTACGCCGCTATCGCGTGTAATCTTGCCTTCTGTTACATAGCTTCCGGCAATCGTTCCGACTTTAGATACTTTGAAGGTGCTGCGGATTTCTGCTTGGCCGATAATTTTCTCTTCGAATTCTGGGTCCAAGAGGCCTTTCATTGCGGCTTCGATTTCTTCGATTACTTTGTAGATGATGCGGTGCAAGCGAATATCGACGCCTTCTGCATCCGCCGCGCGTTTAGCGTTGACATCCGGGCGTACGTTAAAGCCGATGATAATGGCATTAGAAGCTGCCGCTAGGGATACATCGGACTCTGTGATTGCTCCAGCACCCGTGTGGATGACTTTGACGTTAACGCCTTCTACATCGATTTTCAAGAGAGAAGCAGCCATAGCTTCAACTGTTCCTTGAACATCTGCTTTGACGATCAAGTTCAACTCTTTCATCTCGCCTTGTTTCAATTGATCAAACAAGTTATCCAGTGTTACGCGGTTCTTTTCAGAACGCATTTCCTGCAAGGCAGTAGCCGAGCGCGCTTCACCGATTTGACGGGCTGTTTTCTCATCTTCAAAGACAACAAAACGGTCGCCTGCTTGTGGCACATCACTAAGACCAGTAATTTCAACTGGCGTCGAAGGCCCAGCAGTTTTCACACGGCGGCCAAGGTCATTGACCATCGCACGGACGCGTCCGAACGTATTGCCGACAACGATTGGGTCACCAACATGCAAAGTGCCATCTTGTACGAGCAATGTCGCGACCGATCCACGGCCTTTGTCGAGTTCTGCTTCAATAACCGTACCGATTGCACGGCGGCCAGGATTTGCTTTTAGTTCCCCCACTTCAGAGACAAGCAAGATCATCTCAAGCAATGTATCGATTCCGTCTCCGTTTAAAGCGGAAAGCGGTACGAAAATCGTCTCGCCACCCCATGCTTCAGGCACTAAGCCATGCTCGGTCAATTCCTGCATAACGCGGTCCGGGTTAGCAGACGGTTTATCCATTTTGTTGACTGCGATGATGATCGGAACTTCAGCCGCTTTTGCGTGGTTGATTGCTTCTACTGTTTGTGGCATAACGCCGTCATCAGCAGCTACGACGATAATCGCGATATCAGTTACTTTCGCACCGCGAGCACGCATTGTTGTGAACGCTGCGTGTCCTGGTGTATCGAGGAACGTGATTTTCTTGCCATCTTCTTCGACTTGGTACGCGCCAATATGCTGTGTGATTCCGCCTGCTTCTCCAGCAGTCACTTTCGTGTGACGGATTGAATCCAGCAAAGTCGTTTTCCCGTGGTCGACGTGGCCCATGATTGTAACGACAGATGGGCGTTCTTCTTTTTTGGCTTCTTCTTCAGGTTCGAAGTAGACTTCCAAATCTGTTTTGTCGATTAAGATTTCTTCTTCTACTTCTACATCGTATTCTGCACAGACGAGTTCAATGGCATCTTTATCCAACTCTTGGTTGATCGTTGCCATAACGCCGAGCATGAACAACTTTTTGATGATTTCTGAAGGCTCGCGCCCTAATTTTTTCGCCAAATCGCCTACAGTCAACGATTCACTGAATGTGATTTTTGACGGCAATTCTTTTTCGCGTTTCGGCATTGGCGGCATCGGGTTTACCGGACGCTGCTGCTTGCCTTTACGATTGCGATTTTGCCCGCCGCGGCCTGGTCCACCAGAACGGCCGCGTTGGCCTGGTCCTGGAGCTGGTTTAGCAGCTTTTGGCGTGAAGTTTGATCCGCGGCCTGCTTGAGCATTCGCTCCAGTTCCTGTGCCTTGCTGCGACGATTGTGAACGGTTTTGACCACCCTGTGTGCGGTTTTGTCCGCCTTGGCTACCTGTACGGTTCTGGCCTTGACCGCCTTGAGGACGGCTTTGCCCACCTTGGCTTCCTTGTCCACTTTGACCGCGACGCTGGTTTTGGCCTTGCGGGCGGGATTGTGAACCTTGTGCACGGTTTCCTTGTGCAGGTTTTTTATAAATGCCGTCCAATTTCGTCACAGCATTATCTTCTAAAGTAGCCATATGATTATTGACCTTGATATTCATTTTTGACAATTCGTCGATGATGTCTTTGCTCGGTTTATTTACTTTTTTAGCGTATTCATGTACTCGAATTTTGGTCATCTGCTCACCCCCGGTTAGTTTTCATCAAACAAGCTCGTCATTTTCTTGGCAAAACCGTTATCGGTAATCGCCAGAACGACGCGTGCTTCTTTTCCTATTGCATGGCCAATTTCATAGCGGCTAGCGCCTATGCGCACTGGAACATTATAGGAATTGCATTTATCATGCAGTTTTTTTCTCGTATTTTCGGACGCATCTTCAGCCACAATGACTAATTTCGCGTTGCCGCGGCGCACTTCGCTAATGACCAGTTCTTCACCGGTTACCAGCTTGCGTGCACGCGTGGCAAGTCCTAAAAACTGCAGGATTTTTTCTTTATTCATGATTTCAGCTGCTCTCTGCGTACGGCATGGACGAGCTCTTCGTAGATTTCGCCTGGAACTTTCACTTCAAGCTGCTTGTCCAAAACCTTCTTTTTGCGTGCCAATTCAATGGCATCTTCCGATTTGGAAACATAAGCGCCTCTACCTGACTTTTTGCCGGTAAGATCGACGAATACTTCTCCTTCTTTGGAACGCACCACGCGGATCATGTCCTTTTTCGGATGCATTTCACCGGTTGCGACGCATTTTCTCAGCGGAATTTTCTTTTGCATAGCCAACGGATATCACCTTCTCAGCTTATTCTTCTTCGCCGTAAAAATCAAAGTCATCTGTGTCATTTTCAGCATCCGTCTTGACGATTACCGCGCCTTCAGGCGGATAAATCCCTAATTCACGGGCATCCGTTTCACTCTTGATATCGATTTTCCAACCTGTCAATTTTGCCGCCAAGCGCGCATTTTGCCCACGTTTACCAATAGCAAGAGACAATTGGTAATCTGGTACGACAACTGTCGTCGATTTATCGTCTTCACTCACTTGCACATCCAAAACTTTAGAAGGGCTAAGGGCGTTCGCTACAAATACGACCGGGTCTTCTGACCATTCCACGATATCGATTTTTTCGCCGCCCAGTTCGTTGACGATGGTCTGCACGCGGCCCCCTCTTGACCCGACGCATGAACCGACTGGATCCACTTCTTCATCGTTTGCGTGGACTGAGATTTTCGAACGGTCTCCTGCTTCACGCGCAATTGATTTGATTTCGACGATGCCGTCATAGATTTCCGGCACTTCGTTTTCGAACAAACGGCGCAACAGCCCTGGATGTGTGCGTGATACAAACACTTGCGGGCCACGTGTTGTGCGTTCGACTTTAGTGATATAGACTTTGATGCGGTCATGCGGCTGGTAGCTTTCGTTCGGCATTTGTTCCGTCTGAGGCAATACCGCTTCGACTTTGCCTAGCCCAACATATAAATTGCGGGCATCCATGCGTTCAACGATACCGTTGACAATATCGTCTGCACGGTCTACATATTCCTCAAAGATCAAGCCGCGCTCTGCTTCACGCACGCGCTGTGTGACGACTTGTTTCGCCGTTTGGGCTGCAATTCGGCCGAAATTGCGCGGTGTGACTTCCTCTTCTACGATATCGCCGATTTCATAAACTGGGTTCAAAGCGTGCGCATCTTCCAATGAAATCTGCAAGCGGTCATCTTCGACTTCCTCGACTACATCCTTACGGGAGTAGACCAGCATTGTTCCAGTATCAAGATTCAAATCGACACGGACGTTTTGCGCTTGGTTGAAATTGCGTTTATAGGCGGTGACAAGCGCTGCTTCAATCGCTTCGATCAACACATCTCGCGAGATTCCTTTTTGTTTCTCCAACACTTCTAAAGCATCCAATAGCTCACTGCTCATGTTATTCACTCCTAAATTCTTCTATTCAGCTTGCAGAAAAATCGATCGCCAGACGAATCACGGCAATTTTCTTTCTCGGGATGCTGATGGTTTTTCTACGAGTTTTGATTTTGACCTCAATCTCTACTTGTTCTTCATCATACGACTTTAAATAACCTTCGAATTCTTTCGCATCTTCAATCGGTTCGTACGTTTTGATGTAGATGAAGTTTTCCAAAGCTTTTTCGAAATCCTTTTCTTTTTTCAACGGGCGTTCCGCACCTGGTGATGATACTTCCAAGAAATAATTCTGCTCGATTGGATCAGTTGCGTCCAACTCTTCGCTTAAACGCTCGCTGACAATTGCGCATTGATCGATGTCGATCGGCTCCTGTGGATTGTCCACATAAACGCGCAAGAACCAGTTCTTGCCTTCTTTCACAAACTCGACATCGACTAGTTCAAGTTCCAGTTCGTCGACGATCGGTTGTGCCATTGCTTCAATTTGTTCTGTAATTTTGCTCATAAAATGCCTCCTGCCAATAATATGCCATAACAAACAGAAAAGAGCGGGAGAACCCACTCTTCTGCGACAGAGCTATCAGTAAATGTTATTACAATAATACCATGCTTCGCGGCGCTCTGCAACTGACTAGAACAAGGACAGCTGATTGGCATCAGGCATTCCTTCTAGGCAACCGTGATCATCCATGTACTCGATGATTGTTTTTGAGACGCGCCCACGCTGCTGTAAATCTTCCTTCGACAGGAACTCGCCCTCCGCTCTTGCGGCAACGATCGATTTCGCTGCATTTGTGCCGAGTCCTGGAATGGCATTAAACGGCGGAATCAAGGTATTGCCTTCAATTAGGAATTCATCTGCGGACGATTTATACAAATCGACTTTTTGGAACGAATAGCCGCGTTCGACCATTTCAAGCGCCAGTTCCATGACCGTCAGCAAGTTTTTCTCTTTCGTCGAGGCTTCCAATCCCCTTGAATTGATTTCGTCCACTTTGGCACGGATCGACTGGGACCCTTTTGCCATGGCGTTGACATCGAAATCTTCTGCCCTCACTGTGAAATACGCTGCGTAGTAGAGGACTGGGAAATGCACTTTGAAATAAGCGATACGGACCGCCATTAAGACGTAAGCGGCGGCGTGCGCTTTCGGGAACATATACTTGATTTTTTTGCATGATTCGATATACCAATTCGGGACGGCTTTCTCTTTCATTGCCGCTTCCATCTCCGGCGTCAAGCCCTTCCCTTTCCGAACTGATTCCATAATCTTAAACGCCAAAGATGATTCAAGCCCTTGATAGATCAAGTAGACCATGATGTCATCCCGACAGCCGATGACGTCGGACAGCTGGCATGTGCCGTTGTGAATTAATTCCTGTGCGTTGCCGAGCCAGACGTCCGTGCCGTGCGACAATCCGGAAATCTGCACGAGTTCAGAGAACGTCGTCGGTTTCGTGTCTTCGAGCATTTGGCGGACAAAGCGCGTCCCGAATTCTGGGATGCCGAGCGTTCCGGTTTTGCAGCCGATCTGCTCTTTCGTGACGCCGAGCGATTCGGGGCCAGCGAAAATCTTCATCACTTCCGGATCATCTGTCGGGATCGTCTTCGGATCGATGCCGGACAGATCCTGCAACATGCGGATAACCGTTGGGTCATCATGCCCGAGAATATCAAGCTTCAATAAGTTATCGTGGATCGAATGGAAGTCGAAATGAGTTGTCTTCCATTCGGAGTCTTGTGCATCCGCCGGAAACTGGATCGGCGAAAAATCGTAGATGTCCATATAATCAGGCACAACGATGATGCCGCCCGGATGCTGGCCTGTGCTGCGTTTGACGCCGGAACAGCCTTGCACCAAACGGTCGATCTCCGCGCCGCGTATCGTCATATCTCGATCATTGGCATAACCGCGCACGTAACCGTAGGCTGTTTTTTCTGCCACGGTTCCGATTGTGCCCGCCCGGAAGACATTGTCTTCGCCAAACAGTACTTTCGTGTAATTATGCGCTTGCGGCTGATACTCCCCACTGAAGTTCAAGTCGATATCGGGTACTTTATCGCCTTTAAACCCGAGGAAGGTTTCAAACGGGATATCCTGTCCATCTTTTTTATACGGAATCCCGCAATCTGGACAGTCCTTATCTTTCAAGTCAAAACCAGAGCCGACTGAGCCGTCATCAAAAAACTCGGCTTTTTTGCATTTGCGGCACACATAATGAGGCGGCAAAGGGTTAACTTCCGTAATCTCAGTGAGCGTCGCAACAAGTGAAGAGCCGACCGACCCACGCGAACCGACGAGGTAGCCGTCGTCCAGTGATTTTTTTACTAGTTTATGTGAAATCAAGTAAATAACCGCGAAGCCGTGTCCGATAATCGATTTCAGTTCCTTCTCGATGCGCGCTTCGACAATCTCTGGCAAGTCATCGCCATAAATCGATCGCGCCATCGTATAGCTGAGTTCACGGACTTCCTCATCCGCTCCTTCAATTTTTGGTGTATACAATTCATCTTTGATCGGTTTGACGACATCGATCATGTCAGCGATTTTCAAGGAATTTTCGACAACAATCTCACGTGCCGTTTCTTCCCCTAGAAAATCAAACGCATCGAGCATTTCATTGGTCGTCCTGAAATGCACTTTCGGCAATGTCGAACGGTTGAGCGGATTTGCACCGCCTTGCGAACCGATCAGCACTTGGCGGAAGATGGCATCCGTCTCGTCTAGATAATGGACATTTCCTGTCGCGACCAGCGGCTTATCAAGCTTGCGGCTCACTTTGGCCAATTTACGGATGATGTCTTCCAAATTCCATTCGTCGCGGATCAATTCACGGTCGATCAATGGCTGGTACACTTCTTTCGGATGCACTTCCAAATAATCATAGAACTGTGCCGTCCGTTCGACTTCTTCCATCGATTTCTGCATGACCGCTTCGAACACTTCACCTTTATCACAGCCTGAACCGACAAGTAAGCCTTTCCGGTGGCGCTGGAGGAGCGAACGCGGGATACGCGGCACGCGGTAAAAATAATTGATGTGAGATGCTGACACAAGCTTAAACAAATTCTTCAAGCCTTCCTGGTCTTTGGCAAGCAGCGTACAATGAGTCGGACGCGAACGTTTATAGGAATCTCCCGTACCGACGTAATCATTCAATTGATCGTGGTATAGAATGCCTTTATCATCCGCTTCTTTCAATAGATGCGTTAACAGGTAAGCGGTCGCTTCGGTATCATAGATGGCGCGGTGATGCTGCGTCAGTTCGATATTGAACTTTTTCGCCAGCGTGTTCAAACGGTGGTTTTTCATTTCCGGGTGAAGCATGCGGGCAAGTTCTAAGGTATCAATCGTGGCATGCGTTTTATCGATGCCATATTTCTTATAGGCGACATACAGGAAGCCCATATCGAATGATGCGTTATGCGCAACCATGATATGATCGCCTGCCCATTCATGATATTCGCGGATGACTTCTTCCACTTCGGGTGCGTTTCGGACCATATCATCTGTGATGCCCGTCAAATCGATCGTCGTCGCAGACAAGGGATGGTGCGGATTGGCGAAACGCTCGAATTTATCGATGATATTTCCGCCCTTGATTTTGACCGCTGCCAGTTCGATAATTGTGTCATAAACGGCGGATAATCCGGTCGTCTCTAAGTCAAAGACAACAAAAGTTTCTTCTTCAAGCAAGGCGTGGCGTTCTTCGTAAGCAATCGGCACACCGTCATCCACTAAATTCGCTTCCAATCCGAATATCGCTTTGATGCCGTGCTTTTGGCTCGCGGCATACGCATCTGGAAAGGCTTGTACGCCGGCATGATCCGTGACGGCAATCGCCGGATGCCCCCATTTTGCCGCTTGTTCGACCAATGATCCAATCGAAGAGACCGCATCCATTTGGCTCATGGGTGAATGCAGATGTAATTCTGCCCGCTTCACTTCAGCGGTATCTTTGCGGACCGATGGATTGATTTCGACCATGTCGTTCGACATCATAACCAGGTCTCTTACAAAGGTATCGGTTTGAATTGAGCCCCTGGCTCTCAGCCACATACCCTTTTTCGCCTGCGCCATGAGCTCTGCGTCTTCTTTATCGCGCGAGAACATTTTGACGAGAATCGAATCTGTGTAATCGGTCATCTTGACGGTCAATAGCGAACGGCCGCTGCGCAATTCGCGCACTTCAACATCAAAGACAAATCCTTCGATAGTCACGCGGCGTTCTTCATCGACAATCGAACGGATCTCGACAATCGGCTCATCCGGTTTGATGGCAGAACCCATTTGGAACGGCCCGGACGGCGCGCCATTCTCTTTGCGTTCGGTCTCGCGTTTCTTCATATCCGCGACCGCTCTTTTGGCCATCGCTTCTTCTTCGGCTTTGCGTTCTTCCATAAAGGCCGCACGCGCTTCTTGTTGGTCTTCTGCCGATAGCTGGAAATCGATTGTAAACGCAGGAAATCCGAATTGCTGGAATACCTGGCTCAGTTTTTCGGTGTACTTCGATTTCAATGCCATCATCTCGTGTTCATGGCAGCAGTCGACAATCAATTTATTGCCGTTCCACACAGGTGCTTGCGACAATAGGCGCTCACGCAATGGCGGTGCCATATCCGCTAATTCGTCGACGACATGCCGCCAGTATGCGGCGACTTGTTCGCCATCTGCTTGTTGCGTGGGTGTTTCTATATGCACTTGAACGCTTGCAATCGATGAAAACTTGGCTTGCAGCCGCTCGCGGAAAATAATAAACAATTCAAGCGGCAGCACTTGATTGAGTTTGACGAGAAAGCGCCATGCCCGGTCTTTCTTGTGGACCGTCATGCGCGTCAATTCCGCCTCTTCAAAATATGGCATGTGGACATCGTCGGTTAACTCCAGATGCTGCAGCAGCAATTTAAATCTCATTTTGGCGTCTTGCTCATTTATCATGATTATCCCCTTCGCCATTTATTTCAGAAAAAGAAAGGAAAGTACGGTTGTACTTTCCTTTTATCATATCAGATTATTATTCATTTCTTAAAGAAATCGCGTACCTTGTCGAGCACTTCATCTTTATGCCATTCGACCGTTTCATTGGTTTCGCGGATTTTCACTTCCAGAATTCCTTCTGCAGCCCGCTTGCCCACAGTAATGCGGAGTGGCAAGCCAATCAAGTCAGCATCGGCGAATTTCACACCGGCACGCTCCTTGCGGTCATCGAGCAGCACTTCGAATCCTTGCGCTTTCAAGTGTTCATAAATTTCTTCGCCAGTTTCGCGCTGGACATCGTCTTTGACGTTGACAGGCACTACATGGATTTCATACGGTGCGACCGCATTCGGCCACGTAAATCCGGAATCGTCTTGGAATTGTTCTGCGACAGCTGCCACAATGCGCGAAACGCCAATGCCGTAACAGCCCATGATATAAGGCATCGCTTTGCCCTGGTCATTGAGGAAGGTCGCTTTCATCGGTTCACTGTAAGTCGTACCCAATTTGAAGATATGCCCAACTTCAATGCCTCTGGCAAATTGAATTGTGCCTTTTCCATCTGGAGACGGATCCCCTTCTTTCACAAAGCGCAAGTCTCCGTAAGCTTCTACAGTGAAATCTTCACCAGGCGTGACATTTTTCAAATGGACGCCGTCTTCATTGGCACCTGTCACGCCGTTGACGATTGATTTAACGGCGCTGTCCGCAAATACGCGGACACCAGCCGGTAAGCCCACAGGCCCGATCGAGCCAATATCACATGACAGTAATTCACGCACTTCTTCAGGAGTTGCCAGTTCGATCAACTTAGCGCCTGATATGTGCTTGGCTTTCACATCATTCACTTCGTGGTCGCCCCTCGACAATACGACGATCAACTCATCGTCCGCTTTGAACACTAAGGTCTTGATGCAGTTTTCAGAAGTCGTCTCAAGGAATTCCGCCACTTGTGCGATGGTCTTTTGGTCAGGAGTCTCCACTTTTTCGACAGTAAGAGCTTGTTCATCAGATATTGGGTAATCCATTTGAACAGCCGCCATTTCGATGTTGGCAGCATAAGGTGAGCTGTCCGAATAAGCGATGGTATCTTCACCGATTTCTGACAGCACCATGAATTCATGGTTGTCCTTACCGCCTATTGCTCCTGAATCCGCTATGACGGCACGGAAGTTCAATCCGAGGCGGCTGAAAATATTGCTGTAGGCCTGCATCATATCGTCGTAGGTTTTATCCAGGCTATCAGTCGTTGCATGGAAGGAATACGCGTCTTTCATAAGGAATTCGCGTCCGCGCAACAAACCGAAACGCGGGCGTTTTTCGTCGCGGAACTTCGACTGGATCTGGTACAAAGTTAGCGGTAATTTTTTATAGGACTTGATTTCGTCGCGCAATAAGCTCGTGATGATTTCTTCATGCGTCGCCCCAAGTGCAAACTCACGGTCGTTGCGGTCTTTTAAGCGCATCAATTCGTCGCCGTAAGAGTACCAACGTCCTGTCTCCTGCCAAAGTTCTGCTTGTTGCAAAGCCGGCATGAACACTTCAACGCTGTTGATCGCTTCCATTTCCTCACGGATAATTTTCTCGACCTTGTGTAGAACACGTTTACCGAGCGGCAGGAATGAATAGATCCCGCTCGTATTTTGGCGGATAAATCCTGCACGCAGCAATAATTGATGCGATTTCACTTCCGCATCAGCTGGAGTTTCCCTTAAAGTTGGGATAAAGCTTAATGTTTGTCTCATATCCGAATACACCTCAACTGGTCATTGTATTTGTAAATCTCTATGTAGCAGAGAAAGGAAAGCGATAGACGCTTTCCTTTCATCAGTTAAAAGAAAAATCGCTGAATGTCATTCCAGGTAACGACGATCATCAACAGCATCAACAGCATGATCCCGACAAAATGGACCATCCCTTCTTTTTGCTTATCGACCGGCTTGCCTCGCAAGGCTTCGAGAACAAAGAACATGAGGCGTCCGCCATCAAGCGCTGGCAGTGGCAATAAGTTCATGATCCCTAAGTTGATGCTTAGCATACCGGCCCAGCTCATGAGTGTAAAAATGCCGTACTGGGCAACTTCTTCAGTCGTTTTATAGATGCCTACAGGTCCCGACAAGGCATCGATGGTGAACTGGCCTGTCACAAGCATACCGAGTAGGCGGAAAATTTCTTTGAACCAAAAGACTGTCTGTTCAGCACCGTAAGCGAATGAACCGAAAAAGTCTTTTTCAACGGGACTTTGATACAAGACACCGATAACACCAACTTCTTCTGCCGATTGCTCGGACAGTTCGGGGGTGATCGTAAAGCTTAATGGCTCGCCGTCACGTTCCACTTGGAAATCAAGAGCCGTTCCAGCACTGTCTTGTACGGATTCAACCAATTGATCCCACGTACTTATTGATTGGCCATCGATCTCCGTCACCAAATCGCCGTTTTGCATGCCTGCCTGTTCAGCAGGGCTGTCTTCTGTCACTTCGGTAATGACTGGCTCAAAAGTCGGCACACCTTGCATCATGCCGATCGCTGTGAAGATGAAAAATGCCAGGATGAAGTTGAAAAATGGCCCAGCAAAAATCGTCATGAAGCGGTTCGGCAAATTTTTCGCGTCGAATGTGCGGTCGTAAGGCGCCAAGATCGTTTCACGCCCGTTTTCTTCCACTACCGCATCTCGGGCGACTTTGATATTCACCAATTGCTCGTCTTCATCATAGCCCTTGATAAAAAGATCTTTTTCGAGGTCTGCTTGTTCCACTTCCAGAAACAGGATATCGGGATAGACATGCTTTTGGTTGAGAATAACTTTCTTTGCCTGTCCCTTTTCATCCAATAGCAGTCCGATGCGATGGCCTGCCTGCAGATGGATAGCATCCATCTCTTCACCCGCCATGCGGACATAACCGCCGATTGGAAGTAATCTAATCGTATACAGCGTCTCGCCTCGAGTAATGCCCAAAATCTTGGGGCCCATTCCGATTGCGAATTCACGAACAAGAATCCCGGCCCGCTTAGCGAACAGGAAATGGCCCAGTTCGTGGAAAAACACTAACGCGCCGAAAATGATGATGAACGCTAATACTGTCTCCATTTTGAACCCATCCTTCATAAACCTTATTCGGTTTTAATCTGTCGCTATTTTAGCATGTTTTCCACAGTTTTTCTCGTTTCAGAATCTGCAGCCAAGATCGTCTCAAGATCGGGGGATGCAATCGTTTTATGTGCAAGCATTGCCCGCTCGATGAATTCTTCGATTTGTAAAAAGCCGATTTGACGGTTCAAGAACATCGAGACTGCTTGCTCATTGGCAGCATTCAAGACAGTGGTCATCGTGCCGCCTTCCCGCCCGGCGTCAAATGCAAGCTTTAATGCACGGAAGCGCTCATAATCCATCGCCCGGAAGTTTAATTGGGCAATTTCAGCCAGGTCCAGCCGTTTGGCAGTCGGGCGCGGCAGTCGGTCCGGATAGGACAGTGCATACTGGATAGGCACTCTCATATCGGGAGTCCCGAGCTGCGCCATGACGCTCGTATCCTGGAACTCGACCAGAGAATGGATGATGCTCTCTCTATGCAGCAAGACATCGATATCATCATAAGCAAAATCAAACAGTACATGCGCTTCAATGACTTCGAGCCCTTTATTCAGCATCGTCGCAGAATCAATGGTGATCTTGGATCCCATTGACCAGTTCGGATGATTGAGCGCGTCTTCCACTGTGACGTCGACGAGCTCTTCGCGTGTTTTGTCGCGGAAGCTGCCACCTGAAGCAGTTAGGATTAACCGGCTTGCTTGTTCGATCCTTTCTCCGTTTAGCGCTTGGAACAAAGCGGAATGTTCACTATCCACCGGCAAGATATCGGCACCGTATTTTTTAGCGCTTTGCATCACCAGGTGGCCCGCAGTCACAAGCGTTTCTTTATTGGCGATGGCGATTGTGCGGCCAAGCTTGATTGCTTCCAAAGTCGGCTCGAGTCCGACGCTGCCGATCACCGCATTGACCAAAACATCCGATTCATAAGTCGATACTTCGATCAAGCCTTTATTGCCATGGACGAAATGAATACCCTTGAATTCCTGTTGCAGCTGTCGCGCATCTTCAGCGAGCTGGACACAGACGACTTCCGGCTGGAACTCTTGAATTAGCTCGCGTGTTTTTTTCATGTTTTTACCGGCAGATAATCCGACCAGTGAAAATTCTTCGGGATGTTCCCGGATGATATCCGCTGTCTGGACGCCAATCGAGCCGGTCGCCCCGAGCAATATGATTTTTTTCATCTATAAAACAATCCTCTCTTAAATAAAATGCAGGAAGTGCAATAACGGCATGACGAAAAGGATGCTGTCGAAGCGGTCCAGGATGCCCCCATGCCCAGGCAGCATCTTTCCTGAATCTTTAACATTGAAATGGCGCTTCAGAGCCGATTCTACCAAATCGCCCAATTGGCCGAAAATCGAAGCAACAATTGCGACAATGATGACCAAGACGGTAGGCTGTTCCATGCCCGCAAAATAGGCGAAGATCAAGGCGATGCCAACAGCCCAAATAATGCCGCCGACAAACCCTTCAATTGTTTTATTCGGTGAAATTTCCGGCCACAGTTTGCGCTTTCCGATTTTGCGCCCTGTAAAATAAGCGCCGGAATCAGTGAACCAAACAACAAGCAGTGCAAAAATCAATACCGCAAGCCCCGATTCCCGTGTTTCGATTAAGTAATAGAACCCTAAGCCCACATAAAGCGTGCCAAGGATAGCGAACGCGGCATCGTCAAAGGTAAAGCTGTTTTTGACAACAACCGTATGTATGAGCAGCAAGATGACTGCCATGAAGACAAATTCCACTTTCAAATAGCCGGTCCATTCATATACTTGCTGCGACCAATCGCCTGGCAGCATGAAAGCATACAAAGCAACCAGAGAAATAAGGCCGGGCACACTCATAAGGCTCCGGCCTTTCATTTTAAGCAATTCCTGAAACCCGATTGTTGCAAGGACGTATACCAAAAGAATAAACGGAATACCGCCGATGATGACAAATGGAATAAATAGGGCAGCTGCTATAGCTCCTGTAATAATGCGTTGCTTCAATTTGCTTCTTCCCCCTTCAAGCCACCATAACGCCGATTTCGTTTTTGATAAATCTCGAATGCCTCGAGCAAGCAATCTTCACCAAAATCAGGCCATAAGGTATCAGTAAACCAAAATTCGGTATAAGCCAATTGCCATAGCATGAAGTTGCTCAAACGAACCTCCCCGCTCGTTCGGATCAATAAATCAGGCTCTGGCAAACCGTTTGTCATGAGACGGCTTGTGATCATTTCTTCAGAAATTTCGGATGGTTCCAATTCGCCTGCCTGAACTAGAGCAGCCAAGTTTTTCACAGCGTCGACGATTTCCGCGCGGCTGCCGTAATTTAATGCAAAATTCAACACCAAACCATCATTATGCTTAGTTGCTTCTTTCGCTTTTTGGATCGCTTGGATTGTATGGGCAGGTAAATCGTCCACATAGCCCATCATTTCCACACGAACATTCTCTTCGATCAGCTCCGGTAAAAAACTGGACAGAAACTCTTCAGGCAAACGCATCAGAAAATCGACTTCCATTTTCGGGCGCTTCCAGTTTTCTGTCGAAAAGGCATATAAAGTCAATACATCTACACCAAGATGGCTCGCGAGCTTGGTGATTTTTCGGACTGTCTTCATGCCTTCGTGATGCCCGGCGATTCTCGGCATGGAACGTTTTTTCGCCCATCGCCCATTACCGTCCATGATGATCGCCACATGGGACGGAACCCCAGCGCCGGCTACAGCCATGGCACGTTCCCCATACTCAACCACGACCGGCTCTATATTTCTCTTTAATAGTTTATTGAACATAATTAATCCTCCACTTGTAACCAATCGGAATGTCTATTGCTTATCATATCAAAAAAATGCGCGTTGTGCGTGAACTTTCAAAGCACTTCCGAAATTTTGGCATGAAAAAAGCGTCCTGTTAAACAGGACGCTTTGGAACAGATGAAGTTCGCTTAAACTGCCATGATCTCAGTTTCTTTGTCTTTAGCCATGTCATCGATCTTCGCGATATGCGTGTTTGTCATATCTTGCACATCATCTGAGTAACCACGCAAATCATCCGCTGTGATTTCGCTCTTTTTCTCAAGCTTCTTCAAATCATCATTGGCGTCGCGGCGAATATTGCGGATGACGACTTTTGCCTCTTCCGCTTCTTTCTTCACCTGCTTGACCAAATCTTTACGGCGCTCTTCTGTAAGAGCTGGCACTGCAAGACGGATGACGTTGCCATCGTTTGAAGGGCTGAGTCCTAGATCTGATTTCATGATTGCCTTTTCGATTTCAGGCAATACGGTCTTATCGTAAGGCTGGATCATGATCAAACGCGCTTCCGGAACCGAAACGCCTGCTACTTGGTTGATCGGTGTTGGCGCCCCGTAATATTCGACTGTAATCTTGTCGAGCAACGACGGGGTAGCACGCCCCGCTCGGATAGAAGCCAAATCACGTGAAAAAGTTTGAATGGCATTGCTCATTTTTGTTTTTGTATCATTCATGATTGTTTTCGGCATTATAATGTTCTCCTCACTACTGTCCCGATCTTTTCACCAAGAACAGCACGTTTTATGTTTCCTTTTTCCATTATAGAGAATACTACGAGTGGAATATCATTGTCCATACATAATGTGGAAGCTGTCGAGTCCATCACTTGAAGCCCTTGCTGAATGACATCAAAATACGAGAGTTCATCATATTTGACTGCTTCAATGTCAGTTTTTGGATCAGCGGAATAAACACCGTCGACATTGTTTTTCGCCATCAAGATGACATCGGCTTCGATTTCTGCAGCTCTCAAGGCAGCCGTCGTGTCCGTCGAGAAGTAAGGGTTTCCGGTGCCTGCTGAGAAAATAACCACACGTTTTTTCTCAAGGTGGCGAATCGCTCTTCTACGGATATACGGCTCAGCGACTTGGCGCATTTCAATCGAAGACAATACGCGTGTTTCCACGTCTTGCTTCTCGAGTGAATCTTGTAAGGCCAGTGAGTTCATGACAGTTGCCAGCATGCCCATATAATCTGCAGTTGCACGATCCATGCCCATTTCCGAACCGACTTTGCCGCGCCAGATATTGCCGCCGCCAACCACTACCGCTACTTCAACGCCAAGGTCTACGATTTCCTTCACTTGCGCTGCGACAGATTTGATGATTTCAGGGGAAAGACCGAAACCTTGTCCGCCTGCCATCGCTTCTCCACTTAATTTCAGTACAATGCGTTTGTATTTTGGAACACTCATCGGTACCCTCCGTTACACGTTTATTGAAAAACAGGGAACACAACATTGTGCTCCCCGAATGACTCATATAAAAGTTGAATTATTTTTTGTTGACTTGGCTCATAACTTCGTCAGCGAAGTTGTCTTCGCGTTTTTCAATGCCTTCGCCTACTTCGTAACGGATAAACTCTTTTACAGAACCGCCAACAGATGCTGCGAAGTCGCGGACTTTCTGGTCAGAGTTTTTAACGAATGCTTGGTCAAGCAAGCAGATGTCTTCGAAATATTTCCCAAGACGGCCTTCAACCATTTTTTCAACGATTTTTTCTGGCTTTCCTTCGTTCAATGCTTGCTCAGTCAATACAGTGCGCTCGCGCTCTACTTCGTCAGCGGATACTTCGTCGCGTGAGATGTATTTCGGGTTAAGAGCAGCGATGTGCATAGCGATATCGCGTGCAGCTTGTGAATCAGAAGAACCTTCCAATACCACTAGAACGCCGATACGTCCGCCCATGTGCAAATAAGGACCAAAAGCATCGTTGTCTGATTTCGTGCGGATTTCAAAGCGGCGCAAAGTGATTTTCTCGCCGATCTTAGCGATAGCATTTGAGATGTGGTCCGCTACTGACAAGCCGTTAGACATTGTCGAAGCGTTCGCTTCATCGATTGTTGCTGGTTTAGTTGCAAGCAAATGCTCGCCGATTTCTTTAACCAAAGTTTGGAAACCTTCGTTTTTCGCAACGAAATCAGTTTCAGCGTTAACTTCGTAGATAACGGCTTCGTTTCCTTCTTCAAGGATTGAAGTGATTCCTTCAGCTGCGATGCGGTCTGCTTTTTTAGAAGCGCTTGACAAACCTTTTTCGCGAAGGAAGTCTAGTGCTGCATCAATGTCACCGTCAGTTTGTACCAATGCTTTTTTGCAATCCATCATACCTGCGCCTGTTTTTTCACGCAATTCTTTAACCATTTGAGCTGTAACTGCCATGATTAAGTTCCTCCTTCAATTTGTCTGGGTTTTCTCAAAAAAAGGTGATAAGTGGGGTTGGCCGCTTATCACCTGTAAACATTGCGAATTACTCAGCAGATTCTGCTGATACTTCTTCGTCTTCTTCTGGCTTAGACTCAAGAAGAGCGTCTGCCATTTTGCCAGTCAATAGTTTGACCGCACGGATTGCATCGTCGTTTGCAGGGATTACGTAATCGATTTCGTCCGGATCGCAGTTTGTATCAACGATACCAACGATTGGAATGTTCAATTTCATAGCTTCTGCTACTGCAATGCGTTCTTTACGAGGGTCTACAACGAACATTACATCCGGAAGACCGTTCATGTCACGGATACCGCCTAGGAATTTCTCCAAGCGTTCGTGTTGTTTTTTCAATTGGACTACTTCTTTTTTTGGAAGGACATCGAAAGTGCCGTCTTCTTCCATGCGCTCGATCTGTTTCATGCGGTTAACACGTTTTTGGATCGTGCCAAAGTTTGTCAAAGTACCACCCAACCAGCGTTGGTTGATGTAGTAGTTGCCAGAACGTTCTGCTTCTTCTTTGATAGCGTCCTGTGCTTGTTTTTTTGTTCCTACGAACAAAACTTTACCGCCTTCTTCGCCCACTTGTTTCATGAAGTTATAAGCTTCCTCAAGTTTACGGACCGTTTTCTGAAGGTCGATGATGTAGATGCCGTTACGTTCCACGAAGATGTATTTTTTCATTTTCGGGTTCCAGCGGCGGGTTTGGTGGCCAAAGTGAACACCAGCTTCAAGCAATTGTTTCATTGAGATTACTGCCATGATGTATTTCCTCCTAATAGGTTTTTGTTTACCTCCGCATTCTTCGCTTCTGAACCGTTACCCATTCAGGCACCAGCGGAACAGATCGGAATGCGTGTGTATTTAACACCATTTGAAATTATACCACGCTCTTGCTGGTGCCTGCAACTGATTTTTACAAATCCTATAAATTGGGTCACTGGTCGATGAATGCATCGAATGCCTGCAACGCAAAAGCCGCCCCGGAACTATTGGATAGTCCGAGGCGGCGTGTGAAATTAATTCATTTTCAATTGTTCAAGCTCTGCAAGGAATTTCGTATTCAATACTTTGATATACGTTCCTTTCATGCCGAGTGAACGTGATTCAATGACGCCAGCACTTTCGAGTTTACGAAGTGCGTTGACGATAACCGAACGCGTAATGCCGACACGGTCAGCGATTTTAGAAGCAACAAGCAAGCCTTCGTTGCCATCTAGTTCTTCGAAGATATGCTCGATCGCTTCAAGTTCGCTGTACGAAAGCGAGCTGATTGCCATTTGGACAACAGCTTTGCTGCGGGCTTCTTCTTCGATACGGTCGCCTTTTTCACGGAGGATTTCCATGCCAACAACTGTCGCGCCGTATTCGCCAAGGATCAAATCGTCGTCGCCGAACTGGTCGTTGACGCGGCCGAGCAGCAAAGTACCAAGACGTTCGCCCCCTCCGATGATCGGGACGATTGTCGTCAAGCCGTTTTTGAATAGTTCGCGCTCTTCAACAGGAAAGATTGTATGCTCACTGTTCACATCCATGTTAGCGGATGTTTCTGTAACGTTTGAAAGGTTTTGTGTGTATTCGACCGGGAATTGGCGTTCTTCGAGCATGTTCTTCATGCGCTCGTTTTCGATCTGTTGGTTGACAGCATAGCCAAGTACCTTCCCTTTGCGGCTGACAACGAAGACATTTGCTTCGATGACTTCGCTCAATGTTTCAGCCATGTCCTTAAAGTTTACCGGCTTGCCGGCTGCTGCTTGCAGCATAGAGTTAATGCGTCTTGTTTTTCCCAATAAATTCATAATAATGAACCTCCTACATGATTCGTACGTATTTCGCACCGTTTATTCAATATTCTAAAGGTTTTTACACTTTAATGAAACCAATATGCCTCGTTCTACAAGATAAATTGTGACAAATCTTTGTTTTTCGCCACATTTTCAAGCTTTTCGTTAACATATTGGGGGGTGATATCGATTTGGGCAGGTGAAATCTCAGATGCCTCAAATGATAAGTCTTCCAATAAGCGTTCCAATATTGTATGAAGTCGGCGAGCGCCGATATTATCCGTCTGTTGATTTACTTCATAAGCAATTTCCGCAAGTCTGACGATTGACGCATCAGTAAAGTGTACCATAACTCCCTCTGTTTCGAGAAGGGCTTTATACTGATTGAGCAAGGAATGTTTCGGTTCCGTCAAAATTTTCACGAAATCTTCGACTTCTAGCTTGGTCAATTCGACACGAATTGGGAATCGTCCCTGCAATTCTGGGATCAAGTCAGACGGTTTTGACATATGGAATGCCCCGGCTGCAACAAATAGCACATAATCTGTTTTCACCGCGCCGTATTTCGTCGACACAGTCGAGCCTTCGACAATCGGCAGGATATCGCGCTGGACGCCTTCCCTGGATACATCTGCAGAGGAACTGGAGTTTTTGCTTGCAATCTTGTCCATTTCATCGATAAAGATGATGCCGTGCTGTTCAGCGCGGCGGATCGCCTCCATCGAAATTTCTTCGCTATCAACCAGCTTTTCCGATTCTTCTGCCGTCAACACGCGGCGAGCATCTTTCACTTGCATACGTCGCTTTTTCTTTTTCTTCGGCATCAAAGAAGACAAAGCATCTTGCATGTTTTCGCCCATTTGCTCCATTCCTGAACCTTGGAAAGCATCAAACATGGAAGCGGTATTTTCGGTCACTTCCACGGTCACCCATTCGTCTTCAAGCTTGCCGGCTTTCAAGTCACCTGCAATTTCGCGGCGCTTAACGCGCACTTCCACTTCAGCTTCTGGGTCTTCCTCTTCCTGCTCCTGTTTTTGGCCGAAGAACATTTCAAGAGGATTTTGCGCAGTCTGCTTTTTCTTCATCGACGGCGCCAGCAATTTCACAAGCCGGTCGTTGGCAGAGGCTTCTGCACGCTCTTTCACGGCTTCATATTTTTCTTCTTTAACGATGCGTACGGACGCTTCCACCAAATCACGAACCATCGACTCTACATCGCGGCCGACATACCCAACTTCCGTGAATTTTGTCGCTTCGACTTTGATGAATGGCGCGCCAGTCAATTTTGCAATGCGCCGTGCGATTTCCGTTTTCCCTACGCCGGTCGGGCCAATCATTAAAATATTTTTCGGGATAACTTCATCTTGCATTTCTTCATCGAGGCGGCTGCGGCGGTAGCGGTTGCGCAGCGCAATGGCGATCGAGCGTTTGGCATCTTTCTGCCCGACAATGAAGCGGTCCAAGTGATCGGTGATTTGCCGGGGAGTTAAATCGGTTTGTGTTTTCATTCTGACAACTCCTCCATGATGATTTGATGGTTAGTGTAGACGCAAATATCTGCAGCCGTTTCAAGCGCGGACTGGGCAATTTCTCCCGCCGTCAATTGATCGCCCGCATATTTTTTCAATGCCCGGCCGGCGGCGAGTGCATAATTGCCGCCAGAGCCGATTGCCAGAATCCCATCGTCAGGCTCGATAACTTCACCGGTTCCTGATACCAGTAAAAGTTCGTCTTTGTTCATGACGATGAGCATCGCTTCGAGCTGCCGCAGCATTTTATCGCCGCGCCATTGCTTCGCAAGCTCAACAGCAGCACGCTGGAGGTTGCCGTTGAATTCGGTGAGCTTGCCTTCAAACATTTCAAATAGTGTAAAAGCATCCGCTACGGAACCGGCAAATCCAGTCAGCACTTCATTATTGTAGAGCCTGCGCACTTTTTTCGCAGTGTGTTTCATGACGACGGCATTGCCGAATGTCACTTGCCCGTCACCAGCCATAGCCGATTTGCCTTTATGCTTTACTGCAAAGATTGTGGTTGCATGAAATTCCTGCATGTTAAGCTTCTCCTCCTTATGCCCTTGGATGGGCTTTTAAATACGTATTGCGCAAATGGTCTTTCGTCACATGCGTATAGACTTGCGTAGAACTGAGATGTGCATGGCCCAGTAGTTCCTGGACCGTACGCATATCCGCACCGTTGTTCAATAGGTGGGTAGCGAATGTATGGCGGATCATATGGGGATAGATTGAAGAATTAAGCGATGCCTTTTTCATGCATTCATTCAAGATATGGCGGATGCCACGATCCGTCACCCCATCTCCGCGGCTATTGACGAATAACATGTCGTGTTGTTTCGACTTCATCAACTTTGGACGTGATTGATCAATATAAAGTTCCAACGCATCATGTGCAAATTGGCCATAGGGGATATAGCGCTCTTTCCGACCCTTGCCTAGCACTTTGACGATGTGCATGTGGCGGTCCAAATCTTTCATCTTGATCGAGACACATTCACTGACGCGCATGCCGGTTGCATAAAGCAACTCCAACAAAGCACGGTTTCTGAGCGACAGTGCATCCTCACCCGTGAGTGAAGCGAACAGCTGCTGAAGTTCTTCCTCATAGAAAAACTGCGGCAGCCGCTCTTCTTTCTTCGGATGGAACAGCGACCGGAATGCTGCTTCACTGAGACCGAATTCGCGGTTGCCGTAGCGGAAAAACGACCGGATGGCGGAGATTTTCCGCGAGATTGATGTTCGGGATAATTCGGCTTCATATAGTTTCGTTACATAATTTCTGGCATGAAGGTATTCGACTTCGTGCAGATCACTCACGCCTTCTTGTTCCAGGAACAGAAAAAAACCCTCCAGATCCTGTAGGTACTGGTGGACAGTGTGGGCGGAATAATTCTTTTCCAACTGGATATAGCTCATGAACGATTCGAGCATTTGTTCTTTCGTCATCTGACACGCCGCCTTTCAGGCAATTAAAAAAGCCTCTAAAGTATACCAATACTTAGAGGCTTTTTTCAATTAAACCGTCACTGAATTCATATAATTTTGAATTGATTCGAGTGCACGGTTGGCGTGGCGCTCAGCGCGCTCCTGTTTTGATCTGATGCGTTCGCCAAGGTCTGGGAATAAGCCGAAATTGATGTTCATCGGCTGGAAGTTTTTCGAATCCGCTTCGGTGATGTAACGTGCCATGCTGCCAAGTGCCGTTTCTGCCGGCAATACGACCAGCTCTGCGCCAAGCGCAAGCTTCGCTGCATTGATGCCGGCGAGCAAGCCGCTTCCTGCAGATTCCACATAGCCTTCGACACCTGTCATTTGGCCGGCGAAGAAGATATTCGGGGCGGCTTTCAATTGATAGGTCGGCTTCAGCACGTTCGGTGAATTGATAAAGGTATTACGGTGCATGACGCCATAGCGCACGATTTCCACATTCTCAAGCCCCGGGATCATGCGCAGGATTTCTTTTTGTGCGCCCCATTTCAAATGGGTTTGGAATCCAACAATATTATAAAGCGATCCGGCTGCATCGTCCTGGCGCAATTGCACGACCGCATAAGGACGTTCACCGGTTTTCGGGTCTTCGAGCCCAACAGGTTTCATCGGCCCGAACGTCAAGGTTTTATCTCCTCTAGCGGCCATCACTTCAACAGGCATGCAGCCTTCGAAATAGATTTCCTTCTCGAATTCCTTGAGCGGTACGACTTCCGCTTCGACCAAAGCCGTATGGAAGCTGCGGAATTCTTCTTCTGTCATCGGGCAATTCAGATAAGCAGCTTCACCTTTATCATAGCGCGATTTCAAATAGACCTTGTCCATGTCGATACTGTCTTTCTCGACGATTGGCGCAGCCGCGTCATAGAAATAAAGGTATTCCTCACCAGTCAACTTGCGGACTTTCTCAGCTAGCGCGGGTGAAGTCAATGGGCCAGTTGCGATGATGGTGATGCCTTCCGGAATTTCTGTCACTTCTTCATTGATTACTTCGACGAGCGGGTGATTGCGGACATTTTCCGTGACCATCCCTGCGAACTCGTGACGATCAACTGCAAGGGCACCGCCAGCAGGCACCGACGCTTTGTCGGCTGCATCGATGATGACTGAATCCAGTTTGCGCATTTCTTCTTTGATGACGCCGACCGCGTTGGTCAACGAATTGGCGCGCAGCGAGTTGCTGCACACTAGTTCCGCAAATTTGTCCGTATGGTGCGCAGGCGTCTGTTTGACTGGACGCATTTCATAAAGTCTGACGTTGACGCCGCGTTTGGCGATTTGCCATGCCGCTTCGCTTCCTGCAAGCCCGGCACCAATTACACTTACAATTTTCGTCATGATAAAACACCTCTATTTAGTTATTGAACTTCTTCTTTATAGTCGCAAGCTGTGCAATTGATCTGCACCCCTTTTTTCACTTTCTTTTCGACCATCAAGCTGCTGCATTTCGGACAAGGACGCTCGATCGGCTTGTCCCATGACACGAATTCACACTCCGGATAGCGTTCGCAGCCGTAGAATACGCGGCGCTTCTTGCTTTTCCGTTCGACGATCTCGCCTTCTTTGCAAGTCGGGCATTTGACGCCGATATGCTTGACGATCGCTTTCGTGTTGCGGCATTCCGGAAAGTTGCTGCAGGCCATAAACTTGCCGTAGCGCCCAAGTTTGAACACCATCGGCGAACCGCATTCCTCGCAATCTTCTCCAGCAGGCTCATCTTTGATCTGGACTTTCTCCATTTCGTTCTCCGCCACTTCGAGGTCTTTGGCGAACTCTTTGTAGAACACATCGATGATCGCGCGCCAGTCGACTTCACTTTCTTCGATGCTGTCCAAATCGTTTTCCATCTTCGCGGTAAACTCGATGTTCAAAATATCTGGGAAGAAATCACGCACCAATTGATGGACGATTTCCCCAAGTTCGGTCGGGATGAAACGCTTCGCGTCCAATGCGACATAGCCGCGTTTTTGAATCGTGTCCAAAGTCGGCGCATAAGTCGACGGGCGGCCTATGCCGAGCTCTTCCAAAGTACGCACCAAGCGTGCTTCCGTGTAGCGTGGAGGCGGCTGGGTAAAGTGTTGGTTTGGTGTGATGTCGGTCGCTTTAACTTTGTCACCTTCCTTCATTTCTGGAAGGATATTGTCTTTTTCTTCTTTTTTGTCGTCAGACCCTTCAATGTAAAGCTTCATGAATCCCGGAAACTTCACTTGGGAACCATTGGCACGGAAAATCGCTTCGCCGTTTTGCAGCTCTGCCATCACCGTGTCAAGAACAGCGGGTGACATTTGACTGGCTACAAACCGATCCCAGATCAGTTTGTACAAACGGTAAAGATCGCGGGACAAAATGCTCTTCAGCGATTCGGGCGTACGGTGGACACTAGTCGGACGGACAGCTTCGTGGGCATCCTGCGATTTTTGCGATTGCTTGGCTGCAGGCTTCTGCGTCACGTATTCCTCCCCGTATTTATCGAGGATAAAACCAATGGTATCTTGCTTGGCTGATTCGGAGATGCGTGTGGAATCCGTACGCATATAAGTGATCAAACCCGTTACGCCTTCTTTTCCTACCGAGATCCCTTCATAGAGCTGCTGGGCGAGCATCATCGTTTTCTTGGCACGGAAGTTCAACTTGCGCGCTGCTTCCTGTTGGAGAGAAGATGTGGTGAAAGATGGGGAAGGATTGCGTTTGCGTTCTTTTTTGACAACGCTCTTCACTACGAAATCCTTGCCTTTCATCGTAGCTAGTACGGCTTTGACCTCTTCTTCATTCGAGAGCTTCAGTTTCTTCTCGGGAGTTCCGTAAAACTGTGCCTCGAAAGTTTTTTTCGCTTTTTCGAACTCACCGGTAATTGACCAATACTCTTCAGGTTCGAAATTTTTTATTTCATTCTCGCGGTCGATGATGAGGCCTAGCGCAACCGATTGAACGCGTCCAGCAGACAAGCCTTTTTTCACTTTTTTCCATAGGATTGGGCTGATGCTGTAGCCGACAAGACGGTCTAGAATACGTCGCGCCTGTTGGGCATCGACCAAATCCATATCCAGTTTACGCGGCTGCTTGAATGCATCTTTTACTGCATCTTTCGTAATTTCGTTGAACACGACGCGGCAATCCGAATCGACATCCACTCCGAGTGCGTTCGCCAAATGCCATGCGATCGCTTCGCCTTCTCTGTCGGGGTCAGCCGCGAGAAAGACTTTTTTTGCTTTTTTTGCTTCTTTTTTGAGATCCTGTAAAATCGGGCCTTTTCCGCGAATCGTAATATAGCGGGGCTCGTAATTATTTTCAACATCTACCCCCATCTGGCTGCGCGGCAAATCACGCAAATGGCCAAGAGAGGCTTTTACTTTATATTTTTTTCCCAAATACCGTTCAATTGTCTTCGCCTTTGCGGGCGATTCGACAATCACCAAATAATCCGCCATTCATACTCCTCCTCATAGAGGTCTCTTCAAATTGTGTAAAGAATCACCTGATGCAAAATGTATAACAGTTTTTGGCTGATTGCAAGGCTTTTCGTCGAACCGCCACTTTTCAGCTTCTCAATTGGCGGTATTCTTCCAGCACTTGAGCCCCATTCCAGACAGGTTTTGCGCCTTCCGCAATTAATTTATGCGGACCGGCAGAAAGCGGGGAAAAGATATCCCCAGGGACAGCGAATATATCCTTTCCATGGTCCAATGCGTGCTCAATGGTGCTCCACGTCCCGCTTTTTACTTCTGCCTGTGTGACGATGACCCCTTTTGACAACCCACTGATGATGCGGTTGCGCATCGGGAAATTCCATTTTCTAGGGGGCATATATGGTGGGTATTCACTGATCAGCAATTGAGTTTCTTCTATTATAAAGGACAGCTCATCGTTCACTTTCGGATAGCGATGCAAAAAACCGCTCCCAATAACAGCAATGGTTTTGCCGCCGGAATCAATAGCGCATCGATGCGCCATCGCATCCGCTCCTTTCGCCAATCCGCTAACAATGACGAAGCCTTCTGCCAATAAAGGGGGAAGCAATTGCTGAATAATCGATTGCGAATAGCTTCCGGCTTTTCGCGAACCAATGACCGCTATTTTTTCAGGTGCATCCAGCAAAGCAGAGTCGCCTTTCAAGTAAAGTACAGCGGGCGGATCGATCAAATCGTGCAAAGAGGATGGATAAAGGGGATCGCGATAAACAAGAGGGCGGATTTGCTGTTGGCTGTAGATTTTCAGAAATGGGGTATTTGCATAATGGAGGTAGGAGCGCTTCAAGGCATTCGCTTTCTCCAAGGGGATTTGCATCGTTTCTGCAAGGTCGACAGGGCTTCGAAGATGTAAGTATTCGAGGTTCGGGTCACCTTTCATCAGCATGGATAAACGGTTCAAAGGCTTCGGGTACACATAATGCAGGGCAAGCAAACGTTGAGTGAATTCATCGTTCATAACAGTCCTCCTCCAGTAAAGGTCAGCGCAAAGAAGCTGCGTCTACACTTATCATAGAGCTCCAGGTACAATCCGTAAATATATTTAAAAACGGATTTGCCCTTTATTACGATGTGTATAATGTTTTTGGTAATGTTCATGGAATTGCTCGACTGCTTTCAATTCCACTTCTCCCTGGGCTTCTTTTTCAAATGCTTGAAAAATAATACGGACGAAATTTCCCCGGCGCTCATCGCGCAATTCATCATCCGCCATCATTTCACGGAAGACTCCGACTTCAATTTCTTTCAACACCCCGGCAAAATACGAACTGTGGTGAATCAATTCAAAGACACTGTCTGGCGCATCAGCCTGTAATTCCTCGTAGCAAATACACCACACCGCCAATTGTTTCTCAAGCAGCCTGGCTTCGCGCAGCAACGGGTTCGATTGGGGCAATACATCCTTTAATATGCCGTTCGAAAAATCAAGGTACCAAAACAAGAACTTGAGCAGGCCTTGCTGGCTGCTTTTTGCGCCTTTTACCAGATCCTGCAAGCGGCCCAGCGCTTCATGGCGGTCAAAGCGTCGATATTCTTCGGTGAGACACTGCTGAAAAATGCCGTTCACCAGCTTTTCATTGTCTATAGCTGAAAGCGGATCTCTTCCCAATACTTCCAAATGATAAAACCCCATCACGCCTGGCAGGAACGGCACTACGAATTCATCCATGATGGTCTGTTCTTCGAGTTCCTGCTTCTTGCTTTTCGTTCTTTTGTTCGCCATCTTGACCCCAGATGCTGCAGCGATTGCCCCTGCCGCTATCCCTAAAACCCATTCTGCTTCCATTCCGTGCCCTCCTACTTACGCATCATACTATTCCTTTCATTATAGAGGAGGATGGGCCAAAACCGCTGTAAATTCGCTTGAATTCTTTTTGATTGCCAAAAAAAATCCCCGAAGCATCGGAAAAGATGCTTCGGGGATCCGTGTATTAATGTGTTTTACAAGCGTCGTAAAGGCCTTTTTCTTTGATCACGTTGATCAAAGTTTCGCCAATAACTGAAGGTGTATCTGCAACTTCGATTCCAGCAGCGTTCATCGCTTTAATCTTGTCTGCAGCTGTTCCTTTGCCTCCAGAAATGATCGCACCGGCGTGGCCCATGCGTTTTCCTTCTGGAGCCGTTTGGCCACCGATAAAGCCGACAACAGGTTTCGTCATGTTCGCTTTAACCCATTCTGCCGCTTCTTCTTCAGCGGTCCCGCCGATTTCACCGATCATGACAACTGCGTACGTGTCTTCATCTTCGTTGAATTCTTTCAATACATCGATGAAGTTCGTGCCGTTAACCGGGTCTCCGCCGATCCCGACAGCCGTTGACTGGCCGATACCTTCTTCAGACAATTGGTGAGTCGCTTCATACGTCAAAGTACCAGAGCGTGAAACAACGCCGACGTGTCCTTTTTTGTGAATGTAGCCAGGCATGATGCCGATCTTACATTCGTCCGGAGTGATAACACCCGGGCAGTTTGGTCCGACAAGACGTGTTTTCTTGCCTTCCATATAACGCTTCACTTTGACCATATCCAATACTGGAATGTGCTCAGTGATGCAGATTGCCATATCCAACTCAGCTTCTGTTGCTTCAAGAATTGCATCAGCAGCAAAAGGAGCCGGTACATAAATTACAGATACATTGGCACCTGTAGCTTCTACGGCATCTTGAACTGTATTGAATACAGGTACGCCTTCAACTTCAGTTCCGCCTTTGCCTGGTGTTACACCCGCAACGATTTTCGTTCCGTATTCAAGCATTTGCTTTGTATGGAAAAGGGCAGTTGACCCTGTAATTCCCTGTACAAGCACTTTAGTGTCTTTATTAATGTATACGCTCATTATTGTCCCTGCCCTTCTTTAGCCTACAAGTTCTACGATCTGTTTCGCGCCATCTGCCATAGTGCCAGCAGCTACGATGTTCAGACCTGATTCGTTCAGCAGTTTTTTACCGATTTCTACGTTTGTTCCTTCAAGACGGACGACTAATGGCACTTCCAGGCTAACTTCTTTCGCTGCTTGGATAACACCTTCCGCAATGATGTCACACTTCATGATTCCGCCGAAAATGTTAACGAAGATTCCTTTGACATTCTTATCAGAAAGAATGATTTTGAATGCTTCCGTTACTTTCTCAGCGGTGGCACCGCCCCCAACGTCAAGGAAGTTAGCGGGTGAGCCGCCGTAATAGTTAATCGTATCCATTGTTGCCATAGCAAGGCCGGCACCGTTAACCATACAGCCGATGTTTCCATCCAAAGAAATATAGCTCAAGTCATACTTGGAAGCTTCGATTTCTTTTGCATCTTCTTCATCGTAATCGCGCATCTCCATGATGTCCTGATGACGGTATAGTGCGTTGGCATCGAAGTTGAACTTCGCGTCCAAAGCCACTACTTGTCCGTCGCCTGTAACGACCAATGGATTGATTTCAACGATTGCTGCGTCTTTTTCCACATAAGCCTGGTAAAGGCCTAGCATCAATTTCGCTGCTTTGTTGACAAGTTTAGCTGGGATGTTCATGTTGAACGCCATGCGACGAGCCTGGAAACCAGTCAAACCAACAACAGGATCGATTGCTTCGTAGAAGATTCGCTCCGGTGTGTTTGCTGCTACTTCTTCAATGTCCATGCCGCCTTCTTCAGATCCCATCAAGTTGACTAGGGACGTTTCACGGTCAAGAACTAATCCAAGATAGTATTCCTTCTCGATGTTGCTGCCCGCTTCGATGTAAAGGCGTTTAACTTCTTTGCCTTCTGGGCCTGTTTGATGCGTTACAAGGACCTTGCCAAGCAATTCCTTCGCATATTCACGCACTTCGTCCAAGCTTTTCGCCAGCTTGACGCCGCCTGCCTTGCCTCGTCCACCTGCGTGGATTTGAGCTTTAACAACGACAACATCCGAACCAAGTTCTTTCGCTGCTTTAACTGCTTCTTCAGGTGAAAAAGCAACATGGCCTTCTGGAACTGATACGCCATATTGTTTCAGGACCTGTTTTCCCTGATATTCATGGATATTCATCTGTCATCCTCCAATCAAACATCTGTCTCATAATTTTATTGCCTCTACCATTGTATTAAAGTTGTCATGGAATGTCCACAGCTGACAGCCACTCTGCATAAAACTTCGAATTTTCCGTCTCTTATTATTTTTGGACCATCGATTTCACTGGCTCGAAAGTCTTGCGGTGGATGGGGCAAGGGCCGTGTGCTTCGAGTGCCGCCAAATGATCTTTTGTGCCATATCCTGAATGCTTTGAGAAGCCGTACTGGGGATACAGGCCTGCGTATTCGTCCATTAAATCATCTCTCCTAGTCTTTGCGAGAATTGATGCAGCGGCAATGCATAGGCTCTTTGCGTCGCCTTTAATGATCGCTTCAGACGGCATGGGGACCGTTAGTTTCATCGCATCCGCCAACACGACATCAGGAGCCGCAGCCAAACTGTTGGCCGCGGCTTCCATCGATTGTTTCGTCGCCTGGTAAATATTCAGCCGGTCGATGGCTTCAGGCGGCTGGATATGGACCGACCAGCTGATGGCTTGCTCTTTGATAAGCAGCGCCAATTCATTGCGCTTTGCTTTCGCTATTATTTTCGAATCGTCCAATCCGATGAATGCGCTGCAGTCTTCCGGCAAGATAACGGCCGCCGTTACGACTGGTCCAGCGAGCGGGCCACGCCCCGCCTCATCGATGCCACAGACGAGTGAATCTATCTGTTGCTTAAATTGTCGATCGAAGTCTTGTTTTTCTTCCAATTTCCGCAGCATGACAAGCCTTTTATCGTAACGGCGATGCCAGGAGGCGAGCAATTGCTGGACGCTTTTGCGTGAATCGCTTTTTAACTCCTCCATCCACGGCTGGAAGGTTTCTGCCTGCAGTAATTTTTCTTTGATTGATGCTGTCGTTTCCATGTCGCCACTTCCTTTTCACAAAGAAATAGCGGGCCCTGTTGGAGGACCCGCTGTCTTATGCTAATTCGTCTTGTTCTGTAATCATTTCATCGCGGTAATCGAATGTAATGCGCCCAAGATGCTGGTTGCGGATATCACGCACGATGATCTCGGCTGTCATTTCATAATCAACCTCGTTATCCGGGCCGATCATATAACGTTTTTTTCCGATGTGATCAAAGGTCTTCACCAAATCTTCATCGATATGGTCAATGCCGTAGCGTTCCATCAAACGGTCCGGATAGCGCTCTTCCAGAAATTTCAGCGCATAGATCGCCAGTTCCTGCATTTGAATGACCGAATCCTTGATTGCTCCAGTGACCGCAAGTTTTTGCCCGGTTTCCTGGTCTTCAAATTTCGGCCAGAGAATGCCTGGCGTGTCGAGCAACTCGATTTCTTTGCCGACTTTAATCCATTGCTGGGCTTTCGTGACCCCCGGCATGTTACCTGTTTTCGCCAAACTTTTTTTCGCCAGTCGGTTGATCAATGTCGATTTCCCAACGTTCGGGATGCCGACAATCATGGCACGGATGGCGCGCGGCTTAATACCTTTCGCTTCCATGCGGTCCCATTTTTCTTTAAGGATCTCTTTCGAGGCTTTGGTGACAGTCTGCAGCCCTTTTCCTTCTAAGGAATTAATCGCCACTGCACGGGTTCCTTCATTTTCGAAATGCTGGATCCATTTTTTTGTTTCCCGCTCATCTGCCATATCCATTTTATTAAGGATAATAAGCCGCGGTTTTTGCTGGATCACTTGGTCGATCATCGGATTGCGCGATGACAGCGGCAATCGTGCATCCACCAATTCAAAGATGATATCCACCAACTTCAGTTTTTCTGTTACTTCCCGGCGCGCTTTCGCCATATGGCCAGGAAACCATTGAATCGTCATGCCATCACTCCTTAATTTACAATGCCGGCTTCATCGACCGGCCAAAAAACAAAATTCGTATTGCCAATTACTTCATCAATCGATACCAGCCCGATGTGGCGACTGTCCTTGCTCGCCCGGCGGTTATCTCCCATGACGAAAACATAGCCGTCCGGAATCGTAGAATAGCTGGTAATATCCTCGAGCGTAAAATCTTCTGTCAAGGTACCGGTGATACCTGTCTTGTATTGATCGAGATAAGGTTCTTCTACTGCTTCTCCATTTATTAATAGCTGGTCTTCCTCATAGGCAACATGGTCGCCTGGTAAGCCGATGACCCGCTTGATATAGTCTTTTTGTTCCGGTGCATGAAACACGATGATATCGAACCGATCCGGCTCGCCGATATCGTAGCCGATTTTATTGACGATCATCCGGTCTCCGTGTTCAAGAGTGGGCATCATCGATTCGCCATCCACCACTATAGGCGTGAATAAGAAAAATCGAATAATTGCTGCAAGGCCGAACGCGATCAACAGAGCTTTGGACCATTCCCATACTTCATTTTTCTTTTTCCCTTCAGCTTCCATGCATGTTCCTCCCCGCGCTTAATGCCCTAATTGTACAGCGAAACAAGGTGTTTAGCAAAGAAAAGAACAGCGCCATCACAGCTTTTGACGATTAAAAAAGCATAATAAAAGGCCCAGGCAATCAGCCCAGGCCTTTTGAATGCAAAAGAAGAAGGCGATAAGCCTTCTCCTATCCTTGCAATATTAACGGATTTCTTTGATACGTGCTGCTTTACCGCGTAGGTTGCGCAAGTAGTACAATTTAGCACGACGTACTTTACCACGGCGAGTAACTTCAAGCTGAGCGATTTTCGGCGTGTGTACTGGGAATGTACGTTCCACACCTACACCGTAGGAGATTTTACGAACAGTGAATGATTCACTGATTCCGCCTCCGCGACGGCTGATAACGACTCCTTCGTATACCTGGATACGTTCGCGAGTTCCCTCGACAACTTTCACGTGAACGCGAACAGTGTCTCCTGGACGGAACGCTGGGTGATCCGCACGAAGTTGTTCTTTAGTGATTTCAGTAATGATGTTTTGCATGTTTTTTCTCTCCTTCTACAGATGCTCTTGCAGTTACTGCCTGTTGCAGCGGAACACCGTGATTCGTGTACTTTGCATAAAAGTACATTCTCCATGTTATCACTTTGCACCTATATCTGCAAGAGCTATCTTGATTTATTTTTTTGCTTGTAAGCGAGCCAATATGTTTTTCTGCTTGTCGCTCAGTTCGACATGGTCGAGCAAGTCCGGGCGGCGTTCAAGCGTGCGCTTCAGGCCTTGTTCTTCCCGCCACTCTTCGATTTTTGCATGATTCCCTGAAGTCAATACAGCTGGAACCGGCATATTTCTAAAGTTAGCGGGCCGCGTATAATGAGGGTGCTCCAAGAGGCCAGTCGAAAAGGAATCACGGACTGGGGAATCGCTATTGCCGAGCACACCGGGGAGCAGCCTTACGACGCTGTCGATCACCGTCATGGCCGCCAGCTCCCCGCCGGTCAACACAAAATCGCCAATGGAAATCTCGTCGGTGACCAAATGTTCACGGATGCGTTCATCATATCCTTCGTAATGGCCGCAAATGAACACCAGTTCCTCTTCACGGGCAAGCTCTTCCGCTTTTTGCTGCGTAAAGCGCTCGCCTTGCGGGCACATCAAAATGACACGCGGTTTCTTGCCATCGGTTGTGATGCTCTCAACTGCATTGAAAACCGGTTCAGGCTTCAGCACCATGCCGGCGCCCCCGCCGAACGGGTAATCATCCACTTGGCGCTTATTGTCGGCAAATTCGCGGATGTCGACAACTCCTAAAGTGACCGCGCCTTTGTCCTGCGCTTTTCTCATGATCGAATGCTGGAACACCCCTTCGAACATCGGCGGAAAAAGAGACAACACCTGGATGTTCATCATGATAACAAGCCATCCAATACATCGATGGTGATTTTCTTTTCATCGATGTCGACGTCCTTGACCACGTCTTCGATATAAGGGATATAATGCTTTTTGCCTTTTGCCGGCGTTACTTCCCAGACGTCGTTCGCGCCGGTCTCCAAAATTTCGGTCACTTCGCCAATCTCCTGGCCTTCGATAGAAAACACTTGGCAGCCGAGAATTTCATGATGGTAAAAAGCGCCTTCTTCCAAATCGCCGAGATCGTGTTCAGCGATCTTCAGATAACCTTCCTTGAACGGTTCGACATCATTGATGTTCGGATACCCTTCAAAAGATAAAAGATTGAAGTTTTTATGGGTGCGATGGCTCGCCACTTTCACCATGATCGGCTTTTTCGCACCGGCGGTAAACAAGCCGAGCTTATTGCCGATCGCAAACCGTTCTTCCGGAAAATCGGTACGGGACATCACGCGCACTTCACCGCGGATCCCGTGAGTATTGACTATTTTTCCTACGTTAAACCATTCCACGCATAAACACCCTTCCTGTATTTTTTCCTGAAAAAAAAGGAAGGAACCGGGGCTCCTTCCTTTTCAATCCACAATATCAAGGTACGTTTTCTTCTTATGATAATTTCCTGCTGCTGAATAGACGACAGAGCGTACAGCTTTCGCTACACGTCCTTGCTTGCCGATCACTTTCCCTGTATCGCTTTGATGCACGGAAAGCTTGTAGACGACTCGGTTAGTGTTTTCGTCTTTTTCAATACGAACTGCTTCCGGATAATCAACTAACGGCTTGACGATCGTTTCAATCAGCTGCTCCATAAGAACGCTCCCTTACTTGTTTAGTTTTTCGTTATGGAATTTCTCCATAATGCCATTCTGAGAGAACAAGTTACGAACTGTGTCAGATGGTTTAGCGCCATCATGAAGCCATTTCAACGCCAATTCTTCGTCGATTTTAACTTCAGCTGGAACTGTCAGCGGGTTGTAAGTACCTACTGTTTTGATTTGACGGCCGTCACGTGGAGCACGTGAATCAGCGACTACGATACGGTAAAAAGGAGATTTTTTAGCTCCCATACGTTTTAAGCGAATTTTTACTGCCATTTTATAAAGCACCTCCGAATAGTTTCACACAAGATATTATATTAGCAAGCTTTAAAAGGTTTGTAAAGTATTTTTTCTTAACACTACCAAATTTACTTGAAAAGCGAGTCCAGGCCTGGCATCGACATCTTTTTCTTGCCTTTTTTGCCGGCCATTCCGGACATTTGTTTCATCATTTTCTTCATGTCTTCGAACTGCTTGAGCAGCCTATTGACATCTTGGATGGACGTTCCGGAACCGCGGGCAATCCGTTTTTTCCGGTTGGCATTAATGATTTCGGGAGTCGTCTTCTCCTGGATTGTCATCGAGCGGATAATCGCTTCGACACGCCCCATTTGGCTCTCGTCCACTTTGGCATTTTCGAGGCCTTTGATTTTGTTGGCACCTGGGAGCATCTTCAAAATTTCATCGAGCGGCCCCATTTGCTTCACTTGATCCAATTGCTCCAGGAAATCGTCGAACGTAAACGATGACGTGCGGAACTTCTCTTCCAATTCCTTTGCCTTCGCTTCATCGACGTTGGTTTGTGCTTTTTCGATCAAGGACAACATATCGCCCATGCCAAGTATGCGGGATGCCATGCGTTCTGGATGGAATGGTTCAAGCGCATCCATCTTCTCGCCTGTCCCGATATACTTGATCGGCTTTTCCGTGACGGCGCGGATTGATAATGCTGCACCCCCGCGCGTGTCGCCGTCAAGCTTGGTCAGGACGACGCCAGTGATGCCGATTGCGTCATCAAAGCTTTGCGCTACATTGACCGCATCCTGGCCGGTCATCGAATCGACGACAAGGAAAATTTCATCCGGCTCTTTGATCGACCGGATGTCTTTCAGTTCCTGCATCAATTGCTCATCGACATGCAACCGTCCTGCCGTATCAATAATGACTGTATCGAGATGCTCCGCTTTCGCGTATTCAATCGCTTCACGGGCGATATCAACCGGATTCGCGTCCGTCCCTTTCGAGAACACCGGCAATGATAATTGTTTGCCGATCGTCTCAAGCTGATTGATTGCAGCCGGGCGGTAGACGTCCGCTGCAACTAGCAATGGCTTGCGATTATTCTTCTTGCGCAGCACGCCTGCAAGCTTACCGGTAGTTGTGGTCTTACCGGCCCCTTGCAAGCCGACCATCATGATAACCGTTGGCTGTCGCGTCGAAAAGTCAATTTTGCTTTGCTCTCCGCCCATCAACTCTGTCAGTTCATCTTTGACGATTTTTACGACTTGCTGCCCTGGCGTCAAGCTTTCCATAACTTCGAGGCCAACCGCGCGTTCACTGACTTTCTTAATGAACGACTTGATCACTTTCAAATTGACGTCCGCTTCAATCAAGGCAAAGCGGACTTCGCGCATCATCTCTTTTACGTCTGCTTCGGACAATTTCCCTTTGCCTTTGATTTTGGTCATCGTTCCTTGCAGGCGTTCAGATAATCCTTCAAATGCCACTATATACCGCCTCCTAGTCCCATTCCTTCAACTCGTCCAAAAATTTCTGGACATTGTCATCTGTGAATGGCTGTTTTTCAAAAGTCGAGACGAGTTGCTGACGCCGCTGAAACTTTTCGAACAGCTGCAACTTCTCCTCGTATTCTTCTAGCATCGCTTCGGTTCGGCGGATATTATCGTACACCGCTTGGCGCGTAATTTCATACTCTTCGGCAATTTCACCGAGCGAATGGTCATCCAGGTAATACAAGCTCATATAGCTGCGCTGTTTGGGCGTTAGCAACTCCTGATAGAAATCAAAAAGATAATTCATTCTTGTCGTTTTTTCCAGTCCCATCAATGACGCTCACCCCATTCATACTCCTGTATACCATACTGAATCCCGAAGCCTCCGTCAAGTAATTTTACTTGTCTGAGTTCATTTCTTCCTGCTCTTCCTGGTCCAAGCCTTCGGCAAATAAACCGTAGACGTATTTCTGCGGGTCGAACGGTTGTAGGTCATCGAGTTTTTCGCCGAGCCCCACAAATTTCACCGGGATATTTAGTTTGTTGCGGATCGCCAGCACAATACCGCCTTTTGCCGTCCCGTCAAGCTTCGTCAAGACGATGCCTGTCACTTCCGTCACTTCTTTGAAAGTTTGGGCTTGGATCATGGCGTTTTGCCCTGTCGTTGCATCGAGTGCGAGCAACACTTCATGAGGCGCACCTGGAATTTCACGTGCAATGACGCGGTGGACTTTTTGCAATTCGTTCATCAAATTGACTTTGTTCTGCAAGCGGCCCGCCGTATCGCAGATCAAGACGTCGATATTGCGTGATTTTGCGGCACGCACGGCATCGTACATGACAGCCGCCGGGTCTGAGCCTTCACTTTGCTTGATGGTTTCAACGCCAACGCGCTGTCCCCACACGTCAAGCTGGTCAATTGCTCCGGCGCGGAATGTGTCACCTGCTGCGAGCATAACGGACTTGCCTTCGTTTTTCAGGCGCTGAGCCAATTTCCCGATGGTGGTCGTTTTTCCGACGCCATTGACGCCGACCATTAAAATGACGGTAGGCCCTGTTTCGGCAAAGGTCAATTCGCTCAATTCCTGATCGCCTGCCTCGTAGATTTCAACAAGCTTTTCAGAAATGACCGACTGCACATTGGATGTATCTTTGACATTCTGGCGCTGCACTTCGTAACGCAATTCTTCCATCAGTTCGATGACCGTCTCAAAGCCGACGTCTGCCTGCAGCAGTACTTCTTCCAGTTCTTCAAAAAAGTCTTCATCAACTTTGCGGTAACGGGCGACCAAATCGTTAATCTTCGACGTGAAGCCGGTCCGCGTTTTGCTCAAGCCTTCGCGGTATTTTTCTGTTGATTGTTCCTCTTCTACATTATTGCTGAATTTATCTTTTAACTTTTTAAAGAAACTCATAGACTCACTCCTTATTTGATGTCTTCTTGCAGTTTCACGGAAACCAGTTTGGAAATGCCGGATTCCTGCATCGTGATACCGTACAGCACATCGGCACCTTCCATCGTTCCTTTGCGGTGGGTAATGACGATAAACTGTGTGTCTTCGCTGAATTTTTTCAAGTACTGACTGTAACGCACGACATTGGATTCATCAAGCGCCGCTTCGACTTCATCAAGAACACAGAACGGCACAGGGCGCACTTTCAAGATGGCGAACAATAACGCAATCGCCGTGAGCGCCCGCTCCCCGCCAGATAACAGACTCAAATTCTGCAGCTTCTTGCCTGGTGGCTGGGCGATGATGTCGACGCCCGTCATCAGCAGATCAGACGGCTTTGTCAACACTAAATCTGCAGAACCCCCGCCAAACAATTCGCGGAAGACATGACGGAAATGGCTGCGGATGGCATGGAAGGTTTCGTCGAAACGCAAGGTCATTTCTTCGTCCATTTCTTCGATCAAAGTGCGCAGCGTATCTTTCGCTTCGTTCAAGTCATCACGTTGCTCGGTCAAGAAACGGTGGCGCTCTGCTACATGTTCATATTCCTCAATTGCGCCGATGTTGACGCTGCCAAGTTCTTCAATCGACTGTTTAAGTAGTTTCACTTGTCTCCTGACAGTCGCTTCATCTTTTTCGAGCGGATAGCTGTTGGCCATTGCAAGGTCCATTTCGTAATGTTCCTCGAGCTGCACAAGAAGTCCCTGCAATTGAACTTCAAGACGCGTTGTCTTCACTTCGCAAATGCGGACAGCTTCAGTGAAGCCTTTATGGATACGACTTTGTTCACGTAGCTGCTGCTCTTCTGCGTCAAGTGTATGCTGTAGCTTTTGGCGTTCTTGGCGGGAGGCATCGACAGTTTTATTGGCCGATTGCCGAGCATCGGACCATTTTCGGATTTCCGCTTCGATTTCTTCATCCGAAAAGCTTTTGGACGCTTCTTCCGATTGAATCCACTCGAGTTCACGTTCAAGCTCCCCAAGCCGGTTGAAACTGGCATTGTGGCGTTCCAATAATTCATCCACTTGCGAAGTGAGCTGTTGGATGCGCTCTTTACGGACTGCCATGTCTGATTTAAATTCCGCGAGTGTCGCCAGCAATTCGCCTCGAGCTGTTTCTTTTTGCTGCTTGAAGCCGGTTAATTTCTCGATTTCGCCATTCAATTCTTCTAGTTCGCTTGCGATAGCGTCCATGCGCTCAGCTGCCTCTTGCCTCCGTGAAGCAAGTCCGGAAAGATCCTGCTTTGTTTGCTGTTCAGCACGGAACACAGCAAAGCGGCTGTCGGTCGTTTTCCACACCGCTTCGATTTCGCGCAGATGCATCGCGCTTTCCGCTTCAAGTTCACGGTAGCGCTCTCCATCTGTGCGAAGCTGCTCCAATTGTTCTTTCGCAATTTCTGCACGCGATTGCAATTCACGGACTTTCTGTTCGGCTTCTTCAATGGTGCCTTGAAGTTCAGCTGCCTGTTGTTGCAATTGTTCCAGTTCTGCCTTTCTCGTAAAGAACGATGCCTGATTCTTTGTCGCACCGCCTGTCATGGATCCGCCGGCATTGATGACGTCCCCTTCCAAGGTCACAATGCGATACCTATGGCCGATCGCTTTGGCTATCGCTGTCGCGCCATCGAGATCTTTTGCCACAAGGACATTGCCGAGCAGGTTCTGGAAAATCATCGCGTATTGTTCGTCATAGCTAACGAGCTGTGCTGCGATATCCACAAATGCCGGATGTGCCGAAACCGATTGCACCACTTGCTGGGAGATTTGCCTCGGCTTCATAACTGTCATCGGCAGGAATGTGGAACGCCCTGCGCGTTTTGTTCTTAAAAAGCGGATCGCTTCACTGGCACTTTTTTCATCGCTTGTGACGATATGCTGGCTGGATGCGCCGAATGCTGTTTCAATCGCCTTAGCGTAAGGCTTCTGGACATCTGCAAGTTCTGCCACAGCTCCGATGATGCCGTTGAGTTCGTTGCGCTCCCTTGCTTGCAACACTTCACGCACCCCATGGAAGAACCCCGAATAATCCGCTTCTAAATCCTGCAAGGTCTCAATGCGTGCTGATAGCTGTTTATGGGATTGGTATGCTTGGAACAATAAAGATTTCTTGTGATCATAATCCGCTGCCAATTGCTTTGCTCCGGCTTCTTGTTCTTTAAAATGCTGGCGTTTTTTGTCAAGGTCCTCACGAATTTCTTCGTAAGCTTTTTGCGCTTGCTGTTTCTCTTTCAACAGGCGGGCAAGTTCTTTTTCAAATGATGCTTCTTGCGCGGCGATTCGGCCACTCGATTCCGTCATTTGCTGTTGCTGGAAATCGATGTTTTTCAGTTCGTTCTTCAAACCTGCCTGCTCGTTCATCAATTCGATATAGAGGGATTTCTTTGCTTCAATTTCATTATCGATATCGGCAGGCGTCAAATTCAATTGCCCTTCTAGCTGCTGAATCGACTTGCGGGTCTTCTGCTGATCCATTTTCTGCTGTTCGAGAGAAGCGCCTTGTTCCGCATGGCGCTGTTCAAGCTTGGCAGTTTCTTCGCGCTCAGCCTTGATAGACTCTTCCAATGCATGGCGCTGGCGGTCTGCATTATGCTTTTTCTCGGACATCAGCAATTTGCGGCCTTCCCATTTTTCGAACTCTGAGCTAGCTTCGACCAATGCCGCTTGTGCCGCGTCGATTTTTTGATCCAGCACATGCACCGATCGCTTCGAAGCGGTGATCAATTGTTCCGTTTCCGCGATTTCACCCGCTAGCCGTTGTTCTTGCGCGGCGTGCTGCACGGCCTCTTGCGACAACTCCGAAAGCTGTGCCTTTAATCCTTTTGCATCGTGTGCCAACAGTGCAATATCTGCGTCTTTTAATTGTGCGCTCATGTCAAGATAATCACGGGCTACGGACGCCTGCATCTGTAGCGGCTCCATTCGCCCGTCGAGTTCATGCAGGATATCGAGCACGCGGTTCAAGTTTTCATCTGTTTCGTTCAACTTAAATTCAGCTTTCCGTTTGCGCTGTTTGTATTTCAATACACCAGCCGCTTCTTCAAAAATGGAACGCCGCTCGTCCGCCTTGCTATTGAGAATTTCATCTACTCGACCTTGGGAAATGATGGAAAAAGCTTCTTTCCCCAGTCCCGAATCCATAAACATATCGGTGATATCTTTTAATCGACACGGCTGCTTATTCAGAAGATAGGCACTTTCCCCACTGCGAAAAACCCTTCTCGTTACGCTGATTTCGCTGTAATCGAGAGGGGCTTCGCCGTCCGTATTATCCAAAATTAATGTGACTTCCGCAAAATTAAGCGCTTTTCTTGAATCGCTTCCGGCAAAAATCACATCCTCCATTTTTGCCCCGCGCAGCGATTTCGCGGATTGCTCGCCGAGGACCCAACGGATCGCATCGGTTACATTGCTTTTGCCGCTGCCATTCGGCCCGACCACGGCTGTGACGCCAGGGACAAAATCGATGCCGACACGGTCGGCGAACGATTTAAACCCGATTACTTCCAATCTTTTCAAAAACATGTTCAATCCTCCGCTGTTTCCTGCAATTTAAGGATGGCAAGCTGCGCTGCCTTCTGCTCCGCTTCTTTTTTGGAGCGCCCGTCTCCTAAGCCCAGTTCCTGGTCACCCAAAGAAACGCGCGTTACAAAAATACGGCTATGTGCAGGACCCTTTTCTTCGATGATTTCATAATTCAAGGTACCGGTATTTTTTTGCTGTACCAGCTCCTGCAACTGGCTTTTATAATCCATCGCATGAGAAAAAGCACCGACTTCCACTTTCGGGAAGAGCACTACCTCTAAAAAGGATACAACCTTTTCCAACCCCTGATCCAAATAAAGCGCACCGACAAAGGATTCAAAGACATCCGCAAGAAGCGCCGGGCGTGTTCTGCCCCCTGTCAATTCCTCGCCTTTGCCGAGCAGAATGTATTTGCCAAAATCCAGCTCATTGGCGAAAAGGACAAGAGACGGCTCACAGACGATCGATGCGCGCAGTTTAGTCAGTTCGCCTTCAGCCATTTCGGGATATTTCATATAGAGGAAATGCGATACCGACAATTCCAGTACGGCGTCGCCTAGAAATTCCAGACGTTCATTGTCTGTGAATTGCCTTCTTCGATGCTCATTCACATAAGATGAATGCGTAAATGCCTGCTGCAGAAGGGCAGGTTGTTCAAACTTGACGTCCAGCTCTTGTTGCAATTGTTCAAATGCCTGTTTTGCGCTTTCTTTCAGCGCCAGTTGTTTGGTATGTTTCGGTTTTCGTTTCATCGCCATTTTTATCTGCCTTCCTCTACTGTTCTCTTGTTGATTTTACCTGTTTTTCAGGCATTGTGCAAAAAGAGAATTGACGCACAGCTAGGCTGTGCGTCAATTTTTTGTACTATCAAGCTGGGACGGATCCCGTTTATTCAACTTAAGCTTGTTTTTTTTCGATGTAAGTTACTGCGTCGCCTACTGTTGCCATTCCTTCTGCATCTTCATCAGAGATTTCCATATCGAATTCGTCTTCTAGCTCCATGACCAATTCAACTACATCCAATGAGTCCGCTCCAAGGTCGTTTGTGAAAGATGCTTCAGGTTTCACTTCGCTTTCTTCCACACCAAGACGATCTACGATTACTTTGGTTACACGTTCCAATACTGTTGACAATGCCGTCACCTCCCCTCAAATGAGTATACATAATTATGAACTACATGACCATGCCGCCATCCAGATGCAAAGTCTGGCCGGTTACATAATTTGCTTCGTCCGAAGCCAGGAACAACGCCGCATTCGCCACATCTTCCGGTGCGCCAAAACGGGCGAGCGGAATTTGGGCAAGCATGCTTGACTGCACGTCGTCACCGAGCTTTTCAGTCATGTCGGTCGTGATGAATCCAGGAGCTACTGCGTTCGCGGTAATACCTCGGCTCGCAAGTTCTCTCGCTGTGGTCTTCGTCAAACCGATGACACCCGCTTTCGCTGCTACGTAATTCGCTTGTCCTGCATTGCCCATGACGCCGACAATCGAGGCAATATTAACGATGCGTCCAGCGCGCTGTTTCATCATTTGACGCGTCACAGCTTTCGTGCACAGGAAAACGCCTTTCAAATTGGTATTGATCACGTCATCCCATTCGTCTTCTTTCATGCGCATCATTAAGTTGTCGCGCGTGATGCCGGCATTATTGATAAGGATGTCGATCGAGCCGAATTCCTCCATCGCCGCATCCGCCATCGCTTTCACCGCATCGGCATCTGCGACATTGGCTTTGACGGCAATGGCTTTGCCACCCGCTTGTTCGATCTCAGCTACGACGGCTTCCGCCTTGTCCTGGCTGCCGCTATAATTGACGACGATATTTGCGCCTTCTTCAGCAAAGCGCCGGGCGATAGCTGCGCCGATCCCGCGAGATGCCCCTGTAACGATGGCTGTTTTTCCAGTTAATTTGCTCATGTTGTCAACTCCTCTACCGCTTTTTCGAATGACGCCAGGTCATGGACCGGAATGACAGTGACTGAACGATCGATTTTCTTCACCAAGCCGCTCAGCACTTTGCCAGGGCCTACTTCGATAAAGGTAGTGACGCCAAGGTCGATCATCTTCCGCACCGATTGCTCCCATAGAACTGGCGAGTACAATTGGTGGATCAACATGTCCTGCAATTGCGTCGCGTTTGTTTCCGGTTCGGCTCTAAAATTTGTTACGACGGGAACTTTTGCATTGAGCAAGAATGAATCACTTAGCACTTTTGCCAAGTCATGTGACGCGGAACGCATCAATTCTGAATGGAACGGGCCGCTGACGTCGAGCGGAATGGCACGTTTTGCGCCGCGCTCTTTTGCCAGTTCACACGCTTTTTCCACTCCCGCTTTCGTTCCGGAAATAACGATTTGCCCCGGGCAGTTCAAGTTTGCCAATTGAACGACTCCCGCGCTATTGGTCGCGTCATCCGTCACTTCTTCCAATTTGTCTGCATCCATGCCCAAAATGGCGGCCATTGCGCCTTCACCTGCAGGCACTGCTTCATTCATGAACAATCCACGCTTATGGACAACTTCCACCGCTTTCGGAAATTCCAGGACATTCGAAGCGACAAGGGCACTGTATTCACCAAGGCTATGCCCAGCTGTATAATCCGGTCGGATACCTGCACGGATCAATCGTTCCGTGATCATTGAGCTGACAGTTAAAAGCGCCGGTTGTGCGTGATAAGTCAAGGTCAATTCTTCCTGCGGGCCTTCGAGCATCAATTTCGACAAACCCATTCCAAGCACTTGGTCTGCGCTTTCGTAAAATTGGCGGCTTTTGTCGTCTTCCAGAAAGCTTTCGCCCATGCCCACTGCCTGTGAGCCTTGCCCAGGATAAATAAATGCGATTTGCTTTCTCATGACGATTGTTCCTCCTTCAAGGTACTGTAAATCTTGCCGGCAACGTCGTGCTCGACCATTGTCCGCGCCTGGCGGATGGCGTTATAAAATGCAGTGCCATTAGATGAACCGTGCGCTTTGATGACCGGCGCCTTTAGCCCGAATAATCCTGCGCCGCCGTACTCGCTGTAATCCAGCATGCCTTTTAACGCGCTCAAATCATTTTTCACGAGCATCGCCGCTATTTTAGTTTTAGTCGAAGCCATAAAGACATCTTTGATCATCGCGAATACATTCATCGCCGTCCCTTCGATCGTCTTCAAGACCATATTGCCGGTAAAGCCGTCAGTGACCACTACATCAGCAGCGCCGTTCAGCAAGTCGCGCGACTCTACGTTTCCAATGAAGTTCACTGGCGCTTCTTTAAGCAACGGAAATGCCGCTTTGGTCAGTTCATTGCCTTTTTTCTCTTCTGTTCCAATATTCAGCAAGCCGACTGTCGGATTGCTGATGCCTCTCACTTTTTCGGCATAAATGCTGCCCATGATGGCGTATTGCACAAGATGCTCCGGCTTGGCATCGGCATTTGCGCCGAGGTCCAGCATGAGGAAGCCTTTCCCGTCCATTGTCGGCAAGGTCGGCGCAAGCGCCGGACGGTCGACACCGTCGATGCGGCCGACAATAAATAAGCCGGCTGACATAAGGGCTCCTGTATTGCCTGCAGAAACCGCCGCGTCTGCAGCCCCTTCTTTGACCGCTTCAGCCATGCGGACCATGGATGCATCTTTTTTGCGGCGCACTGAACGGACCGGGTCGTCTTCCGATTCGATTACTTCAGCGCACTGGATAATGGTCAAACGGTCTTGCGGTTTTATGTATTCGGTGATTTTATCCTGTTGCCCGTAAAGCACAATCTCTACGTCGTTAAATGCTTCGAGCGCTTGTTTGACACCATCGATAATTTCCTTCGGGGCGTTGTCCCCGCCCATTGCATCAATCGCTATTTTCACGAATTGTCACCTTCACTTTGTTCAGTCATGCGGTACATTTCAAATGTCCCGATAAAAACTACTGCCTGGTCCACCGTCGACACCACTTTGACGAATGCGCGATGCTTTTGCGGCTGCCTGTCGGTCACTTGCGCTTTCGCAACGACCCGTTGTCCAGCTTTAACCGGCTTCAAAAATTGCAATTCCGATTTCACCGTCAACGCCAATTCTTCATTCATCACTGCCACTGCCAAGGAATTTGCCTGCGCAAACAAATGATGCCCCCTGGCAATTCTATTGCGCTGGAAAACATGTTCCGGTTTGACATCAAAAATCGAAATGGCTTTATTGTCCAATTCTATATCGATAATCTCGCCGATCACTTCGTCAATCGGCAGAGATTTCACTTCATCGTCAAAAGTCTTCTCGGCAACATGCTTTATGCGCTCCCTCAGTTCAGGAATCGAAAGCTCCATTCTGTCAAGACGGATTGTCTGGACACTGACGCCAAACTCTGCCGACAATTCTTCATCGGTCACGAACGGGTTGTCTTTGATTGAGGATTTCAGCGCAGCCTGCCGCTCTTTTTTAGGTTTTCTCACTATGTCACCGCCCGCTATTAGCACTTGGTACTAATATGAGTATATAAACAACAAAAAAAGAATGCAAGGAAAATCGGTCTCCCTGCATTCTAATCTAGTCTTCCGCCTTCAAGAATGCCTGAATCTTCGAGCATCGCCCGCAGGCATTTCGTTTCATCCGAGACCCAAAACGATTCACTTGCGATCAATGCTTCCGCGTCTTTTCTCGCCGCTTCCAGCGCACGGTAATCATGGACCAGATCCGCCATGCGGAATTCCGGAATGCCGCTTTGCTTGCGGCCGAAGAAATCGCCAGGCCCGCGCAGCTCGAGATCCTTTTCGGCAAGGATAAAGCCGTCATTCGTTTCCGTCATCGAATTCATGCGCTCTTTACCAATTTCCGTCTTCGGATCTGCTAGTAGCACGCAATAGGACTGCTCGCTGCCACGCCCAACGCGTCCGCGCAATTGATGGAGTTGGGATAAACCGAAGCGCTCAGCATCATAAATCAGCATGAATGACGCATTCGGGACGTTCACGCCGACTTCAACAACGGTCGTCGACACGAGCACTGCAATTTCTCCTTCCGCAAATTCGCGCATTGTCTGCTCTTTCTCATCTGGATGGAGGCGGCCATGCATTAACCCCACGGTATGGCGGCTTTCAAAATACATCGTCAATTGCTGGTAAAGTTCCACTGCATTTTGGTATTCCAATGTTTCGGATTCTTCAATCAGCGGAGCAATGACATATGCTTGGCGACCAGCCTGCAATTCTTTTTCCATACGGCCAATGATTTTTCCGAACATTTCTTTTTTCATCCAATAGGTTTCGATTTCTTTTCGCCCAGCCGGCATTTCGTCGATAATCGAAACGTCCATTTCACCGAAAGCGGAAATCGCAAGTGTCCGTGGAATCGGCGTCGCGGTCATGAACAAGACATCTGGGTTCAAGGCCTTATCTTTCAAAACACGCCGTTGATCCACGCCGAAGCGATGTTGTTCATCGGTAATGACCAACCCTAAACTTTTGAACAACACTTCTGGCTGGATCAACGCATGGGTTCCGATCAAAATGTCGATTTCGCCATCTACTAAGCGCTTCAACACTTCCTTGCGCCGCTTTCCCTTGACTGATCCTGTCAATAAAGCGACGCTGACATCAAAGGGCCGGAACCATTCCTCGAGTGTATTGGCATGCTGCTCGGCAAGGATCTCGGTCGGTGCCATAAGAGCCCCTTGTTTGCCTGCCGTCACAGCGGCATATAAAGCAATCGCAGCCACGACCGTTTTGCCGGAACCGACATCCCCTTGCAATAAGCGGTTCATCCGGAACGGCTCTTTCATATCACGGCAGATTTCATTGACGACACGTTTTTGCGCACTGGTCAAATCGAATGGCAAGGCATCGATGAATGCTTTCAAACGCACAAGATCGTAATCGATGAATGAACCGCCTTCCGCTTCACGGTTTTTCTTGCGCAACGCTTGCATCTTCAATTGAAACTGCAAGAGCTCTTCGTAGACAAAACGCCGGCGAGCTTGTTTGAGTGATGCCGCATCTTCTGGAAAATGGACAGTCTCAAGCGCTTGTTCAAACGGCAGCAATTGGTATTCCGCCCGGAGAGAAGCGGGCAAACAATCCTGCAAGCCGCCTTTCGTCGCATCCAACGCCTGGCGCATCAACTTTCGAAAAGTCTTCTGGTGCATCGAGCCCTTCAAGCTATAAACCGGCTCGAAATCCGCACCGTCAGTACGTGGCCCAATTGAATGGCTGGAGACGGTGATCAATTGACGGCCACGGTCCCATTTGCCTGTCAAGGTGACGACAGCACCGATTTGCAGTTTGGCTTTCACATAATGTTGGTTGAAGAACACCGCTTTGACGAGGTGGCGCCCGACGAGCACTGTCACGGTCGTCCGCGATTTATTTTTCCCTAAAAAAAGGACGGAAGGCTCATTTTCGACCCTTCCCTCCACCGTTACCCGTTCATTATGGGGCGTTTCAGCCAGATCCTTGAGCTGAAAATCCTCGTGGCGATACGGAAAGGTCATGATCAAGTCTTCTAGACTTTCGATTTTCATGTCCCGCAAGGTTTCAGCCGCTTGCTTCCCGACCCCTTTCAATGAAGAGACGGGTGCTTTATTGTCCACTGCCGACTACCGAGCCACCGAAGATTTTCGATTCAAGCCATTTGCCAGTCGGCGTCGCGGCCAATCCACCTTTTGCCGTTTCACGGAACGCGCTAGGCATTGCTTGCCCGATTTCGAACATCGCGCTGATGACTTCGTCGCACGGGATTCGGCTGGTTACGCCAGCGAGCGCCATATCGGCAGCAACTACCGCATTGGATGCACCCATCGCATTGCGTTTCACGCATGGCACTTCCACGAGCCCCGCCACAGGGTCGCAGACTAGACCGAGCATATTTTTCAAGGTAATAGCGAAAGCTTCAGAACTTTGCTGAGGCGTGCCACCGGCCATCTCGATGATTGCGGCAGATGCCATTGCCGCTGCAGAGCCAACTTCCGCCTGGCACCCACCAGCTGCTCCTGAAATCGAGGCATTATTGGCAACGACAAAACCGAAGGCGCCGGATGTAAATAGATAGCGAATCATCTGTTCGCGCGTCGGATTCAATTTATTCTTCACGGCAAACAATGTTCCGGGCACCACACCTGCAGATCCTGCGGTCGGTGTCGCACATATCGTGCCCATCGCTGCGTTCACTTCATTGGTCGCAACAGCTTTGCTGACGGCATCAAGCAGAAGATCTCCGGATAGGCTATTGCCTTGCTGCATGTATTTTTGAAGCAACACTGCGTCGCCTCCGGTCAAACCGGAAACCGAATGAACGCCTTGCAAGCCTTTCTCAACCGCTTCTTCCATGACGGTCAAATTGCGCTCCATCTGTTGCATGATATCTTCCCGCGAACGATCTGTGATGAGCATCTCCTGCTCGATCATGATCTCGGAAATGAGCTTGCCCTCTTTCTCCGCTCGTTCGACGAGCTCCCTTACATTTCGGAATAGAACATCCATTTCTCTTACCTCCAGTTTAGTCGGCGATGCGCGTGACTTGCGTAATATTCGGCAACTCGCGCAATTCGCCCATCACTTCTTGATCGACTGTCTGATCGACTTCGATGACCATCAACGCCATATCCCCGCGTTCTTTGCGGGAAACTTCCATATGGCCGATGTTGATGTCGTATTTATATAAACAATTCGCTACATTTGCGATACAGCCGGAGCGGTCGTCATGGACGACGAGAATCGCCGGGTGGTTGCCGGATAGCCTGAGTGGGAACCCGTTCAGTTCCGTAATTTCGATCTTGCCGCCGCCGATGGAAATCCCCATCATCGACATTTCGGATTTTTCATCTCCGATGACGATGCGCGCCGTATTCGGATGATCGACATTTCCTGTTTCTGCGATGAATTCATAGCTCATGCCGAGCTTTTCCGCTTCTTCAAAAGCGGTTTTGATGCGTTCATCGAAGGTATCATAATCCAATAAACCACCGACGATCGCAACGTCCGTCGAGTGTCCTTTATAAGTCTCGGCAAAAGAACCGTATAAATGAATCCTAGCCCATTTCGGCTGACGGCCAAATAAATCCCGTGCCACCCTGCCGATGCGTGCGGCCCCCGCTGTATGCGAAGATGATGGCCCAATCATTACCGGGCCGATTATATCAAAAACAGATTTGAACTTCATGCTCAAACCCCTCACTTTCCGTGTCGTATAATTTCATTTTACATGAAAAGCACCGTGGAAACAAAGATAATAAAGCGCATACATTGTTTTAATCGTGGGCTTTTCCAACTACTCATCAAAGCTTTTCTTGTTAGGAGCCATTTTGCACTTTTCTATTGTGGAAAAATAAAAAAGCGGAAGCCCGGTGTCTTGTTCCCGGACCTCCGCCTAACATTATTCAACTGCGAGAATATATGGATAAAGCGGCTGCTTGCCGTTGTGGATTTCCACTTCGACGTCGCCGTTCAAAGATTCGATGAATGAACCGAGCTTTTCGGCATCCGCCTCACTGACATCCTCGCCAAAGAGGATCGTGACAATCTCTGCATCAGCATCGACCAGCTTTTTGCATAATTCTTCTGTGACTTTTTCAAGGCTTTCATCCGACACGACAATCTTGCCTTCTGAAATTCCCATGAAATCGTCTTTCTTGATGGAGACGCCGTCAATCGATGTATCGCGCACTGCAAAAGTCACCGACCCCGACTTGACGTGCTTGATTGCATCCCCCATCGCTTGTTGGTTGTCTGCGACGGCGGCTTCCGGATTGAAAGCGAGAAGTGCCGACATGCCTTGCGGGACATCTTTTGTCGGAACGACGGCTGCTTCGATATCAAGAAGCTCTGCAGCTTGTTCCGCTGCCATGATAATGTTTTTATTGTTCGGCAAAATCAGCACGCGCTCTGCGCCGATCGAACGGACCGCATTGACGATATCTTCCGTTGACGGGTTCATCGTCTGGCCGCCTTCGATGACGTAGGAAGCGCCGATCGAACGGAGCAATTCCGCTACGCCTTCGCCCATCGCGACCGTGACGATCGCATATGGATGCTTCGCTTCTTCAACTGCCGCAGTCTTTTTATGGCCTTCGCCGACAATATCGGTATGCTGCTGGCGCATGTTTTCGATCTTCATGCTGATCAGGCTTCCGTATTCCTGGCCGTATGTAAGGACTTTCCCAGGCTCTTCGGAGTGGATATGGATTTTCGCGATTTCATCATCTGAAATGACCAGAAGTGAATCACCGTAAGCGCTCAAATCTGTCCGGAACGCCGCTTCGTTGAACGAGCGTTTATCGTCTTCGAATTTGACCATGAATTCCGTGCAATAGCCGAATTCGATATCTTCCGTGTTCATGAAGCCAGCGATGTTCTTATGATGCTCAGCGCTGACCAGATCATCCATCGAATTGTCGATATGCTTCTCAGGCAATGCTTCGCCTTTCAATGAGGCAAGGAAGCCTTCATAGACATAGACGAGGCCTTGCCCGCCGCTGTCGACGACTCCAACTTCCTTTAGCACTGGCAATAGGTCCGGTGTTCTTTCAAGCGATGCTTTCGCTTCAGTGACGACTGCTTCGAACAATACAATGATATCGTCCTCACTGTCTGCCAGGCTCATGCCTTTAGCTGCTGCGTCTTTAGCAACCGTCAAAATGGTGCCTTCAACCGGTTTCATAACAGCTTTATAGGCGGTCTCAACGCCATGTTGCAGCGCTTCCGCCAATTTTTTTGCTGATAGTTCAGGTTCATCAGCGATGAATTTTCCGAATCCACGGAACAATTGGGATAAAATGACGCCCGAGTTGCCGCGTGCTCCCATCAGCAGGCCTTTCGATAAAGCGCTTGCTGTTTTCCCGATATGTTCTTGGGCATGGGCCTCTGTTTCTTTAGCGCCCGATGTCATCGATAAATTCATGTTCGTCCCAGTATCGCCGTCCGGCACCGGGAAGACGTTCAATGCATCTACATAATCCGCATTCTGGTATAGATGGTGCGAACCCATCTGCACCATCTCAGCGAATTTCACTCCGTTTAATGACTTCATAACCGATTTTTCCTCCTCTTACGGGTTCGTCACACGAACGCCCTGGACATAAATGTTTACCGCTTTAACCGGCATGCCCAATGTTTTTGTAATTGTATATTTTACTTTGGATTGGACTTGATACGCCACTTCCGAAATTTTCGTTCCGTAGCTGATGATTACGTACATATCAATGACCAAATCGCCATCTTCCTGGCGCACAAGGACTCCTTTGGCAAAGTTTTCTTTGCGGAGAATGTCCGTGAGGCCATCGCGGATCTGGTGTTTGGTTGCCATCCCTACGATGCCGTAGCATTCGATTGCAGCGCCGCCGGCTATTTGGGCTATCACATCATTGGAAATATCGATTTGACCATATTCATTGTTCAACTCAATCGACATTAAAATTCCTCCTCGAGTCCTATTTCACTCTTTTCATTCTACATGAAAGCCCTTTATAAGAAAAGCCAACGTTTTAGCCTGTAAAGGTTTTTTTCTTGAAAGGCTGTGAATTTCACTTGCGCCTGTCTTTTTTCTATGGTAAATTATTAAAGTATGTGAAACGAAAAACGAACTGAAATTCTATTATAATTTTCAGCTTCACTTGTGAGGAGGGACTTACATGCCAAAAGTATGTGCAGTATCTGGACGTAAAGCTCGTGCAGGAAACAGCCGTTCACACGCGTTGAACTCGACAAAACGTACATGGGGAGCAAACCTTCAAAAAGTTCGCATCCTTGTAGACGGCAAGCCGAAACGTGTATGGGTTTCCGCGAGAGCATTGAAATCAGGAAAAGTTGAGCGCGTCTAAACCGCTCATGAATAATGCCAGGTCTGACATTCGTCAGCCTGGCATTTTTTCGTGCGTTCAATCTGAACTTTCGATGACGATTAAATGGCCGCCCGTGAATTCAAGCTTGGCATCGTCCAGCAATTCATTGCTGATAAAGCGTGTCGAGCCGAACGGAATCCGCTCCTCTGTCACTGGATATTTAACCCCATCTATCGTGAAGCCGCCCACTTCTTCTGCGAACGGATAAAAGGAAACGTATTTGAAAGCTTGATCGGCTTCCAGGCGATATGTTCCAGGATCCATGAAACGGATGCGGTTCTGCTTATTCACGATCATGAAATCGATTTTCGGATAGCTTCTTTGGTAGGCAAAGACGATGTGCAAGGCGGCCATATAATGGTCGAGCCTGCCACCGGTCACGCCGGTGACGATGACAGTGTCCGGGTTGTATTGCATCGCTTTATTCAACGCCAATTCTGTATCCGATTCATCTTTTTCCGCCGGCGACCGTTCAAGTGACGGAAAAGCCGAGCGGATTTTTGCATACTCGTTGTCTGTCACCGAATCAAAATCCCCGACTGCTTCCACCGGTTCGATTCCCAAACTGAGCAATGTCATCACCCCTGCATCCACTCCGATATACGATGCCCCTTCATATGAAGAAAGGTCCGGCAATTCGTCTGCCGGACCTCCTGCTGTAACTACCACAATCACGAGATAACTCCTTGCCCCGCTTTTTTGATTGCCTGCAGAGCTTGTGTGCGGTCTTGTTTGCCAAAAATGGCAGAACCGGCCACAAAAATATTCGCCCCTGCTTGAGCGCACGGAACAATCGTTTCTTCATTGATGCCGCCGTCGATCTGGATATCGACAGACAAGCCCTTTTCGTTAATCAGTTGCGACAATGCCGCAACTTTCGGCACCACCGAATGGATGAACTTCTGTCCGCCAAAGCCAGGGTTAACGGTCATAAACAGCACTAAGTCGATATCTTCAAGAACATGCTGAATCGTTTCGATCGGTGTGTGCGGGTTCAAGACGACACCAGGCTTGACGCCGAACGAACGAATCAATTGGATGGTGCGGTGAAGATGTGGGCATGCTTCAACATGAACGGTAATATAATCCGCTCCTGCCTTGGCAAAATCCTCGATATAACGGTCCGGATTCTCAATCATCAAATGGACATCGAGTGGAAGCTCTGTCAATGGGCGCAGAGCACTGACCACAATCGGCCCCATTGTGATATTCGGGACAAAGTGGCCGTCCATGACATCAATATGGATCCAATCCGCTCCAGCTTTCTCTACTTCCTGTACTTCTTGACCCAGTTTTGCAAAATCTGCTGCTAAAATAGACGGTGCGATTTTAATCATGTGAATACCTCGGCTTTCGATTCATTATTTCTTCCAAAAATTTCAAGTAATGCTTATAGCGATATTCCGGGATATCCCCTGCCTGCACCGCTTTTTTAATGGCACATTTCGGTTCGTTTAAATGCAGACATTCGCGGAATTTACAGCCGCCTGCGCGCTCCTCCATTTCCGGGAAGCATGCTGACAATTGTTCTTTCTCCAGCTGTTCAAAATCAAACGAGCTGAATCCCGGTGTATCCGCCAACAAGCCGCCGTTCACTTCAATCAATTCCACATGGCGCGTCGTATGCTTACCACGGTTTAAGGCTTGCGAAATGTCATCGGTCTTTAGCTTCAACGACGGCAAAATGGTATTCAGTAAAGTTGACTTGCCGACACCCGATTGTCCTGCCAGAACACTCGTTTTGCCTTCAAGCACCGGTATTAGCCGTGCCTGCAAGCTCGGATCGTCTATAAACGATTCAATGACCTCGTAGCCGATTGTCCGGTACTCATCCGCATAACGGTCTAGCGCTGTTCGCTCTGATTCGGACATTAAGTCGGTTTTTGTCAGGCAAATAACCGGTTGAATATCGAACGATTCAACCGCTACGAGAAAACGGTCCAAAAGCAATGGATGAAAATCAGGCTGCTTCGCTGAAAATACTAAAATTGCCTGGTCGATATTGGCGATTGGCGGACGCACTAGTTCGTTTTTGCGCTCTTCGATATCGAGTATCGTTCCTTCTCGGTCATTATCCGCTTTATACTCGACGAAATCCCCAACAAGCGGCGTGATTTGGCGGTTGCGGAAAACACCCCGGCCACGGCATTGCACATAACGATGCCCATCTTCATCCAATACATAATAGAATCCGCTCAAGGCTTTTCTGATCTGACCTTTCGGCATAGCACCACCCCTTATCCTTTATTGAAATTTCCTTAATCTGCGTTCTCGTAGTCCACTGTCTTTTCCAGGATAATCGTTGCATCCCTGACAATCCGATAAGAAGCACTGCCACCTTCGACAATCTGCATTTCAAGCTGATGTTCGGTCGTTTCTGTGATGGTGAATTCCTCGACTGGTTCGACCATAGTTTGGTTCTGGTCCTGAATATAGACGCGGATTGTCTGCTCGACTGGGTCTTCGCCTTCTTCTGCAGGCTCTGACGGCTCGTAAGGAATTTCCACGGTTTCGACGTAAGTGTTCACCGGAAGTTCCGCACTGCCAGAAGACAACACGACTTCAATCGTGCTTCCGACTTCGAGCATCTCCCCGCCAGCGACATTCTGTGACAGCACTAATCCTGCTTCCACAGTATCGGATTCTTCTTCACGGACGATGCGGATATTGAATCCTGATGAACGGGCGTATTCGTTCAATTCGGCTTCGCCGTAGCCGCTCAAATCTTCCACTTCGCGCATGTCCGGCCCTTTGCTGACAACAAATTCAATCTCCGTTTCACTGATGACAACTTCGGTTCCCGCTTCAGGAACTTGGCTCAAGATCGTGCCGGGCGCTTCATCGGAAAATTCCTCACGCACATCCGGCGAAGGAAAATTCGTTCCGTCTAGCATACGCTGTGCCTGTTCAAACGAGTCGCCGACATAATCACCAAACTCGGTTGTTTCTTTGCCCATGCTAATGAACAAGCTGATGCTTGACTCTGGATCTCGCATTTTCCCTGCTTCTGGGATGGTGCGGATCACATGATTGTCATCAACTTCTTCTGAGAATTGTTCCGATTCTTCCTCAACGACAAAACCTGCAGCGGTTAGCTCTTCGTGTGCTGCTTCCCGTTCCATGCCGGATACGTCTGGGACAGCTACTTGCCGCGGCTGAAACAATTCAGGAAAAGCAAATGCCAGAATCAAGCCAATTAATACCAAAGCTGCAATAATCGCCAAGACGATCGGTATCTTCTTGCGTTTTTTCTTATCAGCCGGCTTTTTCGGCGCTTGTTGATTTTCTTTAATCGGCAGCGCCATCGTTTTAGTCGCATCTGCCTGTTCGTATGTGCCCGAATCTTTGATGGCCGGCATTGCCCGGGTCTCCCCTTCATCTACAGGCACCGCAAATTTCGGTTCGCTCAGACGTTCTGGTGTCAAGGCTGTCGCAAGGTCTTGTGCCATTTCATCGGCTGATGCATAGCGATACTGCGGATTTTTGGCGGTTGCTTTCAACACGATATTTTCCAAGCTTTGCGGCAGGTCGGGAACGCTAGCCTTTAAAGAAGGCGTATCCGTCTGCAAATGCTTCAAAGCGATCGCTACAGCCGACTCCCCTGAAAACGGAAGCTTTCCCGTCAACAATTCGTACATGACAATGCCCAGCGAGTAAATATCGGACTTTTTATTGGCCATGCCACCTCTTGCCTGCTCTGGCGATAGGTAATGCACGGTGCCGAGCACGGAATTGGTCTGCGTATAGGAAGTAGCGCTCAATGCCATGGCTATACCGAAATCGGAAATTTTAACATTACCATCTTCATCAACCAGCACATTTTGCGGCTTGATATCCCGGTGGACGATATGATTGTGATGGGCATGTGCGAGAGCCGTAGCCAATTGCGACATGATTTCCACTGCACGTTCCGGTTCAACTGGGGAATGTTTGATGATATATTCCTTTAATGTATCGCCCGGTACATATTCCATAACGAGATATGGCAAGTCATTGTCTTCCCCAACATCGAAAATACTGACGATGTTCGGGTGCCCAAGGCTTGTCGAGGACAATGCCTCACGCTTGAAGCGGCGCCGCAATTCTTCTTCATTGTTGAAGTCATAGCGCAGTACTTTAATGGCGACATCACGATCTAGAATCATATCATGTGCTAAATAGACATTGGACATCCCTCCGCTGCCGATCGCTTCAAGTACTTTATAGCGGCCATTGATTCGTTTTCCGATTAACATCGCTACACCTCCTCACCAAGCGCCGTCAACAATACAAATGATATATTGTCTTCTCCGCCGAGGTCATTGGCCAGCGCAATCAAGGCTTTGCCTTTTTGGGAAAGTGAAGCTTTCGAACGTACAATCGACGACATTTCCCGCTCGCTCAACTTATTGCTCAAGCCGTCTGTGCAAATCAGGAAGTAGGAAGTACCCGCGAGAGAAAAATGATGCATTTCCCGCTCGATGTCCGGCTCCGTGCCAAGTGAGCGCAGGATCCAGTTTTTCTTCGGATGGTCTTCCGCCTGCTGTTGGGTAATTTCCCCGTTATCGACGAGCACGTTGACATAGGAATGATCCCGCGTCACTTGCGCCATCGACGGGCCGATGACATACGCACGGCTGTCGCCGATATGGCACAGCACGCAATCATCCTCTTCAATCAATGCTGCGATCAGAGTCGTTCCCATCCCTTTGCATTCGCTATGGGTGATGGAATGTTCATAAACAAGCCGGTTGACTTGCAACACTTGGCCAGATAGCCAAGCTGTCTTTTCTTCTGTCGTCTCGAACGTTTTTTCGTCCGCTTCCATGAACCTTCTGCCGAGTTCATCAACCGCCATCCGGCTCGCAACGTCTCCTGCATTATGGCCGCCCATGCCGTCTGCGACAAGGGCGAGCAATAATCCACCAGGGCGTTTGAGCACAGCGACGCGGTCTTCATTGACTTCCCTTTTTCTACCGGTATCGCTTTCAATTACATACTGAAACAATAGTGGACACCCCGTTTTTTAGCTTTCGGCACGCGTGCCGTCGGTTTTTCTGAAGCTTGCGATAAAAAATCCGTCACTCCCGAAATCCTGCGGGAATACCTGGACGAAGCCCTGGCCTTTGCTTTTGAAAGCGGCAGGCAATTCAGCAGGGATCTGTTCCATTTGCGGATGTGTATTCATGAATTTCTCGGCAGTTCCGCGGTTCTCTTCGGTATCGACCGTACACGTGCTGTAGACGAGAATGCCGCCTGGCTTCAACAACTTCACCGCTTCATCGAGAAGCGCAAGTTGAATCGTCTGCAAGCGCCCGAAATCACCTGGCGTTTTCGTGTATTTGATATCCGGCTTGCGCTTGATGACGCCGAGCCCACTGCAAGGTGCATCCACCAGGATCCGGTCAAATTTTTCTTCGCCGAAACGTTCGCTGCTTTCCCGGCCGTCTCCCACTGTGGTCTCAATGGTCTGGTGGCCCAAGCGTTTTGCGGTTTCTTCAATCAATTTGACTTTATGGGCGTGCAAATCCATCGCCAGTACCGCCCCATGTCCTTCAAGCTTTTCGGCGATGTGGGTCGTCTTCCCGCCAGGCGCCGCGCACATGTCCAGCACTTTCATGCCGGGTTCGACTTGCAATGCGTAAGCTGGCAGCATCGAACTTTCGTCTTGTATAGTGATAAAGCCTTTTTCAAAGGTTTGCGTGCGCACCGGCTGCCCACCCGTGACGATAAGGCATTCCGGGATGATCTTGCTCGGTTCAGCATTCAGTCCTTCCGACTCAAGCATTTCAATCACTTCATCAGGACTCGCCTGGACGGTATTGACGCGCACCGTCTGAAGTGGCGCTTTGTTATTCTCAAGTGCCATTTCACGCGCTTTTTGCATACCGAATTGTTCAGACCAGCGCTTGATCATCCATGCAGGGTGGCTTGTTTCGATGGAAATCTTTTCGATCGGATCGGCGATTTCATTAAATGAACGCACGCCAGATCGTTGGACGGAGCGCAAAATACCGTTGACAACAGACGCAATGCCCCCGTGTCCGCGCCGTTTGGCGATTTCCACCGCTTCGTTGATAACGGCATGGAAAGGGATGCGGTCCAGATAAACGATCTGATAGAGCGATAAGCGCAGAAGCGTCCGCACCCATGGGTCGAGTTTGCCTTTAATATACGGTTCTAAATAATAATCCAAGGTCATTTGATGCTGCAGCGTACCATAAGTGATTTCCGTCAATAAACCCTTATTTTTGGCGGAAATGCCATAGCTGTCCATTGTCGTATTCAATAAGAGGTTGCTATATGCCTGTTTGTTTTCCACGGCATAGAGAATCGACAACGCCGCATCTCTTACATTGCCGTGGATTTTTTTGTTTTTCATTCGAATCGGTCCCCTGCCTGTAATTTCGGCCCACGAAGATGATCTTCAGCCGTCATGCGTTTTTTCCCGGCCGGCTGCAATTCCTTGATGGCAAGTGTGCCTTCGCCGGTTTGGACGATAATGGCATCCTTTGTCAATTCGACGATTTCACCCGGCGCGCCGGTTTTTTTGCTGTCGGCGATTTCCGCCCACCACACTTTAACATTGGCGTCTTCCAACGTAGTGAACGCGACCGGCCATGGATGCAACCCGCGCACTTGGTTATAGATATCGTGTGCGGATTTGTTCCAATCGATGCGTTCCTGTTCTCTTGAAATATTGCGCGCAAACGTGACGTGCTCCTCGTCCTGCGGAATCCGCGGATTGGTCCCGTCAATGATCGACGGCAAGGTTTCTTTCAATAATTCCATTCCTGCCGCACTCAATTTTTCGAACATACTGCCTGTATGGTCCGTTTCTTCGATTGGCACCGATTTTTGCGAAATGATATCCCCCGCATCCAAACGGTCTACCATGTACATGATCGTCACACCGGTTTCTGTTTTGCCATCGATGATTGCCTGGTGGATCGGCGCACCGCCTCGGTATTCTGGAAGCAGCGAAGCATGTACATTGATAGCACCGAGTTTCGGGGCTTCGAGTATGGCGGTTGGCAAAATCTGGCCGAAAGCTGCCGTCACGATCAAGTCTGGCTGCAGGTCAAGAATTTTTTGCGCTTGTTCGGGATCTTTCAGTTTTTCCGGTTGGTATACCGGCAAGCCGAGTTCTAACGCTTGTTCTTTCACCGGCGTCGGCGTCAGGATTTTCTTCCTGCCGACAGGGCGGTCTGGCTGTGTGACGACCGAAACGATGTCGTATCCTTCTTCTGCAAGCATCTTCAGGATTGGAGCCGAAAATGCAGGCGTTCCCATGAAAACAATTTTGGTCAAAGCAAATCCTCCTCTTCCTGCTGGCGGATCATTTCATCCAATTCTTCCTGAGTGACATATTTCTCGATTTTGCTCGTGAACAGCACGCCGTCCAAATGGTCCATTTCGTGAAGGATGGCGCGTGCTTCGTAGCCTTCCGCCTCCAGCTCATACCAGGAGCCATCGCGTTCCTGGGCTTTAATTTTAATGTGGCCGTGGCGTTCGACTTCACCAAAAATACCCGGGAAGCTTAAGCAGCCTTCGATATCCGTCTCTTTTCCTTCAAACAGTGCGAGTTCCGGGTTGATCATTTCGATCGGCTCTTGCCCTTCCTGAAAATCAACAATCGCGACGCGCTTCAAAACGCCTACCTGCGGCGCAGCAATGCCGACGCCGTCCGCCTCGATCATCGTCTCGTGCATATCATCCAACAAGACAGCAAGCTCGCGGTCAAATTCGGTGACCGTCTTGCACGGGGTTTCTAATACTTCATTGGGGTGTTTCACTATTTCACGGATTGCCATTTCTATTCCTCATTTCTGTTACATGACTGCTGTCGGATTCATGTCGATGGACAAAGTCGCACCCGTTTTGATCCAGTCGCTACGGTAAATTTTAATCAATTGCTGCAGTACTTCAGCCAGCTTCGGTTCATTTTTGTATTTTATCAAACATTGATAGCGATATCTATTGTTCACACGGGCGATGAGCGATGCGGAAGGCCCGATAATAATGGTTTTTGGCGACAATCGGTGGCGCAGATATTCGGTCATCTGCTCGGCATAGCCAGACACCGTCATCAAATCCTCATGGGTAAACTGGATATTGACGACATAGTAGTATGGAGGATATCCGCTAGCCCGCCGCATGGCCATTTCTTGCTCATAGAACGGTTCGTATAATTGGTCTTTGGCTAGCGTGATCGCATAATGCTCTGGCGTATAAGTCTGTACGTACACTTCTCCTGGCAGTACATCGCGCCCTGCACGCCCGCTCACTTGTGTCAATAATTGATAGGTTTTCTCGGCTGCGCGGAAATCCGGCAAATGCAAAGTCGTATCCGCCGACAAGACTCCGACCAATGTGATATTCGGAAAATCAAGGCCTTTGGCGATCATTTGCGTACCGAGGAGAATATCGGCTTTGCCCTCGCCGAACGCTGACAAGATCTTTTCATGCGCGCCTTTATTGCGGGTCGTATCGACATCCATCCGTAAGACACGGGCATCCGGCACGAGCTTCGCCAGTTCCTCTTCGACTTTTTGGGTTCCTGTGCCAAAAAAGCGAATGTGGTCGCTTTCACATTCCGGGCAGGTTGTCGGCACGGGTTCATCATAGCCGCAATAATGGCATTTCATACGTTCGCTCGCTCGGTGATAAGTTAGCGAAATATCGCAGTTCGGGCATTGCAAAACGGTTCCGCAATCGCGGCATAAGACGAATGACGAGTAGCCGCGTTTGTTCAAAAACAGCACAACTTGCTCTTTGCGTGCCAGGCGCTCGCGTATCGCTTCTGCCAATTCCACGGAAAACATCGACCGGTTGCCGGTCCGCAGCTCTTCGCGCATATCGACAATATGAACTTCAGGCAATGGCTGGTTTTTCGCCCGGTTTTTCAAAGCGAGTAATTCATAAACGCCTTTTTGGGCGCGCGCATAAGATTCCAGCGATGGCGTCGCGCTCCCAAGAATAACGGGGCATTGATGTTGCTGGCTGCGCCAAATCGCCACATCGCGTGCGTGATAGCGGGGCGAGTCGTCTTGTTTATAGCTCGATTCGTGCTCTTCGTCGAGGATGATCAAGCCGAGATTTTGAAACGGCGCAAAAATTGCAGAACGCGCCCCTACGACGACTTTCACTTCCGCACGTTGGATTTTTCGCCATTCATCGTATTTTTCCCCGGCCGATAAGCCGCTATGCAGAACTGCGACCAAATCGCCGAAACGTTCCTTGAAGCGGATCGTCATCTGCGGCGTCAAGGAAATTTCCGGAACGAGCATGATCGCTTCCTTGCCATCTTCAAGCACTTGGGCGATCGTCTGTAAATAGATCTCCGTTTTCCCGCTGCCAGTAATGCCATGGAGCAAGAAGGTCTTTTCTGTATTGAGCGAGGATTGGATGGCATTGAATGCAGTCTGCTGCTCGGCCGTCAAATCCAAAGCATGCTTTTGTTCAATAGCTGTTAAGAGGGACGGATCCCTGTACGATTCCATCGACGAAAAACTGGCCATGCCTTTTTCCGCCAGTGCGTTGACCGTCGGAAGCGATACGCCCGCTAGTTTTTGCAGTTGCGAGGATTCAAAGCTTTGGCCAGCGTGTTTCTGGAAAAACTCCTGAAGCTTCAATTGCTGTTTGGCATTTGCTCTTATGGAAATTTCTTCTATATTCTCTAAAGAATCTGTAATATGGACCATCCGCACTTTTTTCACGCCGGTTTTTTGCTGGATATTTGTCTCCGCCAATACGGTGCCTTTGTCCATTTCCTTTTTCATCAGACCGTATACGGCTTCCGCTTCCTGTGCACGGACAAAGTCACGCGTGCCGAAATACGGATGCAGCTCTTTCGGCAGCTCTTCAATAGGCGCATTCAACACGAACCGCTTCTCGTATTTGGCGCGAAGTGCTGCTGGCACCATGACTTGCAAAGCATCGATTTCAAAACACACCGTATGGCGTTTCATCCACTGTGCAAGCTCGAGCATTTCACCATTCAATACGGGGACGACATCCATCAATTCATGGATCGGCTTCAGCCGTTTCGGGTCAAATTCGGATGTTTCTTTGATAGCTGTAATAAAGCCGAGCACTTTGCGGTTGCCAAAAGGCACTTTGACACGCATGCCCGGCTCAGTTAGTGCTTGGAATTTTTCCGGCACTGCATAATCGAACGGCCGGTCAATCGGATGTGCGGCAACATCGACGATGACTTCGGCAATCATTTTGCAAATTCCTTTTCGGTAATGAGTGTCAGCAACTCGAGTGCAAGCGCTTTTTTCGGCATGACCGGGAAGGTCTTTTCGAATGCCTCGCGACCGTATACCGTCACCGCATTCGTGTCATGGTCAAAACCAGCTTGGTCTGCGCTGACGTCATTAGCGATGATGTAATCGGCGTTTTTCCGCTCGAGTTTGGCTTTGGCGTATTGCGCTACGTGATCGGTCTCTGCCGCGAAGCCGACCAGGATTTGGCGGTTCTTCAGGTGGCCGAGCTGCTGCAAGATATCCGCTGTGCGCTCCAGCTCAAGAACCGAATTGCCTTCTTTTTTCTTTACCTTCTGCCCCGCGATGGCTGACGGGCGGTAATCTGCGACAGCGGCCGTCTTCACGACCATATCTGCGCCGTCGTATTCACTAAGTACTGCTTCTAGCATTTGCTGTGCGCTTTCTACTTGAATGCGCTTGACGCCGCTTGGCACCGGCAAGGATACCGGCCCGCTGATCAAAATCGTATCGGCGCCGAGTTCCGCTGCAGCTTCTGCCATCGCATAGCCCATCTTGCCGCTTGAAAAGTTCGTCAAAAAACGCACCGGGTCGATCCGTTCACGCGTCGGGCCTGCCGTCACGACCACTTTTTTGCCTTTTAAAGGCTTGTTTTTCGTAAAATGATTGGCCACCAGTTCAGTGATTTTTTCCGGCTCTTCCAAACGCCCTTTGCCGACATACCCACAGGCCAAAAAGCCTTCAGACGGTTCGATGAAACGGATGCCGTCATGGTGCAAACGGTCGATGTTGCGTTTAACTGCCGGATGATCATACATATGGACATTCATCGCAGGCGCAACCCAAATCGGCGCAGTCGTAGCAAGCAGCACCGTCGATACCATATCATCGCCTAAGCCATTGGCCATTTTTGCGATCATATTGGCGGTTGCCGGTGCAACAATCACAAGGTCCGCCCAGTCTGCCAAATCGATATGGGCAATGACTGAAGAATCTTTTTCATCGAATGTGTCAAAATAGACATCGTTTCTGGACATCACTTGGAACGATAAAGGCTGGACGAATTGCTTCGCTGATTCGGTCATGATGACTTTTACATCCGCCCCTGCCTGTGACAACTTGCTGACGAGGGCGACCGCTTTATAAACGGCGATGCCGCCGCTTACACATAATAGGATTTTTCGATTTGCCAACACCGCTAAACACCCTTTCTAAACAACAAACTCCCAAAGAACAGATTCGCTCTGGGAGTCGTCAATTGAGATCATAAGTTAAATTTCGTCTTCGTAAATCGCGGATGCATCTTGCTGAACCGGCGTCAATGAGCCAGCTGCAATCTCTTCAAGCGCTTTTCCAACCGCTTTTTGTGATACGTAGGAACCTAATTTTTCATCGCCATGTTCGTGCAATTGGCGGGCTCTCTTGGACGCCAGAGCGACCAGGGAGTATTTCGAATCGATGCGGCTTTTCAGTTTGTCAACGGATGGGTATAACATCAGGCATTCTCCTTTAGCATATCTAAGTATCTTTTTTCAACGCGTTCGCGCTTGCAATGTTCTGCGATGATGATGGCATTGATGCGGTCGCATGCATGTTCAACTTCATCGTTTTCGACGACATAATCATACAAGTTCATCATTTCGAGTTCTTTCCTCGCAGCATGGATGCGTGAAGCGATCACTTCATCCGATTCTGTGCCACGGCCGACCAAGCGCTCTTCGAGTTCTGAGAGGCTAGGTGGTGCGAGAAAGATGAACAAGCCATCCGGCACTTTATCGCGCACTTGCGCAGCCCCTTGCACTTCGATTTCCAGGAATACATCACGCCCGGCATCGCGCATTTTGTTAACGTATTCGAGCGGTGTACCGTAATAATTGCCGACATACTCGGCATATTCAAGCAATTGCCCTTGGTCGATCAGTTCTTCAAACTCATGACGGGTCTTGAAGAAATAATCGACTTCGTCCACTTCCCCTTCACGCGGCGAGCGTGTCGTCATGGAGATGGAATATTCATAATTTGTATCCGGCTGTTGGAACAGCTCTTTTCGCACCGTGCCTTTGCCGACGCCCGAAGGCCCGGACAGCACGATGAGCAGTCCACGATGTTTTCTCATTTTATCCCTCGCTTGCCTCATCATCTTTTTCTTCAATCCGCGCAAGTGCCGTCTCGACCGACAAAGCGGAAATGACCACATGATCGCTATCCATGATAAAGATCGACTTGGTCTTCCTGCCGCCTGTCGCATCGACGAGCAAGCCTTTGCTGCGCGCTTCCTGCATCAAGCGCTTGGAAGGCGCCGAGTCCGGCTGGATCATCGAAACAATGCGGTTCACTGACACCGCATTGCCCGCTCCGATGGATATGAACTTCGGCTTTCTTTTCATCTTCCTCACCGCCATCGATGCTCAAGTTAATATATTCACGCTTAAAACTAACTGTCTTATTATATCATATTCTTCTATGAAAATGATAAGATGGAACAAAACGATTTGAAAGAGGGATTTTTCATGGCATTTGATGGATTATTTACGAAAGCGATGACGAGCGAATTGCAACAGCTCATCACCGGAAGGATTTCAAAAGTTCATCAGCCTAATCAGCTCGAACTGCTCCTCCACATACGCGCACAAGGCAAAAACCATAAACTTCTTATCTCGATCCACCCGTCCTATTCACGGATCCATTTGACGAACACGGCAAATATTAACCCGTCAGAACCGCCGATGTTTTGCATGCTGCTCCGCAAGCATATCGAAGGCGGCGTCATCACAGCCGTCGAACAGCATGGCTCGGACCGGCTGATCATCCTGCGCATCCGCGCCCGCAATGAAATTGGTGACGAGATCGAACGCGAGCTCCATGTCGAAATGATGGGCCGGCACTCGAATATCATTTTAGTCGACGCTGGGCGCGACATGATTCTCGACAGCCTCAAACATTTGCCGCCGAGCGTCAACTCCTACCGGACGATTTTGCCGGGCCAGGATTATATTTTCCCGCCTTCCCAAGATAAACAAGATCCATTTGCGGCGGATGCAGATTTTAGCGGGCTCACTGACAAGGAAATCGTTTCAACATTTGCCGGCTTTTCACCACTGACAGCGAAAGAACTGAATTACCGGCTCCAACAGGACCCACAAAGCGCAGCGGCCTTTTTGCAGGATTTCACTGCTCCTGAACCGGCCGGCTATTACGTCGAACAGCAAGGAAAAAGCTATTTTTCCGCGACTGAATTGACGCATCTCGGACAGGACAATATGCGTTTTGACAATTTGTCCGAATTGCTCGACCGGATTTATTATGCCAAAGCCGAACGCGACCGCGTCAAACAGCAGGCGGGCGATTTGGAACGCTGGCTGCAGAACGAAATATCCAAGCTGAAACTGAAGTTAAAAAAATTGCAAAAAGAGCAGGACCAGGCACAAAAACGCGATCAATTGCAATTGAACGGCGAATTGATCATGGCCAATCTGCACACCATCAAAAAAGGAATGAAACAAGCGGAAGTCGTCAATTATTATAATGAAGAAACAGTGACGATTACACTCGATCCGCGTAAGACACCGATTGAGAATTCACAGAAATACTATTCGCGATACCAAAAAGCCAAAACGGCTGTCGTCAAAACGCATGAGCAAATCGAAAAGACCGAAGAAGACATCCGCTATTTTGAATTGCTCATGCAACAAGTACAACAGGCCGGGCTCTCCGATATCGAAGAGATCCGCGAAGAATTGGCGGAACAAGGCTATATGAAAGCACAGAAATCGAAGAAAAAGAAAAAGCCGCAAAAACCGAATGTCGAACATTATGTATCGAGCACCGGCATTCCGATTTCAGTCGGCAAAAATAATAAACAAAACGATTATGTGACCTTCAAAGTCGCATCGAAATCCGATACCTGGCTGCATACGAAAGACATCCCGGGGTCCCACGTCATCATCCATTCGCAAGAGCCGGATGATGGCACCATCCTAGAAGCTGCCAGCATCGCCGCTTATTTCAGCAAAGCGCGCGAATCCGCTTCAGTGCCGGTCGATTATACCGACGTCCGACAAGTGAAAAAACCGAGCGGCGCTAAACCCGGTTTTGTGATTTATTTCGAGCAGAAAACCGTTTACGTGACACCTGATGAAGACCTAGTATTGAAATTAAAGAAATGAGAGTTAAAAATACCCGCACTGGTCATCCGCCAGTGTGGGTATTTTTAACAAAAAATTTTGTTTACATAATAATATTATAATAAGTATTTTGAATTCTAAAGCATTGCCCCAAGTTATAGTTAATGCTATCTTTTTATAGGACATATTTTGAGGGGGCCAATCATTGAATATTTTTACGAAACGAACATACATAACTGCGGCCTTGTTCAGCACGGCAGCAATTGCACTATCAGCTTGCGGAAATGATGCTGCAGAAACTGAACAGCCATCGGAATGGGACCGCATCCAAGAGGAAGGCGTCTTGACTGTCGGTACTTCTGGCACGCTGTTGGCGACTTCATTCCGCGACGAAGAAAGCGGCGAATTGACGGGCTTTGAAGTAGAAGTCGTGCGGGAACTCGGCGAACGCCTCGATTTAGAAATCGAATTCCGCGAACTTGGATTCGACGAAATGCTGACCAGCGTCAGCACAGGACAGCTCGATATGGCAGCGAACGATATCGAAGTGACTGAAGAAATGACCGATCAATTCCTGTTCTCTACACCAATCAAGTATTCTTATGGGACAGCGGTCGTCCGTAAAGATGACTTGTCCGGAATCGAATCACTGGAAGATTTGGAAGGCAAAAAAGCAGCCGGTGTTTCGACATCTGTTTATATGCAAATCGCCCGGGAGTATGGAGCGGAAGAAGTGACATACGACAACGCGACGAATGAAATTTATTTGCGCGATGTTTCGATCGGCCGCACAGACGTTATCTTGAACGATTATTATTTATCGACTTTCGGGGTGGCAGCTTTCCCGGAGCTTAACATTACTATCCACCCGGACATCAAATACTTGCCGTCTGAAGTTGGCCTTGTCGTCAACGAAGACAGCGAAGAATTACTTGAACAAGTAAATACGACACTCGATGAAATGTTATCGGACGGCACCATCAGCGACATTTCAGCTGAATTCTTTGGCGGGGCCGATGTATCGATCGAACCCGACATTGAAGAAGAAAACTAAAGGAGGCCATTTTCATGAGCGATATCGAATGGGGACTGTTATTCGATCCTGAACTTGCGATCAATTCCCTGCCCTATGTGCTCGAAGGCATTTGGTTGACGCTACTGATATCGATGGGCAGCATGCTGGGCGGACTGGTCATCGGCTTTTTCATGGCGCTCGCCAGAACCTCGAAACAGCCGCTGCTCCACTTGCCGGCGCGTCTCTATATATCCTTCATGCGAGGCGTGCCGATACTCGTCATCTTGTTTTTACTGTATTTTGCACTGCCGGTCATCGGTCTCGAATTTACCGCCTTACAGGCAGCGCTCATCGGCTTCACCATCAATAGCGCGGCCTATATCGCAGAAGTGTTCCGCTCGGCATTAGCGTCCGTGGACAAAGGGCAATGGGAATCTTCCACCGCACTCGGCCTAAGCTATTGGCAGACGATGCGGCGGATCATCTTGCCGCAATCAATACGCATTGCGGTGCCACCCTTATCGAATGTCTATCTGGACCTGATCAAGGCCTCATCGCTCGCTGCGATGATCACAGTCCCGGAGATTTTTCAAAAAGCACGGATTGTCGGCGCACGGGAATACGATCTATTGACATTGCTCATCCTGGTTGCACTCATCTACTGGGCTATCTGCACAGTCATGACCGTATTGCAGAACTATTTGGAAAAACGCTACGCCGAATACCTATAAACCTAAAACCGCACCGGAACTTTATCCGGTGCGGTTTTTTTATTCGAAGGCCTCGTCTTCCATATACATGACTTCCCATAAATGGCCGTCCGGGTCATAAAAACTCGAGGAATACATGAACTTATTATCCATCGGCTCGTTCGCGGAACTGCCGCCGGCTGCCATCGCTTTTTTCACCCATTCATCCACCTCAGCTCGGTTAGACGCCGACAATGCGATGATCGTTTCAGCGCTCTCTTTTGTATCGGCGATGTCTTTATGGGTAAAGCTTTTGAAGAAGTCTTCCACCAACAGCATCGCATACATATTGTGGCCGATGATCATACAGGTGGCATTGTTATCCGTCATGCGCTCATCGAAATCAAATCCCATTTCGCCAAAAAACTTCATCGATTTCTCCAAATCCCTCACCGGCAAATTAACGAAAATCTGGTTTGCTTGAATGGCCATGTCTCCGCTTCCCTTCTTTTTCGTTTATCGTTCATTCTTCTATTCGTTGAATAGACCCAAAATCCTGCTTAAGGTTTCAGTTTCTTCAATCCTCTTGCATAAAATCCAGCCATCTCTTCTTCAGGCACTAGCGCCCCTCCTGTCAACCAGGCGATATGGGTTGCTTTTTCTAGTTTGATATCATGTTTTTCGGCGTAGTTTGTCGCTGCCATAATGAACGGCCCGGCAAACCCGGCTGCTGAGGAAGGTTCGATCTTGATGCCTTCGCTATCTTTCAGCATGGCAAGCAGCGGGAATAATTGCTCATCTTCGACCGTCCCAATGCCTGAAATCAATTGTTCAGAACACGTTGAAGCGAAGCTCGATGCTCTGCCGACTGCGAGTCCGTCCGCTTCCGTCCTATTGTCGATGCCGATGTCCTGGACGCAGATGCCGCTCTTCAAGCCCGTCATAAGACCGAGCAAGACAGCCGGCGAATGAGTCGGCTCGATGAACACCGGGTGGACGTGATCGCCAAACAATTGGCTCAGCCCGAATGCGATGCCTCCAGGCGCCCCGCCGACACCGCACGGCAAATAGACGAACAGTGGATGTTCGTGGTCGACTGGTATGCCCCGCTGCTCCAATTGGTGTTTCAGCCGAATTGCAGCTACGCTATAGCCGAGAAACAATTCGCGGGATTTCTCATCATCGACGAAATAACCATTCGGCAAATGCAGCGTTTCTTCGCGCCCTGCAGTGACCGCTTCACTGAAGTCACCACTGAATTCGACGACGCGTACGCCTTTTTTCCGAAGCAACACTTTTTTCCACGCTTTGGCGTCCGCTGACATATAAACCGAAACCTTAAAGCCGAGTTCAGCGCTGATGATGCCGATGCTCAGCCCCAAATTCCCGGTCGAGCCGACGCCAATAGAATAGCTTTCGAAGAATGTTTTTGCTTGTTGCGTTGCAAACCATTCATAGGAATCCTCACGGGTGACGAGTCCTTCTCTAAGCGCCAGCGTTTCTGCGTAGCGCAGCACTTCAAAAAAACCACCGCGTGCTTTTACCGATCCTGCAACAGGCAGTTCGTTGTCACATTTGACGTATAGTTTTCCTGGCAGCTGCTCGCCGTAATATGTTTCCAGTTGACTTTGCATGTGCCCGGCTTCCCGTAATTCCGATTCGATGATGCCTTGCGTTTCAGGAAACACCTTCATTAAATACGGGATAAAGCGCAGCCATAATTGCTCCGCCTCCCCCAAATCATCGATTGTCACCGGCAAGCCTTGGACTTGATCCATTTCCCTGCGTTTCGGATTCAGCCAGATAACTGGCTTCAAGTCGAGCATATCCGCTAAAAGCGGGTACTCTTCAGTCCATTCGCTGATTTTTTGTTGCGTAACACTCATGTCCTACCGCCTCCTTATCGTTAGTTGTACCATACCCTTTTTCACTTTCTTTACTTAACTATAAAGCGGAAAAAACCTACGCACATCGACATGATGTGCGTAGGTTTTTTAGGAAGTCAATGCGCCGGCTTTCAGTTTTTCGTGCCATTCACTGAGCATAGGCAAATCTTCTGCGGCTATCGCTCCGCCTTCCCTAGCTTGTTGAACTAGTGCCGGGAAATCCGTCAAGGTGTGGAAAGTGAATCCTGCTTCCTGTATCGCCTGCTCTGCCTGTGGCAATCCGTAAGTGAAGATCGCCGCAATGCCAGCCACTTCAAATCCAGCATCTTGTAAAGCTTGTGCCGCCTGCAGCACCGAGCCGCCTTTGGAGATCAAGTCTTCGATGACGACCGCTTTTTGACCTGGCTCAATTTTGCCTTCGATCAAATTCGATTGTCCGTGGCCTTTCGGTTTCGAACGCACATAGACCATCGGCAAATCAAGGCGCTCTGCAACCCACGCCGCGTGCGGGATACCCGCTGTCGCAGTTCCTGCAATCACTTGTGCATCCGGATACTCGCGCCGAATCGTTTCCGCGAGCCCATCCGCGATCGCCTTGCGAACTTCCGGATAGGACATCGTCAGCCGGTTATCGCAATAAATCGGCGATTTGACCCCGGATGCCCAAGTAAATGGGTCGTTCGGGCGCAACTCGACTGCGCCGATGGACAATAACTGTTGTGCGATTTGCTTTTTCATGAACGACCGCTCCATTCTCCGTTGATGTAATCATAGCTTTTTTGTGGGTTTTCTGAGCGGGTGATGGCCCTGCCGACGACGATATAGGTCGAACCTTGCGCTTTTGCATCGCTTGGTGTGGCGATGCGCTTTTGGTCATGGCTTTCCGATGCAGCTGGGCGGATCCCTGGCGTGACGCGCAGGAACTCTTCGCCGCATGCCTCGCCAATCGCTTTCGCTTCATGAACCGAACAGACGACGCCGTCAAGCCCTGCCTGTTTGGCGAGTTTCGCGTAATGCAAGACCGACTCTTCTAGGCTCACAGCAATCAATTGTTCTTGTTGCATCTGTTCTTCGCTCGTCGAAGTCAATTGCGTCACAGCAATCAGTTTTGTCCCGCTGCCGGAGAGTCCACGTTTTGCGGCTTCCATCATGGCAAGGCCGCCCGCTGCATGGACATTGACCATATCGACGCCAAGTTCCGCGATGCGGCGCATGGCAGATTCGACAGTATTCGGGATATCGTGCAATTTCAAATCCAGGAAAATGTCGTGTCCGTAGTGATTCAATGTATGAATGAGTTCTGGCCCTTCCTGATAGAACAATTCCATTCCGACTTTCAGAAACAACGGTTCCGTGAACTCGGACAAGAATTCTTCCACATCAAGCTTGGACGGGAAGTCGAGTGCAATGATTGGTTTGGTAGTCATAAGCGGTGGCTCCTTCCAGTGAGTTCTTGTACAGATTCATAGCCCAGTTCATGCAAGCGTTCCGGTAGCTTGTCGATCAGTTCAGGGCAGGCGAATGGATTGACAAAATTCGCCGTGCCGACCGCGACAGCATTCGCTCCAGCTGACAAAAAGTCGATGACATCATCCACTTCCGCGACGCCGCCCATCCCAATGATCGGCAACTTTGTATGGCGCCTCACCTCGTACACCATGCGAAGTGCGACCGGTTTGATCGCGGGGCCTGACAAGCCGCCTGTGATATTGGCGATGACCGGGCGTCCCGTTTTCGGGTCAAGCCGCATGCCGAGCAGTGTGTTGATCATTGTAATGCCATCTGCGCCGCCTTCTTCGACCGCTTTGGCGAGCTGGACGACATCGGTGACGTTCGGCGATAACTTCACGTAAACCGGTACGTCCGATACGTCTTTTACCATGCGCGTCAGTTCTTTTGCGACGTTCGGGTCCGTTCCGAATGTAATGCCGCCTTGCTTGACGTTCGGACAGGAAATATTCAACTCCAGCGCGTGGACATTCGGTGCCTTGGAAATGGTTTTTGCCACTTCGACATAATCTTCTGCAAGTGAACCAGCCACATTGGCGATAATGGGAACATCAAATTGTTCTAGCCAAGGCAATTGTTCATCGACTACTTTTACAAGTCCGGGATTTTGCAGACCGATGGCATTGAGCATGCCGGATGAAGTTTCCGCAACGCGGGGCGTTGGGTTTCCAAGACGCATCTCGGCAGTCGTCGCTTTAATCATGATCGATCCGAGTTTCGATAAATCATAGAGCTTTGCGTATTCTTGTCCGAAGCCGAAGCAGCCGGATGCGGGCATAATCGGGTTTTTCAAATCGAGGCCTGGCAATTTCACGCTTAAATCCGTCATGAAATCACCACCCCTGCTGGAAATACGGGGCCATCTGAACATACTTTGATGTAATCCGTTTCGCTTCTAGTCGTCCGGCAGACGCACGCAAAGCATGCCCCGATGCCGCAGCCCATGCGCTGTTCATAAGATAAAAACCCTTTTTTCTCTGGGTACGCCCATTGCACTGCTTCAAGCATCGGCGTCGGCCCGCAAGAATAATAGGTATCAAAATCGTTCGGCAAGCCATTCAAAATATGGGTCACGAAACCTTCCGTCCCGTGCGAACCGTCGACTGTCGCAATATGCGTATCGCCGAGAGCCCTGAATTTATCTTCATAAAACACCGCTTCACTGCTTTCGAAGCCGAGAATGTGGACGGTTTTTACACCTCTCGCATTGAGCTGCAATGCGAGTTCGTAAAGTGGTGGCACGCCAATCCCCCCGCCGATTAAAAAAGCTTTCTTTCCAGCTTCATCGACCGGGAAACCGTGGCCTAGAGGACCTAACACATCCAGCGTGTCGCGTTCTGTCTTTTGTGACAATAAACTGGTCCCTCGCCCTTCTGAACGGTAGATCATCGTAAAGCATGATGCTTCCTTGTCGATCTTCGCGACAGAAATCGGCCGGCGCAATAACGGTTCAAAACTATCTGCCACACGCACGTGGACAAATTGGCCCGGCTCGTTCATTTCCTGCGCCAAAGAACCCCTGACAGTGAGCTCGAAAATGTTCTTGGCGATTTCAGTTTGGGAGACAATCGCCATTTTCTCCTGTTTGATCATACACCTGCCCCCATTTCCTCTGCCTGGAATGTCATCGATTCGATGACTCTGAGCATCGCTTCCGCCGTATCCAGTGATGTTAAACACGGCACGCCGTTTTCGACCGATTCCCGGCGGATGCGGAAGCCGTCACGTTCTGGCTGTTTGCCTTTGGTCAATGTGTTGATGACGATCTGTGCGTCGCCGCTTTGGATAACATCGAGTAAGGTACGCCCCTCAGCACCAATTTTTCCAACTTCCGCAACGGCAATGCCTGCTTCAGTGAACGCTTGTGCCGTTCCACCTGTTGCCATGATTTGGTATCCGATATCCCGGAAGCGCTTCGCCAGTCCAACTGCTTCTTCTTTATCTTTATCCGCTACTGTCAGCAGTACAGTACCGTGATCTTTCACTTCCATACCAGCTGCTGCTAAGCCTTTATACAGCGCTTTTTCGAGCGTGATGTCTTTGCCCATTACTTCGCCGGTCGATTTCATTTCTGGTCCTAAGGTAATATCGACGCGGCGCAGTTTCGCGAATGAGAACACCGGCACTTTGACGTAGACGCCTTTTTTCAGCGGCGCTAAGCCTGTTGTGTAGCCTTGCTCGACAATGCTTTGACCGAGTATTGCTTTCGTTGCGATATTCGCCATCGGAATGCCGGTGATTTTGCTGAGGAACGGCACCGTGCGGCTTGAGCGCGGGTTGACTTCGATGACGAATACTTCGCCTTTCGAGATGACGTACTGGATGTTCAATAAGCCGACGATGTTCAAGCCTTTGGCGAGCCGTGTCGTATAATCCGTCAAAGTGTCGATTTGCTGCTGCGAAATGTTTTGCGGCGGATAGACCGCAATTGAGTCACCGGAGTGCACGCCTGCCCGTTCGATATGTTCCATAATGCCCGGGATTAAGACATTTTCCCCGTCGCAGATCGCATCGACTTCAATTTCTTCTCCTGTTAAATAGCGGTCGACCAGTACCGGATGTTCAGGGCTTGCTTCGACGGCGTGTTCCATGTAATGAATCAAATCGCTTTCGTTATAGACGATTTCCATCGCGCGTCCTCCGAGTACATAAGACGGACGAACGAGCACCGGATAGCCGATATCGGATGCGATGACTACCGCTTCTTGTGTCGACACGGCCGTCTTGCCGAGTGGCTGCGGGATGCCGATTTCATGAAGTGCCGCTTCGAATTTATTACGGTTTTCTGCGCGGTCGATGTCTTCAAGCGTCGTGCCGAGAATCTTCACACCGTTTTTCTCGAGCTTATCTGCCAAATTGATCGCTGTCTGTCCGCCAAACTGGACGACAACGCCTTTTGGCTGTTCAAGGTCGACGATGTGCATGACGTCCTCGATTGTCAGCGGTTCGAAGTAGAGCTTGTCGGAAATGGAGAAATCGGTCGACACTGTCTCCGGGTTATTGTTGATGATAATTGCCTCGTAGCCGGCTTCTTTGATCGCCCAAACGGAGTGGACGGTTGCGTAATCGAATTCGACGCCTTGTCCGATGCGAATCGGGCCAGAGCCGAGTACGATGACACTTTCTTTATCAGTGCGGATTGATTCGTTTTCATCTTCATAGCTGGCGTAGAAATAAGGCGTTTCAGATTCGAACTCCGCAGCGCAAGTGTCGACCATTTTGTAAACCGGTATCAAGCCTTGCTGTTTGCGCCATTCGTATACTTTTGCTTCTTGCGTATCCCATAGTTTCGCAATCGTTCTGTCAGCAAAGCCCATGCGTTTCGCTTTTCTTGCTGTCTCATAGTCAAATGACTGTTGCTGCAGCACGTTTTCAAGACGGACGATTTTGTCGAATTTTTGCAGGAAGAACAAATCGATTTGGCTCCAGTCTTGGATCGTGTCAATCGTCACGCCGCGGCGGAGTGCTTCGCCGATAAAGAACAACCTTTCGTCTCCCGCTTTACGGATGCGTTTTTCGATCCATTCGTCGCTCATGTCCGTGCCGTTTTTCAGCTCCAGATGGAATTGCCCGGTTTCCAGTGAACGCACCGCTTTTAGCATTGATTCCTCGAATGTCCGGCCCATCGCCATAACTTCACCGGTCGCTTTCATTTGCGTGCCAAGGTTGCGTTTGGCCGCTTCAAATTTATCGAACGGCCAGCGCGGGATTTTCGAAACGACATAGTCAAGTGCTGGTTCGAAGGCGGCGTATGTGCGCCCAGTCACTGGATTCATCATTTCACCAAGCGTTAAGCCCACCGCGATTTTCGCTGCTAATTTGGCAATTGGGTAGCCCGTCGCTTTGGATGCAAGCGCAGAAGAGCGGCTAACACGCGGGTTCACTTCGATAATGTAATAGTCAAAGCTATGAGGGTCGAGCGCGAGCTGAACGTTGCAGCCGCCTTCGATTTTCAAGGCGCGGATAATTTTCAGCGACACATTGCGCAACATTTGGTATTCACGGTCGGATAAAGTCTGGCTCGGGGCGACGACGATCGAGTCGCCGGTATGAATGCCGACCGGGTCGATGTTTTCCATATTGCAGACGACGATGGCGGTATCTTCTACATCGCGCATCACTTCGTATTCGATTTCCTTGAAGCCCGCGATTGATTTTTCCAGCAAGCATTGTGTCACGGGGCTGTATTTCAAGCCGCTCGCAACGATTTCGTGCAATTGCTCGTCGTTATGGCAAATGCCGCCACCCGTTCCGCCGAGTGTAAAGGCCGGGCGGACGATGACTGGGTAGCCGATCCGTTCCACAAAGCGCTTAGCTTCTTCCATGTTATGAATGATGTCGGAATCCGGTACCGGTTCGCCGAGTTCATTCATCAAGGTGCGGAACAAATCGCGGTCTTCTGCTTTATGGATAGCGTCCAGCTTAGTCCCCAAGATTTCAATATTCAATTCGTCCAAAATTCCGGATTCATCCAGTTCGATCGCCATATTGAGACCGGTCTGCCCGCCAAGTGTCGCAAGCAGTGCATCCGGGCGCTCTTTTCTTAAGATGCGGCTGACAAACTCCAATGTAATCGGCTCGATGTACACTTTATCGGCGATTTCGGTATCGGTCATGATCGTCGCCGGATTAGAGTTGATCAAAATGACGCGGTAGCCTTCTTCTTTCAAAGCGAGACAGGCTTGTGTGCCCGCATAGTCGAATTCTGCTGCTTGGCCGATAACGATCGGACCTGAACCAATAACGAGGATGCTTTTGATATCTTGTCTTTTAGGCATGTTGTTGCTCCTTCCGTTGTGCGTGCATCATTTCCAAAAATCGATCGAATAAGTAATTCGAGTCTTCCGGGCCAGGCGAAGATTCCGGGTGGTATTGCACGGTGAAAGCTGGGTAATCGAGATGCGCCAGCCCTTCATTGGTTCCATCATTGAGTGCTGTATGCGTTACTTTCAGTCGCGTGCCTTGCAAGGTTTCTTCATCGACTGCGTAGCCGTGGTTTTGTGAAGTGATTTCGATCTTGCCCGTGACAAGGTCTCGTACCGGATGATTGCCGCCGCGGTGGCCGAACTTCAGCTTGAATGTCTCAGCACCGCACGCTCTTGCGAACAATTGGTGGCCGAGGCAAATTCCGAAAATCGGTACTTGGCCGAGCAATTCGCTGACAACGTCCACACATTCGGGAACGTTTTTCGGGTCTCCTGGGCCGTTCGACAACATGACGCCGTCCGGTCCCCAAGCGAGGATTTCCTGCGCGCTTGTATTATGCGGAACGACGATAACATCACATTTGCGTTTGTTTAATTCACGTAAAATTCCGTGCTTCATGCCGTAATCGATTAACACGACACGCTTGCCGCGGCCAGGACTCGGGTAAGGGCGCGTGATCGATACTTGGGCGACTTGGTCAGTCGGCAAAGTCGTTTCGTTCAATTTATTGATTACCTGCTCTACATCCGGTTCTTCTCCGGCAGCCGATAAGATGCCCTTAATCGATCCGTTGACGCGAATTAGCCGGGTCAGCTTGCGAGTGTCGATTCCGGCGATGCCTGGAATGCCTTTTTTCTCAAGTAATTCACTTAAAGTCATCGCATTCCTAAAATTCGTGGGAAAATCCGCCGCTTCCCTTACGACCATCCCTTTAACGGCAGGATCAATCGATTCGAAATCATCGCTGTTGATGCCGTAATTGCCTTGCAGCGGGTAAGTCATCGTGACGATTTGTCCGCAATAGGATGGGTCGGATAAGATCTCTTGGTAACCGGTCATGCTGGTGTTAAACACCACTTCCCCGAACGATGCCGATGGTGCGCCGAATGCTTCCCCTGCGAATACTGTGCCGTCTTCTAAGATCAAATAACGTTTCATCAGTTTTCCTCCTGCCATACGATGTCACCGCCGAAAATGGTCATCACTGGCCAGCCGGTGCAAGTTTGTCCGCCAAATGGCGTATTTATTCCTTTGGAAAGAAAGTCTTCCGTGCGGATTTCTTGCTGTTTATCCAAGTCGAGCAGCACCAGGTCGGCTGCTTGCCCTGCCTCAAGCGTCCCGTAAGGCAGTCCGAACACATCTGCCGGCTTTTTGGTCAGCCAGCCAATTAATTGCTGGAGTGTCCATTTGCCACTCTGGACGAATTCTGTGTACAGAAGCGGAAACGCCGTTTCGAATCCGACGATGCCGAATGGCGCTTTTTCCATGCCGTTCGCTTTTTCTTCCGCTGCATGAGGTGCGTGGTCTGTCGCAATAAAATCGAGTGTGCCGTCGAGCAGCCCTTCACGAAGCGCTTCGTAATCTTCTCGTGCGCGAAGCGGCGGGTTCATTTTGTAATTCGCGTCGTAGCCTGGGATGTCATCTTCCGTTAGCAATAGATGATGGGGCGTCACTTCCGCCGTGACGCGGACGCCTGCCCGTTTTGCGTCGCGGATGACGCGAACCGACTCTTTCGTGCTGACGTGGCAGACGTGATAATGGGCGCCAGCCGCCTCAGCGAGCAGGATGTCGCGTGCGATATGCACTGATTCCGCAACAGACGGGATTCCAGGCAAGCCCAGCTCGCGGCTTCGCTTGCCGTCGTGCATGACCCCTCCGTAGATCAAGCTATTGTCTTCGCAATGTGCGACGACCGCCATATCGAGTTCGGCCGCTTCTTTCATCGTCTCAAGCATCATTGCCGCTTCCTGTATACCGACACCGTCGTCGGTGAATGCAAACGCGCCGTGTTGTTTTAGTTCTTTTAGATTGGTCCGTTCTTTGCCCGCTTCGCGGATCGTGATGGAGGCATACGGCAAAACCCGAATGAGCGCATTTTTTTCGATCAAGCCGTTGACGTGATCAAGATTTTCCTTCGTGTCGGGTACTGGCCGCGTGTTCGGCATGGCGCAGATGGTCGTATAGCCTCCGCGTGCTGCTGACTTTGTACCGCTTTCGATGGTTTCTTTTTTCTCTCCACCTGGTTCACGCAGATGGACATGGACGTCCACAAATCCTGGTGCGATCATTCGGCCTTTGCCGTCGATTTCCGTTTCTCCTTGCGCTTTCAGGTGAGTACCGATCTCTTCGATGCGGCTATCTGTAACGCGAATATTCGTTTCCTCTAGTTGTTCCCCGTTCAACATATTTACGTTCTTAATGAATAATCCCATCTCAATCTCTCCCTTTCATTGCATATTCCAGTATGGCCATACGGACGAACACGCCGTTTTCCATTTGCTTGAAGATTCTCGAACGCTGGCATTCTACGAGTGAATCCGCGATTTCCACGCCTCGGTTGATCGGCGCCGGATGCATAATGATGGCGTCTTTTTTCATTTTCTTCTCGCGCGCTTCTGTTAAGCCAAACTCTGTATGGTAATGTTCTTTGGAAAACAAGGCCGAGACCGCGTGGCGTTCATGCTGTACCCGGAGCATCATGACGACATCCGTTTCGCCGATCACGTCATCTAATTGATTCGTCGTGTCGTAGTCGCCGCTCCATTCTTCCGGACACACAAAGCTGACTTTTGCGCCGAGCTGTTTCAGTGCAGCGGCATTCGATTTGGCAACACGGCTATGGGCAATGTCCCCGACGATCGTCACGTGGACGCCGTCGATGCGGCCGAATTCTTGATGGATGGTGTACAAATCAAGCAATGACTGTGTCGGGTGTTGCCCCGAACCGTCACCGCCGTTGATGACTGCGAGCTCGCAGCCTTCTAGCTGCTGGTAATACGCTTCTTCTTCGTGTCGGATGATGACCGCTTTGACACCGATTGCTTCCATCGTTTTCACGGTGTCGTAGAGCGTTTCGCCTTTTAATATGCTAGAAAAGGCTGTTTCAAATGGTAGTACTGACAACCCTAGCCGGTGTTCGGCCATTTCGAAACTCATTTTTGTTCGTGTGCTCGGTTCGAAAAACAGGTTGGCTACCGCCCCTTCAAGTGTGGCTTTCTCTCCTTTTTCAAACTGCTCGGCACGCTTCAGCAAGTTCATGATTTTTTCATTTTCGAGATTATCCATTGTTAACAGATTCGGCAATTTGCTCACGCCCTTTCGTTGACTGTACAAAAAACCCCTTCCCAGGGGCAGGAAGGTGTAAGGAAATAAGGGTAGACTGCACCCCTAACCATAACCCTTTCCATGCCTCTCTGGACATTCCTTAAAAGGTAAGTTTATTCAGTTCCATCATCCAATTCCTGTTTATCAAGTCCAGGCAGGATCAAGTTCAAAATTACGCCGACGATGGCGGCTAGCGCCATTCCTTCGATGGCAAACGATTCGCTGAACTCGAGTTTCGCGCCGCCGATTCCGATGACCAAGATGACCGACGAGATGACCAAGTTGCGGTTGTTGCCGAAGTCGATGCCGTTATCGACGAGCATGCGCAGTCCTGACGAGGCGATGATGCCAAACAGCAGGATCGAGATGCCCCCGAGCACCGCTGTCGGAATCGTGTCGATGACCGCCATCAGTTTTCCGAAGAAGGAGAACAAGATCGCGAACACCGCAGCACCGAGAATGACATAGACGCTGAACACTTTCGTGATGGCAAGTACGCCGATGTTCTCGCCGTAAGTCGTTTTCGGCGGGCCTCCGACAAGCGAGGAAATGAAGGTCCCGATACCATCGCCTAAAATCGAGCGATGAAGGCCCGGGTCTTTTATGTAATTGCGGTCGACAATTTTGCCGAGGACCAGCTGGTGCCCGATATGCTCAGAGATCGTGACGATGGCGATTGGCACCATGACGAACAACAAGGTTGGCGTCACTTGGAAAGAGTAATCGATTCCCGGCAGCAAAAATTCTGGTACTTGGAACCAACTAGCCGCTGCTACTGGGGCAAAGTCGATAATGCCGATCAGTGTAGAGTAAGCGTAGCCTGCAATGATACCGATTAAAATCGGCATAAGCGAGATGATGTTCTTAAAGTAAATATTGCAGATGATAGCCGTAGCGAGTGTGACAAGTGCGGCTGAGAAATGCAGCAGGCTGTATTCAGAGCCGCCATCAGCTGTCGGGATGTTCATGGCCATATCTACCGCTGTTCCGGATAATGCCAGCCCGATAACGATTATGACTGGGCCGACAACGATTGGAGGCAAGAGTTTCATAAGCCATTTATAGCCGGTCTTCCAAATAATCAATGACACGAGCGCGTAAACTAGCGAGACGAACATGGCGCCGATCATTGCCGATCCGATGCCGCCTGTATCCGTGGCGATCTGTATCGGGACGATAAAGGCGAATGAAGATCCGAGATAAGCCGGTACTTTGAATTGCGTAATGAGGACGAAGATGATGGTGGCGATACCGCTCGTCAATAGCGCGATCGCGGGGCTCAAGCCAACTAGCTGCGGCACCAGGATCGTTGCGCCGAACATGGCGAACATGTGCTGCAAGCTGAGGGAAATCCATTGCCCCGTTTTTGGTTTATCGTGTATGTCTAAGATGGCATTGCTCAAGTTGTTTCTCCCCTGTCTATCTAGTGATTAGTCGTTAATGGTAACGCGGTCGGTGCTGTCGCTTTCTGTCATCTCGACAACGATTCGTTCTTCGCTCGATGTCGGGATGTTTTTTCCGACATAATCGGAGCGAATCGGCAACTCCCGGTGTCCCCGGTCGATCAGGACGGCGAGTTGGATCTGTGCCGGCCGCCCGAGGTCCATGACCGCGTCCATCGCTGCACGGACAGTGCGGCCCGTGTAGAGAACATCATCGACCAGGATGACTTTCTGGTCTTTAATGCTGTGTTCAATATCGACTTGTTGGACGAGCGGCTCTTGCCCCGGGTTTTTCTGGCTCAAGTCGTCGCGGTACAGCGTGATGTCGAGTTCTCCAGTCAAAATGGCCTTGCCTTCGATTTGTTCAATTTTGTCTGCCAAGCGCTTGGCGATGAACGCGCCGCGCGTTTTAATGCCGACCAAGATACAACCGTCGATTCCTTTATTGCGCTCGATGATTTCGTGGGCGATCCGTGTGATCGCACGCCCGATCGCCTTGTCATCAAGAATGACCGCTTTTTCTGCCATGTGTTCCACTCCTTTATGATTGATCGAAATTTCTGCATGAAAAAACCCTCCGCCAGAGAGGCGAAGGGTGCGTAAGCGCAGAAAAAAACCTTCCGGAAGACACACTTCCGGCTTTGCGAATATCCCTTTTCAGCCTCTCTGGACTGTTCTTAAAGGTGATGCGTATTCAGTTGACTGGTCTAAGTATAAAGAACAGCTCTTTCGTTTGTCAACCCCCCTCAGCGGAGAGTCTCGAGAAGTTCTTCGAATTCAACCGGCAAAGCCGACGAGAATTCCAAGTATTCTTTCGTCCGTGGATGGATAAAGCCGATGACTGCGGCATGCAAAGCCTGGCCGCCAATATCCATCGTTTTTCTCGGGCCATATTTCGGATCCCCTGCAAGCGGGAAGCCGATATAACGCATGTGTACACGAATCTGATGCGTACGGCCTGTTTCAAGACGGCATTCCACTAAAGTGAAATCCCCGAAACGCTCGAGTACGGTAAAATGAGTCACTGCGTGCTTGCCTTTGTCGACGACCGCCATTTTTTGGCGCTCTTTCGGGTCTCTCGCAATCGGCGCATCAATAGTGCCTTTGTCGTGGGCGATATGCCCATGGACAAGCGCAATGTATTTGCGTGTCACAGATTTTTCGACCAATTGGTCCACCAATGACGCATGGGCGAGATCATTCTTTGCCACCATCAACAAGCCCGATGTATCTTTATCGATACGGTGAACAATACCGGGACGGACGATGCCATTGATGCCCGATAAGTCCGTGCAATGGTACATCAAGCCGTTAACCAGTGTCCCGTTCGCGTGTCCTGGTGCCGGATGGACGACCATGCCTTTCGGTTTGTTGACGACGAGTACATCTTCATCTTCATAAACGACATCAAGGTTCAGGTTTTCCGGTTCAGCGTCTAATTCCTCTAATAACGGCGGATTGATAGCGATTTCGTCTTCAAGCCGCACTTTGTAATTCGGTTTGACCGCTGTGCCATTCACTTTAATATGGCCATCTTTGACCCAGTTGCTAATTTGTGAACGCGACCATTCTTCATCGATAGCCGAAATGACTTTATCGATTCGCTCGCCTTTTTGTTCTTCTGTAATGTGTATCATCAGTTCTTCCATTAAGACACCTTTTTCTTTTGTTGTTTTTCATCCATGATCACGTAAATGACCATTAAGACGACACCAATGGTCAATGCAGCATCCGCTACATTGAAGATCGGAAAGTCATAATTGATTACTGGAATCAGCACATCGACAAAATCGACCACTTCACCACGGTACATCCGGTCGATGAAATTACCGATTGCGCCTCCCAATAGCACCATCAGCGCCAATTGAAACAGTGGCTGCCCTCCGGCATGCTTATGGAAGTAATACAGAATCGCCACGATCACCACAACAGTGATAAGGGCGAACAACCACATCTGCCCTTCCAGCATCCCCCATGCCGCTCCGCGATTGCGGTGGGAAAGCCAACCGAGATACGGTTCGAGCACAGGAATCCGTTCCCCGAGCTCCATATTTTTGACGACCAGCCATTTGGTCCATTGATCCAATGCAATAATTAGTAGAGCAATCCCATAATAAATCACTTGTATTTCCTCCGTCATTCATCAGTCTATTCATTTTAACACAGAGCGGGCGAAAAAAGAAAAAAGTCCGAAAACCGGATAACCGGTTTTCGGACCGTTCAAACTTAAGCGTATTCGATTTCGACTACTTCCGCACAGCGCGGGCATAGTTCAGGGTGTGCTGCTGATTCGCCAACATGTTTGGAAATCGTCCAGCAACGACCGCATTTTTCGCCTTGCGCTTTTTCGACAACGACCGACACTTCATCGAGCGTTAAAGCATTTTCCGGCGCTTGTTCTTTAGCGCCGCCGAATTCATATTCGGAAACGATAAACAATTGCGCCAGATTCGAATCGATCGCTGGCAATAAGTTCGCCAATTCTTCACTTGCATAGACCGTTACTTTCGCTTCCAGCGATTTCCCGATTGTTTTCGCTGCACGTGCTTCTTCCAAAGCTTTCAAGACATCGTCGCGGACGTCCATGAAACGGCTCCATTTTTCTTCTAGGTCCTTGAATTCAGGACGTTCTGCGGCTTCTGGGAAGTCCGTCAACTGAACGCTTTCTTCAGTAGCGGCTTCCAAGTATGACCACATTTCATCTGCCGTATGCGGAATGATTGGCGACGCAAGTTTCACAAGCGCCATCAAGCTATCGTACATGACCGTCTGCATCGCACGGCGATGTGGATGATCTGCACGTTCGATGTAAACGACATCTTTTGCGACATCCAAGTAGAACGAGCTGAGATCATTCGCGCAATAGCTGTTTAATGCCAAGTAAACTGACGAAAATTCATAATTCTCATAGCCTTTTGTTGCTGTTTTGATCAATTTATTCAATTTCATGACCATATACTGATCCATCTCGCGCATATCTTCAAATGCCACGCGGTCTTTTGTTTCATCGAAATCAGCCAAGTTGCCGTGAAGGAATTTCAGTGTATTGCGGATTTTGCGGTACACTTCGGAAACTTGTTTGAAGTTGTCATCCGATACGCGCACATCCGCTGTATAGTCGACTGACGACACCCAAAGACGCAGGATGTCCGCTCCCATTTGGTTCATGACTTTCGCTGGCACGATTGTATTGCCAAGCGATTTGCTCATCTTGCGCCCATTGCCATCCAATGTAAAGCCGTGGCTCAAGACGCCTTTATACGGAGCGATGCCGTTGATGGCGACGCTCGTCGTAAGCGATGAGTTGAACCAGCCGCGGTATTGGTCAGAACCTTCGAGATAAAGGTCAGCCGGGTATTGAAGGTCTTCACGCTCATCGAGCACTGCCTGATGGGACGAACCGGAATCGAACCAAACGTCCATGATATCCATTTCTTTCGTAAAGATGCCATTCGGGCTGCTCGGGTGCGTAAAGCCTTCCGGCAATAATTCCGCTGCCGTGCGCTCGAACCAGATATTCGATCCGTGCTCACGGAATAGGTCGGCGATATGCGCAATCGTTTCTTCTGTGATGACCGGATCGCCGTTTTCTGCATAGAATACAGGAATCGGCACGCCCCATACGCGCTGGCGGGAAATGTTCCAGTCGCCGCGGTCGCGCAGCATATTGTACAGGCGGGTTTCGCCCCATGCCGGAGTGAATTCCGTTTCGTCGATCGCTTTTAGGATCTGGTCGCGGAACGCATCGATCGATACGAACCATTGCGCAGTCGCACGGTAGATGACCGGTTTTTTCGTACGCCAGTCATGTGGATAGGAGTGGGTGATGAATGACAAGGCTTCTAGTGCGCCTGCTTCATCGAGCGCTTCAGTGATCGATTTATTCGCTTTGTCGTAGAACTCGCCCGCAAATCCTGGCGCTTCTTCTGTCATGACGCCACGCTCATCGACTGGACACAATACATCCAAACCATATTTTTTGCCGATCAAGAAGTCATCTTCCCCGTGTCCAGGAGCGGTATGGACACAACCTGTACCGGAATCGGTCGTAACATGGTCGCCAAGCATGACGAGTGACGTACGGTCATACAATGGGTGTTTCGCCTGGATATGCTCCAGTTCCTGGCCTTTCACTGTGCGGACCACTTCATAATCCGTCCATTCCAGCTCTTTCGCCACTTCTTCGAGCAAATCTTTCGCGACGACGAATTTCGAACCGCCGTGAGCGACTTCCACGTAATCCAGATCCGCATGTACAGAAATCCCAAGGTTGGCAGGGATCGTCCAAGGCGTTGTTGTCCAGATCACCAGCTTGACACCTTCATCCAATACGCCTTTTCCGTCTGTAACAGGGAAGGATACATAGATCGATGGTGACTTTTTGTCGTGATACTCGATCTCCGCTTCAGCAAGTGAAGATTCACTTGACGGGGACCAGTAGACCGGCTTCAAGCCTTTATAGATATAGCCTTTATTGGCCATTTTACCGAACACTTCGATTTGACGTGCTTCGTAAGACGGTTTCAACGTGACGTATGGGTTTTCCCAATCGCCGCGCACGCCGATCCGCTTGAATTGCGAGCGCTGGCTGTCAATTTGTTCGTACGCGTACTCTTCGCACAGCTTGCGGAATTCCGCCAAAGACAATTCTTTGCGGTTGACGCCTTTATTGGTTAATGCTTGCTCGATTGGCAAACCATGTGTATCCCAGCCCGGAACGTACGGGGCATGGAAGCCCATCATGCTGCGCGAACGAACGATCATGTCCTTCAATACTTTGTTCAATGCATGACCCATGTGAAGGTCACCGTTTGCATATGGCGGCCCGTCATGAAGCACGAAGAACGGACGGCCTTTTGTCCGGTCCTGGACTTTTTTATAGATATCCATTTCTTCCCATTTTTTTTGCATGTCAGGTTCCCGGTTCGGCAAATTGCCGCGCATCGGAAACTCGGTTTTTGGCATTAATAATGTATCTTTATAATCCATTTTCCATTCCTCCTGTAAGCATAATAAAAAGCCCCCATCCCTGGAAAGGGACGAGAAGCTCGCGGTACCACCCTTGTTGCAGCTGTGTGCTGCCAACTCTACACCGTAACGTGGCGGGGACGGGCCCGGTTACTTGCGTTCACCGGTCCAGCTCAGGAGTGATTTTCCAAGACGGCCCCGCGCCAGGCTTCCACCACCCCCGGCTCGCTCGATCGGATTTCCGTTTCGTACTGTCTCCATCAATGCGTTTATAAGTATGTCGTAATTATAGAAGCAGAATAGGCCTCCGTCAAGAGCGGGCTTATTCCTTCGCCGCGCTTCCGGATTCTTTCTTTTCGAGCTGGTCGATATTTTCTGTATCCAGGTCGTATTCGAGCAAGGTGTTCCAGTCTTCCGTTTCGATCAAGTCCAGCTGTGCTTCCACCAGCATTTTGAAACGATTGCGGAATATTTTCGATTGCTTTTTCAACTCTTCGATTTCAGTCGCGATGCGGCGTGCTTTGGCAAGCGACTCATTGACGATACGGTCTGCATTTTTCTCTGCTTCCTGGACGATCAAATCCGCTTCCTTTTGCGCGTTGCGGCGGACTTCTTCTGACGCTTCTTGCGCGACGAAGATGGATTTTTGCAAAGTCGTCTCAAGGTTTGTGAAATGGCCCATGCGCTCATCTGTCGATTTCATGCGCTCTTCCATTTCCGTTCTTTCTTTAATCACTTTTTCGTAATCTTTCATGATTTGTTCGAGGAATTCATTGACCTCGTCTTCTTGATAACCGCGGAATGCGCGGCTGAACTCTTTATTATGTATATCTAATGGTGATAAAGGCATCGTATCTCTCCTTACTCTCTGCATAGTTACACTCATTATACCGCTCATGGCGAGAAATTTCAGTAATATTCACCACATTCGCCGGTGTTTTATTTTTTCAATTCCAATTTGCCGACTTGCAGGCGAATTTTATCTTTTTTTGTGCGCCCTTCAATCGCGATGATTTGCACACGGCCAAAGCCTCTGGCTGAAATTAAATCGGATTCGTGCAATTCGAATGAGACGCTTTCTTGTGCTGTCCAATTGACTTTCACTTTTCCGCCATTGATCAAGGACGCGGCTTTTTGGCGGGAAATTTTATAGACTGAGCTCATGACTGTATCAAGCCGTAGCGAACTGACCGTATGCGCTTCTTCCGCCCACTCCTCAATAACTGGGAGATAGTCGATGGGATCGTCCACTTCTTCGAGTTGAACTTTCACTTTCCCCGCACTGGTGAAGTTTGCGCGCAAATACGGGGCGATTTCTGTCATCACTGCGAGCTGGACGGTGCCTTCGCCGATCCGGATGTCCCCAAATTTCCCTCGTTCCAAACCAAGCGACATAAGTGCACCGAGAATGTCCGGATGCTTCAAGGTGACGAATTTCACCGGATAGCGCAATTCGAACATGGTGACTTGGAAATCACTTTCTTCCGGCACATAATACGCGGGATGCAGCAAGACACGCTCTCGCTCTGCCTGGTTGAACAAGCCGGAAGCTGCCATTTCCACATCACGTGATCCGATCAGTGATTTAACGATAAAACGCTGCCGCGGGTCCAGAAAGTCAGTGAGCTTCGGTGCGTACATATCTTCTACATCTCGCAGCCAGTCGGATGCCTGCTCGATAAATTGTTGTTCGTCTTTGCGGAAATGCTGGAATATCTCTTCCATGGGCCGTTCCCTCCGGTTCTTGGATTCATTCGTTGTTTAACAAGCATTCTACAAACAGAAGAAAAACCCTCTCGCTGTTTGTCGCAAATAAAAAAGACAGAGAAATGGATTCTCCGTCTTCCTATATCAGCTGCTGTTGGTTCAGCTTCTTATCAGAGAAGGTACTCAGCCAATGTGAGGATTCCTTGGCTCGCGAGGCTCAAGAAGAAAATAGCCACAATAGGCGAGATATCGATCATGCCGATCGGCGGGATAAAGCGGCGGAAAATATCCAGATAAGGATCGGTGATGCGGGAAATGGCCTGCCCGAAAGCAGATTCCTTGATACTCGGCACCCAGCTCATGAAGACGCTGATGATCAGCAAATAGAAATAAATGTTTATAGCTCCAAGTAGTATATTGATAAGAAGAATCATTCGATTTTTAGCACCTTTCTATTGTTGATCGTCGTGATAATAATCGGAGATGGCGCCATCCACTTCGACCGTGTCCGGCACGCACAGGAAAATGTCAGTCCCAATGCGCTGAATGTCCCCGCCTAGTGCATAGACAGTGCCGCTCAGGAAGTCGATGATCCGGAGGCCCTGGTCCCGTTCAATGCGCTGCAAATTGACCACGACGGCCTGTTTTGTTTTCAAGCTCTCCGCAATATCCTGCGCTTCCGCATAGACACGCGGTTCCGCCAAGCTGACTTTTGATGAAGAAGCAGATGAATTCTGCAAATTGACTATATTCTGCACGGTAGGTTCCTCCAAATTCTCACGGCGTTCTTTCATTGGCTTTGGTGATTTTGGTGCTTTCTTCTGCGGCTGTTCGGCAGCTGCCGGGGCCGGCTTTTCATAACGCTGCACAGGACGCTGCTTGCGTTCTTCCTGGACAGGCTCTTCCTCGTACTCGTCCAGATAAAAGAAATTTTTGAATTTATCCTTCATGCTCATCTTTCCGCCTCACTTTCCGACCCTACCAATGCGGTCCCGACGCGGACAAACGTCGCGCCTTCTTCAGCCGCAATCAGGTAATCATTCGACATGCCCATCGACAATTCCGTACAGGGGGCGTGCGCCCATTTCTTGGCTGCAACTTGCTGCTGCAACTCTTTCAATCCTTTAAAAGTCGCTCTCAATAAAGCTTCATCTTCTGTGTTCGGCGCCATGGTCATCAAGCCGACCACACGCACCATATCGAATTCCTTCAAGGATTCGATAACAGCAGGAACTTCCTCAGGAGAAAAGCCGCTTTTGGAATCCTCACCGGAAACATTGACTTGGATAAAGCAATTGACAGGCTGATCTGCACGTTTTTGAATTTCTTTCGCCAAACTCATACGGTCCAGGGAATGAAGATAATCTATGAGACCGATCACGTCCTTGACTTTCCGTGACTGAAGCGTGCCGATATAATGCCAAACGACATCGCCTTTGATTTCTCCGTGTTTCAGCTTGAGGCCTTCCGGACGGTTTTCACCCAGGTGGCGGATACCCGCATCGACGGCTTCCTGTGTTCTGTCGATTCCAACTTGTTTTGTGACTGCGACGATTTCAATGCCACTATTGATTTCATTTAATGTATGGGCCATTTCTTCAAATATCGGTTTAATCGCTTTCATATACTCACAACTTTTCTATAGACGTTCACTTTATTGTACCAAGCTAAAGCTGATTTATCAATTCAGCCTTTCATGAAAACGATAAAGCTGCCTATTTTTCAACGAAATTATGAAGGATACGTGGCAGCTGGAGCTAAAAGCCAAGTAAAGATTTGTTCAAGCAAAAAAACAGCTGCCGGTTGGGCAGCTGTTTTCTTCACAATTATTAACGGCGTTTTTGTCTATTGCGCAGGAATGTCGGGATATCCAATGCGTCTTCACTTTGCTTATCCTGGCGTTGAGGCTCCTGGTTGTAGTAAGGAGTTTGCTCTTCGCGGCGTTGGGACTGTTCTTCGCGGCGTGCTTCACGGATGGAAGGAGCCGGGTTTTGCTGTTGGATCGATTGGATGCGGTTTGCGTTCAATCCAGATCCACGCGGTGCGCGTCCAGCAGGGTTCAATTGTTCTTCATTGAATCCAGTAGCGATGACCGTTACGACGATTTCATCTTTCAAGTTGTCGTTGATGACGGAACCGAAGATCATGTTTACTTCTTCATCTGAAGCGGATGCGACGATATCGGCTGCTTCTTGGACTTCATACAAGCTCAAGTTCGATCCACCTGTAATGTTCATCAAGACGCCTTTTGCTCCATCGACAGATACTTCAAGCAATGGGCTTGAAACAGCTTTCTTGGCAGCTTCAGCAGCTCGGTTTTCTCCAGAAGAAACACCGATCCCCATAAGTGCAGAGCCTTTATTTGACATGATTGTTTTCACGTCGGCAAAGTCAAGGTTGATGAGACCAGGAACTGCGATCAAATCAGAGATACCTTGTACACCTTGACGCAAGACATTATCCGCTTCACGGAATGCTTCAAGCATCGGCGTGTTTTTGTCGACGATTTCGAGTAGACGGTCATTCGGGATGACGATCAATGTATCGACTGATTCTTTCATCGTCGCGATTCCGCCGATAGCCTGAGTCGAACGCTTGCGCCCTTCGAATGTGAACGGGCGAGTAACGACGCCCACTGTCAATGCGCCAAGTTCTTTAGCGATGCCTGCGATGACAGGTGCAGCACCCGTACCGGTGCCTCCGCCCATGCCGGCAGTTACGAATACCATATCAGCTCCGCGCAAAGCTTCTTCGATTTGTTCTTTGCTTTCTTCTGCTGCTTTTTTACCGACATCCGGGTTAGCGCCGGCGCCAAGACCACGCGTCAATTTCCCACCGATTTGCAGTCGTGTTTCTGCTTTCGAAAGGTTCAAGGCTTGCGCGTCTGTGTTGACAGCGATGAATTCCACCCCTTGAACTCCATGTTCGATCATCCGGTTGACTGCGTTGTTTCCGCCGCCACCGACACCAATGACTTTAATTACGGCTAATGCATCGATATTTGTATCAAATTCCAACATTCTTTTTTCCTCCTAAAATTGCTCAGCTTTTGAACATAAGCCGGACACAATGATGATTTTATTCAAAAAAACGATCAAACATTTTTTTGGCTTTGCTTACGACACCTTCGTTATCCTGTTTCGGTTGTTTCGGCTGTTTTTGCTTTTTCGGCTGCTGCTCCACATACTCAGGTTTCTGCGAATGTGCAGCTGCTGAACTATGGCCAACGTTTCCGTAGAACAAATCTTCTGCGTAAGCGTATTGGATCAATCCAACCGCTGTTGTATATTGCGGCTCGCGAACTCCGATAAATTCAGGAGTGAACAGGCGCACCCGCGTTTGGAGAATGCTTCTTGCCAATTCAGGAAGGCCATCCATTTTGGCCATTCCGCCTGTCAATACGACACCGCCAGGTAATTCATCGACGCCGAGACGGTATAACTCATCCAAAATCAATTCGAAAAGTTCTTCCATGCGAACTCCGATTATTTCAGATATGTATTTTTGGCTGTATTGTTCTCTCGAATCCGAACCGATCACCGGCACTTCGAATACTTCTTCTTCAGAAGCGTCGTCGAAAAACGCGTGGCCATGTTCGAGCTTGATTTTTTCAGCTTGCTCTGTCGGGGTTTTTAAGACAATCGATAAATCTTTCGTCACATGGTCGCCTCCGACGGGAATGACCGATGCCGCACGAAGATGGCCATCGCGGAATACTGCGATTGAAGTCGATCCACCGCCAATATCGATGCAGGCCGTTCCGTGGTTCTTTTCATCTTCAGTCAACGCATAACCTCCGGCTACTAGCGGCTGGACATAAATCTCACGAATTTCAAGGCCCGCGCGTTCAACACAGCGAAGCACATTGTGCAAGACCGTTTTTGAAGTCGTCACCATTGTACCATCCATTTCCAAACGGATGCCGATCATGCCTCTAGGGTCTTTGATCTCGCCGAGGTGATCGACGACATATTCTTCAGGAATGATATTAACCAACTCACGTTCTGGTGGAATCGACATCACTTGTGCCGCTTCCAAAACGCGTTCTAGATCCTCATCCGTGATTTCACGATTCTCGCTGTTTACTGCAACGATTCCTTTAACCGGCTGCAATGCCACTTGATTGGCTGGAATGCCCAGCACGACTTCGTGGATTTCTTTGCCGATCATTCGCTCTGCCTGATCGACAGCTTTTTTGATGGACTGGACAGTTGCATCTATATCAACAATCGCACCTTTTTTAATTCCATTTGATTTGACGTTGCCGACGCCGATGACGTGCAACGATTTATTGGTCATTTCCCCGATTAATACTTTGACGGAGGAAGACCCGATATCCAAACTTACATATAATTCTGATTGACTCAACTCGTGGCACCTCCTTATAAAACTTCTCTACATTACATTCTATTGTAAAATACACACCTTGTCTAAGTAAAATAGCGAAACTTAGAAAATTTTCCTGCAATTCGTCAATTCGCCTCACCAAGCTTGTTTTTTTCGGTCCATTTCGAAAGCAAAATGCGGCGGATCACCGCAATATTCTGGAATAGCCGGACGCCGAACGCGAAAATAGCTGCCAAATACAAATCTACACCTAAATGGACACCGAGGAAAGCGAGGCCTGCGGCAAGAACAATATTGAAGAAAAAACCCGTAACAAAAACTTTGTCGTCGTATACTTGCTGCAAATGAGCCCTTATGCCGCCAAAAAGTGTATCCAAGGAAGCAAGTACCGCTATCGATAAATAACTGGCGTATTCAGGCGGTATTTGGATATCCGTCAACAAGCCAAGCGAAATGCCCAACAGCAATCCAAGAATCGATATCCACATCCTTAGTCCCCCTCCACAGCTTGAAGATGTTCCATGTTGATTTCTTCGTCAAAAGCCGGCAGCACCAATTCTTCTTGCAGCTCTGAAATAGTTATCGTCAAATCGTCTATGTAAAAATCATCATGAATTGTAGAAGCCGTCAAATAACTGAAAAGTTTCCGCGCTTGTTCCTTGTTCGTTGCCGTAATGCCGATCGTGAATGGCGGCGTCGAGATAGGGTCTGCGTTGACCGTTGTGTAGCCATTGATATCGCGTATTGCGGTTGTGTTGATGACACGCTCCCCTGCAATCGCTAACTCAATGCCGTCAAAGCGGTTGATTTCATTCACCAAACGAATCAATAAATCCGGTGGAATTTCGGTTATCTCGGTTCCAAGCGCAATCGCTTCAAGTGAGGGGCGGATCTCGAGTTCGATTCCAGGTCCAGTCACTTGCGAAAAACCAGCGGTGCCCCGTAAATCTGCAACCGTTTCTTTCAAAACCGCTTCTGGGTCCTGAGCCGCTTCGTCGCTATACTTGCCAAGTGTGTCTTCAAGCAAACTGATTTCTGACAGCAGTTCCGAGTGAAGTTGCTTTTCCCTAGATAATTGCTGGCGAATTTCCCAGGTATCGCGGGAATCGCGGCTATCATCCGTATTTACAGTATTGTATTGTGTCGCTGTCATAAAACCGATAATAAAAAGAATGACCGTAAAACGGCCCGTGATTCGTTTTTGCATCCTCATCCTCCTGCATCCAACTCCGACAAAAGTGTCGGCATGCGAATGACTTGTCCTAAATCAAGTGTAACAATGAGGTTATCGTTAACGAGCTGATCCTGAACGCCGCCTGATAGCTGCATGGAGGCATTCAACACCCCTGGGCTGCCAATCGCTTCGATGGTAAAAGGCGCAGGATGCTGGATGCCGTCGACTGTAATGACAGGGCCTGTGCAGACAATACGGGAATTGCCGTGAATCCGCTGCCCATTGACTGCAATCGCCTCGGCTCCGGAAAGATAGAGTTCGTTGATCACTTGGAACACATGGCTTTCATTGACAATATAATCGCTCGGATTTACATGGTCAGCCATGTAATCGCCGTCCTCAAGAGTCACTTTCAAGCCTTGCCCTTTAACCGGAACAAGCCCGAGGAAGCGTCTCAACTCTTCTGCCTCCCGGGCGTAAACCGTATAATTTTCCTCGCCATCCACCACAGAGCGCTCAAATTCCTGGACAGCTTTTTGCTTATCATCCAACTCGTCGCGCAATTCTTTATTGCGTTCTTGCTGTTCTATCAATTCTTTCCGGTATTGTTCTTTTTGCTCAAAAAAACTGGCTCCTGTGAAATCACTTTCCGCTTCCCGCTGGTTCGACAAACTATAGGAATAGGCCATGATAAATCCGAGAACCAAGAAAACGAGCGAGAAGACGATCGACTTACTAATGCTTTTGCGATCATTGTTCTTCGATGTTTTCAAGTTCCTCACCCGCTTCCGCCAATCCGAACACATCGTTATAGGAACGGAAATAGATGCCGACTTCCATATCGATAATGCCTTTGCGGTCTTCCAGTTGGGCGGTGACAGAAGGGTAATAATTAATCTTTTCTGCCAAGGTCGATAAAATCGCCTTGATCTCGTTTCCGTCATTCATATAAATCGTGAGGTAATCCGCACGTTCCTGTTCTGTATCCAAAATGACTTGAGAGATAAGATTTTGCACTTCTGGGTCAGTTTTGACCAACTGCTCAATTAGCGCTTCACGTTTCGCTTCATCTTCGAAATTCAAAAAGATCGGTCCTTCTACGACGCTGATTGGCTGATTGAGCACGACGCCATTCGACAAGACCACCTGGTAACTATTGCCTTGATCCAAATACCCCATCTCTACAAATTCCTCAACTTCGATTTCAACAGAGCTCAGCCAGTTCTTTTCGACAGTCGCCGATTCGACCCATTCGAGTGACTCGATTTCTTGTTCGATCTCCACGCTGTCAAATGACCACATCGAATCTCCAAGTGCCAAAGTGCTGGCCTGCTTGTAGCTCTCTCCATCGAATAATTCAGCGCCAGTGACTTTAATGTCCCGGATCTCGCTATAAGTCGACTGGCTGTATAAAAGAATGAACAGCAACGAAATAAAAACGGTCAATAAAGCCGCAAATTTGCGGTTCGACCTTTTTCTGCGACGCTCCCGGAGCGTTGGTATGCGTTCTTCGATGTCTATAACTTTGTCCATATCCGCCGCTCCTTCGCCTTATTCGTTCGCTTCTGTATATTTTTTGGCCGCTTCAATGAACGCATCGCCCCGGACTTCAAAACTTTCGTATTGATCCCAGCTCGCACAAGCAGGAGACAATAGGATCGTATCCTCTGGCGACGAATTGCTGACCGCTTTTTCGACAGCATCTTCCATCAATCCGGCTTTGATAATGTTCGGGACATGGCAGCTTTCTGCAAATTCAGCAAAACGGTCCGCCGTCTCGCCGAAAGTGACGAGCACTTTCACGCGATCCATGAATGGGCGCATTTCTTCTAAGGAATGCTGGCGCTCTAGTCCCCCCGCAAGCAAGATGATATTATCGTCAAAAGCTTCCAGCGCACTTTTGGTAGCAAGTTCATTCGTTGCCTTCGAATCGTTATAGAACCGTCTTCCTTGCCATTCCCCAACAAATTGTGAACGGTGCTTGACCCCAGTGAAAGAAGTCAGCACGCGGATAATGGTCTCTTTCGTGCCTCCGGAAAGAAGTGTCGCCGCAGTGGCGGACAAAATATTCTCGAGGTTGTGCTCACCCGCCAGCATGATCCGTTTGCGCTCGATTAACGGTTCGCCTTGCCAATAAATATATTCACTGTCTGCACTAATGCTTTCCTCAGTTCGGCCTTTCAACGTGAAAGGAACACCTTGTGCTGTAACTGTCTTGGCATGGTCCACGAGCATCTGCTGATCGGCATTGTAGATGAAATAATCTTCAGCCATCTGGTTTTCCGTGATTTTCTTTTTCGATCCGATATAATCTTCCAGCGATCCATGGTAATCCAGATGCGCTTCATATAAATTGGTGATGATTGAGATATGCGGACGGAAGGATTCCGTCCCTTTTAGTTGGAATGAAGAAAGCTCTGTGACGATGACGTGGTCAGCTGTCGCTTTTTCTGCCACTCCACTTGCCACCGTACCAATATTCCCCGCAATAAGCGGTGACTTGCCGTCCTGATTAAGCATATGAAACAGCAAAGTCGTCGTTGTAGTTTTACCATTCGATCCTGTAATGCCGATAAACGGCGCTTCGCTGATGCGGTAGGCCAGCTCAATTTCCGTCCATACCGGAATGCCTTTTTCTAATGCTTTCTGGATCAGCAGGTTTCGGTATGGAATCCCTGGATTCTTGATGACCAGTTCAAAACCTTCATCCATTAAATCTTCTGGATGGCGCCCGCAAATGACAGTAACGCCCAAATTTAATAACTCCTGGGCTTCGGGATTTTCTTCGAAGGGCTTGGAATCATTGACCGTTACGAATGCCCCGAGTTTATGTAAAAGGCGGGCAGCCGTAAATCCGCTTTTCGCTAATCCGAGCACAAGTACTTTCTTTTGATGCAATTGCGGCAAATCTTTCATTTACATGACCTCCAATAAAACGGCAACCGCGGCACTGATGAAACCGACACCCCAAAATACGGTAACCACTTTCCATTCAGACCAGCCGCTCAATTCAAAATGATGGTGGATTGGGCTCATTTTAAATATGCGTTTTTTCCGTAGTTTAAAACTTCCGACCTGCAAAATGACCGAAGCGGTTTCAATGACGAACACCAAACCAATCAAGAGCAGGAGCAATTCCTGTTTTAAAAGGATCGAGACCATGGCTAGCGCACCGCCAAGAGCCAAAGACCCTGTATCGCCCATAAATACCTTTGCTGGGTATTTGTTGAAGACGAGGAATCCGATCAACCCGCCTGCCACCGTAAACGTGAACAAGGCAATTCCGGTTTCCTGCTGGACAATCGCCAATATGCCGAAAGCAGCAAAAGCGATGGATGCCGTCCCTGCAACAAGTCCGTCAAGCCCGTCCGTCAAATTGACGGCATTCGAGAAGCCGACCAACCAGAATACGATGAACAAGACATATACCCATCCGAGTTCGATGGATGCATCCGTAAACGGAATGCCTAGCGCTGTATTAAATCCGTTTGCACGGAGCAAAAAAAATGATAAAACGGCAATGACGATTTGCGCCAGCAATTTCTGGAGCGAGGTCAGCCCAAGATTGCGCTTAACCACCACTTTGATAAAGTCATCCAAAAATCCGATCAATCCGTAACCGAATAGGACAATCAACAATATGACTACTTGAGTACTCAATTCACCATTGAAAGCGGCCACTATTAGTACCGTCACGATAATGGAGATCAGGAACACCAATCCCCCCATCGTCGGTGTCCCTGTTTTTTTCATATGCGATTCCGGACCTTCCTCGCGAATGCTTTGCCCGAATTTCATGCGTTTCAATAGCGGGATGAATACTGGCATCAATGCGATGGTCATGATCAATGCGATCCCAAATCCAAATATACTTATACCTTCCATAAATAGAGCTCCTTTAAAGACGAGTACACTCGTTCATTTATTCGTTTTCATTATTCACCGGTTGTTCCGGTTGTTCTGCTGCTGGTTCTACTGTTGCTTCTTCTGCTATTGGTTCTGTTGTGGGTTCAGCTGCTTCTTGGCTTCCCGCTCCAGCTGGATCCGTTTCAGGCTGCAGCTGTGCTTCTTCGGCATTCAGTAATTGCTCCGGATAAAAAACTTCGGGCGGCTGCAATTCGATGATAACAGATTCACCCTTTGCCGGCACTGCACCTTCAGCAACGCTTTGCGTCATGGCAAAGCCTTGCCCTGCGATTTCAAGCGGCAATCCACTCAGCGCTTGGAATGCCAAAAGTTCACGTTTTGACCAGCCAGTAAAATCTGGAATAGCTGTGGTGCCACCGGTTCTCAAAATAATATTTTCACCGGCCACCAATTTTTCACCAGCTTCTGGGTATTGATCACTTATTGGAGAATTATCACCAGCGATAACTGGATTCACTCCCTTAGCTTTCAGCTGTGAAACCGCCTCTTCCATCGTAAGCCCTTTATAGTCTTCAATTTCAACAGTCTTTGCTTCTACAGAATTCTCAGGTGCAATGTTCAAATACTTCAATCCGTTTTCCATGACAGATGTGAAGATTTTGGACACTGGAACAGAACCGTATTCATCTGCAGGCAATTGAGGCTGTTGCACTCCAATATAAATTAACAATTCCGGATCATCTGCAGGTGCCATGCCGAGGAACGAGAATAAATAATTATTCCTGCCTGTCATATAGCGGCCGTCTTCTCCAGGAACTTGTGCTGTGCCGGTTTTACCAGCGACAGAATAATCCTGCAATGCGAAGCCTTGCCCAGAACCGACTTCTGAAGTGACAGTGGAAGCCATGATTTCACGGACTTTTTTCGCTGTTTCTGCTGAGATTGGTTTACCTGCTTCTTGAGGTTCAGATTTCACAGTCACGTCGCCTGTATCAGGATTCTTGATTTGATCGATGATATACGGCTTCATCATCGTACCATCTCCAGCCAACGCGGTTGCTGCCTGGATCATCTGGATCGGCGTAACGGTCGATCCCTGTCCGTAGGCAGTAGTCAATTTATTGATCGGATATTGATCCAGAATCTTTCCTGCCGCTTCATTCGGTAAATCAATGCCGGTTTTTTCGCCGAAACCGAATGCATCGATGTAATTCATGAAATTATCCGCGCCAAGGCGTTCCAGCAAATAGCCCATCGATACGTTGGAAGAACGCTGGAAGCCTTCAAGGAATGTGATGCTTCCCCATCCACGGCCGCTATTGTGGTCGCCGATCGTGCGGTCCAACAATGTATAGGTTCCAGAATTATAATAAGCATTCGGATCCCATTTGCCTTCTTCGACAGCAGCTGCCAATGTGAAAACCTTCATCGGCGAGCCAGGCTCAATCGTTAGCTCAATGCTTTCATTCAACCAGTTATCTGATAAACCTTCGCGCGTATTTGGATTGAAGGTCGGGCGCTGAGACATGCCCAGGATCTCGCCGGTATCCGGATCAGCGATCACTGCGATCATGCGTGCCGGGTTGTATTCCTCCTGGACACTCGACATGGCATCTTCCAGAAAGTTCTGAAGCGTGCGGTCCAGTGTCAGTTGGAGATTGGACCCGTCAACAGCGGGAGTGACCGCTTCTTGGCTATTCGGCAATAGATAACCCCATTTATCGGTATCGAACTCCATCTTACCGTCTTTGCCTGTTAGGACTTCATCGTGGATCGATTCCAAGCCCATCTTGCCTTTGGTCTTGACTTGTCCATCCTCGAATTCTTCTTTCATGGCAAAGCCGATCAGATGGGAGGCGAATACACCGTTTGGGTAAAGACGCTTAAGGTCCTTGACGAACAATAAGCCCGGCAAGTCTTTTTCTTTCATTTCGAGCATTTGGGTATGGCTGATTTCGCGTCCAGCTGCGCCGAACTCCACCTGGTGACGGTCTTTTTCGATTCCATTCTCCAAAATGCTTAACAATTCTTCTTTTGGCGCACCCAATTGTTCAGACAAATACGCCGCTGTTTCCTCGGCATCGATTACGTGGTTCGGTTTTTCAGGATTCGTCGTCATCGATTCCTCTAACACAGCCACTAATCTATACGTCAATGTATCTTCTGCAATGATTTCCCCGTTGCGGTCCAAAATCTTCCCGCGTTCTGCGGTCAGTACTTCTTCCTGGCTGTATTTGGCGGCTGCTCTGGCTGCCAATTCCTGCCCTTCCACTTTGCCCGTCGCTTGAATTGTGATTATTCTGGCCATTAAAAGGAAAAAGAGCCCTGCAAATAGTAAAAATAGCAGAAAGGCTCCTCCTTGAAAACGAAATTTTTTCTTCATTGTCCCGGCACTACCTTTACATTTCGCTCATTTAATTTTAAGCCGTAATCCTTTGCTTTCGACCAAATGCGCTCATATGAAGACAGTTCACTTACTTGCACGGACAAATCGGTATTTTGTTTCGTTGTTTCATTGATTGAATTTTCAATTGTCTGGATTTCCTGCGTGGAAGCTTGGATTGTCGACTGATTTTGCAAGACCAGCAATGCACACAGGATGCAAACTGCCAGGAAAGCTGTGTAGAGGATCTTTTCGCCTTTGGTGATGCGTTTTTTCTTTTTTGCCGGCTGTCTATTCGGACTTTGCGGAACGGCCGGCTGCTGGATGTAGGTTTGGGTTCTCGCATTCAACGCCATTTAAACACGTCCTTAGAGTTTGATTTTCTCCGCAATCCGCAACTTGGCGGAACGCGACCGATTATTATGTGCCAATTCTTCTTCCGAAGGCAATATTGGTTTTCGTGTAATTAATTTCAATTTTGGTTCTAGCCCATCTGGGATGACCGGCAAGTTCGGAGGCAGTTCCGGAAGCGATGACGCTTCTTTGAACAGCGCTTTTGTCAAGCGATCTTCGAGCGAATGGAAAGTAATGACGCTGATTCTTCCGCCGATAGCAAGCATATCAATCGCATCCTGCAAAGAAGTTTCAGCAGCCCCGAGTTCATCATTAACTGCGATACGGATCGCCTGGAATACGCGCTTTGCCGGATGGCCGCCTTTACGCCTCGCTGGGGCCGGAATGCCGTCTTTGATGCATTCCACCAGCTGCGCCGTCGTTTCAATCGGTTGCTTGTCCCTGGCAGCTTCGATTTTTCGAGCGATTTGCTTGGAGAATTTTTCCTCCCCGTAGCGGTAAAAAATACGCACGAGGTCTTCAAAACGCCAGTCGTTTACAACATGATAAGCACTCAGCTCTGCGCTTTGATCCATGCGCATGTCAAGCGGTGCGTCGTGATGATAGCTGAATCCGCGTTCCGGTGTATCGAGCTGGGGCGATGAAACGCCCAGGTCGTACAAAATGCCGTCAACTTTCTCGATTCCGCGGTTTTCCAGCTCTTCCTTTAAATCTTTGAAATTTGCATGGATAAAAGTGATTTTATGTAAATGGTCTTTCAGTTTTTCTTTTGCATGTTCGATTGCTGTCGCATCCTGATCAAAGCAGTACAGATGTCCCTGATCGGATAGCTGCTGGACCAAATATTCACTATGGCCGGCACCGCCGAGTGTACAATCTACATATATGCCATCAGGACGAACGTTCAGCCCATCGACAGTTTCATGCAGCAAAACTGTAGTGTGATTGAACAACCCAGTCCCCCCGTTCGTTAGTTAAAAATCAAAGTCAGTTAAGTTTTCGGCAATTTCGTTAAAGGATTCTTCGGATTCTTCGAAATACGCTTCCCATGCATCTTTTGCCCATATTTCGAACCGGTTGGAGACGCCCAGAATGACGCATTCTTTTTCGATCTTCGCGTACGACAAAAGGTTCGCAGGTATATTGACGCGTCCTTGCTTATCAAGTTCCATTTCCTGGGCCCCTGAGAAGAAAAAGCGGGTAAATGCACGTGCATCTTTTTTCGTAACTGGCATTTCTTTTAATTTTTCTTCAATTTTATTCCATTCATTCATCGGATAACCAAATAAGCACTGATCCAGGCCCCGGGTGATCACAAAATGTTCACCCAGCAATTCACGGTATTTAGCAGGAACGATTAATCTGCCCTTAGCATCAACATTATGTTGAAATTCGCCCATGAACATGCCTTTCACCCCACTTATTATAATTAATGTACCACATTCCCCCACATGCCACCACTTGTTTTTGAAATATTTCACTATTGTTACAGCATTTCATCTCAAAGAGTTTACTTGACATAAAAAAAGCCTGCATAAGCAGGCTTTTCCAAGTTAAAGAATGACAATTTTGTGGGTGTTATCATATTTCATCGGTAGCGCTAATAGGTCTTCTACTAAAGCTTTGCCATATTGGTTCAAATAAGGGACCGGGTTATATATCCGCTCCTGCAACCCTGATTCGGGCAACAAGGCATTTTCAATCGCTGCGAGTTGGTTGAACTGCGTGCTGTTCTGGATCGCCATTTCATCTTGCAACTTGTGTTTCAGGAAGTCGAGCTGTTTCAAATGGATGCGTAAGTTCTTCTCGGCTAAAGGCGTAAGACCGGCACTGACTGCACTAAAACGATTGATCAGTTCTTCGTAGTCTTCAGACAAGCCTTGTTTGACTTTATCAATTTTCGCTTCTGTCTCGGCATCTCTTATGTGGTCGAATAGTTCATTGCGCAGCTGCGGGATTTTCCGCTCGACGACAACTTCTTCGAAACTTAAGTCTCGTTTCTCCAATAGCGACGCAGTCCGGCGGTCGACCAAACTGACACTGAGCCTTGGCATAACAATCGGCATTTCCATTCCCATGACTTCGAATGCGCCTTTTAACGCCGCCCAATATGCGATTTCGCCTGGCCCTCCGACAAAAGCGAGCACCGGAAAGACGAGATCCTGCATCAACGGCCGTGTCACAACATTATTGCTGAGTCGCTCCGGCTCAGTCTTGGCAATTTCCAAGAGTTCCTGTTGTGTGTAGGTGAGCGACGTATTCTTGACGACAAAACGGCTTCCGTCCCGCTCAAGCAATAGACGTTCGCCTTCGATCGTGATGAAGAGATGCGCCGCCTCCTCTTTGGCATCGATCCCTGCTGTATAGCCGTCCTCTTGAAGCGACGTTTCGGTTTCCACGACCGTTTTCGCTATCGCTTGGCTGTTTTCAACGATCTTTGAGAAAAATTTTGATTCATAGGCACGCAATTGTTCGTAGGCAGCGTCGATATAAAGCAGGCCTTCTTTTTCGAAGAAATGGTTGAGCAGACTCGCAAAAAATGCCGTAAATGTATCGGCTTTCTCCAGATGGGCAAATACTAAGGAATGAACTTCCTTTGTATGGGCGGTTTCAGGCAAGCTGCGGAAATATTCTTCCAAAAACGACTCGATTTCATCAGCTTTAAGCGGCGCGTGTGAAGCAGCGCATTTTCCGAGTTTGGCATGCGGGTAATTCAGTTTTTCGACACGCCCGTTCGTTTCACGGTATATATGGCAGATTTCCGCCAAATCATGATCTTCCCCGGCGATCCAGAACACCGGCACGACCGGTGTCTCCAATTTTTCAGAAGCTTCTTTCGCCAATAAAATCGCAGAAATCGCTTTATGCACCGTATACATTGGACCAGTCAAAAGGCCAGCCTGTTGGCCCGTCACGACGACCGATGCGCCTTCTTCAAAATACGCCAAATTTTGTTTGGACGCTTCAGATATACCGAAAGGCTCCATATAGTCTGAAATGATGGATGACAGTTTTTTTCGGTCGACCGGATGGCTTTCCAGGTTTTCAAGCCTTCTACAGGCTTGTTCCAAAGAAGGCTTATAGGAAAAGTATTGAACTATCTTTTGTTCTTCGTTCGTATAATCAGCCATCAATTTGGAGGATGGCGGTATGTATTTCTCCTCTAATTTCATGAAGTTGAATCCCCTTTTCGCTTTACATTCAAAGACTACTATAACAAAAGGAGGATTGCTTGAGAAAAAATCCGCCTAGCGGAATGATTGGACTGCTAAATAGATGAGCCCCGCTAGCCAAGTGGCGCCATAAATTGCAGATAAAGCCAAAAAACAAATGCGCCAGACTTTACGCAGGAACTTGACTACTTCCAGCTCTTTTTGAATCTTCCATTCACGGATTAGCAAAAAAATCGCAAATAAGAGCGCCGCCAGGAAGATGAAAGACTGGACTTCCAAGCCGAACAGCAATTCAATCGATGCGGGCACAGAGAAGAATAATAGAAAAGCCGTGACATCGGCCGCAATTCCGAGCGCCTTGCGTTTTTGGGATTTATAGGTCAATGCGTAGACAAATACAAATAAGATAAATGGGACGTAAAGCAGCACGCTCCCGGCGGTAGATATCCATTCCATCAGTTTTCCTCAACAGTTTTCAATAAATGATAGAACGCTTTGAATAATGGCAGATCCAGTTTCGAAATCTGCAGTATATACAGCATCAGCCCATCCACATCCATCGGGTCCCCGGCCATACGGTCTGCAAGCATGGAAGATATTTCTTCCGGGCGTGACGCGCAATAGGCAGCGACGCGCTCGATCGGCTGCAGGCTTTCAATTTGCGGAAACGCCAAATACAACTCGTTATATAAATTACGGAACAGTTCGTAGGCATTAGGATTGGTGATCAAACGGCCTTTTTCGATTTTCATCAACGCCGTTAACGGGTTAATGAGGCTGTCACGCAATAGCTGCTCGAACAGACGGTTCTCAATATCCGTGGTCCACTTCACAGTCATTTGATCCACTTTTGTGAGCGCTTTGAATTGCGCAGGCTCACCTTTCAATACGCCAAGGCTAAGCTGTGGCAATTTTGTGTAGTTAATTTCATGTGCATTGACTTTAACTGCATCACAATCCAGTGTAGCGGCCGCGATTTGGCGATGTGCCAATAAACGGGCTTTTTCGACATAGAGCATCCCTTGCTGGACAAAGACAAGCGGATTACTCGGCCGACGGATTTTCAACAGCCTTAATATAGGCGGCAACTCTTCTGAATGAACCGTAATAAATATATAAGCATCTGGGTCCACCTGTTCCAAATCGGTGTAGACGGGAATTTTCTGTTGTTCTTTTCCGCATATTAGCCCATGCGCGTTAAGGTCAGCAGCTTGTTCTTCGTTGGTGATGACGAGTTGAACATCACCTTCTTTTTTCAGTAAATGTGCAAGCAGCAATGCCTGGGCGTTTCCGCCGATAATTGCGAATTTCATGGAAACCCCTCCTTTTTCAGAGCAATCGTGGTAAGCAGACATCCATTCTCTTAGGCGTCTGCTAAAAAAGAAGCCTGCCTTATTAGGCAGACTCCACGTCTATTACTCATTATACAGGAATGATCGGATGTTTTCGATATGGCAATGGCAAATCTTTCGTCGCGTAAATCGACAAGCGCTTGGACAATTCCTCGCGAAGTGCATACGGCGCGACGATTTCATCGACAATGAGCTCCGATGCCAACCGATAAATATTAATTTCTTCCTTGTATTCCTGGTGTTTTTGTTGGACATAGGCAAGGCGTTCTTTCGGGTCTTCGATCGCTTCGATCTTGTTGGAGTAGACCGCATTGACTGCCGCTTCAGGGCCCATGACGGCAATTTGTGCTGTCGGAAGCGCAATGCATACATCCGGCTCAAAGGCAGGACCAGCCATTGCATACAAACCAGCGCCATATGCTTTACGCACGACGACTGAAATCTTCGGCACAGTAGCCGCACTCATTGCCGAGATGAATTTAGCGCCGTGGCGAATGATGCCTGCGCGTTCCACTTTGGTGCCGATCATAAATCCAGGCACATCTGCCAAGAATAAGAGTGGGATTGAGAATGCATCACATAAGTTGATGAACTTGGCGCCCTTGTCCGCAGAATCCCCAAACAACACGCCGCCTTTCACTTTCGGCTGGTTGGCGATGATGCCGACCGCTTGCCCGTCGATGCGTGCAAGGCCGGTGATCAATTCCGGCGCGAAAAGTTTTTTGATGTCGAAGAAGCTGTCTTCATCGATCAATTGGTCGATCAATTCATACATATCAAACGGCGCGTTCTGGTTTTCCGGAATGATGTCTTCCAGGCTGCGGCCCGCTTTTTTCGCTTTCGCTTCGATCACTTCAGGCTTGCCGGCAAAATTCGCCGGGAAGAATGCCATATAGCGGCGTGCTTCCGAGATCGCTTCTTCTTCAGTAGATACTAAGACATCACCGACACCGCTGACGGTACAGTGCATGCGGGCGCCGCCCATCTCCTCGAGCGACACTTTTTCACCGATGACTTTTTCCGCCATGCGCGGCGAACCTAGATACATCGATGCGTTGCCTTCAACCATGATGACGATATCGCAAAATGCAGGGATATAGGCCCCGCCTGCAGCAGATGGGCCGAACAATAAGCAAACTTGCGGCACCATGCCGGACATGCGTACTTGGTTATGGAAAATGCGTCCTGCACCGCGGCGGTTTGGGAACATTTCCAATTGATCGGTAATGCGGGCTCCGGCAGAGTCGACCAAATAGAGCATCGGCACTTGCATTTTTTCAGCCGTTTCCTGGATACGGATAATTTTCTCAACTGTCCGTGAACCCCATGATCCAGCTTTTACAGTAGAATCGTTCGCCATGACGCAGACAGTTTCGCCGTTCACTTTACCGATTGCCGTGACGACACCATCAGCAGGTAAATCACTCGCTTCAACGTTTGCGAAGCGTCCGTCTTCAATATAATCGCCGTCATCAAAAAGTAAATTCAAACGGTCTCTGACGAATAGTTTATTGCTTTCTTTCAATTTCTCATGGTATTTCTCCTGGCCCCCTGCGAAAATCTTGGAAAGTTTTTCTTCGAGCCGTGTATTATATCCCGTTGTTTCAGTCGTTTTCGTCATTTCTTCCACCCCTTTGGATTCAAATGCCTTATTCGCCGAGCGTCACCAATGTGTCTCCTTCGTTGACAAAGCTGCCAACTTCCACATCAACTTTTTCAACGTTTCCGCCAAATTCCGCTTCTACCGGAATCTCCATTTTCATCGATTCAAGGGTCATGACGGTTTGGCCCGCGGATACGGAATCCCCTTCGGATACTGCAATGTTCAAGACCGTTCCGGCCATAGATGCTGTTAGTTGTTTCATACTGTTTTTTCCTCCTTTTGTTGTGTAAGCCACTGAGCCAATACAGCGGTCGCATAATTTCCTTCTATAAATGATTTGGATTCAATGAATTGGTCGAAGAGCGGCAAATTGGTCTTCACGCCTTCAATCACCGTTTCATCAAAGAACTTCCTGGACTTCTCCAAGACCTCTTCTCGCGAAGCTCCTGTCAAAATCACTTTGGCGATCATCGGATCATAAAATGGCGTCACTTTATTGCCTTGTTCGTATCCCGTTTCAATGCGCGCCCCAGTGCCCCATTTCAAGATGGACAAGGTTCCTGGCGACGGGAAGAATGTTTTTGGGTCTTCCGCATAGATTCGGTATTCGATCGAATGCCCAGTCGTCTGGATGGTGTCTTGTGCCGGCAATGTTTCGCCCCTTGCCACATTCACTTGCCATTCAACCAAGTCGATCCCCGTCACTTCTTCGGTAATGGGATGTTCCACTTGCAGGCGGGTGTTCATTTCCAGAAAATAGAAATCGTTATTCTCATCGACGATGAACTCGACTGTTCCTGCATTTGTGTAACCGACCGCACGAGCCGCTTGAACAGCTGCTTCACACAACTTGGTTCTAGCGGATTCCGGCAAATCCGGAGACGGTGATTCTTCGATGACTTTTTGGTTGCGGCGCTGTACAGAGCAGTTGCGCTCGTACAAGTGGACAATATTGCCTGACTCGTCGCCGAAAATCTGAACTTCGATGTGGCGTGCATTAGCGATGAATTTCTCCAGATAGACGATGTCGTTTCCGAAGTAGGCTTTGGCACGGTTTTTGACCGAATCAAACTGTTGAGTGAGCGCTTGCTCATTTTCACACAGCACCATGCCGATGCCGCCGCCTCCAGCACTCGCTTTCAACATCAGCGGGTAGCCGATCTCTTTCGCTTCCATGACAGCCGCATCAATATCTGATACCCCCTCAGCTGTCCCTGGAACGACGGGCACGCCGGCTTGTTTCATTGTGTGCCGGGAGCCAAGCTTATCGCCCATCGTGTCGATGACTTCAGGATTAGGGCCGATGAAAATCAGTCCCGCTTCTTTGACTTTACGCGCGAAATCCGCATTTTCCGATAATAGGCCATAGCCTGGGTGGATCGCTTCAGCGTTGCGCTTTACTGCTTCTTCAATGATTTTATCTGCTTGTAAATACGATTGCGCGACCGGGTTAGGGCCGATCGCTGCCGCTTCTGTCGCTTCACTCACATATGGCAGTTCCCCATCCGCCTCGGAGTGGATTGCGACTGTTTCGATGCCGAGGCGGTCGCATGTGCGGATAATGCGCCGTGCAATTTCGCCCCGGTTGGCAATCAGGATTTTTTTCATGTATGAAATACCCCCTAAGTTTTCTCCCTTCTCTAGCATATACGAATTTTGTAAGCGATTTCAACTATTGAAAAAAATATTTTCCATAATGTTCCGTCTGTTCGGTTCTGTTACGCGGTGAAGCTGTTGTTGATCCATAAAAAATAAGCCCCCTCAGGAGACTTATTTTTTACTTTTGTTCAGGAATCCGTCCACGGCCTGATGATGAGCTTCTTCTGCCCACAATCTGGCGCACTCACGGATCTCCTGATCGACCCGCTGCTTTAAATTTACTTCCTGCCATTTACGTATCGCGATCTCTTTATAAGCCCGGTGTACGGACGGCAGTAAACGGTCCATTGATGCCAGGAATTGTTCGATATCCCCGTCCTCTTCGATGATGGCACTGGCCCAGCCGTTCTCAAGCAGTTCACCTGCCGAGTAGGCACGCGCATCGCTGAGCATTTTGAGTGCCGCATCATGCTTCAAAGTTTCAAAAAGATAGGTGCCGCCTCCCCAGCCGCTCGTGATGGCCAGCGTTCCTTGAATAAAGCCGCATTTGGCATGGCTCTTCACCAGCCGGTAATCGCACGCTGTCGCAATCTCACAGCCCCCACCGACTGCGGTGCCGTTGACGAGCGCGATGACCGGGACAGGAATCGTCTTGATGCGATACAAAGCTTCGCCCATGCGGCTGAGCATCGGCCAAGCCTGCTGTTCGGTTTTCAGTTTATGGAACACGGACAAGTCGCCGCCTGAACAAAATGCCTGCTCGCCTGTTGCCGTGATGATGACATAGCGGATGTCTTCTTCCCTGGCGCGGTTAGCTAGTTCTTCAAACCCTTCCATCACTTCGTTGTTGATGGCGTTGCGGATATCGGGCCGGTCGATCGTAAACGTCATTACCTGATTTTTCGTTTCGATTATGTATGCCATGTTTTGACTCACCTCTGGCTCTAGTTTACCTGTTTTTCGGCAAATGAAAAAGGTTATCCAGAGCCATGGCCTCCAGATAACCTTCTTCTAAGCAAATACTGTTTTATTTGCTAGCTACTACTTCTTTGCCTTTGTATGATCCACATGCTTTGCAGACATGGTGAGCCAATTTACTTTCGCCACAGCTTGGGCACGCTACCATACCAGGTACGGAAAGCTTGAAATGCGTACGGCGTTTTCTTTTAGCGGTTTTGGATGTTCTTCTGAACGGTACAGCCATTGGTGACACCTCCTTACAATGATTCTATTCATCTGTCTGATCGAAATACTTGGCTAAATCAGCCAGTCTTGGATCCGGTTTTGATTGTGCTTCTTCCTTCTCGGCCTGAACTTCTTCGTCTGACAAATAAGACCAGTCATTGCCGCCTTTGATGACGGTTTTTTCCGAGTCTTCCTTAAAGACCTGTATTGGGACTTCAAGGGCGATCAGCTCTTCTAAAATCGGCTGAAGATTAATGACTTCAGTCGTTACCGTGTGGACATATTCGTCCTCGCCTTCTTCACGGCCTTTTTCAGACCAATCGAAGATTTCCACAGTGTCGATGCTGATCGGGTATTCGACATCTTCCCAAGTTCTCGCACAGGGCAGCGTAAGCGTCCCTTCAAGATGAAGCATGCACGTCATTTGTTGCGAACCAATCGTACAGTGTCCTGTGACGTGTATGGGAGATACGGCGCGAATATCGCTATTGCGCTTTTTCGCCTCATCCAATTGAACATACTGGTCAATTGGCATCCCGTCATTACGATACTTTTGTAGCTGTTGAATCGCTATTTTCATAAGTAATCACCTCAAGACAACAAAGTTGATTATATAATGTAGAACAAACGATGTCAAGAAAAAATCTTGTCACCATAATTCGCTCATCGTTATACTAGAACTAATCATACCAAAAGAAGGTGCTGTAATGAAAGCGACAGGAATCGTTGTTGAATATAACCCTTTTCATAATGGACATTTGCATCACGCGGCGAAAGCAAAAGAACTGTCAGGCGCTGACGTAGTCATAGCTGTCATGAGCGGCCAATTCCTCCAGCGCGGCGAGCCGGCGTTTGCCGACAAGTGGACACGTACAGAAATGGCGCTGGCGGCAGGCGTTGATGTAGTGATTGAACTGCCCTATGCTTTTGCCACGGCCCAGGCTTCTGAATTTGCGCTTGGCGCTATCGCATTGCTTGACGCTGCTGGATGCTCTTCTTTTTGCTTCGGCAGCGAACAAGGCGACATCGAACCGTTCCTTAGCACCCTGGAACTATTGAACACAGAAAGAGAACAATACGAAAAAATCATTCATGAACGCATACAGACAGGAATCAGCTACCCGAAAGCGCTGAACGATGCTTACCTCGCCTTGACAAAAGGCGACTCCGGTTACGCCGACTTGACCAAACCGAACAATATTCTCGGCTATCATTATATCGAAGCGGCGCGCACGCTCAACAGCACCATGGCACCGCTGACGATTCAACGCATCGGCGCGGGCTATCATGACCTGCTAGAGCCAGGTGTTGCGATCGCCAGTGCGACCGGCATCCGCAATGCTTTTTTTGAAGGCGAAGAGCTTGGGGAGCTAGTGCCTTATCTTCCCCCGAGCAGCATTCGTTTGCTCGAGCGTGTCCATGCGGAACAAGAAGGCTTCGTCGATTGGCAACGTTTTTATCCCTTGCTGCGTTTCACGATTTTGCGTGAAGGCCCCAAAGCGCTTGCCCGTTTTGCCGAAGTGACAGAAGGGATCGAAAACTTGATCCATGAGTCGGCCAAGCGCTCGGAGACTTTCGATTTATTCATCAATCGGGTGAAAAGCAAACGCTTTACCCGCACGCGCATACAGCGCATGCTGACCCATATCTTCACAGGTTATACGCAACAGGAAGCGCAAGCTGTAAAACACCCTGAATACATGCGCTTGCTCGGCATGACACATAATGGCAGGCGTTATTTAAACGAACGAAAAAAAGCCATCCCACTTCCTGTTATCAGCCGCGCTGCGGATTTGACAGGACATATGGGACAGCTCGACATCCGCGCTTCAACACTTTACCTTCAAGCGCTTGGCGCACAATCATTAAAAAAAGAGTATACAACGCCGCCAATTTACTGCGGTGAAAGTTCCGATAAATAATCAAGAGCTGCATCAATGTCGGCAACAGGGACAATATCCATCTCGGTTCCGATTTCTTCTGCCGTTTCGACCGCGACATCAAAGTTACTCGGCCTTTCGGATTTATCGTGGTGATCTGGTGCGAAGAAAACATCGATGCCGGCACGGTCTGCCGCGATAACTTTTTGGTCGATCCCGCCGATTGGCCCGACCGTTCCGTCGCTTTCCATGGTTCCTGTTCCCGCAATGTCATACCCATGGGTAATATCTTCATCCAGCAATTGGTTCAAGATTTCCAAGGTAAACATCAATCCGGCGGACGGTCCGCCGATGGTGTCGGAATCGATCGAAACATCGGGTGTCGTTTCGATTTCTTTGTCTTCTACAAATGAAATGCCGATGCCTGCGCGTTCAGGCTCTGTCGGCAACGGGGCTAGTGTGACTGTTTGCTTAATCGTGCGGTTATCCCGCTCGATCACCAATTCCACTTTATCTCCCACCTTTTTGGTGCCCAAATACTCAAGGAAATCTTCCATCGAATCATAAGCTTGATCATCTATTTCCAACAAACGGTCGCCTGGCGACAATAAACCGGCAGCCGCCCCGTCTTCCAGCACGTTTAAGATGAATACCCCATTGCTAGACACTTCATATGGCTTGCCAGCTTCTTCGAAGGCTACTTGTAACGCATTGACCTGGGAGTCGGACATCAGCTTCAACTGCCTGACATTGTACTCTTCGTCACTTTCATGGGGGCTTCTCACTTGTTCTGGGTCAAGCACTTTATAGCCTTCTTGAAATTGAGCCATGATGTACAAAGCTGGAGTCGCATTGAACATCGTCACAGTCATCAAACTGAGCGTACCTTCGTCGCCTTCATCCCGTCCTTCGACCTCTACTAACGGCGATAGTTCGTATGCGTCGCCCGGTCGTGAAATGTAAGCATCCAACCGGTAGGAGCTGACAAACACGACGAGCGCCATCACCAGCACAAAAAACCATAGTTTTTTACTTTTCATCGGATATCCTCTCCTTTTCGTTCACACCACAACAAAAAGCCACGTGTCACGTGACTTATTTGAATTTTTCTATTAATGCTTTTTCCACAGCGTCCGGCACTAGCCCGGAAATATTGCCTTGATATTTCGCCACTTCTTTAACGATGCTTGAACTGAGGAACGAGTATTGATTATTGGATACCATAAACAAAGTTTCGATGTTTTCATTCAAGAAACGGTTCATGGACGTGATCTGCATCTCGTATTCAAAATCCGACACGGCACGCAAGCCACGGATAATCGCATTCGCTTTTGCTTCCACTGCATAGTCGATCAGCAAACCGGCAAACGAGTCGACCGTCACATTCGGAATGGCCTTTGTCACTTCGGCAATCAAAGCCATCCGTTCATCTACATCAAACAATGGATTTTTCGAGGAATTGTTCATGACTACCACTTTCACTTCATCGAAAATGGACGCTGCCCGTTTAACAATGTCCAAATGGCCCATCGTAATCGGATCGAAACTTCCCGGTACTACTGCAATTTTAGTCAATGCTTTCTCCCTCTTCCCCCTGGTAGCGGTAAATTGAAATAATTGTATTTCCATATAATTCCTTTTTATACCGAATACATCCTGCTGTTTCGTCTGGCAGCTCAATATCACGCTCATGTTCGCAGACGATGATGGCTCCATCTTCAAGAAGGCCGAGTTCGGCTGCTTTTGCCATTAGGCCATACGATTTTTCCATATGATAAGGCGGATCGAGAAACAATAAACGCGCCTTCACGCCATTTTTTTTCATGGCTTTCAAGCCGCGTTCGGCATCGGCCTTGTATACTTCCGCCGATTCTCGCAATCTAGTTTTTTCCAGATTTGCATGGATCGTTTCCACGGCTTTTTTGTCTTTGTCGGTGAAAATCACATGATCGATACCGCGGCTCAAAGATTCAATGCCAAGGCCGCCGCTGCCGGCAAACAGATCCACTGCCGTTCCACCGTCAAAAAACGGGCCGATCATATTAAAAATGGATTCTTTCACTTTGTCGGTCGTCGGCCTCGTTGAATTTCCCGGAACTGCTTTCAAAGGCAGGCCTTTCGCCTGTCCTGCTACTACACGCATACTATCGCCTCTTACTTTATCATTTTAGTACTGCAAGTGCCGCCCTTAATGTTAGAATGGATTCTGGAAAGGACGTGTTTTAAATGATACAACGTTTTATCGAGCTCGGAGAAGGGTACGGCGATATATATGAACTTCGCCAAATAATGGAGAGCAATAAAGAACGGTTTATGCATGGATTCGTTTTCGTTTCAAAAACGAAAGACGGCGAGCCCGTCGTTTCTGTTGCCGCTGCCTTCCAACCAGCACAAGAAGGCAATTTCATGCCGATCTATTTATGCCGAGAAGGCATTCCAGACGGATCGAAGCGACTGGCAGTATTCGAAGAGGCCGTTACACTGATGGGCCATGAGCCGATTCGTATGGACGTCAAGCATTCTTCGCAATACGCAGACACCAAACTTTATTTCGGACACCTTATCGCCATTCTCAGGCTCAACCATTATATTCCGCCGATGCAATGATCACAAGCCGATTTTATAATCGTATTCTTTCGCTTTATCGGGCTTGGCATTTTCATATTCCGTCTTAAGAAAAGGACGCTGGGATTCCAACACTTTCTTAACATACGGCAGTTTAGACAGTCTTTCTTTTGTGGCTTCAATTTTGTCCTGGTCCATATAGACGACGACATATTTCAATTTACGGGAAATAAAATGGACATGTCCATACTTCCGTAACGATTTTGCTTGTTTGAGCTGATGCACATAGACAATCAGACCTTGGCGATCATGCATATCTATCCCTCTTTTCTAAACTCTAGAATACCATAGGTCTAAAAAAAGCCGCAACCGAATAAACTGACAGCAAGTGAAGCCTTCCGCTATAATGTGGATACTACCAAAACAGGAGGTTATACATATATGGGTAAGAAAACGAAAATCGGCCTGGCCGCAGCAGCTGTTGGCGCAGCAGCGTGGGCCGGCTCAAAAGCATTTACAGAACCACAGAAACGCCCGCAAAAAGCCGTTCTCGATTATCAGCAACCGATCGTCCTCGCTCATCGCGGCGGCAGCTCGCTCGCACCGGAGCATACGATGGCGGCCTTTGACCGCGCCGCAGAACTCGGCGTACACGGGTTTGAAATCGATATTCGCATGACCAACGATGAAGAAATATTAGTTTTCCACGATGAGTTTGTCGACCGCACTTCCGGCTCAGCCGGCCGTGTAGCCGAAATGACACTCGAAGAATTGCGTGCGCTTGATCTCGGTTATCATTTCGTTGATGACAAAGGTGAAAATTCCTACCGCGGCAAAGGCGAAAAAGCCGTTTTGCTTCGTGAACTGCTGGAAAAATTCCCGCAGATGTACATCAATATCGACATCAAAGACGCACCTGATACGTACGAAGGCAGTTTAGTGCCTTCGAAACTGTGGCGCTTGATCGAATCCCTCGGTGCGGAAGACCGTGTCGTCGTCACCAGCTTTTACGATGAACAAATTGACCGCTTCAATTTATATGCCCAAAACCGTGTCGCTTTAGGCGCAGGGGAAAACGAAGTGCGCAAGGCTTTCACTTCTTTCAATAGCCAATTTGGGCATCTTTATACACCGCGTGCCGATGTTGTACAGATCCCCGTGAAGCATTCAGTGTTCCGCCTCGATTCTGCGCGATTCATCGCCTTTTTGGACCGCTTGAATATACCGGTTCATTACTGGGTTATCGATGACAAAGAGTCTATGGAAAAATTAATTGATGCTGGTGCGAAAGGCATCATCACTGACCGGCCTGATATCGCTATCGAAATGATTTCGGCAGTAGAAGAACAACGCTAATAAAAAAAGTGCAACCCCTTGAGGTTGCACTTTTTTTATTATGCGGAGCAAGAACAGCCGCCGCCTGTGCCGCAGCCGCTTCCGCACGAGGAATCCGATGAAAAGAACGGATTGCTCGAAGGAATCTTGACCGCTTCGGACACCGAACGGCCAAGGATGAAGCTAACTTGGTCCATCAAGTCCTGCAGTTCATTTTCCGCAAGACGCAGCTCCGCAACCTTTTCATTGAGGTCCAACCGGCGTTTGTCGACTCGGATCTGCTTCATCACCCGTTTGTAATCGGGATGGTATTTGCCGAAGCGCTGCACTTCCTCGTACAGCTCCTTCAGCCTTGCGAAGTCATGGATCTCCCTCGCCAATAGTTTATCGTTATAGACAGAGTCATAGGCATCGCGGTATGTCGCAGCCTGCTCTGATTTCAGTATCATTTCACTCAGCTCGTCCGCAGAGTCAGTTATACCGACCCATTCGTAGGTCATGATCACTTTGCATTCCTCCTCTACGCTTTCATCATAGCAGATTGTTTTCCAGATTCATACACCGTTTACTCCTGAAAATGGCTGAAAGTAAAGGCCAGCTCTTTCCCCTATTGGCTTTCATAAACGCCCGGATCCTGTTTTAATAGGATCTGGCTATAATACTTGCCAAATACGCCGACACCGACCTGGTTATACTGTGTGTTCAATAACGTTTCCCTGTGGCTTGGCGAGTTGAACCAGCCATGCAATGTCTCAGCTGCATCATAATAGCGTGAAGCCGTGTTGATGGCCGCCAAATCGAATAGGATATCCGCACTTTGCAGGCGTGCTTCCAAATCCGACACTTCCATCTCTGCGGAAGTAAATTCCATGCGCGCCATTTCCTCGCTTGTCTGCTCGGCCAATAAACTGATGCCGACATTCTCCTTAACCAAGGAACGCTGATGGCGAAGCCGGTAAACATTGGTCAAATCGACCAATTGTTTAGCGTTCGCATCATCAATTGATCTCTGCAAAGTCGATGATGGCCTTGGCGTCACCAATAAATCTCCAGAATACATCATATCGTAAGGCTGGTGGCGGATGAGCGTTTCTGCATCCATGAACCTGACTGCCTCTAGTTGCTGGTCTTCAGCGTCAATATACAATTGTACATAGAGATCTTCAAACCTGACCAATATCCGTTTGTCCATGTCCTGCTCGCTCAAATTAAAGGTATAGGTATTGGTACCGTATTTCACAGTGACTTCGTTCTCGACGATTGTGAACCTGTACAAATCGGCAAGCGTTTGCCCGATTGTGTAAGGCTCTACATCCGTAGACTCCCCAGCTGCATATACTTGGATAATGCGCCCTTCCTTCACCCCGACCATGACAAAATTGGAATATGCGGCATCGTATACCCACCACTCATATCCAAAAGCAGAGGGTTCGATGCGGTCGGGCTTTCCATGCTCTGCCAGCCACTCTTCCGACGGCTCTCCGATGTGAACGGAAAGCCCGCTTGTCGGCCGTTCAACATCAAGCCCCGATTCTGTCAAGTTATCAGCCGGCAAAGGATCCGCCGGACGCGGCGCTTCAAGCAATTCGTTTTCACTGATTGTCGGGTCCAAGTAAAACAGTCCAATCAGGACAATCGCCAAGAAAATCATGATGCGTAACAAGTCCTTCACTGAATCAGCTCCTGACACCCATTTTCCCCATTATAACAGCCGCCTGCATTCTGACACAATCTAGCCATTGCATGTACCTAAAATATGATCTATTATTAAAGGAGCATTCAGTCTTTTTTTGTTATAGAGGAGGAGATCCCATGTATTTTGAAAATACAGGACTAGAGAACATCGAAGTGGATATTACATTGCTTGAAGACATCATGAACAAGCATGGCTTAACGAAAGAAGGCCAGTGGGATTATGAGCGTGTCACATACGACCGCAAATTCATCGTCCGTGAAGGTACTTATTACTTGCGCGTTTTCGCTTACGCAATCGACGGAGATGTTGATGCCAACGATGCGACTGTTCGCGTCTTGAAACCGGTCATCGGCAAGCATTATTACCCCCACGGCATTGAATATGGTGAAGACGAACATTTCCCTGACCACCTATTGAAAACCGGCGCTGAAATTCTGGCTTCCATCAAAAAAGAAATTTCCGAGTTCGAAATCAAAGCGTAAAATTTCCGCAGTTCAATACGAACTGCGGTTTTTTTAAACAAATGCTTTGCCGTGGAATTTCACGCAGTCAATTGAAGGAGGTTTATTGTGGGCAAGTGGTTTAATAAGAAACTGGCGACCATACTGCTGGTCATCGCTATTGTCGTGTTAATCTCTATATACATATTGCCGATTGCTGTTCCGTTAATCATCGCATTACTCACCGCCATCTTCCTGGAGCCTTTTGTTAAATTCGTGCAGAAACGGTTCAAATGGGAGCGTAAAGGCGCAGTCATTACGGTGTTCATCCTATTCCTTGTCATCGCTTCTGGCTTGGTTTACTGGATCATCACGCAGTTGATTGGGCAAATTATCCAATTCTCAAAAATGGTTCCAGAGTATACAAATTCCCTCTCCCATATGTGGGGCGAAGTGGAAGCCTTCTTCCTGCGATCCACCGCCGAAATGCCGGTCGAAGTCGTCAATTCATTCGAAACGGAAATGATCGCTTTTGCAGAAGGCATTCGCGACTGGATCTTGACATTCGTCAACTACGATACGGTTACCAATTTATTGACGGGCATTCCTTCTTTTTTGGTCAGCTTTATCGTCTTCCTCATCGCCCTGTTCTTATTCATGCTTGATTTGATGGATTTAAAAGGCATGCTGTTCAACCGCTTGAAGGAATCTACGGCTGAGAAAGTACGTTTTATGAGCGCCCGGCTGAATAATGTCGTGTTCGGTTTCCTGAAAGCTCAATTCCTCGTCAGCTTGATTATCTTTGCGGTTTCATTGATTGCGTTATTCTTTATTGCGCCTGAATATGCCTTGGTTATGTCGCTCGTCATTTGGGTTGTCGACTTCATCCCGATTCTCGGTTCGATCATCGTATTGACCCCTTGGTTCATCTACATGTTCATCGTGGGCGATATCGTCCAAGGAACGCAGCTTGCCATTTTAGCACTGGTGCTATTGGTCATCAGAAGAACAGTCGAACCGAAAGTGATGGGCACCCAGATTGGGCTGTCCCCACTTGCCACATTGATCGCCATGTTCATCGGCCTTCAATTAATCGGCTTTCTTGGCTTCTTTATCGGGCCGCTATTGGTCATTCTCTTTACTTCGGCACGCGAAGCCGGCATTATCAAAATGGAGTTTAAAGTTTAAAGTTTAAACTAAACAAAAAAGCACTGAGCAAATTTTGCTCAGTGCTTTCTATTATCCACCCAGAATCGCTTTAAAGACCGAGGTGGTGTGTCCACCTTCATAGAAGACATAGAGCAATAAGTAAACCATTACTCCCGTAATCGCTGTAAAGAACCACACGACGCTCGTGAACGGGCCGATCTTGCGGTGTTTGTCGAGGCGGTTTTTCAAGCCCCAGTAGATAGTTACCAGCCCCATCACTGCACCGATCGTTGCGAGCGTGATATGGAAAATCAAAAAAACCGTATAATAGATTTTCAGCTCATCCGGCCCACCGAATGCCGTGTTTCCCACAAATAAGGTGCGCGAGACGTAAATGATAAAAAATGTCAGCGCAGCAGCCCCGGCACCAAGCATTACTTTTTTATGTGCTTCAATGCGGCGTTTTCGAATCAAGTTCCATCCGATCGCCACCAATATGGCGCTCAAGACGATAAAGAATGTACTAATGGTTGGCAATAGCGGCAAATTCATTTAATTAAACTCCTTTTGGGTCATTGCCCATTATGTCTGTAATACGCCATCTCTTTGCGATCCTGCAAAACTTTAGCGGTGATTTCATCTGCATTGGCTGTTTCATTTTTGAGCCATTCATGAAAGACCAGCCAAATAAATACTGTGAACACCAATTCCTGAATAATTTTCATTGTAATGCCGCCGGTACGTTGGTCTTCGATCAGCGACATATTCGTGAAGAGTTCAGGGCCGGACAAGTTCAGCTGAGCCAATGTCCCTGCAGGCACGCATAAAGCCATCGCCTGCATCCAAGCATCCCCGTCTGCATAGGTTGCATAAAATGGTGTCGTGCTGAAAATAATCAAAGCACATGCCGGCGTCATCAAGACGCTCAAGCCGAATAAATAACCCAATTTCTTCAATCCATGAAACTTATGCATGCCTTCTAGATTATTGACCACTGGCCACCAGTAAAGAAGTGCCGATACGAACAGCAAGGTGCTGACGATGCTGTGTATCAGCATGTCCTGCTTGACGAAATCGAAGACAAGCGGCAAATGGTAAACGGAAAAGAACAAACTGAATAGCAGCAAGGCAATCAACGGTTTTGTGAAGAACATGAACAGCGGGTTAATGACCGGCAACTCGATGAATGCCCGCCAAATATACGAAGGAATCCCCATAATGATAAGCGGGGCAGCCAATAATAAGAGCAACGCCATCTGAACCATGTGCATGGTCAAAGTGATATGGCCAAGCAAATCGACCGGCGAGCCTTTCAAAATGTAAATCAAGGCCATTCCAGAAACGAAAAGTAATGCTTGCTTAGTTTGCAGAGGTTCACTATCAGTGAATTTATGTCTCCACTTAGTGGTGACTAGAAAATATAAAAGCGTAATCAGTACGAGAAATCCAAAATACCAGGGGCTCCACAATGCCTCGAAGCCGAAAATGCTGATTGGCATTAGACCGTACCTCCTTTTTCCTTAAGTAACCTCATTATATAGGGGAAGCGTTGTCATATCAATGAACGAATCATGACATTTCCCTTATGGATACAGGTGATAGACATAAAAAAACTCCGGACTGTAAAAGTCCGGAGTTTTTTTCACTTTACCACCAAACGATGGTGACCATTGCTAGAACAATGGTAAAAGCAACAAATATGCCGCTGAACATGAAGAACGCCATCATGCCATGTCCTTTATTGCTCATGTGCATGAAGTTGTATAGCTGAAGCACTACTTGAACGGCGGCCAATAACAAGATAATCGGCACGATCAAGTAATTCGAAAAATCAGCTGCTACTAAAGTGAACGCGATCAATGTCAAGAAGATCATCATAGCAAATGATGTCAACTGGCCGCGCATCTCAGTAGCACGTTTTCTCTTGATAAATTCAAATTCTGTTCTAGATCTGTGAATATCGTGAGTATCGTGTGCCATATTAACCGATCACTCCCATCAAGTAGACTACAGTGAAGATGAACACCCAAACTACGTCAATGAAATGCCAGTAAAGAGCTGCGAGGTAGAACTTCGGTGCATTGTACATGTTCAAGCCACGTTTAGCGTTGCGGAGCATCAATGCGATGAACCAGCTAAGCCCGAAGACTACGTGAGCCCCGTGAGTTCCGACTAAGGTATAAAACGCGGAACTGAAAGCACTATTGGTATAGCCAAAGCCAAGATGTACATAATGATTAAACTCGTAAATCTCTAGGCCTAGGAACGCAAGCCCCAAAAGGACAGTGATTCCGAGCCAAGCTTGCATCGCCTTGAAATTATGATTCTTCATATGATACATCGCGTAAACACTTGTCAACGAAGATGTCAAAAGAATCATCGTCATGGCAAAAACTAGCGGCAGTTCGAACAAGCCGGAAGCAGAAAATTCCATTCCGCTCGGGCCTTTATCTTTCAACGCAAGATAAGTTGCGAAGAGAGAGGCGAAGGTGACAGTCTCAGCTGCTAGCAGCAACCAGAAACCAACGAACTTGTTCTTCCCTTCGAGCGTCGCCGTTTCAGGATGATCGGGCCAAGTTTGTGGGGTATATCGTTTATTTAAGTCCACCTTTTTTGCCTCCTTCCAGCGCTCTTGCTTCTCTTTGAATGCGTTCGTTATCCGCAATCAATTCTTCTTTTGTTACATGGAAACCAAGGTCATCTTTCAACGAACGGACAAGCATCGAGCCGAATGTGATCGCAAGGCCGCCAATCAATACCGGAAGTGCCCATGCATGCCCATCCATATGGTACATAGCGCCAAACGCTGCTGTAAACATACCGAGTGAAATGACAAACGGAATGATTGAACCGTTTGGCATGTGGATATCGCCAAGTGGCTCAGCGTAGACCATGCCTTCTTTATTGCCTTCCATTTTCTCGATCCAATATGGGTCAAGTCCACGGACAAGCGGTGTTTGTGCAAAGTTATAGAATGGCGGTGGTGATGGAATTGCCCATTCAAGCGTACGTCCGTCGCCCCATGGGTCGTTACCGACGCGCTCATTCTTAGCAACTGTCATGACGACGTTGACGAGAAGGATGATAACCCCGATCGCCATAAGCAAGGCACCTGCCGAACTGATTGCGTTAAAGAGATCCCAGCCTTGGTCTGCTCCGAACGTGTAAACACGGCGCGGCATACCCATTAGACCAAGGAAATGCTGGATAAAGAATGTCAAATGGAATCCGATGAAGAAGAACCAGAACGTCCATTTTCCAAGTTTTTCGCTCAACATCGTACCGAACATTTTCGGCCAGTACAAATGCGTACCTGCCAAAATAGCGAGAACAACGCCACCAACGATTACGTAGTGGAAGTGGGCAACGATGAAATAAGAATCGTGCAACTGGTAATCAAGCGGTGCAATTGCTTGCATAACGCCTGTTACCCCACCTGCTACGAACGACGGGATAAACGCGACTGCGTAAATCATTGGCACTGTGAAGGAAATATTTCCTCCCCAGATCGTCAAGAGCCAGTTAAAGATTTTAATCCCTGTTGGAACTGCGATAATCATCGTTGCAAGAGCGAACACTGCGTTAGCTGTCGGTCCAAGACCAACTGTAAACATGTGGTGAGCCCAAACCATGAATCCGTAGAAACCGATCAGGATTGTCGCAAAGACCAATGCCGTGTAACCGAATAGGCGTTTGCGAGAGAAGATTGCAAAGATTTCAGAGAAAATACCAAATGCCGGCAAGATCAAGATATAAACTTCCGGGTGACCGAAGATCCAGAAGAAGTGCTCCCAAATAATCGTATTACCGCCCATCGTTACATCAAAGAAATTAGCCCCGAACAAACGGTCGAATACCATGAAGAAAATACCGACAGTCAGTGGAGGGAACGCCAAGAGAATCAACGCAGACGCTACAAAAGTCGTCCAAGTGAAAAGCGGCATTCTCATGTACGTCATACCCGGTGCACGCATATTGATGATCGTAACAAGGAAGTTAATCCCAGCGATCAAAGTACCGAAACCGGATATCGTCAAACCGAGTGAGTAGAAATCGATTCCGTGTCCTTCAGAGGCAAGTGCCAAAGAAGCGTAGTTTGTCCATCCTGCATCCGGTGCCCCGCCTAGGAACCATGAAAGGTTTAGGAAGATACCACCGAAGAAGAATAGCCAGAACCCAAGTGAGTTCAAGAACGGAAACGCTACGTCACGTGCACCGATTTGCAAAGGTGAGACCGCGTTCATGAATGCCAAAAGAATTGGCATGGCTGCAAGGAAGATCATTGTTGTTCCGTGCATCGTTAAAACTTCGTTGTATGTTCCGGCACTGAGGAAATCGTTTCCGGCTTTCATTAGCTGAATCCGGATCATCATCGCTTCTACGCCACCGACTAGGAAGAAGAACCCGCCGGAGATCAAGTAGAGGATCGCGATTTTCTTATGGTCTACAGTTGTCATGTAGTCCCAAATTGTAGCGCCGAAACCCTTTTTCTGAGAGTTAGAACTCACAATAGTTTACCTCCTTTTTTAACGTTTACTCTTCAACTTTCAAGCTCATCAAGTATGCAGCAAGTGCATTGAGCTCTTGATCGGAAAGTTCTTCTCCATTATTTAATGAAGCTGCATTAGGCATCAAATTGCCTGGTTTGTACTGCTGAGGATCAGCAATCCAGTTTTTCAATGTTTCTTCGTCATGTTCCATGAAGCCGGCGATTGTTGTACGGTCGCCAAATGTTGTTAAGTTCGGGCCTTGGCCTGTGGCAGCGCCAGCGCTATTGACTGCGTGGCATGCGATGCAACTTAAACCATCTTGGCCAAACAAAGCTTCGCCTTCTTGAGCAAGAGTTTCAGTCGGCGCTTCTTGTTCTTCCTGCATTGCAGCTACCCATGCATCAAAGTCTTCGCGGTTGAGCGTTTTGACTTTGAAATCCATCAATGCGTGGGACGGTCCACAAAGCTCGGCACATTTACCGAAGTAAACGCCTTCTTCAAGTTCTGAAGATTCTTTATCGAATTCCAAATAGAAGGTGTTGACGTTTTCAGGGTTGACGTCGAGTTTACCGCCAACAGAAGGGATCCAGAACGAGTGCTTCACGTCTGCGGCAATCAAATTGAAGTAGACGCGCTCGCCAGTTGGTACGACGAGTTCCTGTGCAGTACGAATTTCCTGTTCAGGATACTCGAACTCCCACCAGTAAAGCTTACCGGTTACATTAACCGTCAAGTTCTCAGCTACGCCTTCTTCGTCCTGTGCGTCCATCGCCGTGACATCAGCCAGGTCGAATGTAGCGTAGACCGTCGGAACAGCAAGGATCAAAAGCAAAACGATTGGAATTGCTGTCCAGATAAACTCAAGACGCGCGCTTCCTTCGACTTGTTCAGGGATCATGTCCTCCCCTACTTTTGAACGGCGGAATTTAACAATTGCCAATACATAGATGATAGTAACGACGACGATAACGAACAACATGACAATGGATGACAAAATCAGCAAGTTGAACTGATCTTGTGCAACCTTACCAGCCGGTATCAGCGTCGAGATCTCTTCGCGTCCACAGCCTGAAAGAAAAACAAGCAATGTGGTCATCAAAGCGAAGAGGCGCCATTTCTTAGGTCCTTTCATCATAGCTTTTCATACCCCTCTCTGAATAAAATGTTTCACACTTAAGTAAAAAGAAATTTAGACGAATACTGCGAAAATGATCATCGAGACAAATAGAATCGTCATATAGTTCAACGAATAGATGAACATTTTCTTCGCCCATTTCAAATCATCAGCTGCTTTGAAGCCTTGGATCGCAAGAACAAGCCATCCGATATTCAACGCTGTAGCTAAGATGATGAAGCCTATCCCAAGTTCCATAAGCAGGAACGGCAATGGGAAAAGCAGTAAAACCCATGCAAGCATCGATTTTTTTGTCCGGTGAAATCCTTTGACCACCGGGAGCATCGGAATATTTGCAGCCCGATACTCTTCCGTCCGTTTCATGGCAAGCGCATAAAAATGCGGCGGCTGCCAGATGAACATAATCAGAAACAGTGCCCATGCGCCCATAACGATCGCCGGCTCCACCGCAGCCCAGCCGATTAGCGGCGGGATTGCGCCGGAAATACTGCCGACGATCGTGTTGCCGACATGCCGTCTCTTCGACCACATCGAATAGAGAACGACATAAGCTAAAATGCCAGCGATTCCAAACAGACCTGCTGAAACAGAAGCGGAAAACAAAAAGAGTTCGCCTATAACGATGAAAGAAATGGCGAGTGCCAAGACAGCAGATGGCTTGAACCTGCCCGTAACTGTCGGGCGGGCTCTCTTGCTAGCCATCAATGGGTCGATATCTGTGTCGATATAATTATTCATCGCCGCAGACCCCGCAATGATCAATGCCGAACCGACGATCGTGTAGACGAGAATATCCATGTGATCAAGGAAATTCTGATCCGAAAACTGGAAAGCGAGCCACAGTCCCGTAAAGACGGTAATTAAATTGGAATTCACAATCCCAATTTTAATAAGTGCCAGAAAATCTTTAGTGAACGTGCTCGATTCTACAGCATCGGTCGGTTCTGCAGGCAAAGACCGGCCGTTTGACATATAACTCCCTCCTTTCAAAGTTGTAAGCATATTCCGCTAACCATAACTATATCTAAATTCCAGCTTGTTTTCTACATATTACTGAAATTTCCTGATATAAATGATGATTTCACGCAATTGGTCTTACAAATATTCATCTCTAATGATACAGTAGCCCCCTCGCTATTTTAAGATAGAAAAAACGATGTTTTTGAACAGTTTGTGAAGGTCGTAATTATTATGTCCAATTCTTGAAAGTTTAGGTGAACGCCCATTTCTCGTTGTATTTTAAACGCAGTTTCGCTATCATCGAGTATGCAGGTAATCGTTAACGCTAAAAGTTTTTCTAAAAAAAGTAGGTGGCATTTTGAAAAGCAACATTTATATAAAAATATTCGGGGTTCTTGCGTCTGTCGGCATGCTGCTCATCCTCCTTGGCGGAGCTTTGGTGACTAAAACCGATAGCGGTATGGGCTGCGGCCGCAACTGGCCAGATTGCAATGGCAATTTGATTCCTCGCGAAATTACCCCTGAAGTGCTGATCGAATTCTCCCACCGCCTGGTAACAGGAGTGGTCGGAATTTTGATTGTGGTTTTGGCTGTCTGGGCTTGGCGCAAGTTTGGGCATGTGCGGGAAACGAAGTTCCTTGCCTTCATGGCTGTCTTCTTCCTCCTGCTGCAAGCATTGATCGGCGCTGCCCAAGTCCTGTGGGGCCAAGGCGATTTCATTTTAGCGCTCCACTTCGGGATCTCTCTCCTATCGTTCGCCGCTGTCCTGCTCTTGACCTTGCTCATTTTTGAAGTGGACCGCAAATTCGATGCGGACCGCGTGCAAATCGGACGCACTTTGAAATTCCATACGCTCGGCGTAGCGCTGTATTCTTATGTGGTCGTCTACACCGGCGCTCTTGTCCGTCATACAGAATCGAGCTTGATCTGTTCTGATTGGCCTTTGTGCCGCAACGACCAGTTCGCGCTGCCAAGCAATATGTATGAATGGGTCCAGATGGGCCATCGTTTCGCAGCTGCGCTCATTGTCATCTGGATCGGCGTCATTGCGCTCCACGCGTATCGCCATTATCGCGACCAGCGGGTCATTTTCTGGGGCTGGATCATCGCCTTTGCGATCGTGCTTCTCCAAGCCACATCCGGAATGCTCGTCGTCTTGACGAAGTTAAATCTAGCGGTCGCCTTGCTCCACTCCTTGCTCATCTCAATGCTTTTCGGACTGTTATGTTATATGGTCCTTCTTGTATCCAGAAGCAAATTCATCAAATCCAAATAAAAAAATCCGGTGCAATTCGCACCGGATTTTTTTATTTTATTTTGATTCCATTTCAATGAGCAGATCGCCCGTTGAAATGCCGTCGCCGGCTGTTACGTAAATTTCCTGGATTGTACCGTCAAACGGCGCTTGGACTGTTGTCTCCATCTTCATCGCTTCTGTGACAAGCAGATGGTCGCCGCGCTTCACCCTCAAGCCTTTCTCTCCGACTACTTTCAGGACAGTGCCAGGCATTGTCGCTGCAATATGATTTTCTTTTGTCGGATCTGCCTTAGGTTTTGCTGCTGAATCAGTTTCAACCGTCATATCTTGAATACTGATTTCACGCGGTTGGCCGTTCAATTCGAAATAGATGATGCGCGTGCCGTCTTTTTGCGGTTCGCCGATCGACACGAGTTTGATCATCAAGGTCTTTCCTTTTTCAATCTCGACTTCAATCTCTTCACTGAGACGCATGCCGTAGTGGAAGGTCAATGTATCAAGGACCGATACATCCCCAAAGGTCTGGTTCGTTAAGCTGTACTCTTCAAATACTTTCGGGTATAGCGCATAAGCGAGCACTTCGTGGCTTGTAACCGGCCGTTTCAGGCGTTTGAACAGTGTCTCGCGAATCGCGTCAAAGTCAGCAGGTTCGAGCAATTCGCCCGGACGTACTGTGATTGGCTCGCGTTCTTTTAAGATCACTTTCTGCAATTCTTTCGGGAAGCCGCCGTGCGGTTGACCGATATAGCCTTCAAAGAACTCGATGACCGATTCAGGGAAATCGATATTCTCTCCGCGTGTCAGCACTGTTTTTTCATCCAATTCGTTCTGGACCATGAACAAAGCCATGTCCCCTACGACTTTCGATGACGGCGTGACTTTTACGACATCTCCAAACAGCATGTTGACGCGAGAATACATTTCCTTCACTTCTTCCCAGCGCATGCCGAGGCCGACCGCTTTTGCCTGCTGCTGCAGGTTGCTGTACTGTCCGCCCGGCATTTCGTGGACATAAATCTCAGAATGCGGGCTGTTCATGCCACTTTCGAAATCATTGTAATACTTGCGGACATCCTCCCAGTAATGGGACATGGTCTCAAGAGACTCGATATCTGCCCTGATTTTGCGCTCGCCGCCGCTCATCGCATAATATAGCGAGTTGGCGCTTGGCTGCGATGTAAGCCCGGCCATTGTGCCAAGGGCCGTATCCACGATATCGACACCTGCTTCAATCGCTTTGGAATATAGATAAATGCCGTTTCCGCTCGTATCATGCGTGTGCAAGTGGATCGGCAAGGAAACCGTCTCCTTCAGTTCAGAAACGAGGCGGTACGCTGCTTCTGGCTTCAAAAGACCGGCCATGTCTTTGATTGCCAGGATATGGGCGCCTGCTGCTTCCAGCTCTTTCGCCATATCCTTATAGTATTGAACCGTGTATTTATCGCGGCTCGGGTCCAGAATGTCTCCTGTATAGCAAATCGCCGCTTCTGCGACTTTGCCGGAGTTGCGGACTTCATCGATGGCAACTTCCATTCCTTTGATCCAGTTCAGGCTGTCGAAAATGCGGAATACGTCGATTCCAGCTTCAGCGGAGGTCCGTGCAAACTCGCGGATAACATTATCCGGATAGTTTTTATAACCAACCGCATTCGCTCCGCGGAACAGCATCTGAAACAAGACGTTTGGAATGTCTTCACGCAATTTGATGAGGCGCTGCCACGGGTCTTCCTTCAAGAACCGGTAAGACACATCGAACGTCGCCCCTCCCCACATCTCCATCGAGAACAAATCACTTTGAAGGTGGGCAGTTTCTTTGGCGACTGCAAACATATCGTGTGATCGCATGCGCGTTGCCAATAGCGATTGATGGGCATCGCGTAAAGTCGTGTCCGTGAGTAGCACATCGTCTTGATCAAGTATCCACTTTGTCAATCCTTCTGGACCACGCTCGTCAAGGATTTGTTTTGTGCCTTGCGGAAGTTCCGTTATGATGTCGATTTCCGGCTTGCGCGGTGCAGCATAGATCGGTTTCTTTTTCTTCTCGATTCCCGGGAAGCCGTTCACCGTCACATTGCCGATATAGCTAAGCAATTTCGTTCCACGGTCTTGACGCACAGGGAATTTGAACAATTCAGGCGTGCTGTCGATAAAGCTCGTATCAAAATCACCGTTGATGAAATTTTGGTGTTTCACCACATTTTCCAGGAACGGAATATTCGTTTTGATGCCGCGGATACGGAACTCCTGCAAGTTGCGGTCCATTTTCGCTGCCGCTTCTTTGAACGTTGTTGCCCAAGTGGACACTTTAACGAGCAAAGAATCGTAGTAAGGAGAAATGACTGCTCCCTGGAAACCGTTTCCGGCATCCAGACGCACGCCAAATCCGCCTCCTGAACGGTAGACCATCAGCTTTCCGGCATCCGGCATAAAGTCATTTAATGGATCTTCTGTCGTTACACGTGACTGGATGGCAAATCCGAACAAAGGGATATCCTCTTGTTTCGGGATGGCGATCGTTTCGCTATGGAGCATATGCCCGCGGGCGATATGGATCTGCGCATGGACGATATCGATGCCTGTAACCATTTCAGTGATCGTGTGTTCAACTTGGATGCGGGGGTTCACTTCGATAAAGTAGAATTCATCTCCCGCTACCAGGAATTCAACTGTCCCGGCATTTATGTAATCGATGTTTTTCATTAATTTTACAGCCGCATCGCAAATTTCGTTGCGCAACTTATTGCTGATTGAGTTGGAAGGGGCGATTTCAACGACTTTTTGATGGCGCCGCTGAATGGAGCAGTCGCGTTCATACAGATGGACGACATTGCCTTCTGCATCGCCGAGGATCTGCACTTCGATGTGCTTCGGTTTGTCTACAAATTTTTCTACATACATTTCGTCGGAACCGAAAGCAGCTTTCGCTTCGGATTTTGCACGTTCGTAGGATGATGCTAGTTCACTGGCGTCTTTGACGATGCGCATGCCGCGCCCGCCTCCGCCGAGTGATGCTTTGATCATTAGTGGGAATCCGGCTTGTTCAGCGAATGCTTCCACTTCAGTGAGCGATTCGACTGGGCCATCTGTTCCTGGAATGACCGGGATGCCTGCAGCAATCGCCTGGTCGCGAGCTTTGACTTTATCACCGAACATATCGAGATGACGGGATGTCGGACCGATGAATACGATGCTTTCTTCTTCACAGCGCCGCGCAAAATGAACGTTTTCAGATAAAAATCCGTACCCTGGGTGAATGGCGTCCACTCCTGAGTCTTTTGCGATGCGAATGATGTCTTCAATGTCCAAATAAGCATCAATCGGCTTTTTGCCTTTGCCGACTAAATACGATTCGTCAGCTTTGTAACGATGAAACGAACCGCTGTCTTCCTGCGAATAAATCGCAACTGTCCGAAGATTCAGTTCTGTACAGGCGCGGAAGATCCGAATGGCAATTTCTCCGCGGTTGGCTACTAAGATCTTGTTAATCTCTTTCACTCCGACGCACACCCTTTACTTTTTCGTTTTTTCGTATTTATTGAACATGGAAACATTCATTAATACTCCCATAGCTAACGATAACAAAATTACCGAAGTTCCGCCATAGCTGATAAATGGAAGTGTTACCCCTGTCAGCGGAATGATACCCGAAAGACCGCCCAGATTGACGAAAGACTGGATGCCGATCATGCTGGCAACACCTGCTGCGAGCATGCGTGCCAGTGGATCGCTGGTTGTCATGGCGATCCACAGGCCGCGCAACACCACAAAGCCGAGTCCACCGATGACGAAGAAGACACCCAAAACGCCAAGTTCTTCAGCGATGACCGACATGATGAAATCCGTATGGGGCTCTGGCAAATAGCCGAGCTTCTGGATGGATTGGCCAAGGCCGAGGCCGCTGAGCCCCCCAGAGCCGATAGCCAAATACCCGTTGACGATCTGGAAGCCGAATCCGAGTTCGTCGGAAAATGGGTTGAAGAAGGCATCGATGCGCCCCATGCGCTTTTCAGTAAAAATAAGATCCTGTGCGAATACCATCATAGGCACAATGACCACTGCTGTTGCAGTGATGACAATACCTGCCAACTTTACAAAAGGCTTCAAGCGCACCCCAGAAGCTGCCATAACCGACAACCCGACTGCCCCAATAATGACCATAGAACCCAGGTCCGGTTCAAAAAACACTAAAATTAATACAGCTGTCAAAATGATAACAGGCGGGATGATCGATTCATTCAGTTTGTTGATGGACCCATTGCGGTATTTATTGGAAAACACCCCCGCCAAGTAAAAGATCAAACCGACCTTGGCAACTTCAGAGGGCTGGATATTAACAAAACCGAGGTCGATCCAGCTTTTCGCACCGCCTGCTGCGAAGCCGATAAAATGTACGAGGATGAGACCAGTAAAGATGACAGCAAGTACAGTCGCCATCATCCATTTTTTCTTGAAATGTTTATAGGGGAAAATGGCAGCGAGCAGGAATACAGGATAAGCGATGGCCAAATTGAGTAATTGCTGTATGTAGAAGCGGTCCGGTGAATCGTTATAATAGTTAACGGACCAGGCCATGCTGGAGGAGTAAATCATAATCAGGCCAAAAATGGTCAGCGCCAGGTATGCAAAGAGAAGCGGGTAGTCTATGTACTTGCCGTATTTCTTGATGTAGGATTTCATTGTTTTTATACCTCATTCAATTGGATTCATTAGTAAAAAAACTCAAACTGGAATCGTTTGAGTTTTAGGTTATTTATTTGTATACGCGTCATGAAGGATGGACAGTTTCTTCTCCAGCGTATCCATTAAATTTTTACCGGTCTCACGTTCGATCAAGCCGAGTTTAACGGCAAAATCAATTTCCCGTGATAAGCCAAACATTTGCGTATCAAGAACTTCTTCATATAAAGGGCAGGAAGGCAATGTAAGATGATCCATCTGCACCTTGATCAATTGCTCAATTTTCTCTGCATCAGCTTTAAGGAGTTCCAGCGCTTTTTCTTGATAAGTCTGTTCTTCTGTATGTTCCATGAGGACTCCCCCATCACTTGTATTTCTGCTCCATTAGCCTGTTTAAAGTGTATCTTTTACGCTGTTAAATTGCAAGTCTCTCTTGAAAGGGATTAAACCCTTTGGGAATTGTATGTGAACAGTTATACTGAAGAAGAGAGATACTATAATGGAGGGTTTTATTTATGGAATTCATCATACCGTTTAAAGGAGAAGTCACATACAAATTGACATTGGATCCGACCGTGTGGATTTTCGACGACCGCAAACTGGATCTTAAGACATTCTTCACAGAAGAACATGTCGACAAGGATGACCTGGAAGAATACAAACGCGGCATGGGCGAACATTGGTCGCGAGAAATCATGGAAGGTGCCACGGTTCCGCCAACCTTGAACTCTGAAAAGAAATACAAGCGCCAAGAAAAACAAGACATGCTGACGGGTACATTCGGCATGCGCTTCCAGCCTTTCCTCGACAATGCAGAGCCAGCTAATGGCGCATCGAAAGTTGTCTTTGAAACCACTTCAGGTGAACATGATTTCCCAATTGAAGATGCCAAGCAATTGATCTTTAAATTCAGCCAGGATGGAAAGCCTCTCCGTGAAGATGGACCGGTCCACATCTTATTGCCAGACGGCTCGAATGTTGATCAGCCGATTACCCACGTCTCGGCCATCCGGGTCGAATAGGAGGAATAGCTATGCGTGTTCAATGCGTTATTTGCGATAAGATCGAAGAATTGGAAGATGATACTCTGCAAGCCAAACGCTTGCGCAATCGGCCAATCCATACCCATATGTGCGAACAATGCCACGACCGGATCGCCAAACGGACTGAAGAACGGCTAGCGACGGGCCACTTCCATTTCTTCCGCAGTTCCCGCAGCATCGAGGATGATTTCTGATGAAGATCTTAAAAGGTTTGTGGATTGGTTTCTGGAGCGGCCTTATTCTTGGATTGTTGCTGAAGTGGATGCAGGCAGTGACCGGCGTCCGAAATTATGAATTGCTGTTGAATGTCGACTTTATCCCGCTAGTCAATCAAGTGAACTGGTCGGAATTGACCGAATTCGTATTTCATTTGATTATTTCACTGGTAATCGGCATCGTTTATGTGTATATCGCCAAGCGCCGACGCTATACGTTCGGCCAGTTGACAATCATCAGCTTAGTGCTGACATTGCCAACCTATATCCTGTTTTTCCCGCTGTCCATGCTGGCGGTAGAAGCCGACGTTCCGGAACCGACCGATATAGGAGCATTCCTTTATTGGATTCTGGCCCATCTGACATATGCACTGCTGTTGCCAATACTCTATAAAATGTTTGAACGCAAAAACGCTGCTTCTCATTGAGAAGCAGCGTTTTCGCGTTTTTCGCGCCATAGGCGAATTTTGTAAAGGATGAGAATCAATGCGGCAATAACCAAGCCCTCGACAACGGGCAGGAAAAAGGCCAAGAATGTCAGCCCTAATCCTCCCGCAGCCAAGAACAAGATAATGACTGCATTTTTTCCGATCGATAGTTTTTTGGCAAAGCCCAGTTTGTAAACGAGTGCCGATAGCAGGAAGATGACTGCAAACAATGCATATCCTGCTAAATCATAATTCGGCAAGTTTTGGTAAAGCACACGGGCTACCGGATACATATTTTCATAGACAAAAGCCTGCTCGTCCACGGATTATACATCCTTCCAGTTGTTTATTCTTCGATGGCAACTTTCTTTTTCTTCGCCATGCGCTCTCGCTCGTTTTTATCGAGAATTTTCTTACGCAAACGGATCGATTGAGGAGTGATTTCACAGTACTCATCATCGTTCAAGTATTCAAGTGCTTCCTCAAGACTCATCAAACGCGCTTTTTTCATCGTAGTCGTCTGGTCTTTGTTGGCTGAACGGATGTTAGTCGCCGCTTTGATCTTAACGATGTTAACTGTCAAGTCGTTGTCGCGGTTATGTTCACCGACGATCATGCCTTCATAGATTTCAGTTCCGACTTCAACAAATGAAGTACCGCGGTCTTCGATGCCCATCAAGCCATAAGTTGAAGATTTGCCGCGTTCCATGGAAACGAGAACGCCTTGACGACGGCCGCCTACGCGTCCTGATGCAACTGGCTGGTAGCTATCGAATGTGTGGTTGATGATTCCGTATCCACGTGTTTGCGTGAGGAATTCAGTTGTGTAACCGATCAACCCACGGGCAGGTACGTTAAATACCAAACGGACTTGTCCGCTTCCGTTGTTGATCATATCAAGCATTTCACCTTTGCGTTCACCGAGTGATTCGATAATAGCACCTGTGTATTCTTCAGGGACATCCACTTGGACGCGTTCAACCGGTTCACAGCGGACGCCATCGACCATACGGACGATAACTTCAGGTTTAGACACTTGAATTTCAAATCCTTCACGACGCATGTTTTCAATCAAGATTGATAGATGCAGTTCGCCGCGGCCCGAAACGACCCATGCATCTGGAGAATCCGTTGGATCAACGCGCAAGGAAACATCTGTCTCTAATTGAGCATCCAAACGCTCCTGGATTTTTCTTGATGTAATGAATTTACCTTCTTTACCGGCGAACGGGCTGTTGTTGACAAGGAATGTCATTTGCAGCGTTGGTTCGTCGATACGCAGAATTGGCAAGGCTTCTTGATGATCTTGAGGACATACCGTCTCACCGACGTTAATATCTTCTAGACCAGAGATTGCGATCAAATCGCCCGCTTCGGCTTTTTGGATCTCAATGCGCTTCAAGCCCATGAACCCGTGAATTTTTGTGATGCGGAAGTTTTTGACGGAGCCGTCCAGTTTCATCAAGGAAACGGATTGCCCGACTTCAATAGTTCCGCGGAATACGCGCCCGATACCGATACGGCCGACATAGTCGTTGTAGTCAAGAAGTGCCACTTGGAATTGCAATGGCTCGTCGCGGTTATCGATTGGTGCAGGTACATGATCCATGATGGCATCATAGATGACCTGCATGTTTTCTTCTTGGTCAGCTGGATCAGATGACAAGCTGGCCGTTCCGTTCATGCCTGATGCAAAAATAACCGGGAATTCCAATTGGTCATCATTTGCTTCAAGTTCGATGAACAATTCGATGACTTCATCGACAACTTCATCAGGACGCGCGAAATCGCGGTCAATTTTGTTGACGACTACAATCGGTTTCAAGTTTTGCTCAAGCGCTTTTTTCAATACAAAGCGTGTCTGTGGCATACATCCTTCGTACGCATCGACAACGAGCAATACGCCATCAACCATTTTCATAATACGCTCCACTTCGCCGCCGAAATCAGCGTGTCCAGGAGTATCCAAAATGTTGATTTTAGCGTCTTTATATTGAATCGCGGTGTTTTTCGCTAGGATTGTAATTCCGCGTTCTCTTTCAATGTCGTTTGAGTCCATCGCCCGCTCATCAACATGTTCATTCGATCGGAAGATTCCTGATTGCTGAAGCAACTGATCCACCAATGTCGTTTTGCCGTGGTCAACGTGTGCGATAATTGCAATGTTGCGTAAATCGTTTCTAAGGTTAGTCATACTTTCACTCCAATATTCTTTTTTCGAGCCTATAACTGTGCTAGTATAGCACATATAGGGGAAAAACCCTACGATTTTATTTTCTTGTATGCAGGAGGTTAGATGGGATGAAAGAAGCGATTGTAGAATCATGGCATAATATAAAATGGATTTTTGTCCTATTTTCATTGGCAGCAATTGGGGCGATGGTGCTCATCGGCGTCGCAGTCGCACTTCGCAGCATGATTGGTATTGTTCTCTCCATTCTGTTGTTATTGGTTATTATGGGCTTTGGGTTCAAACGAAAAAAAGAAATGCGAGAAGCAGGCGCATTATAAACACAAAAAGGGGCTGTCCAAAAAGTCATATTTCATGACTTTTTGGACAGCCCCTTTTTTTCATCTAAAAAACCAAGCAGAACATTGTGCTTTCTATCAAATGTGTATTGCCATACCACCACAGATCGAACGGTTTGCATGGGTAGTGAGTTTTCAGATTTATTATTTGTGCTTGGGTTTGATGTATTCCTGGAGCAGTTTTCCGTGGATGGACGGATTGGCAGCTACGAAGGTGTCTGACTTCAGAAGGTTTGCCGCTTCGCCAGAGAAATTACTCGCGATAGCGCCCACCTCATTTGCCATAACCAATCCTCCTGCAATATCCCATGGCGACAGCCGCATCGAAATATACGCGTCGAGGCGCCCGCTTGCAAGATAGGCGAGTTCAAGCGCCGCAGAACCATAAGAACGCATGCCGCGCGCCTCATGTACGAGGCGGATTGTCGCTTCATGATCTACATGCCGGTTCGGCGTTGCCCACATGGTGTTCATGCCGATGATCGATTCGCTGATATCTGTCTCGATCAACGGCTTCAGCCGTTCATCGTTATAATAAGCTCCGCCGCCTGCAATTGCATGGTATAAATCGTCATTGATGACGTCATAGATATACCCCATCTTTCCTACACCATCTTCATAAATACCGAGAGAAATGGCGAAATTGCGTCGTTGGTGCACAAAATTCATCGTGCCATCTATTGGATCGAGCATCCATACAGTGCCGCTCAAATCCTCGATTTGATCTCCAAAACCTTCTTCACCGAAAACCCGGTGGCCCGGAAAATCTTCCCGGATATGCTGGATGAAAAACTTCTCCACTTCTTTGTCTACATTTGTGACTAAATCGTTTGCGTGAGCTTTCGTATCCACTGAAATATCACTAAGAAATGAATTTCGGATCCGGTGCCCCGCCTCTTTGATCATAGATTTTATGTAACGATCCATTGCGTGCTGGTCCATGTATGAGCACCTCCTTGTTTCTTTACAGTATAACGAAAAAAGCATCCACTGTCTTTTATCAGCAGATGCTTCTACGGTATAGGTCTTTTTTTACAATGCATGAAGAGCCTCCAGTTCTACTTGTATTTCTGTCAGCCGTTTCTTGCTCTTATCCTTCTGGCTGCTGTCGTTTTGCTGCATGGCATCGTACAAGGTGGCCAATTCGTAATCAAGCTCTAGCTTCAACGTATTGATATACTCTTTTTCTACATCCGCTTTCCGGATAATCTGTATCATCTGCTTCATAAGTGAGCTCCCCCTTCCCTCATAATCGGAATATTCCGATTGCGATGTATTACACATCTTTACCCCGTTTTTTCCGCCTGAAAACTTATTTATATTCATTCTTCATAAACTTCGTTAAAATAAAACCTGATGATTATTAAAGGAGGGGATGTCCGTGAAGTCATACTGGACTGAACAGGATTTTGAAGTATTCGAAACCCCAGGGCTAGAGGCACGTATGGAAGCATTATCGACACATGTACGGCCGAAATTCCAAGCATTGGGCCAAGACTTTTCCGCTTATTTCTCTGGGGAAACCGGAGATGAATTTTTTCCACATGTCGCAAAACATATGCGACGGACTGTCAATCCGCCAAATGACAGCTGGGTTGCATTTGCGCCTTATAAACGCGGCTACAAGGCCGTCCCGCATTTCCAGATTGGGCTTTGGGAAAGCCATGTATTTGTCATTCTTGCTGTCATTTATGAAGCGCCCGGCAAACCAAAAATGGCAAATCAACTGCTATCCACGCAAGCATTAGCCGATTTGCCAGGAAAATTTGTCGTTTCGGGTGATCATATAAAGCCTGAAGCCGATTCCATTGCATCGCTAGGCGAAGAGGGCATCGAAAAGCTGCTCACGAGACTGCGCGATGTCAAAAAAGGGGAACTCGTCATCGGCAGGCATTTAGCGCGGGCTGATGCTGCCACGCTCGACCAAGACGGCTTTTATGCCTTTGCAGAAGAAACATTCCGCGAGTTGCTTCCGATTTACCGGAAGTTGCTCCAAGTAAACGAAAAAACCGCCGTTCAGCGATGAACGGCGGTTTTTTTACCTTTTGATGCGGATCAATTCATCGCCTGAAGCTTCTTTCATCTTCTTGACGACCTGAAAACTGACATAGCCGCTTTCTTCTTCAAATTCACGGAAGTATGTCTTTTCTTCCGCCATCGATGGAACGACTTTTTTGAACTTGCGGTATTTGTCCATCAGTTCCTGTCGATTGACTCCTTTTTCATAGGCTTTTTCTATTGCTTCGAAAAATTCCACGACATCGACGATCTCTTCGGTCGTCCAATCGATGGAAAATGGATATGAATATTCCATGGTCTTCACCTACCCTCTTTCAATAATACCCCAGCGTTTACGGATTTCTTCTGTTTGCCGGATCATCCGGTCGAACAATTCCTGGACAGTCGGCACATCCTGGATCAAGCCTGTCACTTGCCCAGCCCAACCGAATCCTTTTTCTCGCTGCCCGTCATAGATATAGCGTTTATTGGCCGTGCCGCTGATATAATCTTTCAGCGCTTCATAGCTCGGTGTCTCTTTTTCGATCTCCAAGATGCGATCTGTCCATGTATTGGACAAAGTACGCGCCGGAGCACCGATGCTGCGCTTGATAATAACTGTATCGTTTTCTGTGCTGTCAATCAACTGCTGCTTATACAGCTGGGAGGCGTGAGTGCATTCTTTCGTTGCAATGAAGCGCGTGCCCATTTCAATTCCTTCTGCTCCGAGCGCATGCGCCGCCATCCATCCGCGGCCATCGCCAATGCCGCCTGATGCGATCACCGGTATCGTCACCGCATCGACCACTTGCGGGATCAGAACCATCGTTCCGATATCATCACGGCCGAGATGCCCGCCGCCTTCATGCCCGACGACCATGACCGCGTCTGCGCCCAATTTCTCCGCCTTTTCAGCTTGACGCCTTGCAGCCACCAACACCAACTTTTTGATATCGGTGCCTTCCAATTGCTCAAAGATCGGCGTCGGATTGCCGCCAGTCATCGACACCACAGGTACCCGTTCTTCGATTGCGACATCCAGCATATGCGAAAATGCCCGTCCATGCTCGCCGATTGCAAAGTTCACGCCGAACGGCTTATCTGTCAATTCCCGGACTTTGCGAATTTCTTCGCGCAACTCATCAGGTCCCGGAAGGCTCATCGCAGTAATCTGCCCGAGCCCTCCGGCATTCGAAAGTGCTGCCGCTAGATCCGCATATGCCAAATATGCCAGTCCTCCTTGGATGATCGGGTAGTCGATTCCAAGCAGTTCGGTGATTCTTGTCTTAAATGCCATAATCCCACTCCTTTTTTGTCCTCTGTTTGTCTATTCGCTTCTATCAAGAAATTTCCTTTTCACTGCGGGTAACTCGTGCCGCATGGATGAAATAAGTCAGACATCCCTGCCATAAGTATAGTAACGAAGCGTCTTGCATGCTATAATTTCTCTTGTTTTCATTTTGATAAAGTGAGGTGCACGTCCCATTGTCACAACTCGAAACTCCGCTCTTTGATGCTTTATTGAAGCATCGGAATCGGCATCCTATACAATTTCACATTCCCGGCCATAAAAAAGGCCAGGGAGTCGATCCGGCTTTCCGGGAATTTGTCGGCGATAACATCCTGTCGATCGACTTGATCAATATTGCCCCACTTGACGATCTGCATTCTCCGAAAGGCGCCATCAAACAAGCACAGGAGTTGGCAGCGCAAGCTTTCGGCGCAGACCATACCTTCTTTTCGGTGCAAGGAACGAGCGGCGCCATCATGACGATGATTTTGAGCGTCGTCGGGCCGAACGATAAAATCCTCGTTCCGCGCAATGTCCATAAATCGATCATGTCGGCCATCGTTTTTGCGGGTGCCATCCCCGTCTTTATACATCCGGAAGTCGATCCGGAACTCGGGATTTCTCACGGCATTTCCCCTGAATCGGTGGAGAAAGCTTTGGTCGAATATCCCGATGCCAAAGCAGTGCTCGTTATTAACCCGACTTATTTCGGCGTGGCTGCTGATTTGAAGCGCATTGTCGATATTGCCCACGACAAATCCATTCCTGTGCTAGTCGACGAAGCGCATGGCGTCCATATTCATTTCCATAAATCATTGCCGGTTTCTGCCATGGCAGCTGGCGCAGACATGGCGGCCACATCTGTCCATAAACTGGGCGGTTCCATGACACAGAGTTCCGTGCTGAACGTGCGTGAAGGCTTAGTGTCACCTAAGCGTGTCCAGGCAACTTTATCGATGCTGACGACGACATCCACTTCCTATCCGATATTGGCATCGCTCGATACCGCACGGCGCCAGCTTGCCATCCACGGTTTTGATTTGATCGATCAGACGATCAGGCTAGCACAGGATGCACGCAAACGGATCAATAAGATCCCACATCTATTATGCGTCGGAAAAGAGCTGCTCAATTCTTCTGCGACATATGATATGGATCCGACTAAATTATTGATCAGTGTCAAGAATCTCGGTATCACCGGCCATCAAGCAGAAGAATGGCTGCGTGAGAACGCCAATATTGAAATCGAACTATCAGATTTGTATAATATCCTCTGTCTTGTCACGCTCGGCGACAGCCGGAAAGAAATCAACTTGCTCGTCAATGCCTTGCAGCGCATGAGCGAAGCCTTGGAGACTGAGCACGCAGTGTCGGAACCGATTGTCTTATTGCCTGAAATTCCACGGCTTGCGATGACGCCTCGTGATGCTTTTTATGCAGAGACGGAAATTATTCCAATCGACGAAGCGGTTGGACGCATCTCGGCCGAGTTCATCATGGTCTATCCACCGGGTATCCCGATTTTCATCCCGGGGGAAATCATTACCGAGGAAAATATCTCTTATATCCATACAAACGTCAAAGCGGGACTACCAGTTCAAGGACCTGAAGATGATTCACTCCAAACACTTCATGTCATCAAAGAGCATCATGCATTCCGTTAACGGTATACAGCAAAAAAGTTCCGGCGCAAAATGCGCCGGAACTTTTTTAGGATTATACTCCTTCTATTTCATCGGGGTCCACAAATTCATAGCCTTTGTTGCGCAGTCCTTCGATAATTTGCGGTAGCGCTTTATTCGTCCACTCCCTATCATGCATCAGCAGATTCCCTCCACTATTGAGTTCAGGGGCGTTGACCATGATTTCCGTCAAAGCTTCCGAATCCATATAGCCTTGCATGAAATCATAGCCGTACGTCCAGTTCATGCGTACCATGCCCTGTTCTTGGACAAGTGCTTTGCTGAACTCAGTGTTTACGCCAAACGGGGCACGGAAAAACTTCGGCGCCTCTCCGATGATCGCTTCCACATGCTCATTTAATGAGACAATTTCATCTTGCTGAACGCTTTCTGTAGATTGCTTCAAATTCACATGGGTGTTGGTATGATTGCCGATAGCAAAGCCCATCTCGTGAATTTTAGACAAGGTCTCTTGCTCTTCTTCTGTACCCAAGAAATGCCCATTGACAAAAAAGATCGCCGGTACATCAAGTTCTTTCAAGGTTTCGGCCATTTCAAGTGAATATGTATCCGGTGCATCATCGATCGTGATTAAGACTGCTTGTTCATTCGCATCCCCAATCGGTTCAACTTTTGAATTTTGCGGATTAATGCGATAGCGCGGCTCGGTCGCCTTTTCGCTGTCTTCTTCCGATGTTTGCTCTTCCTCGTTTTCCTGCTCGTCTATTTCTGCTTGATCGGATGAATCGGATTTTTCACTTGCGGATTGCTCTGATGCCACATCTTCCTCAACATCCTTTTGCGCAGATTGTTCTTGTGCTGAATCTTCCGGCTCTGAAGCAGTCTCATCAGAACAAGCCCCAAGCAGAAATACGGTACATGCTGGCAGCAGCCAATTTTGTTTTTTCATAATCAACCTCCTTATGTGAAATTTTAACATAAGTAGAGCATGCAAAGAATAGAAAAAAGGACCGCATTTTGCGGTCCTTCTAATACTGGTATTATTTGATGATGTGAATCGGCGTGCCTAGAGCTACTTCTGCCGCTTCCATTGTAATCTCAGCCAATGTCGGGTGAGCGTGGATCGTCATTGCGATGTCTTCCACAGTCATGCCCGCTTCGATTGCCAAGCCAATTTCTGCAACCATGTCAGAAGCGCCCGCTCCAACGATTTGTCCACCTAGCAACAAACCATCTTCTTTACGGGATACCAATTTCACAAAGCCTTCAGAAGAGTTCAATGACAAAGCACGGCCGTTTGCGCCAAACGGGAATTTCGCCGCTGTCACTTCAAAGCCTTCTTCTTTAGCTTGTTCTTCCGTCAAACCAACACTTGCAAGTTCAGGGTCTGTAAAGCAAACCGCTGGAATCGCCATGTAGTCAACTTCTGATTTTTCACCGGCAATCGCTTCAGCAGCAACTTTGCCTTCATAAGATGCTTTGTGCGCCAATTGAAGGCCAGCGACAATATCACCAATTGCATAAATGTTCGGGATGCTTGTACGGCATTGCTTGTCGACTTCGATAAGCCCACGCTCGCCCATTTTGATGTTGAGCTCTTCAAGGCCCATTTCATCTGTGTTTGGACGGCGGCCGACAGTTACCAATACGTAGTCCGCGTCGATTGTTTTCTCTTCGCCGCCTGCTTCGTATGAAACCGAAACGCCTGAATCTGATTCTTCTACGCCTTTAGCAGATGCTTTTGTGATGACTTCAACGCCTTTTTTCTTCAAGCCTTTTTTGACGATGGACGTCATTTGCTTTTCGAATCCAGCAAGAATGTCTGGTGCGCCTTCAAGGATTGTTACTTCAGAACCCATATTGGCATAGGCCGTTCCAAGCTCAGTTCCGATATAGCCGCCGCCGATGACGAGCAGTTTTTTCGGTACTTCTTTCAAAGCCAATACGCCAGACGAATCGATCACGCGCTCTGAATACTTGAATGTTGGAATTTCAACTGGGCGTGAACCCGTTGCAATAATCGCGTTTTTGAACTTATACGTTTGAGCAGAATCCGCGTCCATGATGCGGACAGTGTTTTCGTCTACGAAATATGCTTCGCCGCGGACGATTTCCACTTTATTGCCTTTTAGCAAGGACTCAACGCCGCCAGTCAATTTCTTAACGACGCTGTCTTTGAACGATTGCGCTTTTTCGAAGTTCAAAGAAACTTCTTTTGCCACGATGCCCATATCATCAGAATGCTGGGCTTCTTCAAAACGGTGGCCGACAGAGATCATCGCTTTTGAAGGGATACAGCCGACGTTCAAACAAACGCCGCCGATGTATTCTTTCTCAACGATGGTCACTTTTTGGCCAGTCTGTGCTGCACGGATAGCTGCGACATAGCCGCCAGGGCCTGAGCCGATGACGAGCGTGTCTGTTTCGATTGGGAAATCTCCTACTACCATAAGTTTTACGCCTCCATTAATAGTAATTCTGGTTCACTTAACAAACGCTTGATGTGATTTAATGCATGCTGTGCAGTTGCTCCATCGATCATACGGTGATCGAAGCTCAAGGACAATGCTAACACAGGAGCTGCTACAATTTCACCATTTTTCACTACCGGTTTTTCAGCAATGCGCCCGATGCCCAAAATAGCAACTTCCGGGTGATTGATGACTGGCGTGAACCATTGACCGCCTGCAGATCCGATATTCGTAATCGAGCATGAAGCGCCTTTCATTTCAGCAGAGGACAATTTGCCATCACGCGCTTTTGTTGCCAATTGGTTGATTTCGTCTGAAATCGCGAAAACGGATTTGCGGTCTGCATTTTTGATGACCGGAACAAGCAAGCCTTTATCCGTGTCTGCAGCAATCCCGATATTGAAGTAATGCTTGTGGATCACTTCTCCGGTTTCATCGTCGAACGACGTGTTAAGTGCCGGGAATTCACGCAATGTGCTGACCAAAGCTTTGACCACATATGGCAAATACGTCAGCTTGATTTCTTTTTCTGCAGCGATGTCTTTGAACTTTTTGCGGTGTGCAACGAGTTCGGTTACATCGACTTCGTCCATCAATGCAACGTGCGGAGCCGTGTGTTTCGAATGCACCATCGCTTTGGCGATTGCTTTACGCATACCGGACATTTTTTCGCGAGTTTCTGGGAATTCGCCTTCTGGAGCAGCTGCTGCAGGGGCTTCTTTTGTTTCTGTTGTTTCTTGTGAAGCTGTTTCCTGCTCTGCTGCAGGAGCTTCTTGTTCCTGCCCGCCTTCCAAGAACGCTTCGATATCTTGCTTCATGATGCGGCCGTTGTCTCCAGACCCTTTGACTTTCTTGATATCGACTTCTTTTTCACGAGCAAATTTACGCACAGATGGCATCGCGATGACGCGTTTATTCGGATCGCTGTCAGCTTCATCGGCTTGAGGCTGGTCGCCTGCGCCAGTTTCTCCTTCTGGCTTGCTTTCAGGAGCCGGCTCTTTTTCGACGTTTTCGCCAGATTCAGCTGTGCCTGCCTGAACCTGCTCTTCTGTCTCTTCCTGCGTTTCCTCTTGTTTTGCTTCCGGGGCAGGTTTTTCCTCGTCGTCTTTTCCGCCCTTGAAGTGGACGTCATCTGCATCCGGAGAATCGATCTTCACGAGTACATCCCCGACGACTGCGACTGTTCCTTCTTCTACAAGCACTTCTTCGATGGTTCCTGAAACAGGAGACGGGATTTCTACGACCGCTTTATCATTCTGTACTTCACACAGAATATCATCTTCTTCGATCGTGTCTCCGGCCTTGATAAACCATTTTACTATTTCACCTTCGTGGATACCTTCACCGATATCCGGCAATCGAAATTCAAAAGCCATTCTAGTCACCCTTTCTATTGTACATTCGATACGGCGCGCCATAAGGAATGCTGCTATTTAGCAATGATTCAGCACCGGCTTTCACAATACGAAAGCCAGTTCAACTGAATTCAGGCTGTTTTTCTAATTTTGCACGGGAAAGAGCGGCGTTTTAAAGCCGCTATCTAGCAATTAGAAATTCAGTACTTTTTTCGCTGTTTCTACTATATCCTTTGCATTCGGCAGCCAAACTTGCTCAGCTTGCGAGAATGGGAAGACAGAGTCCGGCGCTGTTACGCGGAGAACAGGAGCTTCAAGGCTCAAGATTGCGCGGTCGTTGATCTCAGCTACAACATTCGCTGCAATTCCAGCTTGTTTTTGCGCTTCTTGCACAACGATTGCACGGTTCGTCTTTTCAACAGATGCGATAATCGCTTCGATATCAAGTGGCTGAACTGTGCGTAAATCGACGACTTCCACTGAATGCCCATCTTTCTCCAATTCTTCAGCTGCTTTCACGCTTTCTTGTACCATCGCACCGTAAGTGATGATGGAAAGGTCTGTACCTTCACGCTTTACGTCCGCTTTACCGAGTGGAATCGTGTATTCTTCTTCCGGCACTTCTTGGCGGAATGAACGATACAACTTCATGTGCTCGAGGAAAATGACAGGATCGTTATCGCGGATCGCTGAAATCAACAAGCCTTTTGCATCGTATGGTGTTGATGGGATGACTACTTTCAAGCCAGGTTGTGAGGCCATGAGCCCTTCCAAAGAATCAGCGTGCATTTCCGGCGTGTGGACGCCGCCGCCGAATGGAGAACGGATTGTTACCGGCGATGTCAATGTGCCCCCGCTGCGGTAGCGCATACGTGCCATTTGACCACTAATGGAGTCCATGACTTCGAATACGAAACCAAAGAACTGGATTTCTGGAACTGGGCGATAGCCTTGCAATCCAAGGCCGATCGCTAGACCGCCGATTCCTGACTCAGCGAGTGGCGTATCGAATACGCGGTCTTCGCCGAATTCTTTTTGCAAACCTTCAGTTGCGCGGAATACACCGCCGTTATTACCTACGTCTTCACCGAAAACCAGAACATTTTCATCATTTTTCATTTCTGTTTTCAGAGCGTCCGTAATCGCTTGGATCATCGTCATTTGTGCCATGGCTTACTTCGACTCCTTTGCTTTATAGATATCGAGTTGTTCCTGTACGTTAAATGGAACTTCCTCGTACATAATTCCGAGAAGGTCGGATACTTTTTGCTTCGGCGTGCCATCTGCTTCTTTGATCGCCGCTTTGATTTCTTCTTTGGCTTTCTCGATCACTTCATTTTCTTTTTCTTCGTTCCATAGCTTTTTAGCTTCAAGGTATTTACGGAAACGTACAAGCGGATCTTTTTTCTCCCACTCGCTGTCAATATCCGAAGTACGATAGCGCGTCGGGTCATCCCCTGCCATCGTATGCGGCCCGTAGCGGTAGCACATCGTTTCGATCAATGTCGGCCCTTCCCCTTTTACAGCACGCTCACGCGCATCGCGTGTTACTGCGTATACTGCAAGCGGGTCCATGCCATCAACGAGAACCCCTGGGATCCCTGCTGAAACAGCTTTTTGTGCAATTGTTTTAGCGGATGTCTGCAATTCACGCGGTGTTGAAATCGCGAATTGGTTATTCTGTACAATAAAGATTGCTGGTGCGCGGAATGCGCCGGCAAAGTTGATACCTTCGTAGAAATCACCTTGTGAAGAACCGCCGTCGCCTGTGTAAGTGACTGCGACTGCCTCTTTTTTGCGTTTCTGCATGCCAAGCGCAACACCTGCAGCCTGGATGAATTGTGCGCCGATGATGATTTGAGGCGGCAAGATATTCAAGTCTTCAGCCATCTGGTTTCCTTTGAAATGCCCACGGGAGAACAAGAACGCTTGGTGCAGCGGCCATCCGTGCCAGATCAATTGCGGTACATCACGATAGCCCGGCAATATGAAGTCTTCTTTTTCCAATGCGAAATGAGACGCCAATTGAGACGCTTCCTGTCCAGCAGTCGGTGCATAGAATCCAAGACGCCCTTGGCGATTCAATGAAATGGAACGCTGATCCAAAATACGCGTGTAAACCATACGCTTCATCAATTCTTCCAATTGCTCATCGGATAGATTCGGGTCGTAATCCTTATTAACAATTTCGCCTTCTTCGTTCAATACTTGAACCATTTCAAACTTTTCTTCGATCGCTTGAAGTGTTTCCACCGGATCGAATTGCTGATTCTTTTTCGCAGCCATAAAAGCAACTCTCCTTTATCTGTATTAAAATTTTAACACTAGCTTAGTGATACAATCGCCACATTCTTTTTCAGTATACGCCACCGCAATATTACGGTCAATCATTGAAGAACAATACATTATACGTGTATACCCATTTTGGTAAATCTTAAAAAACACATGTAACTGTACTACAAACAAAACACCACCTGTATTATAATACAGTGAAACTCCATAACACTTTTATAGCACAGAAAAAAGCAGCCATAGCGGCTGCTCAGTCGTTTTCTGCATTCATTTTTTCAATGGTTTCGTTTTTCAGTTCATTGAACTGTTCCGTCTGTTTATTAAAGGCTGTCACGGCTTCTTGTACCAACTCATTCTGTTCATTTACTTCATTGGTCTTGTCTTGAAGAGTCGCAAGTTCCATATCTTCTTCTGCCACCATTGCATACAACTGTTTCTGATGCTCGATTAATGTCTGATAAGCATCCGTGAATTCCCCGTGTTTTGCAAAGCGCTCATCCATTTGCTCTTTCAGCGCTTCGAGATCCGACTGGACTGCTTCATCTTCCGTTTCTTCTATCAATTCATCGATTCCGGCAAACTCTTCTGCCGCACTTTGCATCGATTCGCGTTCTGTCTCCAATAGTTCAAGCCGCTCATCGGCGGAAGCGATCGCTTCTTGAGATTTCTCTTCCACTTCTGCCTGCTGTTCTTTGGTTAAGGCCATAATCGACTCGAAGATCTCTTGTTCTTTCTGTTCACGGCTTTGCAATTCACTTTGTACATCTCGGTATTCGGCTTCCTCTTCGAAAGTCGTCTCCAGAATTTCGTTCAGCTGTTCTTCTGTAGACGCCCCTGAACATGCCGAAAGAAAGAGTGTGCCGGTCAAAACTATGGCGATGGCTATTTTCTTCACAATAAAGTCCCCCTTGATTTCCATGAATTAACTATAGAATGAATTCCAACAAAATACAATAACTGAAAGAGCTTTTTCTTTTTTCAAAAATGGCATCATACGCTACAATAGGGATAATAGAGAGCACCATGAAAGGATGAACATACGTGATTTTGATGAATGACATTATTCGCGAAGGGCACCCCACTCTTCGCAAGAAAGCCGAAGAGGTTAAGCTCCCGCTTTCCAAAGAAGACCAACAGCTCGGTGAAGAGCTGCTGGAATATGTAAAGAACAGCCAGGATGACGAGCTAGCTGAAAAATACGATTTGCGCCCAGGCGTAGGAATCGCTGCCCCCCAGATCGACATCTCCAAACGGATTTTCGCTTTGCATTTTGACGAACATTCCGGAGAGAATTTGAGCCTGGTGGCAGTGAATCCGAAAATCGTCAGCCATTCTGTGGAGAAAGCCTATTTATCGGGCGGCGAAGGGTGTCTGTCCGTCGACCGTTCGGTTCCGGGATATGTCCCGCGTTATGCCCGTATCACCGTCAAGGGATACACGCTTTCCGGCGAACCGTTTAAGATGCGTTTGAAAGGCTTGACCGCAATTGCCTTCCAACATGAACTCGATCATTTGAACGGCATCATGTTCTACGACCATATCAATCCGAACGACCCGTTCCAGGAAGTCGAAAATGCTTCGGCCATCGACCTTCAAACCGAAACCGTGGAATGACAAAACCCCGCCGCCCAATTTTGGGGAGCGGGGTTTTGTATGGGAATTTCAACTCCTCCACTAACTAAAAAAGTTGACGGCTCAAGCCGAGAAATTCGAACGCACTCGCGAGCCCGCCTTCGTTTACATGCCCTGTGATATGGTTCGCGCGTTTCTTCGTTTCTTCGTGGCCGTTCGCCATCGCAACGCTGAAGCCAGCGATTTCCATCATTTGAAGATCATTCAATCCGTCGCCGAATGCAATCGTATCTTCCAGGCGATGGCCAGTCGCACGGATCAATTGTTTAATGCCCTCCGCTTTGCTGCCGCCTTTCGGGAGAATATCGCATGATACACGGTGCCAACGGACAAAATCGACGTCACCGAATTCTTCACGGTATTGGCTTTCTTCATGCTCTTCGCAGAATACCAGCGCTTGGTACACATCGTTCGTGCGGTAAAAGTCTTTATCCATTTCCGGATGCGGGAACTTCAAGCTCTTGATGCTTTCGTCGATGTCCGGATGAAAATCGGTGGATGACACCATTTTATGTTCATTCAAGAAGACCAACGGATGGTTGCGCTGCTCTGCAAATGCCAGCACTTTCTCCAAGGTTTCGGCACCGATTGCCTGTTTGTGCACCGCTTCATTTTCGAACGCGATGTACTGGCCATTGAACGTGATATACGTATCAATCGATAATTCCTCGAGCAACGAGCCGATCATGAACGGTGCACGGCCCGTCGCAATGGCTAAATGGTGGCCATTCGCACGAGCTGCAATCAATGCTTGTTTTGTCGCTTCAGGCAGTTGCTTATTCGTATCAAGCAAGGTGCCATCGATATCCAATAATAATAATTTTGACATATTTCTATCTCCAATCTTTTGAGGTGTTTGCTGATACGACCTCTTTTCTTTTGTCAGAAAAAACAGTATACTATACATAAGGAGTGGTGGGCCATGCTGAAACGGTTGAAACGCAGACTACTCAGACAGCTCAACGGCATTATGAACAAAAAGAAGATAGCATAAGGTTTGTTTCGGCCCTTCTTAATAAATAGGAGGGCTATTCTTTATTTTAAAACAATGACATGATAATATAAAGAAAGTGCATTTATATTGAACGTGGAAAAAGGAGAGCAAAATATGATTTATAAAGTATATTACCAAGAAAACCGTTTAGAAGTACCAGTTCGTGAAAACACAAAAAGTTTATATGTAGAAGCTTCCACCGAGCGGGAAGTCCGTCACCACCTGAAGGACCGCAACTTCAATATCGAGCTCGTGCAGCTTTTGGAAGGCCAGCACCTCGAATATGAACAAGCCTCCCAAGATTATCAAGTGGAGTCTATCGAAGCCTAATGAAATTTGTAAAAAATGATCAAACAGCTGTTTTCGCGCTCGGCGGACTGGGCGAAATCGGCAAAAATACTTATGGCGTCCAATTTCAGGATGAAATCATCCTTATTGATGCTGGCATCAAATTCCCGGAAGACGATTTGCTCGGAATCGATTACGTCATCCCGGATTACACTTATCTAGTCAAAAACGCTGATAAAATTAAGGGCCTATTTGTCACTCATGGCCACGAAGACCATATCGGCGGCATCCCTTACTTGCTCAAGCAAGTTAACATGCCGGTCTACGGCGGTAAGCTAGCACTTGGCTTGTTGCGTAAAAAACTGGAAGAACACGGCTTGTTGCGCCAAACGAAAATGATTGAAATTGAAGAGGAAGATGTCATTAAATTCCGTAAAACTTCGGTCAGTTTCTTCCGCACGACCCACAGTATCCCAGATTCATTCGGCGTGGTCGTCAAAACACCGCCCGGCAGCATCGTCCATACGGGTGACTTTAAATTCGATTTCACTCCAGTCGGCGAGCCGGCCAATCTCTTGAAGATGGCCCAAATCGGCAGTGAAGGCGTTTTATGCCTATTGTCCGACTCGACAAACGCAGAAATCCCTAATTTCACCATGTCCGAACGCAAAGTCGGCGAGACCATCAAAGACATAATGAGGAAAGTCGAAGGACGCTTAATTTTCGCAACGTTTGCTTCCAATATTTACCGACTGCAACAAGTGACGGATGAAGCGGTGCGTCAAGGCCGTAAAATTGCCGTTTTCGGCCGCAGTATGGATAATGCCATGACGATTGGCCGTGAACTCGGCTATATCACGGCACCTGAAGATGCATTTATCGATACGCAAACCTTGAACCGCATGCCTGCCGATAAAGTCGTCATCCTATGTACTGGTTCCCAGGGCGAACCGATGGCTGCGCTGTCACGGATCGCCAACGGCACCCACCGCCAAATCCAGATTCAACCGAATGATACGGTCGTCTTCTCGTCTTCCCCGATTCCGGGCAATACGAGCAGCGTTAACCGCACCATCAACCTATTGTTCCGTGCAGGGGCTGATGTCATCCATGGTTCATTGAATGATATCCATACTTCCGGGCACGGTTCACAAGAGGAAAACAAATTGATGCTGCGTTTGATCAAGCCGAAATACTTCATGCCGATCCACGGTGAATACCGTATGCAGGCTCAACATGCAGAACTCGCAGTAGATTGCGATGTTCCGCGTAAAAACACCTTCATCATGGAAAATGGCGATGTTTTGGCTCTTGGCCAAGACGAAGCTTCTGTTGCGGGCCGCATTCCTTCCGGTGATGTTTACATCGACGGCAGCGGAATCGGCGATATCGGCAATATCGTCCTGCGTGACCGCCGTGTGCTGTCTGAAGAAGGACTGGTCATCGTCGTTGTCAGCGTCGACAAGAAGAAAAGCCGCATGGTTTCAGGACCTGACCTCATTTCACGCGGGTTCGTCTATATGCGCGAATCCGGCACGATGATTTACGAGGCACAGCAAATGCTGAACCGCCACTTGAATAAAAAAATCCACAGCAAAAATACTGACTGGGCTGAACTGAAGACCGAAATTTCAGATGTTCTTGGGCCGTACCTTTACGAAAAAACAAAACGCCGCCCGATGATTCTCCCAGTCATCATGGAAGTATAAAAAAGAAGCCCTCAGCGGCTTCTTTTTTTTTGCCTTATTTAGTTCATGACCTTCTTTTCGAAACGATTGATGTCGGCATCGGATCCGATGATGATCAGGATGTCATCCCGCTCGATTTCCATATCGGCCTGCGGCGAAACGATGATATCGTCGTCTCTTTTGATTGCGACGATATTGATGCCATATTTGGCGCGGATATCCAACTCGATCAAGGTATAGCCCGCCAATTTATCGTTCGCTTTGATCTCCATGATCGAATGCTCGTCGGACAGCTCCAAATAATCGAGCACATTGTTCGAGAGGATGTTATGGGCGATCCGGATACCCATATCGCGCTCCGGATGCACGACTTTGTCCGCCCCGATTTTATGCAGCACTTTGGCATGGTAATCGTTCTGGGCTTTGACGGTGATTTTCTTGACGCCAATTTCCTTCAGCATGAGCGTCGTTAGGATGCTCGCTTGAATATTTTCGCCGATTGCGACGATGACCTGCTCAAAGTTGCGGACCCCGAGGGATTTTAATACCGATTCGTCAGTTGTATCGGCAACGACAGCTTGTGTAGCGATAGAAGCGAATTCATCCACCCGCTCATGGTCTTTATCGATAGCCATCACGTCAGCGCCTTGTTCGATCAGTTCCCGGACGATGCTTCCGCCGAAACGCCCTAAGCCTATTACCACGAATTCCTTTTTCATGTCCATCCCCCATCTTCTTGTTTGCTCTTCTTCATCATATCCTTCTTTCGCCTATAAAAAAACCCCCGCTTATTTGCGGGGATCTAATGGACGTTCAGGTCGATTCTCGCAGTATTCGCAGCTGATGTCGCTGCAGCGCTCTTCGCGCCACTCGTTGCAGCTTGCGCAATAGCTTGCGTCGAATTCATTGTCGAAAGTTAGTGGGTCCATACATGTATGGCAGAAGGTATGGACATCCATCCAATTGATGAACTTCTTTTCGGCTAATAGATAAAGCCCTTTTTCGTCTTGTTTGTAATTCATGATGGATGGTTTTTGTGCTACCCGATTTTTCGGGTCTAGGAAAAAATTCATCTTTCCGTTCAAGTTGATCACTCCCGTAGTTGGTTGGGCTTTTATATCCCTGTCATCTGTCAATTTTGCACAACCGAAAACTTCTATATCAGTCTTTGTGGACTTTTTGGCTTTTGCACTTTCTCTATAATAGTAATTGCTTTAGCTGATTGCAATAGATTCGGATTCATTTTGCAAAGTTTTTTCCCCTTGAATTCCAACGATAGTTTTGTATAATGAATAAATACTTTAACTAAACTAAAAGTATATTTTAACTAAACTAATTTTCTTCATCTACTCAATTCGCCTGTATATCTATTGCTTGAGAAGGCTCAGACAGCCCTTTACTCCCACTTTATATTGTACCATTACTAAAGAATCGAGGAGACTTTATGCAAATCGGCAAAAAAATCAAGAATTTGCGGCTTACTAATGGCTTGACCCAAGAAGAGCTCGGCTCGAGGACAGACTTGAGCAAGGGCTTCATTTCACAGCTTGAACGCGACATGAACTCCCCATCCATCGAAACGCTATTTTCGCTTCTTGAAGTTCTCGGAACGACTCCAAAAGAATTTTTCACAGACGCCGAGGAAGCAAAACTCGTCTTCAAGGAAGAAGATCATACGGTCCACATCGACCGCGAAGCCGGTTATGAAATCGACTGGCTCGTCCCGACATCGAATAAAAAGGAAATGGAACCGGTTTACTTAACTTTGGAACCGTCCGGGAAATTCAAAACATTTGAACCTTCAGCATCCGAAACCTTTGTCTATGTCCTAGAAGGCGAAGTCCGCCTGGATATCGGCAGCCGCTCCTATACAGCAAAAGCCGGTGATTCCATTTACTATAGCGCGGAACATGAACATCAATTAGCGAACCATTCGACGGGCCGTGCAGAAATGATCATTGTCGCGACGAAATCTTATTTATAATCCAGGAGGTATATTATGACGGACCAAGCGATCATCCGCTTTGATAATGTTGTCCAAACTTTCGAAGGCGCGGGCAATGTATTGAACAATATCAGTTTTGAAATGGAAAAAGGGAAATTCTACACCTTGCTCGGTCCTTCCGGCTGCGGCAAAACAACGATCTTGCGATTGATTGCCGGCTTTAACCAGCCAACCAGCGGCGATATCTACATCAAAGGCAAGAAAGTCAATAAAATACCGGCAAATGAGCGGCAAGTGAATACGGTATTCCAGGATTATGCGCTGTTCCCTCATTTAAATGTATTCGAAAATGTCGCATTCGGCTTGCGCATCAAGAAAATCAAGAAAGCGGAAGTCGAACGCCGCGTCAAAGAAGCTTTGGCTTTCGTCAACTTGAGCGGCTATGAAAACCGCGAAATCCACGAAATGTCCGGTGGCCAGCGCCAACGCGTGGCTATCGCACGGGCGATCATCAATGACCCCGAAGTGATCCTGCTCGATGAACCGCTATCTGCGCTCGACTTAAAGCTGCGCACCGAAATGCAATATGAATTGCGGGAGCTCCAGCAGCGCCTCGGCAAGACTTTTGTTTTCGTCACACACGATCAGGAAGAAGCGCTTGCGATGTCCGATGAAATTTTCGTCATGAATGCCGGGGAAATCCAGCAAAGCGGCACCCCCATGGATATTTACGATGAACCGATCAACCGCTTTGTCGCTGATTTCATCGGGGAGTCAAATATCGCTGAGGGCGTCATGGTCGCTGATTACCGCGTGCGTTTTGCCAATAAGGAATTCGAATGTGTGGATAGAGGATTGAGCCCAAATGAACAAGTGGAAATCGTCATACGGCCGGAAGATTTGGAAATTACCCAACCCGAAACCGGCAAAATGGCGGTGCAGGTCGACAGCCAATTATTCCGTGGCGTCCATTACGAAATCTCCACTTATGACGAAACAGGCAATGAGTGGCTGGTGCATTCAACAAAACGCGTGGAAGTCGGCGCACAAATCGGCCTTGATTTCGATCCGGAGGCGATCCACGTCATGCGCTTGAACGAATCCGAAGAAGCCTTCGATGCAAGGCTCGAATCATACGGAGCCGTTCTTAATGATTAATCGCTCATCACGCCCATGGTATTTGGCGCCTTATTATATATGGATTGTGTTATTTGTCATTGCCCCAATTGCACTCGTTGTCTATTTTTCGTTTCTCGATCTAGCCGGTGATTTCACTTTGGAAAACTACGCGAATTTCTTTTCATCGACTTATTTCCGCATGACACTCAGCTCGTTCTGGTATGCCTTTCTCATCACTTTCATTTCGGTGCTGATCGCCTATCCGACAGCTTATTGGCTGACGAAAACCAAGCATAAGCAATTATGGCTGCTGTTGATCATCATCCCCTCGTGGATCAACCTATTGCTGAAAGCCTATGCGTTCATCGGCATTTTCGGGCTGTACGGGCCTGCCAACCAATTGATCCAGTTTTTCGGTGCAGGACCGCTTCAGATCCTGTTCACCGACTTCAGCTTTGTGTTTGTCGCAGTGTATATTTTCATCCCGTTCATGGTACTGCCGATCTTTAACTCGCTCGATAAAATCAACCCGGCTTTGATTGATGCATCGCGCGACCTCGGCGCTTCCCAGTGGACGACATTCCGCCGCGTCATTTTTCCGCTGGCGATCAACGGCGTCAAATCCGGCGTGCAAGCCGTTTTCATCCCGGCCTTGTCATTATTTGTTATTACACGCCTTATCGCCGGCAATAAAGTGATCACGCTTGGCACCGCCATTGAACAGCAATTCCTGGTTACGCAAAACTGGGGCATGGGATCGACGATTGCCGTGTTCTTGATCCTCTTTATGATCATCATTATGTTGCTCACAGGCCCGAAAGAGAAAGGAGGGGCATTGAATGGCAAAACTAAGTAAACCCGCCAAAATCTATTTGGCATTGGTCTTTTTTGTTCTCTATGCCCCAATCTTCTACTTGATTTTCTATTCCTTCAATAGCGGAGGCACTATGTCCGGCTTTGAAGATTTCACATGGGAGCATTACGCAGCTGTTTTCAATGATACCCGTTTGCTCATCATTGTCTTGAACACTGTTATCGTCGCCTTGCTGTCCGCACTCATCTCGACAGCAATCGGCGTACTCGGCGCGATTGGCATCATTTTTCTGCGCAACCGGAAGATGCGCAACGCCGTATTGTCCTTGAACACCGTGTTGATTGTCAGCCCGGACGTCATCATCGGTGCATCGTTTCTGATTCTCTTCACAATGGTCGGTGTCAAGCTCGGCTTCGCTTCTGTCTTGGTGTCGCATATAGCCTTCAGTATTCCGATTGTCGTCATCATGGTGTTGCCAAAACTGCAGGAAATGAGCTCAAGTTTGATCGACGCGGCGACTGACCTTGGGGCATCTCAGCGTGATATTTTGACGCGAGTCATCATCCCTTATATCAAACCGGGAATATTCGCTGGCTTTTTCCTGGCGCTGACGTATTCACTTGATGATTTTGCCGTCACGTTTTTCGTCACCGGCAACGGCTTTGCGACATTGTCCGTTGAGATCTATTCGATGGCACGAGCAGGCATCACGCTAACCATCAATGCCTTGTCTGCTTTGATTTTTGTTGTGACACTCGGCCTTGTCCTGGGGTATTATTTCTTTAATCAGCGCTCCGGGGCAAACGCAGGAACAGGAGGGACACGACCGTGAAAGGCATTATGAGAGCAAGTGCAGCCATCGTCATCATTTCCGCCGTCCTATTCTATGCGGTGCATCTGCTAGAGAGTAGCTCTGCCACTACCGGAAGCGGCTCGATCTCTGTTTATAACTGGGGCGAGTACATCGATCCGGAAGTAATCAGCCAATTTGAAGAAGAAACAGGCATCCAGGTCGTCTATGAGACTTTTGCTTCAAATGAATCGATGATGACAAAAATCGAGCAGGGTGGTACGTCCTATGATGTGGCTATGCCATCGGAATACGCCATCGAAAAAATGAAAGAAAATGATTTGTTGTTGCCGATTGACCACAGCAAGCTCCCGAATCTCGAAAACATCGATCCATATTTCTTGGATTTGCCCTTCGATCCTGGCAATGAATATTCGATTCCGTATTTTTGGGGTACTGTCGGCATCGCCTATAACCCGACTCTTCTTGAAGAACAAACTTTCGAGAGCTGGAATGACCTGTGGAACCCGGCACTCGAGCAGGAAGTCATTCTTGTCGACAGCGCACGCGAAGTCATTGGCTTGGGATTGAACAGTCTCGGCTATTCGCTGAACTCCACCGATCTTGGAGAATTGCGTGAAGCAACCGATAAGCTGAAAACACTTGGCCCGAACGTCAAAGCAATCATCGGTGATGAAATCGTCGAAATGATGCGCCGCGAGGAAGCGGCGGTTGCGGTCACTTGGTCCGGGCAAGCTGCGGATATGATGTGGGTTAATGAAGACATCGATTATGTAGTACCGGAAGAAGGCTCCAATCTTTGGTTCGATAATATGATTATTCCGTCGACAGCCGGCAATGTCGACGGTGCGCATCAATTCATCAATTTCATGCTCGACGCGGAAGTGGCTGCAAAAAATGCGGAATACGTTGGCTATTCTTCCCCCAATGCAGCCGCACTCGAGTTGATGGATCCTGAAGTGACAGGTGATGAGCGATTTTACCCGACAGAAGAAATGCGCGACCGCCTCGAAGTCTATGAAAACCTCGGGCTCGAAATGCTTGGTGTCTACAATGAACTGTTTTTGGAATTCAAGATGGATATGGAAAAGTGACAGGCAGAACTTCTGCCTGTTTTTTTCTGTTTAAATAAGGTATAGTAAATAAGTTCACAACACCGAAATTTAGCCACACGAAATAAAAACGAGGGAAGGTTAGCCTCATGGCCGTCAAATCATCAAAATTCGCCTTATATATTCTCATGTTCAATATGTTCATCGCCATGAGCGGAATCGGCCTCATCATCCCGATCATGCCTGCATACCTGGAGACATTCGGTGTCGCAGGACAGGCGCTTGGCACCTTGATCGCCACTTTCGCTTTTGCTCAATTCCTGTTTTCGCCGATTTCGGGCGAACTCTCCGATAAATATGGGCGTAAGAACTTGATCATTTTCGGACTGATCGTATTCGGCTTGTCGCAGCTGCTGTTCGGCATGGCAACCGAATTATGGGTTCTCTATCTCGCCCGTTTCTTCAGTGGTGTTGGTGGTGCATTCCTAATCCCGCCAATGATGGCTTTTGTGGCCGACATCACGACCTATGAAGAACGCGGCAAAGGAATGGGGTTGCTCGGCGCTTCGATGTCTCTTGGTTTCATGATCGGGCCAGGCATCGGTGGCTTTCTCTCTGAAGTCAGCTTGCAATTCCCTTTCTATGTCGCAACCTCTGTTGCTTTATTATCTGCCCTGCTGTCCTTCTTTGCCTTGCCGAATGTCAAACCGGCGGTGCAGGCTGTGGACTATAAACGAGAAAATCTATACCAACAGATGAAGCGCTCTGTCTACACACCGTATTTCGTCATGTTGCTAGTCATGTTCATCTTTGCGTTCGGGTTGTCGAATTTCCAATCGACAATTGCCTTGTATGTTGATAAGCAATTCCAATTCACGCCGAAGGAGATTTCGGTTGTCATTACTGTCGGCGGCTTTGTCGGCGTCATCGTCCAAACTTTCGTCATCGACAGCTTGTTCAAGCGGTTCGGCGAGATGCGCGTCATCCTCGTCAACTTAATTGTTTCAGCCGCAGCGATGATCGGTATTCTCTTCGTCAATACCTTCTGGACGATCCTGTTCGTGGCAGCTGTCTTTTTCACAGCCGCCTCCCTCCTGCGCCCAGCGATTAATACACTCATTTCAAAACTCGCTGGCGACTCGCAAGGGTATGCGGCCGGGATGAACAATGCCTATATGAGCCTTGGCAATATGATCGGTCCAGCGCTTGCCGGGATTCTTTTCGATATCGACATGAGCTTTCCGTATATTACAGGAACTTTCATCTTGCTCGTCTGTTTCTTCATCGCCTTTAACTGGTCGGCGAGAAAAAAAGAGCTGCTGCAGGAAAGCCGCAGCACCTGATTCACCGATTAATCTAAATGCAAAAAAGCGAGACGCCATAGCGGCATCTCGCTTTTTTTTATCGTTGCTTGAAATAATCATAAAGGAATCTAGGCATGACCGACAAGAGCCGCTCGTCAGGCGCCAACTTGGCATGGTGCAGGCCGTATTCCGACGCGGCCCCGGCCCAAAACATCAAAGACGGCAGCCGTTCGGTGAAGTAACCGAAATCCTCACCTGTCATGGCCGCTTTGCTGCGGACAGCTTGTACATCCAGAGCGTCTTGTGCATAGCGCAAAAACGACTCGGCGAGCTGTTCGTCGTTGTCCACTTGGCGATAGTTTGCCCCGTAATCGATCGAAACTTGGCATTCATAGCCTTCTTCAATCGATCGGCACAGCGATTCAATGCGTTTTTTCACGCTTTCCATCGACTCGGGCGTCAATGTGCGAATCGTCCCTTCCAGGCGTGCCCGTTCAGCAATGATGTTCTGGACAGTCCCGGCAGACATCTTCCCGACCGTCAAAACGGCCGAATCCATCGGGTCGACATTGCGGCTGACGACTGTCTGCAATTGCATCAATAAAGCCGCTGCGGCCACTGCCATATCACGCGTCTGATGCGGGTAAGCGGCATGGCCGCCTTTGCCGTGCAGATCGATGAATAATTCAGAAGTATTGGCAAACAAAAGCCCAGGCTTTGTCGCAACAGCGCCAACCGGCAGTTCCGGTGCGATGTGCAGTGCGAAGAGTTCATCCGGCAAGAGATCCGGACGCTCTTTTTCCAGCCATTCCAAAAGCGGATATGCACCGCCAGGCCCCTCTTCTGCAGGTTGGAACAAGATCACTACATCGTTATCAAGCGGATGTGAAATCAACTGTTCCAGCAAGCCGAGCGCCACCGTCATATGGATATCATGCCCACAAGCATGCATGAATCCCTCATGACGCGAGGAAAACGGCAGGCCGGTTTCTTCGCGAATCGGCAAACCGTCGATGTCCGTGCGCCAGCCGATTGTTTTTTCAGGCGAGCGCCCTTTCACTTTAACAACGAGGCCGGTGCGCCATTCAGCCAGCTCAATGCGCTCAGACGCCAGCTGGGAGATGATTTTTTTCAAGTAACTTTGCGTTTTAACTTCCTGGAACCCGATTTCCGGAATTTCGTGTAATTCTCTCCTGATTTGAATAAGATCCATTGAAGGGCCTCTTACAACTGGCGGAGTTCTTGCTTGATTTCCGTTTTTGAACGGGTCTTTGCATCCATCAGTTTCAATACGCGTGCCGGTGTACCGCCGACGACTGCATTTTCAGGCACATCTTCGATCACGACAGCACCTGCAGCAACAACGGAGCCTTTGCCGATGCGGACGCCTTCCAATACGACTGCGTTCGCGCCGATCATGACATCGTCCTCAACGATTACCGGTGTGGCAGATGCAGGCTCGATTACGCCTGCCAGCACAGCACCAGCGCCGATATGGCAGTTCTTCCCGACTGTCGCACGGCCGCCCATGATGACCCCCATGTCGATCATCGTGCCATCGCCGATAACCGAACCGATATTGATGACAGCGCCCATCATGATGATGCAATTGCTGCCGATTTCTACGTTTTCACGGATAAACGCACCTGGTTCAATGCGGGAATTGACGTTCTTCAGATCAAGCATTGGGATTGCTGAATTTCTGCGGTCGTTTTCCACTACAGAATCTTCGATGACTGAGGCGTGCTGTTGTAATGCTTTCTCCACTTCAGCCCATTCGCCGAATACTGTTGCATGATTGCCTTCTCCGAATACTTTCGAGTCTTCGCCAAAATTGAGCGCAGCTACGCCTTCACCTTTGACATACACTTTTACAGGTGTCGACTTCTTCGCATTCTGTATGTACGAAATAATTTGATTTGCATCCATTTGTTCCATTGATCAAAACCTCTTTCTCTCGTGTAATGGTGTTATTATATCTGATTCAGTATAATAATACATCCTTTAGCTTAACAGAGTGGCATGTTTTTTGACAATATCGACAAATGCCTCGACCTGCCGAAGCTGGAAAGATGATTCATAGCCGATCAGCCATGTATCTCGGGTCAACTCAAGTTCTTGTTCGTTATTCGTCAACGGCATCGTATGGACATCCTCTGCGCCTGTCAGGGTAATGGACGGCAAGATTGCATAGCCGATGCCATTGACTGCCATCTGCTTACAGGTTTCAATCTGGTCGACCGTAATTTGGCGTTTTGGATTGGAAGCGAAATGCTTTTGCCACCATTGCTGAATTTCTTCATAATAGGTAGAGTCGCTTTTGAATTGGATGAACGGCCTTTCGGTCTTCATGACTTCTTCCAGCGAGCTGATTTCTTTATCGACCAAGTACAAAGTGTCTTTGAACAAATGAATTTTCGGGCCTTTCCAGTCGGTCTGGCCTCGAACGATGCCGATATGCGCTTCTCCGTCGTACAAGGCACGGACAATTTCAGAACTCCAGCCTGTAATCAATTGCACTTTCGCTTCCGGATACAAAGTGATGAAATCTTTTAGTACTTTCGGGAGCCAGTTCTGGCCGATGATCGACGCACAGGCGATCTTCAAGGTGCCATGCACTTTTTCACTTAAAGTATGCAGCTGTTCGAAAATCTCTTCTCGGCGTATTACCGCTTCCTTTGCGTACTGAATGACCAATTCACCAGCCGGAGTCGGCGTCAGCCCTTTTTGTGAGCGCACGAACAATTGCTGACCCCACTCCTTTTCAATCGATTGCAGCCGCTGGGACAAGGCAGGCTGCGACAAGAAAAGCCGCTCTGCCGCTTTTCGCATATTGCCTTCTTCAGCGAGTACTTTAATGATCATTTCTTCATTTGACATCCGGTTTCACTCCTTTCAATCCGCGCAATCCGAAAATCAGCAGGAAACTGACCAAAGCGCAGAGAAATGCAATGCTGTAAACATTGCGCAGCCCGAAAGCCAAGGCTTCCTGCAACACCAGCTTATCGGCTTCCGGAAGCTGCAAGCGGCTATCGATGCTTAAAATTGAGTTGACGGATTCAAGCGATAAATTATTGCCCGAATCATCCAGACGGCTCAATAGCGAGCTATTTAATATGCTGCCGAGAAGCGCTACGCCGATTGTACTGCCAAGATTGCGCATAAACATATTCGAAGCAGTTGCCGCTCCCCGCTTGTCGTAAGACACTGCGGATTGGATCGAGACGATAAAGGCAGTACTGGTCAATCCCATACCGATACCCACGAAAAAACTCGACATCCCTGCCCACAGCGGCCCGAATCCGGGCTGCATCATGATAAACAACGCCGTTCCGAGCAAAAGGAACGATCCACCCAGAAGCGAAGTACGGAAATAGCCGATACTGATCAAGAGCCTTCCAGATAGGACAGAAGCGATTGGCCATCCTATTGACATTGTCGTTAACGTGAATCCGGCGATGGCTGCTGGCTGCTCCATGACACCCGTTACATAGGCCGGAAGATAGCTGGAGATGCCGATCAAAATAATCCCAGTCGCAAGCGAAACCAAATTCGCATAAAGAATCGCACGGTTTTGCCAAATTTCAAACGGCATCATTGGATCGCTCGACGCGCGCTCTGCTTTGATAAACCAAAACATGAACAAAGCGCCGATAGTGACGAGCAAATAAGAAGGAGCCGAGAGCCAGCCAAAAGACACTCCCCCTTCGATAAGCAGATACAAAACGCTGCTAAGTGCAATCGTCAAAAACAAGGCACCACGGTAATCGACTTTAGCCCGCTCCATGCGCACCGGTTCTTTCAAATAGATCAGGATGCCAAGCAACGACAACATCCCGAGGGGCAAGTTAACCCAGAAAACATATTGCCAACCAATTGTCGCCACCAAAACACCGCCGATGGCAGGGCCGGCGATGGCCGAGATGCCCCACACGCTGGACAAATATCCTTGGATCTTTGCCCGTTCTTCAGGAGAATAAATATCCCCCACAATAGTCGACGCTATCGGCATGATAGCCCCCGCTCCCGCTCCTTGAATAAAACGGAAAGCGATTAATTGCTCCATCGAATCCGCTAAACCGCAGAGTCCAGAGCCAATTAAAAACAACAGCATGCCAAAAGCAAAAATCGCTTTCCTGCCGACAAGATCCGCTAATTTCCCGTACAACAGCACCGTCACCGTACTCATCAGCAAATAAGCGGAAAACACCCAACTGTATTTCGAAAACCCGCCGAGGTCTGCGGCAATGCTCGGCATTGCGGTCGAGACAATGGTCGCTTCGACCGCAGCAACGAACATCGCCAACATGACTGCAATCAGGATGAGCGGGCGTTTTGTTTGTTCCATATCGATTCCTTCTTTCAACCAGCAGAAAAAAAGGCCTCAATAGATGAGACCTTTTTCAGGGCAATTATCGTTTGAACTGGTAAAGTTGTTTTTTCAATTGCTTCAAGACAATGCGTCTTGTCAAAATCCCCATGAACATTCCATCGTCATCCACTACACAAAGGAAATTCTGGTCGATCACCAGATCCAAAGCTCTTTGGAAGCGGTCATTCAAATGGATCAATGGCAGGTCAGTCTGCATAATCTCTTCGACTCGAATATTGCCTAGTTTCTCGTATTCTATATGGTCCATTCCAAGAATGGCATCTGTGATGCGCTGGGCATTAATCAAGCCGTGAAACCGGTACTTCGCATCCAAAACCGGGATGGCTGAATAGCCGGTCTTCGTCAAAACCAATAAAGCATGCTCTGCACTATTGCCGATTTGGACATGTGCTACTTTTTCGGACGAGATGACAAATTCTTCGATCGGGGTTTCAAGAAAATCTTTGCTCGGTAATGAAATCATGTGCTCTACTCCTTTTGCATCGCATGGTCTGATGCCAAAACACTTCGATTACATCATAACATAACACGATTCCCGAAACTATTTAATTGGGTGTTTTGGCTTAAAAAGGGAATTTATTTAACCACTGGCCACCGTCTAAGGTCACGATTTCCCCATTCATATAAGCCGCTTTCTCTGACATGATAAACGCTGCCAGCTCTGCCACTTCTTCCGGTTTTCCGAGCCGGCCTAAAGGGACAGATTTCAAGGTCCGCTGCATCGCTTCTTGAGACTCAAAGAGTTTATCTGCGCCCCCAGTGCGTTCGATCGGGCCAGGAGCAATCCCGTTGACACGAATGCCGTATTGCGTACCCCATTCAACTGCCAATGTACGAGTCAAAGACATGACCCCCGCTTTAGCGGCGGCGGAATGAGCTACCCCGGCTCCGGCATTCCAGGCATACGTTGCCAGCATATTAAGTATATTCCCCTTTGTGCCATTTTCAATCCAATAATTACCGACCGCATGAGAACAGAAAAACGTCCCGTTCAAGACAATGTCAATAACAGAGCGCCATCCATTCGGCGATAATTTTTCAGCATGGACAATGAAATTACCTGCCGCATTATTGACAAGACCGTCGATCCGTCCGAATTTCTCATGCGCGAAATTGACCATTGCCTTTGCATGTTCAGGTTCACGCACATCCATCTGGAATGCTTCCGCCTGTCCCCGCAGCCCAGATAACTTCGTCAATGACTCATTCAGTTTTTCCATATCCCGCCCCGTAATGATGACGTTCGCCCCTTCAGTTGCAAATTTTTCTGCCATATGAAAGCCCATTCCACTGGAGCCTCCGGTCACGATTATTGTTTGTTCACTCAACATTTCAACATCCCCTTTTTTTGAATCATTTTCAACAGCCTGGCACTGGATTCGGTTGATGTACAGTGACTGAAAATTTTGATATGATGATCAAAGACTGATCAATCCATTATTGCGAAAGGAATGAGCCCATGTCCTTGACGAAGAAAGATTCTGAAATCGCCCAAGCTATTTTCACTGTCAACCGCCACGCTAAGACTGCTCCTGACAATCAGTTTCTGTATGCATTAAAAAAGCAAGCATTAAATTTGATGATCCAACAAAAACGGGCGCAAAAGCTTGGCCTACACTTCAGTAAAAACCCCCGGAAAAGCCAACAACAATCCTCTGTCCTCGTGAAATGCGGAAATTACTATTTCCATATGCTCCCCCAAAAGGAAGATTTCCATTCACTTGAGCATTTTGGAGACTTGGATGAATCCTATCGCAATCCGCCGAGCCGCATGAACTTGAAGCATGCGAAAGAATTGCTTCAAAATTACACTGGGCTGGAGGCGCCGGAAAAAAAGCCTGCCATCTCGGCTTTTTCCAAACGCTACGAACCGAAAGAAATGAATCGTTTCTATTCACCGAAAAAGTCCTATTTTGATTGACCCGGCGGCCCTTTACTGCCGGTTTTTTTCTGCTTATTTTTCCATAAAATCGAAATGGCGGATTAATGCCTGAGTGCCAAGGTCCCCATCCCCTGCACGTTCCAATTCCTCATAAATCCCAAGCGATAATTTCAGGCCGGGAAGGTCCAAGCCCCACCGCTCGGATTCCTCCACCGCTATTTTCATATCCTTGATGAAGTGCTTGACGTAAAATCCTGGACGGAAATCGCCTTCAATCATTTTCGGCGCTAAATTCGATAAAGACCAAGATCCGGCGGCACCCGCCGAAATAGAGCGCAATACGTTCTCTGGGTCGAGACCTGCTTTTTTCGCATATATAAGGGATTCACAGACGCCCAACATATTATTCGCGATATTGATCTGGTTGCACATCTTTGTATGCTGGCCGGAACCCGCCGGTCCTTGCAGAATAATATTGCCCGCAAACAAACGAAATAGCGGAAGCAGTCGATTGAAAATGTCTTCTTCGCCCCCGACCATTACAGACAGCACTGCATTTTTGGCTCCGATGTCTCCTCCAGAGACCGGTGCATCCAGTGCATGTAAGCCTTTAGCCTGTGCAGCTTCAGAAATTTCCTGCGCCAGTTTTGGCTGGGAAGTGGTCAAATCGATGAGCACCGTTCCTTCGGCGGCATTTGCCAGCAAGCCATTTTCCCCGAAATAGATTTCTTTCACATCCGTCGGATAACCGACCATCGTAAAGATCACTTCTGCATCTGCCGCCAGTTCCTTCGGGTTGTTTTTCCAGGATGCACCTTGTTCCAGCAAATCCTCAGCTTTCTTTGCAGTTCTGGTGAAAACAGAAAGTTCATGACCGCCTTCAAGCAGATGACGCCCAATGCTATTGCCCATGACCCCTGTACCGATAAATCCAATTTTCATTTGATTGCCTCCTCTATAATTCCATAATAGCAAAAATCATCAGTCTATTCACTCTTCTTTTTGGCATAAAAAAAAGGCCGGTCCATTAAGGGCCGGCCACAAAAGGGGGAAATGAGAATGTTGCTGTGTTCAAGTATACTATGCCCCCTCTAAACCTAGACTAAACCTTTTTTCAAAAAAAATTCATGGCACGCTTGTAACTACTCAGTTACAGCAATATGCAAGCTTATTTAGACGGTTCTACCGTATATTCATATTGCGTTTTGCCATGATGGAAAGCCGTCCCCCTAAAATGTTTAAAATCTTCCCTTTCCGTTAGTATTCTGCGGAACTCAAGAAATTCTTCTTTCGGTATATCCAACGTGTCGATCTCGCCAACTTTCAATCGCTCCAGTTCATTCGCATAATCAGTCATGAAATGTTCTCCTTTCCTTTCGTGTTGTTAAAATCCTTCTGTTATAATACTATACGGACGAAACCATAGCCGTCCAGCCACATTGTGCTTTGTCCCTAACATGGGCAGCCTTTGTTGATTTTAGGAGGATTTTTTCTATGTTTACTCTATTCAAGCGCCATACGCTAATTTGGCTATTGCCGCTTTCGCTATATTTGTATCATCTGGCATTCGAAAATACAGCCATCTTCTGGTATATGTATACATTTGCCATTTTGGTGCTGATGTCAATCGCAATCGTCAATTATTCTGTATTCGACGAATTAAAAACCTGGAAATCATTAGTATACGGTTTGTTGTTCGGTAGCCTTATCTATACCGTCCTGGCATTCGGTTACCTAGTCCTTGATGTCCTTCCGGTTAATGTAGAAGGCCCGGTTTCTGCCCTTCAAACCTTATTTGCCCCAACCAGCATTTGGCATTACCTATTGTTAATGTTCGTCATCGTTCCAGGTGAGGAACTTTTCTGGCGCGGCTTCATCCAACAACAATTGAAAAAATACATGAAGCTGCCGTTCGCCATTCTCGGTGCATCACTCTTATTCGGCATTGCGCTCGCCTTTAGCGGCTTTTGGCCGGGTATTGTGGCAGGCGTGGTAGCAGGCGCGTTGCTCGGCATCCTTTATGAATGGAAGCGCAGCATACCACTGTTGATTATTACTCATTTGGTTGTCTTGGTGCTCTTATTTATCGTCATGCCGCTGCCATTTTAGAATAAATGGCGGCTTCATCCAAATGTCCCGAACGATCGAACATATTGCAGAAATAAAAAGATCCTCCATAGCGGAGGATCTTTTTTAATAGGACAAATCTTTGATCGACAAGCCGATTTTCTTCATCAATTCGATAGCCTGCTCTTTTTCATCCGAAGATAAAGCAGCCGTCAGTTCATGAATTTTTTGTTCGTGCGCCGGGAAGATGTCTGCCATAAAGGCTTCCCCGTCTTCCGTAATTTCCGCATAGGTGATGCGGCGGTCAGTCGGGCAATTGACACGCGTGATAAACCCGCGCTTCTCCAACTTGTCGATGACATAGGTGATCGATCCGCTGGCAAGTAAAATTTTACCGCCGATTTTCTGCAACGGCTGCCGCCCTTTATGATAGAGCAGCTCCAACACCGCAAATTCTGTTGGATTAACGCCGTTTTCCTGGAAAAATTGGTTGGTTTGTTCTGAAATCGCTTTATGTGCACGGGACAAAACGATAAACAGTTTCAATGACTGTTTGATGTCTTCATTCATTTTCGTTCACTCATTTCCGCTATGATTACTCGATTATTTCAATTATATCCCTTTGACAGCCGAATAGCACGTGCAGTCGACTTATCCGATAATCACGCGTTCTTTCGGATAATGGAATTTCGTCGGATCCGTCTTGCCGCCGATGGTGAACAAGAAGGAAATCAAGCCGACTCGCCCGATGAACATCAGGACCATGACGATTACTTTGCCGATCGAGGATAATTCACTCGTCAGTCCGAGCGACATGCCGCATGTGCCGAATGCTGAGGTGATCTCAAAGAGAATTTCCACGATGGATGCGTTCGGTTCAGTGATGATCAACAGCATCGTCGCGACGATGACCATTGTGCCTGCAAGGAACAGGACCGCAAATGACCGGAACACATCAATCAACTCGATTTCACGGTTGAAAATCTGGATCGTGTTCTTGCCTCTCGCAAAATTAATCAAAAACAGGATAGCGATTGCAAACGTGGTCGTCCGGATACCACCTCCTGCAGAACTTGGCGAGGCTCCGATGAACATAAGCGCACTCATGAATACATTGGTCGCGTCGCTGAACTGGGTGATATCGATGGTGACCAACCCGCCGGAGCGAGATGACACAGAATGGAACAGGGCCCCGAAAAAGGTCTGATGCCACGACATCCCCTTAAAGGCATTGACCGACTCCAAAATCAAGATCCCGACCGTGCCGACGACCAACAACATGCCGAAGATGCTCGTCGTAATCTTGGTGAACAGCGAGAACCGGAAATTTTTTGTCTCGTTCGACAAAAACTCTTTCAACTCAATCAATACCGGAAAACCGATCGCACCAAGGATAATCAGCAGCATATTGACGATCTGGACAAAATAGTCATCAACATAAGGCTGCAGGGATGCTCCCGTGATATCGAATCCACCATTAGTCGTGGCCGTGACCGATCCGAAAACGCCGTGCAACAGAGCTTCGCTGAAACTATAGAAGTACTGCGTGAAATAGACGGTCAATATGAGTGCGCCAATCGCTTCGATCAACAACAGGATCTTGACGATTTCAGTGATCAATTTAACGACTCCGGACATGCTCGATTGGTTATGGTCGACCATGATCAATTGGCGCTCTCTCAGCCCGATCCGTTTACCGAGCAGAATCCAGAAGAATGTCCCAATCGACATGATGCCGATGCCCCCGAATTGAAGGATGACCATCAATACAATAATTCCAAACACCGATAATGTCTGTGACACATCTATGACGGTCAGGCCGGTGACGCTGACGGCGCTGACGGCGGTAAATAGAGTATCGATATAGGTCATGCTCACCCCAGGTTGCAAAACACCTGGAAGCCTTAGGAGCAAAAAGGAAAAAGCAATCGCTACGAAATAATACGCCACGATTGCCTGTGCAGGTGTAAGATTTCGGACACGTTGAAATGATTTATTCATAGACGTAAAATTCCCTTCCGCAACTGACTCTCTTCCCATTCTATGTAAAGTACCGTGAAAAGAAAAGGGCTTTTTTGTAAAGCACAGTCCACTATCACTATTCTGATGCAAAAGATCACTTTTTTGCTGTCTTATTTTCCACTGACACAGAATAAGCGCTTATTCCTTTAGGCTACGCCGCTGAATGCGGATCTGAAGGAATAAGCGTCATTCATGGAAGGCATTATGGAATTTTCTTCTCTTTCTTCTCTTTCTTCTCTTTCTTCTCTTTCTTCTCTTTCTTCTCTTTCTTCTCTTTCTTCTCTTTCTTCTCTTCCTTATCAGCTTTCGGTTTTTTCTTTTCTTCTGCTTTGGGTGAAACCGTGGCGCCCTTTTCCCTCACAGGAGGCTTGGCTTGTTCAGCTTTCAAGTCTTTCGGTTCCGCTGACTTCGTCCCATTCGCTTTGGAAGAATTGCCATTATTGTTGCTGTTGCTGTTGCTGTTGCTGTTGCTGTTGCTGTTGCTGTTGCTGTTGCTGTTGCTGTTGCTGTTGCTGTTGTCTTTTTTACTGTCCTTTTCTTTCGGCTTGCCCTGAACTGGATTGCCTTTGTTCTTATTGTCTTTTGGCGGCTGTTCGGCTTTGTTTTTCCCTGAAGATGGATTTTCTTTTTTAGGTTTTGTTTCAGCTTTTGAACTTCCTGAATTGTTGCCTTTGCCTGCGTTCGGATTTTTCGGTTTGACAGGCTCAGCCTTTTCTGGCTTTTTCGGTTGTTTTTGTGGTGTTGGAGCTTTTGGAGCCGGTTCTTTTGGCTTAGTGTCAGTCTTTTTTTCTGGAACAGGTTTCTTTTCTGGAACAGGTTTCTTTTCCGGGGCAGTTTTTCTCTGAGTATCCGACTTCTGTGTTTTTTCCGATTTGCTATTGCCTGAAGATGAAGGCTCGTTTTTCGGTTGGGCCTTGGGAATGGCAGGATCTTCAGCTTTCGAAGGGGCCTCCTGGCTATCCGAGGCTTTTTTTCCCTGCGTATTTTTTTCTTCATTTTGCGCAGGCTCCACACCATTATCTTGTTCATGCGGCGAAGTGAAAGTTCGGTCTTTTTCGATTAGCGTCGCGACTGGCACTTGTTGTTCTTTTGCCTCGCGCCATTGCTTTTTATTCGCTTCTTTCAAATGCACCCGCAACTTTTTATTGCTGCCGGCAAACAGTGCCGCCAATGCGATCTGTTCCACGTTGATCGCGGCATCCGATTCTCCATCTCCTTGCACCGTGGTAATCGTCACATGCTCTGTATCTTCATCCACGGATAAGGCAAGCACGTTCTCTAAAACCACTTCGAGTTCACGATTTTCCCAATCGGTTAATTGAGCAATCAATTTTTTGCCGTCCTCATTCAGCTCCCTCAGCGAAATGACGTGCCATGCCTCGTCTACGCCGAGTTCGATTCCCGGGTTTGATTCGACTTGCACGTATCCATAAGCTTCTTCGGCGGGGAGCAGCCATGTGGAAATCAGCAAAAAAAGAGCCGCGACCGACGCAATGAGCGGCATGGTAAACGGCTTGAAACGGCGGTTCGAAGCTTTTACGGATTCGAAATATGCCTCTTCTCCCACTACCGTGCTCCCTGTCGGCCTGCCGGTTACAAAGCTGCCATCTGCAAGCATGTAGACAGAACGGTCTCCATCAAGTTCCATACATATGCCTTTTTGCATTCGCATCAGTTCAACCGCTCCTTTAAATAATCTTTTAAATAATGCAATTCGCTCATCATTAATAATGCCATTGCAATTATGTATTTCCGGTTCCTCTCAATGGTTTTTCTTGAGACCTGGACAAGTTCCTCAATAGGCTTGACCGGAAGTTTTTTCTTATCAAGCAAGAAGTGTTTGTATTCATCCGTTTCCGCTACCAATTGCGCGATTTGGATTGCATTTCTCCTGGCATCTTCATGTGCAGGAGAAACTTTGGCGATCATTTGGAAAGTTAAGCCGAACTCTGAGAGAATTTCTTCGAATTGGGCAATCTCTTCACGCCGTTTGGCAACCTGTTCCTGTGCCGAATGGAAAGCCGATGATGCCCGGTCGCCGATATGGTTATGATGGTCTTCATTCGGGGAGGCTGTGAAATCGTGGCTGAATTCCAGCCGTTTACTTTCTTTCCGGATATGGTCGATTACTCTGCGCCTGATTACCATATGCGCAAAAGTCAAAAACGATGCATCATGTCCCTCGCGGTAATGGCGTATTGCTTCATGAAATGCCAAGAGTGCGATGCTGAATTCATCCTGATTATCATCGATGAATCGCTTGCATACTTGTGCGGCGGTTTTTTTCACGAACGGGATATGCGAAGAAATCAATTGTTCTTCGGCGTCTTCATCGCCTTGTTGTGCGAGTTTCACCAATGTTTCAGCGGGCATTTCTGCTCCATATCCAAACAAACCGCCCAAAGCAGTCAATAGCATGCAACTCACCCCATTTCAATTCCTATTTCTCTATTGTAGCTTTCAGACCAGGAATTTGGAAGATTGAGGGGGGCTGCTACGTATTACATTCGTGTAACAGTGAGTGTTTTTGTCCGTCTATTGGAATATCAAAAATAGCCTTATGGCAAAAATTCTCCACAAGGCTATATAACTATTGTTTATGCTCTTAAGCATTTTGGTGCTTATTTTTTTTAAGGCCCGTAAATACACCAGTTAAGACGATACCTAGCAGGACAAGCCAGAAGGTGATTGTCCACGGCGTCGAGTGTGGAAAATCATGAGGCAAGACGCCAAGTTTGTCGTGGGATAAAGTCAAAACAACTAATTTGACCCCTACCCAGCCGACCACGACGAATGCCGCTGTTTCAAGCTGCGGATATTTTTCCAACAGCCGGACGAATTTATGTGCTGCAAAACGCATAATAATCACGCCGATCAACCCGCCAGCCAGCATGACGCCGAATTGGCCGCCATTGATGCCCCCGATATCGAAATCACCGAGATGCGGCAATGTCACCGCGAGCGCAACAGCCGCGAGCATTGAGTCGATGGCAAAAGCGATATCTGCCAGTTCCACCTTCAAGACAGTCAGCCAGAAACCCGATCCTTTTGTCGTCTCGGGTTCGATCGTATGTTCTTTGCCTTTGCGCTGGTCATAGATGTGCTTGACTGCGATAAATAGCAGATAAGCTGCGCCAAGTGCCTGGATTTGCCAAATGTTCACCAGGAACGTAATCATGAATAAAGCTGCGAAACGGAAGATGAAAGCACCTGCCAAACCATAGAACAAAGCTTTCTTCTGTTGGGTTGGGGCTTTGGCAAATGCTTGACCATGACAGCCATCACCACCGCATTGTCTGCAGCGAGCAAACCTTCCAGCCCAATGAGCACCAGCAGCACCCAGGCGTATTCTAATAAGATAGTATCCATAATTCCCCTCCAGTTTTTCCCCGACAAAAAAGACCCATGCCTAATAAAAGGCAAAGGTCTTGCTAAGCGTCGTGATATGCCGCTATCACAACCGATGGCCAGAAGCCACGTCTTGACGGCTGTGAAATAGGTTTCCCTATAGCTACTCCCCTTTGTCGAGAGTTTGTATTATTGCTCTGTAGAAGTATTATAGCACTTGTGCCGTAAGTGTAAACATCTAGACAATTGTTACTTGGTATTTTGGGTCTCCCTTATGTTCATTGTAGAATGCAATCATCGCCGGAATCGTTTCCAGAAAATCTGCTGGCCGGATGCCGCTCCCTTCCAATAAAGATTGAGCGTTATGCGTATCGAATTGCGCTTGCCAATCCATATAATCCAAAGTCTCGGCTTCGACACCCAGATATTTACGGATTGCCGATGCCTTCATCGATAGTGCCGCAATTTTTTTCGGGATCCGTCCTTTCGGATACTTTCCGGTCAGTTCGTAGACCATTGTCCGGTATACTTCTTCTACAGGATGGGGATTGGGGTCGGTCAAATGCACGGTTGCAGACTCGGCTCTTTCAAGGCCGCTCAAATAAATGGAAGCTTCCAAGATGTAATCAACCGGTACGACATTGATAGTTGCGCGTGAGCGTCCGATATACGGAATGGCAGGCAACTGCCTCATCCGGTCGATCATATTCAAAAAGAAATAGGGCCCGTCGAATTTAGAGGTCTCACCACTTTTAGAATGGCCTCTGACAATTCCGGGTCGGATGATGGTCGTCGGCACTTCCTTTTTCAATTGTTCAACGAGAAGTTCTGCTTCAAATTTTGTTTCTTCGTAATGGTTCTTGAATGTCTGTGGACGGATAAGTTCATCTTCGAGTAATAAGCCCTCTCTTCTGCCCGCCACATACGCCGTACTGAAATACATATAGCGCTCCAGCTGATCAAGTGTCTTGACTAGATCGTTAACGTTTTGTGTACCCAGGATGTTGACTTTTTTCGCGATATCTTCTGGCACCGCCAAATCATAGATGGCTGCCAAATGCCAAAAGATAAGCTGCTGGTTTTCTAGCCAAGACCGGTCTTTCTGCGAAAGCGCCAACCCTTCTACCGTAATATCTCCCGGCAACAGCCGAATCCGCCCACAGCCTGTATTTTCCTCGATGTTGATTGCCTGCTTTTGCGCTTTCTCCATTTCACCGGGCAGTACGATTGCCGCCAATTCCCAGCCTTTTCGGGCACATGATTCCAATAAACGTGTTGCGATAAATCCGGGAAACCCGGTAAACACCATCGTCTTCATTCATTCACACCCCTTTTCTGTATTCTACTAAAAAATGGATAGCTGTGTCCTTGAAATATATAAAAAAATCCTGTGCAGAATCATCTGCACAGGAAGGGTCATTCCTCTGTTTTTGCTTGTTTTCTCTTCTTGCTGTTCATGAAACGTGTTTTACGGTCAAATAAACTGTAGACTACTGGCACCACATATAAGGACAAGAAGGTCGAACTGATCAATCCGCCAATGACAGCAATTCCCATCGGCTGGTTGATTTCCGTCCCTTCACCGATGCCAATGGCTAACGGCAAGAGGCCTAGAATCGTTGTCAGGGCCGTCATCAAGATCGGCCTTCTCCGGTCATGGACCGCCGTTACAATCGCATCAAAGGAATCTAATCCATCCGCTTTGCGCTGATTGATGTAATCGACGAGCACGATTCCATTATTGACAACAATCCCGACGAGCACCAGCACGCCGATGACAGCAGTAATACTGATCGGTGTTTGTGTCACAAATAGAGCGATCGAGACCCCGATGACCATCAATGGCACTGTGAACATGATGACAAGCGGGTATTTGAACGATTCAAACTGCGCTGCCATGACGATGTAAACAAGCACAATGGCAAGCACGACCGCCAACAGCATATCGTCAATCGCATCGTCGAACAGCTCTCGGTCACCGCCGAAAGAAACTTCCGTCTGTTCTGACAAATCAACATCCGCTATAGCTGTGTCGACAGCTGTCGACATATCGCCCAAAGTCTGGTCGGATGGATATTGCAATGTAAAGGATACACTTTCTGCCTGATCGACGCGGCTGATCGAAACAGGACCTTGTGCAACTTCGATGTCGGCCAGTTCCTGCAATTCAACAAATGCGCCGGATGGCGTGCGAAGCGTCAATTCACGCAAACTTTCTACGCTGTTGCGCTGTTCTTCATCATAGGAGACGAAAACGCTGAGCACTTCATCTTGTTCATCGATGACTTGTGTCGCGAGGACACCACGCGTGATGTTATTGACCGTTTGGGCGATTTGCACCGGCGCCAGGTTATTTTCAGTCGCCGCTTCACGGTCGATTGTCATCTGGATTTCATCGATGGTCTCTTGCCGATCGTTCGTCAATTCGATCACATTCGGCAAGCTCGACAATTCTTCATCAATTGAAGCTACTGCTTCATCGAGACGTTGTTTATCAGTGTCCGTCACCGTAAAGCTTAATGTATTCGGTGTAGAGCCGGCTGCTGTTTGAAGATTAAAGCTGACAAGTGCATCGTCGCCGATTTTCTCCAGTACTTGCGGCTGTACATCATCCACAAATTCAAAGACTGACCGATCGCGTTCATCCAGCGGCAATAATTTCACGTAAATTTCTGCCGTATTGGATTCCGCACTGCCTTGCGCCTGTCCTTGTTGAGTCGTACCGATTAAGCTGACGTACACATCAACATCCTCTTCAGCCTTCAATTCTTCTTCTATACTCTGGACCACTTCATTAGTCGCAGACGTCGAAGAACCATTTTCGAGTTCGACGGTAACGCTGACAAATCCTTCATCCGTTGCCGGCAAGAACTCAGTTCCCACTTGGGAAACGCCGTACGCGCCAATTCCGAGGAACACGAGTGCCGTTAAGAGCACTAGAATGCGGTGGCGCAGCGCCCACAAGACACTCTTTTCAAAGCGCTGGACGCCCTTGGAATCCGCCTTCACCGGCTTTTGTACGCCATCTTTCTGGCCGAGCATCCTTGAGGCCATCATCGGTATGACGGTCAAGGCGACAGCGAGCGAGGCGATCAAGCTGAACGAAATCGTCAATGCGAATTCGAAGAAAATCTCTCCAATCAAACCCGAGATGAAAATGACTGGTACGAATACGGCGATGGTCGTCAATGTCGAAGCGGTAATCGCACCGGCTACTTCACGAGAACCGTCGGATGCCGCCTTTTTCGGCTTCTTGCCCATCGCTAAATGCCGTTCAATGTTTTCGATAACGACAATGGCATTATCGACGAGCATCCCGATGCCAAGCGCCAAAGCACCGAGCGTCAAGATATTCAAAGCGAAATCGGCAAAGAACATCAACACAAAGGTCACAATCACCGAATATGGAATCGCCACTCCGATGATAATCGGGCTCTTGATCCCGCGAAGGAAAAAGAACAGGACCAGCATGGCGAATATGCCGCCGAGGATCAACGTCTGGCCAATATTATTGATGGCGAGTTTAACGTAATCCCCTTGGTCGAAGAGGATGTCAGCTTCTACTGCCGAAAAACGCTCTTCGGCAAGCAATTCATCCAGGCGCTCCTGGAATGCCGTCGAAACGTCTGCTGTATTGCCTCCAGACTCCTGCAGCACCGACAGCAAAACGGCAGGCTCTTCATTGGCACGCGTTTCGCTATTGGTTTCCCGTTCTGTCACCGCCACTTCAGCTACGTCAGCCACTGTAACATTGTCTCCGGACATCGGATCAACCGTCACGATGAGGTTTTCAATGTCTTCTACACTTTCCAAAGTGCTGACGATGCGCGTCGTCAAATTGCGGCCGTCTTCTGTTTCAATCGGATCGCCCGGCAAGGAAATATTGTTCGCTTGGATCAGCTGGACAATATCCGCCTGCTGCAAACCACGCTCTTCCAGTTCTGCCGGATCCAGCTTGATTGAAATATCTTCAATCAACGAGCCCGAAACATTTACGCTCGCCACGCCATCCGTCTGGCGCAGCTGTGTTTCCAATTCCTCTGCAATGACCCGGACGTCCTGCTCTGCGTCAGTCGCCCGCAAGGATAATTGGATGATCGGGAATTGCGAAGGGTCGAACTTCAAAAAACGTGGGTTATTCGAGTCGTCTGGAATCGGTGTCTGATCGATTCGCTGGGTGACTTCCGCCTGGACATCATCGATATCCGTGTCCCATCCGAATTCCAGCAAGATAAAGTTCGTGCCTTCCTGGCTGTTCGACTGAATCGATTCGATTCCCGGCAATGTTGCCAAGCTCTCTTCCAGCGGTTTTGTCACTTTTTCGTTCACTTCCGTCGGGCTGGCCCCTGGATAGTTTGTGACCACTACGCCGATCGGCGGATTCAACTCGGGAATCAAGGTGACAGGTATACGGAGAAATGACACTGCCCCTAAAATGATGACCAACAGCATTGTGACAATGGTCAATACTGGTCGTTTAATGGAAAAATCGCTTAGTTTCATCTGTTCAATCCCTCTCTATGCCTAGTCCCTTTATCATAAGAAAAAATGCCCTATACCGCAAACTTCAGAGCTCCAGTTCACAAGAACGCCATGTTTTCCAGTTCCATTAAAAGGAAGGTGGGTCACGGTAATATGTCCGCCAAATGTAAAAACAGCCTGCTGGTAAAAGTAGGCTGTTTTTGATTCCATTTTTATAGCAGGCTGTAAAGGCGTATTTCTGGATTCTTATCTTGGAACCAGCGCGTGGCAAAATCATTTTCGAATAAGAACACCAGATTGTCGTAACGGTCTTTGACCAGCATCGAGCGTCCGCTTGACATCGACTCTTTGACGTCTTCTTCGTTTTCGATCCAACGTGCAATTTTATTGCCGACAGGCTCCATTCTTACATCGACATTGTACTCGTTTTTCATTCGATGCTCGAACACTTCAAACTGAAGCTGACCGACCGCACCAAGAATAACTTCTTCTAAGTGTAACGTTTTATAATACTGAATAGCCCCTTCTTGCACGAGCTGCAAAATCCCTTTGTGGAAATGTTTCTGCTTCATGACGTTTTTCGCCGTCACTTTCATGAACAATTCTGGGGTGAACTGAGGCAAAGCCTCGAATTCGAATTTCTTGCCGCTTGTGATGGTGTCGCCAATCTGGTAATTCCCAACATCGTGCAGCCCGATAATATCACCAGCGACGGCTTCAGAGACCATTTCCCGGTCATCCGCCAAAAATTGTGTCGTCTGGGATAACTTAAACGATTTACCAGTTCTGGATAGGGTAACGTTCATGCCGCGGTCGAATTTCCCTGAGACAATCCGGACAAAAGCGATGCGGTCGCGGTGTGCCGGGTTCATATTGGCTTGGATTTTAAAGACAAATCCTGAAAACGGCGTTTCAACCGGGTCAACGATGTCTTCTTGCTTCGTCAAGCGCGGCTGTGGCTGCGGTGCAAATTGCAGATATGTCTCGAGGAAGGTTTCCACACCAAAATTGGCAAGTGCGGAGCCGAAGAAGACCGGCGTTAATTCCCCTTTTTTCACGCGGTCGATGGAAAAGTCGTTTCCTGCTTCTTCCAGTAATTCGATATCTTCAAGCGCTTGTGTGTAATAGGAAGTTTTCGTCATTTCATGCTCACCGATGAGATGCCCATTCTCATCAAGATCCATGAAACGGTCGCCATCCGTGCGGAACGGTTCCACGCGTTTATTATAGCGGTCATAAATCCCCATGAATTCTTTCCCCATGCCGATCGGCCAGTTCATCGCGTAGGACTGGATGCCAAGCACTTCTTCCAACTCTTCCATCAACTCAAGCGGCTCTTTCCCCTGGCGATCCATTTTGTTGATGAATGTAAAAATCGGGATGCCACGCATTTTACAGACTTTGAATAATTTTACGGTCTGTGCTTCGATCCCTTTAGCGACATCAATGATCATGACAGCACTATCGACTGCCATCAGCGTCCGGTAAGTGTCTTCACTGAAATCCTGGTGTCCAGGAGTATCGAGGATGTTGACGCGGTGCCCTGAATAATCGAATTGCATGACAGATGAAGTAACGGAAATGCCACGCTGCTTCTCGATTTCCATCCAGTCGGATGTGGCGAATTTCCCGGTCTTTTTCCCTTTGACTGTACCGGCATCGCGGATTGCGCCGCCGAACAGCAAAAGTTTTTCCGTTAACGTCGTTTTCCCGGCATCCGGGTGGGAGATGATGGCGAAGGTTCTTCTGCTTTCAATTGCTTGTTGTAATTGGTCTGACATTATATACGCTCCTTTAATTTCCTCTCTCTATCTTAGAGAAGGGACGTGCAAAAAACAAGAACTATCGCCTAGAGTTGCGGAAAGCGGCATCGGTAAAAATACAAAAATGAACGGAGAAAAATGCTTTAATTTTTCTCCGTTCCATTTTACGATCCGAATTTTCGCTGGGCTTCGTTTTCTGCTATTTCCTTGTCGCTATGCGGATATTTCGTATTTTCGATGATTTGGTAATCTTCGTGCCCTTTACCAGCCAAAATGATGATATCGCCGGCTTGCGCTTGTTGCACTGCGTGGCGCACCGCTTGTTCACGGTCGCCGATGCACGCATAATGGTCATGCTGCATGCCCGCCGCTAAATCATTTAAAATGCTGTCATACGGTTCATAGCGCGGGTCGTCTGTCGTCAACACGACGTAATCTGCGACTGAAGCTTTTTCTGCCATGATTGGCCGCTTCGTCTTATCGCGGTTGCCTCCTGTGCCAACCAAGAAAATAAGACGTCCGGTCTTGAAATCCTCAACAGCAGCAATGGCTTTTTCAATGGCGTCCGGTGTGTGTGCGTAATCGATGAAAACTGATACCGGGGCATCGATTTCCGCTTTTTGCATGCGGCCTTCGACAGGTGAAATGGCTTCAAGCACTGCAATCACCTGCTCGATTGGATAGTTTTCAGCAGACAATGCCGCAATGGCCGCCAGCGCATTGTAAACGTTAAAATGGCCAAGTAATTTCATCCTAACCGAAAATTCACCATGCGGGCATAATAATGTAAAGGACGTCCCTTTCGCTTCTAACCGGATATCAGCGGCACGGAACATTGCTTCATTCTTCAAGCCATAAGTATAGACGGGAAAAGGTGTCATGGCTGCAAATTTCTCAAACCATTCATCGTCTGCATTCAGTACCGCCCGCTTGTTCTTCGTCAAATCCTGGCCAAGCTGAGAGAACAGCAGCCCTTTGGCATGGCCATATTCTTCCATCGTTCCGTGGAAATCCAGATGGTCATGCGTTAAGTTCGTGAAAATCGCCGTATCGAATTCGACACCGGCCAAGCGGCCCAACACGAGCCCATGGGAGGAAACTTCCATCGTCATGTGGGAACTGCCTGCCTCTAAAGCACGGCTGATCATTCGCTGGGTGGTCAGTGCATCGCTCGTCGTATTCGCGGACGGATGCAATTCCCCGTTTAGATTAAAGCCGATCGTGCCGGTCAAAGCCGATGTTTCCCCAAGTTCCATGAGCATTGCGTGCAGCATGCCGGCGACGCTGGTTTTGCCGTTCGTCCCCGTCACGCCGATCATATTCAACTTTTGGGAAGGGTGTCCGTAAAAACGCGCCGCTAGAATACCGAGCGCACGGCTCGTATCCGCTACCGTGACGACAGCTGCCCCTTTTAAAACCAGTGGTTTTTCCGCCAATATAACTGTTGCGCCCTGCTTGACTGCTTGCTCAGCAAAATCATGTCCATCGACTGTATAGCCTTCGATACAGACAAAAAGAGAGCCTGGGACAATCTCCCGGGAATCCATCGTCATATGCGAAATGGATTGCGGCAATTCTCCTTTTAGGGATGAAATGGGAATATTAAAAAATAGTTGCTTGCTGTCCATCTGAAATCCTCCTAGTATTATGACCCGAGCGGTGAGTAGATATACGCGTGAAGAAGCGCTGCCGTCGCTTTCAATGAATCGGTATGCGTCCGTTCATACGCATGGGATGCTTCGATTCCAGGGCCGAACAAAGCGTGTTTCACATCTGCACCTGCCCCGATTGCTGCAGAAGCGTCGGATCCATAATACGGGTAAATATCCACTTTATAATCGATGTCCTGATCTTTAGCCAATGCGATCAACTGGCGCGTCAGTCCATAATGGTAAGGGCCGCTTGAATCTTTTGCGCAAATGGAGACAGTGAATTCATCGGAAGCCTGTCCGTCTCCGATTGCCCCCATATCGACAGCAATGTATTCTTCGGTCTCTATTGGAATATTGGAATTGCCGCCATAGCCAATTTCTTCATTATTGGAGATGTAGAAATGGGTCGTCTGAGGCAATACTTCGCCATTTGCCGCTTGCTTTGCCAATTCTAGCAAGAGTGCCGTACTCGCCTTATCATCCAGATGGCGCGATTTGATAAACCCGCTTTCCGTTTTGGTGAAGCGCGGATCGAATGAGACGAAATCGCCCACTTCGATGCCTTGTTTGCGGACCTCTTCTGCGGAACCGCATTTGAGATCCAAGCGCACTTCCATGTTATCCGCGGAACGCTCCGCCGTTCCAGAATCGCGGTACACATGGACTGTCGTCTGATGAAGCAGGATCGTGCCGGTGATGATTTCGCCGCTAGCTGTATGAATCAGGCAATTTTCGCCTTCAATGGCATTGAATTTGAATCCGCCGACAAGCGACAGTTTTAAGCGACCCGAAGGTTTGATTTCCTTCACCATTGCGCCAAGTGTATCGACATGTGCCGTTAGCAGGCGATGACGCTTGTCGTCTTGTCCTTTGATCGTGGCGATAACACCGCCTTTATTGCTCGTTATGTATGAAATAGTTGCCTGATCAAAAAAACTCGTGACGAAATCCATCACTTGCATGGTGTATCCTGAAGGACTTGGAATTTTCACCAGTTTCTCCAACGTGCTGATCGTTTCTTGTTCTTTCCAGTTAAAAGCCAATTAAATCACTCCCTAATTTTTTAATCATATCAAAAACTGCCATTTTCGCACAGTCCCGACTATAGTAAGATGAGTAAGACTCTTAGCATGATGAGGTGCAATTATGGAACGCTCACTGACAATCCGCAAGCGCAATCAATTATTTATCCATCTGTTCGGCTTTGGCAGCCTTGCCCATGTAGTGCTGAATTATTTCGTCGATTTCAACGCTTCGATTATAGCACCGATCTTTGGCATGCTTGCCTACTCGGTGCTATTCACTCTACTATATACGAAATTACCCCCTTCACGGTTGCGTTTTGCCATATTATTTGCATTAAATGCCTATATTTTAATTTTGCAATTCGAATCGCTGTCCTTTGTCACAGCCATTTACTTTATTATCCCGATTGTTGCCGCTTCGCTTTATAACGATACCCGGTCCATCATTGCACTCTCGCTCCTGACCATCATTGAAGTGGCTCTTTTGACATTTGTTTTCGACCGTTTTCAAACGAGCGGTTCGTTAGAGTATATCCATGTTTCGATGTTGATGTTTTTCGCCCTGATCATGATGCTGACGATCTTGCATAGCTTTTATTTCAGCAATTATTGGCGACAACTGGAACTCCGCAATGCTTCGATGGAAAAAGCGCTGACTTCAAAAGAAGGCTATCTCGACTTGTTCTTTCAAGCCGCTAAAGACGCGATCGCCGTATTTGATTTTGAAGGGCGCATCATTGCGATCAATCCCGCTTTTGTCCAATTATACGGCTGGACTGCAGAAGAATGCCTCGGAAAAATACTTGCGCTTTATCCACCGGAACATGCAGAAGCGGCGGAATTGCGCGGCGAAAAAGTTCGACAAGGCGAAAGTTTCACGCTCGAAACGGACGATGTCAAAAAAGATGGCACCCGTTTCCCGGCACAAATCACGCTCTCCCCAATTTTCGATTCACAAGGGCAGGTCATCGCGACGTCTGTCATTTCCCGCGACATCAGTTACCGGAAGGAAACCGAACGGATGCTGTTGCAAACGGAAAAACTGAAAATGGCGGGTGAAATTGCGGCCGGTGTGGCACATGAAATCCGCAATCCGATGACCGTCATTTCTGGTTTTGTCCAAATGATGCATAACGACCCAAACCACCGCTACCCAAGCTATACGTCATTGATGCAATCAGAACTCGACCGAATCAATTTGATCATCAGTGAATTCCTGATCCTTGCCAAACCGCAAGCATCCCAGAAGAAACAACTCGATATCGGTAAAATTCTCGACGAATGCATTTTCCTGTTCGGGCCCGAATTCGTTCTCCATGATATTACGGTCAAAGCCGAAGTCTCAGGCCCGTTTATCGCAGAAGGCGAAGAACATCACTTAAAGCAAGTGTTCATTAATATATTGAAGAACGCAATCGAAGCGATGGAAGACGGCGGCACCTTGAGAATAACTGCCATTCGCAATGCAGAGAAACTGAAGATCCACTTCCAAGATGATGGTCCCGGCATTCCGCCTCAACTGGCAGAACGCGTATTCGAACCGTTCTACACGACAAAAGCTACAGGAACCGGCCTTGGCTTATTGATCTCCCAAAAGATCACACAAGAACATGGCGGCAGCCTGGCAGTCGACAGCACGGAGGAAAAAGGCGCCTGTGTTATCGTCACTTTGCCGCTATTGCCGGAACAATGAAATCTAAGAACCTCCCGCCCTCAAAATCAGGCGGGAGGTTCTTAGATTTTACATCAATCGTCATCGTCATGATCATCGTCATCATAGTTGTCGTCGTTGTCGTCGTTGTCATCATCGTAGTTGTCATCATCATCATCATCATCATCATCCGCTTCTACCGACACTACAGTCCCATCTGCTGCGTCCACAATGACATCGTAATCGGTTTTTCCATCTTCAAGCTCTACTTCGTAATACACCCAGCCGCCTTCGTTCTCACGTTCTACCTCTTCCACTTTTCCTGGGGCCGCGCTTTGTGCAGCTTCGATCGCTTGCTGTTTTTCGATGAACTGTTGGCCGTTCTTTTCAGCTTGCTCCATGTCGCTAGCTTCTGCCTTCATAACGCCTGATGACGATTGACTGCTCGAGCTGTCTGCTGCAACATCCTTGAATAGCTGTTCACTTTGCACATTTTGCTTTTCCAACTTTTCTCCAGTGTCATCTGTACCAGCGAGAGCCAATCCGCCGAACGCCAAAATGCCTGCTGCTGCTGAAATATAGATTAGTTTTTTCATCTTAATCTCCTCCTATTCTGTGATTACTTTGAATATAACCAGCTAAGCTTAAGCTGCGCTTAAACAAAGATGAGAAATTCATGAGAATAGAAAAGTTCAACAACATCCATAAAAAAAGCGTCTTCAACTCGAATCATAGCTGATTTGCTATCAACCATGATTCCATGAAAACGGTATTCCTTCAATTCTTCTCAATCATCCCATTCCACAGTCATCGTCTCTCCGCGAATGGCATGGATTTGAATCGTCACTTCCCGATCGGATGCGTCATCATCCATTTCAACCAAATAATAGCCGCCGTCTGTTGTTTGGACAAATTCGACTTCGTCGACTGTTCCATCCAAAGTCTCTTTTGCGATAGCGATGGCTGCATCCTGGCTAATGATGCGTTTCGGTTCTTGTTGTGCAGGCGCTGAATCCGGTTCAGGCTCAGCCGAGGTTTCCAGCGCTTCTGTTTGGACATCCATTACTTCCCCGGTCTCTGCGGAAATGAACAAGATTTTCCGTTCCGTCTCACTGTGGATTTCCACTTCGTAAAGATTATCCGATTCTATATATTGGGTTTCTTTTATTTCCCCTGGCTCCGCTGCTCTGGCTGCTTCGCTTGCTTGCTCTTCAGATAGTACTTTTGCAGGTCCGGTTTTCTCCAGCAATTCAAGTGATTCGACTTGTCCATCGGCGCGGTTGATGGTCGCTAAATACGTTCCATCTTCACGCTTGAATTCGATCTGGTAAAACCCCTCCGTTTCAGTAGCCTTTTCAATCGCACCGCCGTAAAGCTGTTCAATCGATTGTGCCGCTTCATCCATCGTTACAGAATCAGCAGCCGTTCTCGGAAACAGGAAAAAAGCCAGCGCCGCGATGGAAAAAACAGTGATGACGATTCCGATAGCCCACCATTTTCGCATGATCATCCCTCCTGTCCTGATTGTAACTCCACAACATTAAAATTCCCTGAGAAAACGATTGTTACCGTCGTCCCCAATTGTTCAATGCTGTCGATTTCGAGACGCAGGTGAAGTGAATCAGCCAATTCCTTGGCGAGTGAGAGGCCAAGCCCAAATCCCCCGGTCTCGCGGCTTCTCGCCTTGTCTACGCGGTAAAAGCGCTCAAACACATGAGGCACCGATTCTTTTGGGATGCCGACACCATAATCACGGATTTTGATATATACCGCCCCGTCCTTGCCCGCTTCCATATCAATACCGTCTTCACTATATTTCCTTGCATTATCTAGCAGGATATAGAGCAATTGCTTGAGTTGCTGGACATCGGTTTCGACAATCAGCGGCTGCTGTGACTGCAGGCGGAACTCCCTGTCATAGGATGCGTTCATTGCCGTCATGACTTGACTCAGCAGCGGCTCCAAGTCGGTTTTTTGCCAATCCATTTGGGCTTGGCTGCGCCTTGCGATATGCAATAATTGTTCAATCAGCTGGCGCATTCGTTCCGTTTCAGCGCGTATCGCCGTCAAGGCTTCTTCCTGCAGTGCCGGGTCTTGCGAACCCCTGCGCTGCAATAAATCGGCATAGCTTGAAATGACCGTGAGCGGCGTTTTCAGTTCATGGGAGGCATTGGAAACGAATTCTTCCTGTTTGCGGTAATTTTCTTCCAATAAACCGATCATTTCATTGAAGGTGACGCCCATTTGGCTTAGTTCATCCCGCGACTCTCCAGCGACGGGCAACTTCTCGAAGGAACCGTCACGCTGGATGCGCCGCATCGTCCCGGTAAGTCCTTCGATCGGGCGGGTCAATACTCGGCCAAGCAATGCACTTGATAGAAAAATCGGAATCATCGAGAGCAGCGTGACGGAGATGAGCACAAGCCGCAAAGCCGCGAGGTTTGCTGTCACTTCCTTGAGCGATTGGGCGACGATCAATTCCACCACTTCACCGCCAGGCCAGATCACGGGTGCCGTGACGTAGGCAAATTGTTCTTCTGCAACAGCCATTCTTCCCGAAGTACCTTCGACATCATTTGGAAATTCTACACTGACTGATGGATCCTGGATAATTGTATTCAGCAAGCCGCTGCTTCGGTTTTTCTCCTTGATCAATCCGTCGACCGGCACGTAGGCGCGCAAAATATTATCCGGCGATTCTTCATTATTATTGGCATTGAACTTCGCAACCATCACTTCCACTTCCGACTCTAGCCGCTCGACTTCCGTTTCATAAGCCAGACTGCTAAAAGAGTAGTAGATGACGACCGCCAGGATCAGCAGCACGAAGAACATCAACAAAGTCGAGGACAAATGAATTTTATGCTTGAGCTTCATGCGCTTGCTCCTTCAAGACATATCCGACGCCCCGCACGGTCTGCAGGTAAGTGGTTTCTTCGCCGAAATCGATCTTTTTGCGCAAATAACGGATATAGACGTCGATGACATTCGTGTCGCCGTAATAATCATAGCCCCACACCGCATTCAGTAATTGTTCACGGCCCAACACTTGTTTTGGGTGGCGCATCAAGTACAATACCAGATCAAATTCACGAGGCGTCAATTCAATCTGCCGCCCCGCCCTTTCGACTTCCCTCGTGCTTTCATTGAGCGTAAGTTCTTCAAAACGGTGTAAGTTTTCATCAGCTGAGTGTTTTCCCCTTAAATTGGCACGGATTCTGGCAAGCAGCTCCTCGATTTCAAAAGGTTTCGTCACGTAGTCATTGGCACCTAAGTCAAGTCCAGCCACTTTGTCTTTGACATCGTTTTTAGCGGTCAGTAAAATGACCGGCAACTTGGCATCAGATGCACGGATCCGTTTTAAGACATCGAGCCCTTGGATTTCCGGCAGCATCAAATCGAGCAGCACTAGATCCCATTCCTGCTCCCGGAAATGGATCAAGGCTTCCGAACCTGTCAAAGCGACCGCAGTTTCATAGCCTTCGAATTTCAGTTCCAACTCCAGGACACGGGCGATACTTTTTTCATCTTCCACGATCAAAATGCGCTCCGTCATCTGCACACTCCCTTTTTTCCTTAATCATAGCAGGTTCAAAAAGAAAAAAGCGACCTAAAGGCCGCTTTCTACTTCAAGACTGTCCGGATCCATTTTGCTTTATTTTTATAAGGCGGGAACGTCAAGTTGGTCGACAGTTTCGTGGACTTTTTGACGATCGATTTGGCATGGGTAAAGGTCTCAAAGCTTGATTTTCCATGATACGAATTCATGCCCGATGGCCCAACGCCACCAAATGGCAAGTAATGGCTGCCAACATGTGAGACGGTGTCGTTGATGCAGCCTCCGCCGAATGGCAATTGGTCTAGGAAGAACCGGATGGCCCGCTCATTCTCAGAGAATAGATAGGCAGACAGCGGCTTCGGCAAACGCCGGATATCACGCAGCAATTTTGGCAAGTCGTTATAAGTGATGATCGGCAAAACCGGCCCGAACAATTCGTCTTCCATTGATGGGCTGTTCCAATCGATGTTGTCGAGCAATGTCGGTTCAATATAACGATCGGCTCTATCGAAGTCGCCGCCATAGACAATATGGACTTTTTCTTTTTCAATGATTCCAGTCAGCCGGTCATGATGTTTTTCATTGACGATGCGTCCGTAATCTGGGCTATCCTGGGCGTTGTCGCCATAAAACTTACGGATCGTCTGGATAAAGATTTTCATGAAGTCCGCCTTTACCGACTCATGGACACAAAGGTAATCCGGGGCCACACAAGTTTGTCCGGTATTCATGAATTTGCCCCAGGCGATGCGTTTGGCCGCAAGCTCCAGGTTGGCCGTTTGGTCGACAATTACCGGGCTCTTGCCGCCGAGCTCCAAAGTAATCGGGGTCAACCGTTCGGATGCCGCTTTCATGACCACTTTCCCGACCGGCACGCTGCCGGTAAAGAAAATATAATCAAACGAAGCATGGATCAGTGCCGTCACTTCCTCGCGCTCACCTTCGACCACTTTGACGTAATGGGGCTGAAAACATTCCTCTAGGACCGTGCGGATGACGCTTGCGACGTTCGGCGTCGCTTCAGAGGGCTTGACGACGGCGCAATTGCCGGATGCCAGTGCGCCGATGAGCGGTTCCATGGCCAATTGGAACGGATAATTAAACGGGCCGATGACCAGCACTGAGCCGTACGGTTCACGGATGACGAAACTTTTTGCAGGCTGCAGGTGGATTGGTGTTTTTACTTGCTCAGGCTTCATCCAATCCTCAAGATGCTTCGTCATATGGCCGATACTGTCGAGCACAAAACCTACTTCCGTCGCATATCCTTCAAACTCACTTTTTCCAAGGTCTAATTGCAGTGCTTCGATAATATCATCTTCATGTGATTGAATCGCCGATTTTAAGCGCTGCAGCTGCGCAACGCGGAAATCCGCCGATTTTGTCACGCCTGTAAAATAATAGCCTCGTTGATCAGCTATCATATCCTCTACATCATTCGCTGTAAAATTCATTGTGAAAACCTCCTGTGGTCATTTCAATAATTGGTCGATATAACGCTGGACGACCAAGCCTTCGTCAAAACCGACGAGGAACGTCGATTGTTCTTTCATTTCATCAAATAGGGAACGCACTGATTTTTCCGTTTGCACCTCTTCACGTGTTTCCCCTCGTTCTTCCCGGTACAAACGCGACCAGTTTTCAAGCGTCAATACACCGTCTTCGCCATACACTTTAAATTGCAGCAACTCGTTCTGCCCTAAACCGCTCATGCCAGACAGTAAAAACGGCGAACCTTGCTGCGTTTTGCCGTGGGCGATGATTCCGGTTTCACATTTTTCAACGTCTTCCGGGAAATCCACTTGGTGTGCGGAAATCTCCAATGTGCCAAACAAGCGATGCATTAACTGCAAATAATGAGGAAAGACTTCCCGTACAAATCCGCCTTGGTCCCTGGAGGCAATCCACGGATTTTGCTGCCATGCCCTCGGCCACTCCGGAAACACCGTATGCAACTCGATGCGGCGAATTTTTCCGATGTCTCCCCCTTTGATGCGCATCGCCATGTCGCGGACGATCGGCGAATACATCAACGGAAAATGCATGGCAGTGTGGATCCGGTTGTTCGTCGCGGACTCTGCCATCGCCTGTGCCGCCTGTGAGTCATGGGCAAGCGGCTTTTCGCACAATACATGCAAGCCCCTTCTTGCTGCAGTTTCTGCAAGCTCTGCATGGCTGTTGGGCGGTGTGCCGATGTAGACCCAATCGATGTCAGCTTGGAACAGTTTGTCCAAGGAGTCGGTGACGGCTACGCCGTAGTGCTCTTGGATGTAGTTTAGCCGATTCCTGTCCGTGTCATAAACCGCTTCGATTTGTGCTGCATCATCTTGTTGGATTTGCTTGATGATGCGCTCCCCGACAATTCCCGCACCAATAATTCCAATCGCTATCAAAACCATCGCCCCTTTTTTGTTTCATTGTTTATAAGTGTAACCTTCCGGGGTATAGAATAGTCAAACAATTACATTCAGAAGAATAGGAGGAAACAACATGAATGAGCAGAAAAACTGGTGGGAGCCGATCTTTACGGGAACATTGGAAATGGGCGTCGATAAAGAAAAGTTAGAAACCATTAACGAAGACAGCCTATTGTACTTCGGCGACACAACCAGCACCTTGGAGCAATAAATGATGCCTGTCCTTCACACCTATACATAGCAGCGCTTGATCCGGACTGATGCGGAGCAAGCGCTTTTTTTATGGAATCCAGGCCGCTTATTGTCGACCGCACTTGTTTTCGCTATAATTCGAAATAGAAAGCAGGGATTGCCATGAAGTCACTCGTCTTATTTTTGATCAGCCTGCTGTTTTTGGCAGGCTGCACCTTTCCTGGCACCACCGATACAAGCGGCACTGACGACAGGACAGCTGTAGAAGTCACCGAAGTCATCGATGGGGACACGGTGAAAATCATCTATGACGGCAAAGAAACCACGGTCCGTTATTTATTGGTCGATACTCCGGAAACAAATCATCCGAGGTTCGGCAAGCAGCCGCTAGGACCTGAAGCGACAGAACGCAACCGCGATCTGATCGAACAAGCACAGCAAATCGAGATAGAATTCGATGTCGGCGACCGGTTTGATGACTATGACCGCCTGCTCGCTTATTTTTACGCTGATGGGAAAAGCATACAAGAGCAATTACTTGAAGAAGGCTTTGCCCGAGTTGCCTATATCTTCCCGCCGAATACACGCTATGTAGATGAATTCCGCGACGCTGAGGCCGACGCGAAAGATGCTGAAATCGGTATTTGGGAATACGAAAATTATTCGACAGACCGCGGATTTAATGCAGATGCTTACGGGCAAACTGAAGTAGATGGCACCGATACCGCTGATGACTGCCGCATTAAAGGCAATATCAATCGGAGCGGCAATAAAATTTATCACATGCCCGGCTCTCCTTCCTATGAAGAGACCAATCCTGAACAATGGTTCTGTACGAAGCAGCAAGCAAGAGATGCTGGTTTCCGCAGTTCCGGCCAGTAAAAAGAGGAGGAATACGATGCAATTGCTTGTCCTGCGCCTTGACTACCGCAGCTCCACAACGATCGAAAGCCTTCAAAGCCAGCTTCGCCAGCCGAATTCCAAACTGGCCTTGCAACTGCCGCACATCCCGCTGCTGGCATATGAAAATACCGCTCCGCTTCATTTGAAGGCAGCACTGGAACCGATTGCCCAAAAAACCCCTGCCCCTTCTTTTCATGCCAGCGATATCGGATTTTCCAAAGACGGCGCTCGATTTTACTTGCAGGTCCATCCAAATGAAGCACTCGGTGAACTATACAGCTCACTGAAATTGGCAGCACATGAATTTCCCACTGGCGCTGATGCGCAGTGGCAGCCGCATATTCCGCTCATCGGCAATGTTCCCGCTCCATTTTGGGGCCCGTTATTTTCAAGATTAGCGCTGGAATTTAACTCTTTGGATGGAAGTGGCGCCGCTGTGGAATGCTGGTCCGTAATCGGCGATCGCACGACAATTGAATGGAGCCTGTTTTTGGACAGCTGAAAAATAATGCCGGTTTTAAAAAGCTGAAAGTTTTTTTACAAAAACTATTGTCTTTTTTTAAACTGGCATATATAATAATAAATGTCCTTGAGATTGCGATTCCTTAGCTCAGCTGGGAGAGCGCTACCTTGACAGGGTAGAGGTCGCTGGTTCGAGCCCAGTAGGAATCATCAAGTGTATGCTGCGCGCTGCACAAAACACCATCCGGTTTTCTGGATGGTGTTTTTTTATTATTCCCCTAAACTGTCCGAAATAAAAAAGATGGAAGCCCGCGGGCTTCCATCTTTTTTATTATGCAGTTTGAGCTTTGCCTGTCTTTTTCTCTCTCGACATCCATTGGATCGCGAACAAAATGATAAATACAGCCGCCCCGATAAGATCCGTAAATCCTTCCGGGTAGATCAAGGCAATCCCTGTAACAAATGTGATGATTCGCTCAATCCAATTGAGCTTGCGGTACCAATAACCGATCAAACCGGCACCGATCGCGATCATTCCAGCGATAGCCGTAATCAACACCCAGATCAATTCGGTCCAGGTCGTGTCAATCATCAATAGTTCAGGCGACAAGACGAACATATACGGAATGATAAATGCCGCAATGGCTAGCTTCGCCGCATTGAACCCAGTGCGTATCGGCTCCCCTCCGGAAATCCCGGAAGCTGCGAAGGCAGCGAGCGCGACCGGCGGGGTGATATCTGCAATAATCCCGAAATAGAAAACGAACAAATGCGCAGACAACGCGACAACAATCGGAACAGCTGCGCCAGCAGGCTCATCGACCATCAGCAAAGTGATGATGGCAGGAGCAGCAATGGTGGACGTGATGACGTAGTTTGCCGTTGTCGGTGATCCCATGCCGAGCACAATCGCTGCAAGCATAGTGAAGAACAATGTCAATAGGACGTTCCCGCCAGATGCGGAAACGAGCCCGTTTGCCAAGGACAAGCCAAGCCCGGTTTTGACGACCACCCCGACGATGATTCCTGCCGTTGCTGTCGCTGCTGCGACCGCAAGTGCAGTTCTGGCCCCGTCTACAAGGGCGTGGATAATATCTTTAAAGCCAAGGCGTGTTTCTTTATTAAAGGCACTGACAAAAATCGTCAGCAAAATACCGTATAAAGCCGCTTGCATCGTTGGTATTCCGACCAGCAAGAATAAGATAATTGCAAGAATCGGTGTCAACAGATAGATTTTTTTCAATACTTCCTTGCGGTCTGGCATTTCTTCCGGCGACAGGCCTTTCAAACCGATCCGTTTCGCCTCGAAATGCGTCATGATCCAAACGCCTGTAAAGTACAGGAGTGCTGGAATGGCGGCCGCTTTGGCAATTTCCCAATATGTGACGCCGCCGATGAATTCGACCATCAGGAACGCTGCCGCCCCCATGATCGGAGGCATCAATTGGCCACCTGTCGAAGCTGCGGCTTCAACGCCGCCAGCAAATTCTTTCTTATATCCCAGCTTTTTCATCATCGGAATCGTGTAAGACCCGGATGTTACTACGTTCGCGACCGAGCTTCCTGAGATGGTCCCTTGCAGAGCACTGGAGAAAATCGCCACCTTTGCCGGTCCGCCTGTCAAGTTTCCAGCTAACGACACGGCGAGGTCATTGAAATACTGCCCTACCCCAGTCTTGACCAGGAAAGAACCGAATAACAGGAAGGTAAATATGAATGTTGCAGAGACCCCAATCGGTGTACCGAGAATCCCGTCCGTCGTGTAGAACATCAACTGGATCAATGACTCCAGGTCCTGTCCGCGGTGACGCAGAAATCCTGGGAAATAGGGGCCGAAGAAACCGTAGGTCAAAAACAATATCCCAATGATCGTGATCGGCATTCCGACGGCCCGCCGCGTTGCTTCAAGTGTTAAAATGACGGCTATAATCCCGACGATTAAATCGAGCTCGGTAACACGCCCGATGCGGAAGACTAAATCGTCATACATGATCGGCCAATAAGCACCGACTCCGACAGATAATAAGGCAAGTATGTAATCGTACCAAGCCACTTTATGGCGCGCGCCTTTCCGGCGGCGCATCGGGAACAAGATGAAAATGAGCGATAATGCAAACCCTAAGTGAACAGAGCGCTGTATGTACGCTGTGTATTGGCCGAAGATGGCCGTATATAACTGAAACAGTGAAAAGGCCAATAGCCCAAAAAACACGACATGTTTGATTATGCCTGACAAATCTCGGGTGTTCGACTCCGGATCGTACTTTTGGAGAAGCTCTTTTTGCTGCTCCTCTGAAAAATGGTTTTCGTCTTCTGGAGGAAGCTTTTTTTGTTCTCTTTCTTCTGGCGATAATTTATCACTCATAATAGATGTTCACTCCTTCTAATTGCTGATAAATGGATAGGCGCTGGGCACGGAATGTGTAAATCTTGCCTCTTTCTAAACTCTTCTTTAAATCGAGTTCTTTTCCTGCGAATAGGAAAGCGAGTTCCGCGTCCACGTCCCCGACTAGCAACCGGAATTCGGGCAGCTTCCGCTTCATATCCTTAATAAAGTATTTCCCGTCTTTTTCGACAAAACGCTCCCCTTCTCCTGCATTCGACGGCATGCCGATATTGAAATCTTCGTACTCAAGTTCCGTCAGCACTAATTGCCCCTCATCATCAAGGCGGTAACTTTCGATCACATCCGATAGATGGATCGAATGTGTATAGCGGATCTTGAAGCGGTCTTCTACCACTGGAACGCGCGCTGCAATTTCGTTTGATTCCGAATCGATGAAGACGAAGTGTTTCTTATATGGAATGAAGAAAAGTGCGGAGCAGATAAGGATGAGGATGGTTAATATAAGAAGGACTTTGAGAATCCTATTATTCCGCAAGATGATCCCCCTAATTACAAAAAATAAATAACGACGATAAAGCTTATGCTTTATCGCCCGTTATTCTGATCAATTCTTATTGGTTTACTTCATCGAAGTAACGCTGAGCGCCAGGATGGATGTCGATTCCAATACCGTCTAGAGCTGTTTCAGCCTTGATGAAATCAGCTTTAGCGTGTTGGATTTGATCCGTGTTTTCATAAATAGCTTTTGTGATGTCATAGACCGTATCTTCCGAAATGTCGTTTTGGACGACAAGCATAGCCAGAACAGACACTGTCTCAACTTCTTCAGTCAATCCGTACGTACCGGATGGAACAACATCTTCCGCATAGTATGGGTATTTCTCGATCAGTTCAGCTGCTTTATCTGCTGCAACAGGGACAATATTAACATCAGAAGTTGCACTCAAGCTTTCCACTGCGCCAGTAGGCGTTCCAGCTGTGATGAATGCTGCATCGATTTGTCCGGATTGCAAGCTTTCCTGTGACTCGCCAAAGTCCAAGTTCTGTGCATCGACATCATCCATCGTCATCCCGTGGATTTCAAGCAATTGCTCAGCATTGATATAGGTACCTGAACCAGGTGCTCCGACAGATACCGATTTACCGGCCAAGTCTTCAAATGCCGTGATGCCAGACCCTTCAGTCGTGACGATCTGGATCGTTTCTGGGTAAAGAGCCCCGATAGCGGAGACGCTGTCGATGACTTCCCCTTCGAACATGTTCGAACCTTCAGATGCGTAGAAAGCCGTGTCTGTCTGCACAAAAGCGATCTCGCCCGTGCCATCAGCAAGTGATGTCATGTTCGCTGCAGATGCCTGGGACACTTCGGCAGTCGTATCGATGCCTGTCTCATTCTCAATGATCGTCGCCATCGCTCCGCCAAGCGGATAGTAAGTACCTGTTGTTCCACCAGTCAATACACTGATGAATTCCGGCTCAGCTGCTCCGCCGCCTTCTCCATCATTTGCTGCATCGTCTCCACAGCCTGCTAGGAATACGGATCCGGCCAAAGCGACAGTCGCATAGAATCCAAACTTTTTGTTTAACATAAATCGGCCTCCCTTTATCTATAGTTTCTTTCACCCTTCATATTACCATGACTTTCTGTCCAGCTGTCAATTTAATTTTTTCAAATGGAATCGGTTTCAAACCAAATTTATGGCAATAAAACCCTTTTTTTATATTTCCGCTCCAGGTACATGAGTTTCAGGCGCTGTCTCTTCAGGAGTGAGGTCTTCGAAGCTTCTGCCTTCCTCTTCCAAGTCTCGTGTTCTGTGGGCAATACGGGCTGAGGCACACGCCGCGATGCTCGAAACCAAGTCGTCGAGGAATGTATGGACATGCTCTCCATATTTCGTATCGAGCTTATGGATGATACCGGTTTTGTTTTTATCCAAATGACCAAATGTCGTCACGGCAATGCTGCCATAAGTGAGTACTGCGCCGAGGCCGATCATTTCATCAACGCCGAACAAGCCTTCATCCGACCCGACGATCTGTTGAAGTGGCTGGGACAATTTGCCTTGCTCCGCCAGTTCATCGAGTTCAATCCCGACTAGGAGGGCATGCTGCATTTCCCGCTTGCGCAATACGCTTTCGACAGACTCGATGCAATGGTCCAGCGTCAATCCTTCATTAAAAGGCAATTGCATTTCCAACACAATTTCTGCGATATCTTCTTTCGTAACGCCCCTTCTTTCCAAAGCTTCATGCGTCGCTTTCGTCACTTCTTCTGAATGCACACGGAAACGTCCTCCATCCATGATGCGATCCCCTCTCTCTATTTGGATTTGTCTTCTTGTCCATTATACCTTGCATAGTGGAATATGTTACAATTTTTGTACAATAGATTTTAGAAGGAGGCAACATCATGAACAAAGGAAGCGTAGAAGATTTCACGCTTTACAGCGATGCCTTGGGAGAAGACGTGCAAGTGCTCGTCCACTTGCCGGCAAATTATTCCCCCCTCTATAAATACAGCCTCGTCATTGCATCAGATGGCAAGGATTATTTCCAGCTCGGCCGTGTGCCGCGCGTCGTTGATGAATTGCTGGAAAACCAAGAAATTGAGAACATCATCTTCGTTGGTATTCCTTACAAAAGCGTGGAAGATCGCAACCGGAAATACGAGCCGACCGGCGAACAGCATGCCGCTTATTTGCGGTTCTTAGCCCATGAGCTGACGCCTTACCTCGATGAGAAATACCCGACCTACCAAGTCGGCATGGGCCGGACATTAATCGGCGATTCGCTGGCAGCCACCGCTTCCTTGATGGCTGCACTGAAATACCCGAATATTTTCGGGCGCGTCATTCTCCAATCGCCGAAAGTGGGACCGGAAATGATGCAAGCTGTTGAGAAGTTTTCGATGAACAATTCGTTCACCGTCTATCACGTCATCGGCTCGGAAGAAACCGAAGTCAAATTGACCAACGGGGAAACCGCCGACTTTCTCACGCCGAACCGCGAGTTGAATGAGTTGATGAAAAATAAAGGGTTTTCGCTGTTTTACGAAGAATTCAAAGGAGACCATACATGGAAATACTGGCAGCCTGACCTGAAACGGGCATTGCTAATGAATTTCGGCATGTAAGCCTTAAGGAAACAAATTGAACAATTTGATATAATTGAATAGCAAGCATTTATTAGATGAGGAGGTCTATTGATTATGAAATATGGCATTGCAGCATTTCCATCAAAAAAATTACAAGACTTGGCGAATTCCTACCGGAAGCGCTATGACCCGCATTACGAGTTGATCACGCCCCATATTACATTAAAAGGGCCTTTCGAAGCGGATGACTCGGAAGTTAAAGCGATGGCAGAGGAGCTCGGCAACATCGCCAAGCGCCAAAAGCCTTTCCGTATCCACGCAACGCGCGTCAGCACGTTCACCCCGGTGACGAACGCTTTGTACTTCAAGATTGAACCTTCAAAAGAGCTGATGGATCTTCACGAAGACCTCCACTCCGATTTTCTTGGCGGTATGCCGGATCATCCTTTTGTGCCCCATATCACTATCGCCCAGAAATTATCGGATTCCGAACACGCAGATGTTTATGGGCAATTGAAGATGGCTGGCATCGACCACGAAGAGGCGATTGACCGTGTCCACTTGCTTTATCAATTGGAAGATGGTTCGTGGACAGTCTACGACACATTCCGATTAACAGGAGATGAAGCTTAATTGCAGAAAGTCAAAATTGTTGAAACCGAACTCGAAAAAGAACAGGCTTTTGAAATCCGCCGAAAAGTTTTCGTCGATGAGCAAGGCGTCGCCCTTCATGTAGAAATGGATGAGCACGACGACAGCGCCACTCATTTTATCGGTTATGAACTGGAACAGCCGATTGCCGCTGCACGCATACGAGAATACGAGCAAGGCGTCGGTAAGGTCGAACGCGTCTGCGTCTTGCCTGAATACCGCGGCCACCATTTTGGTGCAGGGATGATGGAACAACTCGAGGAATATGCCCGCTCAATCGGCTATTTCCGCTTGCAGCTCAATTCTCAAAGCCATGCCATCCCGTTTTACGAACGGCTTGGCTATGATGTGGTCTCTCCTGAATTCATGGACGCCGGCATTCCCCACCGCCAAATGGAAAAAACCCTATAATAAAAACCTTCCGGTAAACTCCGGAAGGTTTTTATTATAGGGTTTTATAAGACGTGATAACCGCTGTCGACGTGCAAGACTTCGCCCGTGATGCCGCGTGACATATTGCTGAACAAGAAGACGGCCGTCTCGCCAACCTCTTCCGGTGTCGTGTTGCGGCGAAGCGGTGCTTTTTCTTCGATTTCACGCAAAATCGAGTTGAAGTCGCTGACGCCTTTAGAAGACAATGTGCGGATTGGGCCGGATGAAATCGCATTGACGCGGATATCGTGCTTGCCAAGGTCCGCTGCCAAATAACGGACAGACATTTCAAGCGATGCTTTGGCAACGCCCATGACATTGTAGTTCGGCATGACGCGCTCTCCGCCGATGTAAGTCAGCGCTACGATGCTTCCGCCTTCTGTCATCAACGGTTTTGCATATTTCGAAACGATCGTCAGTGAGTACGAGCTGATGTTATGCGCGAGCAAAAAGCCGTCGCGCGATGTATCGGAAAAGTCGCCTGACAATTCTTCGGTTTTTGCGAACGCGATGCAATGTGCCAGCCCGTCGATTTTTCCAGCGCTTTCTTTGATCGTGTTGAAGCATTTCTCTACGTCCTCGTCACTGGTCACATCACATGGCAAGATCTGCTCATGATTGCCATCGAGTGTCGCGACCAAATCACGCACCGACTTTTCAAAGCGCTCCCCTGCATATGTAAAGATCAAGTTCGCTCCAGCCGCGTCCAATGAACGCGCAATTCCCCATGCGATGCTGCGCTTATTGGCGACCCCCATGATGACGTATGTTTTATCTTTTAATGAAATCGACATATATATACCTCCTAAGATTATTACCTGGTACTAATATTACCCCATAAAAAAAGAAAGTGCAATTGCACTTTCCGGGATCTTGCTTCATTTATCTGTTTAACGGCTTATAAATTCGTCAGGAAGGTCGTCGCCAAGCCCAAATAAATGAGGATGGAAATGATATCGTTCAAAGTCGTGATGAACGGCCCAGACGCGACGGCAGGGTCGATCTTCATCCGATGGATCAATAACGGGATAAATGAGCCGGCCAAGGTCGCGACGAAAATCGAGCTGGCGACCGCAGTGCCGACCAACATCCCGATCAGCAGTTCAGACTTCCAAAAATAAACCAGTCCCACGACCACAATGCCGCAAATGACGCCCGTGATCAAGCCTGTCCCAGCCTCGCGGAACAACAGCTTCATCTTGCTTTCTTCTTCGATATCGCCCGTTGCAATACCGCGTACGGCAACCGCGAGCGCCTGCGTGCCGCTATTCCCCGCCATTCCGGCTATTAACGGGATAAACACGGCGAGCAGCGCCACTTGGTCGAGCGTCGCTTCGAACATGCCCATCAAGTTCGCTGTCAGCATGCCAAGGAAGGTCAGCAAGATGAGCCATGGCAAGCGTTTTTTCGCTGCTGTCAACGGGCCGCGGTCAAAGGTATCCATATCGGAGACGGCGGCCAATTTGGAGTAGTCATCAGACGCCTCTTCATCCAACACGTCGATGATGTCATCGACTGTGATGATGCCGAGCAGATGGTCCTGGAAATCCACGACTGGAAGTGCGAGAAAGTCATAGTCTTTGATCATGCGCGCGACTTCTTCCTGGTCTTCGCTTACTTGGACACTGACGACGCGGTCGTTCATGATTGCTTCAATCAAGGTATCTTCATCTGCAACAATCAAATCACGCAATGTCACGATGCCTGATAATTTGCGGTCTTCGTCGATGACAAAGACATAATAGATCGTTTCGGCATTCGGTGCGGCATTGCGCAGGATGTTCATTGCTGAACGCACTGTCGAATTTTTCGGGATCGCGACAAATTCCGTCGTCATGATGGAACCTGCCGTATACTCCTCGTAATGCAGCAAGTCTTTAATCTGCTGAGCGGATTCTTTGTCCATGATCGTCAAATAGCTGGCGACCTGGTCTTTGTTCAGTTCGTTGAGCACATCGACTGCATCATCGGTGTACATATAGGACAAGATATCGGATGCATAGCGTGTGTCCATTTCCTTGAACAAATCTTCGTACTCGTCATCGTCCACTTCAATGGCTTCAAAAATATCCGCCATTTCTTTCGGAGAGAGATACTGATAGAGCAATTGCCTCGTTTCCCCGTCCGCTTTCTCGTAAAAGCTTGCTTGGTCGTATGGATGGTGGGACAAAAATTCTTCTCGGAATGCTTCGACATCCCCTTTTTTCAGCAGTTCGTGCAATAACTCTTCATTCAGTTCCTCGTCACGGATCTTCGTTTCGTCCATCATGTATACTCCCTCCTTTCAATCATTTCTGCTTTATTCCAGATATGCGTTACACTGAAATCAGTATATAGCTTATAGGAGCTGAAGAATATGAATTATGATGTCATTGGTGATATCCATGGTTGTTTTGATGAGCTGATCAAATTGATCGAACAGCTTGGATACCAATTCGAAAATGGCCTTCCCGTCCATCCCGAAGGCCGTAAGCTTGCATTTGTCGGCGATGCCATGGACCGCGGACCGAAATCCCTCGACGTCTTGCAACTATTATTCGCCATGGAGGACGCAGGCATCCTCTATTATTCCCCTGGCAATCATTGCAATAAACTCTATCGTTTTTTCAAAGGCAACCCGGTTGAGCTCCTGCACGGCTTGGAAATGACCGTAGCGGAATGGCGCCAGCTTGAACAAGGCGCGCAGCAACAGTTCAGGAAACGGTTTATCCGGTTTTATGAAGAGCTTCCGCTTTATCATCGATTACACAATGATTTAATTGTTGTTCATGCTGGGCTGCGCCAGGATATGATTGGCCAGGCACTGAGCCGCCGCATCATCACTTTTGCTTTGTATGGCGAAATCACGGGCAAATACCATTCTGATGGCCGGCCAGTGCGCGGCAATTGGGCAAAAAGCTACCACGGCAAACCGTGGATCGTTTACGGCCACACCCCGGTCGAGACTCCTTACTTCAAAAACAATACCGTCAATATCGACACTGGCTGTGTATTTGGAGGGGCTTTGACTGCATTGCGTTTTCCTGAAATGGAAATTTGCCAAGTTCCCTCAATGCAAGCCTTTCAGCCAGACCGTTTTCATCAGTATGACTAACTCAATACGTGCATGTCATCGGCAAGCGCGGACGTAAATGCCAGCCGTTTCCCGGAGACGGGATGATCGAGCTGCAATTCCGTGCAATGCAGCGCTTGCCTGTCGATCAACTCGCGTCCGCCGCCGTACAAATCATCCCCGAGCAGCGGATGCCCGATATGGGCCAGATGAACGCGGATTTGATGTGTCCTGCCGGTATTCAATTTCAGCCGGACATGGCTCATGCCGCCGATTGACTGGATCAATTCCAGCTCGGTCTCGGCGAATTTGCCGTCTTCCCTTACTTCGCGTTCGATGATGCTCGTGCCTTTTCGGGCGATGGGGGCCGTGATTACCACTTTTCCTGCTGCCACTTCGCCGTGCACAAATGCTTCATAACGCCGGTTCATGCGCTTTTCCTGTTGCTGAACAGACAGCAGATGATGGATATGGCGATTTTTTGCGATGCATACCAGCCCTGAAGTGTCTTTATCAAGGCGAGTTGCGATATGCAATGTGGACGGGATAGCATGGCACTCGAAATGGCCCGCGACAATATTCGCCAGGCTGCCGAACGGCTGTTCACGTGACGGGATGGTGTTTTGCCCTGGCGGCTTTTCGACAATCAACAACGCGTCGTCTTCATAGACAATCGCAAGCGGCCCTGCTTCTGCCGTCAAGCCTTTGCCTTGTGTTTCTTTCGGAAAAATAACGGTCACGGCATCCCCGACTTCGAGCGGATGCCTGACCGTCACTTCCGAACCGTTGACCAGCAAATGGCCCCCGCCATACTTCACAGAAGCCAAAGTCCTTTTGGAAATGCCATAATTTTGCAGCGCTTCCCGCAACAGGCCGCGCTTTTGTGCAGTGAATTCAACTTGAAATGCTTTCATATCTCAATCCTCCGACAGTTCGCTGTCGATGAATGAATCATGCACGCGGCGCCAGAACGGGAACGCACGGAAACGCGCGAAGCGCACTTTTTCTTTCGCTACGCGGTACTCGATTGATTCGACGTCTTTATGCAGCAATTGAAGATGGTCGATCGTCACCATGAAATCCGGCGCTTTCACTGGCAGCAAATTGCACCGATGATGGGACGGCAAAACCAGCGGCGAACCCACAGTCCGGAATACCCGGTTGTTGATGGAAGCCATTTCAGTTAATTGCATCGCCGGCAAGGACGGATGGATGATTGCCCCCCCGAGCGCTTTATTGTACGCCGTACTTCCTGAAGGCGTGGACATACACAATCCATCGCCGCGGAAACGTTCAAAATGACTGTCGTTCAAAAAGACATCCATGACGAGCGTGACATCCGGAGATTTCACAGTCGATTCGTTCAAAGCCAAGTAGGTGGAAGATTCCTGGTCGTTCCGGTAATGCACCGTCACTTCCAACAAAGGATACTCAATGACTTCGAATTCCTTTTTCGCGATCGCCAAGACGAGTTTCTCGATCTCGATCGGCTTCCAGTCCGCATAAAATCCTAAGTGGCCTGTATGGATCCCGACGAATGCGACAGTATCCAAGCGGTCGCTGTATTTATGGAATGCATGGAGCAAGGTGCCGTCCCCGCCGATCGACAAGACGATCTGTGGGGATTCCTCGTTCCATTCCATGCCGAAATCCTCCAAATATTCACGGGCCTCTCCCATCAATCGATTGGATAAATCATCACTTCTCGATATGATATAAAATTTCATGTATCCTTTCGACCTCCTTCCGCATCCGCCGGAAATCTGGTTCCCGGAGATTCTTTGTATTCACTGAAGTACGCTTGCGCTTCCTGGATTTCATCCCTGATCTGCGTCATTTCTTCATCGAGCTGGAAAGCCGCTTCCGCTGCACGCTGCAGCCGGAGCTTGATCTCCTCAGGGAAGACGCCTTTATATTTATAGTTCAAGGAATGCTCAATTGATGCCCAGAAATTCATCGCCAAGGTGCGAATCTGGATTTCCGCGAGGATCAACTGCTCGCCGTCAATGGTCTGTACAGGATACTCCACAATGACATGATACGAACGATAGCCGCTTTGCTTTTCATGTGAAATATAATCCTTTTCCTCAACGATCCGCAAATCATTACGTTGGCGCAATAGCCCTACAACGGTTTCAATATCCCCCACAAATTGGCACATCATCCGCAAACCGGCGATATCCTGCAAATTGCGGGCCAATTCTTCCGATGGTTCAAACAATAGCCCCTTTTCCAAAGTCTTATCATAAATGCTCGCCAGCGGCTTCACACGTCCGGTAACGAACTCAATCGGTGAATTCGTGTTATTCGTTTCGAATTGCTTGCGCATCCCTTTGAATTTCACTTTCATTTCATCGACCGCCTGTTTATACGGCGCCAAAAAACGATTCCATTGCCCCATGTCTGGCCCTCCTCACTGCTTTGCTCATTTTACTATCCTTTAAGCCCAGCACGGGGCTGTTTCTTCATAACGCTATTTTACCACAGCAAGGCTCTGCGTTGCAGATTGCACCTAACTATCCGATAATGAAATTAACGGCAAAGCCAAGAGCAATCGACGTGAGCATAATTTTTTCGCTTATCGCCGGTTGACCCACCCCGCAGTTGCGATGCCGCTCCTTTCCTATAGAAAATGAGCCTCTATCGTAAAGGCGGGAGTAATGAGGTGAACAGATGACAAAAGAACTTGAGATTGAATTTAAGAACATGCTGACCAAAGAAGAGTATAGCAAATTATTGGCGGAGCAAAAAACCGCACCGATCAGCCAGACCAACCATTATTTTGACACAACCGATTTCAAGCTGCGCGACCAAAAGGCAGCTCTTCGCTTGCGCAGCATCGGCAGCCACTTCGAATGCACACTTAAAACACCGGCCGCTTCTGGAAACTATGAAACGACCGATGTCTTAAACCAACAACAGGCTTCTTCAATGTTGGATTTAAGGCAGTTCGATGCGCCGGAAGTTGCCGCTGAGCTCGAACGGCTCGGGGTTTCCCCATCCGATTTGGCACCCATCGGTTCCTTGACGACACATCGTGTAGAGGCCGAATACAAAGGCGGGCTTCTCGTGCTGGACCACTCGGAATACTTGGGTGTGGAAGATTATGAACTTGAATACGAAGTCACAGACGAAGCTTCTGGCAAACGGATATTCATCTCTTTACTGGAAGAAAAACACATCCCGATGCGCCCAGCAGACAAAAAAATCGCACGTTTTATGAAGGCGGCTTCCAAGCGCTAAAGGAGTTATAGCGGTTGTGTGGCATGCGATTTGTTTGAGATATTTACCATGCGTTGATAGAATGGATTTACAGTAAACACAAAGGGGACAAGACTGATGACTGGAAAACCGCTTATTCCGTACGACGAAATTGGCGCGGAAACTTTATCAAACCTGGTGGACGCCTTCTACGCACGCGTCTCAGCACATCCGCAACTTGCACCCATTTTCCCTGACGACCTGACCGAAACAGCGAGAAAACAAAAACAATTCTTAACACAATACTTAGGGGGCCCCAATATTTACTCAGCGGAACATGGGCACCCTCGCCTAAAAGCACGCCACCATCCATTCCCAATCACACCTGACCGCGCGCAAGCCTGGCTTGAGTGCATGAGTGAAGCGATGGATGAAGTGGGACTCAATGGCCAATTCCGCGAGACCTTTTTTAATCGTCTCGTATTGACCGCCCACCATATGGTGAATGATTACGACAGTGAGGAGGAGTTGGAGTGAGCAACCTGGATCTGGCAGAGGAAATCCGCGAACACCAAGTTTCCTGCAAACCGATGGAATTATACGTGTTCATGGACCCGATGAATCCCGCATGCTGGGAACTTCAATCCATCATCCGCAAAATGCAAATCGAGTATGGCCATTATTTTTCCATGCGGATGATCTTAAGCACACAATTATCCGCCCTGAATATGAGCGTGAAAAACACTCAAGTAAACGGCGATGAAGTCGAACATCCCGCACTTCCTTCTGTCGCCATCAAGGCAGCAGAACTTCAGGGCAAGCGCGCAGGCAATCGCTTCCTGTATAAATTGCAAGAACACCTGTTTTTGCATTCTAGAAATGTTACTTCTTACGATGTATTGCTTGAAATAGCAGAGGAAGCCGAATTGGACCAAGACGAATTCATGGATGATTTTCATTCTGTCCATAGCGCAAAAGCTTTTCAATGTGATTTACGCATCACGCGAGAAATGGAAATTTCCGAAGTGCCTAGCATCGTCTTTTTCAATGAATGCATCGAGGACGAAGGCGTTAAAGTTTCAGGCCTTTATTCATACGACGTCTATTTGACCATCCTACAGGAAATGCTGGGAAATGACCGGCTTAACCGGCAATCCCCGCCTTCTCTCGATGACTTGTTCATAAAATATCCAACGATGGCAACACATGAGGTGGCGAGCATCTATAACATCAGTGAACAAACAGCAGAACGCGAGCTTAAAAAGCAGGTACTTCAACAAAAACTAGAACGTATTCCCATGCAGGCCGAAACATTATGGAAAGTAAAATAAGCTAAGCTCCCTCTAGGAGCTTAGCTTATTTTTTCTTCTATTATTAGTTTATAAGCGAAAGGCGCCTTCCACGTCCGGAAGGCGCCTTTCTTATCTTACACAAAGGGGATGGGAGAAATGTTCACGCTCAAACAAAGGGGTGTATGTTTGTATGTGATTAATTTCACAACCTAATAATATCACGCCATAATAGTTAATGCAATAAATCACAAACCCTTTCACAAAACTGTCATAATATCAAACGCTTACATCTTTTCACTATTTATATAAATTATTTAAATATAATTTATACTCACCCACTAGAAGAATTCCCTTAAGGTATACGCCTCCGTTTTTTCATTGTGAAATAATAATGACAATGAACCCACATAGTTTATCCGTCATTCACAATTGACGACAACCAACGGGAGCTTGTAAGAAACCTCAAAAAACCTCTACAGCGC
>NZ_JAHPZO010000010.1 GCF_019042655.1 Planococcus sp. CP5-4_YE
TCGTTCCGCCTTTCGTGCGGGTCGGAACTTACCCGACAAGGAATTTCGCTACCTTAGGACCGTTATAGTTACGGCCGCCGTTTACTGGGGCTTCGGTTCGCACCTTCGCTTGCGCTAAGCACTCCCCTTAACCTTCCAGCACCGGGCAGGCGTCAGCCCCTATACGTCACCTTACGGTTTTGCAGAGACCTGTGTTTTTGCTAAACAGTCGCCTGGGCCTATTCACTGCGGCTCTCTCGGGCTGTAACACCCTACCAGAGCACCCCTTCTCCCGAAGTTACGGGGGCATTTTGCCGAGTTCCTTAACGAGAGTTCACTCGCTCACCTTAGAATTCTCTTCTCGCCTACCTGTGTCGGTTTGCGGTACGGGCACCTCCCGCCTCGCTAGAGGCTTTTCTTGGCAGTGTGAAATCAGGGACTCTGAGGTTAAACCTCTTGCCATCACTGCTTGATGTTATATAGAAACGGGATTTGCCTCGTTTCTCATCTCACAACTTGGACGTGCACAACCAACGGCACGCTCACCCTATCCTTCTGCGTCCCCCCATTACTCAAACGGCGGGGAGGTGGTACAGGAATATCAACCTGTTGTCCATCGTCTACGCCTATCGGCCTCGACTTAGGTCCCGACYMRYCSCGGGCGCAGGAAATTTGAGAGGAGCTGTCCTTAGTACGAGAGGACCGGGATGGACACACCGCTGGTGTACCAGTTGTTCTGCCAAGAGCATCGCTGGGTAGCTATGTGTGGCCGGGATAAGTGCTGAAAGCATCTAAGCACGAAGCCCCCCTCAAGATGAGATTTCCCATTGCGCAAGCAAGTAAGATCCCTCAAAGACGATGAGGTAGATAGGTTCGGGGTGGAAGCGTGGCGACACGTGCAGCTGACGAATACTAATCGATCGAGGACTTAACCAATAACTGAAATGCGTTTCCATAATTCAATGTCGATTTATCCAGTTTTGAAAGAATAAGATATTATTTTTGAAAAAATACTTGAAAAAATCGGTATTATTGATATAATAAATCTTGTCTTTCAAATTAATACAGTCTAGTGATGATGGCAAAGAGGCCACACCCGTTCCCATCCCGAACACGGAAGTTAAGCTCTTTTGCGCCGATGGTAGTTGGGGGTTTCCCCCTGTGAGAGTAGGACGTCGCTAGTCTGGTTATTATTCCGAAGTAGCTCAGTGGTAGAGCACCGCACTGTTAATGCGATGGTCGTAGGTTCGAGTCCTACCTTCGGAGCCAATTATGGAGAGCTGTCCGAGTGGCCGAAGGAGCATGATTGGAAATCATGTAGGCGGGCAACCGTCTCAAGGGTTCGAATCCCTTGCTCTCCGCCAGTATCTTAAGCTCAAAATAAAGGCCCCTTGGTCAAGCGGTTAAGACACCGCCCTTTCACGGCGGTAACACGGGTTCGAATCCCGTAGGGGTCACCATTCAATGGAGGATTAGCTCAGCTGGGAGAGCATCTGCCTTACAAGCAGAGGGTCGGCGGTTCGATCCCGTCATCCTCCACCATTTCTTTCATGCACATAAATAGAAGGAAACTTTAATATTATCGCGGGGTGGAGCAGTTCGGTAGCTCGTTGGGCTCATAACCCAAAGGTCGCAGGTTCAAATCCTGCCCCCGCAACCAAATGGTCCCGTGGTGTAGCGGTTAACATGCCTGCCTGTCACGCAGGAGATCGCCGGTTCGATCCCGGTCGGGACCGCCATTTTTATTAATTAATATGGGTCAGTAGCTCAGTCGGTAGAGCATTAGATTGAAGCTCTAAGTGTCGGCGGTTCGATTCCGTCCTGACCCACCATATTTTTTCTCCATGCCGGAGTAGCTCAACTGGTAGAGCAACTGACTTGTAATCAGTAGGTTGAGGGTTCAAGTCCTTTCTCCGGCACCATTAGGTGGGGTAGCGAAGTGGCTAAACGCGGCGGACTGTAAATCCGCTCCTTCGGGTTCGGCAGTTCGAATCTGCCCCCCACCACCAGTTTTTAGGGGCATAGTTTAACGGTAGAACAGAGGTCTCCAAAACCTCCGATGTGGGTTCGATTCCTACTGCCCCTGCCATTTTTTAAATATTATGTTGGCGGTCGTGGCGAAGTGGTTAACGCACCGGATTGTGATTCCGGCACTCGGGGGTTCAATTCCCCTCGTCCGCCCCATGTTTTCTTGAAATTTTAATATCATACATAATAATAGCGTGGCGGTCGTGGCGAAGTGGTTAACGCACCGGATTGTGATTCCGGCACTCGGGGGTTCAATTCCCCTCGTCCGCCCCAGTATTATTGGGGTATAGCCAAGCGGTAAGGCAACGGGTTTTGATCCCGTCATGCCCTGGTTCGAATCCAGGTACCCCAGCTTTTGCGGAAGTAGTTCAGTGGTAGAACGCCACCTTGCCAAGGTGGAGGTCGCGGGTTCGACCCCCGTCTTCCGCTCCATTATTTAGGCGGCATAGCCAAGCGGTAAGGCATGGGTCTGCAACACCCTTACCACCGGTTCGAGTCCGGTTGCCGCCTCCAAACTATTTTGCCGGCGTGGCGGAATTGGCAGACGCGCGGGACTCAAAATCCCGTTCCTTCACGGGAGTGTCGGTTCGACCCCGACCGCCGGTATCAAATGATCATCACTCTGCCAAGTGATGAAAGCTTAAAACTCTGACTTTTATAGTCAGAGTTTTTTTCTTTATTTATATGAATGATTTGCAGTTGTACATAGCAAAGATTTTTTTTAAAAAATAGCTAATAACCCCTTGCAAAATAATCGGTTTACTAATATAATAATAAATGTTCCTGAAAGCAATGAATAATTGTTTCTGGATTCAATTTTGCCGGCGTGGCGGAATTGGCAGACGCGCGGGACTCAAAATCCCGTTCCTTCACGGGAGTGTCGGTTCGACCCCGACCGCCGGTATCATCTACATTGCTCTGCCAAGCAATGTATTGAAAGGCCCTAACTTCAGTTAGGGCTTTTTTCTTTGTCTTAATCTGGTAACAATAGTAGCACTATTATTAGAAAAACCACTAATGGAAAAGTAGCTGAGGAGTAACCTGTTTTCGCACGAGACGGACGTGGCCGATGCGTTAAGTTGAAAGGGTAGTGATGGAAACATCTTAGGGGATCGGCTCTCTACACCGTTATTTTTAAAAAGGCAGCTTCCTTTGAAGACTGTCTTTTTTACGTATGTTGGAATATATAATAGGATGCCGTGGGAGAACGGAGGCTGCGTGTTATAATAATCAAAATTACGATCTTGGCGGGGGTGGCAAGGTGGCCGAAGAACAAGGTTTTGACCAAGAGTTTACGGCTATACTCGATAACCAGGAAGTCCGTTTAGAAGAAGGATTGAGTAGAGCTGAAGCTGTAAGAAGGCTGAACGCAATAGGACTTAATGAGTTGCCTGAAGGAAAGCGAGAATCTGGAATAATAAAGTTTTTTAAGCATTTTCATGATGTACTGATATATGTATTGCTGGCAGCGGCAGTCATTACGATCGCACTTGGACATTATATTGATACGAGTGTTATTTTAGCTGTAGTTGTAATCAATGCGGCAATTGGCTATATTCAGCAGAATAAAGCTGAGAAAGCATTGGATAGCATACGAGAAATGCTATCGGTCAAAGCCGGAGTATTGCGAGAAGGAAAACGAAAAGATATTCTGGCAGCTGATTTGGTGCCTGGGGATCTTGTTTATTTAAGGGCGGGTGATAAAGTGCCCGCAGATATACGGCTTGTAGAAGCGTCGAATCTTCAGGTGGAGGAGTCGTCTTTGACTGGTGAGTCGGATGCAGTAAATAAACAGACTGAAAGACTATCGAGCGACACTGTGCTTGGCGATCGTTCCAATATGGCATTTGCAGGAACTGCTGTTGCAGCCGGATCAGGGTTTGGGGTTGTCATTGCAACAGGAGGGGATACTGAACTCGGAAAAATCAGCAGCGCGATGGAATCGGTCGAGAAATTACAGACACCCTTATTAAAGCAGACCGCTCAATTCGGAAAAGTGATATCAGTGATTATTGTACTGAGTGCAATCGGCATGTTTTTCATTGGTTATTGGATCCATGACTATGCCACCGCTGAGTTATTGTTGGCAATCATCGGCTTGACCGTAGCCGCCATTCCAGAAGGGTTGCCGGCGGTATTATCCATTATTTTAGCTTTGGGTGTCCAAACGATGGCTGGGAAGAATGCTATTGTACGGAACTTGCCATCAGTCGAAACTTTAGGGGCCGTTACGGTAATATGCTCAGACAAAACAGGGACTTTGACGAAAAATGAAATGACGGCGACTTCTGTTATTCTGGCAGATGAAGAAATCAATGTTAGTGGGGTCGGTTATTCACCCGAAGGAATGTTAAAGAAAAACGGAGATGGAATTCGTTTAGCTGATCATCCTCGCTTGGCAAAGTTTTTAGCCTGTGTGAAAACAGTTAATGATGCGCATTTGGTCAAAGGGAAAAAAGGGAAATGGTCAATCAGTGGGGGTGCGACAGAAGGCTGCCTGTTGACGCTTGCAGAGAAAGCGGATGACGAAGTAGAGAAGTTGCCAGTAATTATGAAGATTCCGTTTGATTCTACTTATAAATACATGGCTGCTTTGGTTGAAGATCGGGGAACTAAATGGATCTATGCAAAGGGTGCCCCTGAAAAGCTGTTGGGGATGATACCAAGCGAAGAAAGGAATGAATGGGAGGCGAAGGTAGCCTCACATGCAAAACGCGGAGAACGCCTTTTAGGAGCTGCTGTTAAGCAAGTCGATTACACAGTGGAAGTCATAAATCACGAAGATATGAAGTGCGGATTTGAGTTTCTGGGCATGGCTGGCATCATTGATCCTCCGCGCGAAGAAGTGATCGATTCAATTGTACAATGCAAGAAAGCCGGAATTCGTGTCAAGATGATCACTGGAGACCATAAAGACACCGCTGTGGCGATTGGAGCCAAGCTTGGAATCGGCGATGGGGTCAAGGCGCTTGAAGGTAGGGAATTGGATGGTTTAAACGCACAACAGTTGGAAGCTGCAGCCTTGGAATATGACATTTTCGCGCGTACCAGCCCGAAAAATAAATTGCAATTGGTTGAAGCTCTTCAAGCCAAGGGGCAAGTGTGTGCAATGACCGGCGACGGGGTCAATGATGCACCGGCTTTGAAACGAGCTGATATCGGCATTGCGATGGGAATCAAAGGAACAGAAGTATCAAAAGAAGCGGCAGAGATGGTGCTGGTTGATGATAATTTCAGCACGATTGTCAATGCAGTGAAGGAAGGGCGGCGCGTCTATGACAATTTGAAAAAGACCATCCTGTTCATATTGCCGACAAACGTATCCGAAGGGCTGCTCATTTTTATCAGCATTCTATTTGGCACTACGATTCCGCTCACTGCGGTACAAATTTTGTGGGTCAACATGATTACAGCTGTGACGATTTCCTTGGCGATTGCATTTGAGAAGCTCGAGCCTGGTACGATGGAGCGGCCACCTAGGAAAGCCAATAGCCCGTTGCTCAGTGGCTATTATGTTTTCCGCATCGCTTTTGCATCGGCGATTATCGGAGGGGGCATTTTATGGATGAACAGCATGCTGGAAGCTAGAGATTATGACCAAGGCATCTTGCAGACCATGACTTTACAAGCCCTGGTCATTTCACAGCTATTTTATTTATTCAATTGCCGGAGTGAGCGGCGTTTTGCACTGAATCGTGATTTCTTTTCCAATAAAGCGGCTTTTATTGTCTCGGCCATATTAATCTTAGTGCAGCTATCGGTGACGTATGTGCCGTTTATGAATACGCTGCTTGGCACGGAACCGATCGGGCTCAGGTATTGGATTTGGCCATTGCTGATCGGGATGAGTGTCTTTATTATTGTGGAGCTTGAAAAATGGGTGGTTCGCCGAATGAGTAAGAAAGATGATCTTTTAAAAAATTAAAAAACGATCAGTAATGAGGAGGAGTTATGAGACAGATAGATAGTGAAGTCGTCGAATTCAGAGGAAGCCATTATGATTATGGAATGATGCAAGGGAATGCGCTTAAAGAATCGATCACGCTGCACAACCGCCGCGGGCAATGGAAGAGTAAGAGGCCGCGATTTGTCATCGACCCGGCAGAAGCGCAAGCTGCGTTCAATGAATACGCCCCGAACTTGTGGGAGGAGTTGAAAGGCCTTGAAGATAGCCTCAAGCTACCGATTGATGAGGTGCTTCGTGATTTTGGCGGTTACCGGATCGATGCACCGCCGTCGGGCTGTTCAATCGTCAGCGGCGAAGACTTTTTGGTGCGCAATTATGACTTCCATCCGCAGACATATGAAGGCAGGTTCTGCTTGTTCCAGCCACAAGAGGGGAACGCCATTATCGGTCCGAGCCAGCGCATTTTGGGACGTATGGATGGCATGAACGAGCATGGCTTGGCGATGGGCTATAATTTTATGCACCGAAAAAACCCGGGTGATGGCTTTGTCTGTTATATGATCGGGCGCATCATTCTCGAGAGCTGCTCAACTATAGAAGAGGCTGTTGCTTTAGTAAAAGATATTCCGCATCGAGGGTCATTTAGCTACGTTGTGACCGATAAGAGCGGCGCCACAAAGGTTATGGAAGCAACACCGCGCAAAGTGGCAGTGCGCGATGCTTCGGCCTGTACGAATCATTTTGAAATCCAGCAGCATGAAAACCGCAATTATTTAAAGGATTCTTATGAACGACTGTCGGTTATCGAACAGAATGCAGAAGATGCAGCGGAAGCGTATCGCGCTTATCGCTTGTTCAATGACACGGGCCGCGGCTTGTTTTCGGATCTTTATAAGAGTTGGGCCGGAACAATCCATACCTCTGTTTATCTACCGAAAGAGCAGGAAGTGTGGTTCGCGCTTGGAGGCGACCAGGAGCCCGAAGTGTTCAAGTTTGGGGAATGGCTTGCAGGGAAGCCTGTCCGCAATACATCCGTCAATGGACAGATCGATACCGGCATTGGGTTCGCCCATACTGATGCGTTGTTCAAATGAAAAACGGCTGGAGCATCCGAATGCTCTAGCCGTTTTTTTGCTGCAATGAAGATAGGTCGTCAAGATACGGAAACGGGAAATGGGTATCGATTTTCCCGTTGATGCGTTTTGCCAGCAAGCGTTCGCCTTGAAGCCATTTTTGAAAATCGAACATGAGCGGCAAACGGTCGGGGCCGATCGCGAAGCCGACTTCCAAGCTGTTTGGAAAATAGGAAGCCGTATGCAAGGTACCGGAAGCGGTGCTGTATTTTGTTGAAAACACGCCCTGGTTTGAGTCGTTCAATAATCGGAACGCTGCGTATGCGTCGTTTGATGTGGTGGCATGAGTCAGCAGCGCATCTTCGCGGCGTTTGGAATCGTCGATCTGGTAACGGTTTTCTTCCGATAACACTTTGAAATGGTTGGTCGATACAGCCGCTTCCCGGACAATGACATTGCGTGGGGAAGTTTCGGCGACAACTGAACGTCCGCTCTTATCCAGTAATACATAGCTGAATGACCGGCGGTGGGGCAGTTCTTTCAATAAATCGACGGCTTCTTCGATCGTTGCGCAATGCTCGAGGATCAGGCGGCCAATCATATTACAGATAAACCCGTCTGCTGAATTGCGGCGGTTGATGAAATTATAGCCCATCGCAAGCCCTTTCTCGTTGAGTCCATCCGTCCGCCCGGTAATTTGCATGGACGGCCCGATGGAAGCATAGCCTCCGTCTGTCGGCTCGTATAGGGCGAATCGGCCTTCATAGCCTTGCGGCGAACTATCATAATTGCGGACTAGAAAATCGGAGCGGCTCAGGATCGAACAGCCGCTGCGTGTATATTCGATATAATAGCCGCCGAATTCGCGCAAGGCATCAAAAAGTGGCCATTTCAAGGCATCAGCCAAGCCTTCGATTTCTTCCCAGATGCGCGGGGCGAAGCGTTCGAGCATATCAATGGCTTTCGTTTCATCCACCAATAATTGCTTGCTGTTTTCATTGCGCTGTATTTTTCGGTTTGGTAAAAGTAGTGAATCTCTCAACAACTCCCCTTGGTGGTAGCCGAAATCGTAATGGCTGCCGCGGAATTGGATAACGTCGCTATGGACTTTTTTCATGTGGCATCCCTCTTTTTTATCTCAGTATCAAAAGAATACTAGAGTTTTAGGGAGAACAAAAAGAATATGCCTGAAGCAAATGCTTCAGGCAATTAAAGAACAAACGCAGTCGCTTCGCCGCCGTTGATGCCAGTGAACATATTGCCGGCAGCGGTCAATAGCTGGATGGCGTTGTCGCTGTTCATGGAGGGGCGGAGGTAAAACACATGTATCGCGTCAGTAGTCTGTTGTGTTACAGCAGTGCGCTTTGAATCGACGTATGGGCTGCCGAACGCGCCATTTGCATCGCGTGTGACGATAATGTTATCGAGCGTATTGTCGCGGTTATTCAAGCCTTCATAGCGGTCATCGGGCTTGCCGAGTGCGATTTCGATACCGCCTTCGATTTGGTCCGTGTCGTATAAACCGAGCGGAATTTCGTACTGAAGGGATAGGAAGCTGTTCATATCAATCGCCGAGTTGACAGGGACCAGATAGTTTTGTTTGCGCACACGGCGATACAAGGCTTCTGCAGAAGGCCGGTAGCGGTTCGGGTCGCCTCCGAGAGCTTTCCAAGCCAGCCTCCATTCGAGAAGGCCAGGAAAATCCGTCAATTCTTTATCGTCCATATCGAAAAATAATTGTTCCTGAAACAGTTGGAGGCGGCCTTTTAACATTTGAGGTGAATCCGAAACGGTGATATTGTTATAATGAATAATGCCGATTTTGAAATCAGGCAGGATTTCTGTAATTTCAGAGTTTACGCGAAAGTCCACAGCAATCATCCTTTCCGTGAATAATAGCCTTATCTTACCATAAATTGGAGCAAGGAGTTATCGACATGAACTTGGATCAATTCCAACAACAACTGGTTGCGTATGCCGCGGAAATCGGAATTGATAAAATCGGCTTTGCTTCGGCCGAACCATTTTTTAATTTAAAGCATCGCTTGATCCGCCAGCAGCAATTGAATTTTCAGTCCGGTTTTGAGGAATCGGATGTGGAGAAACGCACACGTCCGGAACTATTGATGGAAGAGCCCGTGAGCATTATTGCAATTGCGATTGCCTATCCTTCCAAAATGGAAGGGGCGACGCCTGGTGTCAAGGGAGCGAGGCGCGGCATTTTCTCGCGTTCTTCCTGGGGCAAGGATTACCATGCAGCACTTCGGGACCGCCTGGCGCTGCTTGAAGCGTTCATCGCGGCTCATTATCCAGATGCGCGGACAAAATCGATGGTCGACACCGGAGAGTTGTCTGACCGTGCCGTGGCAGAGCGTGCCGGCATCGGATGGAGCGCGAAAAACACCAATATCATCACGCCGGAATTCGGGTCATATGTCTATTTGGGCGAGATGATTACCAATATCCCATTTGAGTACGACGAACCGCTGGAAGACCAATGTGGCGACTGCCGCTTATGTATCGATACGTGCCCGACTGGTGCGATTGTCGAGGGTGGGCAGCTCAATGCCCAGCGCTGCATTTCGTTTTTGACGCAGACAAAAGGCTTTCTGCCGGATGAGTTCCGCTCGAAAATCGGCAACCGGATCTATGGCTGCGACACGTGCCAGACCGTGTGCCCGAAAAATAAGCGCAAAGCCAATCGCATCCATCCGGAATTCGATCCGGACCCGGAAATCGCCAAGCCTTTGCTCGAGCCGTTGTTGACCATTTCCAATCGGGAGTTCAAAGAGAAATTCGGCCATGTATCAGGTTCTTGGCGCGGCAAAAAGCCGATCCAGCGCAATGCCATTTTGGCGCTTGCCCATTTCAAGGAGCAGTCTGCAGTGCCCACGTTGATCGAATTGATGAAGACGGATCCGCGCCCGGTCATTCGCGGGACATCGGCTTGGGCGATCGGCCGCATCGGGACGGATGATGGAAGACAAGCGCTCGAATATGCACAACAGCAAGAGAAAGATGAAGAGGTGCTGGCGGAGATCGCTAAAGGCTTGGCATTCTTTTCTGCAGAAACGAAAGGATAAGTGAAGAAATTTGGGAATACACATTGTGTTATATCAGCCATTAATTCCGGCGAATACCGGGAACATTGCACGCTCTTGTGCGGGCACAGGCGTCAGCCTTCATTTGATCAAGCCGCTCGGATTTTCGACGGACGATAAAATGCTCAAACGGGCCGGGCTCGATTATTGGGAGCACGTGGACATTCATTACCACGATGGCCTCGATGAGTTATTTGCAGCTTACCCTGACGGCAAATACCATTACATCACCAAATTTGGCACGAAGACCTACAGCTCGTTTGATTTTTCGGATACCGGGGAAGATTATTTCTTCGTTTTCGGGCAGGAGACGAAAGGTTTGCCGAGGGAATTGATTGATGCCAACTTAGAGCGCTGTTTGCGCATCCCGATGAACGAACATATCCGTTCACTCAATTTGTCGAACACGGCAGCGATCTTGATGTATGAAGCGCTGCGCCAACAGGATTTCCCGAATTTGAAATAAACGACAAAAAAGGACAGCGCGTGGGCGCTGTCCTTTTGCTTTTCAGGTTATTGTCTTTTGTCTGTGCCTGGTTTGTCATCGTATCCAGCAGTGAAGATAGCTACCAAAAACGATACACAAATCCCCAAGATTAAGATCAAGTTCATGAATGACGACCTCCTTGAAATTTGCATCTGTGTTTAGTATAGCGTACCATCGGGAAAAATGAAATATGGAACCCACTCGAAAATATGGACATTTTCCGTCTATCCGAAAAACTTGAAACTTTTTTGGATGTGATGCGTATATAGGGGTAGGAAGAAAAGGAAGGGATGAACTGATATGAAAATGAAGACATCCGTTGCACTGCTTTGGATTACGGGCCTTGCGGAGGCATTTCTGGCCATTCCGTTCATCGGGGGCGGATTTGTGATTTCTGCAGGCTATGCACCGCTCGGCATCATGTTCGTGCTACATGCCATTACGTTGTTCTTTTGCTTTAAAGAATATTCGCCGAAGTTCGGCTCGATTCTGGGGATCATTACAAGTGCACTCGCTTGGATTCCGTTGATCGGCTGGGCGCTGCACTTATTGACAGCAATCGTGCTATTGCTCTCAGCAGCCATGTCCGGGCGTTCAGCTAGAGTCTAACAAGAAAAGCACCGAGAAATCGGTGTTTTTTTGTGGGCAAATGTAAAGACAACGAAAATTGGTTTGTAAGCGGCCCTATCGTTTAAGATGCAAAAAATCCCCTGCATAGAAGAATGCAGGGGATTTTTTAATGCGGTGCAATGAGGATCTGGATCGTGAACAGCACAGCAAAAATATAAAGAATCGGGTGAACGGCTTTCCATTTGCCTTTGAAGATTTTCATCAGTGGGTAAGAGATGAATCCGAGTGCGATACCCGTTGCGATGCTTGATGTGAGCGGCATAGCGAGAACAATCAGGAACGCCGGGAACGCTTCATCGAATTGATCCCAATCGATTTGCTTGACGGCGCCGATCATTAAGCTGCCGACGATGATGAGAGCGGGAGCGGTGATGGCGGCGACGCCAGAAAGCGAGCCGACAAGCGGCCCGAAAAAGGCAGCTGCGATGAACAGGATAGCGACGGTTAAAGTTGTGAGCCCCGTGCGCCCGCCTGCAGCTACGCCGGCGGAAGATTCGACATATGCGCTGGTCGGGCTTGTGCCGACCATGGCGCCTGCACTGGCAGCGACAGAATCAGCGAGAAGCGCCTGGCGCACGCGCGGCATTTTATTGTCTTTCATGAGCCCTGCTTGTTTTGCGACACCGATCATCGTTCCGGTCGTGTCGAAAAGCGTGACGAGCAGGAACGAGAACACGACGCCGTAGAGGCCGAATTCGGCGACCAGCAGGAAGGCTTCGATGGGATTCCAAACGATGATGCCTTCCGGAAGCGATGGCAACTTCATGAAGCCTTCCGCAAATGTCAATTGGCCGGTGAAGAAGGCAATGATGCCCGTTGCGATCATGCCGAAGAAAATCCCGCCGTGAATGTTCAAGGACATGAAGATAAGCGTGATGGCGAGCCCTGCGAGCGTCAAAGCGACAGGCGGCGAAGTCAGGTCGCCAAGCCCCACGAGATTCGCTTCATTGGCGACGATCAAGCCGCTGAGGCGCATGCCGATGAAAGCGATGAACAAGCCGATGCCTGCCGTGATGGCGTGTTTCAAGTTTTCGGGAATGGCTTCAATGAGGATTTTGCGCATCGAGGTTAATGACAGTGCGACAAACAGCAATCCCGAAACGAAGACTGCAGCAAAAGCGGTTGTATAATCAATGGCGCCGTCAGAAGCGAGCACCATGGAAGTGAAATATGCGTTAAGCCCCATGCCCGGAGCGATGGCGATCGGGTAATTGGCGAGCAATGCCATCCATAATGTACCGATAACCGCTGCTATGATGGTGGCAAGAAAAACCTGGTCGAACGGAACGCCGGCAGCACCTAAAATCACCGGGTTGACGATGACGATATACGCCATTGTCAGGAACGTCGTCATACCGGCAGTAATCTCGGTTCTGACGTCAGTTCCGTGTTCTTTTAACTGAAACATGGAATATCCTCCTTATAAACACGAACATTTTGAACAACACGTTTAATAATATTCGTTTTTAATATCGGATGCAAGAGCTTTTCTCAATCTAGTGGCGAATAGTCGAAATTCCTGTCGACAATTTGTACAATAAAAAAGAACAGGAGGAGAATTTTTATGAATCTGACGATTGAATCAACAAAGACCTTACATAATGGAGTGGAAATGCCGCGTTTCGGCCTTGGCGTCTACAAGATGACCGATAAAGAAGCGGCGGTCGAAGCGATGGTAAAAGCGATCCAAACAGGTTATAAAGCGATCGATACCGCTACAGTATATGACAACGAAGCAGAGGTTGGCGAAGCAGTCCGCGCAGGAGGCGTGCCGCGTGAAAAGCTGTTCATCACGTCGAAAGTATGGAATACCGACCAGGGCTACGACCAGACCTTGCGTGCATTCGAAGCTTCATTGAAACGGCTGGATATGGACTATCTGGATCTGTATTTGACGCATTGGGCGATCCCCGACACGTTCGAGGAAACCTACCGTGCAATCGAGCGGCTCTATGATGAAAAATTGATCCGTGCTGCCGGCGTTTCCAACCATCAGCAGCATCACCTGGAGAAGATCTTGGCCAAGGCCAATACGAAACCGATGGTCAACCAGATCGAGTTGCATCCGCAATTGACGCAGGAGTCACTGCGCGAATTTTGTGCGGCACAAGACATTGCGGTCACTTCCTGGTCGCCTCTTGCGAGAGGGCGTCTGCTCGAAGATCCGGTGCTTTCGGAAATCGGCGAAAAGTACGGGAAATCCATCGCGCAGACCATTATTCGCTGGCATCTCCAGAATGACTTGATTGTCATCCCGAAATCGGTGACGCCGTCGCGCATCGTTGAAAATGCCGATGTTTTTGATTTTGAATTAAGTAAAGAAGAGATGAAACAGATTTCAGCGCTCAACCAGGATTGGCGGAGCGGAACCCATCCGGATGAAATCAAAGTTTAATAAAAAAAGGCCAGCGAATGGGTTCGCTGGCCTTTTGGTTATTGTTTTGCTTCGATATCGATTTGCTGTCCAGTGAACGGGTGTTTAAACGCGATGCGGAATGCATGCAGGAAGTATTCGCCGTCTTCAGTCGGCGGCCCTCCGTACAATTCATCGCCGATTATCGGGTGCTTGACGTGCGACAAATGGGCGCGGATTTGATGCGTGCGCCCCGTCTCCAAAGTTAAATGAAGCAGGGAGCGACCGTCTGCACGGTTGATGACCTGGTAATGGGTGACGGCGCTTTGCCCGTTCGGCGATACGCGGCGTCGCGTCGCATGATGGCGGTCGCGGCCGAGCGGGAAGTCGAGCGTCCCGGATTGCCCGCGCACCAGCCCTTTGACGAGTGCTTCGTATTCACGCTGCACAAGCTTTTGTTCGACCATCCGGTCCATGACGTTTTTGGCGATTGGGTGTTTTGCCAATAGCAACACGCCGGAAGTGCCTTGGTCGAGCCGGTGGATGTGTTCGATATACGAACCGCCGGATTGCTGGACGTAAGCCATCAAGCCGTTGATGAATGTATCATCCTGGTGGTTATCGTTCGGGTGGGTGGCGAGCCCTTTTGGTTTATTGGCGATGATGAAATGCTCATCTTCAAATAAAATCTCAGGTTCGATCGACGCGTTCGGGCGATACGGCGACTCGGCTTGTGGGATAGTAACAGTCAGCTGCGTCCCTTTGTCGAGTGCTTCCTGCCAGCGCGGTTCTGTGCCGTCTTCAAGACGGACGCCTTTGGCCATACGCAGTTCGTGCACGGTCTTTTTTCCGAGTCCCCATTCACTTTTCAATAAGTCCGTGACGGTCATGCCTTGTTCCGGGATTTGGTAAGTCCAATTCATCATACAGTCCTCCATAAAAACGGGATCATGCGCGCGGCACATGATCCCGTTTCAGTTTATTTTTTCACGACTTCCTGGAAAAATTGTTCGATATTCTCTTTCGGCTGTGCGCCTGTCCAGCGGGCGACTTCCTGACCGTCTTCATAATGGACAAGTGTCGGTGTCGCTTCAAGTCCATAATCAGACCAGCCTTGCTCAAATTCGAGCAGGTTGTACTGCAGCACATCGACATCCATATCATCTGCGACAGGCATCAAAACCGGTGTCGTCTGCTGGCAGAATTGGCAAGTCGGGCTGAAGAAATAAACCGTAGTCGGCTCGCCGCTTTGGATCTGTTCGTTCACATCATCCGGCAATGCGATGTTCTGGTAGTTTTCATCATCGAGCTGGTCGATGGTGGCCGGGTTCAAATCATCCGTGCCGTATTGGTTGTCCGCCAGTTTCTCGTCTTGCGATTGATTGGTCAAGAAGACGATCAAGGCAAAGATGGCAAGTACGACGCCGGCGATAATCAATAACTTCTTCATCTTATTGTTCCTCCTTCAATGATTTCCACAGATAAACACTCGTTCCGGCAATCAAGGCGAATGCGATGAGTGCGAGAAACGGGATGGTGATGAATCCGAGGTAATTAATATATTCCCCTGTGCATGGGACTTGCCCGCATGACGGTGCGGAATCCGACAAGAATCGGAGTTTCTGGATGCCGTAATGATACAGCGAAACCGAGCCTCCGATGACGGACAGCACGAGCGAAGTCATTGCGATGTGCGGGTTTTTCTGAACATAGGCAACGCCGAGCACAAAAACGAGGGGATACATGAAGATGCGCTGCACCCAGCAAAGCTCACACGGGGCATACCCGCGCACCTGGGAAAAATACAGCGAGCCAAGTGTCGCAACCAGGGACACTGCCCACATGAACAGCAAACTGTTTTCTTGACGCTTTGTCATCTGTTGTCCCTCTTTTCCGGAAAGCTTTCCTTTTGAAGTATAATTCTTAAAACCATACAAGTAAAATAATATCAACAACGGGGCGTATGGGCTATAATGAACTTTGAAACTTTTGTGAAGGAGCGCGGTAACGTGGCAGAACAATTCGATTTATCCCATTTTGAAAAAAGCATGATCATCCGTGAGATGAGCTATGCTGATATACCTGCCATTCTGGAAATGCAGCAGCTTTGCTTTCCGGGTATGGAACCTTGGAAAGAAGAGCAGCTTAGAAGCCATTTAGGCGTTTTTGCGCAAGGGCAGATCGTCGCGGAACTTGACGGCAAAGTAATCGGCTCTTGCTCGAGCCTATTGATCAATTTCGACGAATACGATGACCGCCATACGTGGGACGATGTCACTGACGGCGGCTATATAACGAACCATAACCAGGACGGCTATAATATGTACGGCATCGAAGTCATGGTGCATCCCGAATATCGCCGCATGCAAGTCGGGCAGCGTTTATACGAAGCGCGCAAAGAACTCGCGCGTGAACTGAACTTGAAGTCGATCATCATCGGCGGGCGCATCCCGAACTACCATAAACACGCAGACGAAATGTCGCCGCGTGAATACGTCGATTCGGTGTCACGCCATAAAATCTATGATCCGGTGCTGACGTTCCAATTGATGAACGGTTTCCAGTTGATGCGCATCAACCCCGGCTATTTGCAGGACGATAAAGCATCGGGCAAATACGCAACGCTTATGGAATGGAACAATGTCGATTACAAACCGATCTCCAAGCGCCATTTCAAGACCAGTTTGCCTGTTCGCATCTGTGTCGTCCAATATTTGATGCGTGCCATCAATTCATTCGACGATTTGGCGAACCAGGTCGAGTACTTTGTCGATGTGGCATCGGATGCCCATTCGGATTTCGTCGTGTTCCCGGAAATTTTCACGACGCAATTGATGTCGTTCTTGAATGAACCATCGCCGAGCCAAGCCGTACGCAAATTGACGGAATTCACGCCTCAGTATATTGAGCTGTTCACGGATCTTGCTGTCCGCTATAACGTCAACATCATCGGTGGGTCGCATTTCGTCAAGGAAGAAAATGATGAGATTTACAACATCGCATATTTGTTCCGCCGCGATGGTTCGATCGATAAACAGTACAAGATCCACATCACGCCGAACGAACGTAAATGGTGGGGCATTTCAGCAGGGGACTCCGTGCGCGTTTTCGATACGGATTGCGGCAAAATCGCCATCCAAATCTGTTACGACATCGAGTTTCCTGAACTGGCCCGCATCGCGACCGATATGGGTGCCAACATCATCTTCTCGCCGTTCTGTACCGAAGACCGCCAAGGCTATTTGCGCGTGCGTTACTGTGCACAAGCCCGCGCAGTCGAGAACCAGATCTACACAGTTATTTCCGGAACGGTCGGAAACTTGCCGCAAACGGAAAACATGGATATCCAATATGCACAATCCGGCATCTTTGCACCAAGCGACTTCGAATTCGCACGCGATGGCATCGTTGGGGAAACCAACCCGAACCTCGAAATGGTGTTGATCGGGGATGTCGACCTTGAGATCCTCAGACGCCAGCGCCAAGACGGCACCGTCAAGCAATTGAAAGACCGCCGCCATGATGTCTACCGTGTTGAATACAAACAAGATTAACTCCAGCCGCTCCGAATCGGGGCGGCTTTTTTGTGGAAAATTTGGTAAACTGATAAGTAATTGGAGGGATGAACCATGACATGGAAACAGCGAATGCAAAAATGGCTCGGACACGAGGGGCTAGATACGAATACGAAACAGCAGCTGCAATTATTATCGGAAGACGAGCAGCTGGCAGAAGATGCGTTTTATCAGGACTTGGTTTTTGGAACAGGTGGGATGCGCGGTGAAATCGGGCCAGGCACGAACCGCATGAACGTCTATACCGTCAGAAAAGCATCAAAAGGAATTGCCGATTATATTGAAAGCTTTGGTGAAGATGCAATGAAGCGCGGCGTGGCGATTGCGTTCGACAGCCGCCGTATGTCGCCGGAGTTTGCCGAAGAAGCAGCACGTACATTTGCAGCTGCGAGCATTCGTGCTTATGTTTACGAAGCGCCGCGCACGACCCCGCAATTATCATTTACGGTGCGCGAATTGAATGCCTTTATGGGCATTGTCATCACCGCCAGCCACAACCCGCCTGAATACAACGGCTATAAAGTATACGGCGAAGACGGCGCGCAATTGGATTTGGAAGCGGCAGACCAGGTCATCGAATTTGTCAGCCGAGTGGAAGATGAACTCGCCATCGAAAATGATGAGTATGATTCCTCTTTATTGGAAATTCTCGGTGAAGAGCTCGACCGCGCCTATATCGCCCAAGTATTGACGGTGCAGGAAACTAAAGTTGAGCCGATCAGCGTTGTCTTTACGCCGCTTCACGGGGCCTCAGGCGCGACCGTCCGCCGGGTTTTCGACGAAGCGGACTATAGTGGTATCAGTTATGTCGAAGAACAAATGGCGCCGGATGGTGAATTTCCGACGGTGGAATCACCGAACCCAGAAGAATCATCGGCGTTCGACCTCGCCCGGAAATACGGCGAAGAGCAGACCGCAGATTTATTGATTGCGATCGACCCGGACGGTGACCGTGTCGGAGCAGCGGTCTGGACCGGTACGCAGTACGAATTATTGACTGGCAACCAAACGGGTGGCATCTTGCTGGATTATTTATTGAGCCAGAAAAAAGCCAAAGGCGAACTGCCGGAAGACGGGCGCATCTTCAAGACTATCGTCACTTCCGGATTCGGTGAAGCGGTCGCTAGAAGCTACGGCGTAGAGAGTGAAGACGTGTTGACAGGTTTCAAATTCATCGGCGAGAAATTGCGTGAAAACGATGCGCAGCACGAATTCACTTTCCTGTTCGGCTACGAGGAAAGTTACGGCTATTTGATCCGCGATTTTGCGCGCGATAAAGACGCCGTTCAAGCGACATTGCTACTGGTCGAAGCGGCCGCTTTCTATAAGAAACAAGGCAAAAATCTCTACGGCGTGTTGAATGAATTGTACGAACACCATGGCTTCTACCGCGAATTGCTCGTTTCTGTAACGAAAAAGGGCATCGAAGGGGCACGTGAAATCACGCAGCTGCTCGATGGATTGCGCGCGACGCCGCCACAATCCATTGCCGGCATCGCGATCGAAAAAATCGAAGACTACGACACCCGTACACGGACGCTTGTCGATATGGGCACGAGCGAAGCGATCGTCTTGCCACAGTCGAATGTCTTGAAGTATTTCTTAGAAGACGGGTCGTGGGTCTGTGTACGCCCAAGTGGCACCGAACCGAAAGTGAAATACTACCTCGGCGTCAAAGCGGACAGTCAGCAGGAAAGCGACGAAAAACTGGAATTATTGAAAGAATCATTTCTCGACATCGTTGCGAACCGGTGAAAAAAGCTCCCCATAGAGGGAGCTTTTTCATTCGAAAGAATGAGGCGAGCGTGCGGTTCTTATGGTTACAATAGCAACTAGGAGGGATCACATGGTGCCTGAGCAACATTCGGACGTTGTTTTATTAAAGGAAATCGCAGAATTATTGAATGAAGAAACAAATATGGAGCGGATGCTTGGAGGTGCGATCGACAAGTTGTTGCAGAACTCCAAGTTCGAGACGGCGTGGATCTTTTTCATTGATGAAAAGGGCAAGCACCGGCTGGTGGCACAGGCCAATTTGCCGGATGCCCTTGAGGAGCGAGAGTGCCGCCATTTGACGAAAGGGGGCTGCTGGTGCGTCAAGCGCTACCATGACGGTGATTTGGAAAAGGCGTCGAATATCATCGCCTGCCAGCGCATCGAAAACGCCAAAGCGGCTCATGGCAAAATCGGCAATATTTCGCATCATGCGACTGTGCCCTTGCAATCGGGTAAGGAAAAATTCGGTTTGCTTAATATCGCTGCAGCCGATACGGTACGCTTTTCGAAAGATGAATTGGCTTTATTGGAATCGGTTGCATTCCAAATCGGTTCCGCCATCAAGCGCATCGTCTTGACCAAACAAGAGCAGGAATTGGCACTCGTCAAAGAACGCAACCGGCTTGCGCGGGATCTGCATGATTCCGTCAATCAGCTGCTGTTCTCGGTGACATTGACGGCAAGGGGCGGCATCGAAATGGCGGAAGACGAAGCGCAAAAAAGCACATTCCGCGATATCCAGCATCTTAGCCAGGAAGCGCTCAATGAAATGAGAGCATTGATTTGGCAGTTGCGGCCAAAAGGGCTGGAGAGCGGCTTAATAGACGCGATCAAAGCCTACGGTGAGATGCTCGGGCTATCGATGGAAACGAAAGTGACAGGCGTTATCCAATTGCCGTCGCGCACGGAAGAGACCTTGTTCCGCATTGCCCAAGAGGCGCTGAATAATGTACGCAAGCACGCGGGCACAAGCGCTGCCCAAATCTATGTAACGATGACTCCGACAGATGTTTTGTTGGTTATTAAAGATGAAGGACTTGGTTTTTCTCCCGCATACGGCGAGATTCCGTCGATCGGCATGCAAAGCATACGAGACCGCGCAAAAGCAGAAGGCGGGACGGCTGATTGGTCGAGCGAGATCAGCAAAGGAACGGAAATCCTGGTACGGATTCCGTATTAAAGGAGTGTCACGATGAGAGTATTGATTGCGGATGATCACCACGTAGTAAGAAGAGGGCTGCTGTTTTTCCTGAAAACGCAAAAAGACATTGAAGTGGTGGGGGAGGCAGCGAATGGCGTGGAAGCTGTCAAAATGGCAGGTGAGCTGCAGCCGGATATCGTCTTGATGGATCTCGTCATGCCGGAAATGGACGGCATCGAGGCAACCCGGAACATCAAAGCGTCTTATCCGGAGATCATCGTCTTGATGTTGACAAGCTTTTCAGACCGCGATCACATCTTGCCGGCAATTGAGGCAGGGGCAGCCGGTTATCAGCTGAAAGATATTGAACCGGACGAACTCGTCGAATCGCTGCGCAGTTTGATGCGCGGGGAGAATACGCTGCATCCGAAAGCCTCCTCGGAACTGGCAAAAGCGCCGGAAGCCCCGCCTCCTCATGTGCGGCATCCGTTGACGCCAAGGGAAGCAGAAGTGCTTGCAGAGTTAACGAAGGGGAAAAGCAACCGGGAAGTGGCGTCTGCTTTGTTCGTAACAGAGAAGACGGTCAAAACACATATTTCCAATATCTTTATCAAACTCGAAGTCCAAGACCGAACGCAAGCGGCACTTTATGCGGTGAAGCACGGATTGACGGAATACGTTAATTGAAGGAAATAAAAAAGACTGCCGGATTTTTCATCCGGCAGTCTTTTATCTCTTCTTGATGGGGCGGCTGCGGTATTCTTTCGTGCGCTGTTTCCATACCGCACGTTCTGCCTGTTGTTTGGCAGCATCACTTTTTCGTTCGATATAGTCGAGTTCACGCAATAATTTCAAATAGCTCGCATAGCGGTCTTCTGGCAATTCGCCGGAAGCGAGTGCCGATTGAATGCGACAGCCGGGTTCTTGCTGGTGGCTGCAATCGCGAAAACGACATTCGTCGGCAAGGCTCGTGATGTCTTGAAAGCTGGACTGAAGCCCATCGGCGGAATCGCCGAGCTGGAATTCACGCATGCCTGGTGTATCGATCAGTAAGCCGCCGCCCGACAGCAACACCAGTTCGCGATGTGTGGTCGTATGGCGGCCTTTACTGTCGTCTTCCCGGATCTCCTGCACGGCCATTTTATCGCTATGAGTCAAAGCATTGATCAGCGAAGATTTGCCGACCCCTGATGAGCCAAGCAACGCACCAGTTTTGCCATTCGTCAAATAGCGGTCGAAGGCTTCCATGCCCGCACCGGTTACAGCCGACACGGCAAACACATCGACGCCAAAAGCGGTATCAGCGACTTCTTTTAAGTAAACCGAAGGGTCCTCGCATCGGTCGCTTTTTGTCAGCACGACGACCGGCATGGCGCCTGAATCCCAGGCAGCGACCATATATCGCTCCAGACGCCGGACATTAAAATCGTGATTGAGGGACATGACTAGAAAGACGTAGTCAAGGTTGACGGCAATGGTCTGCATCTCGGACGTTTCCCCGGCTGCTTTTCGGGCAAAGCGAGAACTCCTCGGCAGCAGCTGGTGGATGATGCCTTTGTCTTCTCCAGGCATTTGTTCCAGTGCCACCCAATCCCCGACGCTCGGGAATTCATCGCGGCTGTGGCTATGGCGGTAATTTCCTGAAAGCGTCGCCGGCCATTCACCGAAATCGGTCATGACACGGTAGCCGCTTTTATGTTCGAGAATGATGCGTCCCGGTATTTTCTGTTCAGGCATTGCTTGTGCGAATGATTCATTCCATCCATATTGGTTAATAATCGACAATGTAACTTCCTCCTATAAAAACGCATAATAAAAGACCATGGCTGCAATAATGCCTGCCATGGTCCCCGCGCATAGGAAAGAAGCGTATCGTCAGCGATACACAGAGGGAGGCGCCACAGCAAACATCATTAAGTTGCGGGTTGCACGAACTGAAATAGTCACCATAATGCCTCACCTCTTTCCATTAGTTAAGACAATAATAAATGCAAATGTGAAGAAGGTCAATGTTTTTTTGAAAGAGTATTGCGACAATGGATAGCTGGGGTGATAGATCTATTCCAGAAGCAGGCTGAAATGCTAAATGCTAAAGGGGGAGAAGCCGCTTCGATGGGCAGCATAGAGTGCTCCCAAGCGTTTGCATCAAATGGAATAGGGGAACAGGAAAATAGGATAGTATTCTTTTAAGGGGGGAAGTCATGAGAAAAATCTTTTACAATTGGCGGGAAAAATTATGGGTGACTCCTGCAATCTATAGCTTCCTTGCCGTATTATTGTCTATTGCCTTTTTTTATGTAGATTTACTGCTTGTTCAACAATACCGGGAATTCATTCCGGACATCCTGTTGACGAATGTGCAATTGGCCCAAACAATCATGGGGGCGCTAGCAGGTGCGTTGCTGACAATGACGACGTTTACATTCTCCACAATTCTCGTCGTATTGACGATGTATTCGTCCCAATTTTCGCCGAGAACATTGAAAAACTTTGTCCATGACCGCTTGACTTGGCGTGTGTTGGGCATATTTTTGGGCGGATTTATCTACAATACGCTGTCGTTGATGTTCATGCGGGATGCACTTTATACGCACGATGTCATCTCGACTTTCATCGGCATCGTCATTGCATTTCTTTGCCTGTCGACATTCGCTTATTTTATCCATCATATTGCGACGAATGTGCAGGTAGAGAAGTTGATCGAGGAACTTGAAGCAGATGCCGAACGAATCATCGATACGTATAGTGAAAAACAGCAGCAGGAAATGGAGATCGATGCGCAATGGAATCCCGACGGTTTCGCCGAAACGACGCTTGCCGAAAACGATGGCTATATCCAATTCCTGTACTTCGATAAATTGAAGGAATATGCGGTAGAGCACGATTTGGAAGTTGAAATTCTGCACGGCATCGGTTCGTATGTCCATGAGAATACGCCGTTATTCCGCGTCTACCAACGCCAGCAGGAAGACATCGATTTGAGCCGTTTTATCACGATCGGCACAGAGCGGACGACAGACCAGGATCTCGATTTCGCTATCCAAAAAATGGTCGAAGTGGCGCTGCGGGCGATTTCCCCGGGCATCAATGACCCGAATACAGCGAATGGCATCATCATCCGGATCGGGCGGCTGCTCGGCAAATTAAGCCATCTGGAAACCGGCTCCATCACCATCCGGGACGAAGAGAAAAAAGGTCGCGTACGCTATCCGTTCTTCACATTCCCGCATTTTCTCTACCTGACGTTCCATCAATTGATCCATTACGGAAAAGAAGATGTGTCGGTTGTGGCCGCTATTTTTGAATCTTTGACAAACGCTGCGCAATTATCGGACGCGGCGCATCACGAGGCCATTTGGGAAACGCAGCTGCACGTACTTGAACACTTAGAGCATTCGCCTTTCAAACGGCTTGATCGCCGCTATATCCAAGGGAAATTGGATGAGCTGGCAAAAGCAGTGGATCGCCGGCCGGTTCTGCTCAGTGACTACCAGCTGGACATGCAAGGATGATGTGCAGCGGCATCTAACGGGGCGGGGGCCTGTCGGCAAAGGAGGAACTTATGCAAAACCTGCAATTATTTGAAGGCATCAGCGTTCTGAAGAATTTATCTGTCACTGAGTTTTTCTTGTTCTTTCTTTATTTATTGTTGATACTCATCGGGAAATGGATTGCCCAAGCCGTGCTGAAACGGATCGTGAGGCATGACGGCTACCAGGAGCGGATTTATCCGATTCTTGAAGATGTTCTGAATTGGATTGCCTTTTACGGCAGCATTATGCTGTTCCTGTTTTATTTCGGGCAGGAAGAATGGTTGAGGACGCCTTTTTACAAAACGGAAGGGGTCGATGTCTCCATTTTGCTGATTGTCGTCGCCATCATGATCGTTACGTTTTCGAGCCGTGTCGTCAAAGCTTTCAATAGTTTTGTCATGCCTTATGTCTATGGCCAATTTGATGTGGAACTGGGCATGAGCTATACGATCAACCGGCTCATTTACTATGCAGTGATGTTTCTGGCGATTGCAGTCAGCTTTACGCTCGTTGGGTTGGATCTGCGGGCAGTCGGCATTGTCTTCAGTGTGCTCGGGATCGGCATCGGTTTCGGCGTCCGAAATATCGCCGCGAACTTTGTCTCAGGCATCATTATTTTATTTGAACGGCCGATGGAAGTTGGGGAAATAGTCGAAATCGACAAGAAAATCGGGCGCATCACGAAAATCAAATTGCGCTCGACGATCGTCGAAACAAATAAAGACGGGACGCTCGTCGTACCAAACCAGTACTTTATCGAACAGATCGTCAAGAACCGGTCGGGCGCAAGGCTGTTCGCCCGCGTGGTCGTCAGTGTCGAATACGGCTGCGATACGGAGTTGGTCTCGAAACTACTGGTACAAGCAGCGGAACGCGAAATCACAAAAGTCGACGGTGTGCCTGATGAAAAGCCTGACGCCCAGTTCATCGATTTCCGCAATTCCTCGATGGATTTCCAAGTGGAGGCGCGCGTCTTGAATGTCGAAATGAAAGACCGCTTAGAAAGCCGGATCCGCCATGGAATCGCTGCCTTGTTTGTAGAAAACGGCATTCGCCTCGCATCTTTGCCGGGCGAAAGAACAGAATAAAAGCACAAAAAAGCGCCTGATCTCAGAAGATCAGGCGCTTTTCTCTGTTATTGTGCTTGGATACGGGTGAACTCGCCACCCGCTGCTTCGACGCGGCGAGCCAAGTCGTTGTGCATTTCAAAAATCCGGCCGCTGGAGAATTCGACCATGCCGCCGTCGCGGAAATAATAAGCGACCGACTCGATCGAACTGGTCCCGTCTTGTGTGTGAAGCCGTTCTTCGACCCTTTCAAATTGTTCCCATGTATAGCTGGAGGAATTGAAGGAAAGGGGCGGGTTGTACGTGAAGCTGTCATGGGTCATGTAGTAATAATCACCGAGGGAAAAAGCGATCGACACGAGTCCGATGACGGCCACAGCGCCAGACAATAGCCAGGACTTCAATGGCCGTTCGATCAATGCGGCGAGGAATAAAGAAATCGCAAGAAGTACAATTCCTGCGCTGCCAAGTACGAGCGACCAGAACGACGTGCCGACGATTTCTGCCTCCGGTGTGATGGTGACGACTTTTGCCGGGTAGAAGACGGCAGCTGGAACAAATATAGCGGAAATAAGCAAAATGATGCCGAACGTAACCAAAATAATTTTTTTCTGATCGTAAAAATCAATCATCCTCTTCGTCCTCCTCTATCGAGTAATCCGGTTCTATATGTACCAGGACGACACAATTCGGTTTCACTTTTTGGATTTTCCTTTCGATTTCTTCGGTGATCCAATGGCTCTCGATCACATTCAAATAAGGTGCGACGCTGACGGTCAAGTCGATGAACATGACATTTCCGTGGGTGCGCCCTTTGAAATCGCGCAGATCCAGTACGCCTGGCACGCGTCGAATGACCACGGAAAGCGATTCGACGGCTTCTTCATCAAACGCATCGGTCAAGGTCAATACCGATTCGCGGAAAATATCCAAAGCTGTTTTGATAATGATGAGCCCGACCAGAAAGGCAGTGATCGAATCGATCAGCGGCGCCCCAAGAATGGCCCCGATGATGCCGATCCCGGCGCCGATGCTGACAAGTGCATCCGAACGATTATCATAGGCAGCGGCCCGGACGGCTGAACTTTTGATTTCGCGGCTCAACTTCAAGTTATAACGGTAAACGCCGTACATGACGAGAGCCGAGAAAAACGCGACGACAGCGGTCAATGGGGAAGGCGGTTCGAGAGAAGGGTTGAACACCGTCTTCACTGAATTCAACAGCACCTGAAGTCCGATGACAGCCATGATGAACGAGGCCAACAGGGAAGCGATCGTTTCTGCTTTCAAATGGCCGTAATGGTGGTTGTCGTCTGGCGGCTTTTGGGAGATCCTTAATCCGATCAGCACAGCGACAGAAGCTATGATGTCGGTGACGTTGTTTAATCCGTCCGCTTTCAGCGCTTCGGAGCCTCCCCAAAATCCGACACCGAGTTTGATGGCGCTTAAAAACAGATAGGCTCCGATGCTGAGCCAGGCGCCTTTTTCTCCTTTGCGGAGATTATCGTATAATTCCATTGCACTTCATCTCCAGATTGGATTGTGGGGGGAAACGGAAACGACCCTCCAGAGAGGGCCGTATCGCAAATATTATTATACAGGAAGATCTTCAGCAGGTGCTTTTTGAACTTCTAAATAAAGGATATGGTGGCCGTCAACTTCTTGAATGCGGAATTCGTAGCCTTGTTCGATGATTTTCTGGCCTTCGATTGCATCGAAATGCATGTCCATGAACCAGCCCCCAATCGTATCGATGTCTTCTTCATCGATGTTAATTCCCAAAATGGCGTTCACGGTATCGAGCAAAAGTTTAGCATTGAAAATATAGTGGTCTTCGCCAAGCTTTTGGACATCCGGTGCTTCGTCGACATCGAACTCATCCTGGATATCGCCGACGATTTCTTCGAGTATATCTTCAATGGTGACGAGCCCCGAAGTACCGCCGTATTCATCGCGCAAAATGGCCATGTGGATGCGTTCGCGCTGGATCTTCAATAATAGCTCATTGACCGGAATCGTTTCGATGACTTGGATGACCGGCTGGATAAAGGCGGACACCGGCAAATTTCCGGTGTCGGGATTTTTCACATAAGCGCTTAACAAATGCTTCATATTGACAACGCCGAGAACATGGTCTTTGCTGCCGTCCGTAATCGGATAACGCGTAAATTGCTCGATTCCTTCCAGCGTAAATACTTCGCGCAAACTAATATCATGGGCGATTGTGCTCATTTCCATCCGTGGCACCATGATTTCCTTAGCGATGCGCTCATCGAATTCGAAGATGCGGTTGACGTAATCGAATTCAGATACATTGATTTCGCCGCTTTTCAAGCTTTCGGACAACAGCAATTTCAATTCTTCCTCAGTGTGGCCCATTTCGCTGCGCGATAATTTTTGGATGCCGAACAAGGCTGAAATCAAGCGGGCGATAGCGCTGAATAGAAAAATGAATGGAAACATCAGGGCGTAAGAAAAAGTAAGCGGTTTAGCAAGCAAGAGGATGACCTGTTCCGGGTTGCGAATGGCAAAGGTCTTCGGAAACAGCTCGCCGAATATGACCAATAGCAAAGCTACCGCCAGAAATGCCATCAAAAAGCTTATCCAGCCGGCACTTGATGCCGACAACCCGAGATTTCCGGCAATAAAATGCACCGTTTCCTGGACGAGCGCATGGCCAACCCAGCCGAGCCCAAGTACCGATAAGGCGATGCCCACTTGGCAGGCAAATAGATACGTATCGGCCTGTCCCGCAATTTTTACGGCAGCATGCGCTTGTTTTTGATTGTTGGCAATCGATTCGTCAAGACGCGAAGAACGGATATTGACGATTGCGTACTCGCATGCGGAAAAGAATGCGGCAGAACCGATCAAAGCGGCTATCGCTATAATTCGTAAAGGTATGTCCAAATGACTCCTTTGCGCCGGTCCTGTTAGGGAAGGACACAAAGTTTGCACCTCCTGAAAATGAAAGATGGTAGAAATGAGGGCGATGCCCACTAACAAATGCATAATATATTCATGGGGATCCAGTACTGTTTAAAGCAGGTAGAGCTTTTTAAAAGTATACCACCAAAAAGACTAATTATTCAGTGAAAAATATTTACATGGATTTAATATTAAAACGTATAAGCAAACCGTTATGATAGATAAGAATCCAAAAGAGAAAGGGAGATGGATAGTGAATCGAAAAGAACGCTGGATGGAAATCCTGAAAGCCTCGACCAAGCTAGGCTTGACCTCGTTTGGCGGGCCGGCCGCCCATATCGGCTATTTCCGGGATGAATATGTACATAGAAGAAAATGGTTAGACGATAAAGCGTATGCAGACTTGGTGGCGTTATGCCAATTTTTGCCGGGTCCTGCAAGTTCACAAGTCGGCATCTCGATCGGCATGCTGCGCGGAGGGATCATGGGCGGATTTTTATCCTGGCTCGGGTTTACTCTGCCTTCTGTCGTCGCCTTGATGATTTTCGCTATGCTGATTAGCAGCGGTTCGGTCGACATCGCTTGGCTGCAAGGCTTGAAGATCGTTGCAGTCGCGGTCGTCGCGCATGCTTTGCTCGGCATGGGGAAATCACTGACCCCGGATGTTCAGCGGCTGATGATCGCCTTTGGTGCGGCAATCGCCATTTTGCTGGTGCCGACCGCGTGGGCGCAAATCGTCGTCATTCTATTGACGGGCGTCATTGGGTTTTTATTGTACAGGAGAGAACAAGCGCCTGAGGCAGTCAAGCTTGCCTTGACTTTCGGCAAAAAGACCGGCCTCGCCGCGTGGGGAATTTTCGGGGCATTGCTCATCGGCTTGCCGCTTGTGCGCCCGTTCATTGAATCGAGCGCCTTTGCCATTTTTGATATTTTCTACCGCGTCGGGGCAATCGTCTTCGGCGGGGGCCATGTCGTCTTGCCGATGCTTGAGCGTGAAGTCGTGCCACAATGGATGACAGCAGACGCCTTCATCGCGGGATACGGGGCGGCACAGGCTGTTCCAGGTCCATTGTTTACTTTGTCTGCTTATTTGGGTCAGTTGATGAACGGGGCGGGCGGCGTATTGATCGCCGTTATCGCGATGTTTTTGCCGTCATTTCTATTGGTCGTCGGGACACTGCCATTTTGGAGCGTCATCCGCACGAAGCCTGGCATTCAAGCAGCCTTAAAAGGCATCAATGCAGGCGTTGTCGGCATTTTGCTGGCGGCGCTCTATGATCCGGTTTTCACTTCCGCAATCCGTGGTCCGGTCGACTTCGCCATTGCGATTGCTGCCTTCGGAATGTTAGTCTATTTGAAACTGGCTCCGTGGAAAGTCGTTTTGATTACGGCGCTTCTCGGTGCGCTGGCTTATGCTCTATAGAAATGGAGAGATGAGATATGCAAACAGTGGTAGAGAAAGACCAACAAGATCCTTTAGCTAAATTCAAAGAACAGTTTTTTGTAGAACCAGGAACCATTTACATGGACGGGAATTCACTCGGCCTGATGTCAAAGCGGGCTGAAGCAAAGCTGGTTGCGCTGATGGACAGCTGGAAGCAGTTCGGTATCGAAGGCTGGACAGAAGGTGAACACCCTTGGTTTACGCTGGCAGAGACGCTGGGTGAGAAAGCGGCGCCATTGTTCGGCGCGAAAGCACATGAAGTGATGGTCACCGGCTCGATCACGTCGAATATTCACCAGATGCTGTCGACGGTCTATGCGCCGACAGAGGAGCGTTTCGTCATCTTGGTCGACGAGCTGAATTTTCCGTCTGACATTTATGCAGTAGAGAGCCATTTGCGCCTGCGCGGGCAAGATCCAGCCATCGCGATGCGCAAAGTACCAAGCCGCGATGGCTATACGCTCGAGCTGGAAGATATTTTAGCGGAAATGAAAGACGATGTGGCAGTCCTGCTGTTGCCGTCGGTCCTTTACCGAAGCGGGCAATTGCTGCCGCTCCGTGAAATCACAGAAGCCGCGCATGCTAAAGACATTGTCGCAGGATTCGACTTGGCCCACTCAGCAGGCGCTATGCCGCATGACTTGCATGAAGACGGCGTAGATTTTGCTGTCTGGTGCCATTATAAATACATGAATTCAGGTCCCGGCGGTACAGGCGGCTTGTATTTGCATGAACGCCATCACGATTTGAACCCAGGGATAGCCGGCTGGTTCGGTTCGGACAAGGCGAAGCAATTCGACATGGACCATAGCTTCACGAAAGCGGAAGGCGCCGGCGCTTATCAGGTCGGCACGCCGAATATCTTTAGCATGGCACCGCTCATCGGCAGCCTGGAATTATTCGAAGAAGCAGGAATCGAGGAAATCCGCAACAAATCGCTGGAGTTGACGACGATGCTGCGCGAGAGGCTTGCGGCGCTTGTGCCTTCTTTAATAGATGTCACGCCAAAAGCGGATGAGCAGCGCGGCGGCCATATCGCACTCGCGCACCCGGAAGCGGCGCGTATCTGCAAAGCGTTGAAGAAAGCAGGGATCGTTCCGGACTTCCGTGCACCGGATATAATCCGCCTTGCGCCGATCGCTTTTTACACGAGCTTTGAAGATGTCGAGAAAGTGGCCCTTGCCTTGCAGGACATTATTGAGCATGAACTGTATAAAGAATTCAGCAACGAACGAAATGTGGTGGCCTAAATGGCAAAATCGATCATAGACATTTCGATGGCACTGGACAATTCAACTCCTGAATGGCCGGGGGATACGCCGTTTTCCTATCGTTTATCGGTGACGAAAGAAGAGAGCGGCTCGGTGAATATCGGTGAACTCAAGTCAAGTACGCATATCGGCACGCATATCGACGCGCCGTTCCATTATGATGAACATGGCTTGAAGACTGACGAATTGCCGCTTGATGTCTATTTGACGACAGCCCAAGTGATGGACGTATCGGGTCAAGAACATGTGCAATTGGCTGATCTGGATGAGCTCGCGCATGGTGTCAATGCTGTGCTGTTGAAGACGGCTGCATGGCAAGACCGCAGCACGTTTCCTGGCGCTTGGCCGGTATTCGACCCGGCGATCGCCGAATGGATGAAAGACCAAGGCGTCCGCTTGCTCGGCGTCGATGTGCCGTCAGTGGACCCTGAGACGAGCAAAGAGCTGCCGATGCATCATGCGATGAACCGCAACGAGCGCTTTATCTTGGAAGGCATTATGTTGGATGAGGTTGCGCCAGGTGTCTACAAACTTGCTGCATTGCCTTTGAAGATCCGCGGCGGGGAAGGAAGCCCTGTGCGTGCCGTGCTTTACACAGAATAAGGAAAAAGCCGCCATTCGTTTAATGGCGGCTTTTTGGTTATATTTTTTATTGTGTAAGCTGAGACCTGAGAATCGGTTCCATTTGTTTGATATTCATCGCAATGGCATCGCAGACTTCCTGGTATAAAGCCCATTTCTCGTCATTGTCTGTGCTGCGGATCTCGGGATTCGGGATATCCCAGCGCACCAATTTCTGCATCGGCAAATCGTCCGGTATATCAGCTTGCTCGAATTCCCCGTCATGCAAGGCAATAATCAAATCCGCCTGTTTCACTTCGTCCGGATTGTAGACGCGCTGCTCGACTGGCGGAATTTCCAAGATGATTTCTTTTAGGACTTCTATCGGAATGTCGTTGAAAGATGGTTGGTTCCATGCCGCACTTCTGATGTCCCAGTCCGGCAGCATTAAGCGGCTCGCCCAAATTTCAGCCATCAGCCCGCGATGTTGATGTGATGATAGAAAATATACAGTATGTCTCGGCATGGCTGACCCCTTCTTCCTTTCTTTATTTTCCAGCTGGTTTAATTAGTATTCTTTACCCATTTGGGAAATATACCAAACAGATAAATGCAAGATATTCATTTAATTATGTCAAAAATATGTCATAAAAATAAACATCCCCCTCAAGATGGGGGAGTCCACATCCTAGGGGGATCATTTCACCACAAGAACAGTAGAATTCGAATCTTTGATCAGCTTGCTGCTGACAGAACCGACAAAAAATTTCTGCAATCCGGATTTGCCGCTATTGCCGACAATCAATAGATCGACGTTTTGTTCATCGACAAATCCGATGATTGTCTTGATAACCGGCCCTTCTAATGCAAGGACGGAAGCTTCGGCATTTTTGCCGTCAAGCTGCTGCTGAATGGAGTTGTGCATGTGCTTCGAATATTCCGAAGCGCGGGCCGTATCCACTTCCTGCGGCGGCCGGTAGCCATCGTCGCCGATTCCCTGGGGCATGAATTGTGCATACGAACTGTCGACATTTGCAGAAGTAACTGGTGCGGAAGCGCGTCCGACATCCATATAGCCTGTGCGTTCTTGCGCTTCTTCGTTGACATAAATGACTGTTAGTTTAGTGCCTGGAAGAATCTTGGAAAGTTCTATGCCTTTCTCCAGTGCCAGTCGGCTGCCTTCCGACCCGTCATATGCAATTGCAATATTCTTGTACATGTCTTTCACCGCCTCAATTTGCTGTTATTCTCTTGTTCCCCTAAATATTGTAGTCGCAAACCTTTCGTGTACAACTGACGGTGTCTAGGGGAGTAGCAGTACGACTTTTGGCTGAATTGTCATTTTAGTTCAAAATAGCTTGACAATTCAAAAAAACGAGTGGTACTCTTGAACTAACAAATATTTGGAAAAGGAGGTTTGGACAATGAAAAAAATTCAAAAGGCATTGAAAACCAATTGCATAGCATTGCCAGGCACTCCGATGATTTTTCATTGTTATTTACTTCGTGACTAGAAATATTCGGGTTGGGTCTGTGCATCCAGTCCTATTTTCAAGAGCGCATGCCTGAAAACAGGTATGCGCTCTTTTTGTGTGGTTTAAACAGCCTGGCTGCTTAAATAAATAATCGAAACTAAGGGAGAGAAGCATTATGGAAAAGCGTCATGTGAAAAAAGCACTGATCAAGGAATCGCTTGAAGGCGATTAGCCAAACTGAAAATGGAAAGAAGGCGTAATGCATGTTTGATGTTTTATGGAAATTAAAATGGTTTTTTAAAGAAAACTGGCTGCGCTATACAATCGCAGTGGTGCTCTTATTTGTAGCGAATATCCTCGAGATCGTCCCGCCATGGCTGATTGGGGTAGCGATCGACGCCATCGCCCAGCAGGAGCTGACCAGTGAACTGCTGTGGCAGTATGTGGTCGTTTTACTGGTAGCGATGGTGCTGGCTTATGTCATTAATTTCGTCTGGCAATACCAATTATTCGGCGGGGCGTATGTCATCGAACGGCAGTTGCGCTCGAGTTTAATGGGGCATTTCCTCAAGATGACGCCGACTTTTTATGAAAAGAACCGGACGGGTGATTTGATGGCCCGTTCGACTAATGATTTAAAGGCGATTTCCGAGACGGCAGGATTCGGGATCTTGACACTTGTTGATTCGACTTTATACATGGCAACAATTGTCGTGGCGATGGGGATTCTCGTCTCTTGGGAATTGACGTTTTTAGCCATTTTGCCATTGCCGGTCCTCGCGATTGTCGTCCAATTGCTTGGCAAGAAAATCCACGAGCGCTATACCTTGGCGCAGGACGCGTTCGGTGATATGAATGACAGCGTCTTGGAATCGGTCGGCGGCGTCCGAGTCGTCAGAGCTTACGTGCAGGAACGTTCATCTGAAAAGGAATTCCAAGACATGACGCAAGATGTCTATGAAAAGAACATGGCAGTCGAGCGCATCGATGCGCTGTTCGCGCCAGTAACAAAAGTATTGACGGGCATCAGTTATGTCATAGGCCTCGGCTATGGTGCGTTTCTAGTTTCCGAAGGGACGATGACTTTGGGCGATTTAGTCGCTTTCAACGTTTATCTCGGCATGATCGTCTGGCCGATGTTTGCGATTGGTGAATTGATCAATATCCTGCAGCGCGGCAACGCATCGATCGACCGTGTAAATGAAACTTTGGATTACGAGGAAGACGTGGTCGACCCGAAAACGACAAAAGAAACCGGGAACCCAGATCACATCGGATTCCGCGATTTCGGCTTCACGTACCCACAGTCGACATCGATCAACCTGCAAGGTATTAATTTATCGATGAACAGCGGGCAGACGCTCGGCATCGTCGGCAAGACAGGGAGCGGCAAAACGACATTCGTCAAACAGCTGCTGAAGGAATACCCGACAGGCGAAGGGTCCTTGACGATGAACGGCATTGAAATCAACGAACTGAGCAAGGCGCAATTGCGTGATTGGGTAGGCTATGTCCCGCAGGATCATGTCCTATTTTCGCGCACCATCCTCGAGAATATCTTGTTCGGGAAAGCGGATGCAACGGAAGAGGAAGTGTCCGAAGCCATCAAGCTGTCCTATTTCGAGAAGGATTTGGCAATGCTGCCGAACGGTCTCGAAACGCTAGTTGGGGAAAAAGGCGTCGCGCTATCGGGCGGGCAAAAGCAGCGCATTTCCATTGCGCGGGCAATCATCAAAAATCCGGAAATTCTCATTTTGGATGATTCCCTATCGGCGGTCGATGCCAAGACGGAAGCCAAGATTATCGAGAACATCCAACGTGAACGGGCAGGCAAAACAACAATCATCACGACGCACCGATTGTCTGCCGTCAAACACGCCGATTGGATTGTCGTGCTGGATGATGGGCGCATCATCGAAGAAGGCACGCACGAAAAATTAGTGGCAAAACAAGGCTGGTATCATGAACAATTCCTCCGCCAGCAAATCGGGGAGGTGCAATAATGGGAACAGGAAAACGATTAACGAACTATGCATTGCAATTTAAGAGCGTTATCATCTGGGGCTTGGTGTTTCTGGCGATTGCGGTAGCCGCCGATCTAGCAGCGCCTTTGATCGCTATGGAAATTATCGATGAACACATCTCAGGTGCTGGAGCCATTGAATTTGGCCCGATTGCACAGCTATTGGCCTTGTTCTTCGGCTTATCGATCGTTACGGCCGTGTTTCGCTACCTGCAGTATATTTTGCTGCAAAAAGGTGCGAACCGCGTTATCCGTAAAATGAGAACCGATGTTTTCGAACAGGTCCAACGCTTGCCAATCAGCTATTTCGATAATTTGCCGGCAGGAAAAGTGGTCGCGCGCATCACCAATGACACCGAAGCGATCCGCGAGTTGTTCGTTACGGTGCTTGCACAATTTGCGACGAGCTTCATGTATATGGCCGGCATCTATGCTGCTCTCTTTTATCTAGACTGGCGCATGGCGGCGATTGCCTTCGTGCTCGTGCCGCTGTTGTATGGATGGATGCTCATTTACCGGAAATATGCCTCGAATTTCAATCATATCGTCCGGGAAAAAGTCAGTGAGATGAATGCCATGATCAATGAATCGATTCAAGGCATGAGCATCATTCAGGCGTTCCGCCGCGAGAAGCAGATGAAAGGTGAATTTGAAGAACTCAACCAAAAGCACTTCAAATTCCAGCAGAAATTATTGGTGCTAGAAGCAGCCGCCTCGCATAATATGGTCGGCGTCTTGCGCTCGATAATCTTCGTATTATTTATCTGGTACTTCGGCGGGGCTTCCATGACCGGCAATACGGTTGTCACAGTCGGCGTGCTGTACGCATTTGTCGATTACATCATCCGGCTGTTCAATCCGATCAGCGGCATCGTCAATCAATTCAGCCGCTTAGAACAATCACTCGTGGCAGCTGAGCGTGTATTCCGCTTGCTCGACCGGCCAGGTGAGCCGGTCAGCGATGAGCGGGTCGAGCGCTATCAAGGAAATGTGAGTTTTGAACATGTATGGTTTGCATACAAAGAAGAGGACTATGTTTTGAAGGATTTATCTTTCGAAGCGAAACAAGGGGAGACTGTCGCACTTGTCGGGCATACAGGATCAGGGAAAAGTTCGATCATGAACTTGCTGTTCCGCTTTTACGATGCGACAAAAGGGCAGATTTTAATCGACGGCGTCAATGTCAATGACCTGCCGAGGCAGGCGGTGCGTGAACACATGGGCATCGTGCTGCAGGACCCGTATTTGTTCACCGGTACGATCGAATCCAATATAACGCTTGGAGACGAACGCGTCAGCCGCGAAAAAGCAGAAGCGGCACTTGCAGCAGTTGGCGGCGAGCGCGTCACGAAGCATTTGCCGAATGGCATCGACGAGCCGGTTGTAGAAAAAGGCAGTACGCTTTCTTCAGGGCAGCGCCAGCTCGTGTCATTTGCCCGGGCACTGGCATTCGATCCGGCGATTTTGATCCTGGATGAAGCCACATCGAATATCGATACCGAAACAGAGGAAATCATCCAGCATGCGATGGATGTCTTGAAGAAAGGCCGGACGACGTTCATCATTGCCCACCGCTTGTCGACCATCAAGAATGCAGACCGCATCTTGGTGCTAGACCGGGGCGAAATTGCGGAGTCTGGCACGCACGATCAATTGATGGATCATGATGGCATTTATCGCCAGATGTACCGCATTCAATCAGGGATGGCTTCTACCCAGAACGTTGGGTAAGGGGGCCACCCTTTTTTTCTTTATAAGAGGAAGCAATTCGCTATTGTTGTGAAACAGGCGGCTCTATCTTTATAATATAGCTACGGCTCACGGTGACAATGAAAAAAGCGCCGAAACTTTTCCGGCGCTTCAGTCGTATACATGATAGAGCATCAGCTCATGGACCATCTTTTTAATGGCTTCCTCGTCCTGTGGCGGAGCGGATTGCCACACAATCGAGCCGTCCGGATGATACTCGCCGCGAATGCGTTCATTGCGGTAAAAGAATGAGATGTTCCAGCCGGGCAGCCGGCTGTCCTCGAACATCGGCTTGAATTTAAAATGCTGCAGCATTGGAATCCCCCTTTGATCGTCTCTTTCCATTATAGGGGAAGCGGCGCAATAGACAAAGAAGAAATGAGTGACCTTAGTTGAATATTCTACTGACATTAATGCTGATGGCCTTGATTGGTGCCTTAATTGGCGGCATGACCAACCATTTGGCGATCAAAATGCTGTTCTGGCCATACGAAGCGAAATACATCGGCAAGTTTCGCCTGCCGTTTACGCCAGGGCTGATTCCGAAGCGACGGGATGAATTGTCGCGCCAGCTCGGCCGTACCGTGGTCGAACATTTACTGACGCCGGAAACGTTTAAGAAGCGATTTTTCAATGAGGCGATGCATAAGAAAACCGAGAATTGGCTCAATCGCCAATTGGACTTGCATCTGTTTTCCTCGCCCCGCACGTTCAATGAATGGCTGGACCTTGCCAATCAACAAGATATTGATAGAAAGATTGAAGCGAAGCTCGACGGGTTGGTTGACCGCAACCGGGATGCTGTCGAAGCATATATTGCCGGCAAAACGGTCAGGGAGTTGCTGCCGGAAGCTTGGAAGCCGGGAATCGAAGAAAAAATCTTTGGCGGTGTTAAATACGCCATCGACAGGGGCTCGGATTATTTCGCATCTCCTGCAGGACGCCAGACCGTCAAAAGTTTATTGGATGAATTTTTGGTGTCGCGCGGCCGCTTCGGCACAGTGCTTCATAATTTATTCGGCGATTCGCAGTCTATTACGAACAAGACCCAATCAGAAATCATCAAATTCCTCAACTCGCCAAAAACTTTCGAGCTGCTTGGCACATTGGCATTCCGCGAATGGGAAAAGCTCCAGGATAAGCAGGCAGATGAGCTCTTGAAGGAATTTGATGCAGAACCGGCAATTGCATCCATCAAGCAATATGTCCGCGACCAAGCAGGCATTTCCGCAAGACTAGACACATCACTTGCAGAGACATGGCCTCGGGGGTTAGAATGGACAAGTGTCAATATTACGCCTCTCATTACGGACTTCGCGTTTGAAATGGGAGAGCAGAAGTTAGAAGAGGCCATATTGAAAATCGACATGGAAAATATGGTCAAGCAGCAAGTCGATTCTCTGCCGCTCAGCCGATTGGAAGAATTGGTGCTTGGGATTTCACGGAGAGAATTCAAGATGATCACGGTACTGGGCGCATTTCTGGGGGGCTTTATCGGCATATTCCAGGGTTTGCTCGTCACGGTGCTGAATTTAGGGTAGAGGAGAGATTTACATGGCAGTAAACATTTATGACGACATCAACAAATTAGAATCATCGTTCCGTTCAACAGAGGAATTTCAAAAACTTCAAGAAGCGGTTGCACAAGTAACGGCAGATAGCGAAGCGAACGAATTGTTCAAGAAATTCCGCGACTTGCAAGTTACATTGCAGCAAAAACAACAGCAAGGTGAAGAGATTACTGAAGAAGAAATGATGGGGGCTCAAGCGACTGCACAAGCAGCTCAGGAAAACCCGAAAATCTTGTCTATGCTTGAAGCTGAAATGGCACTTAGCCAAATGATCGAAGAAGTAAACCGTGTTTTGATCAAGCCAGTGCAAGAACTTTATGAAAGCATGTAATTCTTAACAAAAAAGGATTTTAGAAAAAGACACCGAATACGTAAAGATGAATGATAATTCATTTTTACGAAGGGGTGTCTTTTTCTTATGTATCAAACGATTATGCTGAAAAAAAATGGGCGTTTGGCTTACTTGGTGCTGAACCGTCCGGATTCAATGAATGCCATGAACGCGAAAATGATGGGGGAGCTTGCGGATTGCTTCGAAAGCTTGAAAAATGACCATTCGGTGCACGCGCTGATTATTTACGGGACGGGGCGTGCTTTTTCGGCCGGTGGCGATATCAAGGAAATGGTCAATCCCGACAATCCGATGGATATCGATGCGGTCATGGAAGATGTCAGCCGCTTAGCGAGAGCTCTTTACACGCTGCCTCAAGTCACGATTGCCGCTGTCCATGGCGCCTCTGCAGGGCTCGGCTTCAGCATGGCGCTTGCCTGCGACCATGTGGTAGCGGAAGAAAGCAGCAAATTAGCGATGAATTTCATCGGTATTGGGCTGATCCCGGACGGAGGCGGCCATTTCTTCTTGAAAGAACGTGTCGGAGTGCCAAGGGCGAAGCAATTGATTTGGGCAGGGCAAGTGCTAAAAGCGCATGACGCCCTCGCCAAAGGCTTGATCGAAGAAGTGACGGCGGAAGGCAGGGGCTTGGAGCAAGCGGAGAAATATGCGCATGAAGTGCTCGCTTCTCCGGTAGCAGCGATGCTGAAATCGAAAGAAATCTTGCACGGCATGAAGCTAGCCGAGTTGGATGAAGTGCTGGCAGGTGAAGCGGCAGGTCAATCGGCGATGCGTAAAACGGCAGACCATATCGAAGGCATACAAGCCTTCGTCGAAAAGCGCAAACCTGCTTTTAAAGGAAAATGAAAAGAATGGCGGGTTTCCGCCATTCTTCACAGGCTGTCGAGAAAGGTTAGAAGACGTATTTTCCGAAGCTTATTGCTCGCTTTCCGTGGGGCGGGAATCGAGCCTCCTCAGCCGCTATCGAAACCCTTGTGCTCAACTCTCACTTCGTTCGAGTATCGCAAATGACTGAACTCAGCACTGCTTCGCTCATTCATTGCCTGCGGGGTCTCTCAAACCCGTCGCTTCGCTGCTCCCACAGGAAAGATAAGATCGAACTATGTGAGAGCTTATCTTTGCGAAGTAATGCGCAGCATTATTGAGCAGAAGGTTTTACGAGCAAACGCTTCTCCAAATACTTAGACAGAACATTGATTTTGAATGTAGAATATATGATCTCCTTATTGTTCATAGTGGAACACGAACTTCTTCAACACTTTGAAAAGCATGGCGGGTTTCCGCCATGCTTTTTTTTGCAGCAAAATGGATCAAAAGAAAAAACACGGCGACTGCCGTGTTTTTTAGGTATGGAACAACAAGAGTTTGCCAGCTGGCGATGCGAGCCGGTGGGTTTTTTCGGTCAGCGCTTTTTCTTCGAGCAGCGCACGGCCTTTTTCTTTTGCTTCATCATCGTTTTCGGCAGTGAAAGTTTCTTCTTCGATCAATTTGCCGGTTTTTTCGAAAGCAGTTAATTTATAAGTTCTCATATTCGGCACCCCTTTCTGAACGGATATTCAGTTTCAGTATAAAGGGTTTAAGTGGAAATGTCCTGCAGTTTTGAAACATTTCGACTTCGCTGCCGTATATAAAGGTGGAAAGGGGAAGTTAATAATGACTTTATCGATTAGAAATGCAACAAAACGATTTGGTAGTTTTACAGCTGTAGATGATATTTCCCTCGATGTCGCTGAAGGACAAATGCATGGCTTTCTCGGGGCAAACGGGGCTGGCAAGACGACAACTTTTCGCATGGCGCTTGGATTGCTTACACCGACACAAGGCGAGGTGCTATGGCAAGGGCGCCGCATCAGCTACGCAGACAGCCCGGATATTGGTTATTTACCGGAAGAACGCGGCTTGTACCCGAAGATGAAAGTACAGGATCAACTTGTCTATTTGGCAAGGCTGCGGCGCATGGATAAAAAACAGGCGGAACAAGGTGCTAAGGATTGGCTGGAGCGCTTTGAAGTGCCCCATTACGCCAATAAAAAAGTGGAAGAATTATCGAAAGGCAATCAGCAGAAAATCCAGTTGATCGCGTCTCTATTACATAACCCAAAACTATTGATTTTGGACGAGCCGTTTTCCGGGCTGGATCCTGTCAATGTGGAAATGCTGAAAAAAAGCGATACTCGATTTTCAAAAGCAAGGGGCGACCATTGTCTTCTCGAGCCACCGCATGGACCATGTCGAAGAATTATGCGACGACATGAGTATCTTGGACAAAGGGAAGGTGGTTGTCCACGGCTCGATACGGGAAGTGAAGCGCACATTCGGCAAACAGAACGTCCGCATCCACACAGACGCCGATATCACAGCGCTCAGTGAATTACCAGGCGTCGAGAAATTCACCCCTCAGCGAAGTGGCGGCGTATTCCGCATTGCAGATGAAGCGGTCGGCCAAGATTTGCTCGCCCGTGCCTTAGAGCTCGGACCTGTGCGCCAGTTTGCGTTAGAAGAGCCAAGCCTCGAAGAGATTTTCATTGAAAAGGTGGGGCGTGCCCATGTATAGTTTCTGGATCATTTTCAAACAGGCATTCAAAACGAAAGCGATGACGAAGTCGTTCATGATCACCACGCTGGTCGTTGTCGCTTCATTTTTCCTGCTGGCAAATCTACCATCGATCATCGAGTCATTCGATGGAGACGATAATTCACAGCAAACGCTTCAAGTGGTGGATGAAACGGGGCAGTATACGGAAGCCTTGCAAGCGCAGCTCGACCAGCAAGACAGCGCCATTCAATTAGAAGCGAGTGCGCTTTCTGAAGAACAATTGAGGGCGGATGTGGAAGCAGGCGAAATGGATGCTTTTCTTGTTCTCGAGGGCGATGATGGCATTACTGCCCGTTATATAGCGGAGTCCGCCACTGAATCGGCTCAAGCGGCAGAAGTTGAAAACGCGCTCCAGAGCTTGCAGACGGCAAGGGTAGCCGAGCAGCTGGAGCTCGAAGAAACGGAGCTTGCCCAGTTGTTTGCGCCAGTTGAAATGGAGCGGGAAGCGCTTGCCGAATCTTCCAAATCACAGGAAGAATTAAGCCAAGCGCGCGGCCTCGTCTATATTTTAATCATGGTCATCTATATCGCGGTTATTTACTATCCGAATATGATCGCCATGGAAGTAGCGAACGAAAAATCCTCGCGCGTCATGGAAATTTTGATTTCCAGCGTCTCGCCGGTCAAGCATATGTTTGCGAAGATTGCAGGCATCGGCTCGCTCGGCATTTTGCAGATGATGATTTTCGCAGTTGCCGGCTATTTAGCAATTCAAAGTTCAGGCTCGGACCTGACGGAAGGTGTATTTAGCGTCATGGGCTTTTCGGAAGTGAAATTCAGTACGTTCTTCTACGCGATCCTGTTCTTTTTGCTGGGCTATTTCCTCTACGCCGTGCTTGCGGCGTTGCTCGGCTCGCTCGTCAGCCGGACTGAGGACGTTCAGCAGTTGATGCTGCCAATGATGATTTTAATCATCATTGCCTCATTCATCGCGTTCTCAGGCATCTCTATGCCGGAAGCAGGTTATGTAACGGTCGCTTCCTATATTCCGTTTTTCGCGCCGCTCGTCATGTTCTTGCGTGTCGGCCTGCTGGATATTCCGTTATGGGAACCGCTATTGTCGATTGCGATCATGCTGTTGACGATCGGCATACTCGGCTGGTTTGGTGCCCGCGTTTACCGCGGCGGTGTCTTGATGTACGGCTCATCGCAGTCGCTGAAAGATATCCGCCGGGCAATCAAGCTTGGCAACGAGAAATAATAAAGATACTGCTTACGGGAAGTTTCCGTAGGCAGTTTTTTTTCGCTCACGGAAATGGTAAGATAAGAACAAATATTCGCTTTTGAAAAGGGGATCACGATGGCAAGCATTCGATTTATCCACAGTGCTGATTTACATCTCGGCAGCCCGTTCAGCGGCATGAAAAGCTTGGGTGCCGAGCAATGGAAAACATTGCAGAACAGCACATTGGCCGCTTTTGGACGGTTAATGTCCTATACGCTTGAAACGCGGCCTGATTTTTTATTGATTGTTGGGGACATCTACGACGGGGAAGACCGCAATCTGCGCGCTCAGCACCGGTTTCAACAAGGCATGGAGCAATTGCATGAAGCGGGCATCCCGGTTATTTTAAGCCATGGCAACCACGATCATTTAAGTGGGGGGGCGGCTAGTTTTGAACTACCGCCGAATGTCCATGTGTTCCAAGACAGCGTAGAAAATATCGCGCTAGAAGTGAGAGGCGCAATGGTGAAAATTGCCGGGTTTAGCTACGGGCGCCGTCATGTCACGGAATCGATGATTGAACAATATCCAAGAAAAGAAGCCGGCGTCATCCAGCTCGGCATGCTCCACGGCTCTGAGGAAAGCGATACAGAGCACGCCGTATATGCGCCGTTCCGCAAAGAACAATTGCTGGCCAAGAACTACGACTATTGGGCGCTCGGCCACATCCATAAACGGCAGCAGTTATCGATGGATCCGCCAATTGTCTATCCCGGCAATCTGCAAGGGCGAAACAGGAAAGAATCCGGCCCCAAAGGCTTTTATGAGGTTGCGCTGACGGATGGCCATGCCAACTTGAAATTCATTGCGGCGGAAGCGGTGCGCTTTGAACGGATCACAATCAATTGCAGCAGCGTCCAGCATATGAACGAATTATTCAGCATTGCTAAAGAACAGCTTGAAGCGCATGACGCCGAGGCGCTCGTCGCAGAACTGGAGCTCCAAAATCTGGACGAGGCAACTATTCATATGCTTGAAGATATCCCGAATGCAGAGCTTGTCCACGCTCTACGTGAAGCACTTAGTGAGGAAGAGCGTTTCGTCCATATATCCAAGGTTCAGCTGGACAGAAATATCCTCTCAGAGGAGTTATCACCTTTTGGCAAACAGCTAGCCAGCCGATTGGAAAGCTGGGAGGCGAACGACTGGAAACAGGCGCTGAAGGAACTATACAACCACCCGAGAAGCGGTCGCTTCCTGCCGCAGCTGGACGACGGTCTGCAAGATGAGTTAAGGGCAGAAGCGGAAGCTAAAATCCGCAAGATGATGGCATTGGGGGACCAGCGATGAAACTAGAAAAACTGATCATTTACGGTTTTGGCCGCCATGAAAACAGGACCATCGAGCTAAACAAACCGATCTCCGTTTTCTACGGAATGAATGAAGCGGGCAAAACGACCATCCAGCAATTTGTCTTGCAGATGCTATTCGGTTTTTCTGCACGCAGCCAGCCGCATAAACGCTACGAACCAAAAGCAGGCGGCAAATACGGCGGCCAGCTGCAGCTGAGCGATCGCATTTATGGCCGTGTCGTGATTGAACGGATAGCCGGAAAATCGGCAGGCGATGTGACGGTCTGGTTTGAAGACGGACGCCGCGGAGGCGAGGCGGAGCTTTCGGAGCTATTAAGAGGATATGACAGGGCGTCCTATGAAGCGATTTATTCGTTCTCTGTCCATGAACTCCAGGATCTCGACCAAATGACCGAACAGGAGCTGACGCGCACGCTATTGTCCTCCGGGACTGCCGGTGTCGACCATGCCGGGAAAATGGAAAGCCAGCTCGAACGCGAAATGGGTGAGCTATTCAAGAAAACAGGGAAATTGCCGCTAATCAACCGTTTGACAGAAGAACTGAGGGAACTTGAAGCGGAGTTGCGCGAATATAAACTGCGTGCGGACACTTTCCGACCGGCAACTGAGCGGCTGGAGCACATTAAGCAGCGTTTGGTGGAGCTTGGCCACGCCGAGAGCCTCCTCATTCAAGACATCAAAGAAGCTGAGAAATGGCAGCAAGCAGCCCCCTTGTTGGCGCGCAAGCAGCAACTCGAGCGCTTGGCGGAAAACGGCCCGGTGAATTTCCCGGAAGCAGGCATCCGCCAGTATGAACGCCTCCTCGACCAGAAAAACGAATTACAGGCCGAAGCAGCTTTTCTTGAAAATGAAATCAATCGCTTGGAGCCGATCGGCGAGTTGCTTGAAACAGATTCGCTATCGGACCTGCTCGGACGTGAAGCCGAATGGCATCAGCTGAATTCTTCATTGAAAGTGAAACAAGAAGAGTGCAGCCGATTGCAGGATGAACTCGGCCGTTTACTGAAATTATGCGGGATGAGCAAAGAGCAGGCACTACTCTCCGATGCATCTCTTGAACAGGAAGAGCGATTGAAGACCGTGTTGGATGCGCTGCAAACTGCTGAACAAGAACAAGCTTTCGGGCAGCGCCGATTGGCAGAAGAACGGCAACGGCTGTCAGAAGCTGAACACGCTTTAAAACAATACCTTGAAGCGGAGCCTCCCGAAGAACAGCGGCAGCTTGCAGAACAATGGGCCGACATCGAGCCGCAGCTGGCATTAGCTAAAGCACAGCAAAAACGGCAAACGGGAACGGCTGCCACTAATCGCCTAGCCCAATTTCTGCTAGGCGCCATAGGAGTTGCCGGCTTGATCGTCGCTGTGGTTTCTGCAGACGCTTTTACGGGGCTGCTTGCGGCTATGGCACTGGGTGCAGCAGTGTGGCTCTGGTTGCGCGACAGGAAATCATCGAAAGGCAGCACAGATGGTCTAGTGGAACGCTACGGGGGTCAAGAAGCACAATACGAAGCTTTGCTCATCAAGCTAGCGGAATACGATAAAGGGCTTGATGAACGCTTTGACACGATCGAGTCAAGCAAGCGGAGAATGGCTTCGCTGCCGCAGACAGACAGCAGTGAGGAATTGCAGGAATACCGGCGATTGCTGCAATCGCTCGGTTTTCCGGAAGAAACTTCACGCGCTACCGTCCTCACGTTATTTGATAAATTGCGCGATGTGCATGCAACCGCTAGCCGGCTGGAGCGCATCACCGAAGAAATAGGGAATTTGGAAGGCGAGCGAGAAGCATGGCTAAAACAGGCGCAGGAGGCATGCGGCAAACCCGCAAGTGCAAGCAATGTCATCAGCGTGCTTCGTGCCGAATGGGAAGTGCGACAGCAGAAACTCCAGCACGCCGGAAAAATCCGCGAGAAAAATCAGCAGCTAGCGGAACAATCCAGAAAATGCGCCGAGCGATTGGCCAAGCTTTCCGAAGCGATGGATGAACTGTTCAAAAGGGCGGCAGTGGAAGATGAGGATTCATTTTACCGCGCTGCCAAACTATCGGAACAAGCAAGGTCCGCACAGGAGCAATTGCAAATGATCCAGTCGCAGCTTTCTGCTATCGGAGAAGTGGAAAAGCCTGCTGCGCTCGGCGATGAGGAAGAGAGCGAAGAACAATTTCTCGAGCATTCGCAGCAACAACTGGATAAGTTGCAGGGTGAACGCCAGTCGTTATGGGAAGAACAAGCAGACAAACTTCAATTGACGAAACATTTATTATCGGACGAAGGACATTCGATGAAACTTCAGGAACTGCAAGCGAAACAAGCGGAGTTCCAGGACGCGGCTAAGGAATGGGCCGTCAACCGTGCAATCGTTGAAGTGTTCAAGCAGACGATGGATGAATTGAAAGAAACGAAGCTGCCGGCAGTACTAAAGCTTTCGGAATCGTATTTCACCCAATTGACAGGCGGCGAGTATGTTCGCTTGCTGCTCAGCCAGGATGGGAACTTTGAAGCGCTGCGGAAAGACGGCTTGCGCTTCCGCATCATCGAGCTTAGCCAGGCGACGAAAGAGCAAGCATATTTGGCACTGCGCTTTGCGCTGGCATCTTCTTTGAAGGAATCTCATCCGTTTCCGCTCATCATGGATGATCCGTTCGTCCATTTTGATCGCCGAAGAAGCCAGCAAGTGATAAAATTAGTGGAAGAGCTGCAGGCAGACCATCAGTTCATTTATTTCACATGCCACGAAGCGATGCGGCAAGCTTGGCCAAGTGCCCAGCAAGTCGACGTGGCGAATCCTGAAAGGAGCATCCAAGCATGACAAAAGGAATTACAACCCGCGCTGTCGGGGAGACAGTCGATGATTTTCTTCTGATCAAACAATCGGTCAAAGGCGTCACGACGACCGGCAACCCATTCATGTCACTCGTTCTGCAGGACAAGAGCGGTGACATCGAGGCAAAGCTATGGGACACAAAAGACGAACATGAACGGATGTATGCGGCAGAGACAATTGTCAGAGTCGGCGGGGAGATCCATAATTACCGCGGCAAAAACCAGCTGCGCATCAAAAGCATCCGCCCGGCAAAACCGGAAGAGAACTTGACGATTGCCGAGTTTTTGCCTTCGGCGGCGCAAAGTGCGGATGAATTGCACGAAGAAGTGACAAAGTTCCTGTTCGAGATGGAAAACCCGCAAATCCAGCGCATCACGCGCCATATCCTGAAGAAATACCAGCAGCAATTCCTGACCTTCCCGGCCGCGACGCGCAATCACCACGATTATGTATCTGGCCTTGCGGATCATGTCGTCTCGATGCTCAAGCTCGGGAAAGCGATTTGCGAAGTGTATCCGAGCTTGGACAAGGATTTATTGTATTCGGGAATCATTCTCCACGACATCGGCAAAGTCTTTGAACTTTCAGGGCCGGTCGCGACGACTTATACTGTAGAAGGCAATCTGCTCGGCCATATCTCGATCATGGTGACCGAAATCGCAAAAGCGGCGGAAGAGCTCGGCATCGAAGGGGAAGAAGTCATGGTCCTCCAACATATCGTGTTGTCGCATCACGGCAAGGAAGAATGGGGCAGCCCGAAAAAGCCGATGATAAAAGAGGCGGAAATCCTCCATTATATCGACAATATTGATGCAAAAATGATGATGCTCGACCGTGTGCTCGGCAAAACGAAAGAAGGCGAGTTCTCAGAACGCGTCTTCGCACTCGATAACCGCTCATTCTACAAGCCGAAACTATAATGCAGAAATAAAGGAGGGGGGCTATTCGAAAATCTGATGACAGGGCTTTCGGAAACGCCCCTCTTTTTATACTTAGTATATTACTGATGTCCATTACGACGGACGCTTTCCGCGGGCATGGCCTCAGCCGCTTCGTCGCTGGCGCTCCTGCAGGGTCTTCGGCTCATGTCGCTCCGTCGCTTTGCTCCGTCACTGCTCCCGCAGGAGTCGCCGTCTCTATTTCCATCACGAACCTCTTCCATATATAAAAACCCCCGACAAAGATGTCGGGGGTTTTGCAGAGTGTTGAAGAAGTCCATAAATCCATTGCGAATTAGAATGGAGTGGTATTTCTACATTCAATAATCCATGATCTTTCTAAGTATTTGGAGAAGTGTTCGCTCGACTCCTACGGGATCAGCGGGTTTGAGAGACCCCGCAGGAACGAAGTGACGAGGAGGCTCGATTCCCGCCCCGAGGAAAGCGAGCGATAAGCTTCGGAAAATACGGCTTCTTGCCTTTCTCGACAGCCTGAAAAAACCCCCGACAAAGATGTCGGGGGTTTTGTTTTGCTTATTCGGCCGGAGTTTCTTCCGTTTCTTCAATTGGTGCTCCTTCTTCTGGAGCCGGTTCTGTATTGAGGATTTCATCTAATGCGCCTTCAAGTTCTTCATCTTTGATGTCGATATTGGCTTCTTCCATCAAAGCTGCGACTTTCGGAAGCAGTGTGGATTGATCCGCTTTGGCCATGGCGATTTCAGAACGTAAAGCTTCACGCTGGTCTTCAAGTGGCTCTTGGCCTTCGACTTCACGTTTTTCAGTCACTTGGATAATGTGGAAACCGTGCTGGGACTGGACAGGTTCGCTGATTTCATCGACTTCAAGAGAATAAGCCGCGTCTTCGAATTCAGGAACCATAGCGCCTGTGCCGAACCAATCAAGAGAACCGCCGTTAGCGGCAGATCCTGGGTCAGTGGAGTATTCTTCCGCCAGTTCAGCGAAATCACCGCCATCGTAAAGTTTTGTTTTCACTTCGTTGGCTGTTTCTTCATCCGCAACTAAGATATGACGCGCATTCAATTCAGTTCCTTGGCGTTCGTACCGCTGCTCGATTTCTTCATCCGTCACTTCGACGTCTTCCGTCAATGCTTTTTCCTGAAGCAAGTTCAGGCGAATGACTTTTTTATAGCTTTCTTCTGTATGGTTGTTTTGAGCGAGAAATTGTTCGAAGTTTTCGCCCATCTCTTCTTTATTGCTCTCAAGCTCCGCTTCCACTTCTTCATCAGATACTTCGTAGTTTGCACCCAATACTTTTTCAATCATCAGGATTTGAATGGCTTGATCGCCGACTGAGGTTTTCATCTCTTCGTAAAGTTCTTCTTTTGTCACGTCTCCCGCATCGGAAGTGACGAGCACTTCGCTATCGGAACCATTGTCGCTGCATGCAGAAAGTGCAAGAACCGCTGCCGCGATGGAAAGGGTAAAGGCTGATTTCTTCATCAATGTTCGCTCCTAACTTTCTTTCAATCTAAGTTGAATTTATAAGTGTGGGCTGTTGATTTTCCGCAAAAGGATGATTGCCGCAAGCGTTATGCAGCAGGCTGTTTTGCGTGTATTTTCAATAGATGCCGTAGTTACTATATCATAAACGAATGAAAAAATAAAAAGTTCCAAAAAATTGCGAATCCGTTAAAGAGTAGGGAATTTCGAGTGATTCCATAGAAAAAGCACTTGCTCGGGCAAGTGCTTACGGGGTGAATTCAACCCCGACATATAATGAAACAAGCAGGATAAGAATCAATATGTTAATGGTACGAAAAATCTTTTCATGGTTTTCCTCGGGAATTTCCCGGGATGTAACAAGTGCTAATGTCATCCGATTAATTTGGAATACGTAAAAAACGGAAAACATTATAACGAATGCGACTATCATGAGTTTCCTCCCCTCTGACCTTAACTTCCATTATAGCAAAATGGAAAGAAAAAAGCAGGTCAGGCAATTGGCTGCGGCACCAGGATCTCGAATCCAGTGTCCGTCTCTTCGATAAGTGCGTGCCGCGGCGAGCGTGCCAAATTACGGATATAGATCAAATCCGTAACGGACAAAGCGCTATGGTATGCAAGCAAAATGGCAAAATAATGGCTATAGGTCGGCCACATAATGCTCAACGCGATAATGATAGTATTGATAATCGCAAATGGCGTCACAAGCGCTAGCATAAAGCGTGATTTCCGGACCGGTTCTTTGATATATAAAGAAATAGTCGGGCATAGCTTCAATTGTTTGCGCATGCTGATTTTCAGGCATTTGCGGCTTCCGAGTAAAGGTAGAAGGTGCAAAAGTTTATGGATAGGGTAGATCGCCAGCATCCCGACCATGAACAGCAAAAAATTCTGGTCGGATAACGGGTCGGCATACATGATGGCCAGCAGCATGTAATAGCTGGTGAACACCCCGGCGCCAATCAGTGCAGAAATAAAGAACAGGCGGTCAGAGCCGTATTGTTTTTTGACGTTTATTGTTTTCCAGCAATGCATATGCGTATCTCCCATTGATGTATAGTGTTGATGAGCCGATACATACAATACAACGTTTCCTGAGGGAATGCAAGCTTCTTCAGGGATATTTTTTTTGGAGTTTTTTAAGGGTTTTTGTTCTCCGTCAAAACATGGTTTTCTTCATTGAAGCGATTCTCAATGTTCTTGAAAGAGGCTTCAAAAATCTCCATGAAATCATCGCCGTAAATATTGCGGATGATGGCCATGACATCCATGAATTCAGGGAATTTCCCGTATAAATTACGCAGTGGAAGGGAACCGTCGACAACCGAATGGGGCGTATCGTGATAGCGTTCGATCATCTCCTGCATCAACTCTTCGCCTTTTTGAGTCAGTTCTACATATGTATTGCGTTTGTCGGTATCGCGTTTCGAGAACGACAGCAATTCACGTTCTTCGAGTTTTTTTGAAAAGTTGAAAGCCGTAGAAACGTGCATGACCCCGAACTTAGCCACATCAGAGATGGAAGCTCCTTTCAAATGGTAGGAAATCCATAAAATGTGATGTTCATTAATATTCAGGTCATAAGGTTTTATCCACATCTGCCAATCTTTCTCCACTGCTTTCCATAATGCTTTCGATAATTGCCCAATTCTTTGGCTGTACAGCATAGCTTCTTTCATTGTATATTCTTTATCATTCACGCGAGCACCAACTTTCACCGGGAATATTTTCTTTATTATAGCAATAAAGCAAAGTGAATTAAAGTGAGAATAGTAAAATAATTTAGTCGAAAGAAAAAAGCTTGACCAATGATGGTCAAGCTGTCTCGGAATCGTCTTTATCTTTTGCTTTTTTTGGGTCGATTTTCGTCGGTTTGTCTTTTTTCTTCTCTTCTTCGTCTTTATCTTTGCTGATGGATGCCTGCAGTTGTTCGATGGAGTTCTGAATAGCTTTGATCTCCAGTTGCAAATATTCTTTCGCTGGCGCTGTATCTTCCTGCCACGATTGAAGGGATGCTTTCAAGCCATCCACTGCTTCTGGTACTTGAGTTTTTGACTCTTCTGTCAAGTGATTGATTGATTCCTTTAATTCATTAATGCGGGCTTTCAGCTCGTTCATCGATTCTTTCCATTCCGAGCCGCTTGATTTGATGGAAGTGCGCAATTCCTCACCGGATTTCGGAGCGGAGAGGATGGCTGTTACGGCGCCGGCGATAAGACCGGCACCGAGACCGGCAAAAAAATTCGAAACTTTCATAAGTGTAAGCGCTCCTTTCGTATCTATCTTTCTTTTCCTTTATTTCACTTAATTAAAACATGGAATGAATCGCTATTCAATAAAAAATGCCTTTCCCTGCAAAAGGGAAAGGCATTTAAGGCATTAGCGAGCCTGCGTGGCTGTGGAACTTTGGAAGTTCGAGCGCTTCATGAGCCCTGTGACAATCGGGAACATGACCGCAAAGGCAACGCCATTCATGATAGTTGCCGGAACGACGACCGTTGCAAGCAGCAGCGTGAACGGAATATCGGCGCCTAGGATGAAGATCGCGGCCGACAGAAAAATGGTTCCTGACAGTACTGTTCCGATAGCAGTGAGTGCAATGCCGACCGGCAACTTGGCGGCATGCTTTTTCAATAACGACACGAGCGCGAAAAAGACGAATGCGGTGACGAATTTATCGATGATATTCGGGAAAAAGCCTCCCGGAAAGCTTGAAAACAATCCGGAAATGATTCCGGTGGTGACAGCGAGCAAAAAGACGCTTTTCACGTCACGGAACAGCAAGATGCCGATAAACATCATCGTCAGCATAAAGTCGGGTTTCATCCCGCCGTTAATTCCTGGGATCATTACATACAATGTTGCACCGACGCTGACAAGCAGCGCCATTAACACAAGATTTTTCGTATTCATTTCTCATCTCTCCTCAGCTCAAGCTAGTTTCTTTTTCCCGGTCGTGCCCTCGTGGCCGCCGGCGAAAAACGTATTACGATCTTATCTCGTGCAGCACAGAAAATCAAGCCTCAGAGGCTAGCTTGGATTTCACTTGTTCAGCAAGTTCCTGAATCTTCTCTGTGGTGTACTCTTTTTCTTTGGTCATCCATTTGGCGCCGAACCCATCGCTTGCGCCGTAGCGCGGAATGAAATGAAGATGGAAATGGAAGACGCTTTGCCCAGCTTTTGGTCCATTATTGTTCAACAAATTCATACCTTCGGGTTCGAAAGTTTCTTTGATGGCGCTGGCGATCTTCGGCGCTACGCTGAACAATTGAGCAGCTTCTTCCGGCGCCATGTCGTAGACAAATTCGCGATGGGTTTTCGGGATCAGCAGCGTATGCCCTTTTGATAAAGGCATGATGTCCATAAAGGCATAGACATGCTCGTCCTCGTACACTTTGACGCTCGGGATATCCCCTGCAATGATTTTGCAAAAAATGCAATCGCTCATAAACTCATCCTTTCTGTAATGGGTTGGCCGTTCTTTTTTCAGTTTACCATATTCAGTGAGTGAGTCATTCCACATTTCAGCTTGTCCCGACCGGCTTCATGAAGCGTCCCATTTCCCGAAAGAATTCGCCACGCAGTTTTGATACAATAGTAAACGAAGAAAGAGGTGTTGTAAGTGGCAATATTGGAAGTAGAAAATTTAACGGGCGGCTATACGAGAAAGCCCGTGTTAAAAGACGTAAGTTTTTCGATAGAAAAAGGCGAATTGGTTGGCTTGATCGGCTTGAATGGGGCAGGGAAGAGCACGACCATCAAGCATATCATCGGCATCATGCAGCCGAAATCCGGGACAATCCGACTCAATGGGCGGACCTTCGCGGAAGACATCGACGCTTACCGTTCCGCTTTTTCCTATATTCCGGAAACGCCTGTGCTGTATGAGGAATTGACCTTGCGCGAACATCTCGAGCTGACGGCGATGGCTTATGGCCTGGAGCAGGAAGTGTTCGAGCAACGCTCTGCAGCATTATTGAAGGAATTCCGCATGGAGAAGCGGCTGAAATGGTTTCCGTCCCATTTTTCAAAAGGGATGCGCCAGAAAGTCATGATCATGAGTGCATTTCTAGTCGATCCGGATTTGTACATCATCGATGAACCTTTCGTCGGGCTCGACCCGCTTGGCATCAAATCGCTTCTCGACCAGATGGAACAGCAAAAGCGCAGCGGCGCATCGGTGCTCATGTCGACCCATATCCTGTCTACGGCAGAACGCTATTGCGACCGGATCATCCTGCTCCACAATGGTCGCGTGCGGGCAATCGGCACGATGCCCGAGCTACGCCAGGAGTTCGGCATGCCAGATGCCTCACTCGATGACCTATATATTGCGATGACCGAGGATGACGACAATGAAGAACCTGCATGAAGTGTGGGACAAGCGACTCCGTCGCTATACCGCTGAAGTCCAGAATTATTTAAAATTCATCGTCACCGGCCATATTGCGGTCGTCATGCTGTTCGCCATTGGGGCGGCCGGCTACGCTTACAGCGAATGGGTGCAAAATGTCCCGCCGGAATTTCCGGCAGCGCTGTTGATGGCTGTCTTGTTCGGTGCGCTATTATCCTACAGCCCGCCGGTGACTTTATTGAAGCAAGCGGACAGCGTTTACCTATTGCCGCTTGAAAGCCGGCTTGATGAATATTTGAAACCGGCACTTCGCTGGACGTATGTGTCGCAGCTGTATTTGCCGATTGTCGTCTTCGTGGTCTCCTTGCCGCTCATCAACGCCTTATACGGCTTGCCTTCGTCTTATTTGATTGGGTTTCCTATTTTGTTGTTGCTTGTGAAGTGGTGGAATGTCAGGAGCGAGTTTCATTGGCGAAAAGCAAGCGATGGCCATAAGGTCTGGTTCGAGCGCGCGGTCCGGTTTCTGCTCGTTGGCGGGTTTGCCTGGTCATATATCGACGGCTGGATTCTCATTGCAGCAGTCTTTTTGTTCGCGATGATTTTCTATGGCAAATGGCTCGAGCGCCGCGCTGCGGGAAAAGCATTCCCATATGGGCATTTCATCGAATTGGAAGAAAACCGCATGCTGCGTTTTTACCAGTTCGCCAATTATTTCACCGACGTTCCGCATTTGAAAGGGAAGGTGAGGGAACGCAGATGGCTCAACCCTATTTATCGGCTGATCAAGAGCAAGGCTTCCAATGCCCATTTGTATTTGGTGAGCCGTACGTTCATTCGTTCCGATGAATTGTTCTTTCTATGGGTGCGTTTGACGCTGATTATCCTGGCCGGCGCTTGGCTCATCCCGTTCCAAATTGCCATTGCTTTATTTGCTGGGGCATTGGCGTTCGCTTCAACGATCCAATTATGGCAAGGCCTGAATCAGTCCCAGCATTTCCGCATGGACCAATTATTCCCGCTGAGCACGCATAGCCGCGAAAAAGCAGTATGGAATTGGGTGCTCGCGGTCCAGTTGATTCAGGCTGCAGCGGCATTGGTCTTGTTGCTGGCACTCGAACAGTTTGCAACAGCGCTAATTGTTACAGCAGTCATAGCTGTTGTTTCGTTTGTGACGCTTGCAGGCGCCAGAAGAAAGTCAGCACAGCTCAACAACCGATAATCATCATAAAAAGGGCTGGAGAAAATAAAAATTTTCTCCAGCCCTTTTGCTATGTCGTTTATTCGTGGCAAGTGACAGCAGCTTTGCCAAGCGTTTTCGCAGCGATCAGCATCGCTTCTTCTTTGAAATCGAATTTCGGGTGGTGGTGGGGATAAACTTCACCGTCCGGCATCGCGCCTGTGAAGAAGAACGTGCCCGGAATCTCTTCGAGGTAATAGGCGAAATCCTCGCCGCCCATTTGCGGCGGACAATTGAAAACTTCCTGAACCCCCGGCACATCTTCGGCAAGGTCTCTCAGGAATTCGGTTTCCTGTCCGTGAGTGACAACCGGCGGATAGCCCCGATGGAATTTAAAGTCGATGTCGCTATTGGTCGCGATAGCCGTGCCTTTAGCGACGCGCTCCATTTCCTGCTCCATAAGGGTGCGCGTTTCTTCGGTGAAGGATCTGACTGTTCCGTTCAGTTTCGATTGATCGGCGATGATATTGAACGGGTTCTCTGCAATGAATGATGCGATTGTCAAAACTGCGGAATCGAGTGGGTCCACACGGCGTGCGACAAGCTGCTGCAGGCTGGTTACGAGCTGTGCGCCTGTTACGACGGCATCGACGGTTTCATGGGGCATCGCGCCGTGGCCGCCGCGCCCTTGGACAGTGATTTCAAAACGATCCGCCGCTGCCATGATTGGGCCAGTCCGGTAATCAATCCGCCCGAATGGCGTCGTCGACCAAAGATGGGTGCCGAAGATGACATCGACGCCGTCAAGCGCCCCGTCTTCGATCATCGGTTTTGCGCCGCCTGGGGCTAGCTCTTCTGCGTGCTGGTGAATGAGTACATACGTGCCAGGAAGTTCATCGCGCAAGCCGTGGAGGATTTTGCCGAGAACGAGTAAAGTCGCCGTGTGGCCATCATGGCCGCAAGCATGGACCACGTTTGGCACGGTCGATTTATAGCTGATTTCTTTCTGGTCTTGGATCGGCAGGGCATCGAAATCGGCGCGCAAGGCGACTGTCTTGCCTGGCTTACCGCCGCGGATAGTCGCGATGACGCCATTGCCTCCGACTCCATGACGGATATCGACACCGAGAACTTCATAGAAGTCACGGATGTACTTAGCCGTTTTGGTTTCATGGAATGATGGCTCCGGGTTCATGTGCAAGTGACGGCGGATTTCCACCATTTCAGGGTAAGCATTATCGAGTTCAGCAAAGATCTTTTCAATCATTGGATCATATCCTTCCTAATTTTCTGCATTTTCTCTAGTTTAACATAGCAAAAAACAGAACGGGGGAGCCCCGTTCTGTCAGTAAGTGAAATTCAGATATGATGCGATAAAGTATAATGCCAATACGAGTATCGACGGGATACTATAGGCAAACGTAGATTTAGTATTGCTTCTGAAGAGTGAAAAGAGCGTCAAGACACTCATGATAAGAACAGCGACAGCCATAATCATATTGGCTCCCGATACTTCGGCGAGAATAGATCCTTCTGTATAAACAGGATCGGACAATGCCAAGATGACCATATTGAAAATATTACTGCCAAGAATGGCGCCGACCGCCATATTGACGTTCGATAGGCGCAATGCCACGAACACAGAGATGGCTTCGGGCAATGATGTAGCAGCTGCGACGAGGAAACTGCCGACAAAGCTAGAACCGATTCCTGTCACGACAGCAATTTCATCCCCGGTGATCGACAACGCTGTTCCGGCTGCCATAATGATCAAAGCAAAAATCACAAATCGTATGCCAGCATGCTTCGGGGATAAATGAGCGCTAGGATTCTTGGGCGCTTTCGCATCGGGCGGCTCTTCGTCCAGCTCGATGGTGTCTAAGTTCGGCAGCTTATTGATGACAAACATGCCGATGACATATGCCAGGCCAATTGCCAGTGCATCAAGACCAATGCCTAAGACGGTTACATCCGTGCGGATCCACAATGCCAAAATCAAGAGCACTGTCAAGAAAATACCGAGCATGGAAGAATAAGTATGATCTTTTGACACGCGGTCAAGAAGACGGCGTTTGTTCAGCATCAAGTCGAATCCTGCCAGTATGAATAAATTGAATAAGTTCGAACCGACCATATTGCCGACTGCGATATCTGCATTGCCGATTGCGGCAGCAGAAAAACTTGTGGAAATCTCGGGGAGCGATGTGGCGCCGGCAAGTAAAAGTGTACCGACCATCATGCCGCCCATTGCTGATTTTTCACTGATGACATCCGCATACTGGGACAATTTAATGGCGGCGAATACGGTGACAGCTGCCGCTAATAGAAAATAAATGAATACCAATAGAAATTCCTCCTAAATAGGTTTCTTCTATTATACATAAAAAACAGCCGGGCTAGCCGGCCGTTGATTACTCGTCTTCTTCGGGTTTTGCTTTATACATGGTGACATAAGAATTACCGGAAAAGATATTGGCGCGCGGTTTTTCAACTTCTTGCTGCGGTTTTTCTGCATGGGCTTTAGCGAAAGCTTGTGATTCTTTCCATTTTTCATAGAATGCCGGTGATTCCCATTCGGTCAAGACGACATACGTGTCTGAATCGAGCGGCCGCAAGACGCGAAAAGCGACATATCCGGGTTCATTTTCGATGGCGCCGGCGCGATTCTTGAAGCGGTGTTCAAAAACAGGCCGCCCTTCGTCGGCAACGGGGATGTTATTCATGACAAAAAATCCCTTTTCGCGGAATTCGCCGGTGCCGTCGACCACTTCGTAGCGGCGCGGCGTTTGGAAGGCGGATTTGCCTTCGGTTTCGTGCAATAGCAAAGTCGTGTTTTCGCCTTGCATCAACACCATCGTTTCATCTGCATGCTTTTCACGCATTTTTTTCATAAAATCATAAGTGCCTGTCGTCATATAAACATTCATTGAAAAAGCCTCCTAGTGATCGAATCCATTTTGAATTGCTACCTCACTTTTCCCTAAAATCGGATGCTTGAAACGGAAGGTGTCAAATCCGTGAAGGCATTCGGGTCTAATTTATGACAATTGCGCCTGGATTCTATACAATAAGGGACGGAGAGTCTATAGTATAGACGGATAATGAAGGATAAACTATAGCCGCAAAGACTGAAGGGATGACTAATTCATGACTTTTAATGATACGTACCTGCGCGCAGCGCGTGGAGAGAAAACCGACCATGTACCGGTATGGTATATGCGCCAGGCTGGGCGTTCACAGCCGGAATACCGCAAGATCAAAGAGAAATATTCATTGGAGGAAATTACGCACCAGCCGGAACTTTGCGCTTACGTCACGAAACTGCCGGTCGACCAATACGGCGTCGACGCAGCGATTCTTTACAAAGACATCGTGACACCGCTTCCAGCAATCGGGGTGGACGTCAAGATCAAAGGCGGCGTCGGGCCGGTCATCAGTAACCCGATCCGTACAAAAGCGGATATCGACCGCCTCGGCGAAATCAATCCAGAACAGGATGTCGACTATGTCCTAAAAACAATTAAATTGCTGACAGAAGAGCAATTGAACGTGCCGCTTATCGGCTTTTCCGGGGCACCATTCACTTTGGCGAGCTATATGATCGAAGGGGGCCCTTCGAAGAGCTACAACAAAACAAAAGCGATGATGGTATCAGAACCGGAAATGTGGTTTGCGCTCATGGATAAACTGGCGGATACGATTATTCCATATGTAAAAGCACAGATCCATGCAGGGGCGAAAGCGATCCAGATTTTCGACTCGTGGGTCGGCGCATTGAATGTGGAAGATTACCGCATCTTTATCAAACCGGTCATGGATCGTATCTTCAAGGAAATCGGCGAAGAAGGCGTACCGATGACAATATTCGGTGTCGGCGCAAGCCATCTGGCGAACGAATGGCATGAACTGCCGGTGGATGTCGTAGGACTGGATTGGCGTTTGCCGATCACCGAAGCGCGCGAAAGAGGCTTGACGAAAGCCTTAATGGGGAACTTCGACCCTTCTTATTTGCTGGCGGATTGGTCTGTCATCGAAGAACGCACAAAAAAAATCTTGGATATGGGCATGCAAAATGATGGCTATATCTTCAATCTTGGGCACGGGGTCTTCCCGGAAGTGCAGCCGGACACGCTGAAGCGTTTGACGGCATTTGTCCATGAGTACAGTGCAGCACACAAACAACAGAACTAACAAATTTTTGACGAGGTGATTGTGATGAAAAAGACAATGGGATTATTGGTAATGGCGTATGGCACGCCGTATTCTGAAGATGACATCGAGCGCTACTACACGCATATCCGCCGCGGCCGCAAGCCGAGCGAGGAAGCGTTGCAGGATTTGAAAGACCGCTACAAGGCGATCGGCGGCATTTCACCACTGGCTAGAATCACGGAAGACCAAGCGAATGGCTTGTGTAACCGTTTGAACGAATTGCAAGATGACATCGAGTTCAAAATGTACCTCGGCTTGAAGCATATCGAGCCATTCGTGGAAGATGGAGTGGAAGAGATGAAAAAAGACGGCATCGAAGAAGCGATTTCAATCGTTCTTGCGCCGCATTTCTCAACATTCTCCGTTAAATCCTACAACGGCCGTGCAAAAGAAACAGCCGACAAGCTAGGCATCAAGCTGACTTCAGTAGAAAGCTGGTACACAGAGCCGAAATTCATCCAATTCTGGAGCGAAAAAGTAAGCGCGGCATTTGCTGAAATGTCAGAACAAGAGCGCGCCAAATCTTGCCTGATCGTCTCTGCGCACTCATTGCCGGAGAAAATCATTGCAAATGGCGACCCGTACCCGGATCAATTGAAAGAAACAGCAGATTTGATCGCTCAAGCGGCAGGCGTTGAAAACTATGAAATCGGCTGGCAAAGCGCCGGACAGACGCCGGAACCGTGGATCGGGCCGGATGTCCAGGATTTGACGCACGACTTGCATAAAGAAAAAGGCTATACCTCCTTCGTCTACACGCCAGTAGGCTTTATTACAGACCATTTGGAAGTCTTGTACGATAACGACTACGAATGCAAAATCGTCTGCGACGAAATCGGCGCAACTTACCGCCGTCCGGAAATGCCGAACGTCGATCCATTGTTTATCGATGGTATGGCCAATGTCGTCTTGAATAAATTAAACGAAAACTGATCCTGGCGAAACCGCCTAGGATGTAAGCTTTTAAGCAATAAACCGTTAATAAAACGCCGCTCGGCAGTCAACTGCGGCGGCGTTTTATCAATGAATGGGCAGAAATTGCGGCAAGCAGGAGCAATTTCTGCCCAGCACGAGGAGGAAATCACATGAAAAAATGGATCGTTTTGCTGCTGGTGCTGCTGTTGGCGGCATGCGGCGAAGAAGATTCATCGGCTGGTGCGGGAGAAATGCCGCAGGAAGTGAAAGTCGAGTTCAATACAGAAGAAACCGCCGACCCGGGCGAAGAAGTGCTGCTATCTGCCACCATTACACAAGGCACAGAAGCGGTAGAAGATGCAGATGAAGTGGTCTTTGAAGTGTGGCAATCAGGAGCTCGCGAAAACAGCGAAATGCTGGAAGCAACTCATACACAAGATGGCATTTATGAACATAGCTGGACGGCCGAAGAAGAAGGACTGTATTTCATCCAAGCCCATACGACAGCCCGCCGCATGCATGTCATGCCCAAAATGGAATTGACAGCAGGCGATCCGGATCCAGAATCGATTGTGCCTGACGATAGCGAAGATTCAGATGCCATGGAAAAGATGGGGCATTGATTTTTTCCGTCCCTGCCACTGTTGCACAACAGCTGGAAGGCGAGGCATAAAAAAACGGCCGGAGAATTTCTCCGGCCGTTTTGTCTGTTTAGATTTCGTTGCAGGTCTGGCAGTGATTGCCGTAGCACTCGTGTTGCTCTTCGATTTTCTCTCCGCAAGTGGCACACTGTTTCGGTGGCAAGTTCTTGAAGAATTCGACTACGTTCTCAATCATTTCTACCAGCTCCTTTTTGTTATAGTACTGTAAGTGATAAACACAGTGTATTATAACAGTTTGGATCCGTCAACCCTCAACCGTGATTATTTTTAAAAATTCCGTTAAAATAAAGACAGTCAATAGTAAAAAAGGAGAGAGATCATGTATTTCGTAGACAATAAAGGCATTACCGATCCACGTATCAACTTGGCCATAGAGGAATATTTATTGAAAACGATGGATGTCGATCAAAACCCATTCCTGCTGTTTTATATCAATGAACCGTCCATCATCATTGGGAAAAACCAAAATACGGCAGAGGAAATCAATACAGATTACGTCGATTCAAACGGCATCCACGTCGTACGCCGGCTGTCAGGCGGAGGCGCGGTCTATCATGACCACGGCAATTTGAACTTCAGTTTCATCACTAAAGACGATGGCAATAGCTTCCGAGATTTCCGCAAGTTCACCGAACCGGTCGTCAAAGCTTTGCAGGACATGGGCGTCAATGCAGAGCTTTCAGGGCGCAACGACTTGCTCGCAGAAGGCCGTAAGATTTCCGGCAATGCCCAGTTCGCGACAAGAGGGCGCATGTTCAGCCATGGCACGCTGTTATTCGATACGAAGATGGATGAAGTCGTGTCGGCTTTGAAGGTCAATAAAGAAAAGATCGAATCGAAAGGCATCAAATCGATCCGCAGCCGCGTGGCGAACATTTCGGAATTTCTCGATCAGGAAATGTCGGTGGAACAATTCCGTGAAGCCGTGCTGCATTCGATTTTTGCCGGTGAAGAAAATGTCCGTTTCTGGGAACTCACCGATGAAGACTGGAACAATATCCACGAACTGTCGAAAGAACGATACGCGAATTGGGACTGGAACTACGGCAAATCACCAAAGTTCAATATTAAGCAATCCCACCGTTTCCCGGTTGGCGGCATCGATGTTCGCTTGCAAGTGGAAAAAGGCACCGTACAGGAAGCGCATATTTATGGCGATTTCTTCGGTGTTGGCGATGTATCGGAAATCGAACAGGCGATCACCGGCGTGAAATACGAACGCGCTGCACTTGCTGAAGCGATCGAAGAGATCGACATCCCGAAATTGCTCGGAGGGATCACGACAGAAGATTTCCTCAAGTTGATTTATTAAGATTTTCTGTAGAGCCTGCTTTCGAGCAGGCTCTTTTGTTAGAATAGAAGGAAATGGAAGGGGGAGTAAGTATGGGTGAACAGCGGATATTCATTGTCGAAGATGATGCGAAGATCGCTTCGCTATTATCGGATACATTGCGCAAATATCATTACCAAGTGGAAACTGCGAAAGACTTTGACCGCATATTGGAGGAATTCGCTGCCTTTGACCCCCATTTGATTCTTTTAGACATCAATTTGCCTTCTTATGATGGGTATTACTGGTGCCGGCAGTTGAGGCAGCAGACAACTTGCCCGATTTTGTTCATTTCTGCCAGATCAGGCGAAATGGATCAGGTGTTTGCACTTGAAAACGGCGGCGATGATTTCATTACGAAACCTTTCCACTATGAAATCGTCCTTGCAAAAATAAGAAGTCATTTAAGAAGGGCTTATGGGGAATATGCACCGAAACAAGAAGAGCGAACAGTTCGTGCAGGACGGCTCGTTTTATATATGGAGCGGCTCGAATTGCATTGCCGGGAAGCGGAAATCCCGCTCCAGAAAAAAGAAAGCACTATTTTGGAACTGTTGATTGCCGCGCATCCCAAAGTGGTGACGCGTGAGCAATTGCTAGAAGAGCTATGGGATGACCAGGCGTTCGTCGATGAAAATACATTGAATGTCAATATGGCCCGCGTGCGCAAGAAGTTGACGGATTACGGCATCCAGAGTTTCATTGAAACGGTTCGCGGTGCTGGTTACCGGCTGATTCTTGGCAGGGAGGAACAATGATGCTGCGGCTATTCTTGCGTGAATACGCCGCATTTATCGTCTTTCAGATCTTGCTCGTAGGATTCATCCTGATGCTTTATTGGCTTGATGGATTCCGCAATACGGATACGGCCGTCTATTCATTCATCATCAGTTTATTGCTATTGGCTAGTTTTCTCGGTGTCCGCTTTGCGATGCGCTACCGTTATTACGAGCGCCTGCTGAGCAACCCGCCGAATATGGAGCATGCTTTGCAGCGGGAAGGGCGCTCGCCGGAAACGGTGCAGACGGAATTGTATATGCAAAAACTGTACCGCCTGTATCAATACGAAGTGCAGTCGCTTTATGCGGGGCAAACTCGCCATCTGCAATTCATCAACCAATGGGTGCACCAGATGAAGACACCGCTATCTGTCATGCACCTGTTACTGCAGGAGCCGGAAGAACTGGATAAGGCAAGCATCCGTGAAGAAGTGGATCGTTTGCGTGCAGGGCTCGACACGGTATTGATGAACGCCCGCCTCGATACATTTGAGCAGGATATGCAGATCGAGCAAGCGTCGCTGCGCGGCATGGTATCCGAAATGGTCACGGAAAACAAGCGCTTGTTCATCTCGCGCCGCGTCTATCCGGAAATCGACATCGAAGAACGCTACCAAGTGGCGACAGACCGCAAATGGATGAAATTCATCATCGGCCAATTGCTGACGAATGCGGTAAAATACACATTCGAAGAAAACAAGAAACTGTATATCCGGGCCAGCTGCCTAGAAGGCACCATTACCTTATCGGTGCAGGATGAAGGCATCGGGATTCCGCCATCGGATTTGCCGCGCGTTACCAAGGCCTTCTTTACGGGAGAGAATGGGCGCCTGAGCGGCGAATCGACCGGGATGGGGCTGTATCTGGCCCAGGAAGTATGCAACCGGCTTGGGCATGAGCTGGAAATCACGTCATCGCCCGGAGAAGGGACGACCGTATCGATCGTCTTTCCTTATCAGGAACAGAATGTAGGGGGATCAACATGACAGTAGTGAAAATCGATGAAGTGACCAAAGTCTATGAAGGAAAAGTGACGCATCGCGCGTTGAACCAATTAAGCTTCGAAGTGGAAAAAGGGGAATTCCTTGCGGTGATGGGCCCTTCCGGAAGCGGCAAGACGACGCTGTTGAACTTGATATCGACAATCGATTCATTGACTTCTGGCACGATCCTCATCAATGGCATCAATCCGCATTCTTTGGATAAAGATGAGCTGCCGCTGTTTCGGCGGCGCCAGCTCGGGTTTGTGTTCCAGGATTTCAATTTGCTGCAGATGCTGACCGTGGAAGAAAATTTGGTGCTGCCGCTGACGCTTGACGGCATGCCAATCAAAGAAATGGAAAGCCGCGTCCAGGAATTGGCAGCTCGGCTTCAGTTGCAGCCGTTTCTCCATAAGAAGCCGAATGAAATTTCCGGCGGGGAAGCGCAGCGCACGGCGATCGGCCGTGCGCTCATCCATCGTCCGGCGCTCATACTCGCGGATGAACCGACCGGCAATCTCGATTCGAAAGCCTCGAAGGATGTGCTCGAGCTATTGAGCGGCTTGAGCCGTGAGGAAGGGACGACGATCATCATGGTGACGCACGACCCGATCGCAGCGAGCTATTGCGACCGTGTGCTGTTCATCAAAGACGGCGAATTCTTCAATGAAATTTACGGGGATGATCGTCGCCAAACCTTCTACCAAAAGATCCTCAACGTGTTATCTCTATTGGGAGGCTCCGTCAATGACCTTTCGCCAACTCGCCTTCCGTAACGTTTTCAGGAATTTGAGAAGCTATGCAGCCTTCCTATTGGCCAGCGTCTTTTCGGTCATGGTGTTCTTCATCTATTCGATGTTCATCTTCCATCCGTTATTCGAAGAAGAAGGTTTCCGTGTATTGGCAGTGCGCGGCATGTTCATCGCGGAAATTGTACTGTATATTTTCACGCTGTTCTTCTTGTTCTATTCCTTGAGCGCATTTTTACAGGCGCGGACAAAAGAATTCGGCGTCTTGATGCATCTTGGGATGAGCAAAAAGCAGCTCAATAAATTGGTTTTTTTCGAGACGATGATACTCGGCGGCCTTTCGACAGCGGCAGGGATCGTCTTCGGATTCGCGTTCACGAAATTCTTTTTCATGGTCGGCCGTGAAATCATGCAGTTGGAGGAATTGCCGCTGTATTTCTCCTGGAAGCCATTCGTTCTGACCATTGGCGCATTTGCCAGTTTGTTCATCATCATCTCGCTCATCAGCGTGTCTTTTATCCGCACGAAGCGCGTTGTCGATTTGCTGGAGGGCTTCTGGAAAACCGAAGAGGAAGCAGCGTATTCACCGGCTTTATCGGCGTTCGGATTAGTGCTTTTGGGCGTTGCGTATTTTCTGGCGGCGACGGTGTCCGACCGTACCGTTTACATCATGGTGTTCATCGTCCCGCCGCTCGCGACGATCGGCACGTATTTGTTTTTCACGCATTCGATTCATACTTTCCTTCAATTGTATAAGAAGCGGCGCAGTATCTATTGGCATAAAACACGCCTCGTATCGCTAGCCGAAGCAGCGGTTAAGTTAAAAGACAGCGCGCAAATGTTCTTCATCGTGACCATCGTCTCGACCATTGCCTTTCTGACGGTCGGCACGCTTGCCTCGTTCACTTCCTATACAGCGGAGTTCCGGCAAAGCAATCCGCTCGGTTTGATTTATGTTTCTTTTGAAGGCAATTCACTCGAACAGCAGCAACTGGACCAGTTGAGGCGTGAACTCAAACAGCAGCAGCTCGCTTACACGCTCGTGCCTTTGGAAGTGAAGCGGCAGACATCGAGCGCAAGCGGCAATGACGTCGACATCATGTCCTTGTCCCAGTTCAACCGCCTCGCCGTAGCGCTCGGCCATGAACCCGCGAGGCTTCAAACCGGCGAAGCGATGTTCGTGCCGTTTTCACAGGAATCGCTCCGTGAGCTGCAGAAAAGTTATGCAGAAACGGAATTGGTGGAAAGTGGGGTGGAGCTGACGATCGACCAGACCTACCCGCAAGTGTTGTTTCCGGCGCATACCTTGAATGCCAATACGATCATTATGAACAATGAAGATTTCGGGGAAGTCGATGAACCGTTAATGGGCTACCCGCAAGGCGCATCGGATTTTCGCTATTATGCCTTCCATGTGCCGGATTGGACCGAGACCGTCTCGATTGGTGAAAACGTCCGCTACCCGATCAGCGAGGCGATGGTCAGCGGAAATTTTGCCGGGCTCAATTATTATTTCGAGAATCCAGGCTACGAATACCGCTGGTTTAAATCCTCTTTTGCGTTGTTATTGTTCATCGGCTTGATGGTGGCGGCTGTGTTCTTGCTGGCTGCCGGAAGTTTCATTTATTTCAAGTTGTATACCGGGCTTGAGCGCGACCGCAGGCAATACCAACTGATGGTGCGCCTAGGGATGACGGAGCGGGAACTCGGCAAAATCGTCAACCGACAGCTCGTTCCACTGTTTTTCCTACCTTGGGCGCTCGCGCTTCTTCACAGTGCTTTTGCGTTCATTTCGCTTCAAGTGGTGTGGGATGAGTTTGCGGAGCTGTCGATTTTGTCTGAGATGGCGATTGTGCTCGGCGGTTTCACGCTCATGCAGATTCTTTATTTCTTCCTGATCCGCTGGCGTTATATTGCCCATTTGAAAGCTTAAGGACCCAAGCGAGCCGCCGGTTAAATCCGGCGGCTTTTTGCTGGGGATTTTTGGCGGGCAGTTGTATTGTCTGAAGATTTATTTTATAATGAAAAAAGTAAATATGAATGAGTATTCATTCAACAGAAAGAGGGATATTCAATGAATTTGGGAGAACGTGTTCACGAAATTGCACAACAGGAAGCTGGAAGAATTGCTTATACGTTCATGGGCAAAGACACGACTTACGGCGAATTTGATCAATCGGTATCGAAATTCGCAGGGGCATTGCAGGAACTCGGCGTGGAAAAAGGGGACCACGTCGCATTTCTTTTGAGCAATACCCCGCATTTTCTCATTTCACTCTATGCCACTTTGCGGCTGGGTGCAACTGCAGTCCCGGTCAACCCAATCTATAGCCCGGATGAAATCGCTTACATTGTCAATAATAGTGATGCAAAAGTGGTTGTAGCGCTCGATGCCTTGCTGCCGCTTGTGGAAAAAGCACATCAGGCCTTGCCTGCAGTAGAAACATATGTCATTTGCGAGACCGACCCATCGACTGCTGAAAAAATGGCGCAACTGCCAGAAGCGGTGAAGGGGAAAGTCCGTTCGTTCACGCAACTTCTTGCTACTGCCCATGCATTTGATGGAACCGCTGGTATTGCACAAGATGATAATGCGGTCATACTCTATACGTCTGGGACGACCGGCAAACCGAAAGGCGCGATGCTAACCCATGGCAATCTCTATTCCAATGCCCGCGATGTCGCGGAGTATCTCCAAATCACGCCAGATGACCGCGTAGTGGCGACGCTGCCGGTGTTCCATGTGTTCGCATTGACGGTCGTCGTCAATGCCCCATTGATGCAAGGCGCGACGATCGTTCTTGTTCCACGCTTCACGCCGCAAGAGGTATTTGCAGCAACGAAAGCTTCACAAGCCACGGTCTTTGCGGGCGTTCCAACCATGTTCAATTTTATGTATCAACTGCCGGATGTAGACCCGGCCGACTTCGCCTCTGTGCGCTTGGCCATTTCCGGCGGATCCGCGATGCCTGTCGCCCTGCTGCATAATTTCGAAGACAAATTCAATGTGCGGATCTCCGAGGGTTACGGCTTGTCCGAGGCTTCGCCTGTTACTTGTTTCAATCCGATCGATCGCGAACGCAAAGCGGGATCGATTGGCACCTCGATCATTAATGTCGAGAACAAGGTCGTCAATGAACTTGGCGATGAAGTCCCAGTTGGGGAAGTGGGCGAGTTGATCGTCCGTGGACCGAACGTCATGAAAGGCTATTATAAAATGCCGGAAGAAACGCAAGCTGCCATTAAAGAGGGCTGGTTATATACAGGGGATCTTGCGAAGATCGATGAAGAAGGCTATTTCTTTATCGTTGACCGTAAAAAAGACATGATCATTGTCGGAGGCTATAATGTCTATCCGCGCGAAGTGGAAGAAGTTCTATTCGCCCATCCGGCGATTGTTGAAGCAGCGGTTGTCGGCTTACCGGATGCTGATTTCGGCGAGTCGGTCAACGCCTATGTGGTGTTGAAAGATGACGCAGTTTCCATCGATGAGCTGCAGGGATATTGTGCAGAGCATTTGGCGAAATACAAAGTGCCGCGTCATATGGAGATTCTCGATGAATTGCCGAAAAACACGACCGGCAAAATCCTGCGCCGTTCGCTGAAAGACCAGGCCGTTAAAAAATAACCATAAACCGCTTTCCGCTTTTGCCGGAAAGTGGTTTTTTATAGGAAAATTGGCTATCCAGTTTCCAAAGAGCTTTCATTGAAAAGACAGACAATTACCGATATAGTGAAAGGGCAACTGTTACGATAAACGAAATAGTTATCCAGGAGGCTGAACGTATGTCGAAAAAAGCTGTTGGAATAAAAGATTTACTCGAATTAACGTCCGTGACAGACCCGAAGGTTTCACCCGACGGGAAACGCGCGGTATTCGTCCAAACAAAGATGGACGAAGAAGAAAATACATATTATTCGCATGTGCACCATATTTCGTTGGAAACTGGTGCGTCGAGTCCTTGGACTTACGGAAAAAACCGCAATAGCCAACCAGCCTGGTCAGCAGACGGCCGCCACATCGCTTTTCTATCCGACCGCAACGACAAGAACCAATTGTATGTCCTTCCAGCAGGCGGCGGGGAAGCGCGCGCTGTGACGGATTTTGAAAAAGGGGTGAGCAGTTTCCGTTGGTCGCCTTGCAATAAGAAAATCTGGGTCAATGCGCTGGTGCAGGACGGAAAAACATTCACGGATCAAGAACCGGAAAAAGAGGAAGATAAGAAAAAGCCTGAACCTTACCGCACGACGATCATGAAATACAAAATGGATGGCAACGGGCTGGTCAAGCAGGACTACCACCGCCAAATCGGTTTTGTGGACCTGGAGACAGGAACGGTGGAGCAGTTGACGGAAGGGCCTTATCATTTTAGCTTGGAAGCCATTTCCCATGACGGCACGAAACTGGTGTATGGATCGGCCAAAGAAGAAAATCAGGATTTCATTTTCCGCCAGTCGCTCTACATGCGCGATCTGGAAACGGGAGAAGAAACAGCCGTCATCGAACAAGACGGATATTACGGGGATGCCGCATTTTCCTTCGATGATGCACGCTTGGCGTTTGTCGGCCATTCACGCGCTTATGAAAATGCCACACAAGCCGACTTGTATGTGTATGAAACAGCAACTCAAACGACGCAATGCCTGACAGAAGGCATCGATGCTCCAATCGGCGATTATGTCGTCGCGGACCATCAGCAAGGCGCCCAGGCACCGGGCGTCGTCTGGACGAAAGACGACCATTTATACTTCCAGGTATCTACAGATGGCGATGTGCGCCTGTATTTCGCTTCGCTTGACGGCGCGGTGTATCCGGCTTCCCCGGAAGATGAGCATGTCTACGGCTACGACATCTCTAGAGACGGCAGCTTCGCGCTTGCCGCCATCAGCAACCCGGTGTCTCCCGGAGAACTTTACAAACTCGCCATTTCGACTGGAGAGCGCGAAGCACTGACTTCCTGCAATTCAAACTACCTAGAGCAAACAGAATTGATTGCACCGAAAAACGTCTCGCATACAACGGAAGACGATTTTGAAGTACATGGCTGGCTCATGAAGCCACGCGGATTCGAACCAGGCGGAAAATATCCACTCGTCGTCAATATCCACGGCGGACCGCATGCCATGTACGCCAATACATTCGTCCATGAAATGCAATTGCTTGCAGCAAGCGGCTACGGTGTCCTGTATGTCAATCCGCGCGGCAGCCATGGCTACGGTCAAAGCTTTGTCGATGCGGTGCGGGGCGACTACGGCGGCGGAGATTACCGGGACATCCTAGGGGCGCTCGATAGCGTCATCGGAGACAATGACTGGGTGGATATAGAGCGGCTCGGCGTAACCGGCGGCAGCTACGGCGGGTTCATGACCAACTGGATCGTCTCGCATACCGACCGTTTTAAAGCGGCTGTGACCCAGCGTTCGATTTGCAACTGGATTTCCTTTTTCGGCGTTTCAGACATCGGCTATTATTTCAGCGAATGGCAGCACGGAGCCGCCATGGACAATGTCGATAAGCTATGGGAGCATTCCCCGCTGAAATATGCGAAAGACATCCACACGCCGCTGCTCATTCTGCATTCGGAAAACGACCATCGCTGCCCGATTGAGCAAGCGGAGCAATTGTTCGTCACGCTGAAAAGCATGCACAAGGAAACGGAATTTGTCCGTTTCCCGGAAGCGGACCATAATTTATCGCGCACCGGCAAGCCGAATTTGCGTTTTGCCAGATTGCAGGAGATTGTTGGCTGGATGGAACGGCTGTGAATAGAAAAAAGCCAGGCGGAGATTTTTTCTCCGCCTGGCTTTTTTGATTAGCGCCCTTTAAATTCCGGTTTGCGTTTCTCGCCGAACGCGAGCAGCGCCTCAACGCGGTCCTCTGTCGGGATGGTGATTTCGTAAGCTTTCCGTTCGATTTGAAGCCCTGTTTGCATATCGGCATTCATGCCATGTTTAATGGCAAATTTAGCTTGCTGCAACGCGATTGGCCCGTTCGCTAAAATTGAATCCGCAAATTCGCCTGTTACTTGCGCCAAGTCGTCTGGCGCAGCGAGGCGGGTGACGAGGCCGTAATCGAGCGCTTCTGATGATTTCAAACGGCGCGCGGTCAAGATCAATTCCATCGCTTTCGCTTCGCCGATCAATCTCGGCAGGCGCTGCGTGCCGCCGGCGCCTGGTATGATCGCAAGGCTCGTTTCGGTCAACCCGAGCAATGTATCGTCCGCTGCGATGCGGAAATCACAAGCCAAAGCAAGCTCCATGCCGCCGCCGAACGCGTAGCCATTGATCATGGCAATTGTTGGCTGCGGCAAGTTTTCGATGGTCGTGAACACTTCACCGATTTTGTAGAGATTGCGCTTGACCTGGTCTTGCGTCAAGGTCTTGCGTTCTTTCAAGTCGGCCCCGACACTGAAAGCCTTGTCGCCAGCACCGGTGAAGACGACGACCCGAATATCGGGATTGATGCGGATCGCTTCTGCCACTTGGCCAAGTTCAGCGAGCATATCGTAATTGAATGCATTCATCGAATCCGGCCGGTTCAAAGTGATGAACGCCAAATTTCCTTTTTGTTCATAATGAATTGTTTCCATATGCATCCCCCTTTAATAATCCGTCCGTTAAAAACATACCACTTTTTGGACTAATCTGTCACCAAACTCTATAATGGGAACAACAGGGGGGAGCTCATTCATGAACCAGGTTACATATCTCCGTATTTACCGCATCGTTTCCATGGCGATCCGATTTTATTTACAAATATCGCTTTTCCAAAGGCGCAATAGGGGCAAGTGGACTCCAGTCGTTGAACAGCGCTGGAATGAACTCGTCACCCGACAGGCAAAAGAATACAAGGAACTGGCGCTCAAACTGGGCGGCCTGATGATCAAATTGGGCCAATTCTTGTCCACCCGTGCGGATATCATGCCGCCAAGCTTCTTGGCGGAGCTTGAGGGACTAACGGACCGCGTGCCATCCGTGCCGCGAAAAGACATCATCGAAGTGATGGAGCAGGAGTGGAATGTCGAGCATGACAATTATCTGGATGAATTATCGGATCAAGCAATCGCTTCCGCCTCCATCGGCGAGGTGTTCAAAGGCCGCTTGAAAAATGGCACCGAAGTCGCTGTCAAAGTCCAGCGCCCGGGGACCGACCGGATCATCCGCGCCGATTTCCAGGCGATGCGCATCGTCATCTGGCTGGCGAAGAAATTTACCCCGTTTACAAAGCAAGTCGACTTTGACCAATTATACGTCGAGATGACTGAAACGATTGGCGCGGAACTGAACTTCGTCCGCGAACTTCAGAACGGCCGGGCTTTTGCGGACCGCTTCGCGGAAATGAACGGCGTCCACATCCCGGTCTATTACGATGAATACACGACGCGCCGCGTGTTGGTGATGGAATGGATTGAAGGCGCAAGGATCACAGACATCAGTTTTATCGAAGAGCACGGGCTCAACCGCCACGAAATTTCCGAGCGATTGTTCATCCTGTTCTTAGAGCAAGTGTTGTACGGTGGCCAGTTCCATGCCGACCCACACGGCGGCAATATCCTGTTGAAGCCGGACGGCACCATCGTGCTGATCGATTTCGGGATGATCGGCACAATCTCCGAGCGCGATTCGCAAGCGATTCTGCTGATTGCGGAAGGCATCCTGTTCAAGAATTATGAACAAGTGCTCGACGGTTTGGAGGATTTGCGTTTCCTTCTGCCAAATGCGGACCGCGACTTACTAGCGGAGGCCGTTGAGCGGCTCGTCGCCGCTTACGAATCAAATGAGTTGATGCAGATGGATAGCTTTGTTGTCGAGCGTCTATTGAAGGATATGCAGGACATTGTTCGCACACAGCCGGTGCAGCTGCCAGCGGAATTCGCCTTTTTCGGCCGGGCCACATCGATTTTTGTCGGCGTTTTGCATGTGCTGGATCCCAAAGTTGACCTGTTCGCACTTGCACGTCCACGCGTCTTGGAATGGGCTTCGACCAAGCGCGAAGGGAAAGGCATCTTCGGCAAGGAAGATGTTTTCCGCTGGATCCTCAATTCCACAGGACCGGCGAGGGCGTTCCCGAAAAAACTCATCAATTTCCTCGATGAACCGGAACGCATCCGCCATTACTTGGAGAACAAAGAAGGCCGGGAGCGCGAGCATCAGCGCAATCTGCAGAGCCGGATGTTCGCTGGCATTTTCTCGCTAGTGTCATTTTCCGGGATTTCATTATCCGTCTGGTTCTGGCACGAACCGTTCCTATGGGTTTCGTCGGTATTTTTTGTCGGCTCGCTGTGGGCATTCCGTGCCATCCGTTGAACAAAAAAATCGCCTGATCGAAATGCAGGTTGATCCTGCATGCCGAAAAGGCGATTTTTCATATGGTGAATAAATACAGCGCAAGTTCGTCCGGTATGGCAAAAAACAATCGAAATCATCCTTTTTTAACTAGCGGCTCTTGCAATTTACGGATTCCCAGTTAAAATAAAAATAAGAACACTTGTTCCTATTTACTGGGGGTGGGGAAATGCCTCTGATTTCAAGGGCGGAAATAGCCGTGTTTGAGAAGCGGGTGCAATTGCCGATGGTGCTCCTCATTTTGGAACGGGATCGCGAGTGTATCCAAAAAGGCCCTTTCAAATTGAAAGCCCCCTATCTGGAATTACTGGACCGGGCGATCGAACGGGCAAAGGGCGACTTGGCCGAAACCATCGCGTTCATGAGGGCCAATGGCATGAAGGTGAGGCGGGGAAGTAAAGACGACAATTTCTCGGAATATGTATTTTGTCATGGCGGCTATGAAGACCATCGCCGCTATTTGAATATCCGCTTGAAAAATGCCGTTGAAGATCAATTGAGGCTTTATCTGACAGCAGCCGCTAAATCATTTTAATCCAGCGGCTGCTGGCTGCGAGGCGGAAACGCCCGTTTCGTCACATAATTCATCCGGTGGTTATGGACGCGTTGCGCTTTTTTGAAATAGCGGCGCAAAGATCCGGTGAACGAATGCTGGTTGCGAAGCGCAATGGGAGAGATGTCTGCAGGGACGACGACGCCATTGCTGAGCGATACCAAACTGCCTCGCCCGCTATTGTCCGCAGCGATCAAATCGATGGCATCGAAATTGAACCAGATGGAATCCTTGTTTTTCGGAGAGTGGGTAGGAAAGAAAATCAATGGATTGCCGTAATACTCACCGACGATGATCGGCGGTTTGTGTTTAACGCCAATCGCTTTTTGTGCGTAGAGCGTGGCGCTGGCGAGGGAGCCGCGATAGAAAGAGCACGATTTCGCTACAATTTTATAGACCGATTCCTCCACCAGGAATTCGCTGCGGTCTTCAATGACGCGTGTCAAGAGCCGGTGGCCGTCCATATACGGGAGCAGCGCATATGTATTGCTGCAAATTGTATAAGAGACAGGATATTGATTCTTCTTACCCATGAATATTTACCCCCTAAATTTACTTTACATACCTCATTATAATAAAAAATGGAAAATACACAATAAGTATTTTCCGAAAAAATTATTTTTTCAATCTCATTGTAATTTTCAAAAAACTCTTGCTTCTTTCTTGCGCTTTCGTGTATACTAATGAAAAGCATTCGGGGTGAAGAAGAATGGAAAACTATTATTCTTATGCTGACTTCATGAAAGCGATGGCTCAAACGAAAAAGATCACGGAAGCGGAAAAGCTGCTGAATGAGATCTACCTGGATCTGTTCTTGAAGCATGTTCACCGCGAACAACAGGAAACGCAATTGCTGGCACTTATCGACGAAGCCCTGGATCATAACGACCGCAAATCTTTTGACACATATACCGCACAGCTGCAAGAGCTGAAGCGGGAAGAAGAATGACAAAACCGCCCGGAGCAACTCCGGGCGGTTTTTTTGTGCCTTGAATTACGGCAGCTGGTCTTCACTGGACTGCGAAATTCTACCTGTAAACAAGCGATTCGCTGAATATACTTGAGAAAAAACATACGTTCGCTTTTTGTTAGGGGGATTTTAGGGCATATGTTAAAATAGAAGTAGTGAAAAATACGGGAGGACATATCCATGAAAAAGGAATTTAACCTGCAAGCCCCTTATGAACCGGCGGGCGACCAACCGGAAGCCATCACCCAATTGACCAAAGGCATCATCGACGGCAAAAGATTTCAGACCTTGCTCGGTGCTACCGGTACGGGGAAAACCTATACGATGTCGAATGTCATTCAACAAGTGAAAAAACCGACATTGGTCATGGCGCACAACAAAACTTTGGCAGGTCAGCTCTATAGCGAGTTTAAGGAATTTTTCCCTGACAATGCCGTAGAATACTTCGTCAGCTATTACGATTATTATCAGCCTGAGGCATACGTGCCGCAGTCCGATACATTCATAGAAAAAGATGCGAGCATCAATGATGAAATCGATAAACTGCGCCACTCGGCGACCAGTTCTTTGTTCGAACGTGATGATGTCATCGTCATCGCCTCTGTTTCCTGCATCTACGGCCTTGGTTCCCCGAAAGAATACCGGGAACTTGTCGTCTCTTTGCGCAAAGGCATGGAAATTGAACGCAACCAACTGCTGCGTAAATTGGTCGACGTGCAATACGAGCGCAACGACATCAATTTTATCCGCGGGACATTCCGTGTACGCGGCGACGTGGTCGAAATCTTTCCGGCTTCGCGCGATGAGCGCTGCTTGCGCGTGGAGTTTTTTGGCGATGAAATCGACCGCATCCGGGAAGTCGATGCCTTGACAGGGGAAATCATCGGCGACCGCGAACACGTCGCTATTTTCCCGGCGTCCCACTTTGTTACGCGTGAAGATAAAATGGTCAGAGCCATCGAAAATATCGAAGCGGAACTCGAAGAACGCCTGAAGGAAATGCGTGCGGAAGATAAATTGCTCGAAGCGCAGCGTCTTGAACAGCGTACGCGCTACGATTTGGAAATGATGCGCGAGATGGGCTTCTGCTCAGGCATCGAAAACTATTCGCGCCATTTGACGCTGCGTCCAGCAGGCGCACAACCGTATACATTGATCGATTATTTCCCGGACGATTTCCTGCTGGTCGTCGACGAAAGTCACGTCACGTTGCCGCAAGTGCGCGGCATGTTCAATGGGGACCAAGCGCGCAAAAAAGTGCTCGTCGACCACGGCTTCCGTTTGCCATCCGCCATGGATAACCGCCCGCTGACATTCGATGAGTTCGAAGAGCATATCGACCAGGCGGTGTTCGTTTCAGCGACGCCAGGCCCTTATGAACTCGAACATACGCCGGAAATGGTCGAGCAGATCATCCGTCCGACAGGCTTGCTGGATCCAGAAATCGAAATTCGGCCTATTGAAGGACAAATTGACGATCTCATGGATGAAATTCAGCAGCGCAAAGAACGTGGTGAACGCGTCTTGGTCACGACCTTGACTAAGAAAATGTCGGAAGACTTGACGAATTACTTGAAAGAAGCAGGCGTCAAAGTCAATTACCTGCATTCCGAGATCAAGACGCTCGAGCGCATCGAAATCATCCGTGAGTTGCGGATGGGTGTATACGATGTGCTGGTCGGCATCAACTTGCTGCGTGAAGGCCTCGATATCCCAGAAGTGTCATTGGTGACCATACTCGATGCCGATAAAGAAGGATTCCTGCGTTCGGAACGCTCCCTCATCCAGACAATGGGGCGTGCTGCCCGAAACGAGAACGGCCACGTCATCATGTATGCGGATCGGGTCACGGATTCCATGCAGAAAGCGATCGACGAGACGACCCGCCGCCGCACCATCCAGGCAGCTTATAATGAAGAACACGGCATTGTGCCGGTAACGATAAAGAAAAAAATCCGCGACGTCATCCGTGCAACAGAAGCGGCGGAAGAAGCGGAAGAGTATGTCAGCAAAGCGGTCGAAGGCAAGAAACTCAAGAAAGAAGACCGCATGAAGCTCGTCACATTGCTCGAGAAGGAAATGAAAGAAGCGGCAAAAGCGCTCGATTTCGAACGTGCCGCAGAACTGCGTGATACAGTGTTGGAATTGAAAGCGGAAGGATGATAGGACTTGAAAAACCAAGAGATACGCATACAAGGCGCGCGTGCCCATAATTTAAAAAACATCGATGTGACGATTCCGCGTGATAAGCTCGTCGTCATGACCGGTTTATCCGGTTCGGGGAAATCATCCCTGGCATTCGATACGATCTATGCGGAAGGCCAGCGCCGATACGTCGAGTCCTTGTCGTCTTATGCACGGCAATTTCTTGGCCAAATGGATAAACCGGATGTCGATTTGATCGAAGGATTATCTCCGGCGATTTCGATCGACCAGAAGACAACAAGCAAAAACCCGAGATCGACCGTAGCGACTGTGACAGAAATCTACGACTATATCCGGCTCATGTATGCGCGGATCGGCAAACCGATCTGCCCGAACCATGGCATCGAAATTTCTTCCCAAACAGTCGAGCAGATGGTCGACCGTTTAGTTGAATATCCGGAGCGGACGCGCATGCAAGTGCTGGCACCGCTCGTATCAGGGCGCAAAGGCACCCACGTGAAACTGTTGGAAGATATTAAGAAACAGGGATACGTGCGGGTCCGCGTCAATGGCGAACTGATCGACTTGGACGACAATATTTCGCTCGATAAAAACAAAAAACATTCCATTGAAGTGGTCATTGACCGAGTCATCATGAAAGACGGAATCGCCCCGCGCTTGAGCGACTCGCTGGAGTCAGCCTTGCGTCTCGGGGAAGGGCGCGTGCTGGTAGATGTTATGGACGAAGAGGAACTGTTGTTCAGCGAACATCATGCCTGCCCGATTTGCGGATTTTCCATCGGTGAATTGGAGCCGCGCATGTTTTCATTCAACTCGCCATTTGGGGCATGCCCTGAATGTGACGGGCTTGGGATGAAACTGGAAGTCGACCCTGAACTGGTTATTCCGGATTGGGATGTCAGCCTCGAAAATCATGCTATCGCCCCGTGGCGCCCGACGAGTTCACAATACTACCCTCAATTGCTCCAAGCGGTATGCAGCCATTTTGGTATTGAAATGGATGTGCCGATGAAAGAGTTGCCTGAAGACCAGGTCAACATCATCCTGCACGGGTCCGATCGTGAGAAAATCCGCTTCCGTTATGAGAATGATTACGGCAAAATCCGCGACAGCCATATTTTCTTTGAAGGCGTGCTCGCGAATGTTGACCGGCGCTACCGGGAAACCAGTTCTGATTATATCCGGGACATGATGGAGAAATTCATGGGCCAGCAGCCATGCCCAACATGTTCAGGCTACCGGTTAAAACCGGAGTCATTGGCAGTCAAAGTCAATGATCTCCATATCGGGCAAGTCGTTGAGTATTCGATTACGGAAGCGCAAGCGTTTTTCGACAGCTTGACGCTTTCGGAGAAAGACCGCCAGATAGCGAATATGATCCTCCGCGAAATTCAAGAGCGTGTCGGTTTCTTGATCAATGTAGGGCTCGATTATCTGACATTGAACCGCGCATCGGGCACATTGTCAGGCGGGGAAGCACAGCGCATCCGCCTTGCAACGCAAATCGGCTCGCGGCTGACAGGCGTTCTTTATATTCTCGATGAACCTTCAATCGGGCTTCATCAACGCGACAACGACCGTTTAATTAACACGCTAAAAAATATGCGTGATATCGGCAATACGCTGATTGTCGTTGAGCACGATGAAGATACGATGATGGCAGCGGATTATCTCATCGATGTCGGCCCTGGAGCCGGCGTACACGGCGGCGAAATCATCGCTGCTGGAGCACCCGAAAAAGTGATGAAAAACAAGAAATCGTTGACCGGCCAGTATTTGAGCGGCAAAAAATTTATTCCGCTGCCGGCTGAACGCAGACAGCCCAATGAACGGAAGATTTCAATCCGTGGAGCCTCTGCGAATAACTTAAAAAATGTCGATGTCGACATTCCAATTGGGTTGTTCACAGCGGTCACCGGAGTTTCAGGTTCTGGAAAAAGTACCTTGATCAATGAAATCCTCTACAAGTCGCTGGCCCATAAACTGAACCGTGCGCGGGTTAAGCCAGGACAGCACAAATCGGTGGAAGGCATCGAGGAACTGGAAAAAGTCATCGATATTGACCAATCACCGATTGGGCGCACACCGCGTTCCAACCCGGCGACTTACACAGGCGTATTCGATGATATCCGGGATGTGTACGCGACAACCAATGAAGCGAAAGTGCGCGGCTATAAAAAAGGCCGTTTCAGCTTCAACGTCAAAGGCGGGCGCTGTGAAGCCTGCCGTGGAGATGGCATCATCAAAATCGAAATGCACTTCCTGCCGGATGTCTATGTACCATGTGAAATCTGCCATGGCAAGCGCTATAATCGCGAAACGCTGGAAGTGAAGTATAAAGACAAAAACATTGCAGACGTGTTGGAAATGACAGTAGAAGATGCCTATGCATTCTTCGAGAACATCCCGAAAATCAACCGTAAATTGAAAACCATCGTCGATGTCGGGCTCGGCTATGTAACGCTCGGCCAGCCGGCGACTACATTATCCGGCGGTGAAGCACAGCGCGTCAAACTGGCTTCGGAGTTGCATAAACGCTCCAATGGCAAGTCGTTCTATATTTTGGACGAACCGACGACCGGCCTCCATGCCGATGATATTTCACGTTTATTGAAAGTGCTGCAAAGGCTCGTGGATAATGGAGATACCGTGTTGACGATCGAGCATAATCTCGATGTCATCAAAACGGCCGATTATTTGATTGACCTCGGACCGGAAGGCGGAGACAAAGGCGGCACGATCTTGGCCACTGGCACCCCGGAAGATATCGCTAAAGTCGAAGGATCCTATACCGGCATGTATTTGAAACCGATCCTCGAGCGGGACAGTGCACGCATGAAAGAACTGGTCGGCAAGGCAAGCACTAAGAAAAGAAAAGCAAAGTGAAACTTTCCCTCGATACAAACGTATCATTAAAGTAGAACAGGAATTTCTGCGAGGGCAGAAATCCGAAGAGGAGGCCAAACGATATGCAAAGTGAAAAAGAACGCATTTTGGACATGGTTGAAAATGGCACGATCTCGGCACGTGAAGCGGTTGAGCTATTGAAAGCGGTCGATGGCGGGGAAACCGGCAATGCTTCAAAAGACTACGGCCGTGAAACCTACCGCAGTTCGCGCGGCAAGCGTGGATTCTTCCGTCCGGAAGACATGTTCAAAAAGTTCTCGAAAGATCTTTCGAAGGATTTTTCCAAGAACATGTCCAAGGATTTCAATCAACTTGGAGACCGGATGATGCAGTTCATGCAGACGTCCGCCGATAAGCTGAAAACGATGGAATTCGATTCGCCATTCGGTGAAGCCGTTCGTTTTGAACACACCTTTACGGAAGAAAGTGCGGATCTCCACACGATCATTGCCGATATCGCTAACGGGCAATTGGAAGTTTTCCCTTCACAGGACAGTTCGATCCGAGCAGAATGCAGCGTCAAGGCATTCCGCGCAGAATCTCCAGAGCAGGCAAAACAGGATTTCCTGGAAAAATTCGTATTCATTGCGGATGACCGTAAATTGCGTATCATCAGCGACTTGAAAACGACGCAAGTGAATCTCGTCTTATATGTGCCAGCAGCGGCGTTTGAACAAATTGTCGTTCGCCTGTTCAATGGCGGCTTCACGATGAAGCGTCTCGATTCTGCCTTGATCAAAGTCAAAACTGCAAACGGCAAGATTGATTTGAAAACGATCCAATTCGAAGAAGCTGAGCTTGAAACAGCTAACGGCCCAATCCAGATGATGGAAGTGAAAGGCCGCGAAGTTGAGGCGGAAACTTTGAATGGCCGTATTTATATCGATGGGGATATTGAAGACATCGACGCGAAGTCTTTAAATGGCAATGTTGTCGCGACGACGCGCAGCAAAGAAGCGAAGAAGCTCGAAGCGAAAACCTTGGCGGGCAATGTCGAGATTTACATTCCTCAGCATTTGGCGCTGCGTGGGGAAGTTTCTTCAAATCTTGGGCGCATGGATGTTATGCTGCCGGATATTAACAGCAGCCACGAACAAGGCCAGTTCATGCAGAAAAAAATGCATTTCACGAAAACAGGGGATGTGGAGTCTGCAGGTGGGCCATTGCTCGTCTACGGCGAAACCAAAACCGGGTCTATCCTTGTGCGTTATTTGACAATCGATTGAACCATATGAAAAAGCCCAGTGGAGAATTTTCTCCACTGGGCTTTTTTGCGTTATCGTTCCATACAGGTGATGGCAAAGCTGATGGCGCGTGCACAGCGCTTGCGGTAGTCGTCGGATTGCAGCAAGGATGCTTCATGCCGGTGCGTCATAAATCCACATTCAACAAGAACTGCGGGCATGACGGTATCCCTCAGCATAGCGAAATCCGCTGTTTTCAATCCGCGGTCTTTCCTTTGCGTCGACAAGATCAGCGAATCCTGGAGCAACTGCCCCAATTTGCGCGTGCGGGCAGGAGCTGTTGGATAAATAAAACTTTCGATGCCTTGTGCAGGGCTATAGTTATTTCCTGACGCATTTGCATGAATCGATACCAATAGTTCGGCGCCGGACCGATTGGCGAAGTTCGTCCTTTCCTTCAAAGGAACGTCACGGTCTTGCTGATGGCTGAACAACACCGTGTATCCTTCCACCGCTAAGCGCTTTTTCACATCTTCTGCGACAGCGTTGTTAAAATGGAATTCCCGCATCCTGCCGTCCGGTGTCCGTTTGCCAATCGTCCCTGGCCCGTGTCCTGCATCAATGATAATCTTCATCTAACATTCCCCCTTCATTCCTTATATAGAAGGAATGGGCAAGAAAGGGGACGAAATTCTTCAATTTCTTTTTTTCCATGTTAAAATAAAAACAAACCGACCGCAAAGTGAAGGGATTATTTGGAATATCTAGTTTGCGCAGCCGGGGGAATGAGGGGAAATTATGGGACAAGTAACAGTGAAACAAGTAATGGATATGTTCGGCTTGAAACTGATCAGCGGCCAAGAGGGCATTGGGCGCCATATTGCCATCAGTGATATTTCGAGGCCGGGACTGGAAATGGCAGGCTATTTCACCCATTATCCAGCAAATCGCATGCAATTGCTCGGGAAAACAGAACTGTCGTTTTTCGCCATGCTGAAGCCGGAAGAGCGGCTAGACCGAATGATGAGATTGTGTGCGGAGGATACACCTGCAATTATCGTTTCACATGGAGTCGAAGTACCGGAGGAATTGGTCATTGCTTCTGCCGAAAAACATGTGCCGGTGCTCGGGACGAACATGACGACCACCCGGTTCTCCAGTTTACTGACGAACTTTCTAGAAAGCCATCTCGCTCCGACGACTGCTGTACACGGCGTGCTGGTCGATATTTACGGAATCGGCGTGCTCATTACCGGAAAAAGCGGCGTCGGGAAAAGTGAAACCGCTTTGGAACTCGTCAAGAAAGGCCATCGCCTCGTAGCGGATGATTGCGTTGAAATTCGCCAAGAAGGCGAAAGCACACTCGTTGGGCATCCACCGAAGCTGATCGAGTACCTGCTCGAGATTCGCGGTGTCGGTATCATTGACATTATGACTTTGTTCGGGGCGAGCGCCGTACGCAATTTCAAGCGCATTTCGCTCGTCATCGATCTCGAGCTTTGGGATCAAGACAAGACTTACGACCGTCTCGGGCTAGAGGAAGAGACAATGAAAATCATCGATACGGAGTTGACGAAGCTGACGATCCCTGTACGCCCAGGACGCAACCTTTCCGTCATTATCGAAGTAGCTGCGATGAACTACCGCCTGAAACGGATGGGCGTCAATGCCGCTGAGGAATTCTCCAAGCGGCTTGATGATGTCATCGCGCAGGATACAAATTAAGCGAATGGGAAGGTGCATTATATGTTTTCAGTTTTAGCAGCGATCGACCCAGTAGCGTTTTCGCTTGGGCCAATCGATGTCCGGTGGTACGGCGTCATCATTGCGACCGGCATCGTCATCGCGTTTCTCGTAGGCCAGAAAGAAATGGTCAAGCGCGGCTTGCATCCGGATTATCTGACCGATCTATTGATCTGGGCTGTGCCGCTCGCCATTGTTGGCGCGCGTATCTATTATGTGATGTTTGAATGGGAAAATTATAAAGATCAACCTGGACAAATTATCGCCATCTGGAATGGCGGGATTGCAATACATGGGGCATTGATCGCTTCGGTCATCGTTGCCTACGTATTCACGAAACGACGCAATACACCGTTTTTGAAAGTGGCGGATATTTTGGCTCCAAGTATTTTGATCGGCCAGGCCATCGGGCGCTGGGGTAATTTTATCAACCAGGAAGCGCACGGTGGGGAGGTGTCGCGTCAATTTCTTGAGAATCTGTTTATTCCCGATTGGATCATCAACCATATGTACATAGATGGTGCTTATTACCACCCGACTTTCCTCTATGAATCGATGTGGAGCTTGGTGGGAATCATTATTTTGCTGCTGTTGCGCAAAGTGAATCTCGTGCGCGGGGAAATGTTCTTCTTCTATATGATCTGGTATTCGGTCGGGCGCTTCTTTATAGAAGGAATGCGCACCGATAGTTTATATGTTATCGGCGAATTGCGCGCTGCCCAGCTAGTGTCGGTCATCGCGATCGTCATTGGGCTTGCGTTCATCATTTACCGGCGCGTTGCTATCAAAAACCCGCCGCATTATTTGGATAAATAATTAGGAAAGAAGAGATGGAATGTCGACAGTGAAAAATGGCTTGAAAGCCGGATTAAAGACTACGTGGTCACTCGGAAAAATCATTTTTCCGATTACTTTGCTCATTACCATGCTGCAATTCACGCCGGTATTGCCATTTATCATCGATTTAATCGCACCGGTCATGGGGATATTTGGCCTGAGCGGCGAGGCGGCCGTTCCGCTTGTGCTCGGCAACGCGCTCAATCTGTATGCTGGAATCGCGGGAATCTTATCGCTTGAACTGACCGTCAAAGAAGTATTCATCCTGGCGGTTATGTTATCGTTCTCTCATAATATTTTTATCGAAACCGGCGTTGCCTTGAAAGTCGGCGTTCGTTTATGGGTCGTCTTGTTGGTGCGTTTTGGGCTTGCGGCTTTGTCCGGCATCTTGATCAACCTGTTCTGGTCTGGCGGCGGCGAAATTGCACAATATGGTTTTGCGCCTGAAGCTGCCGCTGCCCCGGAAACCTGGCTCGGCATCTTCTTGCTCGGCCTGGAAAAAGCCAGTTTTGGCGTGCTTCAGCTGGCGATGATTGTCATTCCGCTCATGCTGATGATCCAACTATTAAAAGATCGCCATTATTTACAGAAAATCTCCAATATGATGGGGCCGCTCACCAGGCTGATCGGCGTCGAGAAAAATGCCTCGTTGACGCTCGCCTCCGGGTTGATTTTCGGGTTGGCGATGGGAGCAGGTGTGATGATCCAAGCAGTCCAGGAAGATGGCGTCAGCCGCAAAGATGCGACACTCGCCTTTATCTTCCTAGTGGCATGCCACGCAATTGTCGAGGATACGCTGATTTTCATCCCTCTCGGCATTCCGATTTGGCCGCTACTGCTGATTCGGGTCATCACCGCTCTTGCCTTGACGATATTCATCTCTTATCTATGGCGGCGAGCTGAAGACAATCGGAAGGAAGTGCTCTCTACATGAACAAAGATATAACGACTTTATTGTTTGATTTTGATGGAACCTTGCTCGATACGAATGAATTGATCGTCCAGACATTCCTATCGGTGCTCGGCGAACATTTTCCGGGCGAATACGGACGGGAAGATGTCTTGCATTTTATCGGCCCTTCATTGGAACAGACCTTCACAAAAATCGCACCGGGCAAAGTCAGCGAACTGAGCGATCAGTACCGCCGTTTAAACCGGACGCTCCATGATGAATTGGTGTCGGAATACGACGGGGTTGCAAAAACTTTGCGGACCTTAAAATCCAGAGGCTTGAAAATGGCGATCGTTTCCACTAAACGTGAAGAAACGATCTTGCACGGCTTGAAGTTGATGGGGGTGCACGATGTGTTCGATGCCTTAGTGGCATTGGATCATGTGCAGAACCCGAAGCCGCATCCAGAGCCGCTTGAACTGGCATTGCGCTTATTGGAAGCAGATCAGCAAGAAGCCTTGATGATCGGCGATAATTCACACGACATTGAAGGCGGAAAAAATGCCGGTGTTCGCACAGCCGGCGTCGCATGGACTGCAAAAGGAGAAGAGTTTTTAGCTAGCTTTGAACCGGATTTCATGCTGCAGCATATTTCCGACCTGTTGGAATTGACGAAGGCGGGCGTAAAATGAGACGCACCGAGCGATATCCTGTTGAAGGGGCAAATTCGCTTTGGCATATCTACAAAACCGTGCCGTTCTGGAAAGTCTCGAAAAACTTTCTGGTCATCCAGACGGCCCGCTATACACCGTTTTTGCCGATGAAAAACTGGCTGTATCGCCAATTTCTCGGCATGAAGGTCGGCAAGGAAACTTCGTTTGCGCTGATGGTCATGCCGGATGTCATGTTTCCTGAACGTATACAGGTCGGAGACAATACCGTCATCGGCTATAATACCACCATTCTTGCGCATGAATACTTGATTGAAGAATACCGGCTCGGCGACGTCTCGATCGGCGACCGTGTCATGATCGGAGCAAACAGTACAATTTTGCCCGGCATCAAGATTGGGGATGGCGCTATCGTCTCCGCTGCCACGCTCGTCCATAAAGATGTACCGGCTGGAGCTTTTGTCGGCGGCAACCCGATGAAAATTATCTATACAGCCGAAGAAATGGCCGTTCGACAAGCAAAATCCTGAAAGCTCAGCGCTTTCAGGATTTTTTTATAGTCCTTGCTTGACGGGCCAAAGCGGCTTGCGCTAAAATAAGAATCACTTTAATGATTCATCACTCTAGCGAACTAAAGTGAAATAACTGATAATAGGAAGTGTTCAACGATGACCATCGAAATGTTTGAAAAACCATTAGGCATGCGTGACGATTTTCCTTTAATTGCAAAACAGAAAGCAGATTTGAAAAAACAAGGCACCCACTTGATTGAGCATGGAGGGTATGAATTGCTACAGACGCCGACTTTGGAGTATTACGAGACAATCGGAAAGATTTCCGCCATTTCGGACGATGCTTTGTTCAAGCTGCTCGACAACCAAGGAAAGACGCTCGTCTTACGCCCGGATATGACGTCCCCGATTGCGCGGGTTGCGGCATCGAAATTATTGCGTGAGAAAATGCCGATCCGACTTGGCTATTACTCCAATGTATTCCGTGCGCAAAAGCGCGAAGGCGGACGCCCTGCAGAATTTGAGCAGATGGGCGTCGAGTTGATTGGCGACGATTCCCTTTATGCGGATGCAGAAGTCATCAGCCTGGCTTGGGATATTTTGAAGGAATTGGGCGTCGGTTCTGCTCGCACCGTCATCGGCCATACGAGACTGCTTGAACTGATACTTGCGGATTTCGGGCTGGATGCGGAACAAAGCGGCAAAGTGCGCGAATTGTTTGTCGCGAAGAACGGTGTCGGGGTTGAACAATTGGCAAAAAAATTGCCGATCCCTGAAAACAAGTTGGCATCATTCTTGAAATTGATGCAGGCAACAACAGTAGCCGATTGGAAACGCTGGATCAACGAAGAAAATGAAGAACAACGCGAGCTTTACCACGACATGGAGCGTTTAGAAGGACTGCTTGGGCGCAACGGACTCGGAGATGCCATCACTTTTGATATATCCTTCAGCAGCCACATGACTTATTACACTGGATTGGTGTTCGAATTCTACGGAGCTGGCAGCGGATTTCCGCTCGGCAGCGGCGGGCGCTATGACGGCTTGATGGAGCAGTTCGGCTTGCAGGTAGGTGCGACCGGATTCGGTTTGCGTGTCGACCGTTTGCTGGAATCGGTAACGGCTGAAAAAACAGAGCAACCGCACACATTGATCTTATTCGATGAACAAAGCGAGCAAAATGCATTCGATAAAGCCCAACAAATAAGAAATTCAGGGAAACGAGTGACCTTGCAGTATGCACCGGCCGTTAAAGCGCTGGAGCCGTTCACTGCCTTGTTCACCGAAGTCATCACAGGGGAGGAGCTGCACAATGGATGAATTAACAATTGCCATGCCGAAGGGCAGGATCTTTGAAGAAGCATACGAGCTATTGGTAGGGGCAGGCTATGACCTGCCGAAAGAGCTCGACGACTCGCGCAAGCTGATCGTCGAAGCACCGAATGAAAAATTCCGCTTTATTCTCGCGAAGCCGATGGATGTGCCGACTTATGTCGAGCACGGCGTAGCGGATATCGGCATTGCCGGAAAAGACGTCTTGCTCGAGCACGATCGAGACGTCCACGAATTATTGGACCTCGGCATCAGCGCATGCTATATCGCGACGGCCGGTTTGCCGGACACAGAAATGGACGAAGTGACGCCGCGCATTGCGACGAAATATCCGGCGGTGGCTTCTCATTATTACCGCAGCAAAGGTGAACAAGTCGAGATCATTGAATTGAACGGCTCAATCGAATTGGCGCCGTTGATCGGCTTGTCCGACCGAATTGTGGACATTGTGTCAACCGGGCGCACCTTAAAAGACAATGGTTTGGTGGAATATGAGAAGATTGCGGACATCACGTCGCGCCTCATTGCAAACCCGGTAAGCTACCGCTTGAAACAACAGCGCATTACCGAATTGGTCGATAAACTGCGGGAGCAGGTGGAACGATGAACATCCAACGCCTGACAGACGACTTGTCGATTCGGCGCCAATTAGCCGACGGCACAGAGCAGCAATTGCAAGCGGTGAAAGAAATCATTGGAGCGGTGCGTACAGAAGGAGACGCTGCGTTGTTCCGTTTTTCAAAAAAATGGGACAAAGCGGAGTTGTCCGCATTAAAGGTGACACCACAAGAAATCCAGCAAGCAGCTGAGCGTTTCGATCCCCAACTGCTTGCCGACCTGACAGAAGCGGCGGACAATATCCGCAGCTATCATGAAGGCCAACAGCAACAAGGCTACCGCCAAGACCGTGAGGACGGCTCGTATGTCGCGCAGCGCGTCACAGCGATCGAATCTGCCGGATTATATGTTCCAGGCGGCACGGCGGCCTATCCATCCTCGGTCTTGATGAATGTCATTCCGGCACAAGTCGCCGGAGTCGGGCGTATCGTCGTTGTATCCCCGCCTGATAGTGAAGGGAATCTGTCGGACGGGGTGCTTGTGGCAGCACATATTCTTGGAATTGAAGAATTATATAAAACTGGCGGGGCTCAAGCGATCGCGGCACTCGCTTACGGGACGGATACAATCCAGCCAGTCGATAAGATTACAGGGCCCGGCAATATCTTCGTGGCGCTCGCAAAACGCGAAGTGAATGGAGATGTTGCGATCGACATGATCGCAGGGCCGAGTGAAATTGCCATCATTGCCGATGACAGCGCATATGCGGATGAAGTGGCGGCGGATTTATTATCCCAAGCAGAGCACGATCCGCTGGCAAGTGCTGTATTATTGACAGAGAGCCGTGCACTTGCCGAACAAGTCGCGGCGCAAGTGAAAAGCCAATTGGCCACTTTGCCGCGTGAAGCGATTGCCGCGGCGTCGATCCGTGACCATGGCGCTATTTATGTGGCAGACAGCCGCGCTGAACTGATTAACGCAGCCAATCAATTGGCTCCAGAGCATCTGGAGATCATGACAGAGGATGCAGAAGCAGTAGCGGAACAAATCGATCACGCCGGCGCGATTTTTATCGGCCGTTATTCATCAGAACCGATCGGCGATTATTTTGCCGGCACGAATCACGTGCTGCCAACCAATAGCACGGCGCGCTTTTCAAGTGCCTTGTCTGTCTATGATTTTGTTAAACGGACGAGCATTGTCCATTACAGCGAGCAGGCATGGCGCGAAAACCAAGAGAAAATCGCAAGGCTCGCAAGGCTAGAAGGCCTCGAAGCACACGCACGTGCAGTCGAATCGCGCACTTGGAAAAAGGAGAGTCAATCATGAGGAAATCAAATATTTCGCGTAAAACCAATGAAACGGAAATCGCCGTCAGCTTTTCGCTCGATGGAAAAGGACAGGCGGATATTAATACGGGTGTGCCATTTATGGACCATATGTTGGACCTTTTCATCAAGCATGGACAGTTTGATGGCCGGATCCACGCAAATGGCGATACCCATATCGACGATCACCACACGACAGAAGACATCGGTATCGTCCTTGGCCAGGCAGTGCTCGAAGCACTTGGCGATAAAAAAGGCTTGCGCCGCTACGGCAATGCTTTTGTGCCGATGGACGATGCGCTCGCGCAAGTGGTTATCGATTGTTCGAACCGCCCTCATCTGGAATTCCGTGGCGATATTCCGAACGCCAAAGTCGGTGCATTCGATACTGAACTGGTTCATGAATTTCTATGGAAGTTTGCGCTGGAATCGCGCATGAACGTCCATGTCATCGTCCACTATGGCCGTAACACGCATCACATCATCGAAGCGGTCTTCAAGGCGCTTGCCCGCGCGCTTGACGACGCAACGATGATCGACCCGCGCGTAGAAGGCGTCCCTTCGACAAAGGGGCTATTAACATGATCGTCGGCATCATCGATTACGGAATGGGCAATTTATTCAGCGTCGAACAGGCATTGAAAAAACTGGAATGCACCGTCATCACGTCAGACGATGCGGAAGTGCTGGCTGAAGCGGATGCCATCTTGCTGCCGGGAGTCGGCGCCTTTCCGGATGCTATGAAGCGTTTGGATGAAAAAGGCTTGGCCGAATTCATCCGTTCGCTTCCAGAGCGGAAGGTTCCATTGCTCGGGATTTGCCTCGGTATGCAATTATTATATGAAGACAGTGAAGAAGGCAGGCCGGTCAAAGGACTTGGTTTATTGAAGGGCCATATCCGGCGCTTTCCGAAAGGCGATTACCGCATCCCGCATATGGGATGGAACCGCTTGAACTTTACACAACAGCCGTATTGGCTCGAAGATATACTGGAAGATACACATGTCTATTTTGTCCACTCGTTTTTGGCGACGGAAACGGCTCGCGCAGAAGTCTCCGCGACAGCTGAATACGGCGGGCTTGAAGTGCCGGGTGTAGTCGGCGGCGGATTGATTACAGGGATGCAATTCCATCCGGAAAAATCGGGCGAGTTCGGGCATTATTTATTGGCGCAGTGGATTGCAAATGTCAGGGGGGATTACCATGAGTGAATTTCAAATTTATCCGGCGATCGATTTGAGGGGCGGAAAATGCGTCCGCTTGTTCCAGGGAGATTATGGGCAGGAGACCGTCTATGCGGATTCGCCTGTTGAAATGGCGCAAAGCTTTGTGAAAGCTGGGGCCAAATGGATTCATATGGTCGATTTAGACGGCGCGAAAGATGGCAGCCGCATCAACGACCAAATGGTCATCGAGGCGGCGAAACTCAATGCCAACATCCAAGTAGGCGGCGGCATCCGCAGTCGCGAAGACATCGATCATTATTTATCGAACGGGGTTGCCCGTGTCATCATCGGCAGTTTGGCTGTGAGGGAGCCGGAATTGGTGGCGTCGTTTATCAAAGAGTTCGGCGCAGAGCAGATCGTCATCGGCATCGATGCCAAAGACGGTATGGCGGCGACGGAAGGATGGATCGAAACTTCCCATAAGCCGGCATCTGAAGTGGCCGCTTATTTTGCTTCAAAAGGAGCGAAACATTTCATCTATACCGATATTTCGACAGACGGCACGCTTGCCGGCCCGAATATCGACGCTAACCGCAAGCTCGTCGCCGATGATGCTTCTCAAGTCATTGTATCCGGCGGCATCGGCACACTTGATGATGTGAAAAAAGTCAAACAAGCGGCTGGTGACAGCCCGATTGCCGGACTCATCATTGGCAAAGCGCTGTATGAAAACCGCTTCACGCTCGAGGAGGCGCTGTCATGCTGACAAAACGCATCATTCCGTGCCTCGACGTTAAAGAAGGGCGTGTCGTCAAAGGCGTGAGCTTTGTGGAACTTCGGGATGCGGGAGACCCTGTGGAACTCGCCAAGTTCTACGATGAGCAAGGCGCGGATGAGTTGGTCTTCCTTGATATTTCCGCATCGCATGAGGGCAAAGAGACGATGGTGGAAGTAGTGCGCATCGTTGCGACTGAACTATCGATTCCCTTTACCGTGGGCGGGGGCATCCGGACACTAGATGATATGAAACGCATGCTGCGTGCCGGCGCAGATAAAGTCTCTTTGAATACAGCAGCGCTCGACCGTCCGGAATTGATCCAAGAAGGCGCGGATTTCTTTGGGTCGCAGTGCATCGTCGTCGCTATCGACGCGAAAAGAAATGGCGATAGCTGGGACGTCTACACACACGGTGGACGCAACCGGACCGATTGGGATGCGGTTGAATGGGCAAAACACGCAGTCGCTTTAGGTGCCGGAGAATTGCTTTTGACCAGCATGGACAGTGACGGTCAAAAAGACGGATTCGACGTCGCGCTGATAAAAGCGGTGCGTGATGCTGTGGAAGTGCCTGTTATCGCAAGCGGCGGTGCGGGAAATCGAGAGCATTTCCAGCAAGTATTCGAACAAGCGGATGCGGATGCAGCACTTGCCGCATCGATTTTCCATTATAAAGAAACGAGCGTTAGAGAAGTAAAACAGTATCTGCAGCGAGAAGGAGTGAATGTCCGGTGACAAATGTGAAATACGATGAAAACGGGTTAGTGCCCGTCATATTGCAGGATGCATCTACAAAACAAGTGCTGACTTTGGCCTATGCCAACGAAGAAGCGGTCAAGCGCACAATCGATACGAAAGAAACCTGGTTGTACTCAAGAAGCCGCAAGGAACTTTGGAATAAAGGCGCGACCAGCGGCAATACGCAGCGCGTCCAATCCGTACAGATCGATTGTGACGGCGATTCTTTGATTTATGAAGTGATCCCGAACGGACCTGCCTGCCATACTGGGGAGACGAGTTGTTTCCATGAAACTTTGACAGGTGAACGCACGGCTTCAGCATCAGACATGATTACCGAGCTCAGCGCGTTGATCAAACAACGCGAAACCGATATGCCGGAAGGCGCCTATACAACCTACCTGTTTGAAGAAGGTGTCGATAAAATCTGCAAGAAAGTCGGGGAAGAAGCAGCAGAAGTCATCATCGCTGCGAAAAACCGCGACGCACGTGAACTGGCAACGGAAAGCGCAGACTTGCTATACCATCTGCTCGTACTTCTTCAAGAACAGAAAGTCGATTTCACAGAAGTGACGGGTGTGCTCGAAGAACGCCACGCCACGAAAAAGGACAAGTAAATAATAGGGAAATATGCTATAATAACAGCACATTTAGGGATAGGAACGATTCAGGTCGTTCCTTTTCCTGTTACGGAGGCATATTTTGGAGAAAAACAAAAGAAAAAATTTCGATAATGTCGTGTCATTCATTCCGACAGGGGAATTTTACTATCAAAAAGCACTCAAGGAGCTGCAGCGCGAACACTACGGTAAAGCGTATAAGTATTTGCAGCGGGCAAAAGAACTGAGTCCGGATGACCCTCTCATCCTCATGCATTACGGAGTGGTGCTGATGGAACGGCAAGAGTTTGAGTTGGCGATAGATGAATTGCGTGATGCCCATCAGCTCGATCCGGAAGAACCGAATATTTTATTCTTTTTGGCGGAAGTCCATGCACATCTGGGCTTGTTTTTTGATGCCCGGAAATATGCCAAGGATTATCTTGAAAAGGATACGCGCGGCAGCTATGCGGCGGAAGCGATGGAAATCATCGATTTTGCCGAGCAGGAAGACTGGCAGCTGTTCGATGATGAAGGCGAAGCCCATAATAGCGAGTATTATTATTTGCAAGAAAAGGCGCGCCGGTTGATGGAAAAGGGCAAGTTTCCGGAAGCGATCGAGTTATTGGAAGAAGTGATCGAGGAAAAGCCGGATTTTTGGGGGGCCTATAATAACCTGGCGCTGGCATATTTTTATATTGGAGAAACTGAAATGGCGAAATCGCTGCTTCACGAAGTGCTTCGCAGAAACACTGGCAACCTGCATGCCTTATGCAATTTAGCGGTATTCCATTATTATGAGAAAAACGATGAATTGGATGATATCCTTGGCCTACTGAAAAAGATCCAGCCATATGTCTTTGAACATCGCTATAAATTGGGCGCGACCTTCGCTTTAGTCGGCAAGTATAAGGAGGCGTACCGTTGGCTGAAAAGCCTTCAAAAGCGTGGATTTGATGGAGATCCGGCGTTTTATTTCTGGTTGTCGCATGCAGCATATCATTCGGGCCATGAAGAAACCGCAAAGTATGCATGGGAGCAGTTGAAACGCATGGACCCGGCAAAAGAAGGTTATGAGCCATGGGGAGAGCAGCCTGTGATGCCGCATGTCGATGCGCTCGAACACGACCGCGATTTTCTTATCAATAAACTCGACCATGCCCATTTAAGTGAGCGGATTTACGGTTTGTTCCTGCTTGGGAAATCTTCCCATAAACAAGAAATCATCTCGCATCCGAATTGGCTGAAATCCGAACAGCCTTCCGTTTTGGAAACCTATATGCTCGGCTATGCACTCGGCCATCCATTCCGTGAATCGGTCAAAGAAGAAAAAGCCTTTTTGCGTGCGATGGAAACAGCGGAGCGTTTGTATTACCAAAAAGGAATGATCGACCGCGAAAATGATGCCATCTTCCAATTATGGTTTGTACTGGCAGAACAGGCTTTTGATGCACAGTATGCGTTCCGCAACCCGGCAGCACTTGCCGCTGCCGTCAGCTATATGGTTGAAACAGCGGAAAAACGGGAAACAACAAAAAAAGCAGTCGCTGCAAAATTCGGTACATCTGCTGCCACAATGTCCAAGTATGTCGATGAATTAAGCCCGTATTTACCGAATTTCGACAGCTAGGCATAAAAGTTGAAGGCAGCAGTTTATTGCTTTACGATTTAGCTAGTGATTACGAGGAGGGCCTATAATGACAGAAACGACTAATATTTATGATGTGTTAATTATCGGTGCAGGGCCGGCCGGCATGACAGCTGGGGTTTATACATCCCGAGCTAACCTTTCGACGCTCATGCTTGAGCGCGGAATTCCAGGCGGACAGATGGCCAATACTGAAGAAATTGAAAACTATCCAGGATTCGACCATATTCTCGGTCCTGATTTGTCCACCAAAATGTTCGAACATGCGAAAAAATTTGGAGCCGAATATGCTTACGGCGATGTAACCGAAATTATAGACGGTGATGAATTCAAAACCGTCAAAGCCGGTTCAAAAGAATACAAAGCCCGCGCCATCATTTTAACGACGGGAGCCGAGTACAAGAAAATGGGCATCCCCGGTGAAACGGAACTAGGCGGCCGCGGCGTCAGCTATTGCGCAGTGTGCGATGGCGCATTTTTCAAAGGCAAAGAGCTTGTCGTTGTTGGCGGCGGGGACTCTGCTGTTGAAGAAGGTGTCTACTTGACGCGCTTCGCAGATAAAGTGACGATCGTCCACCGCAGAGACGAATTGCGCGCACAGAAAATTCTCCAAGACCGCGCGTTTGCCAATGACAAGATTGACTTTATCTGGAGCCATACCGTAAAAGAGATCCATGATAAAGATGGCAAGGTCGGAAGCGTTACATTGGTATCGACAAAAGACGATGCCGAACGGGAATTCGAGGCGGACGGTGTGTTCATTTACATCGGCATGCTGCCATTGACAAAACCATTCGAATCACTGGGCATCTTGAATGACCTAGGCTATATCGAAACAAATGAAGAAATGCAAACTTCGGTGCCGGGAATCTTCGCGGCAGGCGATGTACGGGATAAAACTTTGCGCCAAGTCGTCACGGCGACTGGCGACGGCAGCATCGCCGCGCAAAGCGTCCAGCATTATGTAGAAGAGCTTACAGAGAAAATTGCTTCAAAAGCACAAGCTTAACGCTTTCTTAATCCCTTTGTAACAGCATTGTCATGCAAAAGAGGTATAGTAAGTAATGTAAATCAACCCCCTTTTTATATGGTTATTTTTGACAGGCTGCTTTCCGGATTGTCCGGAGAGTGGCCTCTTTTTTTGCATTCTTTTGCATGACACGCCAGGATAGATGTATAATGAAAATAGTTTATATTAGATGCGGAGTGGCAAATGTGCAGCGAATCGCGAATTTATTGCTAGTAGAGAATGGCAAAGTATTATTGATGAAAAAGCCGCGCAGGGATTGGTACGTAGCACCCGGCGGCAAAATGGAAAGCGGCGAATCGATTTATGAAGCGGCAATCCGGGAGTTCAGAGAAGAAACGGGTGCAGAGCCATTCGGCGTTCACTTGAAAGGCGTTTACACCATGATGATCCAAGAAGGCGGAGAGACGGTGGATGAATGGATGCTGTTTACGTTCCGGGCGACAAAGCTCCGCGGGATGCCATTCGAGGAAACGCGCGAAGGAATTCTCGAATGGCATCCAGTGGAAAATCTGCATACCCTGCCAATGGCGGAAGGGGACCGGACAAACCTATTATTTGCGACTTATCAGGAAGGCGTCCAATACGGGACCTTCTATTATACGCCAGAGTTCGAACTGCTAGAAGAGAACATCCAATCATCGACTGAAGAGGTGAACCGCCAGCATGGATAAGCATAACGAAGAAACCGAATTAATCATCATCACCGGCATGTCCGGTGCAGGTAAGACAGTGGCCATCCAAAGTTTTGAAGACCTCGGTTTTTTCACGATCGATAATCTTCCCCCGGCCCTTCTCCCCACGTTCATCAAATTGATGCGGGATTCAGGCAAGTCGATGAAGCGCGTCGCAGCGGTCATGGACCTTCGCGGTGGCGATTTTTTCGCAAGCCTCGTTGATGCAATCGATGATCTATCGAAAGAACCGGAAGTGGCAATTACCATCCTGTTTCTCGATGCGGAAAATCAGACGCTCGTCAGCCGCTATAAGGAAACACGGCGTTCCCATCCGCTGTCGCCAGGCGGGCTTGTGCTCGGCGGCATCAAAAAGGAACGAGATATGCTAAAAGATTTACAGGGACGGGCCCATTATATGTATAACACTTCAGACATGAGCCCGCGCCAGCTGAAAGAGAAAATCACGTCGGATTTCGCTTCGAAAACAAGCAATGTCTTTACGGTCAATTTGATGTCATTCGGCTTTAAGCACGGCATGCCGATTGATGCTGACCTTGTGTTCGATGTTCGCTTTTTGCCGAATCCTTATTATATTGAAGAATTGAATCCGCAATCGGGCTTGGATCAGCCGGTTTCCGATTATGTCTTGAAATGGCAGGAAACGCAGACACTGGTGCAAAAACTGGAAGAATTATTCGATTTCATGATTCCCCAGTACAAACAAGAAGGCAAAGCGCAATTGGTCATTGCTTTTGGCTGCACAGGCGGCCAGCATCGATCCGTGACGCTTGCTGAATATTTCGGGAAATACCTCTCCAAAAACAATAAAGTCAGCATTACACATAGAGATGTAAAAATCAGAAAGGGTTGAGCATATGGAAAAAAGTCTCCAGCAAAAACGAATCGTAATCATCGGGGGCGGGACCGGTCTGTCCACTTTGCTGAGGGGCTTAAAAACTTTTCCGCTCGACTTGACGGCAATCGTCACAGTGGCAGATGACGGAGGCAGTTCCGGGCGTTTGCGCGATGACTTGGATATTCCTCCGCCAGGGGACATTCGCAACGTCATGGCCGCATTGTCGGATGCAGAACCGTTAGTTGCTGAAATGTTCCAATACCGCTTCAAGCACTCGCTCGATTTGGAAGGGCATTCACTAGGCAATCTGATGCTTGCGGCATTGACCGATTTGACCGGTGATTTCTCCCACGCAGTGCGGGAAATGAGCCGTGTCTTGAATGTCAACGGCACGGTTTTGCCTGCTGCCAATCAATTGGTGACCTTGAATGCCGAACTAGAAGATGGAACCATTATTAAAGGTGAATCCAAAATCCCCGCCTATATGCAGCCGATCAAGCGTGTATTCCTTGAACCGGCCGGCGTTAAGACATTGCCGGATACCATACAGGCGATTCAATCAGCAGATGTCATCGTCATTGGGCCGGGTTCCTTGTACACAAGCATTTTGCCCAATTTGCTTGTGAAGGATATCAAAAAAGCGCTGCTCGAAGCGAAGGCGCGAAAAATCTATATTTGCAATTTGATGACTCAGGCGGGCGAAACATACGGCTATACAGCCTCGGACCATGTGAAAGCGTTGTACGACCATGTTGGCGTAAACTTTCTCGATGCTATTTTGCTCGATAAAGTCCAAATGCCGCAAGGAGTGGCTGAAAGATATAAAAAAGAAAAAGCGTGGCCGGTGGAATACGATGAAGAACGCCTGAAAAATATGGGGCTTGAAGTATATCGCCATGACATTGCGAATATTTTCGGGGAAGCCGTCCGGCATGAACCAATGAAAGTGGCGAAATGGCTTTTTGAATACACCAGCAGCGAATCGCGTGAACCCTCGCAGCACCGGTATTCCTGAAGCTTGAAAGGGGGGGCATAATTGTCTTTTGCATCAGAAACCAAAAAAGAAATGACCCAGATTGAAGTAGACGATTGCTGCGGCAAGGCAGAGCTGTCGGCGATGATCCGCATGAACGGCACGCTGTCATTTTCCAATCGCCAGTTAAGCCTGGATATCCAAACTGAAAACGCAGCTATTGCGAGAAGAATCTATACCTTGCTAAAGCGTTTCTACAAAGCGTATCCGGTGGAGTTGTTAGTCCGCAAAAAGATGCGCTTGAAAAAAAACAACGTCTATATTTGCCGCTTGCGGGAAGGCGCGAAATTCGTGCTTGAAGATTTGTTGATCTTGTCGGAAGGCTTTCAGTTTCAGCAGGATATCTCCCCTGAACTGATCTCGACGACGTGCTGCAAGCGCTCTTATTTGCGCGGTGCTTTCTTGGCCGGAGGGTCGGTCAACAATCCCGAAACCTCCTCGTATCATTTGGAAGTCTACTCTTCCTATCGAGACCATGCTGAAGCGCTGGTCATCCTGATGAACCATTTCCAGTTGAACGGAAAAATGATCGAGCGGAAAAAAGGCTTCGTGACCTATTTGAAGGAAGCTGAGAAAATTTCCGATTTCCTGAGCCTGACAGGCGCCCATTCGGCGCTATTGAAATTTGAAGATGTGCGGATCCTCCGCGATATGCGCAATAGCGTCAATCGTTTAGTCAATTGCGAAACGGCCAATTTGAATAAGACGATCGATGCGGCGCTGCGGCAGATCGAAAACATCCGCTTTATCGACCAAGTAATCGGAATCGACCAATTGCCGGACCGTCTGAAAGAGATAGCCCGCTTGCGTGTCGAGTACCAGGATGTCACACTGAAAGAACTGGGCGAGATGGTATCGACAGGAAAAGTGAGCAAGTCAGGCGTCAACCACAGGCTCCGGAAAATCGATGAGATTGCTGAGTCGTTGAGAAAAGGCGAAACGATCAGCCGGTAATAAGGCTGCTCTTTTCTATAGATTGCGTGACAGTCAAGTTTTCGGAGGAGGATATGCATGGTAGAAAAACAAGTGGAAGTGCAATTGAAATCAGGATTACAAGCGAGACAGGCAGCATTGTTCGTACAGGAAGCCAATCGCTATAGTTCAGATGTCTATTTGGAAAAAGGCGACAAGAAAGTCAATGCCAAGAGCATCATGGGCATCATGAGCTTAGCTGTCAGCAAAGGAACCAACGTGACAATTTCGGCCGATGGCGCCGATGAAGAATCCGCAGTCGATGCGCTGGCGCAATTGATTGATAAAGAAGCATAAAGCCAAGCGCTTTAAGCATCAAAAAAAGAACTGCCTTTCATGCATCTGCATGAAAGGCAGTTCTTTTCTATGATTTACTCTTCTTTTTCGTGATTTTCCGGCAATTTGTTACGTGTGATGATTTGGTCGACAAGGCCATATTCAAGTGCACGTTCTGCAGTCATGAAGTTATCGCGGTCTGTATCGCGTGAAATCACTTCAAGTGGCTGGCCAGTACGTTCAGATAGAATTTGGTTCAATTTCTCGCGCAAGAACAAGATGCGTTTTGCGGCGATTTCAATTTCGGTTGCTTGCCCTTGAGCTCCGCCAAGTGGTTGGTGAATCATGACTTCAGCGTTCGGCAATGCATAGCGTTTGCCTTTTGTGCCGGCTGCCAGAAGGAAAGCGCCCATGGATGCAGCCATGCCGATGCATACTGTCTGGACATCTGGTTTGATGAATTGCATAACGTCGTAGATTGCCATGCCGGCCGTGATGCTGCCGCCTGGGCTGTTAATATAGATGGAAATATCTTTTTCTGGATCCTCAGCTTCAAGGAATAGCAATTGCGCGACGATGGAGTTCGCGACGTTATCATCAATTCCGCTGCCGAGCATGATGACGCGGTCTTTCAATAGGCGGGAATAGATGTCGTATGCACGTTCGCCTCTGCTTGTTTGTTCGATTACTGTAGGGATTAAATTCATGAATTATTTCCTCCTTCAGGTAAATGTAAGTGCTGCTGAAACACCGTTCAGCCGTACATTCATCATACACACCATGGTCAATGAAGGTCAAATCTAACGAATTGGAAATAGGCGCTTGAAATAAGGAGAAAGCTTTTGTATAATAGAAAAGTCGCGAACAACATTTGCCCTCGTAGTGTAAAGGATAACACGTAAGATTCCGGTTCTTGAGATGGGGGTTCGATTCCCTCCGAGGGTGTAAAAAATAAAAAACCGCACAGCCTGCCAAAGGCTGTGCGGTTTTTTTATTGAATCTTTTTAGCCGCTGAAACGTAGAATCAGAGGGAATGGGTTTCAAGGAACAAGCTGTCAGGGAAAACAAATAATATTATTGTAAAAGAAAAGGAGACGGGAAAATGAAAAAATTACTTATTCCATTGTTGCTGGTGATTGGGCTGATCGTCATTGGCATCGCCGTATTCGGTTCAAGCTATAATAGTTTTGTTCAATTAGAAGAAGACGTCAATCAATCGTACGCGCAACTGGAAAGCCAATTGCAGCGCAGGCTTGATTTAATCCCGAACTTGGTCGAGACGGTAAAAGGTTTTGCTGACCAGGAACAAGAGGTCATCGATAGTGTCACAGAAGCCCGTTCAAGCATGGCGAATGCCGGATCGGTTGAAGAGCAGGCAGAGGCAGACGCCGAATTGAGCGGTGCGCTTAGCCGCTTGCTGGTCGTCGTCGAGAACTATCCGGAAATCCGCTCGAGTGAGAATTTCCAGCAATTATCCGACGAACTGGCCGGAACAGAAAACCGGATCGCCGTCGCCCGCCAAGACTATAATGGCTCGGTGACAGAGTTCAACCGGGAAGTCCGCAGTTTCCCAGGCAATATGGTGGCGGGAATTTTCGGCTTTGATGAAAAGGAATATTTCGAAGCTGATGCTGGGGCGGAAGATGCGCCGGATGTGGACTTTGGGACTGACGAAGAATGATCCGAAGAATTTCTGTTTTGCTCATGCTGTTGCTGATGCTCGCCGGAACCGCGCAGGCGGCAGAATTTCCGGAGTTGACTGATGATATTTACATCCAGGATATTGCCGGCATCTTGAGCGAAGAGCAGGAAGCTGAGATCAAGAGCTTGGGCGCTGGCCTGGAAGATGCAACCACTGCACAGGTTGCCGTCATGGTTGTCGATTCGCTTGAAGGCGAGCCGATCGAAAGCTACGCCAATGAAGCTTTACGCCATTATGGTGTAGGTTCAGCGGAAGAGAACAACGGCGTTCTGGTCGTGCTGTCGATGACGGACCGTGAGATTTATATCGAAATTGGCTACGGCCTTGAAGGGGCACTTCCTGATGGTAAAGTCGGGCGCATTTTGGATGATTACGCTGTTCCGTATTTGCGTGAAGACCAGCCGGACGAAGCGATTCTCAATACGTACCAAGCGCTGTACAATGAAGTTTCTGCGGAATACGGCTGGGACGGGGAAGCGGTCAGCCCACAGCCGCTCAATGAAGTGACACCAGGCAACGGTGAAGGCGAAGGCGGCTTTATGCAGCCGATCGTCACGTTCCTGATCGTACTTGTTTTGTTGTTCCTGTTTACAGGAGGCGGCGGCGGACGTGGACGTGGCGGCCGCGGAAGAACCATGAGGCGCGGCGGATTTTTCGGGCCCGGCAGTTTTGGCGGCGGCTTCGGAGGCGGTTCCGGCGGCGGGGGTTTCCGCGGCGGCGGGGGCGGCTCTTCGGGAGGCGGCGGAGCCGGGCGAGGCTTCTAATAAGGAGGAATGGCATGTATACACTCTATACCCGACCGAACTGTGGGCTTTGCGAAGAGGCAAAGTCTGCATTGCGGATGCTGCAGGAAGATTACCCGATTGACTTCCAGGAAATCAATATTGAAGAAGATGAACAATTGCACGAACAATATATGCTGATGATCCCTGTGCTCGCGCAACAGGAAAAGGTGTTGCTCTATGGAAATTTCGGCTACGGTGAACTTTTGGAAGCGTTAATTCTTTAACGCTTCTTTTTATTTGCATAAATCTAATAGCTCGGCTACAATGAATCTAGTGGGACGTAATTATATGTAGTGGGACAGAAAGCGTCCAACAAAGGGGTGGAGCGATGGATCCAGTTCTGCAAGCGCAAGTGCATCTATTGCCTGAACTGCCAAGCTTGCTGAAAAAGCGCTATAGCATCCTCGAGCTGATTCAAACCGAACAGCCCGTGGGAAGGCGCACGATCAGCGAGATGACAGGCGCAGCCGAAAGGGAAATCCGCAAAGAGACCGACTTATTGAGGGACCAAGCCTTAATCGAAATGAGCAAGAGCGGCATGAGCCTGACGATACTGGGGGACGATGTCCTTGACCAACTCCGTGAGCTGGTCAAGGAATTGGCTGGGACCGCTGAGCTCGAAGTTGGGCTTCAAGCGAAACTCGGCATCAAACAAGCGGTCGTCCTGCCAGGGGATAGCGACCGGCTATCATCGGTCAAAGCCGCTATCGGCAGGCAAGCCGCTCGCATCGCGGAGGAAATGTTCGAAAGCTGCCGGACGATCGCTGTAACTGGCGGCAGTACGATGGCCGCCGTGGCAGCTGAAATCCGTACGGCGAAGAAAAATCCCGCCATGCAGTTTATCGCTGCTCGAGGCGGCCTGGGGGAAGAAATGCTTCACCAGGCAAACACCATCGCTTCATCCTTTGCCGAAAAAACAGGTGGAGCTGTCCGCACGCTTTATCTGCCTGAGCATTTGAGTGCTGAAGCACTTGAAATGATGATGAGGGAACCTGTCATCAAAGAAATGATGGAGCTCTATGACCGGACGGATTTAGTCATCCACGGAATCGGCGATGCAGAAGAGATGGCCATCAGGCGCCGCTCTTCCGTGAACGAAGTCGAGAAGATCAAAACAGGCGGAGCTGTCAGCGAAGCCTTCGGTTATTATTTCGATAAAAACGGAAAAATAGTTTATCGTATCCCAACAGCGGGCATTCAATTAGAGCAGGTCCAAAAAGCACCGGCCATCATGGCGGTCGCCGGAGGACGCACGAAAGCGCGCGCCATCGAATCTTATTTCCAGGCCGCGCCTGAACGTACCATCCTCGTTACAGATGAGGGAGCAGCAAGGGCAATACTCAACCCAACAACAAAATTGGAGGAATTATAAATGACTTTAAAATTAGCAATCAATGGTTTTGGCCGTATCGGCCGTGTCGTATTCCGCGAAGCAATGCAAAACAGTGAAGTGGAAGTAGTAGCAGTCAATGACCTAACAGATGCAGCTATGCTTGCACATCTATTGAAATACGATTCAGTGCACGGCACGTTGGACGCTGAAGTTACAGCAGAGGGCAACTCAATCTTCGTCGATGGCAAGGAAATCAAAGTATTCGCTGAAAAAGACCCAGCGCAATTGCCTTGGAAAGAGCACCAAATCGACATCGTGTTGGAATCGACAGGAATCTTCACAACAGAAGAAGCAGCATCGAAACACATCGAAGCTGGCGCTAAGAAAGTCATCCTTTCAGCTCCTGGCAAAGGCGGCATGAAGATGCTGGTTATGGGCGTTAACGAAGAAACGTATAACCCTGAAGAGCACCACGTCGTTTCAAATGCATCTTGCACAACAAACGGCTTGTCCGGCATCTCTAAAGTGTTGAACGAAAAATTCGGCATCAAGAAAGCCATGATGACAACGATCCACTCTTACACGAACGACCAAGCATTGCTTGATGCGCCTCACTCTGACTACCGCCGTGCGCGTGCAGCAGCTGAGTCGATGATCCCGACAACTACTGGCGCAGCGAAATCTGTTGCAAAAGTATTGCCTGAACTTGACGGCAAAATCGATGGCATGGCAATCCGCGTTCCAACACCGAACGTTTCGTTGATCGACCTTGTCGCTGAACTTGATAAAGATGCTTCTATTGAAGAAGTAAACCAAGCGCTGAAAGAAGCGACTGAAAACGAACTTAAAGGCTACTTGGAATACAGCGAACTTCCGCTTGTATCACGCGACTACAATGGCAGCAAAGCTTCAGCTACAGTAGATGCTCAATCTACAATGGCTCTAGGCGGCAACATGGTGAAAGTTCTTGCTTGGTATGACAACGAATCCGGCTACTCTGCACGCTGTGTAGACTTGGCTGTACACATGTACAAAAAAGGGCTGTAAGCTGAAAATCATAGCTTAATTACCAATGAACCTCTATAATAAAGAGGGTAAAAGGGGTGGGGAATTAACCCCACCCCTTATTTTTTTGAATATAAATAGGAGGTATTTTCATGCTGCAGAAAATGACCATGAAAGACTTGGATTTGAAAGGAAAACGCGTATTTTGCCGTGTAGATTTCAACGTACCGATGGAAGACGGGAAAGTGACTGACGACACGCGCATCCGTGCGGCCATGCCGACGATTGAGTATTTGGTCGGGCAAGGCGCAAAAGTGATCTTGGCAAGCCATCTCGGTCGCCCGAAAGGCCAAGTCAACGAAGACATGAGACTAGCTGCGGCAGGCGCACGGTTGGCCGAATTGCTCGGCAGCGATGTGAAATGCCTTGAAGAATCCGTAGGGAACACAGTGGAGCAGGAAATCGCTTCACTTGAACCAGACGAAATTCTATTGCTTGAAAACGTCCGTTTCCATGCGGGCGAAGAAAAGAATGACCCGGAACTCGCGAAACAATTTGCGGCTCTGGCTGACGTCTTTGTCAACGATGCATTCGGGGCTGCCCACAGAGCGCATGCTTCCACTGCAGGAATCGCCGAACATTTACCGGCAGTATCCGGCCTATTGCTCGAAAAAGAGCTGGACGTTCTCGGCAAAGCTTTATCAGAACCAGACCGCCCGTTTACTGCCATCATCGGCGGGGCAAAAGTAAAAGACAAAATCGGCGTCATCGACCATTTGCTCGATGTAGTTGATAACTTGATCATTGGCGGAGGGCTATCGTATACCTTCCTTAAAGCACTCGGCCATGAAATCGGCAATTCGCTTGTTGAAGAAGACAAACTCGACCTTGCCAAATCGTTCATCGACAAAGCGAAAGAAAAAGGCGTGAAGTTTTATCTGCCTATCGATGTGACAATTGCGAACGAATTCTCGAAAGATGCCGAGACCAATACGGCGAAAATCGAAGAAATTCCGTCTGATTGGATGGGGCTCGACATCGGGCCAGAAACAGCGAAGCTATATGCTGATGTTATTAACGAGTCGAAGCTGATTATCTGGAACGGGCCAATGGGCGTATTTGAAATGGAAGCATTCGCAAACGGCACGAAATCGGTTGCCCAAGCAATGGCAGAAACAGCTGGCTACACGGTCATCGGTGGCGGTGATTCCGCAGCCGCCGTTGAGAAATTCCATGTGGCAGATAAGATGAACCATATTTCAACAGGCGGTGGAGCGTCGTTGGAATTCATGGAAGGCAAAGAGTTGCCAGGCGTTACCGCTTTAAGTAATAAATAAAGGGAGTGTTTTTGTGAGAAAACCGATCATTGCAGGAAACTGGAAAATGTATAAAACAGCATCACAAGCAAAAGAATTTGTGGAACAAGTAAACGGCTTGGTCCCAGATGCAGACAAGCTAGATTCTGTTATTTGTGCTCCAGCTCTATATTTGACTCAATTAATCGAAGCTGCTGAAAACAGCGCATTGAAAATTGGTGCACAGACGATGCACGAAAAAGGTGAAGGTGCCTTTACCGGTGAAATCAGCCCCGTGCAATTGGCTGATATTGGCGCAGATTACGTCATTATCGGACATTCTGAGCGTCGCCAGTATTTCAATGAAACCGATGAAACGGTTAATGCCAAAGTGAAATCAGCATTCTCACATCAATTGACACCAATTCTTTGTGTCGGTGAAACCGACGAACAGCGTGAAGCGGGCCAAATGGAAAGCATCGTGGAAGCGCAAGTCGAAAAAGCGGTAGAAGGCTTGACTGATGCACAAATCGCAGAACTGGTCGTTGCCTATGAGCCAATCTGGGCAATCGGAACTGGCAAAACAGCAACAGCAGAAGATGCCAACGAAGCTTGCGGCATTGTCCGCAAGAAAATCGCTTCACTTTACAGCGATGAATCAGCTGAAAAAGTCCGCATCCAGTACGGCGGAAGTGTGAAACCTGCCAATATCCAGGAATTGCTCTCGATGGAGCATATCGACGGCGCGTTAGTCGGCGGCGCAAGCTTGGAAACGGAATCGTTCGTCAAGCTGTTGGAGGCGGGTTCACATGCGTAAAACGGCCAATCCGGCTGCCTTGATCATCCTTGATGGTTTTGGCTGTCGCGAAGAAACCGCTGGAAATGCAGTTGCCCAAGCGAATAAGCCGAATTTCGACAGACTATGGAACGACTATCCGCATGAATTATTGACGGCTTCAGGCGAAGCGGTCGGTTTGCCGGACGGACAAATGGGCAATTCCGAAGTCGGCCATTTGAATATCGGTGCAGGACGTATCGTTTACCAAAATTTAACGCGTATCCATAAGTCGATTAAAGATGGCGATTTCTTTGAAAATGCCGCGTTTTTGGATGCGGTTATGAACGCTAAGGACAATGGAAAAGCTTTGCATGTCATGGGCTTGCTCAGCGACGGAGGCGTCCATAGCCATTATGAGCATCTGTTTGCTTTATTGCGCCTCGCAAAACAGCAAGGTTTGAGCGAAGTCTACGTACACGGATTTTTGGACGGCCGTGATGTCGGACCAAAAACCGCGCTCCACTATATAGAAGAAACTGAAAAACAAATGAAAGAAATCGGCATCGGGCGTTTTGCCTCAATCAGCGGACGTTACTATGCGATGGACCGCGACAAGCGTTGGGAACGCGTTGAACTCGCTTACCGCGCAATAGTCGACGGAACCGGGCCAAGCGCCAGTTCCGCTGCGGCCGGCGTGGAAGCGTCTTATGCAGAAGGAATTGTCGATGAGTTTGTCTTGCCGTTTACGGTCGTGAAAGAAGGGGAAGCGCCTGCTGTCCTTGAGTCAGGTGATTCCGTCATCTTCTTCAATTTCCGTCCGGACCGGGCCATCCAATTGACGACTGTATTGACGCGTCCCGATTTCGCCCATTTCCCGCTAAGCATCCAGCATCCGAAAGATCTGGCGTTTATCAGTTTTACTACCTATAGTGAAGAATTGAAGACCATGATTGCTTATGGCAACGTCAATTTGGTGAATACCATCGGGGAAGTATTATCCGCGAACGGCATGACGCAATTGCGCATCGCTGAAACGGAAAAATACCCGCACGTCACCTTCTTCATGAGCGGTGGGCGGGAAGAAGTTTTCCCTGGGGAAGACCGTATTCTCGTTTCGTCGCCGAAAGTGGCGACTTACGATTTGCAGCCTGAAATGAGCGCGTATGAAGTGACTGACCGCCTCGTCGAACAAATCGATGCAGGCGCACACGACGCCATCATCTTGAACTTCGCCAATCCGGACATGGTCGGCCATAGCGGCATGCTCGAACCGACGGTTAAGGCTATCGAAGTCGTGGACGAATGCCTCGGGCGCATCGTGGAAGCACTCCACCGCCAAGGCGGCTCGGCGCTTATCACGGCCGACCACGGCAATGCGGACGAAGTGCTGACTGAAGACGGCTTGCCGATGACGGCGCATACGACAAACAAAGTGCCAGTCATTTTGACGAAGCATGGGGAAGTATTGCGCAGCGGCGGCATTCTAGCGGATCTCGCACCAACGATCCTCAAACTGCTGGATGTTGAGCAGCCGGAAGAGATGACTGGAAAACCGTTGTATTAAAAAGTTTAAATAGTTATAAAATTTTTGTGAAAGAGAGTGATGAACTCGTTTCAGGCGGACGCTTTCCGCGGGCACGGCCTCAGCCGCTTCCCTCGCTTACACTCAGTCCAGGGTCTTCAGCTCGTGCTGTTCCCGCAGGAAACGAATCGTGCTTGGCACGATTCGTTTGCGACGCAGAAGCGCAGCGATGCAGGAGCATATCTTTGCTCTTCGCCGCCTTACACTCTTTCATCTCAACTGTTTTGTGGAATATCATTTGCATTGAAATAATATGGATAAAACTTATCATTAACTCATATAGTTTAAAATCTGCACATTTCGAATAACTTATAAACGAAATTGAACAAACCATTTGAAAAGGGAGCTGTTGACATTGCCAATTATTACACACATCCAAGCACGCGAAGTACTCGATTCTAGAGGGAACCCGACTGTTGAAGTTGAGGTGTTCACAGAAAGCGGCGCATTCGGCCGTGCAATCGTGCCATCTGGCGCATCTACTGGAGAACACGAAGCGGTTGAACTTCGCGATGGCGACAAGAGCCGTTACCTTGGAAAAGGCGTCCTAAAAGCGGTCGATCATGTAAACAATGAAATCGCTGACGAGCTAGAAGAAAACTATTCAGTACTGGATCAAGTATCTATCGACCAAGCGTTGATCGAACTTGACGGAACTGAAAACAAAGGCCGTCTTGGCGCAAATGCGATTCTTGGTGTTTCCATGGCAGTTGCCCATGCAGCAGCAAACTATTTGGACATGCCTCTTTACCAATACCTCGGCGGATTCAACGCCAAGCAATTGCCGGTACCGATGATGAATATCTTGAACGGCGGCGAGCACGCGGATAACAATGTCGACATCCAGGAATTCATGGTCATGCCAGTAGGCGCTGAATCTTTCCGCCATGCGCTTCGCATGGGTGCAGAAATTTTCCATAACTTGAAAACTGTACTGAAAGACAAAGGCTATAACACATCTGTAGGCGACGAAGGCGGATTCGCACCGAACCTTGGCTCGAACGAAGAAGCGCTTGAGACGATCATGGTTGCGATCGAAAAAGCCGGCTTCAAGCCAGGCCAAGACGTCTTGCTCGCAATGGACGTGGCTGCTTCTGAAATCTACGACAAAGAAAAAGGCGTCTACACATTGGCTGGCGACAACACAGTCAAGACTTCTGCTGAAATGGTCGACTGGTACGAAGAGTTGGCAAACAAATACCCGATCGTTTCCATTGAAGATGGATTGGACGAGAACGACTGGGATGGCTTCAAGCTATTGACAGACCGTATCGGCGATAAAGTACAGCTGGTCGGCGATGACTTGTTCGTCACGAACACGAAGAAATTGGCACAGGGCATCGAGCAAGGCATTGGCAACTCGATCCTGATCAAAGTTAACCAAATCGGTACGTTGACAGAAACATTCGACGCGATCGAAATGGCGAAACGCGCTGGCTACACAGCGGTCATCTCCCACCGTTCAGGCGAGTCGGAAGATGTGACGATTGCGGATATCGCAGTTGCGACAAATGCTGGTCAAATCAAGACAGGCGCACCGTCACGTACGGACCGCGTTGCGAAATACAACCAATTGCTTCGCATCGAAGATCAATTGCACGACACAGCGAAATACTTGGGCGTTAAAACTTTCTATAACTTGAAGAAATAATAGCGAATAGGTGAGGAAAAGCTGCCGGAGATTTTTTCCGGCAGCTTTTCTGTTAGAATGTGTGAGGAAGAAGAGCTTGCATAGTACGGGTTGTCAGAAGCTGATTTATGAATCATTGTAAAAAGCTTACGCTTCAGGGGCATGATTGGGGCTCGCAGGATGCGAGTCATGCAGCTGAAGCGACAGGACGTCGCGTTCTCAGCTGCCCGATAGTCGGGGCGGGCGTCGAGCCCTTATGGCTACGCCATATAGGTCTCGCCTGTCCCGCGCAGTCCCTCCGGCGTCAGCCCCTTGCACTTCAGCTATAAGAAAGCTTTTATAAAAAAATATGCTTCCTTCATTCATTACCTAATAAATACTTGTATTAAATATTGAAACGGAGCAAAATTGCGAAGACTCCCGCGGGAAAGCGAGACAGCTAAGACCCCACAGGGAGCGAAGCGACTGAGGAGGCTTAGCGCTCGCCCGCAGGAAGTGAATAGGCGAAGAGAAACTGAGGCTATTCACTTGCGATGCTCGAGTGCAGCGAGAGTTGAGCAAAGCTTTTTGTAGCGATTTTGTGGAGTGAAGTCTAAATGAAATCTTGTTCTACTCTTTATTAAAAAAGCAAATGCCACTCATCAACCGTTTCCAAAAAAGAATGAACAGAAAAAGATGAAATGGTCTAAACTATTTGTATTTTTTAGGGGCTCTATTGCTTGAGGTTTCAATTTTTGGTAAACTAGAGTTTGTTGTGAAGGTTCTTTTCAGGAGGTGGTATTTATGCATACATTGTTAATGACATTACTTCTTATCGTCTCGATCGCTTTGATTGTTGTCGTTCTATTGCAATCAGGGAAAAGTGCAGGCCTTTCAGGAGCCATCTCCGGTGGAGCAGAGCAACTTTTCGGCAAGCAAAAAGCCCGTGGGTTGGATCTTGTCCTACACCGGGTGACGATCGTCCTTGCTGCCTTATTCTTTATTCTGGCTATCGCCGTAACGAAAGTATAATGTAGAGCACATCGCCTGACCATTTAGTGGTTGGGCGTTTTCTTTTATGGGAAATTGGGCACAGGCCTATATAATATAGTAAGTAAATTTAGTTGGAGGGAACGTTTATGCGCATTTCACAACCGAAACCATTCTTCTTTGAGCAAGGGCCGCGTGCGGTATTATTGTTGCACGGGTTTACCGGCAATTCTGCAGACGTCCGGATGCTCGGGCGATTTTTGGAAACGAAAGGCTATACAAGCATCGCGCCGCATTACGCAGGGCATGGTGTGGCGCCGGAGAAGCTGGTGGAGACAGGACCGGTTGATTGGTGGAAAGACGTCGAAGAGGCATATCAAACACTGATCGACAAGGGCTACCAAGAGATTGCGGTAGCCGGCTTGTCGCTCGGCGGCGTATTCAGCCTAAAACTAGGGTATACAAAGCCTATCAAGGGCATTGTGACGATGTGTGCGCCAATGCACATGAAATCGACCGACTTGATGTACCAAGGTGTTTTGGAGTATGCCCGCGAATACAAGAAATATGAAGGAAAAGATGATAAGCTTATCGAAGAAGAGATGAAGAAGTTCGAGGAAAAGCCGATGGATACACTCAAAGAGCTACGTGAGTTGATCGGTGAAGTACGGAACAACGTCGATCATGTCTATGCACCGCTTTTTGTCGTCCAAGGTTCGCTGGACAAAGTCATCAATACCGAGTCTGCGAACATCATCCACGACGAAGCGGAGTCGACTGACAAGCGCATCAAATGGTACGAGAAATCGGGCCATGTTATTACGCTGGATCAGGAGAAAAAGCAATTGCATGAAGATATATACGAGTTTCTCGAATCGCTCGACTGGAGCGTGTGAGACGGTCTCAAAAGGAGGAGTTAGGATTGAGCAAGAATGAACAGTCATTGGATCAGCGTTTATTGGCCTTTATGCGCGAAGAAGCATATAAGCCATTAACGGTGACAGAAATAGAAGAACAATTCGGCTTTGAAAACGCCGACGAATTTAAGGAATTGGTGAAGACACTCGTCAAGCTTGAAGAAAAAGGCGAATTGGTGCGTTCTCGTTCGAATCGCTACGGTGTGCCGGACCGCATGAACTTGATGCGCGGCAAATTCATTGGCCACGCCAAAGGCTTCGGCTTTTTTGCGCCTGAAGAAGCAGGCCTCGACGATGTCTTTATCCCGCCGAATGAAGTCAACGGAGCGGTAAACGGCGACACGGTCATGATCCGTGTTTCTGAAGGGTCATCTGGAGACCGCCGCGAAGGATCCGTCATCCGCATCTTGGAACGCGGCACAACGAAAGTCGTCGGCACGTTCCAAGCGAACAAAGGCTTCGGCTTTGTCGTCACAGATGACAAGAAAATGAATATGGATATCTTTATTGCTAAAGACGATACACTCGGTGCCGTCGACGGCCATAAAGTCGTCGTCGAAATCACTGGCTGGCCTGAAGGGCGTTTGTCCGCTACGGGCATGGTCACACAAGTGCTCGGCCACAAAAACGATCCAGGCGTCGATATTTTATCTATTATCCATAAATACGGCATCGAAGTGGAATTCCCACAGGATGTGCTGGGCCAGGCAAATGCTGTGCCGGACCAAATCGACCCTGAAGACTTGAATGACCGCCGTGATTTACGCGATGAGCAGATTGTGACGATTGACGGGGCGGATGCGAAAGATTTGGATGATGCTATTCAAGTCAAGAAGTTTGAAGATGGCACATATAAACTCGGCGTCCATATTGCAGACGTCAGCCATTACGTCACGGAAGGCTCGCCGATTGACCGGGAAGCATACGACCGCGCGACGAGCATTTACTTGACCGACCGCGTTATTCCGATGATCCCGCATCGCCTGTCGAACGGGATTTGCTCGCTCAACCCGCAAGTCGACCGTTTGACTTTGTCTTGTGAAATGATTTTCAATGACAAAGGCGAAGTATTGTCACACGATATTTTCCAGAGCGTCATCAACACAACGGCTCGCATGACTTATACCGATGTCTATGAAATTCTTGAAAAAGACAATCAGGAATTGAAAGAACAATACGCTGAACTGGTTCCGATGTTCGAATTGATGAAAGAACTTTCATCTGTCTTGCATCAGCGCCGCATGACACGCGGAGCGATCGATTTTGACTTTAAAGAGTCCAAAGTAATTGTGGACGACGAAGGTTACCCAATCGATATTGTTGTTCGTGAGCGCACAGTTGCTGAGCGTTTGATCGAAGAATTCATGCTCGCAGCGAACGAAACCGTAGCGGAACATTTCCATCGCATGGATGTGCCGTCTCTATACCGTATTCACGAAGAACCGAAAACAGAAAAATTGCAGCGCTTTTTCGAATTTATTACGAATTTCGGTATTACCGTGAAAGGCTCAGGGGATGAAGTTTCTCCGAAGGCGTTGCAGGAAATTATCGAATCCATCGCAGGCAAGCCTGAAGAGCCCGTTGTGTCGACGATGATGCTGCGCTCGATGCAACAGGCGAAATATTCTTCAAACAGCCTTGGCCATTTCGGCTTGTCGACGGAATTTTATACGCATTTCACGTCACCGATCCGCCGCTATCCGGATTTGATCATCCATCGTTTGATCCGCACGTATTTGATCGAAAAAGACTTGTCGAAAAAGACAATTCGCCATTGGGAAGCGGAAATGGATGATATCGCAACTCACACATCTGACCGCGAAAGACGTGCAGTCGAAGCGGAGCGCGATACGGATGCACTGAAGAAAACACAGTATATGGCCGATAAAGTCGGAGAAGAATTCGACGGCATTGTGTCATCTGTGACGAACTTCGGCATGTTTATCGAGTTGCCGAATACCATTGAAGGCTTGGTCCACGTGTCCAACTTGACGGATGATTATTATCAATTTGATGACCGTCAGATGATGATGATCGGCGAACGAACCAAGCGCCAGTTCCGCATCGGTGATGAAGTCAAAGTACGGGTCATCGGTGTCAAACCGGAAGAGTCATCCATCGACTTTGAAATTGTCGGCATGACGCAAAATACGCGCCGCAGCTCGCGCAAGGAAACCCCGAAAGTGATTCGCAGCGGCCGTAATGGCGATAAGCCAAGAGATAGCCAAAAGCGTGGCGAAGGCGGGGCAAACCGCAAGCCAAAAAACAAGAAAAAGTTTTATGAAGGCCCTGCCAAACAGCAAGGCCGTAACAAAAAGAAATAAAAAAAGCGGCCGCGTGCCGCTTTTTCCAACAGTTTGAGGTGAACAGAAATGGCCAAAGGAGAAGGCAAAGTAATTGCCCAGAATAAAAAAGCGGGATTCGATTTCGCTATTGAAGAAACAATTGAAGCGGGGATAGTCCTGCTCGGTACGGAGATCAAATCTGCGAGAAGCGGCAAAGTGCAGATCAAGGATGCATTCGTCCGCATCAGAGGCGGGGAAGCGTGGATTTCCAATATGCACATCTCGCCGTATGAACAAGGCAACCAGTTTAACCATGACCCGTTGCGCTCTCGCAAGCTCTTGCTCCACAAAAAGCAGATCAACGAACTTGTCGGCAAGTCGAAAGTCGAAGGTGCGGCAATCGTTCCGCTCAAGATGTATTTGAAAGACGGATATGCCAAAGTGCTGCTCGGCGTCGGTAAAGGGAAGAAGAAATACGACAAGCGCGAAGACTTGAAGAAGAAAGATGCGAAGCGGGCAATCGACCGCGCGCTCAAAGAGAGAAGCCGTTAAACTTGAACTCTGACCTGTTTTGTCCTATACTGGTAACAGTACACCGAAGCTAAACCACTTCCGTGTTCTCTTTTAATGAGGGGACGTTACGGATTCGACAGGGATGGTTCGAGCTTGGGTTGCGCGTCGGAGGATCGGCTCCGTCATCAACGTAACTTATAACAACTGGCAAAACTAACAACAACCTAGCATTCGCAGCGTAAGCTCGGATCTGCTTTATGTAACCATCGCCCATGTGGCTGCATAGAGCTCACTTTTAGTGGGATACGGTAGTCAGTGCCGTTTGAGCTGACTGCAAGAGATTCTCGAACTAGCCCTCATGACGCCTGCTTATCGGCAGATTGAGCGGCGAAACTCCAATAGATAAGCTACACGCGTAGATGCTCAAGTAACGGAGTCTCTGGACGCGGGTTCGACTCCCGCCGTCTCCATAGAATTTTATGGAGTTAAAGAAACGCCAAAATCCTTTGATAGGATTTTGGCGTTTTTTTTTGTAAATTTTATATTAAATATAATTATTCCACTTATAGAAATTATAAAAATTCCGTTTGTCAATTTAAGCTAGACAGATCGATGCCATTCAGGTGACTCAAAAATACTTCCAAGGGTGTGCGGTAATCCAGTGACTTGCGTGGGATGTGATTCCGTTTGTCAGCCACCGTGGAGATGAACGGTTGATCCACTTGGTTAAAGTCCATTTCCTTAGGCAGACCATCTTTTCGAAGGAGCCCGTTGGAATGTTCATTCAAGGCACGCTGGGAAGGGGTGCCGGGATCCGCAAAGTAAATGGAGACGTCGTGTTGGTTGCACAGCGGCTTCCAGTTGGAGAATTCCTTCCCGCAATCAAACGTGATGGACTTAAACAGGTGTCTCGGAATGCCTTGAAACCATTGGTCTAAAGCGATTTCAATATCACGCGCTTTGCGCCCCGAAGGCTTCAAGGCGATAATGACTTTCGTCAACCGTTCGACCAGCGTGATCACCGCACTTTTGTGGCGAGCACCCACAATGGTATCGCCTTCGATGTGCCCGAACTCTTGTTGGAAAGAAGGATAATCGACTTCTCTTTCCGAGATATGCCGTTTGAACGCCTGCTTTCCGCGGCGTTCCTGGTGGCCATTGGGTTTTCGTTTCCCTTTCATCGGGAGTGTGGCGACATCGAAGACACGGTTTTTGAACAGGCGATAGAGGGTGCGCACCGAACAATCGATCACGGTTTCCGCGCGGCCCACAATGACATCCGGCGTCCAACCTTGAGCCACTTTGTCTTGAATATAAGCGAGTTGTTTCTGCGGCAAGACCATCTTTCGCCGTCCGCAGCGCTTCTTGTTCTGTTGATATCGAGTGTAATAATCGAGCGCCGTATGTCCCAATTTCAAGAAATGGATGACATTGTAAATCGGCTGTCTGGAACGCTTCAGGCGTGCAGCGATGATCGCCACAGGTGTCTCTTGGTGGAAGTAGGCTTCTATCATCACCAGTTCATCCGTGGTAAGATGGGTGTAGGTCATTCGTGGTCACTCCTATGTTTTTCTTTGGTCGGAAAATACATTGAGAGTGTACTGTTAATGACGCCTGATTTTGTCTAAAAACTGACGGTTTCTTTGGCCAAACGAATAGAGAAAAAACGAGGGGGAACTAAGCTAGTTCCCCCTCGATTACTTTCTTCACCATGCGATCATCAATGATGCGATTTCCATTCTGTGCTGCGAATAATAGGCAATGCGTCGCCAATTTGTTGATGAGACGCGAGGCGCCACTTGAATAGCTAAACACTTCATCAATCGCAGATTCGCTAAAGATGTCTCGTCCCACTCCTGCATAGGCGAGATGCTTGATCATGTATTGTTCGGTCTCGGCACGGTCGAGATGATGCAAGCGAAACTGGATATCGATCCGTTGGCGGATCGCCGCAAAAGACTGAAGCTGAAGTCGGTCCCATAATTCCGTTTGTCCGACCATGATAAGCGCCATCGGACTTTGCGCATCCATGCGAAAGTTCAAGAGGAAACGCACTTCTTCCAACATCTCTCGGTCTAATAGATGCGCTTCATCGACCACGCAGACAGGCGTCAGCTTGTGGATGCCTTTCATGAGCTCGATTTCCCGATGCAACTGGCGCTTGGCATCGCCGCGATAGAACTTCGACTCGAGCCCCAATTGCTCCAACATGCCTTTATAGAAATGGCGGGGCGTTAATTTAGAATCCGATAGATAAAGCAGTTTATAGCGAGAAGAATCCAGTTGATCGGTGAACCTGCGGATCGCTGTCGTCTTTCCAAGTCCGCAAGTATGAAGTCGGACTCCACTTTGTTGGATGCAAGGTCGAGATTACATTCGATCCACAGGATACTCGTGAATTAACCGTCGACTATCCAGGATACGATAGTTGGAAAGCGCGTGAGATGGTGATGTCTGAGAAAACGGGCAAACGGCCTTCGCTCCCCGAGAAGATGACCAAAGAACCGGCCGGTTCTTCTC
>NZ_JAHPZO010000011.1 GCF_019042655.1 Planococcus sp. CP5-4_YE
TGTCTTAAGTGGTTCAATTTTTTGTCCGAAGTTGTTCAGCGGGCTAAAGAAAGAGGAATCAGGGAGTTGGAGGATTCCATGAATAACCAATGGCTTGGGACTTACCTATTCCCTGAGAAACAAGCGATTGAAAAGGGCTATTGCCCGGTTGATTTCGAGTGGGTTCACAAAGAACTTCAAAAGAAAAACGTCACGCTGACGCTTCTGCACAATGAATACGCAAGTGCAGCCAGAGAAGATGGAAAAGTCCCTTATGCTTATCGGACATTCGCTGAAAAATATGGGAACTTCGCAAAGAAGCATAAACTGACCATGCCGATTAGAAGAAAACCAGGTGAGATCTTAGAAGTGGATTGGGCAGGAACGACGCTTAAAATCATGGATAATACGACCGGCGAAATTATACCAGCGTACGTGTTCATCGCAACTCTTCCCTACAGTCAATTGAGTTATGTAGAGGCATTTCTAGATATGAAATCAACTTCCTGGCTACGCGCCCATATTCATGCATTCGAATATTTTGGAGGCGTGGCCGAGGTTTTGGTCCCTGACAACTTAAAGACCGGCGTGACGAAGCCCCACCGGGGCGATCCCATAATTAACGAAGCTTACCGGGAATTAGCTGATTACTACCGGGCGGTTGTCGTGCCTAGTCGCGTCCGAAAGCCGAAAGATAAAGCGAGTGTAGAAGGAACTGTTGGATACATCTCAAGACAGATCATCGCATCTTTACGAAACTACCAATGTTTTCATCTTGAGGATTTGAATGCGCGGATCTTTGAAAAGCTGGAAGAAATTAATACGATGGACTTTCAAAAGCGCGAAGGTTCTAGATTCAAAGTGTTTGAAGAAGAGGAGAAGAGCCACCTTCACCCTCTACCCCCAACACGGTTCAAGATGACGGAATGGGCAACTGCCAAAGTCCAACCGAACTACCATGTTCAAGTGGACTATAAGTTCTATTCCGTTCCTTATGAATACGTCCGCGAGGATGTCGATGTTCGAATCACTGCGGATGTAATTGAATTGTACTTTAAAGATGTGCGCATTGCATCCCATCCACGCAAACGAAAATCGGAAGATTCATATGCCACAAACCTGGATCACCTGCCAGATCACCACCGGCGTTATCTCGATCATAACCCAGAAAATAACCGGAAATGGGCGAAGGAGATCGGACCAAATATGGAACGTCTGGTTGAACATATTCTAAAAACGAATGTCGAAAAGAAAGCGTTGAATATATTGAATGGATTGAGAAATACGGCTTCTAAAAAAACAAGCACAGAGCTTGAGGCAGCGACCAAGACGTTACTGAAGATATCCTCACATCCAACCGTTGCCGTGCTGAAAAGCATCTTAGCGAGGCAGAAGAAAAAGCAAGCGGACAAACAACTCGTGCGGGAACCGCAGACAGAGGATTATGGTTTTACCAGAGGCGCTACCTATTTTGGGAGGGATAAAAAATGATCAATCAAGAAACCTTACGAAAATTAATGGACATGAAGATGAGTGGAATGGCGGACTTATATCAACTGCAGAATGAAAATAAAGACTTCCAGGGGATGGATTTTGATGATCGTTTTAACCTATTGGTGGATACGGAATACGATCGCAGGAGGTCGAATAAACTGGACCGACTGATTAAACAGGCGACGTTTGATGACTCGATGTAAACGCTAAACTAGATTAAACAGTTTTCCACAAATAACGGTAAACAGATTCCGCCAATTAAGAATCAACAGTTTACCGATACCTAAGCACTTTTAATATACTTGAGAGAGTCTATTGAAAGTGAGGAATGAGGAGTGGAAAAGTTTATGATTTACAACGAGATTCACCAACTACGCAGCGCGGGATTTACGAATAGCGCGATTGCTAGAAAGCTGAAGATATCTAGAAATCGGGTGATTGATTATGGAAAGATGACACCTGATGAGTTTTGCGAATTTATTCTTTCGCTGCAAAACAGAAGCAAGAAACTGGATCCTTACCGTTCAGAAATTGTCAGCTGGCTGAAAGAGCATCCTGATCTAACAGGTGCACAGATTTTCGATTGGCTGGAGGAACGGTTGGGGGTGAATTCTATCGCTGAAAATACCGTAAGGAATTATGTGAACGAATTGCGGGAAATCTATCACATTCCCAAGCAGACTGCAGAGCGAACCTTTAGTGCCGTTCCGGAACTACCGATGGGTCAGCAAATTCAAGTGGATTTTGGAGAGAAGAAGGTATTAACTACGAAAGGGACGTTCAAGAGGTTGTACTTTATCGGCTTCGTGTTAGCACATTCGAGGTTTAAATATGTGGAGTTTTTGGACCGACCCTTTCGGGCAAGTGATTTAATCCATATGCATGAGAATGCCTTTCGCCACTTTGGCGGTATGTCGCAAGAAATCGTCTATGATCAAGATCGACTACTCATGGTTAGTGAAAATTCGGGAGATTTGATTATGACAGCCGAATTCACTAAATATCAACAGACACGAAAATTCAAAGTCTATCTTTGTCGAAAATCGGATCCCCAATCAAAAGGGAAAATCGAACAAGTCGTAAAATATGTAAAAAACAATTTCATGAAAAATCGCACCTTTGATAATTTAATGGAATGGCAAGGTGACTGCATGAAGTGGCTAGAACGAACCGGCAATAAGAAAGTGCATCACAATATCAAAAAAAGACCTTTTGAGGTGCACGCCCTGGAAAAGCAACACCTACAAAAGATCTCTGGGACTTACATTTTTGAAAAAGTCTTCACTTCGAGTATAACAAGAGATATTCAGCATGACAATGTCATTCGGTTTGAAGCAAATCGGTACAGTGTACCTCGTGGCACATACCGTAAGGGTGCGCCAAACATTGCTTATATTCAAACCGATAACGACTACCTTTATATACGTCTTCAGGAACATGGGGAGATTTTAGCGAAGCACTCATTGGCAACCGGTAAAGGATCCGTCATTTCAGACCCTTCTCATCGCGAACGAGATCAGACCAAACGGGAATTATTAATCCAACAGATTCAAAGCCAATTGACAGCAACAAAGACAAGTACCTGGTTCATTGAAGAATTAACCGAACGATATCCCCGCCACTTGATTGACCAATTGAAAGTTGTCCAATCCGTCATCGGGAACTACCCTGACTTTGTGGATGAAGCGTTAGAAGAAGTCAAACGACTTAAGCTAATGAGCGCCAACGATTTAAGGGACATCGCTATCTCGTTAGAGATAGATAGCCAGAAACAGCAAAAGAAGGTCGGCACGATAAACGAAAAGTACAAAGACATCGTAGCTCCAGAACGGACAACGGATATTTATCTCTCCGTCCTTCGAGGAGGTAAGAATCGATGAGTCATCCCTATGACGGATTACAAGAAAAGTGCCGAACCTTACGGTTAGCAGAAACGGCCAAAGAACTGCCGAATTTTCTTCGCGAAGCCGAAGCGAAGGGATGGACGTATCATGAATTTATCCATGAAGTGCTTAGTTATGAAATGCGTTGCCGAGAACGAAAAACCAGCGAAAAGCTCATGAAATGGGCGGAGTTCCCGGAGGTATTAACATTTGAGCAGTTTCGCTTGGAAGAACAAACCGCCATTGGTGAAAAGCAACTCAATGTGTTAAAAGAACTGTCTTGGATTGACAATCGTTTCACGTTAATCATGATGGGGCCGACAGGCGCTGGCAAAACTCATTTATCGACTGCATTAGGTATCCACGCCATCGAGCGTGGGTATCAAGTGTCGTTCATATCAATGGAGCGTCTCATCTATGTATTGAAATCAAAAGAATACACGAGCAAGTCAAAAACCAGATATAAGCGCATAGCGAGTTCTGATCTGATTATTATTGATGATGTCATGTATATGGCTTATGAGCCTCAAGAGGCCCATTTATTCTTCCAGTTTATTTATGAAATGTATGACAAAGCAGCCTTTATCTTGACTTCGAATAAGGGTCCAGCTGAATGGGGAAAATTTTTGGGGGATCCCACCTTAACAACGGCCATTCTAGATCGCCTTCTTCACCGGAGTGAAATTCTTACGTTTGATGAAACGCAAGACAGTATCCGGATGAAATATAGAAAGTCACTATTTGAAAATCCAGGTGTTGAATCTTAATTGGGGAAAAGTGTTGAATTCTACTTGACGGTTACACTCGAGCGCATCGGTGGAACTGATCGAGTACCACGCTGACCGTAAGTTGGATAAGCAGTTAATCTTAGAGTTGGCGTCCGGCACCTATCTTCAGAAGCATCATAACATTATCCTTATGGGTGCTTCAGGCAACGGGAAGACGTGGTTATCAAATGCCTTCGGCATTCAAGCCTGCCGGCAATTCTACAAGGTGAAATACATCCGCTTGCCCGAATTATTGGATGAACTTGCCGTTGCTAAACATGAGGCAGACGGAAGTTTTCGCAAACTGATTCAAAAATACAGATCCATTGATTTATTGATACTGGATGAATGGCTCCTGAGTGAGTTGTCGCAAGACCAAGTGCTTCACGTGTTAGAAATTATCGATGCGAGGCTCAAACGGACTTCTACCATCTTCTGTTCGCAGTTCTCACCCGAAGGGTGGCATTCCAAACTTGGACAAGCCCAAGTGGCTGATGCAATTCTCGACCGAATTGTCCATGATTCCTATAAAATATTGATCGATGGCAAAATCTCAATGCGTGAACGACATAGTTTAGTCGCGCCTCGCTGACTGCATACAGCCACTTAACAGAACCACCTGTGCCATATTTTAGAACCACTTCGGACAAAAAATTGAACCACTTAAGACATGCGAGAACCACTCCTATATAATTAGTTTGCGGAATATTTCGCAAATTGATGGTATAGGAGGTTTTTTATGATCAAATATCGGGAGATTCTCCGGCTAAATTCTCAACAAGTATCTAAACGGGGAATCGCAGCAAGCTGTAAGTGTTCACGCAACACCATCACTGAAGTGCTGGAACAAGCAGAAAGGAAAGGGATTTCCTGGCCCTTGTCGGAGGATCTCGGAGACAAAGAACTTCAGAAGCTTCTGTTTCCCGAGAAGCATGTGAAAGACGAAAGGCACTTGCCTGACATGGACTACGTCCATAAAGAAATGGCAAAAACGGGCGTGACGCTCTCACTGCTCTGGCATGAGTATGTGATTGTCTGCCGCAATGGAAATCAGATTCCCTACAGCTACCGTCAATTCTGCCGAGAATACAGCAAGTTCGTCACGACAACCAAAGCTACCATGCGCATCAAGCGTAAGCCGGCTGAAACTCTGGAAGTTGATTGGGCAGGTTCTACTATGAGCGTCCGAGATCAAACGACCGGTGAAGTGCACGAGGTCTTTCTTTTTGCGGCTACTTTGTCGTGCAGCTCCTACTCGTATGTCGAAGGATTCTATTCTATGAATTCCCTGAATTGGATCACCGGGCATATCCACGCCTTTGAATTCTTTGGGGGCGTCACCCAGACCGTGGTCCCAGACAACTTGAAAACCGGCGTCGATAAACCGTCTTATAGTGACCCTGTGATTAACCGAACGTATCAAGAGCTAGCAGAGCATTACCAGACGGTTATTATCCCCGCACGCGTCAGGAAACCAAAGGATAAACCAAGTGTCGAAGGAACCGTCGGTACAATCACCACGTGGATTATCGCTTCCTTAAGGAGCCAAGTATTCTTTTCATTACAAGAACTGAACGAAGCCGTTCGGCTTAAATTGGATGAATTCAATCAAAAAGAATTTCAAAAGAAAAAGGGAAGCCGGCTCTCTGCCTTCTTGGAAGAGGAGAAGTTTGCGCTTCTGCCCTTGCCTGCTTCCCGATACGAAATGGCTCACTGGAAGAAAGCCACCCTACAACCAGATTATCATATCGTAGAAGATAAAATGTATTATTCCGTGCCCTATGAATACATTAAACATGTGGTGGAAATCCGTATCACCCGAACGATGGTAGAGGTATTCTTTAACAACTTCCGGATTGCCTCCCACAAGCGATTGTTTGGAAAGGATGGGCAAACGTCTACGGTGTTCGAACATCTGCCCGCTAAGCATCAGCAATTTCTTCTGTTTACGCCAAAGCATTTTATTGAATGGGGAGAGTCCGTCGGACCCTCTACGGAAAAAGCAGTCCGCACGATTTTAGCCAATGGCACCAATGAAAAGCAGGCATTAAAACTGTGCCAAGGGCTGTCTAAACTCGTTGCGCAGTATAGCGAACGTGAACTCGAAGTGGCTTGCGAAAAGTCACTAACCTTCTCTCCAAGGGTGAGCTTGAATACGATCAAAACAATTCTAAAAACAGAGCGTGAAGTCAAAGCGACGACTCTGTCGCAAAAGAAAACTGTTAGCCTTTCAAAAGAGCATGGGTTTGTCAGAGGGGCAGACTATTACGGGAGGAAAGACCAATGACCATTGAATCCACGATCACCAAACTAAACGAGATGCGCTTGAGCGCGATTGCCGATACGTATTATGAGCAGATGAAAGATCCGCAATACCAGGAACTGTCGTTCGAAGACCGTTTTAATTTATTGATCGATAGTGAGTACATCCGCCGAAAGAACAATAAATTGGATCGGCTAATCCGGTCTGCGAATTTACGTATGCCCGATGCTTGTGTTGAAGACATCCAATACCACGAAGACCGCAAGCTCGATCGCACGACCATCTTGCGCTTAGCCAGCTGCAATTACATTGGCGAGAAGCAGAACGTCATCCTAAAAGGCGCATCTGGCAACGGAAAATCCTATCTGGCATGCGCGCTCGGAATCAGCGCTTGTCGGAATGGTTATACAGCCAAGTACATCCGCCTGCCCGACTTACTCGATGAGCTTGCCCTTGCACGATTGAACGGAACCTATCAGAAACACATGAAAGCTTACCGAAAGGTAAACTTATTAATTTTGGACGAATGGTTGCTTGTCTCTCTGACAGAGCACGAAGCCCGTGATGTGCTAGAAATCGTCGAAGCCAGGTATCCAGGTATCAAAACGCCTCGACCATTTTCTGTTCTCAGTTTGAACCTAGCGGTTGGTATGAACAGATTGGAGAAGCCACGCTCGCAGATGCCATCCTTGACCGTGCCATTCACAGTTCTCATTCCATTTTGATTGATGGTAAGATTTCCATGCGCGAAAGACTTGGGATTCAGTCATAAGCATAAAAAGCCGCCGTTGGGCGGCCTTCTTATTCTTATGAGTGGTTCTCAGATGTCCGAAGTGGTTCTAAATTTTGTCCGAGGTGGTTCTATTTTATGGCACGAGTGGTTCTCGAGCTTGTCTTTCTTCACTGACAATATACAAAAAGAGAGTCACCGGTAAAATCTAGCCAGTGGCTCTCTTCTATGCATTTACTGGCCACATTCTCCGCAATTGATGGCTCAAATCTCCGCACACGTGGCTTTTTCGTTCCGCAATACTCAATGATTCCCATGATTCAGTAAAAAAGGAAGAGAAATATCAAAAAATGAATCAAACCTTATCAAGGTTGGGAAGAAAGAGGCTTCCATTTTTTAGTGTAAGCAACTCGGCTCTGAGTATGTATATTAGAGAAGATGATGAGCTACGTAAAAAAGTATATAACCAATTAAAAAAAGATTTAAGTTATATACTAGGGGATTTAAAATAAATAAATTTTTCCCCAACTATAATAAATCTTATTGTAACGTTATGGCTTTGCATGCAGAAGGACTAGCACTAACAAAAATCAATTGTGTAAATGGACGTTAACAAAATGTTGTGCAAAAACATAGAAATAGCAAAGTAGCAGAGAGAACTTCAAAATAAGTCCCAAACGGCAGATACTACAAAAGTGAACTGTTTAGGATGTGATTTAAATAAAAGGATGAAAATGCTAACAACTGCACGGCGCCCCGTTTAATGAGCAGTTTATAAAAAAGGTATCCTGCAGCTAGGCTGCGATCAAATGACTTCGGTATTATGCCGTAGTCATCTTTTTTAAATTCCATGGCTTGCGCATTCCGTTGTAATGCTCCATATAGTCATCCGCCAGCCCTTTCAATTCGGCCAGGCTGATGGCGGGTTTAAAATCGACATCATCTTTGAAGTGACTAAAAAACGATTCGATGGAGGCGTTGTCGAGGCAGTTGCCCCGGTGGGAAATCGACTGCTTCATCTCATTAAAAAGCAAAAAAGAGTATCAACATTTTATAGTATATTATTAATTTTCAAATAACTCAGGTTTAATACTATCAATTATTAATTTAATTTGAATATCGAACTTTGAACCTTTAAGTGTCTTCGCTTTAACTATATTATTAATATCGATATTCTTAGCACCAATAAAGTTAGCCTTTATAAACGACGAGTTGTCGAATTCTGCTTTATTTAAATCAGCACCTTTAAATATTGCACTTTTAAAATTTGAATTAATTAATCGTGCTTGCTTAAAATCAGTGTTAGTTAAATTGGCCCCTGTAAAGTTTGTCTTATCACAAAATATATATTTCATTTTTGCTTCATTCAATGAAGCACCGTTAAAGTTTACATTCTGCAGTTTTGCGCCTTTAAAATCTGATCCAGTTAATATGGCGCCCCGAAGCGTAGCGCCCTCTAGGACTGTTCCCATTAATTCGCTATTTATAATTTTTACATTCCTAAGATGAGCATCTTTTAAAAAGCACTTGGAAAGATTAATTTTAGTATGACCATTTTGGTTTAATCGATTTATATTAGCAACTATCTTACTGGTCGCTTCTTCCCTAAACCAAAATCTAGTATCGTCGATATTACTATGATATTCTTCTATTTTCCTTTTCTCACTAATCCGGTTTGTAAAATAATATAACATCACTCCAAGAATTAGAAAATCAAATACTGAGTTATGAAGATTCACTAAAAAACCTTCCCAAAAGGAAATTTCTCCATATATGCTTTTACGTATAATAATGGGGATATAATCATATAGAAGAGTAAGCGATATAGTTGTAATTGCTAAAAGGACAAAAAAAGAAACCATTAATGCTAATTCATTTTTAAAGATCCACGAAAACACTTTTTTCAATTGAAAAACTTCCTTTATCACAATAGATTTACTTCAACCCGATAATAGATAAAAATCTTTTGACACTAAGCTACTTAAAAATAAAAAAACCCCCAAAATAGACATTTGGTGGGCAATACAATATTTCATTTTTCTACATAAGAACAAAGCTAATGAAACCTGCTTGTTTTAAAGAATTACTAATTAATTCTTTAAAACAAGCAGGACTCGAACCTGCAACCTTCTGAAATAGTTTCAGAACGCTCTAGCCAATTGAGCTATTGTTGTAATCATATTATACATAACATACTAGATACATTTCAAGTATGTTTAATATTTTAAATTCTTTTGAAAGGAACAGGCTAGTTAATAAAATTTTTATGGTTTTTTAAATTTAAACCTCATTTAGATCCAGTACGGTGAGCCGTACCACAAGTAAATGCGGTTATATCATTAAACAAACGCTATAAACGGTTCAATAAATGAAAACTATCAAAAGTAAATAAAGTTTTGGCCCATGGGATTTGCTGAACAAGGGTCTAAATTTCGTTATTTTGTTTGAATGCATTGATGATAAGATTAATATTAAGCTTATTAGAATCACTCAATAATTGAATTGGCTGGGTCGACTTTCTAAAAAAGCTATGTAATGATAAAGGGATGAATTTTAGCTTGAATTTTCTCTTAAGAAGTTTTTATCTATTGAGTTAAGAGAAAGCTTTAAGCATAGAAAGTGGGACCAAAATTAATGAAAAAAATTGGATTTGATTCGGAGAAATATTTGCAGGAACAATCAGCCTACATCCTGGAGCGGGTGCAGCAGTACGATAAACTTTACTTGGAATTTGGCGGGAAATTGATAGGCGACAAACATGCCAAGCGTGTGTTGCCTGGATTTGATGAAGATGCCAAAATCAAACTATTGCATACACTGAAAGAAAAGGCGGAAATCATTATCTGTGTCTATGCTGGAGACATCGAACGAAACAAAGTCCGTGAAGATTACGGCATCACTTATGACCAAGATGTCCTGCGCTTGATTGATGAATACCGGGCATACGGCATTTCTGTCAACAGTGTCTTGATCACCCGTTACCAGGGGCAGCCAACAGTCAAAGTATTTATGACTAAGCTTGAGAGAAGTGGAATTAACGTCTGTATTCACCGCGAAATCGAAGGTTATCCGGCAAACGTGGAGGCAGTACTTGGGGAAGAAGGATTTGCGACGAATCCTTATATTAAAACGACAAAACCAATCGTGGTAGTAACGGGCCCTGGCCCAGGAAGCGGAAAGCTTGCCACCTGCCTTAACCAAATGTACCACGAGAATAGACTTGGAAATGAAGTCGGCTATGCCAAGTTTGAGACTTTTCCAGTTTGGAACTTGCCGTTAAAGCACCCAGTAAACATCGCTTATGAAGCGGCTACTGTCGATTTAAAAGACGTAAACATGATTGATAATTATCATTATGAAGCGTATGAGAAAGTAGCGGTCAATTACAATCGTGATATTGAGACATTTCCTGTCATCAAACGGATCATTGAAAGAATCACCGGCAAAGAGTCTGTCTACAGCTCACCGACTGATATGGGGGTCAATCGCCTGAAATCGGGCATCACGGATGATGGCGTTGTCCAGGAAGCTGCCAAGCAGGAAATCATTCGGCGCAGTTTCATCGTAGAGAACGATTATAAAAAAGGGCTTGCCGATGAAGACAGTGTACGCCACATGCAAGTGATTCTAGAAGAGACCGGTTTAAAAAAAGAGGATCGGGCACCTGTATGGCCTGCGCGTAATTATGCGAAAGAAGTCCAAGCACAAATTGACAGCACGAATTTACAAGCCGTCATTGCGATAGAACTGCCTAATGGCGAGATGATCACCGGTCGAACGACCACTTTGATGGATGCTTCGGCAGCCGCGATTTTGAATGGGTTAAAGAAATTGACCAATATTTCCGATGAAATTGATTTGTTGTCGCCGGTGATTTTACAGACGATTCAACGCTTGAAAACCGATGACTTGAATAGCCGCGTCCCGACATTAAGCGCCAATGAAGTGCTCATTGCACTGGCAATCAGTGCGGTCACGAATCCTACTTCAGAGCTGGCTTATAAGCAATTGCCACATTTAAAAGACACCCAAGCTCATTCTACGGTTATATTGAACAGAGAAAACGAACAGACCTTTAAGAAGCTTGGAATCGACATCACCAATGATCCGGTATATCCAACTGAGAACCTGTATTACAATTAAATTTTAGAAAATACCTGTCTTTTTCTTCTTACATAGAAGCCTGAGGCGGATGTAGTTTCCTTTATCGCGTTTATTGAAAAGGTTCATTCTTCTTTTAATGAGAAGAATGAACCTTTTTGCTTTATTAAATTAATCGAGTGCTACTTGTGAAAGACTGTAAAAAATAAATTTGTTTCATCCGACAGGAAAATAATCTTATTCTGTTTCCTAAGTCTATTTATTTTAACGAGTAGCCGCCATCTACAACGATTTCTGCACCGTTTATATAAGATGCTTTGTCTGAAGCCAAGAAAAGCACGACTTCCGCGATCTCACTAGGTTTCCCATAATTTCCTCTAGGATGCCCTTGTGATTGCTTGTCATAATTTTCTTTCCCGCCGTATGCTTTGATGGCCAGGTCAGTTTCTGTTGGGCCAGGGGAGATGCAGTTGACGCGGATGCCTTGATTCGCAAAACGAAGGGCCGAGCTTTGGGTCATCGCGACGACGGCTGCTTTAGTGCCACTATAAGCTGGCAGCATCGGATTGACTTTATCGTTTCCGAGGATCGCGGCATTATTAATCACGACGCCATGTTTTTGCTTGCCCATCACGGCTAAGGCATATTTCATGTAGAGAAAAATCGCTGTTTGATTGACGGCAATCAACTGATTCCAGTCATCCAGTTTTACGCGAGACAAGGGTCCCATTCCGGTAGAGAGAACGCCGGCGTTGTTGAAGAGGATGTCGATTGTCTGTCCTTCAGTTTCAAGTGTGTTAAAAAAGTTTTCGATTTCTTCCGGATTTTTGTTATCCACTTGGTGAAAGTGAGCGTTTCCATCGCAGTCACTCTCGACTTGTGCGCCTTTGTCACTGTCTCTTCCCGTAAAGTGAACGCTAGCGCCTTCTTTGCAAAAGAACCGAACTACTTCCTTGCCAATTCCATCCGTTCCACCATTTACAATGACCACTTTGTCTTCGAACATCATCTGATCTCCTCCAAATATCATAGTAAATTCTGTATAATCAGTATATAGCAATCGCTTCGCTAGAGGAAATTTAGATACCCATCACTTAGACGGTAATGAAAACGAAAAAGGGGGAGAAGGCATGGAGTTAGAAAAGCAGATAGAGGAGCTGGACTTTGCGTTATTGCAGTCTTTCTCCACCAAGCACGACCGGCCTTGGGGTACATTGTTCAGCAACCCTAAGCAGCCGGATTATTATGACGCCAATCATGCTTATGTGAACAGGCCACCCGATGAGCCTGGCCATGTGATCAGTGAAGTCGTTTCGTTTTACCGAGCCTCAGGAATTACGCCCAGGTTTTATTTAGGGAATATAGAGTCATTGACCTCCTTTATGGAGATATTGAAAGAAAGTGGGTTTCAGATCGAACAGTTTTCACAGCCGATTCAATTGTGGAATCAGCAACTTGCTCCGATTCCAGTTAATGAACACATTGTCATCGAGAAAGTGACCAGCCTGAATTACGATGAGGCTTTATCCGTAGAATGCCAAATTGAAGAGTTCGGCGGGAAAGCGGTGCGCGAAAAAGTGTTTGAGACGGAATTCAACGATCCGCGCTACCGCCATTACGTTTTGAAATACGATGGCGTCCCGTGTTCTTCTGCCTGCTTGTTTGTCCACGGAACTCAGGGAAGAGTTGAAAGTGTTGCGACCATTGAGGCTTACAGAGGAAAAGGGTTAATCGGCGCGTTGCTCGAATACATACAAAAGGAAGCGCAAGCGATGGAGCTAGAAAAACTATGGGTGCATCCAATTAACGAACGGGTCGAAAAAGTGTATGCCCGCTCTGGATTCGAGACCGTCTTGAATATGCAGACGGGCCATGCGTTCTTGGATGGCAAAAGCATCAAAGAGGTACAAGCGCGCTCATAAGCGATGGAGGACCGCGATGGTTCTAAATACCGGCAAGTCCATGAGGAGGAACGCAATAGATGCAGAAATCATCTATCTTTGAGTCGGAAAGGTGCTATATCAGGCCTTTTATTGAAAGTGATTTGGACGCTTTTATTACGTACCGCAATAACCCCGAATGGATGGAATTTCAATATTTTAAGGGCTTGACCCGAGAACAATATATAGAAGTTTTATTAAGAGAGCCATCAGTGGAAAAGGGTGCCCAATTGGCGATCATCCATAAAGCCGACGAGTCTCTGATTGGGGATGTGTTTGTGAAAAAGGAAGCCGAGGCTTGTTGGATTGGCTATACCATCAACCCGATTTTTAAAAGGCAAGGCTATGCTTATGAAACGGTCCAAGCCATGATTCACTGGATCCGGCAGGCATATCCCGGACTTACCATTAAAGCCGGAACCTCTCCTGAAAACCAGGCTTCCATTCAGTTGCTTAAAAAGCTGGAGTTTACGCCTGCTGGAATGGAAGATGGGGAACTTATTTTTCAATATGTGTAATAAATCTTTTTTTGGTCTACCATAGAGAGAGCAAGGAATTAGATATGTGGGGGAACTAAACGATGAAAAAACTGGTTGTAATTTTATTCTTTGTATTAATTATAGGGGCAGCTGCTGGCTATGCATTTTCACAAACCAATTTATTTGGGGTCGCCACTAACAGCAGTTCCGACGCTTCCTTGGTGAAGGATCAAATAGTAAAAATTGCAGAATTGGCATCACTTGAGTATGAATATAGCAATGTCATAGTCAGTGAGACGGGTAAGAACATTTCCTTGCCTGGGGTATCGGATATTAAATTTGCAGAAGCGATCAGATTAATTGAATACGATGGGTATATAAAAGCGGGATCCAAAGCCTCGGAAATCGAAACTTCATACGACGAGAGCACAAAGCAATTGGTCGTGAGAGTACCGAAAGCAGAGATACTTGAGAATGTCGCGGACACTGAAAACATGGAAATAAGAGACATTAAAGACGAGTTGTTCTCGGATTATCCTTCTCAAAAAATCATAGAAGATATAAATACCGAAAAAGAGAAACTTGAAAAAGAGAAAATCGAACAAGGGTTTTTGGAAGAAGCAGACAACAACACCGAAGAGATTTTAACGGCACTGCTTGAAACTCCTGCGTATGAAGAAGTAATCATCGAATTTTATTAATGCATATAATCACAAGCCATCAAGGTTCCTGACTTTGATGGCTTGTTGCATGGAGTGATTGTTGAGTAATCAATAGAGACATTCGCTATCATTTCACCTAAAGCCCCGACTAGCGTAAAATCAAAACCAACAGATGAGAAAAGGTGGTTTTCAGGGATGGCCAAATTACCGATCATGATTGATACAGACCCGGGGATTGACGATGCGATGATGCTGACGTTGGCGTTCGCGCATGAGGAGTTCTTTGATGTGCGCTTGGTGACGACCTGTTCGGGAAATATTTCGCAGGATAAGACCAATTACAATGCACGCACGTTCTTGAGTTACATCGGGGCGGATGTGGAAGTGGCGCGCGGTTTGGAGCAGCCGATGTTCCGCGAGCTCGAGATGGCGGAAGAGATCCACGGGGAGAGCGGGTTCGGGAATGTTGAGTTTCCGCCTCCGACTTTGCCGGTGAGCGAACGTCCAGCTATTGCCGCAATGCGGGAAACTTTGCTTTTGAGCGAGGAGAAAATGACCATCGTGGCGACTGGCCCATTGACGAATGTGGCGGCGTTATTATTGGCGCATCCGGAAGTGAAGCCGAAAATCGAGCGCATTTCGTGGATGGGCGGAGCGGCAGTCGGCGGCAATATGTCGCCGTCCGCTGAATTCAATGCCTATGTCGACCCGCATGCGGTGGAAATCGTCTTCCGCTCGGGAGTTCCGGTCGTCATGAGTGGCTTGGATGTGACCCATAAAGCATTTGTCACGCTGGAGGAAGCGAAAGGTATTTTGGCTATTGGTACCGAATTTGCTAAGAAGGCATATGGTCTCGTTACGCATTATTTGGATGTCATCAAGAGAACGCCTTTTCACGAAGACAACTATGATCAAGTGCTGCATTTCCATGATGTCTGCGCGGTTATGTATTTATTGAGACCGAAATTGTTTGAAGGGCAGGATTGTTTTGTGGAAGCATCGCTCGAAGGCATTACGGCGGGCGCCACAGTGGTTGATTTCACGAACCGGACAGGCAAAAAGCCGAATGTCCATGTGCTGCATAGCGTGGATCGCGAAGCGTTCGTTGAGGAGTTTGTAAAAGCGGTAAAAGTTATTTCGGATCGCGTGGAATCTCGTTGATTTGATAGCTCGACAACTCATAAGAAAGCAAGGTGAAGCGTGATGAAAATTATCGTATTCGGTGCAACGGGCGGCGTGGGCCGATCAGTCGTCAAGCAAGCATTGGAACAAGGTTATGAAGTGACGGCGTTTGTGCGGACACCGGACAAATTGAAAGTGACAGGCGACAAACTAACGGTGGTGCAGGGAGATGCGTTCCACGTGGAACAAGTCGCCGCAGCGATTGCCGGCCATGACGCAGTGGTATCGTGTTTGGGTTCGAATCAAGGTATGAAAAAGTCGAAGGATCTGCGAACGATGGCGAAAAATATCGTGGCGGGTATGCAGCAGCATGGCGTCAAGCGCATCGTTTACACGGCATCGGCAGGAATTAACGATGAACTTCCGGGCATAGGCGGCAAAGTGATGATGGGTGTGCTCAAGCAGGTGCTAATCGATCACCGCGCCGCTGTCGATGCCATTCAAGAGGCTGGACTAACCTATACAATCGTCCGGCCGATGGGATTGACCAATGATTCCCTTAGCGGGCAGTACCGGGAGTCAGAACAAGGCGTGCCGGGTAAATCAAAGACCATTCCACGTGCCGACGTGGCGCATTTTATTTTGAAAGCGCTGGGAGATGCAGCGTATGAAAACAAGTCGATCGGGATTGCGACGTGAATCATGAGGTGGCTTTCAGAGGGTGGAATAGGTTTTAATCTGCTATAAGTAAAAAAGAGATTAGCTTTGCGACATTAAATAATCAATGACCTGTCTCAGTATTTGGAGAAGCGTTTGCTCGTAACCCCTTCTGCTCAATAATGCTGCGCATTACTTCGCAAAGATAAGGTCGAACTACGTGAGACCTTATCTTTCCTGTGGGACTAGCGGGTTTGAGAGACCCCGCAGGCAATGAGTGAGCGAAGCTTCGCTGAGCACATTCATTTGCGACGCATCTGCTTGCAGATGTGGGAGCAACGGTTTTAGTGACGAGGAGGCTCGATTCCCGCCCCACGGAAAGCGAGCGATAAGCTTCGGAAAATACGATTAACTAGAGTATCTCGATAAGTAAAGCAGCCGCATTCTTCCTGCGGCTGCTTTTTTAGTTCATTCCCCCGATTTTCTTTAGAGCGGATTTTAGCTTATAGTAGAAACATCTGTTTACAAGAATTTTTCCGCAGTAAAGAATGAGGTGCATCATGGCGTTTTTATCGAGATTTAAATTGAGTACAATCATTATCCTGTTCGTGCTATTGGTGGTGTTGGTGTCATTGGTGATCACCAATTTGCTGGTGGCCGACATATCGGGCGACCGGATTGAGCAGCAGCTGGAAGATAAAGCCGTCAGCATTTCCCGGACCGCCGCAGAGTCAGAAGTCATTCACGAAGGTTTGGAGAGAGAAGCGGCGGAAGCGAATATACAGGATTATGCACTGGCTGTGCAACAAGCCGCAGATGTGTTATTTGTTGTCATCATGGATATGGAAGGCATCCGCAAATCGCATCCGAATCCGGATAATATCGGCAAGTCGTTTGCCGGGGGCGATGAACTCCGCGTGCTAGCAGGCGAGGAATACACCTCGCGTGCGGAAGGGACGCTCGGGCAATCGGTGCGTGCATTCACGCCGGTATTTGATGAGGACGATAATCAAATCGGCGCCGTTGCGGTCGGCATTTCCTTGGAAGAAGTGGAAGCGGCGGTCGGGCAAAACCGGCAGACGCTGTGGATCGGTTCGCTGACTGGTTTATTATTCGGCATCATCGGCGCATTGTTTTTGGCGCGTTATATTAAAAAGAGCCTGTTTGGGTTGGAACCTCCCGAAATCGCGCGCATCCACGAAGAGCGCAACCAGATGCTTCATTCCGTTTACGAAGGCGTTATCGCGATCGACCAAAATTCGCGTATCATGCTTGCCAACCGGTCGGCGAGGGAACTGTTCGAAAAAGCCGGATTCACGGGCCGGGAGCCGATCGGCAAGGAGATTGGCGAATTTCTGCCAGGCCTGGTGACGACTAGTGTGCTGGTTGAACAACGCACCGTCTTGGATGAGGAGCAGGAGCTCAATGGCCTGTCGATCCTGTCGAACCAAGTGCCTTTATTGGTGAATGATCAAGTGATTGGCGCGATGGTGACGTTCCGGGACAAGACGGAAATCGATGTGCTTGCCGAACAATTGACCGGCGTCGAGATGTATGCGGAAACGTTGCGGGCGCAGTCGCACGAATTCATGAATCAACTGCATGTCTTGCTCGGCTTGATTAAAATGGAGCAATACGAGCAAGTGTCGCAGTTTATCGCGAAATTGGTCGACCACCAGGCCGTGGAAGTCGGCACTGTGACGCGCTCCATCAAGGACCCGGTGCTGGCAGGCTTTATCCTCGGGAAAATCAGTTTCGCGAGAGAAGCGCAGGTTAATCTTTCGATCAGTTGCGAGACCGATATTCCAAAACCGGACGACCCCGCGGTCACGCACGAGCTGATTACGATCATCGGGAATGTGGTCGACAACGCGATCGACAATGTCCAAGCGACCGAACACAAGCAGGTGCATGCCGCGTTTTCCTATATCGATGAATTGCTGACGATCACGATCAGCGATACAGGAACCGGCATCCATGAGGAATTGCAGGAAACGATGTTCGCGAAAGGCGTCTCCAGCAAGGAAGGCTACCACCGCGGATTCGGATTGTATTTGGTGAAAGACAGCGTAGACCAACTCGAAGGCTCGATTGAAGTGGCCTCCGAGAAAAACGAAGGCACGACCTTCGAGTTGGTGCTGCCGTATGAAGCAAGGGGTGAAAATGATGATTAAGGTAATGATAGTAGAAGATGACCCGATGGTGGCTGCGTTGAACCGGCAATTTGTGGGGCGCATGGACGGCTTTGAGGTGATCGGCACCGCTGGAAACGCCCAGCAGGCCATCGCGATACTGGCGAAGTCGGACGTCGATTTGGTGTTGCTCGACATCCACATGCCGGGACTCACCGGCATCGAATTTTTGCAGATGCTCCGCGAACAAAAACAGGACCTCGACGTCATCTTGATCACGGCGGCCTCTGAAATCCAGCAAATCCAGCACGCCTTGAGGCTCGGGGCTTCCGATTATTTGATCAAGCCCTTCGAGTTCAGCCGTTTCCAGGAAGCGCTGCTGCAATACCAAAGCCATTTCCATAAACTGCATGTTAATAAGCAAATCAGCCAGCAGGAAATCGACAGCCTGCTTGGCAGAAAACAGCAGTCCGCGTCCTCATCAGCGGCTGTCCAGCATTTGCCGAAAGGGCTGACCAAAACGACCTTGCAGACCATCCAGCAAGTGATCCTGTCGAACGAAAGCGCGGTGTTTTCAACAGATGAACTGGCACAGTCGGCACGGATTTCCCGTGTCTCCGTCCGGAAATACCTGAAATTCCTCAGCGCCATCGGCTATTTGCAGGAAGATTTGACCTACGGGGTGGGGCGGCCTATCTACCAATACCGGGTAAATCCACAAGGTGCCAGCCACCTTGATTCATATCTATGAAAGCATCGAGTCCGCGCTTTATTTTTATGTATGATCACAAAGAACCCGTCAAGCTTATCGTAAAAGCTTGACGGGTTCTTTGATGTCATAAATTTGAAGAGCATTTATTTTTGCAGCACTTCTAAAAAATGGCTGGCAACTTCTTTGACCGCGTCGGCTGCTTGGGGGTAATAGCCGAGCTTTCTGACAAAAGCGTGATCCATCCCCTTGTATTTAAAATGACGGACTGGAACTCCTGCTTCTAGCAGTTGCTCGGAAAACTCTTCTCCTTGAATACGCAAAAAGTCAAACTCTGCCGTGATCATCGTGATCGGCGGCAGCTTGGTTTTATCATTGCGCAGGAGCGGCGAAACTAGCGGCAGAAACACATCTTCTAGATTAGTCAGATAGAGCGTCTGAATGAAACTAAGGGAGTCTTTCATGGTCACCAGCTCCTGGCGAATTAATTCCTCATCTTTTGATATGTCGTAGTGGTTTATGTTCCACGATTTTCTTGATATGTCCGATAAATCTACTAGTGGGCAAAGCATCCCGAGGTAACGGAATTCCCATGGTTTCTCTAAACTTAGCTGCTGGACTCCGAGCGCCAAGTTGCCCCCGACACTGTCTCCCACCAGCCCCATTTGGTCGACATCAATATGGAACTCTTGGGGGTGTTCATAAATATACCGGGCAGTCTCAAAACAGTCGTTCAGTCCGTCTTGATAAGGGTGCTCCGGCGCGAGGCGATATTCCACCCCGACCACTACTGAATTGGCCTCCTGTGCCAAAAACTTGCAGATATTCTCCATGACATCCATATCGCGTTCAAAAAAACCTCCACCGTGAAGGTAAACGAGGACCGGCTTTTTTTCTGTTGTGCGGTTATAAATATTTAAAGGGATTTTGCGATTTTCCACGGAGATTTCCATGGTTTCCGAACGAATTCCAGTACTTAAATCTTTGTTATTTACTTCCACTCTTTTTCGGGTAATCTCCAGGTCATCGATTTCGAGCGGACGCCTGCCGTGCGGATCGACTTCGTTAGTAAGGAATTCTTTTACTCGGGGGTCTAAGCCTCGGCTGCCTTCTTGAAAAGGGATTTCCTTATTAATGATGTTTAAACTGCCCTTTTTTGAGTGTTCAGCATTTTCTTGTAATCTTGAAGTTAGCTCCTTATGTGTGGGATTCATCCTATACCTTCCTCCTTAGCAACACAGCCAGTTATAAGCATGTGAACTATCCTGGCTGGTAAATGTCTGAAACTCCAATTTGCTTTGAACCGATCTTTACCGGATTTTTTCTGAAAAAGCCCTGTGACAGAAAAACAATATTTTCTATTTATATTCACTTGTTTCTTTAAAAAGAAACATAGAATGAAGCAATCGAAAGATCTCTAAGTCGTTATTTGGGGAAACACCTGCCATCCACAGCCGATTTTTTCGGCTGCTTTTTTTAATTACAATAAAACCAATACTTTCATAAGCTAGAAGTTGTCTGAAAGTTGTCTAGAATATGAAATACATTGAAAGCGCTTACTAGAACAGCGCCAAGCTCAAGAAAACGAGGTGTCCAACGATGAAGGAAACAAACAAGATTCCGCCGCAGTTGCCGGCGAGAAATTTGAAAGACAAATTCACGATTTTCAATATGCCGATTCTATGGTTCGGGGTTTTCGCAGTTATTGCGATTTATGCGATGTATACCGAAAACTTGCCGGCCGGCATGATCGGCGCGTTACTCATTACCATGGTGCTCGGTGAATTATTGGGCTGGTTCGGCAATCATATGCCGATCGTCCGCACATTCCTTGGAGGCGGCGCGATTGTCGCTATTTTCGGATCCGCCTATATGGTCTATAGTGGGCTTATGCCTGAAAGTACGACGGCAGGAATTACGGAATTCATGAAAGACGGCGATTTCCTCAACTTCTATATTGCGGCTTTGATTACCGGCAGTATTTTAGGGATGGAATCGAAGATCTTGGTGAAAGCGGGCGTTCGCTATGCCTTGCCATTGCTCGCTGCGGTGGCAGGAGCGGTTGGACTGGCTGCCTTAGTCGGAATGGTATTGGGCTTCAGCGTCCAGGAAGCGGTGCTCGTCATCGCCATGCCGATCATGGGCGGCGGCATGGGGGCAGGCGCTGTGCCGATGTCCCAAGTCTATTCGGAAATGCTTGGCAATGAACCGGGGTATTACCTATCGATTTTAGTGCCGGCTTTGGCACTCGGCAATGTCTTCGCCATCATCTTGGCGAGTGTCTTGAACTTGATTGGCGATAAATACCCGAGTTTGACGGGGAATGGCCAGCTGATCCGCAATTTCCATTACGAGAAAAAAGAAACGCCGAGCTACGATTTGGCCAAAATGGGCATCGGCGTCTTGGCTGCTGTATCGTTCTATATTTTAGGCAACTTATTGGGTGATTTTATCCCGCTTCATCCGTACGCCATCATGATCGTTTTGGTGGCAGCGCTGAAAGTGGCCAACGTCATGCCGGAAATTATCGTAGAAGGCGCGAGCCAGTGGTATGAATTCGTGGCGCGCAACTGGACCAATGCGTTATTGGTCGGCATTGGGGTCGCATATACGGACTTGGAAGCCGTGCTCAATGCCTTGAGCATCCAATACGTGCTCATCGTCTTGGCAGTCGTTGTGGGTGCCGTCATCGGTGCCGGTGTGGTCGGGAAGTTCATGGGCTTCTACCCGATCGAAGCGGCCATCACAGCAGGGCTATGTATGGCGAATATGGGCGGAACGGGCGATGTCGCGGTGCTGTCTGCGGCAAGACGCATGGAATTGATGCCATTTGCGCAAATTTCATCCCGTCTCGGCGGCGCGTTGATCTTGTTATTGGCCAGTATATTTATACCGTTTTTTATTTAATAAATTAAAAAAACTTAGCTTTCCGATGCTTACCACTCGCTTTCCGTGGGCTCGCGCCCAAGCCTCCTCAGTCGCTGTGAAACCCTTGTGCTCCCACATCTGCGTGGCAGATGCGTCGCAAATAAATGCGCTCAGCTAAGCTTCGCTCATTCATTCCTTGCGGGGTCTCGGTCGTCTCGCTGATCCACAGGAAAGATAAAGTCGACCTATGGGAGACATTATCTTTGCGAAAGTAATGCGCAGCATTATTGAGCAGAAGGGGTTACGAGCAAACGCTTCTCCAAGCTACTTTAGAAGTTTAAATTTATTGTAAATGTATACGTTTTGCCAACTAGAAATCTATTGGCTTTTTATAATCTGAGGGAGGGGAGAAATCCTTTCCCTCTTTCTGATGGAGAGTGAATGCCGTGATTGTCAGTGAAATCATCAATGTCATTTTGCCGGTCTTTGTTTTGCTCGGCATCGGTTTTTTTGTTGGCCGGTTCATGGACATCGAAAAGAAGCCGGTGTCGGATTTGTGCATCTATGTGTTCAGCCCGGCCTTGTTTTTCCATTCCGTCACGACATCTTCCTTGGATTTGGGGGATTTGGGGCGGATTGTGCTGTTTGCGGTGTTGTTATTCGTCTTGTTTGCGATGCTGATTCAGCTTCTCGGCCTCATATTTAGATGGAATTTGTCGTACCGCAACACGATGATGCTCGCGAGCGCATTTCCGAATACCGGGAATTACGGCTTGCCGATCGTGTTGTTCGCCTTCGGGGACGAAGGGATGGCGATCGCCATTATTTACGTCGTCATGCAGTCTTTGCTGATGAATTCGGCTGGCATTTTTTATGCTTCGAACCATGCGGATGTGTCCAAGAAGGCGATTTTCATTACCATCATCCGCATGCCTGGCTTCATCGCCATCACGATCGGGCTGGTTCTGAAAATAGCGGGCATCGCGGTTCCTGAGGCGATTGGCAATGCGACGGGCTTGCTTGGGCAGGCGGCGGTGCCGGTGCTGTTGACGCTGCTCGGGATCACCTTGGCATCGATTCAGATCAAGACCGTGCTGAAGTTTATCGAGACGGCGGCCGTGCTGAAATTGGCTGCGTTCCCGGCGATCGCGTTCGTGCTGTTGGCCTGGCTGTATCCTGGAGGGTCGCTGGAAGCAAAAGTGCTGCTCATTTCTGCGGCGACTCCGGCAGCTGCTACGACGACGCTTTTGGCCATCAAGTTCAATATGAACCCGGAGATGGTGTCGAGCGCGATGTTCGTCAGCACCTTGGCGAGCATCGTCACGATTCCGGTCTTGCTGCTGTTTCTGTAAGGGTTGTGTAAATCAAAAGGGGCAATCACTGTTTCCTGGCGAATTCTTGTTATAATAAAAGAGTGTCCAAAGCGAATTGGCTTGGATGCTCTTTTTTTTGCACGAACATGGATTTTACTAGCTGGGAGTTGGAAATAGAGATGAACAAAAAAGACATTGCCGAGATCCGCAAGCAGTTCAAGCTGGAGACGGATTTACTGAAAATCGCCGAGATCTATAACGTATACATCAAGCAGGACACAAGTGAGATTTTCCATGAGGAGAGCCGTTCGTTTTCCTTGCTCGACCGGGAGCAGCAGGAGTTGTTTTTGGCCAATTTCAAGAAAGTGCTCGCGGGCAAGCTCGACATCAAGCTGTTCGAAGTGAAGTTCCAGCGCCCGGAAGAAGGACAGGTAGACCATACGCAGACGCTGCTATACGAGGGGCTACATGCGGATGATGCAGAGGGCTGGAAAGACAATATGCAGCGCGTCGCTTTGAAGATGGTTGAAGAAACGCCATACGAGAAAGACATGGTCATCACGTTCATCCGCGGCACGTATTTCAAGACGACGAAACGCGAGCCGGATGAAACAGAAGCTGCGATGCGCGACGAGGTGTACACGACGCCGTTCGTCCTCAGCAGCATGAACCAGACCGAACTGCCGAAATCGTCGCTGGTGTTTGATTTTATCGAAAAGGAATTCAAGTCGAACATCATGGCGGACCCGGTCATTAAGCTGTCGTCTCCGGTCGGCGGGTTCTTGTTCCCGAGCTTCACGAACAATGCCGCAGATGTTAACCGCATCTTGTATTCGGCGGCAAAAGCCAATAAGCCGGATTTCCAGTTTATCGAAAACGTGCTGAACGGCGACGAAATCACCACTGCAGAAGACGATAAAGTGGTATTTGAAGAAATCGTCAAGCAAGTGATCGGCGACGAGGTCAATTCAAGAACGCTCGCGGGCGTCTACGACGAGATCAACAGCATGCTCGAAGTGGAAGCGGAAGATGAGGACGAGCCAGCACCGATGCTCGATTCCAAAGAAGTCGAACGCGTCTTGAAGGCAAGTGGCATCAAAGACATCAGCACCGAGAAAGTGGAACAGGCATTCCAACAAGTAACTGATGACCGCCAGTACGAGATGAAAGCGAGTCACATCGTGCCGAAATACGGGGCCAAATCGATCAAGATCAACACGAAAGTCGCCGAAATCAAGATCGGCCCCGAAGACTTACGTTACGTCAAACAAGTCAATTACAATGGCCGCCGTTGCATCCTGATCGAAGTCGAAGAGGATACGGTCGTGGAAGGGTTTAAATTGTTGGCAGAGGAAGAGTTGGAATAGGCGTGAATAAATTTTCATTTTAAATTTGTGATTGTAATTGAAAAAGTAAGGAACTTTTTGACCTTTAATATTTTCTTTTTCTTAAGTTTTAAGCACTAAAATAAATGGGGGTGATAAATTGAAAGACGTGAGTGACTGGATATTTAACGGATATGGAGTAGATAGTACATTAGAAAAACATGATTTATTATCACCTGAAAATTTCCCGAACGAGCCTGAGGGCCATCGAAGGTATATAATAAAATATCCTAGAACTTTTAAAGTTGGGGTGTCTTGGGAAGATGTTACTGAACTTATTGCTTCTCAAATTGGAAAATTACTAGGTTTAAAAATGATGGATGTGGAGATAGTTATTAGAAATGGTAGAAGAGGAGCTTTATTGAAAAACTTTGTACCTTATAGAGGTCAGTTTCTTGAAGGAGGCTCTATTCTGTCGAATTTAGACGAGTATGAAAGCTTCGAAATACTAAGTCTAGAAAGCGAAGAACTAATTATTGCAGGTTTTGAGATGATGGAAAAATTAAGTTTTTGGAATGAGATAAAAAAAGAGTACATTGCAATGAATTACTTCGATATTCTGATTGGAAATCAAGATAGGCATCCTTTTAATTGGATGATGCTCTACTATGAAGATGGCAAGAAAAAGTTTTCACCGATATATGATAATGGAGCTTCTCTTGGTTTTAGATTTGATGATGAAAAATTAAAAGTTTATTTATCTGGTGAGACGCAATTACAAAAGTATATAAGGCAGACTAAAGTAAAAGCGGGTTTATTTGAAAAAAAGAAAGTTAAAGCACAGGATTTAGTGAAAGTAATGAAGAATAGATATATTCAAGAAAGTGATGAAATAATTTCTAAAATAGATAAATTTGATTTTCAAAAATATGAAAAATATATCAATAAAAGTCCATATTTAAGTAGAAATCAAAAAGAATGGTTAAAACTAATTATTTCTTAAAGAAGAGAGTATGTTCTAAAATGGTATGAGGGAGAGTGATAAACATGGAAAAACATAAATCGCTTTGGCTGGTTTGGCAAAATGTCAATACTCGGTTATTTTACCATGTTGCCACGCTATCGTTTTTTGAAAATCAATATACATTTCAATATACCCATCAAAGTGAGGGCCCTCAAAAGTTAAAAGATGCGTTGAAAAATGGATATTTACCTCATCCGATGTTTCCGGATTTAGAAAAGGAATATAAGTCTAAAGATTTATTTGGTGCTTTCAAACGTCGGTTACCTTCTGAGATACGTGCCGACTTTCCAATAATTTTAAATGATTTGCATTTAACTAAAGATTATTCAGAAATGGATTTGCTAGAACGAACGCGTGGTAAATTAGGCAGTGATCAATATTCTTTTGAAAAACCGCTCAAAGTAGTAAATGGCTTGCTGAAAACATCATTTTATATTAATGGTATGGCTTATCAAAATTTACCAAAGAATTGGCCAGATATTTTAAAAACAAATAAGAAAATAAAATTACAGTTAGAACCAGATAACCCAGTTGATGAAAATGCTGTAGCAATTTATACTGATTTCGGAATCAAACTTGGGTACGTGCCACGCTTTTATGCATCTGGTATAGCTGCATTATTAAATAATCAAATGATTCCGGATTTAAGAATAAATTTTATCAATGCAGTGGGTAGTTCGAGTTGGTGGGTTAATATAGAGTTTGAATGTGACTTACCTCCTCTCAATAAAGAAGAATTAACGGATTTAGATCCTATATTTGAGCAAGTGATCTAAAGAGGGAGAAAAACTATTATTCAAAGTTTAATAGTTGTATAACTAAAAGCGGAATCTGTTAAAGGTTCCGCCTTTATTTATTTAATACTTATATCTAATAGACATAAAAGTCTAGGAGGAACTAGATAGCATAAAGGAGGACCACTATGATCTCAGAAACTGATCTGCAGCATTTAAATCGCTGTGTAGAACTCGCCGAACAGGCGCTTGAAAAAGGGGACGAGCCGTTTGGTTCCATTCTCGTCTCGGCACAGGGTGATGTGTTGTTCGAAGACCATAACCACGTGGCATCAGGCGACCATACGCAGCATCCAGAATTTGCAATCGCGCGCTGGGCGGCAGAGCATCTAACCCCGGAAGAACGGGCGCAAGCGACCGTCTATACGTCAGGCGAGCATTGCCCGATGTGCGCGGCGGCGCATGGCTGGGTCGGGCTCGGCCGCATCGTCTACGCGAGTTCGTCGAAGCAGTTGGGGGAGTGGATGCAAGAGTTCGGAGCCGCGCCTTCGCCTGTCCGCAACCTTTCCATCCCGGAAATCCTGACAGATCCGGACATCGACGGGCCGGTGCCGGAACTAGCGGAACAAGTGCATCAGCTTCATCGGCGCTTGCACGAATCGAAACAGTAAGCACATAAAAAGGACTGCGAAGAGAAAAATCTCTTCGCAGTCCTTTTGTCTTTATTACACCAAAACAGGGATATCGCTTCGGATGAGGTGGTCGAACGCGCTCAGTGAAGCCGTTGCGCCAGAGCCCATCGAAATGATGATCTGTTTGTACGGGATGTTTGTGCAGTCGCCTGCTGCAAACACGCCCGGCATGTTCGTTGCGCCGCGCTGGTCGATGACGATTTCGCCGTGAGCGGTGCGCTCGACAAAGTCACCGAGCCAGTCGGTGTTTGGCACAAGGCCGATTTGGACGAAGACGCCGGATAGTTCGACATGCTTTTCTTCGCCGCTTTGAAGGTCGATATAGGAAAGCCCGTTCACTTTATCGGTACCGGTGATTTCCTGTGTACGGGCATTCCTCAGCACCGTAACGTTCGGCAAGCTCTTCAAGCGGTCCTGCAAAACAGAATCCGCTTTAAGCTCTGCATTGTATTCCAGCACCGTCACATGGTTGGTGATGCCTGCGAGGTCAATCGCGGCTTCCACGCCGGAGTTGCCGCCGCCGATGACCGCGACGTCTTTGCCGGAAAATAGCGGGCCGTCGCAATGCGGGCAGTAGGCCACGCCTTTGTTCTTGAATTCCTCTTCGCCAGGGACGTCGATATTGCGCCAGCGGGCACCTGTTGAAAGAATGACGGTTTTGCCTTTGACGACAGCGCCGTTTTCGAGTTCAAGCTCGAACAGCTCTTTTTTCTCCAAGCGTTTTGCGCGCTGCAAGTTCATCAGCTCGATATCGTATTCTTTCACATGCTCTTCAAGGCTGGCCGCAAATTTCGGGCCTTCCGTGTGCTTGACGCTGACGAAGTTCTCGATGCTCAAGGTATCCATCACTTGGCCGCCGAAATGTTCTGCGACGATTCCCGTGCGGATGCCTTTACGTGCCGCATAAATCGCCGCGCTGGCTCCAGCCGGCCCTCCGCCGACAACGAGCACATCAAACGGATCTTTGCCTTCGAATTCGGAAGCGTCTGGTGCGCTGCCGAGCTTCGCAAGCAATTCCTCAAGCGACATGCGGCCGCTCGCAAACGATTCGCCGTTCAAGAAGACTGTCGGAACAGCCATGATGTCTTTACGTTCGACTTCTTCTTTGAAGGCAGCCCCGTCGATCATCGTATGTGTGATGTTCGGGTTTAGGACGCTCATCAAATTGAGTGATTGCACGACTTCCGGGCAGTTCTGGCAGCTTAGGCTGATATAGGATTCGAAATGGTAAGAACCCTCCAGGTTTTTGATCTGGTCCATCGTTTTTTCATCGGCTTTCGGCGCGCGTCCGCTCACTTGCAACAAGGCAAGGACGAGCGACGTGAATTCATGGCCGAGCGGGATTCCCGCAAAGGTAATGCCCATGTCTTCGCCGGCACGGGTAACGCTGAAACTCGGTGTTCTCTCAAGCTCCGTGCGCTCCATTTGAATGCGCGGCGACATGGCGGACAGTTCTTCCACCAAATCGACCATATCTGTTGATACCTTATCGGAGCCGGCGCTCACCTGGAGCAGCACGTCGCCTTCCAATAGCTGCAAGTATTGCTCTAATTGAGATTTGATTTGCGCATCTAGTATCATTGTCAAAACTCCTTAAATTTTACCTACGAGGTCAAGGCTTGGCTTCAATGTGTCGCCGCCTTCTTCCCATTTAGCCGGGCATACTTCGCCTGGGTTGTTGCGCACGTATTGTGCCGCTTTGATTTTGCCGACAAGCGTGCTTGCGTCGCGGCCGATGCCGTCTGCGTTGATTTCTGCAGCTTGGACGATGCCTTCCGGGTCGACGATGAATGTGCCGCGCTGTGCAAGGCCTTCTTCTTCATTAAGAACATCGAATCCGCGTGAAATGCGCTGCGACGGGTCGCCGATCATTGTGTATTCGATTTTGCCGATTGCATCTGAATGGTCGTGCCAAGCTTTGTGGGTGAAGTGAGTGTCTGTAGAAACAGAGTATACTTCCACGCCAAGCTCTTTCAATGTTGCGTACTGGCTTTGGAGATCCTCAAGTTCAGTTGGGCAAACGAATGTGAAGTCTGCTGGGTAGAAGCACACGACGCTCCATTGGCCTTTCATGTTTTCTTCTGTAACCTCGATAAAGTCGCCGCTCGCCGCCTGGTAAGCTGACGCGTTAAATGGTTGGATTTCTTTTCCGATTAAAGACATAAAGTAATTACCTCCTGAATGTTTTTTAGAATGAATATAATAGATAACTAAAATAATCGAGGAAATACGCCTCAATTAATATCGTTATCTGATTATAATAATTCTAATGATATTTCCATTGTCATATGAAACGTGGCTTTTGTCAAAGAGAACCCATATGTGTAAACGCTTTCTTTATAGGAGTAAGAAAAACCGCCGGTAAAAGCGTTTTCAATGTAAATTGCCGAATATTTAAAGTCTCGAAAAGATAGTGAAATAACTATCAATCAAATATTGTGAGATAATTAAGTGGTGTCTAAGTATGATGTTTTCTCATCCGATCATCCTAATTGAGAGGAATGCAACGGAGCAAGTACAGTTAGTTTTTGTCTGATTTGCCCGTCTCTGTGGTGTGAGTTTTTACTAGTGTAGTTTATGATGGAAAGAAAACAGGGGGAGTTGGATGGCATGAAAGTGGGCATCATCGGGTGTGGAGGAATCGCCAAAACACGCCATGCGCCGGAATATTTAGCGAATCCGTATGTCGACGGTATCGTCTTTTACGACCGCAACTTGCACCGTTCCGAAGCGATGGTGGAATTGTTCGGCGGCAGGAATGTCGAGAATGTCGAAGACTTATTCAACGATCCGGATATTATCGCCATCAGCGATTGTTCGTCGAATGAAAACCATCGTTTATTTTCCACGCAGGCACTATTGAGCGGCAAGCACGTGCTGTGCGAAAAACCGATCTCCTTGACGGTGGCACACGCTAAGGAGATTTTGGCGGCACAGAAAAAATCCGGCAAGAAACTGATGGTCGACCATAATCAGCGGTTCACGCGCGCGCATCAAAAAGCGCGGGAAATCCTGGCCAGTGGAGAGCTCGGTAAAGTCTTGACCTTCCGCACCGCTTTCGGGCATTCAGGCCCGGAATCCTGGGGAATCAATAAAACCAAATCGACATGGTTTTTCAAGAAGGAACGTTCGGGCTTCGGTGTTGGCGGCGACCTCGGCATCCATAAAATCGATTTGCTGCATTACTTGCTCGATGATGAAATCATTCAAGTGAGCGCCTTTCAAGGAGCTTTGCACAAAACGGATGAAAACGGCGAGCCGATTGAAGTATGCGACAATCTTGTCTGCAGCTTGGTGACCGAAAAAGGGCGTCTCGGAAACGCTGCCTTCTCCTGGACCTATTACGGGGAAGAAGACAATAGCACCGTCGTTTATTGCGAGAAAGGCATCATGAAAATCTACCACAATGACGAGTATCAGCTGGAGCTCATCATGGAATCCGGCGAGAAAGTGAACTACCAGCTGGAAGTGATCCAAACGAATGACAACCAGACTCCGAGCGGTGTCATTGATGCATTTGTCGATTCCATTCACCTGGATCAGGAGCCGATCGTTACGGGAGAAGATGCCTTGAAATCACTGAAAGTTATTTTGGGCATCATGGAAGCAGCCGACACCAAGCAAGTGGTCACCATCGAAAAAGAGTCTCTCCTTCATCATTAAGGAGAGACTCTTTGCTTGTCGAGAAAATTAAGAAGCCATATTTTCCGAAGCTTATCGCTCGCTTTCCGTGGGCTCGCGCCCAAGCCTCCTCAGCCGCTTCGCTGCTTGCGGGGTCTCGGTCGTCTCGCTTTACCACTGGAGTCGAGCAAACGCTTCTCCAAATACTTAGGTAGAACATTGATCTTAAAAGGTAGAATAAGTGATTTTCTTTCTATACATAATGAATCACTAACTTCTTTAACACTATTCTTTCATTTCGCTCATAGTTTGAAACGGTTGAGTGAGAAGGGGGCGATGTCGAATTCGGTGTGGCCGTCTGTTGCTAATTGGCTCAATACTTCGCCCATGACGCTGCCGAATTTGAAGCCGTGGCCGGTAAAGCCGCAGGCGAAAATGACGCGCTCGTTGTCCGGATGGCGGTCGATGATGAAGTTATGGTCGTCCGAGACAGTGTATAAACAAGTTTTGCCTTGTTTCAACTCTCCGCTCGCTTCCGGCATATAGAGGTCCAAGAATCTTCTTAAGTCGCCTTCATCCAATTCGTATTGCCCGAAGTTCTGGGTTTGTTCGTCCGGGTCGATTGGCTGTCCGCCGTCCGAGCGTCCGACTTTTACGCCAGCGCCGTCGATGCTCGGAAAACCGTAGAACATCATTTCGGGACCTTCTACAAAAAAACCAGGAAATTGATCGGCATTGTACATCTCAGGTGCTTCAAACCAACCGACCGCTTTGCGTGTCGGTTGGATCGGCAATTGCAGCTCCGGCAGTAGCTTCTTTGCCCATGCACCGGCTGTGACGATCACTTTTTCAGCATAGAAAACACCTTGCCCGGTGGAGATTTTCACTCGGTCCCCGTCCTGTATATCGATGTGCTGGACGGGTGTATTCGGCACGTAGTGAACGCCGTTTTCGAGCGCCAGTTTCTTATAGGCACGGATGGCATTTTCGCTGTACAACACGCCTGCTTGTGCTTCAAAGCAGCCGATGAAATGCTCGGGCACTGTGAAGCCTGGCCATCTTTCCTGGATCGCGCTGCTACTTAGTATTTCGAGCGGCAAGCCGTAGCTGTTCGCGGCTGCGATGCTCTCAAGCAGAAAAGGAGAGTCTTCCGGGCCTAGCCCAATAACGCCGGTCTTGTCAAAAATCTTGTAGCCGGTCTGCTTCTCCAAGTCTTCCCATAATTGCTGCGCGCGCAACACTAACCTTACGTAATGCCTGCCTTCCCCGTAAGCGTGCCGGATCAATCGGGTATCGCCGTGATGGCTGCCGTTCGCATGGGGCGGGTCGAATGCATCGATCACCAATGTCTTCTTGCCTTGCTGTGCCAAAAAGGCGCCGGCAGCCATGCCCATCGTTCCGGAACCGACGATGGCGACATCAAAAACAGTTTCCTCGCTCATTTCGTGTTCAACTCCGCTCTTATAGTGGATGTCAGCCGTCCAGTGAAAATCTGGCCGTAAGTAAATATTAAAATCGATGGTATGCAATGCGGCTCGCTTTGTCAATTTCCTGGTGAATCTTTATGCGAATTTTTGATTTATTTTCAAAAAGGGTTTGACAGCAGTGGCTATCTCAAATACTATCGTTAATATGTTAATAAATTGAATAACTTATCCAGAGAGACCGAGGGACAGGCCCTATGACGTCCAGCAACCATCATACACATGAGAGGTGCTAATTCCTGCAGGATGTTTTCATTCTGAGAGATAAGAAATTGGTCGAAGCCTCTTTCCTATTGGAAGAGGCTTTTTTGCATCCAAAAAGCAGGAAGTGCGCTTGAAAAAAGCCAGGAAGTCTACTGGAACCATAAAAAAATTGCATTCAAAAAGGAGCTTGAATCATGAAAAGAAACGCTTATGTATTCGCAACTGCCTGTTTAATAGGCCTTGCCGTAACACTCGCCGGCTGTTCATCGGAAGAGACGGCGAACGCTACAGGAGACCAAGTAATCCGCGTCGGGACGCAAAACGACTATCCGCCTTTCGCTTTCGCGGATGAGGCCAACCAGCTGACGGGTTACGACGTGGACATGATGAAGGCCGTCGATGAACAATTGGACGGCTATACGTTCGAATACGTCGCCGTACCGTGGGACAGCATGTTCCTCGCGCTCGAATCGAATAAAATCCAGGCCATCGCCGATCAAGTGGCGAAAACGCCGGAGCGCCAAGAAAAGTATTTGTTCACCGATGAATCGTATTTCGCAGCGGAAACGGTCATCGCAGTAAAAGAAGGCCGCGAAGACATCCAAACGATTGAAGATTTGGAAGGCAAAGCGGTCGGGGCGTTGGCGGGCGATTCTTACACCTTATTGTTGGAGGAATCTAACGAAACCGCCGCCGAGCCGATTGAATTGAAATACAGCGAAAGCGGTAACCCGTCGGAAATTCTGCAGGATGTGCAGAACGGCCGTGTCGACGCATACGTCAACGACCCGATCATGATGAACGCGGTACTGGAAAAAAATGAACTCGGCGTGGAGATTGTCGGGCAATCCCTAGTCAATGACGATATGGGCATCGTCTTGAAAGACGAAGAAAAAGGCCAAGAGCTGAAAGCCTTGATCGACCCGATCTTGAAACAGCTGAAAGAAGACGGCACCTTGTCCGAACTGTCCGAGAAATGGACCGGCGGCGACTACATCCCTGAATAAGCTAGCGGAAGGACAGAGACAATGGAAAATTTACTGGACTTGAATTTCTTGATCGAGAGCTTTCCTGCCATCCTCTCCAGGCTGCCGGTTACGATCGGCATCGCAGTCGGCTCGCTGCTGTTGAGCTTGATCATCGGTGTGGCTGCGGCATTGATTAAAATCTACAAAGTGCCCGTGCTCAGCGTCATCACGTCGATCTATATTTCCTTTATCCGAGGGACTCCTTTATTGGTGCAGATTTACCTGGTGTTTTACGGGATTCCGAAAATCATTTGTTTTCTACAAAGCGAATATGGCTGGCTTCAGTCGGCAGACGTCAATAGCATCGCACCCGAATTCTATGCCTTGATGGCCTTTTCCATCAATTTGGGCGCGTATTTATCCGAGACGATCCGTTCGGCGATCGAATCGGTCGACCGTGGGCAGTTCGAAGCCGCCAAAGCGATTGGCATGACGCCTGTTCAGATGATGCTGAAGATCGTCTTTCCGCAGGCTTTGACGGTCGCGATCCCGAACCTCGGCAATATGTTCATCAGCACGATTAAAGACACTTCGCTCGTGTTCATCATCGGCGTCATCGATATCATGGGGCAGGCAAAAATCCTCGGCTCCCGCGGCTTGGCGTTCTTTGAAGTGTATATCGCCGTCTCGATCGTCTATTGGATTTTGTGCATTGTCGTCGAGCGCTTATTGGCGAAGATCGAGAAGCGTGCACGCAGATATGAAAGAGGGATTGCCTGATGATCAAATTGGAGAAGCTGCATAAATATTACGACCGACAGCATGTGTTGAAAGGCATCGATTTAACCGTCGAAAAAGGCGAAGTGGTGGCGGTCCTCGGGCCAAGCGGTTCCGGGAAATCGACGCTATTGCGCTGCATCAATTTTTTAGAGGAGCCGACGAGCGGCATCGTGGAAATCGGCGGCAAGCGGGTGGATGCAGCGACCGCCAAGAAAAAGGAAATCTTTGCGCTGAGGACGGCAACCGGCATGGTGTTCCAACAATACAACCTGTTCAAGAATCTGACCGTGCTGCAAAATATCTCTGTCGGTTTGACGAGCGTCAAGCGGATGAAAAAAGACGCCGCTGACAAAAAAGGCATCGAGATGCTCGATCAGGTCGGCTTGTCGAATAAACTGAGCCATTACCCCGCCCAACTATCCGGCGGCCAGCAGCAGCGTGTCGGCATCGCCCGTGCGCTGGCTTTGGATCCGGAAGTGCTGTTATTCGACGAACCGACTTCTTCGTTGGACCCGGAACTGGTTGATGAAGTATTGGCAACCATCCGCCGCGTCGCGGATACCGGCAAAACGATGTTCATCGTGACCCATGAATTAAGTTTCGCGCGAGAGATTTCGGATCGTGTCATCTTTATGGAAGACGGGGTCATTATCGAGCAAGGAACGGCCGAACAAATCTTCACCAAGCCCGCCGTCGAAAGAACGAGGCAATTTTTAGGGAAAGTTGTTCAAGGTGGCTGAAAAATACGAAGTGACCGATAGCGGAAGGATGATATGCAATGAACCCAATTGAACAGATATTGAACGAGTTCCCGGTCCTGATCGTGGACGGGGCCATGGCGACGGAACTTGAGAACTATGGATGCAATTTGAATGATTCCTTATGGTCAGCGAAAATATTGATGGAAAACCCGGAGTTAATCAAGAAAGTACATGTGGATTATTTTCAGGCGGGAGCGGACTGTGCCATTACGGCCAGTTATCAGGCGACCATTGAAGGCTACCGGGAAAGAGGGCTGACAGAATCACAAGCGATCGCGTTGATCACGAAGTCTGTCCAGTTGGCAACACAAGCGCGCGATGAGTTTTGGGACGATGCGACGAATCGAACGGGGAGACCGAAGCCTTTAGTGGCGGCATCTGTCGGCCCATACGGCGCATTTTTATCGGACGGTTCCGAATACCGTGGCGGCTATGCGATCGGCGAAGAGCAATTGGTCGCATTTCATAGAGAGCGCATCCGGGTATTCGTGGAAGCAGGAGTGGATCTGTTAGCGTGTGAAACTTTGCCGTGCCTTGCGGAAGCGAAAGCGATCGTGAGCGTGCTGGAAGAATTCCCGCAAGTGTCGGCCTGGTTCACGTTCAGTGCGAAAGATGAGGTGTATATCAGTGACGGGGAGCGCATTGCGGACTGTGCAAAATGGCTCGATGGCCAGCCGCAAGTGGCGGCGATCGGCATTAATTGTACCGCTCCGCAGTTTATCGAATCCTTGATCCAGGAAGTGAAAAGCACGTCTTCGAAACCGGTCATCGTCTATCCGAACTCTGGCGCCACGTACGACCCCGTAAGCAAAACCTGGAGCGAAGAACCATCGGCCGGTGCGTTTTCAGCCAATTCAAAAGCCTGGTATCAAGCGGGTGCTGACGTCATCGGCGGTTGTTGCAGCACCACCCCGGAGGATATTGCAGCGATTGCAGCTTGGGTACGTGAAGAAAAAGCCAGGGCTTGAACAGAGATGGGTTCGCGCTTAAATCCTAGTTGACAAGTGGGTTTTAAATATAGTCTAATGTGAATAAGCTTTTTGACACATTATTTGACACTCGCGGCCACAAACGGGCTGCTTCATTTTAAATCCACTGGAGGAGGGCTTGCATGAACGAACAATATCCGGTCATTCAAGGAGCGGAAACTTTCTTTTTGAGAGGGAATAGCACCGGCATCCTGTTATGCCATGGCTTTCTCGGCACGCCGCAAAGCGTCAGGGAATTAGGCGAAGCGCTCGGCACACAAGGCTATACGGTTTCCTGTCCACGGCTCCCGGGCCATGGCACCCATTTCAAAGATTTGGATCAGTGCTCTTATGACGACTGGTTCGAGAGTGTTAAGCAGGCTTATTTAGACCTCAAGCAATCGTGCACATCGGTCTTTGTCATCGGCCAATCGATGGGCGGGACCTTGAGCTTGGATCTGGCCAGCCGCCATCCTGAAATCCAGGGCCTCGCATTGATCAATCCGGCAATTGATATCCCGCAGTTTGAAAACCACCGCAACTGCCCGGCTCATGCTTACGTCACAGAAGATGCTCCGGACATCAAAAAAGCGGACGCGGTGGAAATCACTTACGGGCAAGCACCGATCAAGGCGTATCAACAATTGCTCGGTTATATGGACACAGTTCGCCCAAAACTCGGCGAAGTCCGCTGCCCGGTCGTTTGTTTCCAGTCGCTTGAAGATCATGTGGTGCCGCCGGGAAACACCGATTATATCCTCTGCAATATCAGTTCAGACAGCAAACAGAAATATGAACTGAACGATTCCTACCACATCGCTTCAATGGACCATGAGACGGAGTATATCGTTGAAATGGCTGTCCGATTTGTGAAAGAAAACAGCACATTGCCAGTGCGGACGATTTTTAATGTAGATGTTTAATCCAGTAGTTTTATAAAAAGAAACGATTCTTTTGGGCTGATCTAGTCTTAAAGAATTTTTTTGTTTTATATTCAATAGCATCAAGTTAAAAAATATGGTTTCTTTACTTCCTTTATAAATAATTCGGGTTATAATTTAAAAAAAGAGCGCTTTTTTGAATTAAGGAGGTGGAAACGATGAGCTATGATAAACTATCCAAGGTTTTTTATAAAAAAGGAAATCCTTTTTATGAGCAGGAAATCGAAAAGAGAAAAAGCAGTTATGGGAGTTATCTGACGGAGCTGGAGATCAATGGCTTCCGAAAAGGGAAAGTAGTGAACGATACGTATTCATTGTTCTATGTGAATACTCATGTGCTGATGAATTTGAATAATCAGGTGTTATTAAACAGTTCAAAAATTTCCTCCTTGATCAATAAATTGCCGCGTTTTGTTATCGAACCGTATTTTCTCAAACTTATCGTTAACGAAGCGCAAAGCAATAATGAGATTGAAGGTATCCGAAGCACTAGAAAAGAATTGAAAGACGTCTTGCAGGACGTAATGAAGTCTAAGAAAAACTCTAAACGGTTTAAAGGCATGATGAAAACGTATTTATTTATCGATGAAATTCAGTCTTTTAACGACGTTGCTGATTTTAGGAATCTTTATGATGAACTAGTGTCGGATGAAGTCGATAAAGATGATAAACCCGATGGTGAGATGTTCCGGAAAGACTATGTGGAAATCAATGATGGTACAAAAACTACCCATACAGGCGTGAATTCTGAAGCGAAAATTATAGAATCACTCGATGCGCTCATCCATTTTCTTGAGGATGAAAACCATCCGGAATTGTATCGTTATATGGTCGCCCATTATTATTATGAGTACATTCATCCTTTTTATGATGGGAACGGACGGACCGGGCGCCTACTCGTGTGCAGTTATCTGTCGAGATATTTGGAGCGGTATTCTGCGATTACGTTTTCCTATGCTGTAAATAATAACAAATCCAAGTATTACAAAGCATTAGAAGAAGTTCCAAATCCATTCAATCAGGGCGAAACAACATTCTTTTTAATTGATATGCTCGAGTTGTTGCTAGAAGGGCAGCAAAGCATCATTGAAGAATTAGAAATGAACCTCGCGAAAACACAACAAATCAAGGCGTTCTTTAAAGAAAGCCGTTGGGAGAATCAGCAGGAGGCAAAAAATGTGTTGCGTGTAATGCTGCACTTAAATGTTTTTGTTAGTGATAGCGAACCTTTGTCTATGCCACAACTTATGGAATTGACCAATCAATCGAGATACAAAACCAATCAAGTAATGGCCTATTTAGAAAAAGAAGCTTTTGTGGAAATAGTTAGCCAGCGCCCGAAGAAATATAGAGTTGCGGATGAATTTTTGGAAAATATTTTGCTTTAATGAATTGAAAGGAGCACAAGAAAGTGCCTGTTCACTATTTCCTGGGAAATAATGAACAGGCACTTTCTTGTCTAAACAAACTTCTGTTTTAACAAAGGTGGAAATATCTACTTGTGCTAGGTAGAAGTTTGCGAGAATCTCTCAGTAATCACTCAAGCGGCCATTATCATCCCACTGGCCGTACATCTTATTGTTCCTTGTATATTGGATCAATTTGTCCAAGCGCTTATCGAAAATATAACGGTCGTTACCCTTGTAACCTTGTATATTATCAATCCGAATGCGCCGATATAGTTCAGGGAAATTCATGAAGTTCTCATACACTTGCGGGTCTTCCTTCAGGCGCGCTTCAATCTCGGGGTCGATCGTGAACGACTCAGGCCGCATATCGGGGAGGATGTTCAACCCCTGCTCTGTCATCAAGCCTAGTTTTTCCAACCTTCTGACACGTTCTTTGTTCAATTCGGTCCAATTGCTCTTTTTCCGGCGAGGTGAAAACCGCTGCGCCAATTCATTGTTTTCGGTCTTTTTTGCGGTGCCATCAATCCAGCCAAAACATAAGGCTTCTTCCACGGCATCCAAATAAGGGATGCCTTCCGGCCGTTCTTTAGTACTAATCAGCAGCCAGCAACATATCGCTGAAGATGAATGTTCTTCCAGCCATTCCCTTAATTCCTCCTTAGAGTTTGCGCGAAGCAAATACTCGATTTCCATCCGGCACGACTCCTTTCTCAATTGGCTGTTCGCTTATCGTTTCGGCCTCAATTTTATTGCTTTCATTAAAATAGAAAAGGGTATTCAAAAGATATGAAGAAACATAGGGGATAGCCTTTTGGGCAATTGCGATTATCACGTAGAAAGGAGGAAGAAATCATGGTAAGGGAAGAGCGAATCAGAAATGAGCGCGGGTTGAATCCATTCACTGATATCTGGCTGCGCACTCGGGAAACCGTCCGTTTCGTCATTGAACGGAAATCATTTAAGTTCATTATACTACTCATCGTCCTGACAGGCTTTGCTTCCGGTTTGATCGGGATGATGAATGAACGAAGCTCCGATATGGCACCGTGGGCAGCGATTCTGCAGGCACTGGTGACCGGGCCGATCGGCAGCGCTTTCGGCTATTTCCTTGGAGCCGCGATCCTGGTGCTTGTCGGCCGGTTGTTTAAAGGAACGGCGACGTATCAGGAAATGTTCAAAGCACTGGTCACGGCCCAAATCCCGCAAATTTGGCTGTTGCCATTGCTGATCATCTGGGTACTGGCATCACCCGAAACCTTCCTGGCCGACCGGACGAATGTGGAAGGAAACCCGATTGTCGTCATCATGTCGATCGTGATGGCAGTCGTCTCCATCTGGACCTTCATTATTGTCTGCAAGGCGGTAGGTGAAGCGCATCGAGTATCGTCCTGGAAAGGATTTTTCATCGTTGTGCTGCCGGGTATTATCATCACGATCGTTGTTTTGATTATCGTCTTTGTGCTGTTCGCTTCATTCTTCAGGGAGTTTTCCTAATTGGCCAATCGAAACCACAAGCAAGCAAGTTTTAACATCCATAGTTTTTATGGGGTTCAATCAAATGACTAAAATAAAGAGCACTTTTCCTGTTTTGGTATTCATTCAAACAGGGGAAAGTGCTCTTTGCATCTCAATGGGTTAATTAGAGTGTGACAATCATTAAGCGGAAATTAAAACAATAATCACTGCGCTTTAAGACGCTCATGGGCAGAACTTTTAGCTGAATCTATGAGTTGATGCTCCAAAGTTTTTCCTAAGCCATAGAACGGCATATTTACGTAAACCGATTCATATTGTCCTTGTTGAACTTGGAAAGTTTCGTGATAAATTCCGACGGCGTCATTATCGCGTGCATTCTGGTTGAATTTTTTCCAGGCAGTTAAATGCTTGTCGTTGCGCGCATACGCAAGCAAGTCGTCGGTGGAACGCCAATACTGGATCATCGTGGTCGTGCGTAACCCAAAATAGCTTTCCATCGACAAAAATCCGAGCTCCTCCTTATGCGTATAGAGCTCCTTGATCATGCCGGGCATCGCACTGAAGACCGGAAACCATTTGGTCACTGCCAACCGGTTGTTGAAACGCATGCCTATGATGAAAACGACAAGATCATCCGAGTTTTCCGTTGTGAACCGTCCGGGGAAAACTTGCTGTGCCATGTCTGTTCCTCCTTATCGGATATTTTTCAAAGTATATTCACACCACTCAATGGCCGCTCGTGTGACTCGTTTTCCATAATCCAAAGTGAACAGCCAGTACATGGCGTCTTTTTCTTCATGATGGCTGTGGCGGATGCCCTGTTCAATCGCTTCATATGTAGCATGGCGGGATTCCAGTGTTGTTTGGTAGTCTTCAAGTAAGGACATAGTGTGCTCACGAGATTGATGTGCACCGAAGAATAGTTTCAGCAAGACTTCGTTGCGCTCAGCCGGGACTTGGTCGATGGGTTGCTCGATCCAATTTTTCAATGTCGCCAAGCCTTTTTCGGTGAGGGAATACTCGTTTTTATCCGCGCGTCCCGAGGCAGAAGCGCTTCTCACTTCCGCCAAGCCATCTTCGACAAGCAGTTTGAGCGTCGGATAGATTTGGCCGTAGCTGATTTTCCAAAAATGATTCAAGCTTTGATCCATGAATTGTTTGATGGAGTAGCCTGAGGTGCAGTCTGTCGTCAAGATACCCAATATGGCATAAGTTGTATTATTGTATGATTTCATATTTACACACCTATCTAAAAGATATATATCATTTAGATATATAGTAAGTGAGAAAATTAAATAAATCAAGTAAATAGTTTGAATTGACTGATTTTTTATTGATTTAATAAGCAATTGATATAAGTGAAAATCCATTTTCAATTTTTTCCTTCCTTAGGCAAAGAAAGAAGAAATTCACGCAACTCTTTCTGTTTTGGTTCACGCAGAAAAAATTTGCCCTTATTATTATCCATATTACTGTTCAGTTGATCTCTAGTTGAGTATAATTCTAATGTAAGAATTATTATATGCAATTGGCAATATCCAGCAAAATGACTGTTGGATAAAAGTTCACCTTTTTTCATTATCAATTGGGAGGTTTTGACAAGATGGATAACAACGAACAAAAGCGCCACACTGCAGCATCAGACGCACAATGCCCATTCACGGGCGCCGGTGGGCAACAGCCTACTAGCCAAACGGGCGGACACCAGGACAGCGCCATCACGACTTCGAACAAGCCAGGCAAAACGCAAAATAAAGACTGGTGGCCGAATATGCTGAACATCAACATTTTGCATCAGCATGACACAAAAACGAATCCTTTAGGGGAAGAATTTGATTACCAAGCGGAATTCGAGAAATTGGATTACGATGCACTTAAACAAGATCTTCGCGACTTGATGACCAATAGCCAGGAATGGTGGCCAGCAGATTATGGCCATTACGGCGGATTGTTCATCCGTATGTCTTGGCACGCTGCCGGGACTTACCGTACACTCGATGGCCGCGGAGGCGGTTCTACCGGAAACCAGCGTTTCGCACCGCTTAATAGCTGGCCGGATAACGTCAACTTGGACAAGGCACGCCGTTTGCTTTGGCCGATCAAGAAAAAATACGGAAACAAAATCTCATGGGCTGACTTGCTTGTCTTGACGGGCAACGTGGCACTTGAATCGATGGGCTTCAAAACTTTCGGATTCGGTGCAGGCCGTGAAGATATTTGGGCGCCTGAAGAAGACGTCTACTGGGGCAATGAAAAAGAGTGGTTGTCAGATAACCGTTATTCAGGAGATCGTGAATTAGAAGAACCTCTTGCAGCAGTTGTAATGGGCTTGATTTACGTAGATCCTGAAGGCCCGAACGGTAAACCGGATCCGTTGGCAAGTGCTTTCGATATCCGTGAGACATTTGCGCGCATGGGGATGAATGATGAAGAAACAGTAGCACTCATCGCAGGCGGACATACATTCGGTAAAGCGCACGGCGCTGGCGATCCTTCCAATGTAGGCGACGATCCGGAAGCGGCCGTCATGGAAACCCAAGGACTGGGCTGGAAGAGCACATACGGTTCAGGAAAAGGGCGCGATACGATTACAAGCGGCATTGAAGGCGCTTGGACTGCCAACCCGACAAAGTGGGATAACGGCTACTACGAGCAATTGTTAGGCTATGAGTGGGAATTGACGAAATCTCCTGCTGGCGCTTACCAATGGACAGCGAAAGATCTATCTGAAGAGCAAATGGCACCGGATGCAGAAGATTCTTCTATCAAAGTGAAAACGATGATGACAACTGCGGATATGGCGCTTCGCGTAGATCCGGAGTATGAAAAAATTTCCCGTCGTTTCTACGAAAACATGGAAGAGTTCCAAGATGCGTTCGCGCGTGCATGGTTCAAACTTCTTCACCGCGACATGGGCCCGAAAGTCCGCTACTGGGGACCAGAAGTTCCACAAGAAGAATTGATCTGGCAAGATCCGGTACCGGCAGCTCCAGGAACGTTGAAAGACAAAGAATTAAGTGAACTGAAAGCGAAAATCCTGGAAAGCGGCATCAACCCGCAGCAGCTCGTCAAAGCAGCTTGGGCTTCTGCCAGCACATTCCGTGGTTCCGACAAGCGCGGCGGCGCAAACGGTGCGCGCATCCGCTTTGCACCACAGCGCAATTGGGATGCCAACGAACCGGAAGAGTTGGAAAAAGTGCTTTACTTCTATGAGCATTTGAAAGCAGAAACAGGCGACAAAGTAAGCATCGCTGACTTGATCATCCTTGGCGGGAACGCAGCGATCGAGCAAGCGGTCAAAGCAGCCGGTTTCGATATTGAAGTGCCATTCACGCAAGGCCGCGGAGACGCTCTTGAAGAGCAAACCGATGCCGAAAGCTTCAAAGTACTTGAGCCGCTATCCGACGGCTTCAGAAACTATCACAAGAAAGAATACGCAACAAGCCCAGAAGAAATGCTGTTGGATAAAGCACAATTGCTTGGCCTGACAGCTCCGGAAATGACTGTATTGGTCGGCGGCATGCGCGCACTTGGCGCAAACCACGAAGGCTCTACAGCAGGCGTCTTGACGGATAATGTCGGCGTCTTGACCAACGACTTCTTCACGAAGCTCTTGGATATGGATATCGAATGGGCACCGGTTGAGTTCAACAAATACGAAGGCAAGAACCTTGTAACCGGCGAATCCGCTGGCACTGCGACGCGCATTGACCTCGTATTCGGCTCGAACTCCATCCTGCGTGCGGTTGCTGAAGTCTATGCACAAGACGACCATAAAGAAAAATTCGTCCGCGACTTCATCAAAGCATGGAACAAAGTGATGAATGCCGATCGCTACGATTTGCAGAACTAAATGAGACACTGGCCGGCCAGCATTTTGCTGGCCGGTTTTTTTATGGGCTCAAAATGACGTTTGCTTCTGCCGAAGTTATTTTTTGTTGAAAAAATTTACCAAAAGTGATTCCGAAATGATCGTTTCAATTAAATGAAAATAAAAAAATGGAGAAGTTGACATATGCGATTGTAATTTTCTAATTGAAGTAAAAAATTTCTTTTTATTCGATAAAGTTTTCAATATTTTTCAATTAGATTATGCTACATTAAGATTAAAAAGAGTGAAAGAGGGGTGTCTTCCGTGCATTCCCCGCTGATGGTATATCTTACCTTAATTTGTACGTCGACTGTATTTATCCTATTTTTACTTATATACGTTTTCCGGAAGCGTCATAATTATTCGGAAATTGCGCATTATTTCTTGCTCTATACCGCGGCAATCGGCATTTATTGCTTCGCCTCGGGAATGGCGTTAATGGCAAATACACTTGGGCAGATGAAATTTTGGACCATTATCCAATACGTCGGCATGCCGTTCTCTGCGCCTCTCGGTTTACTATTCATCATGCGCTATTTGGGGATTAATGTAACAAGGACTGGGTTTTGGTCCCTAATGATTGTGCCGTCCATTACCTTGTTCATGGTCATCACCAACGATTGGCATGGGCTGCACTACCGGGTATTCGAAGCCGATCCCGCGATGGGCATGCCGTTCATCTATCAAGAAATCGGGACCTGGTATGCTGTTCACGGCCTTTACATCTTTTCCTGCATGTTTGTGGCTTTTGGACTTTTGCTGTCCAAGTGGAAAGAAACTGCCCGTGCTTATCTTCCACAGCTAGTGGCATTACTGTTCGGGCAATTACTCCCGATGCTGACGGCTTTTTTGTATTTGATTGGCGTGACACCGAGCGGGTTAGATCCGGTGCCAATGGTGCTATGGCTATCGTCTGTTTTATATTTTTGGGCGATTAGCTCATCGACCTTGTTTGCTATTATGCCAGTGGCGAAAGATATCATTTTCAATAATATTAAAGACGGCGTCATTGTGCTCGATAAATCTCACCGGTTGATAGAGTTTAACCGGGCTGCGAAGAATAGTTTTCCGCTTTTGGATAAGTCTATGTATGGCATGGAGTTTCAAAGCATTTGGCTGCGACTGGCAGGGGAACGGTTTCCTGTCGAACTGGCGAGCACGGGCCTTCAGGAAATTCAAGCCGTTATAGGCCATTCAGAGCGCATCTACCAAATCAGCGCCTCGACCATGAAACATGGCGGCAGCAGTGAAGGCTTGCTGCTTATTTTCACAGACGTGACCGAGCTGAAAAAACTGCAGGAGCAATTGGAACGCCAAGCTTTTTACGACGAATTGACCCAAGTTTACAACAGGCGCGCTTTCTTGCGGCAATGCGAAGAGAATTTTGCAGAAGCTATTGAGAGTTCCGCTCCTTTTTCGGTCATTCTCATGGATATTGATCACTTTAAAGCCATCAATGATACATATGGACACGATATAGGCGACCAAGTTCTTGTCCATATTGCCCAAATTTGCCGAAACAAATTGCAAGAAGGACAGATTTTCGCCCGTTACGGTGGGGAGGAGTTTGTTCTGGCGTTAAAAGGACATACAGTGGAGAAAGCGGAGCAAGTGGGCAATGAACTCAGGAATTATTTGCAGCTGCATCCACTTGTCACCGGTGAAAGAAGGATTTCAGCCACAGTCAGCATGGGCGTCGCTCAAAGCACGAACGGAAGCTTGCAGCAGCTCTTAAAGAAAGCGGATATCGCTCTTTATGCAGCGAAACAGAATGGGCGAGATCAAGTGTCTGTATACAAGAAAATAATGGGATCCATTAAGTGAAATAAGAAAAAGGCATCTCTTATGAATTCAATTCATAAGAGATGCCTTTTAATTTCCCTCAAATTTTGCGTCTGTCAAAAAAACCTCTAAGCAGGAGAAACTATGCGGTATGTCAAAAGTAAGATGAAGAAGGCAGCAGCACGGATTTTCAAAAATCATACGTTGGAATAGGAGGTTATTACATGTGTGCCCGTAACAAACAGTTGACCCAAGAGCAAAGCCAGGATTTGCTCGAAACCTTGAAACAACGCTTTGAACAAAACGAACAACGCCACGAAAAGATGGGCTGGGACAATGTCTTGCTGAAGCTGAACGAAAACCCAGAGAAGTTAGCGATTTTGCATCAAATGGAGGAAACCGGCGGTGAACCGGACGTCATCGGCTATGAAGTGGAGACTGGCATGTTCTTGTTTTGCGATTGCTCAAAAGAAAGCCCTGCAGGACGCAGAAGCCTTTGCTATGACCGAACGGCGCTTGAAGCGCGTAAGAAGAACAAACCTGAAAATTCAGCAGTCGACAGGGCCAATGAGATCGGCATTGAATTGTTGACAGAAGACCAGTACAGGCTGCTCCAGACATTGGGCGAGTTCGATTTAAAAACGTCGAGCTGGCTAGAGACACCGCCTGAAATAAGGGAACGGGGTGGTGCGATTTTTGGTGATTGCAGGTACGGACAGGTTTTTGTTTACCATAACGGAGCTGATTCCTATTACGCCGCAAGAGGGTTTAGGGGAATTTTGAAAGTATGAACGAGTGAAGATGTTTCACGTGGAACCACACGGATGGACTTGGCAGCAAGGGGAGACCCGATAGCAGAAACCAGAAAGGAAGTTATTATGAAGCAACTGTATATCAAACAAAAAGTGTTCAGCTTGAGCGAGAAATTCACGGTTAAAGACGAGCAAGAACAGGACCGCTATTTTGTAGAAGGAAGTTTTTTGAAAATCCCGAAGACCTTTTCAATCTTGGACGCTGAAAACCAGGAAATTGGAGTTATCACGAAAAAGACCTTCAGTTTCTTGCCGACTTTCTTTGTGGAAGTGGATGGCCAGGAAGCTGTCACGATCAAGAAAGAATTCACTTTTTTAAAGCCGCGTTATGCCATTGAAGCGGAAGGCATCGATGTTGAGGGGGATTGGTGGGAAATGAGCTTTGATATTCTTCGCCACGGGCAAGTTATCGGTTCGGTAAGCAAACAATGGCTCAGCTGGGGAGACACGTATCAAGTAGATATCCTAGATGAAACGATGGAGCATCTCGTCATTTCACTGGTTGTGGCTATTGATTGCGTAAAGGCAGATCAAGCAGCTGCTTCTGCAGGAGGATAAGAAAGACGCGTTAATCCTTTACAGATGAATAATAATAAAAGACATTCACTTTACAAGTGAGTGTTTTTTTGTGAATATTAAAATTTTCTGAAAAAAATGATTTGAAAATCAATTCAAATAACTTTATACTTGAACATATCTTCTTTTCTCTAAAACTTCACTGTGCTAGAGAAAGAGAGCAAAAAAGGAGGCGGAAGCCGGTTGGAGAAGAAAGTTCGCAATTTATTTTATTTGTTCATCGCATTTGGGATCGTGTTATTGGCTGGATGTTCTAGCGATAATACGGAAAGTGAGGCCGGCACTGCATCGGAAGACGACAAGAGCGGCGGCACCTTGGTGTATGGGCGCGGCGCCGATTCGGTCAGTCTGGATCCGATCAATGTGACAGACGGTGAATCGATCCGGGTCACGCATAATATATACGAAACTCTATTGGAGTATGATCATAATTTAGAGCTTCAGCCGAAACTCGCGACTGATTACAGTTCGAGCGAAGATGGCCTGACTTGGACATTCCAGCTGCGCGAAGGCGTGAAGTTCCATGACGGCACCGATTTTAACGCAGAGGCCGTCGTCTTTAATTTTGAGCGCTGGATGGATCCGGAAAACCCGTACCATGAAGGGGATTTTCCTTATTATCCGTTCCTGTATGGAGGATTTAAAGGAGACGAAAACCACCTGATTGAATCGGTGACAGCGACTGGTGAGCACGAACTTGAAATCGTGTTGAAGCGAAAAACCGCACCGTTCCTTAGCTATTTAGCGATTTCGATGTTCGGGATCGCGAGCCCTGCAGCGATCGAACAATACGGAGCTGGCATCGGCGAGAATCCGGTCGGCACAGGGCCGTTCAAGTTCGAGGAATGGAACCGCAATAACACGATTACGCTGTCTAAAAACGAAGACTATTGGATGGAAGGAAAGCCTTATCTTGACCAAGTCATCTACCAAGTCATTCCCGAAAACTCTGCACGCTTGAATGCCTTGCAGACAGGGGAAATCGATATTGTGGATGGCATGAATGCAAGCGATACGACGATTGTTGAAGACACGGAAGGCATTGAACTGATTAAACGCCCAAGTTTCAATATCGGCTATATGGCGTTCAATATGGAAAAAGAGCCATTCGATGATCCTTTAGTGCGCAAGGCCATCAATATGGCGATCGATAAAGAGGAAATCGTCGATGCGTTTTATAACGGGCTGGCAGACCCGGCGACAAGCCCGCTGCCGCCTTCTCTCTGGAGCCACGACGAGTCGCTGGAGAAATACGATTACAATGTAGAAGAAGCGAAAAAACTATTGGCGGAAGCCGGCTTCGAGGACGGCTTTACCACGGAACTGCACACGATGAGCAATCCGCGCCCTTATTTGCCGGAACCGATGAAAATTGCGGAAGCGATCCAATCGGACTTGGCGGAAATTGGCATCACGGCAGAAATCGTGTCGTCTGAATGGGCGACTTATTTGGAAGATACGAAGAACGGCAAGCACAGCATGGCTATGTATGGCTGGACTGGGGTTATGGCGGACCCGGACAATTTCTTGTATCCGAACCTCAGCAAAACAAACGCCGAAGTGCCTGCACAAAACATCGCGTTCTATAAGAGCGACGAATTCACATCGTTGATCACGGAAGCACGTGAAACAATCGACCAGGACAAACGGACGGAGCTGTACCAAGAAGCCCAGCAATTGTTCCAGGAAGACGCGCCGTGGGTAATGCTCGCGTATACGACACCGCCTTTGGCACAGAGCGATTATGTGGAAGATTACAATCCGCATCCGATGAGCAACGATTTAATGACTGATGTATATCTATCAAACTAAGTAGTTGGAGTTGAGCAGTTGTGTATAAAGTATTGAAGGAATTATGTGGGTTGGTGGGGCCAAGCGGCTTCGAACAAGATGTACAACGCTATATCAAGGCTGAAATAGAAAATAAAGTGGAGACCTGCGAAGTGGACCCGCTCGGAAATATCATCGCCACGATTCCGGCGACGGATGCTTCCTTGCCGTCGATTCTGCTCGCTGCGCATGCGGATGAAATCGGCTTTATTGTTAAAAAGATCGAAGCGAATGGCACGCTGCGCTTCGAACAGCTGGGTGGATTCGATAACCGCACCTTGCTGGCCCAGCCGGTGACGATCAAAGGTGATGATGGCTACATCCAGGGAGTCATCGGAACGCTCGCTGTCCATTACGTGAAATGGGATGACCCGAAGCGCATTGCTTCGCACCGGGAACTGTATATTGATATTGGGGCGGCTTCGCCTGAAGAAGTGGCGCAAATGGGCGTCAGAGTGGGCCAGCCAGTGAGCTATGGCAGCGAATTGAAATTAATCGGTGATGCCAAGCAAAACCGCGTCGTCGGGAAAGCCTTGGATGACCGGGCGGGCTGTGCCGTCTTGCTGAAGTTGATCAATGAATTCCACCAAGCAGCCGATTTGGCGCATGGCGATATCCATTTCGCATTCACTGTACAGGAAGAGGTCGGGCTGCGCGGCGCTTCCGTCTTGAGCGCAAACCTGCATCCGGATTTCGCTTTGGCAATCGATACGACGCCGACGAGTGACACGAATGATGTGCTCATGACCGGCACACGAAAACTGGGAGCAGGGCCATGCATCAAGATTACGGATAAGTCCTTGATCTCACATCCTTTAGTAACGGGTTTGTTGGAAAAAGTGGCCACAGAGCAAGCGATTCCGTATCAACAGGAAATCTTTATGGGTATAGGCACAGATGCCGGCGCAATCCATATGACGCATAAAGGGGTGTCAGCTGGCGTCGTCTCGATTCCTTCCCGTTATACGCATACACCGATTGAAATCGTGGATCTGGAAGATTTGGATCATACAGTAGAATTGGTGAAACACTTTATTTTATCGTCGAATGAATTAAACGGAAAAAGCTTCCTGGATACCTAATAGCATTCCAAAAACGCCTTTTTACTCGTGAACCTTAGGGGGAGCGTAGGGAAAGGCGTTTTTTCTTTTGTGGAATGTATGACTTCTAAGCAAATTTCCTTAAATTCCAGAAAATTGAAACTTAACCCTAGTTATTTCGTATTATAAACAAAGGGGATGATCGGGGTGCAGAAAGGAGCAAGCAAATTGAAGCTGGCGCTGGCGGTGTTGGCCGTGATCGCGGCAGTCTTCACCATAGGCGGGTGTATGGCGGCGAAAGCCGATGACCCGAAAATGGAGACGATTGAGCGCGTATTGGAGCTGCAATTCAACGGGCCGGACGAGGAGTTTTTGGAGGCGATGTGGAATCCTGCCAACAAACAAATCGTGGATGGCGTCGAAGTGAATGAGGCATTTGAACAGCAAGTGGACGACAAATATGGAGCCTATTTCACCGACAGTGAATTGGATCAATTCATGCGGGTATTCGGCACCTATTTTCCAGGATTGGCTGATATTTATGGCTATGAGCTGCGCTTGGAAGACGTGGACATCGAGTTGAGCGATACGGTGGCGAACCGCTACCTGTTCACGGCAGAAGTGGCGTTTCAGAAAAAAGGCGGAAAAGAGCAGCACGCTGAAGTGGGAGGCGTCGTGTTATTCTCGACCGTCCAAGAAGGCAAGATCGGCAAGTTCACTTATATAGACGACCAAGGTTTATCAGAGCGCTTGAAACAATAACGATTGAGCAGGAGGGATGATGATGTTCATCAATGAACCACCAAAATGCCAAGTGTGCGGCAGGGAAATCGAGGGCGGTGAATTAGTGGAGCTCCAGATGCGTTACCCGAAGCGCAAAGGGTTCGCGGAGGTCAAAGCGTACTTAAAACTAGAGGCCAAGTTTACCTGCGATGCGTGCTCGAAAAGCAAAAAATAACGAAAGCCCCCGTCCGAACGGCTTCCGGGGGGGTGTGGAAGGCCGTTCGGACGGGGGCTTTCAAATGGCTTAACTTTCGGCAAGGAATCCTTCTTCAAAGATGCCAAGCAAATGGTCAAGTGTGATCGGGTCGCTATAAGTCGAAGCTTTCGTATTGATTTCAATGACGCGCTCTTCGCTTACGGCAGGGATATTGTTCCAGACATCGGTTTCCATGAATGAGTTGTCGACATCCGGGTTTTTGCTGAGGACGACGTAATCCCCTGCAAAGTCAGGCAATACTTCGAGCGAGAACGTGTGGACGCCCGCTTCAAGAGCCAGTTCCTCGACTTTTTCAGGCATGTTCAAGCCCATTTCTTGATAGAGGATTTCAGTGCCGCGTGCGTAATTATCACCGAATACATAGAATTCCTTATTGCCGCTTTCGATGACCGAAACAGTGGCGTCTTCACCGATTTTGGCGCGGATTTCTTCACCGGCAGCTTGTGCGCGGCTTTGGAAATCAGCGACCCAATCTTTCGCTTCCTGTTCTTTATTGAGCAATTTGCCGATTTCCACTTGCTGATCCAAATAATCGAGTTTGCCCCATGTAAAGGCAACGGTCGGTGCGATTTCGCTCATCTTGTCGAGATTTTTCATATGTGTGCCAGCGATGATAAGGTCCGGATCCAATTCGATGATTTTCTCCAAATTGTCTTCCGTAACGATTTCCACATCGGACAGCATATCTTCAAAAAGCGGGTTGGCATTGGTCCATTCGTCGATGCCGACGATATTGCCTTCAAGCGCCAAGACATTCGGCCCGTTCGTCAAGGCGATGATGCGCTGTGGGTCTGTCGGCACTTCAACGGGACCCGTTTCCGATTCGTATGTAAATGTTTCCGCTGCTGCGTCTTGTTCCGGTTCTGCAGCGCCCGTATCTTCAGACGATTCGGCAGAGCCGCAAGCAGCGAGTACAGCCAATAGCAGTAAAAGCACGAACAATAATCCTGATTTTTTCAAGTTCTTCTTCTCCTTTAGTAGAAAATGGTCTATCAATAATGATAATCATTTTCAATTAGATTCTTATTTAATCCTACTTCTCCATATATGTATTGTCAACAAACTTATGGAAGATAATTTCGATAAGTTTGCCAGTGTCGGGCAAGGCGGGCGATTATAAAAAATTTCAAAGGAAGTGGTCGGGGTGAATATTGAGTTAACTCGGTTTCGGGTGAAACAAGGAAAATCGGGAGCAGTGGACGAATGGCTGAAGTTCTTGAACGATCACATGGAAGAAGTTCTGGTGACCTTGGAAGGCGAGAACATGTACATTGAGACCATTTTCCGGGAGACGCTGGATGGGAACGAGTATCTGTATTGGTATTCGATACAGGGAAAAGGCGGGCAGGCGGTGAAAACTTCAACGCATTGGATCGATGAAAAGCATATGGAGTACTGGCAGGAATGCATCGATCCTGATTTTGAAGCCGTCGATTTATCAGTCGAAGCGGTCATGATTCCTCCACATATCCGAAACCTGATGAAGTAATAGAGACCAGAGCGGGCTGAAATAGAAGCCAGGCTCTTTTTTTTTATGAAAAATAACATCCAGCCCAAATTGTGCTTGCGCAATGAAAAACTAAGGTATATGATGTAAATCGTAACATTTACTCTTTGCATTGATTCATACAACCGAACCGCTTGATCGAGAGTTTTTCAATACATAGCATATCTTTAGCCCGCTGCCACACGAGGCTAAAAAATTTTCGGTTTTATAAATCGTAATAATTACTTTTTAAAGATTCATTACATTCAATTAGCGAAAGAAAAGTTTGTATGACCGGCTAATTTTGCCAAAATTATTCGATAAGGAGAAGATTTTATGAAGAAACTGCTAGTTTTACTCACTGTATTAGCCGCTATGGCGCTTTTATTGTCCGCATGTTCCGATTCATCGGCGGAGGGCGGGGAAGACGCCGTTAAAGAAGTGAATCTATTATTCAATTTTGCGACCAATTCACTCGACCCTCATGTCGACACAAGCTATGTGCCAGTGCGTGCTGGCATTGCCGAGACTATGGTTTATTTGAATGACGAAACTCTGGAGATCGAACCTTGGCTGGCGAAAAGTTGGTCGAGTGAGGATGGCCAGACTTGGACGTTCACCTTGCGCGAAGACGTGAAGTTTCAAAACGGCAAGCCGATGGACGGCGAAGCGGTGAAAGCTTCCTTGGAACGCGCCATGGCAGATAATATCGCCATTGAAAATGCGTTGCGCATCGAATCGATTGCAGTCGAAGGGGCGGAATTGACCATCAAGACGACGATGCCGTTTCCGGAATTCCCTTCTGAACTGGTGCATCCGAACACCTCGATCATCGACGTCAGTGAAACCGATTTTATCAATAAACCAATCGGCACCGGCCCGTTTGCCGTGGCATCGTTTACGCCTGGTACGGCTGTAGACTTGGTGCGCTTCGAAGATTATTGGGACGGTGCTGCGAAATTGGAGAAAGCGAGATTTTCATTTAACGAAGACGCCAATGCGCGTTCGCTTGCGCTCGAATCAAAAGGCGCGGACATCGTGTTCCGCCCTGAAGTGGAAACGGTCGAACAGTTGGAAGCGATTGACGGGGTGACGGTCGAGTCGACTTCAACTTTCCGCGTCCACCAGATGACCATGAACTTGCAGCGTGAGTCCTTGAAAGATGTGCATGTCCGCCAAGCGATCGATGCATTGATCGACCGTGACATGATCGCTGAGACGATTTTGAGCGGCCATGCGGAAGTGGCGACAGGGCCGTTTCCATCTTCCTTCTCTTTTGCGCCGGACTATCCTGAAAAAAAGCGTGGGATCGATGAAGCGCGCAAGCTTTTGGGACAGGTAGGCTATACGGAGCAGGACGGTGTGATGCAAAAAGATGGGGAGCCGTTGACCTGGACGCTATTGACCTATAGCGCACGCGCCGATTTGCCGTTAATTGCCCAAGTGTTCCAATCAGATGCAGGACAGCTTGGCATTGAAGTAGTGATTGAGCAAATTGAAATCCCGGAAGAGCATATGGCCGCTAACCGTGACTGGGATTTGACGACTTATAGCAACTTAACGGCACCGCGCGGGGATGCCGGCTATTATTTGAACGCGACCTATCATCCCGACGGCGCACTCAATTTCAGCGGTGCAGACGATGACAAGCTGACGGCGATGATCGATGAGTTAAATCAAGTCGTCGGCCAGGAGCAACGTTCGGATATCGCAGAAGAAATCGCCAGCTACGTGGACGAGCAAATGTACAACTCATTTGTACTGCATCCGAACACGCTCGTTGCCTATAATTCCGACAAGGTAAAAAATTGGACGACGACAAGAAGCGAGTACTATATGCTGACGAACGAATTGGATGTGGAGTAAGTGATTCGCATCATTACACGCCGCTTAGCCGAAGTTGCGGTCTTTCTATTATTGATCACGTTTGTCAGTTTCCTGTTCGCGCGCATGGCTCCGGGAGACCCGGTGCTGTCGATCCTGCGCGTTGATGATTTATCGGTATCGGCTGAACAGGTGGAGCAATTGCGAGAGGACATGGGGTTTAACGAGCCGTTGCTCGTCCAGTACGGCGAGTGGCTGGTAGATTTTGCCCGCTTGGATTTCGGGAATTCCTATATTTCCAACCAGCCCGTCATGGACATGTTGTGGAGTGGCGTTCCGGCAACTTTGGAATTAACGCTCGGCGGGCTGTTCGTCATGGTGCTGGTCGCTTTGCCGCTCGGGTCGCTCGCTGCGCTTTACCGAGGCAGCTGGATCGACCAAGTGAGCCGCGGCTTGTCATTGCTCGGTGCCGCCGTTCCAAGTTTTTGGCTGGGCCTTATATTGATCGATCTGCTCGGTGTTCGCCTAGGATGGCTGCCGACAATGGGGAGGGACGGCTTGCATTCTGCCGTCCTTCCTTCTATTACGTTAGGGCTCGCCATTTCAAGCGTCTATGTCCGGCTGTTGCGCTCGAGCTTGATTGATTCCTTGAACCAGGAAAATATCCGAGCTGCGCGCGCCCGCGGAATTTCAGAGCCGCGGATTTTCTTCAGCCATGTGCTGCGAGCGAGCTTGCCGCCGGTTATCACGGTATTTGGCGTCAGCCTAGGCAGCTTGATCGGTGGAGTCGTTGTCATTGAAGTGATTTTCGCCTATCCCGGAATCGGCAAGATGGTCGTTGATGCCATTCGCGGCAGGGATTATCCGATGATCCAGGGCTATATTTTTGTTATGGCCATCCTGGTATTTGTGATCAATAGCATCGTCGATCTATCGTATCGTTATTTGAATCCGGAACTGCGCTTAAAAGGAAAGGGGAGAGTGTGATGACAAGCCGGCTTACTATAAATAGAACGCGTGCCACCAAGGTGTTTTTATCGGCTTTCCTAATCCTCATTGCTGCGATTGCGGTTTACGCATTCCTCATATTGAAGCATGACCCGTCATTCGTCGATTTGAATGAGCGCTTGCTCCCGATGAGCTGGCAGCATCCTTTTGGCACCGATCATTTGGGGCGTGATATGCTGACGCGCATCCTGCTCGGCTTTCAATTGACGGTGGGCTATGGCTTTTTGGCGCTGTTGTTGGCGGTCGCCATCGGAGTGCCGATTGGCGTCATTGCTGGATTCAAGGGTGGCCTTGTCGATCGCCTGCTGATGAGGGTGGCGGATGCGTTTTTGGCGTTTCCGGACACGGTCGTCGCGATCGTGCTGAGCGGTTTGCTTGGTGCAGGCATCGAGAACTTGCTGCTGGCGATCATTTTGGTCAAATGGGTGAATTACGCGCGCCTTGCCCGCAGCACAGTCGTTACGGAACGGCAGAAAGATTACATCACCATGGCCAAGATCAACGGCTTGAGCGAATGGCGCATCATGTGGAAACATTTGTTTCCCCATTTGATTGGCCATATTTTGGTGCTCGCCAGCTTGGATCTGGGGAAAATCATTTTATTGATTTCTTCCTTGTCTTACATCGGGCTTGGCGCTCAGCCGCCGGCGCCGGAATGGGGCGCGATGCTCAATGAAGCCCGTCCCTATTTCCAGACAGTTCCGGCCTTGATGATCTACCCCGGACTCGCCATCGTGACCGTTGTGTTGCTCTCTAATTTGCTTGGCGATTATTTACGCGATAAATTTGACGTGAAAAAGGAAGTGGCAGAATGACGTTGCTCTCTGTACAAAATTTAACGGTCCAGGCCGGAGAGGTCCCACTTGTTAAGGGCATTTCCTTTGATGTCCAAAAAGGCGAATGGCTCGCCATCATCGGGCAAAGCGGTAGCGGCAAAAGCGTCAGCGCCTCCGCGATCGGCCGTTTGCTCGCGCCGAATTTGAAAGCCCAGGGCAAAGCGCTTTATAATGGAAAAGATATCCTGCAGTTCGGTGCAAAAGAAATGCGCCGCTTGCGGGGCACTTCCATTTCCTATATCTTTCAGGACTATCAAGGTTCATTTACTTCGTTCCATACAATCGGCCGCCATTTTGAGGAGTTTTTGAAAGCCCATTTCAAGCTTTCGAAAGCACAGCGACGGGAAATGGCGGAACAAGCACTCGAATCGGTCGGATTGCAGCCCGAGATGTACACGCGCTACCCGTTTCAATTGAGCGGCGGCCAGCTTCAGCGTAGCTCGATCGCCTTGGCATTGCTGACAAAGCCGGACCTCGTCATTGCAGATGAACCGACAGCGGCACTCGACAGCATTTCAGCCGCTAAGGTGCTTCGTTTACTCGCGGACCTACAGCAGAAAACCGGCTGCGCGATGCTGTTCATTACCCACGATCTGCGGCATGTACGAAAACATGCCGACCAAATTATTGTGATGAAAGAAGGAGAAATCGTCGAAAAAGGCGATAAGCAAAGCGTTCTGGACCAGCCGCAGCATGCTTATACCCGGTCGCTGATGGCGGCATCACCAAGCTTATCCGCAGCATCCCAGCTGTTGAAGGGGGACGACACATCATGCGTTTACTGCAATTGAACAATGTCCAAAAATCCTACCAGCCGGGCATTCCGGTACTAACAGACATCAACTTCTCGCTCGACCGGAAGGAATGTCTCGGGATTGTCGGCGAAAGCGGATGCGGCAAAAGCACCCTCGCCCGCTGCATTTTGCAGTTGGAGGGGCTTGACCAAGGGGAGATTTTGTTTGAAGGCACGCCCTTGCAGGATAAAGGCGAACGGGAAATCCGCCCGTATCGGCGCCACCTGCAAACCGTCATGCAAAATCCCGCTTCTTCACTGAACCCGAAGCTGAAAATTCGCCATTCATTGATGGAACCATTTCGCCAATACGGCGCACAAGTATCTTTGAGCCACTTCCAACATGGCAGTGAAGAAGGGATGGCGCGCCAATTGATGGAAGCGGTGGAACTTTCTCCGGACTTGTTGTCTCGCTATCCCCATGAACTGAGCGGCGGCCAGAAGCAACGTATCTCGATTGCGCGCGCCATCAGCCTGGAGCCCGCGCTTGTAGTGCTGGATGAACCAACTTCGAGTTTGGATGTCCTGACGCAAATGTCGATCTTGAAGTTGCTGGATCATCTTCGCGACGCATTGGACTTATCGTATTTATTTATTTCCCACGATCTGCTGGCCATTCAGGCATTAAGCCAAAAAATACTGGTCATGAAACAAGGGCAAATCGTCGACCGTTTCGAAAAAGGTGATTTGTTTGCAGATGAACGCCATCCTTATACACAACAATTGATTTCTTTATTCGACTGAACAGGAGTGCACCATGAATCATAAAAAATACTTGGCGTTGGCCTTGCCTTTAACCTTTTCAACCGTGACGACGCCTTTGCTCGGGGCCGTGGATACGGCGGTCGTCGGGCAGCTGCCGGACCCCGCTTATCTCGGGGGCGTCGCCATCGGCACCGTAATATTCAATACGATGTACTGGCTGTTTGGCTTTTTGCGCGTCAGCACCTCAGGCTTTGCGGCTCAGGCACTTGGCGCGCGGGATGAACTGCAGGAAACGCTGTCGTTTATCCGGCCGTTTTTCATCGCGTTGTTAATCGGGCTCGTTTTCCTGCTCCTCCAAAATCCGATTGCGGCAGCTGCGATGGCCTTGCTTAATCCGGCACAAGACGTAGAGGCCTTGGCGCTGGATTATTTCCATATCCGCGTATGGGGCGTGCCGGTGACGTTCATCAATTACGTCATCCTCGGCTGGCTGATGGGCATGTCGCGCATCCGTCTGGCAGTGACGATTCAAATCGCTATGAACTTATTGAATATCGCGCTCGATTTACTGTTCGTGACAGGGTTCGCTTGGGGCGTCACCGGGGTCGCATCGGCCACCTTGATCGCCGAAGTGAGCGCGATGGTTTTGGGCATTTATTTCCTCATGAAACGGACGCAATTCACGCTCAAGCTATTGCCTCTCCAGCAAATTTTTGAAGGCGCAGCGCTGAAGAAAATGATTGCCGTCAATCAGGATTTGTTTATCCGGACTGTCTGCCTGCTCGCCGTTTTTAATATCTTTACATACAAAAGTGCTTCATTCGGCACCGAGACCTTGGCTGCCAATGCCGTGCTGATTCAAATCCATTATTTGATGGCTTATTTCTTCGACGGCTTCTCGAATGCTTCGAGTATTTTATCCGGCAAAGCGCTTGGATCGAAGGACGAAGGCTTGTATAAACGGACACTCGCTTTGGCCAGCCAATGGGCGCTTTTCACGGCGTTGTTTTTAACTGCTGTGTATGGGCTGTTCAGCGGCCCGGTCATCCGGCTATTTACCGGAATCCCGGAAGTCATCACCATTGCTTCCGATTACAGCATGTGGCTATTGCTGTTTCCGATTTCCACAAGCATAGGCATCATTTTTTATGGCATTTTCACGGGAGCCACCGAGACAGCGCCTGTCCGGAAGTCGATGATGATGGCATTGTTGCTGTTTTTGGCCATCTATTTCCTCGCCGTCCCCCTGTTCGGCAACCACGGATTATGGCTCGCGTTCATAGCATTTAGTGCGGGCCGTTCGATTTTCCTCTCCATGTATATTCCTAAGTTGAACCGGCATTTTTCGGTTTGAGTTATTTTTTCAATAAATTTCTATCCGCTCAGTTAATGAAATGATGCGATAATCGCGTCGCTTGAACACTAAAAAGCCGAAGCCCTGAAAAGAGGGTTTCGGCTTTTAGTGAGTTGAATGAGCTTTAATTTTGTGGAAATTTATGAAAATGCCTTTTAATATTGGCAGTATACGATGATAAAGGGTTTTCGATAGGATTTGTAGAAGTTTACACCATGACTGGAAGGGGATATGAATTGTGGATAATATGATGAGGTTCAACATAGGCGATATCATTGCAACATTTTTCCTTCTCGGCTTTTTCGTTTTGGCGATCGTGCTAATAGTAGTCGCCGTAAAGGCAGCGGCCAACAAGAACAAAAAGCTGCAGGCGGATGAATCGGGTTTGCAAAAACGCATCGAGGGACTGGAATTGCGTGTGGAAAAGCTGGAGAATGAACAATGAGAAGAATATAAGGATCGATAGCGAAAGGAGGAAACGGAAGTGGATATGCCTGGTGGAATCACGGTGGCGCTTATCATCTTTGGCTTGTTTTTGCTCATTACCGGGCTTTTGGTCGGCAGTATCCTCATGATGCTGAAAAAGAGCAAGTCCAATCAAGTGGACGATGTGCCGGATCAACAAACACCTGTAAAAAACGTCAAAGTAGAGGAACAGGACACACCTAAAGACGACCATCGGTAAGGAGCGGGAAAAATTGCCGCTTCTTTTTTTATCATAAAATAACATAGGAAGAGGTGCTCCAATGCAATGCGAATGGCCAAAAGGCGACGAACGGATGCAGGCTTACCATGACGAGGAATGGTGCCGGCCAAGCCGCGATGAACGCTATTTATTTGAAATGCTGAGCTTGGAAGGCGCCCAAGCAGGCTTATCCTGGCAGATCGTGCTGTCAAAACGCGATAGCTACAAAGACGCTTTTCAAAATTTCGATATAGACTATTGCGCCGCATTGACGGATGAAGCGCTTGCCGAGATCAAAGAACAATACGGCGTGATCAAACACGGTGCCAAGCTCCAATCCGTCCGGACGAATGCACGGGCGGTGAAGGAGGTCCAATCGGAATTCACCAGTTTTGCTGAGTATCTTTGGAGTTTCACGGACGGCAAAGCGGTAATCAACAAATGGCAATCGGACTCGGAGATTCCCGCCCAGTCGGAGCTGTCTATAAAAGTCAGCAAGGATTTGAAAAAACGCGGATTTAAATTTGTCGGCCCCGTTACGACGTATTCGTTTCTTCAAGCAGTAGGAATTATCGACGATCATATAATCAGCTGCCCATTTCACATCGCGAACCGAAAATAAATTAAAAAACTGGAAATGGTTGGGATTCTATATAGGATCTTTTCCATTTTTTTATGCTAAAATATGGAAAAGGGGTGAGTGAGGTGAAGTTGATATGCCAGGCCGTAGCTGGGGCCATTATGGTCCATCTTTTGTATTGGGTTGTCACATTTATGGTCGGGTATGCGAAAACGATGCTGTATCATCCGAATATCGGTGCATTATGGGCGAATGAGCACGTATTGCAGTCGGAAGTGTCTTTTGGCTACACGGTTTCGCCAATCGGGTATATGGCCAGTTTTTTCGCTACGGCCATGCTATTCTGGTGCCTCCTTGCCCTTTACAAGAAATTCGCTTCCAAGCCAAGTTGGTGAAACTTAATTGCAATGAAAACTCTGTGGAGACTGTCGAAATGACGGTCTCTTTTTGCTTGGGTGGCAGATTGCGGAATAGACTAAGCTGCTCGTTCGAAGAGGGATTCCGCGCCTTCAGTGCAGGAATCCGCTTTTTCATCTCATGGCTTTGCGTAAAAGGCTTATTTTCTTTAATCCTTACGCAAAATGGTTTATAATTATCTGTTAGTAGTAAAGATTTTGTGTCAAACAGGCATACAATAGATGATGGATTTAACACGAAAGCGGCGGATTCGAAAAGCCGCTAATACTTGCGTAGAAAAGGAAGGTATACATGAGCAATAGAGAAACTGATACAGATGTAATCTTAATCGGTGCCGGTATTATGAGTGCGACTTTGGGGATTCTCCTGAAAGAATTGTCTCCAAACATGAAAATCAATGTGTTCGAGAAATTGTCGAGCCCTGGCGAAGAAAGTTCGAACGAATGGAATAACGCCGGTACAGGCCACGCAGCCCTTTGTGAATTGAACTACACAAAAGAAAAACCGGACGGCACGATGGATATCAGCAAAGCCATCGACGTCAACGAACAATTCCAGGTATCGGCCCAGTTCTGGTCCCATCTCGTGAAAACGGGATTGTTGAAAAATCCGGATGAATTCATCCGCCCGCTGCCGCACATCAGCATGGTTCAGGGCGAAGACAATATCCGTTTCCTGAAAAAGCGTTTTGATGCCATGGCTAAAAATCCGCTCTTTACAGGCATGGAATTTTCGGATGACCCGGAAGTCCTGAAAGAATGGATGCCGTTGATCATGGCGAACCGGAAAGACGAAGAGCCAATCGCAGCGACGAAAATCGATACGGGCACGGACGTCAACTTCGGCGCTTTGACACGCATGCTGTTTGACCGTCTTGTGAAAGAAGATGTCAATGTCCATTACCGCCATATGGTGCAGGATTTGAAACAAATGAAAGACGGCCGTTGGTTGCTGAAAGTTAAAAATCTTGAAACCGGAAAACTCGACGTACACACGGCGAAGTTCGTCTTTATCGGTGGCGGCGGCGCAAGCATCCACTTGCTCCAAAAATCCGGCATCCCGGAATCGAAACATATTGGAGGATTCCCGGTCAGCGGCCTGTTCATGGTCTGCAAAAACCCGGAAGTCATCGAACAGCATCACGCGAAAGTTTACGGCAAAGCGAAAGTTGGCGCACCGCCGATGTCCGTTCCTCACTTGGATACGCGCTTTATCGACGATAAGAAATCCTTATTGTTCGGACCATTCGCAGGCTTTACACCGAAATTCCTGAAAACCGGCTCTTATATGGACTTGGTGGCCTCGGTTAAACCGAATAATGTGTTAACGATGCTATCAGGTGGAGCGAAAAACTTATCGCTCACGCAATATCTGATCCAACAAGTCATCCAGTCGAAAGAACAGCGCATGGAAGAACTGCGTGAGTTCATCCCGGCTGCGAAGAGTGAAGACTGGGAGCTCGTCGTCGCAGGACAGCGCGTCCAGGTCATCAAAGACACCGATGCAGGCGGCAAAGGCACGCTGCAATTCGGTACAGAGCTAGTCACTTCAGCGGACGGCTCCATCTCCGCGTTGCTCGGGGCATCTCCTGGAGCTTCGACAGCGGTTCACGTCATGCTGAAGCTGCTGGCCAACTGCTTCCCTCAAGAATTGGAAAAATGGGAACCGCAAATCAAGGAAATGATTCCGTCTTACGGCAAATCCTTGATGGATAACGAAGAGCTGTTAAAACACGTTCATCAATACACTGCAGAAGCACTGGATTTAAATGAAGTGAAGCCGGCAGATCACGCGCCGGAAGATTTAACACCGCAAATTTAATGAAGAGAAAGCCGCCGAGAGCAATCTTGGCGGTTTTTTTGCAAGCCTTGAAAAGCGATTAAACTATTTTGGCGGGAGGCATTTATATGGCACAAGCAGGGGATTCGCTGGAGATCACAATACGAGGCTACGAAGAAAAAGATTTGGAGCACATCCAACAGTTGAACCAACAACAAGGGTGGACAGGTCTGGTCGAGAAAAATGCCCAAACAAAAGAAGCGTGGAAAAACTCGAACATCGCTTATGTGGTAGAATCACAAGACCGGGAACTCATAGCTTATATAAGAGGAGTAACCGACGGCTCTGTCAGTACGTATATTTGCGAACTGCTTGTAGCTCAACCCTTTAGAGGACGTGGGGCTGGGAGAAGGCTACTGGACTTTGTGCACGCGTTGCACCCTGATACAAGAGTCGATCTCCTAGCATCCAGTTCGTCGAGTTCTTTTTATGAAGGCAATGGATTCCGGCCTTTTTATGGATTCAGAAAATCACTTCGCAAATAAAAAAATGCCGCTCCTGAAATTTCAGGGGCGGCATTGTATTAATTTCTGAAGTAAGGTGTTTTTTTCAACGCTGCTACGACAGGGATGGCGAGTGCCAATCCGACTGCGTTTTGCACCAGGTTTCCTGGAATGGAGGCTGCTGGAATGATCCAGCTGCTGAAGATGATCGCTTCACCGAGGTAGTAGATGGCGACCATTACCGGAATCGACAAGGTACAGGCAAGGATGTTGATGCCCATATGGTCACCGTTGCGGCCGCCCGACCAGGCGATTTTGCCGACCAGGAAGCCTTGCAACCCGCGTGCGATGATCGTGATCGGTGCCCATAGCGTCCAGCCGGACACCAAATCGAAGAGCCCCATACCGGCAGCACCGGCGATTGCGCCTTTTTTCGGCCCGAACAACAGAGCTGCCGTGAATAGCATTGTCGTGCCAAGATGGACGAGGCCGCCGTTTGCTGCAATCGGCAGGCGAATATTGAGCAGCAAGGTTGCCACGAAGACGAGTGCGATGAGCATCGATGTGATGATCATGCTATATGTGCGTCCGCTGGAGTAAGTAGTAGTTTTTTGCATGAAACCATTCCTTCTTTCCGGTCACTCAATGACACAATGCCTGTAAGTAACACCATGTAGTTTTTGATTACTTTAGCAAGTAATTGACCTAGTTGAAAGTATCAATAATAAAGAATTTTTAGGGGTCAGTTATAATAAACCCAGTTGTATTTCATGCGCTGTGGGTCAGAGAAGTGCTAATGTCTGCTATTTCCTTTACCATTAATAACAAGATGAACCGACAAGAAGGGAACGATTGTATGTTTGGCACAATCTTAATAGGTTTGACGATCTTATTTATGGCGGCGAATTTATGGTTCTTTTTCACAGGGAGAAAATTTCATAAAAGCAATTTTCATCCTCCCTTATTCCAAAAGCTATTCTATTCATTGATTGGGATCACTATCGGGTTTGCGGTGCTCTACTACTTGCTTGGCATGCAGAGTGTCGTCATACGGCTCTCCACACCCGAAGGGAAAGCTGGAGCACATGATTTCTGGGATTATTTATATTTCAGTGGGACGACGATGATGTCCGTCGGATATGGCGACTTGGTACCGGTCGGCAGTGCCCGGTTTTTCTCTTTGGTTCAAGCGGCAATTGGCTTGTTATTGCCGACCGCCTATTTTGCCAAAATCATGACGAGCGACAAAGAACATGGCCATGTCGAGCAAGAAGAAGCGTATGAGTCGGATGAGCCGAAGAACTAAAGAGCGTGGCTGTCTTGGATGACAAAAAGTTGACAGAAGGCATTGTATGAGCTATTGTTAACTACGCGATGAGCTAAGCTGCATAAGACGGACAGGCATTCCTTTATGGAACACGTTGTGGAGCGTGGCCTGATACGCCGCAGCTATCGATACATCCCGCATTTATGCGGGGTGTTTTTTAATGCCCAAAAAACCCCGTATGCCGGAATTCGGCGTACGGGGTTTTCAATTAGTTCAATAAGCGAGCCAGCCGGAATCCGCGGTGATGATGCTGCCGTTGACGAAGCTCGATTCATCGGAAGCAAGGAACAAGGCGACATAGGCGATTTCATCCGGTTTGCCGATACGCGGGTTGACTGCCATGCCGGGTTGCGTGCGGCCCATGCCGAATTCACTGATATGCGTCATGGTGGAGCCGATATTGGTCTCAACGCCGCCGGGTGCGATCGCATTGCAACGGATGCCGCTATTGGCATACATAAAGCCGGTATTTTTCGTGAAGCCGACGACCGCGTGCTTCGATGCGGTATAGGTAGCACCGGCTCGCGCTCCTTGCAAGCCCCCGGCGGATGCGATGTTGATAATATTGCCAGAGCCTTTTTCAAGGAATACTTTCAGTGCTTTTCGGGTGGCGCGCATGACCCCGGTCGTATTGATTGCGAAAATACGCTCCCAGCTATCGTCTTCGATGTCTGCGGCAGCTTCGAAATTGTCCATGATGCCGGCATTATTGACGAGGATATCGAGCGTGCCATATTCAGCGACAGTGCTGTCGACCAGGGCTTGGATATCTGCTTCTTTCGCGACATTACAAGCGACAGCAATTGCTGTGCCGCCAGTAGAGTTGATTTCTTCAGCGACAGCATCGGCTCCTTGCTGGTTAATATCGGAGACGACGACTTTCGCGCCTTCTTTGGCATACAAGGCGGCGATGGCTTTCCCCATGCCGGAAGCTGAGCCGGTGACAATTGCTACTTTCCCTTCCAATCTCATCTGATTCATCCTTTCATCGACTAGATTTTAACGCTCCAATTCACAAGCCGCTTTGAGATTTTCAAGCGTATGGCGCAGGGTGGTTCTCTCCAGCCTGTCATAGACCAAGCGCTCAGTGAAACGGTCGAAAGCGCTGTCCGGCAAATCGATCTCCAGTTCGAAGACGGCTTCCGTCCCTCCTTCCATCGAGCGATAATGGGTCTTTTGATGGGCGATAAAGCTACCCGTGATGATACCTTCCCAAAACCCTTCCTCGCCGTCGCGTTCACAACGGACCACATTGATCGTCACCGGGAAGCGCAAGCCGACAATAGAAAATACGGTCTCGACTTCAGTGCCTGCTTCGCCGGTGCCTTCGATCCTTTCCGGTTTTGATAAATGGTTGTAGAAACTCGTCCAGTTTCCCGGCTTTTTGGCGAACTGGAACACTTCGTCGATCGGTGCTTGGATGAATATGCTTTGATGGGCACGAGCCATTGCGATCTCCCCTTTGAATCGAGCTATCAATTAATGTCTGAAAATTAAGTCTATTATAAGTCGAAAGCACTGCCTGTGTAAAGCGCCTCCGCTTGAAGACGAACGCGCCATGTCGGATAATGAAAGTAAGACAATATCACGCAGAAGAAAGGGGCCGCTATGGAATTTTGGATCAGCGATAAACACATCCGCAAATTATGCGGCCAGACTGCTTATAAAAAAGGCCAGGCGTTTCAAATCGCCGGAAAAGTTAATATCACAGAAGCCAATGGCCAGTCCATTACAGCTATCGTCGAAGGGCGCAGCTCATTTCACGTCGAGCTGACTCGTTCGCAAGCCGGGACCATCCGGGCGGAATGCAGCTGCCCGCCTGTCGGGTTCATCCATACATATTGCCATCACATTGCCGCAGTAATGATTGCAGCAGAAGAGCTAGGCCAGCGGGAACGCCCGCTCGCTGAGCAAATGTTCGGCTTGTTTGAAGAAGACGACAAGCCTTCTGCCCGTTTGCATCGCTTCGACCGGCGCGTGCCGTATCACGTCGAAGCAACTGTACGCAGCGGAGGCAAAGAACAGTTGGCACTGACGTTGAGAAGCGGCACGGCAATCCTAAAAAATGTCCGGGATCCGCTGCGCTTCGTATCAGCCCTGTCGAACGGCCAATACGAGGAGACCGCAGCGATTCCATACGACCCAAGCCGCCATGCACTTGAACAACCGGTCCTGGAGCTGCTCCGGGTACTCGATAAAAGCAATCCACAGCCGGATGAAAACGGAAAGTTGCTCGTTTCCGCAAGCGATTGGGAGCGCCTATTGCCGGTGCTTCGCGTAATAACGCATGCCAAATTCGAAAATCCGCTCGGTGAAGTGCTGCCGTTTCACGTGACGGATACATTGCCGGTGTCGTTTCGGCTGGATCATGGCCATGACGGATACCGCTTGATTGTCCGGGGATTGGAGCGTCTTCAAATCTTTCCGAAATACGGCGTTGCCTTAACGGAAGAATCGATTGTGCAGCCGGCCGCAGCTGATATGAAGCGCCTGTCAGGCTTGCAGCAACTGATGCAAGGGGCGGGCGAGGAGCTGACAGTCGAGGAAAGCCAAGTCGCCCATATGATGAAAGCTGTCTTGCCGGGGCTGGAAAAACTTGGGCCGGTCATCGTGACAGAAAAGGCGATCGAGAAAATCGGAGAGACGCCGCTGCGCGCGAAACTGTATCTCGACCGTGTCCGCAGCCGATTGCTCGCTGGCCTTGAGTTTCATTACGGGCAGCTCATCATCAATCCGTGTGAAGAGACTGATGGAACCTATCGTCAGTATCCAGGCGTGTTCAGGCAGCTCGAAAAAGAACGGGCCATTATGGACTTGATGGAGTCGGGACGGTTGACGAAAACGGATGGCGGTTTCTATCTGCAGGACGAAGAAGCGGAATATGATTTCCTTTACGATACGGTGTCGCTGCTCGAACAATGGCTCGAAGTCTATGCGACGACTTCGGTGAAAATGCGCATCCAAAGAACCTTGCCAGGGCCGAAAATCCGTGTCAATCTGCCGAAAGACCGGACCGATTGGCTGGAGTTCCGCTTCGATCTCGGGGGCCTACCGGAAGAAGAATTACGGGGAATCATCCGCGCCATCCGGGAGAAAAAGCGATATTTCCGCATCCCTAACGGTACGTTAATGTCGCTTGAAACCCCAGGAATGGCGGCGTTTGAGGAATATTTGGATATCATGAACATCGATGAAGATAATTTTGAACGCGTCCAGCGCATCCCGCTGCTGGAAGGCATGCGGCTTGCCGGGAGCCTCGAACAGCATGAATTATCGGAGACTGGAACGGAATTTGCGCGCTTGCTGAGAGAGTTGCATCACCCGTGGACGCAAGCACAACAGTTGCCGGAACGCTTTGAAGGTATTTTACGGGATTACCAAAAGCGCGGATTCAGCTGGTTCCGCCTGCTCGCGAAATACGGCTTCGGCGGCATATTGGCGGATGAGATGGGACTTGGAAAAACGGTCCAAAGCATCGCTTTTGTGCAATCGGTGCTCGAGGAAATCCGGACAAATGACGAGCCGGCACTAATCGTTACGCCTTCTTCGCTCATGTACAATTGGCAAGCGGAATTTGAACGCTTTGCACCGGATATCCGGACGGTCATCGTCGATGGCCCAAAAGCAAAGCGGACGCAAGCCTTGAAAGAGTTAGGCGATGTCTACATCACTTCGTATCCGGCGCTGCGCATGGACCGGGGCGCGTATAAAGACTGGAAGTTCCATACGGTTTTCTTTGACGAAGCACAAGCCTTTAAGAATCCTGCAACACAGACTGCGAAAGCCGTAAAAGAATTGGGCGCCAGGCATCGGTTCGCGCTGACCGGGACGCCGATCGAAAACTCGCTCGATGAATTGTGGTCGATTTTCAACGTCGTCTTTCCAGCGCTGCTTCCGGACCGCAGCCAATTCGCGGAACTGCGCAACGCCGATATTGCGAAACGTGTGCGGCCGTTCCTGTTGCGCCGGACGAAAGCGGAAGTGCTCGGGGAAGTGCCGCAAAAAATCGAACGTATCGAACATTCCGAGCTCTACGAAGAGCAGAAGAAACTGTACACGGCGTATCTCGCGGAACTGCGCCACGAAGCCTTGAAGCATCTGCGCGACAACAGCATGCGCAAGAACCGGATCCGCATTCTTGCGGGACTGACGCGCCTGCGGCAATTGTGCTGTCACCCATCGTTGTTTGTGGAAGATTATAAAGGCGGTTCGGCAAAATTCGAGCAATTGCTGGAAATCCTGGAAGAGGCGCGTCTGACGGGGCGTCGCGTATTGGTGTTTTCCCAATTTACGGGCATGCTCAATCTCATTGGCCAGTCGCTGTTGCGCTCAGGAAGGTCTTATTTCTATTTGGATGGCTCGACACCGCCAAAAGAACGTGTGGAACTATGCGACCGCTTTAATGAAGGCGAGGAGGACTTATTTTTGATTTCCTTGAAAGCAGGCGGAACTGGACTCAATTTGACGGGTGCCGATACGGTCATTTTGTATGATTTGTGGTGGAATCCAGCTGTTGAACAACAGGCAGCGGACCGTGCGCACCGAATGGGGCAGAAGAGGGAAGTGCAGGTGCTGCGCTTGGTGGCGAAGGGAACGATCGAAGAGAAGATGTACGACCTGCAGCTGCGCAAGCAGGATTTGGTGGATGAGATGATCCAATCCGGTTCAGAAGCCGTGCAGTCGATGAGTGAAGAGGACATTCGAGAGATTTTGATGATTTGAATGAACTATAGATCTTCATATAGGGTTGGGATTGAGCTTCGGGCGGAAATCAAACTTCCTTGTCGCATAAATGCCGTTTTCTCCATCCTTTGTTTTACAGGTAATGAAAAAGTGCCTAGCCTTCAGGAATTTTATAGAAGATCCAATAACTGCTTTTACAGTAGTAAAGAGATAACTACTTCTTACTTTTTCTACTAAGCTTAGTTCCAGCATGTGAACAGTAGAGCAACGCCTACTCTTACGCATATTTAATTCAATGAAATCAAAAAGCAACCTCGCGCATACGGGTGAAGCGAAGTAATGAGACAGCGGGTTTCTGGCTCATTGCGAAAGCTCAACCCCAAGCGAGGCTGCGATTATTTATGTGATGAATGAACAGTGACTGCTCACAGAAACGAAAAAGTTTAGCTATCGCATATACTCTAAAAACACGAAAAGCTCTCCCTATGCGGAAGAGCTTTTTGCTATTTCTTGACGATATAAGCCATATGGCGGCCGCATTGTTTGTCTTCGCGGTAAGAGAAGCCGTCCGGGCTTTTGAAGGTGCAGCTCCGGTCGATATGAATCTGTTCGGCGGGAATGCCTGCGCGTTCCAGCTGGGTTTTGACGGTGAGCTGATTGTCGATATGGTATTTCCCGGTTTCTTCATTGAATTCGATGAACGGATCGGCATAGCCGAGTGCTTTGAATTTTACGTAGACGTCTTCATCCACTTCAAACTTCTCCTGGCTCAGCGCCATGCCGATTTGGACGCGGAAGCCTTCCGGCGCACAGTGTTCATTGGTGGTTAAATGGTCAAACAAGCTTGGCACAAGTTCTTTTACGGTTCCTTGCCATCCGGAATGCACAGCGCCGACCAACTCTTCTGTTACGTGATAGAAAGTTACCGGCACGCAATCGGCGGCGAAACTCGAGAGAACAAGCCCGGTGTCGCGTGTATAGAGCGCATCAGTATCAGCAATCGCATTATCTACTGTCCGTGCACCTTTGCCTGCGTCCGCATGCGACACTTTTTGAAAATGCTTGCTGTGGGTTTGATTGGCACAGACGAGTTCATCCATTGTGTAACCGAGCGCGGAAAGTAAGGTTTCCCGGTTCTCGAGTGAATGCTCGCGGTGGTCTCCGGCGTGGAGCGCGAGGTTATTACCGCCGCTTGTCTGCGGATTTTTTACGGTTATGCCCGCTGTATAGAAATCGTTGTCGATATAAGTTTTTCGGTTCAAGTCTATCCCCTCCGCTCCCATTGTAGCGAAGGCTCGGTTCGTTCGCCAATAGCTGGCAAGAGAATCCGCGTTTTTCATCATTCCGAAGTGATTGGAAGGCCGGGTGCTTCGATTATTTGGTAAGATAAGAAGAAAGAAAGTCGAGGTGATGGCATGGAGCCGGAAAAGATTTTGAAAAAAGTCCAAGGACGGGTGCCGGAAGTACTCGGCAACCGGGATTTCTCGAAATATGCGATCCTTCTTCCATTGATTGAAAAAGAAGACGGCGTCCATATCCTGTTTGAAGTGCGTTCGTTTGAAATGAGGCGGCAGCCGGGGGAAATCTGTTTCCCAGGTGGGCGCATCGACCATGGGGATGAAGATGAGCAAGAAACGGCTTTGCGTGAGACGATGGAAGAGCTCGGCATCCAAAAAGAGGCAATCAGCAATGTGTTTCCACTCGATTACATCGTTTCGCCATTTGGCATGATTGTTTATTCGTTTGCAGGGTTTATCGACCCCGAAACGGATTTTGTGCCGAACGCGGCAGAAGTCGATACGGTCTTCACGGTGCCGCTTCAATTTTTCCTAGAAAACGAGCCGCGTGTTTACCGCATCGATTTCGATATTCAGCCGGAGGAAAGTTTTCCGTATGACTTGATTGCCGGCGGCGAAAACTATAGCTGGCGGGCACGTCAAGTGGATGAATTTTTCTATTTATACGAAGACCGCGTCATTTGGGGGCTAACAGCGAAAATTCTTATGCATTTTATGGAATTGATCCGCTGAGCCGATTGGCCGATATTTAGTGAATTCGGCTAACAGCCTTTTAAGTACTTAGCAAAGTGTGTATAATTATTCGAAATCGTGAAAATAAAAACATACTGCAAAAGGGGATATGACCATGACGACTTATCAATTGGAAGTAATCGAGAATACTGCGAAGAAAGACAAGCCGGCGCAAGACCAGATTCCATTCGGCCAAACTTTCACTGATTATATGTACATCATGGAATACGAAACGAATAAAGGGTGGCATGAACCGAAGATTGTACCTTATGGCCCGATTTCTTTGGATCCGGCAGCGATGATCTTCCATTACGGCCAAACGGTTTTTGAAGGCATGAAGGCCTATCGCACAGAAGACGGGCGCGTATTGCTGTTCCGTCCGGAGAAGAACTTTGAAAGACTCAATTTGTCGAGCGAGCGTCTTAGCATCCCGGCAATCGATGAAGAATTGGCGCTAGAGCATATGAAGCAATTGATCAAGCTCGAAAAAGACTGGGTGCCGAAAACACCAGGTACTTCTCTTTATATCCGCCCATACATCATCTCGACTGATGCAAATTTGGCAGTGGGGCCCTCATCTACATATAAATATATGGTCATTCTGTCGCCTGTCGGCTCGTATTTCCCGGGGGGCCTGCAACCCGTGGTCATTCATGTAGAAGATAAGTTCACGCGTGCAGTCAAAGGCGGCACGGGGATGGCGAAAACGGCCGGGAACTATTCTTCCGGCTATCAGGCGCAAGCGAATGCCAAGAAAGAAGGCAACGCAGACGTCTTATGGCTCGATGGTGTCGAGAAGCGCTATATCGAAGAAGTCGGCAGCATGAATATCTTCTTTAAAATCGATGGCGAAGTGTTCACCCCTGAACTCAATGGCAGTATTTTGAAAGGCATCACGCGCATGTCAATCATCGAATTATTGAACTCATGGGGAATTCCAGTGACGGAAAAACGCATGGCCATCGATGAACTTTACGAAGCGTACCAAGCCGGAAAAGTCGAGGAAGTCTTTGGCACGGGGACGGCTGCGGTCATTTCCCCGGTCGGCGAACTCAACTGGCAAGGCCAGAAAATGATCATCAACAACCACGAAATCGGTGAGTTGTCGCAAAAACTGTACGATACGATTACTGGCATCCAGACCGGCAAAGTCGAAGATACACTGGACTGGACCGTGGAAATCAACTAAATCAGTGCATGTAAAAAGCCGTATTTTCCGAAGCTTGTCGCTCGCTTTCCGTGGGCTCGCGCCCAAGCCTCCTCAGCCGCTTCGCGTCTTGCGGGGTCTCGGTCGTCTCGCTTTACCACTGGAGTCGAGCGAACGCTTCTCCAAATACTTAGATAGATCATTGATTTTTGAATGTAGAAAAAAAGTACATTCTAATTTATAGCAGATTATTAGACTTCTTCAACACTTTGAAAAAGCCCGGACATCAATTGTACGGGCTTTTTTTCTGTTCGTATTTCTTCAGGAGGTATGACAACCATTTGGCAGGGGCGTAATCGTAGATATTGGCCTGCAAGCCGTGGAGGATGGCGCGTCTTGGTGTGTCAGATTGGATCTCCTCAGCGAGCAGCGAGATCGATTCGGCGATGAGCGGCGGGTGCTGCTCGTCTTCTAGCAATTCATCGATCACCATCAGCAACTTTTCAGAGGTGGTCACTTCTTCAGGGCCAGGCATCGGCAATTCGACCATTTCTTCCGTCAGGTAAGCGGTATGGGAGTAAGCTGCCAGCACATTGGTTTTTTCCACGAGGAGATCTGCAATTTTTCCGATATCGTGCGGGTAAGGGTGGAACAACACTAGCTGCGAATAAATGCGCACGAAGCCTTTGATAGAAATAAGCAAGTCATAGCGCCGGCCCTGTAGCTGTTCCCCATGCAACTCGTCCAATAAAGCCAGCAGCGAACGGTCGATCCAGGCGTCGTAATGGATGAGCTTCTCCAGGATTTCCTCGTTCAGGGCATGCATCGGCTCCTGTGCGTAGATTTTGGCGAAGTCGGCATGCTTTTCGAGCAGGGCTAAATGGGCAAGAAAATATAGACGGAGCTTTTCATCTGCATTTTTAGGGCTATTGACTACTTGATCAATATCAGCGACCAATCCCCTCATGAATGAATCGATGATTTCTTTAATCAATGATTCTTTGGATGGAAAAGATAAATAGAATGCGCCCTTTGAGATACCCGCATCTTCTGTGATGTGTTGAACAGACGTTGCTTCAATGCCTCTTTCTGCAAAAAGCTGCAAGGCCGATCCTAAAATTTGTTGCTTTTTTGGCATAATCGATTCCTCTTTTCATATCGCTTCTTCGACATCTGGCCATTCGGTTGTTGATGTCTGATGTTAAAGGGGTTTCGTTAAAGAAAGGGAGAATTGATGCAAGGTGTCCTGAAAAATCGCCATTTGGTTATGAACTTTAATTGTAACCTTTGACGGTATTTATTCAATAAGGCAATCAAAGATAAATAGATGTTCCAATAGAGTATAGCTAAGTTGCCGTAGGCGAAGGTACACGAAAAAATATACATTTTCTTAGTGGGGCTTGCTCGCTTCTATACGTTCCTTCACACGATTAAGTAGAGAAGACATTGTAATACTTGATTTTCTGATAAAAACCGAATTTTCAGTTTAATCTTATTGTTTTTTCCAGAAAAATCCTTCATGATAGAGCTAATAATAAGCTTGCCTCAAAAGGAGATGGGGTCATGAAGCTAAGCGAACGATATATCCGGGCAGTGCTCGAACGGCTACCGCAAAACAAACGGCAGCAAGCTGAACAAGATCTGAGAAAAAAATTATCGGAACGGCTTACGGCAAACAGTACCGAAAACGAGGAGCGGATAGTCCTTCAGGAATTCGGCCATCCGGCACTGATGGCGGAGCATTACGGTAAAGTGAGGCGTTATTTGATCGGCCCGCGCTATTTCGATTTGTATGTGCGCTTGCTGCGGCTGGTCATTCCGCTGGCTGTCCTGATTACGCTTATCGTCGTGACCATTGTCAGCATCGTTTCGGGAGTCGGCCAGGCCGAGACGCTGGTCACGGTGCTCGTTTCATTGATTGGCAATATCATCAGCGCGATTTTCAATACCATCATGCAGACTTTGTTCTGGGTCACGCTTGTTGTCGCCGTGATGGACTGGGCGGATAAATCGGGCGTGGAGACGCCGCTCGGGCTAACGATGGAAGAATGGACGCCTGATGACTTGAAAGAGTGGGGAGGGCAGGAGGCGCTGCTCGAACCGGTTGAAGCGAAAGTGGCGAAAAGCCAGGTTTTCGGCAGTTTGATCTGGATGGTTATCTGGACGACGGTCTATTTCAATGCCGATAAAGTGCTCGGCATCTACACTGACAATGGGGAAGGCTTGCGCTTTCAAATGGCGGTATTCAACCAAGATGTGCTGGTGTCCTATTGGCCATTCATTGCACTCGTCATCGTGCTGGAATTGTCGCTTGCCATCTGGCAATGGCGCGCAGGCTATTGGAATTATCGGCTGGCCACATTCAACGCCGCGGTACAAACGGTTTCCGTGCTCGTGTTCATCTTGATCTTCACCAATTCTCAATTGCTCAATCCGGAATTTCGCCAATTCCTCACCGAGACATTTGGCGGAACCAATGCCCTGACCTGGATTTTCGGCGCCATCTTAGTGATGATGATCTTCGGGACTTTAAGTGATGTTATTCAAGGGTATCGGCGAGCAGGAAAGCGGCGCCAGCCAGTGGAAACGCCGCCGCATTGACTGTGGTACTTTAGAATGAAATAGCAACACTTGTGCGCGTTTTGCCCGTATCCCTTGTGGTACGGGCTTTTGTTGATTCTTAAATAAAACTTTATACCTATTTTATATGTAAAATGAAAGCCCTTACATGAGGCGAAATCCCCTCCCTGAACTTGAAATACCTTCTGGTTATGTTACACTTGCCACTTGTGATTGGCGTGTTGCAGGCGATCAGCTGCCGGTTGGAATTTATGATCGGCGAAGAATACGCATCCGCCATCTCCGGAACTGGAAATGGTTTATAATGAAACGTGTATTTTGAATAAATATTCATAAATATGTAATTTTTATTGTTTCGATAACCGTTATATAAGTATTTCCAAAATTAATAGTTGACTTAAAATTCATTTAATTGCATAATAATTCTTATTATCAGACGACACTAAGTCAGCCATTGTAAAGCGTTTTACGGAGACTGGGTTCTTCCGCTTTTGATCGTAATGGGAGAGCTCATTAAATAATCAAAATCGGGTGGTGACTGTAACAATGGAAAAGAAAAGAATAGTAGTGAAAATAGGAAGCAGCTCATTGACGGACAGCCACGGTAAATTGTCCATCACGAAGTTGCGCGAACACGTGGGGGCATTGGCTCGCTTGAAAGAAGCAGGCCATGATGTCATCTTGATCTCATCTGGCGCAGTTGCAGCCGGATGCACAAGCATGGGGTATTTATCCCGTCCAGATACAGTAGTCGACAAGCAATCCGCAGCAGCTGTTGGACAAAGCTTGCTCGCACAAGCGTACGCGACGGAATTCAAGAATTTCGATATCGTCTCTGCGCAATTATTGTTGACGAAAGACTTGTACCAAAAAGCAGACGATACCATTTCGAAATTATTGGAGCGCGGCATGATGCCGGTCATCAACGAAAACGATTCGGTGGCAGTCGAGGAATTGACCTTCGGCGATAACGATATGCTTTCGGCACTTGTCAGCGGCCTTGTCCGTGCAGACCAATTGATCATTCTGACGGACATCAACGGCATCTATGCAGATAATCCAAAAACCAACCCAGCCGCTGAACGATATACCCACCTGAAAGATATTCCGGATGAGTTAATGGAAGCGGCATCGGGCGCTGGGTCAGATGTAGGGACGGGCGGTATGAAAACGAAAGTGGAAGCCGCCAAAACAGCGCACAACTTCGGCGTCGACGTATTTATCGGCACAGGAGAAGGCGACGAAAAATTGGTTGAGATCATGAATGGCAACGGCGACGGGACGTATATCGCAAAACCCGTTAAAGAATTAGCGTAAGGAACGGAAATTCGAAAGGAGAAGATTGGATGACAGAAGTTCTTCAAAAGGAAGCACATTTGGAGACAGAACTGGTACAAAAAGCGAAACTAGCGAAAGCGGCAGCGGGGGAACTCGCTAAAGCCGACACCACCCTGAAAGATAAAGCATTAGAACTCATCTCCCAGCAATTAATGGCTGAAAAAGCGTTTATCTTGAAAGAAAACTTGAAAGACATTGAAGCGGGACGTGCGAATGGCATGAGTGAATCGCTCGTTGACCGCCTCAAGCTCGATGAAGAGCGCTTAGCAGATATGGCGGATGCGCTGATCCAATTGACCAAACTGACAGACCCGGTCGGCGAAGTACTTGAGCATTGGCAACAGCCGAATGGTCTCGATATGAGCAAAGTACGCGTACCGCTTGGCGTGGTGGGCATGATTTATGAAGCCCGCCCGAACGTCACAGTAGATGCGTCGAGCCTGTGCTTGAAAACCGGCAACGCGGTCGTCCTGCGCGGCAGTTCAACAGCGATTCACTCGAACACGGCGATTGTAGCGGTCATTCACCGCGCGCTTGAACAAAGCGAATTGCCAGTGGATTCGGTGCAATTGCTCGAAGATACGAGCCGTGAAGCAGCATCTGCCATGTTCAAGCTGAACGATTATTTGGATGTGTTAATTCCGCGCGGCGGCGCCAACTTGATCAAGACGGTCGTCCAGAATTCGACCGTGCCGGTACTTGAGACAGGCGCAGGCAATTGCCACGTCTATATCGATGAAACGGCAGACAAGGACATGGCGATCAATATCGCATTGAATGCGAAAACCCAGCGTCCATCCGTCTGCAACTCGTGCGAAACCATTCTCGTTCACGAGAAATGGGCCGAGCAGCATCTGCCGGAATTGATCGAAGCCTTGCAGGCAAAAGACGTGAAAATCCACGGCGATGAAGCTGCGCAGCAAGCAGGCATCGACATCATCCCGGCCGAAGAAGCAGACTGGGGCACTGAATACTTGGCTTATGAACTCGCGCTGAAAACGGTAGGAAGCGTAGATGAAGTGGTCAAGCATATCAATCAGTACGGCACGAAGCATTCCGAGGCAATCATTTCGGAACATGCGGAAAACGTCCAGCAATTCTTCACGGAAGTGGATGCAGCAGCGGTCTACCATAACGCGTCGACGCGCTTTACGGACGGTTTTGAATTCGGCTTCGGCGCCGAAATCGGCATCAGTACGCAAAAGCTCCATGCACGCGGGCCGATGGGGTTGCCAGCACTGACTTCAACAAAATATATCATCAAAGGCAACGGCCAAATAAAATAAAAAAAGCGGAGACTGCGGTCTCCGCTTTTTTCTGTTCATTTATAAAGCGTTCAATAATTCGTTTTCGCCCGGCGGTGTTTCCACATCATGAGCTGGTAGCGCACGGTGCAGCCGATGCAATAGCCCATAAGCGCGACACCAGCCGCGACAATGACCATCGCTCCGAAGACGGTAGCGATAATTGATAACCCGGCTGCGGAAAACAGCAAGGCGAGACCGAGGCAGACAGTGGCAATCCATTGGTTGAACAATTGCTGGTCGCGGTCTTCCTGGAGATAACTGCTAGGTGGATTCGGCAAAAAGCGTCTGCCGAATGCGATCACCGGGTTTTTCTTCGTGATCAAGGTAATGGCTCCAATGACAAAAGGTACGAGCAAGATGAGCGGATGAACAATGAGTCCGATTAACGTAGTGATGACAAGAAAAGCTTGATTGAGCTGGACGAGCGGTTTTGGAATGGTCATATTTAATCCCTCCGAGTTTTGTATGGCTGATCGGCTCTGAATCAAGCCGCATGGGCAGGAGAATAGGTTTGCATAAAGTTTCTCCTTATTATACATAGTTGATTACTCGGAATAAAGAAAACAGCTCAAAAAAACACTGTTCACATCAATCGAGAGATGAACAGCGAAGCAAGCCCGAAATAAATGAGCAGCGAGAAAATATCATTGATGGTCGTGATCAGCGGCCCTGAGGCGACAGCCGGGTCTATTTTCAAACGATACAGGATGAGCGGGATGATGGTGCCGGCGAGCGTCCCGATGATCAAGGTCAAAAGTAATGAACTGCCGACGACGAGCCCGAGCACCAGGCTGCCTTGCCAAATGTAGGCGATGAGCAAAATCAACACGGCACAAGTGACGCCGATGATGATGCCGACCCATAATTCACGCAAGATGAGCTTGAATGTGCCTTTTTTGTCAGGCTGCTGGGCGACCAGGCCGCGAACGACGACCGCGAGCGACTGCGTGCCGGTATTGCCGGTCATGCCGGCAATCATGGGCATGAAGAACGCCAAGGCGACAACCGTCTGCAAGGTGTCTTCAAAGCGGCTGATGATGCCGCCGGAAATCAGCCCGATAAATAAGAGCAAAATCAGCCAAGGCAAACGGCGGTAAGCCGCGACAAAAGGGGGAGTCTGGAAGTCGATGGATTTACCGGATGCGGAAAGCTTTTCGATGTCTTCATTCGCTTCCTGCAAGACGACATCAATGACATCATCAACCGTGATGATGCCGAGCAGCCGGTTTTCTGTATCGACGACCGGCAAAGTGATGAAATCGTAGCGGCCGATTATGTCTGCGGCGATTTCCTGGTCGGTCAAGGCATCGACTTTGACGACGCGTGTATACATAACATCGTCAATTTGTTCATCGAGTTCCCCGAGAATCAAATCTTTATAAGAAACGACCCCAAGCAGCTTCTTGTCGTCATCGACCACATATAAATAGTTCAAGTACTCGGCAATTTCCGCGAAATCGCGGATCTTATCGATCGCTTCCCGGATCGTATAATGCTGCGGAATCCAGACATAGCGGTTGTTCATGATGCGGCCCGCTGTTTCCGGCGGGTAGTTCATGGTCTTTTGGATGTAGGAAGATTCGTCGCGGTTCATGCGCGATAGAAGGTCTTCGATGATATGCGGCTCCAAATCGGATAATAGCGAGACAAGATCGTCGTTATCCATCAAGTCGAGCACTTTGGTCGATTGGTCCATCGACATCCGTTCAAGCAAACGCACTTGTTCGTTCCGGTGAAGTTCCTGCATGAGCTCGGTCAATTGCCGGACCGTCAGATGAAGCAAAAAGCGCTCATGGTGCTTTTCTGGCAAATGGCGGTATTGGACGGCGATGTCATAAGGCTGCAGCTCATCGAGAATGTGCTGGAAGTCCTGCGTCCGCCCGTCTTTTAATGATTGGATTAACGCTAAAGTGATTTCGTTTTCTGTCATCGCAAGACGGCAGCTCCTTCCGGGATGGCCATAAGTGCGAGGCGGCCTCATTTCTTCTTTCCCCAAAAGGGAGACGGTCACGCTCATTAGTTTTTAAAATATCTTCATTGCCGTTCAGGCGCATAATTGGCGATCAAGACCCCTTGGTCGGTCGAAAAACTTTTCAGTAATTTGAAGGCTTTGGGCGATACGCCATCCCGAAACAGGTTTTTTCCTTCGCCCAATAGCAGTGGAAAGGTCATCAAATGCAATTCGTCGACCAAATCATGTTCGATCAAGGTGTCGATGAGTTCGCCGCTGCCATACACGAGTAAGCGCTGGCCGGTTTTCTTCAACTTTTTGATCTCGCAGACGAAGTCATGATTGATCAGGCGTGCATTCCACTCGGTCCGCTTCAATGTAGTCGACACGACATATTTCGGAATCTCATTCATACGATCCGCAAAGCCATGTTCATCTTCGGCATTCGGCCAAGTGGCAGCAAACCCTTCATATGTGACGCGCCCGAGCAGCAAAGCATCATTCCGGTATAGCTGGCCCAGTTGAAACTGGGCGAGTTCATCGTCCCAATAAGCAGCTGTCCACGAGGGCTCTTCCATGACGCCGTCGAGTGTGACATACATCGAAACAGTCAGTTTCCCCATGTTCATCTTCTCCTTTCCACAATAGGATGCCGGAAGCTTAGGCAATACGATTACACTTCGGGGCGGGCTGAGGAGAATCCTGCTTTGAACTATTCCGAATTCCGAAAAATCGGTTTAATCTGAAAATTTATATGGCAATGAAATCAGTATAGTGGCAAAATAAATACAAGCAATCATTCCATTTTACAAAGGGGTTAGAGAACATGACAGAGGAGAAAAAACGTCCAAATCAACAGGAGATTGAAGTGCCTTTTTGGCTGGCTTTGCTGCCGCTGATTTTCATGGTGGCGGCCATGGCTGTGACAATCATCATTTTCGAAGGCAGCCCGCATATTCCTTTGCTTCTTGGCACGACCATTGCGGTCATCATCGCCTGGCGGTTGGGGTATCGCTGGCATATGATTGAAGAAGGGGCCTATAAGGGCATCCGTCTCGCGCTTCCGGCTTTGGTCATTATCATCATGGTCGGCATGATCATCGCTTCGTGGATCGGCGGAGGCATTGTCGCGACAATGATTTATTATGGCCTGAAAATCATTACGCCGTCTTTATTCCTCGTTACGATTTGTTTGATCTGCGCACTGGTTGCCGGTGCGATCGGCAGTTCCTGGTCGACGATGGGCACCGTGGGCATCGCCGGGATGGGCATTGGAGCAAGTATGGGAATTCCGGCGGCAATGGTCGCTGGAGCGGTCATCTCGGGTTCTTATTTCGGAGACAAGATGTCACCGCTATCTGACACAACCAACTTGGCAGCAGGCGTCACGAACACCAATTTGTTCGTCCATATCCGCCACATGATCTACACGACTATTCCAGGCATGATCATTGCCCTCGGCGCTTACTTTTTCCTCGGCCGCCAGTTTGCCGGGAACTCGGTCGACAGCGGCAATATCAATACCATCCTGGCGTCGCTTGAAGAGAATTTTGTTATCTCGCCGTGGCTCTTGCTCGTGCCTTTGGCGGTCATCGTCTTGGTGATGAAGAAAGTGCCGGCATTGCCGGCACTAGGCATCGGCATCGTGCTGGGCTGGCTGTGCCATATCTTGGTGCAGGGCGGATCGGTTGCAGAAGCGGTCAATGCGCTGCATGATGGCTATGTCATCACGTCTGGCAACGAAGTCGTCGATTCCTTGTTCAATAGAGGCGGCATCGATTCGATGATGTTCGTGATTTCCTTGACGATTTTCGCCATGACGTTTGGCGGCGTGTTGGAACATACAGGCATGTTGAAATCGATTGTCACCAAGATCTTGATGCTGGCAAAAACAGCCGGCAGCCTAATCGCTGCGACTGTGGCGTCCGCGTTCTTAACGAACGTCACGGCGTCTGAACAGTATATTTCGATTCTATTGCCTGGGCGGATGTATGCGCGGGCATACCAAGACCAGGGCTTGCATTCGAAAAACCTGTCGCGGGCACTTGAAGACGGCGGGACGATCACCTCGCCATTCATTCCGTGGAATACATGCGGCGTGTTTATCCTGGCGACACTAGCGGTGCATCCATTCGCCTATGCGCCGTACGCGGTACTGAATTACTCGGTGCCGATCATCGCCATCCTGATGGCCTTCCTCGGTTGGAAAGTCGAATTCATGACCGATGAGGAAATGCAGAAACTTAAAGACCGCGAAGCGCGCATGGAAATGGATGCGCAGCAAGAACCGGTGTAACAACAGCAAAACGGCTCATGTCCCTTTTTGGAGGGGCATGAGCCGTTTTTTATTTTTTCATCAATAAATAAACAAAATACGGTGCGCCGATCAATGCTGCCATGACGCCAGCCGGAATGCCCGACGGTTCAAGCAGGTTGCGGCCGATCGTATCAGCTGCAAGCAGCAGCCAGCCGCCGAGCAAGATGGCGACGGGCAGGAACAATTGATGGCGCGGCCCGACAAGCGCTTTTGCGAGGTGCGGGGCCATCAAGCCGATAAAGGCGATGCTCCCGGTGACAGAAACAGCAGCGGCAGCGAGCGCGACGGCCGCAAGCAAAAGGACGGCGCGTTCTTTGCCGATATTGAGCCCGAGACCGATGGCGGCGGATTCGCCAAGCCCGAGGATGTTCAGCCGGTTCGCTTTATATAAAACAAACGGAATCAACACGACAAGCCAAGGCAAAAGCGCCAGGATAAACGGCCAGTCGGTGCCCCAAATGGAACCTGCGAGCCACTGGGCTATGAAATCCACTTTTTCTCGTTCTGCAGATGAAATCAAAACGATCATGACGCCGGATAAGGCCATCGAAAAACCGATGCCGACGAGTACGAGACGAACCGGTTGAAGGCCTGTGCGTGGATCGCGGGAAAATAGGTAAATCAGGATGGCGGTGATGAAAGCGCCGAGAAACGCGACGAACGGCATCAAGAACGCAAAAGAGCCTGGCTCCACAGGGATGAACAAAAAGAAAATGGCAATGGCGACGCCAGCACCGGAATTGATGCCGATGATGCCCGGATCTGCCAAATCATTGCGCGTGATGCTCTGCAGCACTGCGCCCGACAAAGCGAGTGCCATTCCTGCCAGGAACGTAATGAGCAGCCTGGGCATCCGGATAGAGAAGAGCACAAATTCTTCTTTAAAATCACCCTGGCCGAGCAAGACGGGTACAATTCTGCCGAAACCGAGCGTCGAATAGCCAAGCCCTAAACTCAAGACAGCGGTAATCAACAGGATAATGGTGAGCACGAGCAAAGTGATGCGCTGCTTGCGGATTAAATGTTGTTGGATCATGTGAACGCACCTCCACCCTTACGGACGATGAGCAGGAAGAACGGCAAGCCGAGCATGGCAACCACCGCTGCGACCGGCGTTTCAAATGGTGCGTTGACCGTACGGCCGAACAAATCGGCGAGCAGCATGAAAATGGCGCCCGTGACGGCAGACATCGGAATGATGAAGCGGTAATCGCTGCCGACGATCACGCGGACGATATGCGGAATCATCAAGCCGATGAATGCCAAATTGCCGGCCAAAGCGACTGCAGCGCCGGCAAGCAAGGTGACGACCACAAACAGCATTGCTTTGATCTGGCCGGTCTTTTGGCCAAGCCCGATTGCCGCTTCTTCACTCAAACTCAACACCGCCAGTTGGCGGGACAGCAATAATGCGACAAACAAAGCAATCGTGATAAACGGAATGATAATCTGCAGCTGCCCCCAAGATGTGCCGATCAAGCCGCCGGCAGTCCACATAGAGACATCTTTGGAGATTTTGAACAATAAGCCGATCGCTTCTGCAATGGCGGTCAAAAATGCCGATACCGCCGCTCCGGCAAGGACAATGCGAAATGGCGAGAACCCGCCGCGACGCGAAGCCCCGATGCCGAAGACGAGCCCGGCTCCGATGGCCGCACCGATAAAGCAGGCGATCATGATGCCAAAATAATTAGCGCCGGGGATAAATGCCAATGTCGCGGCCAATGCCGCGTTTGCCCCGGCAGTTAAACCGAGCAGTCCGGGATCCGCCAGAGGGTTGCGGGTCATACCTTGCATGATCGCGCCTGAGACGGCGAGTGCTGCCCCGACGAAAATCGCGGCCACTTCACGCGGCAGGCGAATTTCCTGGATGACCGAAATTTGCTGTCCGGTGTTGTCGGAAAACAGCGCCAGCCAGAGGTTATTCAGGCTGACATCAGCAGCCCCAAAGACCATCGACACAACAAAAGCTAGCACAAGTGCCAGCAGGCTGATTCCAAATATGTATGAAAAACGGGCATTATAACGCATGCATCATCATCTTTTCTATAGAAAGGATAAAGGGATTCCGCTTGGCAGAATCCCTTTTGTGATTATTGGCCAAGGAATTTTTCCTGGAAGAACTCAAGCTGGTAATCGAGTGAAATTGGATCGTTGAAATAGAATTTCTTCGCGTCCACTTCGAATACTTGGTCGTTCTTTACAGCTGGCGTGTTTTGGTAAAGATCCGTTTCCTGGAAGGAATTATCCTGTTCGGAGTCTTTGCTGAAGATTACATAATCGCCCATATATTCAGGGAGGACTTCTTGTGACAAGGCATAGTACCCATCAGTAAGAGCCATTTCTTCAACTTTTTCCGGCATGTTCAAGCCCATTTCCTGATACAGGATCTCGGTGCCGCGGCCCCAGTTGTCGCCGTATACATACAATTGCTTATCAAAGTTCTCGATGACGGATACCGTTGTCTCTTCGCCAATCTCCGCTTTGATCTCTTCACCCGCAGCTTGAGCGCGTTCTTTAAAGTCGTCAACGTATGCTTGTGCTTCGTCTTCTTTATTCAATAGTTTCCCGATTTCCAAGTGCTGTGTCAAATAGTCGACTTTGCCGTAAGTGTAAGTCACAGTTGGTGCAATTTGTTCCAGTTTATCGACGTTTTGAAGAGTCGAGTAACCGATGATCAAATCCGGATCCAATTCGATGATTTTCTCCAGGTTTTCTTCCGATACTTCCTCTACGCCGTCCAAGTATGGCTCGTAGTTCGGGTTGTCGATCGCCCAAGCGTCGATGCCGGCAAGCGGTACATCAAGTGCCATGACGTTTCCGCCGTAAGCCAAGGCTACCACGCGTTGCGGGTCAGCCGGAACTTCCACTGTGCCATTTTCAGATTCATATTGGATGGTATCGGATCCGCTTGCTTCGCCTTCCGAACCGCTCGTTTCCTCTGTCGTTTCTTCTGTAGAACCGCAAGCGGCAAGCGCAAGCATAACTAGCAATGCGATGGACAAGATAAGTAGTTTTTTCATGATTTGGTTAAGCTCCTTTAATTAAATTGTATGTTAGGCAAATCGGTTTTTGTGTTCGGGGGTCAAGGCCAATTTCCGCATCGATGCGGAAAACTTCCCGTAGGACATCCGGAACGATGACTTCTTCGGGTGATCCGGCCTTGATGATCTGGCCGTCTTTCATTGCAACGATATGGTCGGCGAAGCGGGCGGCGTGGTTCAAATCGTGCAGCACCATGACGATGGTGCGTTCTTCCTCGGCGTTGAGTTCGCGGAGAAGCTCAAGAATCTCCAATTGATGGGCCATATCGAGGTAAGTCGTCGGTTCATCGAGGAAAATCATTTCAGTCTCCTGCGCCAAAGCCATGGCAATCCAGACGCGTTGGCGCTGGCCGCCGGATAAGGCATCAACGGGGTGATATTTGAAAAATTGCGTGCCGGTCACATTGAGTGCCCAGTCGATCATTTCATAATCCCGTTTGCTGAGCTTGCCGAATCCTTTTTGATAAGGGAAGCGGCCATAAGAGACGATTTCGCCGACGGTCAGGCCAGCCGCGTTTTCCGGTGATTGTGGCAAGATGGCAAGCTTTTTCGCCAATTGCTTCGTCTTTTCTTCAGCAATTTGCTGGCCGTCGAGAATGACCGAACCCGATTCGTGGGGAATGACGCGTGTCATCGCTTTCAAAAAAGTTGATTTCCCACAGCCGTTCGGCCCGATGATTGCCGTAATCTTTTTATCTGGAATCGACAGGGACAAGCCTTTGACGATTTTCCTTTCGCCATAGCTGACTTCCAGGTTTTCTGTAAAAAGGCGTCCCATCGACAGCCCTCCTTTTCGTTAAACCGTAATTTTGGAGCAAAAAAATAAAAATGAGATATGTGTTGATAATGATTCTCACTTTCATTACAATGTATACTATAAAGTTATTGAGAATCGTTGTCAATCGGAATTTACTATAGAACGGGGATGGAAAAAATGGCCAATCACGACATCTTTGACGTAACCATCATCGGGGGAGGTCCCGCCGGCTTGTATTCAGCTTTCTACAGCGGGCTTCGGGGCATGAAAACGAAAATTATCGAGTTCCAGCCGCGCCTTGGCGGCAAGCTCCATGTGTATCCGGAGAAAATGATCTGGGACGTCGGGGGGCAGACGCCGATCCGCTGCGAACAGCTGATCACCCAGTTGGTTGAACAAGGGCTGACGTTCGATCCGACGGTGTGCTTGGATGAGAAAGTGGAGAACATGAATAAGAACGAAGATGGACTATTCGTGCTCGCCGGGGCGTCGGGTGAAGTCCATTACTCGAAATCGGTCATCGTCGCAGTCGGTGGAGGCATCCTGAAACCGCAGAAACTGCAAATTGAAGGAGCCGAACGCTTTGAAGTGGCGAACCTTAATTATACCGTCAAAACACTCGAGCGTTTCCGTGGCAGCACGGTGCTCATTTCAGGAGGGGGCAATTCGGCAGTCGACTGGGCGAACGAGCTTGAGCCGATCGCCGAAAAAGTCTATGTCGTCCACCGGAAATCGGAAATGGCCGGACACGAAGCGCAAGTGCGCCAATTGCTCGAAAGCCGCGCCGAGTGCTTACTGGATTCCGCCATCACGCGGCTCGTGGCATCGGATGCAGGCGACCGAGTGGAACTCGTGGAAGTGATGAACCAAGTGACGGGGGAACGGCGTATGCTCCCGGTCGACCAGCTCGTCATCAACCACGGCTATGAGCGTGATGCAAGCTTACTCGAAAATAGCCCGCTCGATCTGGAAACAAAAGACGACTTCTATTTACAAGGCACGCCGGCAAGCGAAACTTCCGTACCGGGAGTGTTTGCGGCAGGGGACATTCTCCAGCATGACGGCAAGCTCAATTTGATCGCCGGCACGTTCACCGACGCCGCCAATGCCGTCAATAAAGCGAAGAAGTTCATCGAACCGGACGCTGCCAATATCGCCATGGTGTCTTCCCATAATGATGTGTTCAACTCCCGTAACCAGGCGCTCAAAAAACAAGCCTTGTGCTGAACGGTTTGTTTATGTCCGATGCTCGCAGGGTAGAGAAGAGCAGGACAGAACAACAAATCGGAGGAGGAACCACACATGGAATTAAAAGATTATGGTGCTGAATCATTTGTCGTCAATATCGAAGATGCGACAAAACAAAACGATACGTTCCGGACCGCTCTTTGGACCGGGAAAAACTTGCAGGTTACATTGATGAGCATCGCAGCAGGCGATGACATCGGGCTTGAAGTCCACGAACACGGCGACCAATTCCTTCGCATCGAAGAAGGGGAAGGCCTCGTGCAGATGGGCGACAGCGAAGACAATTTAAGCTTTGAAGAAAAAGCTGAAGACGATTACGCCATCCTCATCCCCGCAGGCAAATGGCACAACGTCACCAATACAGGCGATAAGCCGCTGAAGATCTATTCCATCTATGCACCGCCAGAACATCCGCACAGCACAGTGCACGAAACAAAAGCGGAAGCGGACGCAGCAGAAGAGGAAGAATAAATTGAAATAAAGAACGGCCGACATGACTTGTCGGCCGTTCTTTTATATTGCATCCGTTCAATGCGTGGAAGCGAGCTTGCGTTCTTTTTTTCCGTGGAGGAAATAATACGGCACGATCAACGCGAATACCGCGATTCCAAGCAATCCATAAAGCGCGCTGTAGCCGGTGAACGGGATGATAAAGCCGAGGATATACGGCCCCATGCCGAGCCCGCCGTCCATCGCGACAAAAAAAGTCGATGTCGCAAGCCCCATGCGGTGGGGAGGCGTCAGCTTGATGGCGACCGCTTGCGTCGTCGATTGCATATTGCCGAAACCAAGCCCGATCAAAGCACCCGCAAATAACAGCCCTAAGCCTGAATCGGCGACACTGAGCAGCAATAGTCCCGCTGCAAGCGACACGAGCGCAGGATACATAATGTAATTGGCGCCGTACAAATCCATGATGCGTCCCGTAAAAGGCCGCGTCAGCAGGATGACGACAGCATACACTAGGAAGAAGAAGCTCGCTGCTTCCACTAGCCCTTTGTCATTGGCGTAAAAATTGATGAAGGACAAAACGCTCGAATAACTGAGCGCGATCAAAAACATGACGATGGCAATCGGTACAGCATTCGCTTCTAAATAATTGGAAAGCTGGAAGCCGGATTTCGCTTCTCCGCCAGACGGTTTCTCCAGCGGCGGGACTTTCACAAAAGTACTGAGCGCCAGAGCAGACACTGCAATCGCGACACAGGCAGCAAAAATCGCGTTATAGCCGGTCCATTGGCTCATCAGCAAACCGATAAACGGCCCGAAAGCTGCACCTAGCGTAGCGCTCATGCTGAAATAGCCAATGCCTTCGCCTTTGCGCGTGTGCGGAATGACTTGCGCCGCAATCGTTCCAGCGGCAGTGCTCGCAATGCCGAGCGTCACGCCGTGCAAAAAGCGGTTGAGCATCAAGAAAGGCAAGCCGAGTGGCAGGAAATACAGTGCCGTCATGCCGACAAAAAGGGCAGAGCCGAGCACCAAGGCGCGTTTTCGGCCAATCATATCGAGTGTACGGCCAATGACCAAACGCCCTGCCAAAGCACCGAGGATAAAGATGCCGGTAACAAGTCCGGCTTCACTGGTCGAAGCGCCGTATTCTTCGACGGCGTATAAAGCGATCGTAACGATCAATAAATAAAAAACGAGCAGTAGCAGGAAATGGACGACGGAAACGCCGATAAAGTCCCGCGTCCATAATTTAGGTTTGTTGTTACTCAAATGAAAGACTCCTTCGAAAGCACAATGACAGCGCTATATGTAATATATCTTAAGCTTTCGCCTCCCTTAACCGTAGCAGACGCCGGGCGTGCCGTCCAATATACGGTACTTGAAAAAGCGCTGCCTTAAAGGGCAGCGCTTGTGGATCCTTGCTCTTATTCGATTAAAAGGCCAAAAGCTCCGGTTTTCTCATCCTGAAGCGATGTCCCTGTAAAATGTCGTCTGGCTTTTGCCGTTTTCCTTCGATACGTAAAGTGCCGCATCTGCATAGGAGAGCAAAGTGTAAAGGTTTTCGGCGTTGTCCGGATAGATGGCAATTCCAATGCTGCACCCGAGTTGCACCCGCCCGGCCTCTACGGTAATCGGCTTGCTCAGCCGATCGATTAGCCGCTGTGCCAATTGCTTTGTCGATAGTTCCCCCATACCTTTGCAGGGAAACAATAAGACAAATTCATCTCCGCCAATACGGGAAATGAACGCTTCTTCAGGCAGTTCCGCCATCAGCCGCTCGGCCACTTTCTGAAGTACGTGGTCGCCCGCTAAATGGCCCAAGCTGTCATTGGCTTTTTTAAAGCCGTCCAAGTCCAGATAGAAGAAAGCCAATTTCTCTTCTGCGGCGTTCGCCTTTTTCATCATCCGATCTGCCGCTTCTTCAAGTGCGATGCGATTCGGCAGGCCGGTTAACGGATCGCGCTGAGCCAAATCCTGCATGCGAACGAGATCGGATTCCGTGGTACCGAGTGTCATGACCAGGCTTTCAAGCGAATTAGATAGGTCTTCGATTTCGCGAACCCCGGTATTTTTCGGCAAAGTCAATTTTTCCCCTTGGCGGAACGCTTTCGCTTTTCTGGAGATTTCATTGAGTGGGCGGCTGATGCGCCCAGCCACCAACCAACCGGCGAAGGCAAAAAGAACAGCGCTTGCCAAGCCACTCAACATGATAATGCGGCTCAAGTCGCGGGCGGCAGCGAAGGCGATCTCTTCAGGCTGGCGTACTAAAACAGTCCATCGCAGCTCAGGATAATCCCAATTCGTCCGTCCACCGGCAAACCCAGTGAGGTAAGATTCCCCGTCAGGCCACTGCTCCAATACCCAGCCTGTTTTTCCACTGGATAAAGAGGCGGAATCGATTGGAAGCTGCTTGCCAAGAAATGCTTCTGGACCGAGGATGACGCGTTGGGTGCCAGGGCTCAAAACAAAGACCTCCAACTCATTTTCCTGGCGATTCAAAGGGCGCAATACGTATTGCATCACTTCCTCTGCCCATTCCCAACTTAAATGGGCAGCCACCACTCCAACGAACGAGCCGTCAGAATGGATGATAGGCACGCTGATATCGACAAACTCGAGCTCACGGCTACCGGGATTCGACAAAAGCTCTGCCAAAAGAAGCGCTTCGTGAACATCGCCGACAAAATCGGTTTTACGGGCTTGCGTATAAATAGGTCGTTCGGAGAGGTCCATGCCTTCTAGCAGCTCATCTGTAGATGCGGTAACGAGGCCGGACGCGTCAGTTATGCCGATCCAAGAAAATGCCGGCACTTGTTCTTGCAGCATTTCAAGTTTCGCTCGCTTTTGATCTGTAGAGACCGCTAGTTCAAGCTCTTCGATTTCTCCAAATGTTTTAATTTCACTATAACGTCCCCACATATACTGATCCAAACGATCTTTCATTTGAAAAGCGATACTCGACAAAGAATTTCCGCGTTCTTCTTCCAGGCGGTTAGTGCTTATTTCCGAAATGAGGAGGCTGAGAACGGCGGCGAACAACAAAATGAAAATAGCAAATATCAAGCCCCAGTAGTTCCTAAGCAATAATGATTTCATATGGTTCCTTTCAAAATAGGTAATTTTCTAATAATAAATAGTATATCAAAAGTCCTTGTTGAAAGGTGAAAAAAGGAAGAAGAAATATGAGCGTCCCAGCCTCAATTTGGAAATGCCAGCAAGGTCCAGATTTTAATTATCCAATAGAAATATAGACATATACCGCTAAAAGCTATTTATAAAAATAATCACTTAAACAAACACAGCCACTAATTTTTACAAATGTCATCAGCATATCCAAAGTCCTGCATAAAAAGGGGAAGAAGGCAAAAAGAAACAGGCAGCAAAAGCTGCCTGTTTCTCCAGGCTGTCGAGAAACCTCGGCAGCTTTTTTGCGTTTCGCTCCAGCCGGACGCTTTCCGCGGGCACGGCCTCAGCCGCTTCGTCGCTGGCGCTCCTGCAGGGTCTTCGGCTCGCGCTGTTCCCGCAGGAGTCGCCGGCTTCCGCTTCACTGTCGGTTTTTTTGACTACTCAATTCCAGCGAACCGGCGTATACTGACAAAAAGAAAAGGAGTGAGCGAACCATGTTGGGTT
>NZ_JAHPZO010000012.1 GCF_019042655.1 Planococcus sp. CP5-4_YE
CATAAAAAGCCGCCGTTGGGCGGCCTTCTTATTCTTATGAGTGGTTCTCAGATGTCCGAAGTGGTTCTAAATTTTGTCCGAGGTGGTTCTATTTTATGGCACGAGTGGTTCTCGAGCTTGTCTTTCTTCACTGACAATATACAAAAAGAGAGTCACCGGTAAAATCTAGCCAGTGGCTCTCTTCTATGCATTTACTGGCCACATTCTCCGCAATTGATGGCTCAAATCTCCGCACACGTGGCTTTTTCGTTCCGCAATACTCATTTTTATTGAAAACAATGGTTTTAATAACAGATCCTTAAGCATTCAGGAAAATCCCATTAAGATTTTAGCTATATGAAAAAAGGAAGAGTATGGTATATTGATTTAATGCTTAAAAACAGAGGCGTCTTTGGGGGGATGGAATTGTTACAACAAGAATTAGCAGTGGAAAAAATATGCACAAGCTTAATAGAGGATCACCTGGTGAAAGCTATTTTCTTAAAAGGCTCAATGGGAAGAAATGAGCACGATGAGTACTCAGATATTGACCTTTATTGCTTAGTGGAAAAAGAAGATGAAGAGCTTTTTTTGAATAAAAGACTAGAACATATAAAAGCGTATCGAAAAATCATTTTTTATGATGATATCTATATCATCGCTCCTCAAATAATAGTGGTATTTGATAATTTACTGCATTTGGATTTGTTTACTGTTACGGAGCAAAACTTTACTGAAAAAGATTATTTTAAAGTTTTGTATGATCCTAGCCATTTACTAGAGCGATTTTTTGAAACACAAAGTCTAGAACTCAGTAAAAATGAATTCAGCGACAGTGCAATAGACATTGCTTGGTTCTTGTTCCAGTATAAAAAAGCAACCGACCGAGGCAACAATATTTGGGCTGTTAGAATGTTAACTAACGTGATGGAACATTTGGCAAGAGTGCTTCTATATAAGTATTGTCCAAAGAGAGCACAATTAGGATTGAAAACGCTTGATCAGTCGTTGCCAAATCATATCCTAAATCAAGTGGGAGATATTTTCGAACAAATAACTCCCATAAATCATTTGACTGCCTCTTCAAAAATCCGTCAATTGCTTGTAGAGGAGTACGAGTGGATCCTTTCGCATGTTAGCGATCGTTCTCTTGTTGAACCACTTCTTAAAGACATGGTCAATGTAAACTGAGAATACGAGCATGGAGGAGGTTAACTATGAGTACATTTATTTATATGGTAAGACATGGTGATTCCCCGAAGGAAGGAAATGAGAGAACGAGAGGATTAACTGAAAAAGGCGAAACAGATGCTCGACAACTAGCTGCAATATTGAAGGCTGAAGAAGTTAATGTGGTCACTTCAAGCCCCTATACGCGGTCCATACAAACGGTTGAAAAATTAGCTCATCGAATAGGGGAAGAAATTATAGTGTTTGAAGATCTAAAAGAGCGAGTATTTACTTTGGAAGGTGAGCGTATATCTGATCAGGAGTTGCTTCCACTATTAGAAAAATCATTTGTAGATTTCAATTACTCTTTAGAAGGCGGAGAATCAAACGCTGAATGTCAAAAAAGGGCGATAAAAGTTTTAAAGGAAATACTATCTGTTTATAAAGAACAGAAAATTGTAATTGGAACTCATGGAGCTGTTATGACTTTGATGATGGCCTTTTACGATAACAAATATGATTTAAAGTTTTTACATAGCACATCTAAACCAGACATCTATAAAATGGAATTTAAAGATCAGACTTTATTAAGTGTTCAAAGAGTATTGGTCAAAACAGGGGGGATTAATAACAGTTAATGAGCTAAGTTTACGTAGCGTCATTGAATATGGCATGAAAAAAATGACAGAGTAAATTACGCCATCTGCCATTTTACCGGGAGTAATAAAAAAATTCACTTGTCATAGTCGATCAGCAGCTCAATCAAATAAAGTTGCTTTAGTCGGATTCCTCTCAAATTCAAAGAGCATATGCAGCTGTGACTCGATATTCCGATTCAAGGATAGTTCCGGTAAATCGTATTCAGGAAAGAAATCCACTTCCTTTGTTTCGACACCGGTTTTTGCTTCACCGCCTACAATTTCACACTGAATGAAAAGCTTATAATAGTGAAAAGCTTGGGGTGGATGCGGATGTTTATTCATATCCAGTAAGGCAAGCATTTTTGTCGGCACCACAAGATAGCCGGATTCCTCCTGTATTTCTTTCGTAATGTTTTCAGCTGGAGATAAGCCAATATCGCAAAATCCGCCAGGTAAAGCCCATCTATCGTCGATACGTTCGCGAACCATGAGAATCTTTCCTTTATCGAAGACAGCACCCCTCACATCCATTTTGGGAGTCTGGTAACCTTCATCATTAGCAAATAACTCTTTGATTTTTTGCATTTCCTCGCCGGTATGTTCTTCCATGATTTCCACACTGATTTTCCGTAACTCTTCGTAACGTTCCAAATCAAAGACATCTTTTGAAAAAGTCAGTCCGGATTGAGAAAGCGATTGGATTCGCTTAGCCCAGTCCAGCCATTTAAGACTCATAATGGCCACCCGTTTCCAAGGATTCCATAAATTCAGCCGCAGTTCGGTATGAGGAATTCGGTGCTACTGCAAATTCCAAGGTTTGATAATCGGGCAACCAATGCACGCCGACGGTTAAAACGTTCGCGCTAATTCCAGCTTGAATGTCAGCATCACTGTCTCCGATGAATATTGCTTCCTGAGGGCTAACATCCAACATCGCTAAAGCTTTGAACAAACCTTCTGGATCCGGTTTAGGTTGTGCCACATCGTCCCCCGTAATGATGGCGTCGAAGAAATGCTCCATTTGAAGTGCTTTTAATGAGATATCCAAACTTCTTCTGGCTTTTCCTGTGACAATTCCTAATTTCATCCCTTTTTTTCTTAAATGCAGCAATAACTCGTGAATTTCTTGGTTATGGTCAACGAGTTGTCCATGCTGTTCTAGATATTTTGTATAATACAGTTCAATTGCTTCTTCTGTATCCCCATGAAGCAAATTCTTCCGGATGATTCCAGTTTCTGACGGGCCAAACATGGCGCGAATTTCAGCCGAAGAGAGATCGCGCTGGTCGAATTCCTTGAAAACATGTTGGAAAGCATAGTCGCAGACGGGCAATGTATTAGCTAATGTACCATCGAAATCAAAAATAATCGCTTTTATTGGAACCACCATCCTTGTTTAGATATATAAAGTTGAAGTTGCGAATTATGCTTGATAGTTAGAATTAACTGATAATTTTTATACTATAGGAACTCATCGTTTTTTTCTAGTTAATCCGATTTCCATAAAATCTGTTTAGGCATGTACAGTTGTCTTAATAGAGGCTATTAGAAAATTTTTGAACAAAAATTCAGTAAACAGAGTTAAAATTCTAGATACGCTATCATTCTTAATGAATTCAATGTAACTTATTGGTTATGAAGGTAACTTAAAATTAACTAGCTATTTATAGTATGGAGGTTAGATGATGAATGAAATTATGGACTTGTTAGATACTAATAGAAAAGGTGTAGCGGAAGCTGCGATAAGAGAAACGGAACAGAAATTGAGTATTCGTTTCCCGGATCAGTACGTTCAATTGTTTAGATTGGCAAATGGCCCTGAAATTGGCGAGTGGATTTTATTTCCCATCAAAGATCCTAATAATACGAAAAAAAACATGGGATGATGTAGTCAGACAAAATGAGGAAGTTTTAGATAGAGAGTTCCCTGACAATCTGCTTGCGATCGCTGAAGATGGTACAGGGGATTACTTATGCTTGAAAGTAGAAGATGAACAAGCGGCGGATTCAATTTATTTATGGCTCCATGAAACAGATGAAACAGAAGAGCTAGCTCCCACTTTAAAAGACTTAATCCAAAATATATTGTGAAAGGAGCCTATTATGAAACGAATAGCTTTAGGAGCGTTGCTTTTTGTGTTTATACTCGGTTTCTTTATAATGCTAAATAATATGGAACTCGCAACGAACATAACCGGCGTAATAGGGCTTGGTGGCATATTAATCGGGGGCTATTTGAAAACAGGATTCGTCAGCCCAAATGCACCTGTGATTGGAAATCTGGCAGTTATGAAACTAGATAAAAAAATGGATTTATCTAATACCATCTTGTTAATAGCTTTACCTCATATCATCGGTTCTTTGTTATTGTTTTTTTATACTTGGTAAGATGTTTTTCTTTCACTAAATGTACATTCGATGATTATGTGAGGGGTGTTAAAATGCGATTAATTGGCTGGGTTCCTATGCTGATCTTAATTTTTTGTTCGGGGTGTTCTTCAATTATTATAGAAGATGCAGAAACTGTGCGCTTGGATTATTGGAGCGGAGAAGTTACAGAAGAAATCCGAGAAGAATACATAGATGAAAATAATGGCCTCGATTATTTTGTAAATGCAGTGAATGCTGCAGAAGAAGTAACTGAGCAGAGCGTTATCACAACAAGACCACTTCTTTCACTTGAGTTTGTGATGGAAGATAAAGAGAACCGGAACTACCATCTGTGGGTAACAGATAGGGGAGAAGGATTTATCCAAAGCTTAAAGCCACATAAAAGTCTTACATTTCGATTGGATCCTGATTCTGTAAAGGAATTGAAAAGCTTCTTTGAAACGAAAGAAAGTGTAGAGGTTTTAAAAGGTAAAATTGAGTTTGAGCAGTGACAGAGAAAAAACTACAAAAGGGCTGATAGTTTGAAAAAGTTTCGCGGGAAAAGACGTTATTTCCGTAATTTGCATAAAGCAGCTGCCACGGATCATCTCCGGTTGGACTTCGGAAAAGGCGGCTGGTTTGATCTTTGGCACACCCACCTGGATTTTATTGGACATGGAAATAGAAGCATAAAAATCAGGAGAGAGCATGTCAAAGCTCATATAGCTTTATACAAAAGTTTATTAAAGAACTTGGAGATTTTCGAAAAGCCTTTTCAATCTTGGATTGAAATAGACGGACAGGATGCCGGATCAGATGCTGTTTATATTCATAGTCCCAATCCGAACGAAGACAATTTTCCTTTGAAGATAGAGAATATCGATTGGGAAGTTGAACTTCCTTTATACCTCAAGGGTTTAATCGACACACAAGAATTTGACATTGGTCAATACCTCTCGGAGACAGAAGTGCACTATATAATACAAGCCAAATGTCTAAAGAATTGACTTTAGGTCGTTTTAATTGGATTGAAGTAATGCGCCGATTCAGTTGATGTTTTCGAAGATAAAACATTTGAATGATTCCACTAAAATTCAATAAAGAATAAAAATTGAGGAAGTGAGTAACCATCTTATTAAAAGTTGTTTTTCCATTAATAATTTTAAGCACAGGGTTGGTCATGGCTTATATGTTAAGCAGACATAAGTCAGAGAAAAAGAAGCAGATTATATTGGGAATCACTCTGATAGTGGTGGTTGCACCCTTTCTTTCTTGGCTTGTCGGAGGCTTGTATGCAATATTTGGTTCTGTTGAAACTACAGGCTGGGCAGAAATCGTTTATCCTATGATTATTTTTCCTTTGATTGGCTTACTTGGAGTTGGATGGTTGGTAAAAGGGGTTCTTAAGAAGAAGGAAGCCAATTAGTTTGAAAGGGATAGAATTGAATCCAATGTTTCTAGAAGTATCCTATTTTCTTTACTCGTTTCTTGTCTGCTAACTTTTTAGGTTGTAAAAACAAAAGCAAGTAACTGGACAAGAATTTTGTCGGCCTTTTTCGTAAACTCACATATCCTTTTCGTTGCTTCAGTTTATCTTTACAAGTAAGCCTAAAAACTTTGGGAAAGTCGTTCTTTTTAGTACAACAAATCTTAGGCAAGATAAAAGTGAGGTAACTAATTATGCAATTTGTATTCGATCTTGACGGAACCATTTGTTTTAAAGGACAACCTTTAAAACAAGAAATTTGTGCTGCTTTGGATAGGTGCCAGGCAATGGGACACGAAATCATCTTTGCATCTGCGAGACCGATACGTGACTTATTGCCGGTGCTGCCGGAAAAATATCACTGGTTAAGAATGGTCGGTGGAAACGGGGCTTTTCGAAATGCGGATGGCTCAATCGACGTAAACAGTTTTGACAAGAGCACTTGCAGGCAACTGTTCAATATTATTGATACGCATCAGCTTCCGTATTTAATTGATAGCAGCTGGGATTACAGCTATACCGGAGAACAAACCCATCCGATCTATCAAAATATCGATCCGTTGAAGAGTGCGAAAAATGTGCCGATTGATTTGCTGGAAAATGTAGTGAAAGTGGTTCTTTTCACAAGCGATACCGAGATACAGAAAAGCTTGGAAGTCCTTCCTCTGACCCTGCATCTTCACCAGAATGAAGGAATTCTTGATTTGAGTCCTGAAGGCATTGATAAATGGGCAGGGCTACAACAACTGGGGCTCAAAGCAAATGAGTTCATTGCCTTTGGAAATGACTCAAATGACATTTGCATATTTGAAGCTGCCAAAGAAAGTATCTGCATTGGTCCCCATCCTGTTGCAAAACAACATGCAACCTTACAAATTACAGAGGATGAAGTGGCAAAAATGATTTTGCGTATGAGTGATAAGTATCTTCTGCAAGAGATTGAAGTTAAATAGTGTAAGCAAAGCTGTGTATACACTTTCAAACGCAGTTAAATTTAGAAAAGATATCTACAGATTGTCAGTTTACATATGACCACTTATTTGAAGAAGCTTAAGCTTCTTCTTTTTTTTGCATGGTAAAGCGTACTTTTACGAACACTTCTCTATTTTGAAAGACAAGGCGAATATTCTATCTATACAGCATGATATTTAATGCTAATCTGAATACAGATACTATCCTTTAAAGACATTGAAGTTAAAATTTAGAACAAAAAAGTTAGCTGTAATTATAGAAAGAGGTGGAAATTATTTTATTTTATATAGTTGGATCAGCTTTTCTTTTGTTCATTGGTATATCTGGAATTATCGGTGCTTTTAAATTAGATCGTAAAAGTCAAAACTCGATGTCAAAAGATCCATATAGCAGCATTTTTATTCTTATGCCTTTAGGGTTAGCAAAGGTCGTTCTTTTTCTACTGAGCTTATTTCCAATAGTAATTGTATTAGCACTGTGGTTACAAGAGTATGGTGTCATCGAGTAGAACCTTTTTAGAATCCTATAGTGAGTTAAATGTATTTCTATTATTTAAAGAGATTTAGAAATCGATATTTTGAAAGAATGTAAGTTTATATATCCGAAATCCCAGGCAGTTTGATATGTCTAGGATTTGGAACAATTAGTGCTTAGTTAAAGTAGTTAAATGCAACATAAGTACAGACTAGTTATCTTTAAAAGTTTTTTTGCGAGAAAGAAAGTTAATCATTATAAGTAGAAAAATTGAGGGAGAATAGTATGAAACAAAAATATCCATTCAAAGTAAACTGGTGTAAGCAATGCGATCAGGGTTGGATAGAGATTGTAAGATACTCTAAAGGCGGCAAGCCATTTGTTAAATGTAGTGAATGTGACGGTAAATGGGATACGCCTTTGGATAGTAATGATGCTAATAAAGCATCCATTCCATTAGATCAACGAATCAAGAGACCCACTACCCAAGAGGTTATAGAACTTGGCTGGGATAAATATATTCGAAAATTTTAGTGTAAACTGAAAATAACTTAATGTTGTTATCCAATCAATGAAGGTTCGCCGGTCGGTAGAAGCCACAACTTCTTGTATTTTCCCTTTCACCACACGAAAAAGTCAAATTATTTTCTATTATCCTATAATTATGATAACATTATTTACAAATAGGTTTCATATGTTTCATTATGATATAAAAGTCTTAACCATTTTAGATGTTAAATTTCGGTAGACCGAAATTTGATATATATTCGGTTGAATATTCTAGAAATGGGGAGGAAAAATTATGACAAAATTATCATGGTCAAGATTAATGTCTCTCACAGTGTTAAGCTCTGTATTGGCTTTAGCAGCATGTGGCGATGAAGATGCTTCAAACGAAGAGTCAACGAATGACTCGGATGCTGCAACAGAGGAAAGTACCGATGAGGGTACTACAACAGAAGAAGGTGCAGACGAAGGCGCTAATGAAAGTGCAGAAACTGAGCCAAAAGTTACTGAGTTTGAACCAGCATTTCCAGAACAAACTAGAGCACCTGCATTAGAGACTGAAACAGAACTTAATGAGGAAGTTGTTGTTGATGGTCTTGGCGTGACTTGGGGTATGGTAGAGTTTGAACCAAACCGCTTACTTGTGACGCAAAGAGATGCAGCAGAACTTCTTATTGTAAACCTTGAAGAGGGCTCTGTTTCAGAACCAATTGAAGGTACACCGGAAGTAAATAACTCAGGTCAAGGCGGTTTGCTTGATGTAGCCGTTGCACCTGATTTTGATGAATCAAGATCAGTATTCATGACGTTTTCTCAGGATATTGAAGGCGGCACTGTCACTGCTGTAGGTAAAGGTGTTTTATCAGAAGATGAAACTTCACTCGAAGATTTTGAAGTCATCTTCCAGGCAACACCAGCATATGATGGCGACTTACACTATGGCGGCCGTATTATCTTCGATGAGGAAGGCAACCTATTCCTAACAACTGGTGAGCGTTCAGACGATCCAATTCGTGAACGTGCACAAGACTTGGATGCTTACTTAGGTAAAGTCATTCACATTACACAGGACGGGGAACCAGTAGATTCAAATCCATTTGTCGAAGATGAAGACGCACTGGATGGGATATATAGCTATGGCCACCGTAATATTCAAGGCATAGACTACAACCCTGAAACAGGAGACTTATGGATCGTGGAATTCGGTCCACAAGCTGGCGACGAACTGAATATCATCGAACCAGCGAATAACTATGGATGGCCTATTGTTTCTTATGGTATCGAGTATACGGGTGAATTAATCAATGATGGGATCTCAGAACACGAGGCGCAAGGCTTTGTTGAACCAAGATATTATTGGGATCCAACAAGTGCGCCAAGTGGTATGTCATTCTATGATAATGACGCAATTCCTGAATGGGAAAACAACTTGTTCATCGGTGGTTTAGCGCCGAACTATATTGTACGTGTCGTTATTGAAGATGACATCGTTGTGGGAGAAGAACGACTATTAACGGATGAAGCGCAACGTTTCCGTGACATTCTTGTAACTGAAGATGGCGCGCTAATTGCGAGCACTGATGGCGGTCTGATTTACCAGATTACTGCAGCAGAATAATTTATTATTCTTTAAAAGCACCTAATCTTAGGTAAAAACTACGACGGTCAATAGTAGTATAGAAGCAGGCATTTATGGGAATCCATGAATGCCTGCTTTTTTTTGTGCCTGAACAGCTTGAAAGTATAAAGGTGGATGATCGAAACAAAGAGAAAAGGGTTGCATCCATCATTATCTCCCATTTCTTTCTATGGTATAATTACCCAAATCGATGAAGGTTTATAGACTGCTAAAATACCCTTACATTTTATTTATGCTTTTTAGTCTGTTTTAAGAAGGGAGAATGCTTCTTTATGAAATTAACCATCATACTTCTGCGTTTTGTATACCTTCCTATAGCTGGCCTTTTTATACTTCCCGTATCTTATTGGTTCGCAGCTGGCTTCATCTCTGAATATGGACCGGAAGCACCTGATATTATCTTTCCACTCTGGCTAATCCCCGCTGCTGTGTTCTTGCTCGGCGTCGTCATACAATGTTGGAGAAAGTATTTTTGGTTAGGGATAGGAATTACTGTGTTTTCGTTTGTTTTGTTCTTTACAGATATTATTCCCTATAGAGCAATTGATTTGTTTTGAATTAATGGAACAAGTTTATGAAGAAGAGAAGCGAAAATAAACAAGCCCGGCGCAGTTTATAACTGTGCCGGGCTTGTTTTGGTATCTACCATTCGAACACAAATTTCAATGTAATCGTAATCGCAGAGTATATGATGACAGAGATAAGGAAAGTCGGGAAATGCGTATCCTTTTCGCTCGGCAGTTCGTGCTTGAAAACCGTGTAGATCATCGCGCCGGAAACGAGGGAGAAGACGATCGATTTGAACAGCGGCGTCAGTTCAGTCGTCAAAGCGACGATCCAGCCGGCGACAATTCCGACAGCCAATATATAGCGGCCGTATTTATTGTATTCCACGGGAAACTTCCGCCACATGTCATGAGCGACCGCCATGAAATGCGGACCGATCGCGACGCAGTAAAACAAGGCTTGAACAGCCGATACTTCAAATGACAGCACAGAGTAGGAAACTAGCGCGTTATAGAAAGCATAGAACACGATGACCGACCAGAAAGTAGAGGTGTGGGAAATATAATTTTGCTGGATGACAATTTGAATGCCAACAAACAAGACGACACCGAGAAGGCCGACGAAATAGATTTCAGACTCCATCGTCAACTGCCGGTACGGTTCTTCGATGGCGGCTTGCTGCTTATGAAGTGTGGGAAGCAGGTAGATAAAAATATACGAAACAGCGAGCCCGCCTGAAAACGAGAACCATTTCACTTGCTTGAGTTTATCTCGAGGCACCAGGACGCTGGCGAAGAAATGGATCAAGATGAATACTATGCCGATCAAGAACGGTATCAACAGCATGACCCAAGCCTCCTGTCAGATGAAATGATCTGGTGAAATGGCGAGATTTTGTTAAGTAAAAAATGTCGTAAATAGTGTGCGATGATTTTCTATATTGTACTGCTTCGACTCTAAATAATGAATAACCTTTTAATCTTTAGAAGTGTTGCGTAGTTGAAACTATATTTAACAAGACGATAGGGTTTTTTGGCGAAGAAAGAGAATCTAGTCCAATGACTAAAATTCCGGAGGTTGAAGATGAAACACAATATGCATTATGAACTTACAAGCATGGCGGATACGCCTTAAACGTATTCTTACGCAGAAGACTATTCGTTTTGGATACCGATGATCGAGTATTTCTTTGCGTATGCAGATTCATTTGAAATCCATTGTTGGAAAGAAGAAAGCGCAAAATTCGAAGATATTATAAATGAGTTGTCGAGGGTAGAACGTGATGAAGATGGCCAGTTGTTTATTGCAAGTGGGCAATTAAATGAAAAAGCGAAAGAATTCATTCTTTCGCGATCTCTTGATACCAAAGGCAGGTTGAAGTGGTTCTCCTTATTTTTAGAAAAGCAAGGCGAAGCACTATTTTCGTCTGAACATTATGGAGTGGAATTGATCGGTTACAAGTTAAACGCAGAACAAATAGCCTTTTTAGAAAAAGTTCTTCCTGGAGATGTTCGTAGGTTTGAGTGGTGAATTTGATGACGCCTATATCCATAGTTCTGGTAATTATGTATCAAACTTCTTTACTACAAATTATTTTATTATTAAATCCATCTAATCGATAAGATATTTATATACAGATAATAGACACGGAGATATACTAAATTTTAGTATATAAGGGGGTAATTAGATTGAATCGAAGAGGGACTGGAACAATTTTTATCTTGATTGCTGCGATGTTGTATTCTGCAAAATATATAAGCGCTGCTATATTTGGAAGCGCCACTACCTCGTGGGACGAAGAGTTATTCGATATATTTTTGTCTTACACAGGAACTTCTTTACATGCCTTGAGTATTATTGCACTTATAAGCGGCATAGTATATATCGGATGGGCTGAAATAGGTGAAATAAAAAAAGGAAATTCAAATTAGGATGGAAGGTATAATATTTACAACCATTACTGAATAGAGTTCAAAAGTAAAAAAGCATCTTCATTCTATAGTGTCTTTTATCTTGGTTTAACCGAAGGATTGATCAAAACTATTAAAGGAGAACCACTTATGATTATTCACTTGTTGAAGTCATTCGCTCTATCGATCGTCTTCTTTTTCACCGCACTTATCTCTTTAATCATTGCTTTCAACGGAGACTCTTTTGCTATTGTAATATCAAGACCTTATGGAGCTGAATCTTGGGAAACATCGAGCAATTTGATTGATGCCTATACATATATCCCTATGTTCATTGGCGTTTATTTTCTTTTGCTTTCTTCGATTACTTTTACTATTTCATACTTAAATCTCCAAAAAAAATGAACTACGTTGTAATTACTGGGGAAAGAATTATTTGAAACTCCCTGATTATCACTAAAAAATTCTTCAATGTTTCAGATTTAACGCAATTGGAGTTATCAAATTGTCTTTTAGATTGATTGTATAAAACAGGGAGGCAGCCAATAATATGGCTGTCTCCCTGTTTCTATTTTGTGAAACACACAATAGATTGATAACCTTTTATGGTTATTTCTGGTATTCTATTGATATTAGCTCATCGGTTTTAAACCTATTTAAAAAGAGAGATACCTAAAAACAAGTTCAGGATCTATTCATTCCTAAGAATTTGAAATTCACATTTTTTGTATGAAATAGGCTAGGAGGGAGACAATGGTTTTTCAAATTTATCGGGTGGTTCATATATTGTTCACTGGAGCTGTCACTATCTTTATTTCCACTTTCATCGCATCGGGTGGCATCGCAGAAAACTATACAGATAATCCTTTTCCAAATCCGCAAGGTCTTTTGCCCATCTTAGTATGGGGAATTGGATGTGTGCTGTCCTTCATCAAAAAGACAATCATTGTCGGATTAATCATTAGTCTTTTGCCAACACTTTTTTTTCTAGTGCTTTTCTATATTTAAAATACGTTTTAATCATGATCTTGATGTGGAGTGATTCCCTTTATCGTTTTACTCATGCCAATCCGCTAAGCCGAATAAATTCCTCAGCATCTTTCACACATAGCGCCATGCCTTTTTCCCAGAATTCTTTCCGGGTAATATCTTCGCCTAGATGCTTCATCGCCAGCTCTTCTACGGTAAGTTTTCCAGTATCGCGGAGCAGTGCCAAGTATTGCTGCTCGAAGCCCGAGCCATGTTCCAGCGCCTTAGCGTAGACACTGATGGAAAACAGATAGCCGAATGTATAAGGGAAATTATAGAAGGGCGAACTGGTTATGTAGAAATGCGGCGTGGAGATCCAGTAATGCAGCGGCAGGTCATCCATCGAACCGGCATAGCCTTCATCCAGTGAAGATTTCATCAGTTGGTTCAATTGCTCTGCACTAAGCATGCCTTCCTTGCGCTTTTCATAAAGTTTTTCTTCAAAAAGGAATCTCCCGTGCAGGTTCATGAAGTTCATGACGCTGCGCTTTATTTTTTCATCCAACAGCATGAGTTTTTCTGCCTTCGTATCCGCTTTTTTAATGGCTGCATCCAACACGATCATCTCACAAAACGTGGACGCTGATTCCGCGGTCGTCATGCCGTATTTTCGGTTGAGCGGCTCAACTTCTTTCATCGCATGGTTATGGAAGGCATGCCCCAGTTCGTGCGTAAGAGTCAACAAGCTGGTCATCGATCCGTCGAATGTCAAAAACACCCTGGATTCACCAGTGGCAGGAAAGCCTGCGCAAAACGCGACAGAGCCTTTACCAGAAGAGTTGGCGGATTCAATCCAGCCTTCTTCAAAAGCGGTACGTGCAAATTGTTCCAGTTCCGGACCGAATTGACGGAATTGCTCCATGAGAAATTCGGCCGCTTGCGAATAATCCATGGAGGCTTTCTCCTGGTCAAAAGGCGCCCAGAAATCATGGAAAGACATTTTATTTCCGCCGGCTTTGTGTGTTAAATATGAGGCAAAGCTGTGCTTGTTTTCACTGACGACTTGCCACATAGCCTCCAAGGTTTCTTTTTGTATCCGGCTGTCTTGTAATGGCTTGTCGAGTCCATTCGGGATTCCTCTGTTTTTATCTACTTGCAGCCGGAACCCTGTGAGGTGATTGAGGATGCGGGCCATGGTATCCTGCTGCGTTTGCCACATGTTTTCTAAGGCTTGTGCTGCATGATGGCGAAGCTTTTTATCCGGGTGGGAGCGCAAGTTCGTCGCTTGGGCGATTGAATATTCTTTTCTCGTTCCGTTAATTTCGATGGCGACGGTCAAATTATTGAGGGTAGATCGGTAGAGATCGCCCCAGGCATGATATCCATCGACCATCAAATCAGACAGGAGATGTTCCGATTCTACAGACAATGGTGAATTGGCTTGCTCGCGCCATTCATTTAAGATGAACTGATAATCTTTTAGTTGCTCCAAGTCCATTAAGGCATTCCACTGGGGTTTGTCGATTCCTGACAGCAGCTGCTGGAAACGCGTCAGGATTGCATTGTATTCTGTTTGAAGCGAGGCCGTTTTTCCGCGCAATATCAATGCTTGCTGGTTTTTCGGGCTTTCTGCCAGCAGGCACGTGACAAACGAGCTCATCTGCGAAAGCGATAGCTGGACGACTCCAAAACCATTTAAGTTTTCCACCAACATTTTCTCGATGGAAAAACTTTTCGAATTGATGGAATCAATCAGTTCAGACAGCTCTTGAATCTGGCTTTTTGTCTGCTCCATTAATTGAAAAAATTCAGGCGAGGTGCTCTTGCCATTAAATAAAGCTTCCAAGTTCCAATGCTCGGGGTAAGTTGTGGTGTTCATTGAGTTACTCCTTTCAGCTTTTCGAATAGAAACATGTGTTCTATGTTAGTTTACAGCAACCGGTGAAAGAAGTCGAAATGATTTGAAGATTTTGTGCTGCAGCGGCATTCATTTAAAATGAGTGAAGTTAGCATTTTGAATGGGGAGAGAACCATGAAGTTAATCAATGAACGAATTTACTTGAGGCCAGTGGAGGCAGAAGATGCACAACTGTTCTTGGACCACACCGAAGACGAAGAAATGCGCTATATGACCGGAACGACAGCCAGGTTTTCGCTTGAGCAAATCCAAGACCATATCGAACGGATCCAGCAGGACGACTCGCGCTACGATTTTACGATCTGTTTGAACGCAACGGATCAAATGATCGGCGAGTTGTCGGTGCTGGATATTGATCTGGTCAACCAGAGTGCAGGTTTCAGGATCACTATGAATGCGATGCCACTGACGAGGAAAGGCTATGGCACAGAAGCGATCGAGCTGGTGCTGAAGTTTGTCTTCAACGAGCTAAAACTCAACCGCCTGCAATTGGAAGTGTTCAGCCATAACGCACGTGGCATACGCGCTTATGAAAAAAACGGCTTCAGACGAGAAGGCGTCTTGCGGGAAGCACTCTATTACAATGGGGCATTTTCGGATAAAATCATCATGGCAATGATCCGAAGCGATTATATGACTGCAAAAACATGAAAGGCTACAGAAGCCTTTCTTTTTTTGAGGATAAAAAATACTGTGAAACCTTCTGGTTGCATTTTTTCTGTAACGGGTTTATATTATGTGAGGCATCAATTAATGAGGGGTCAATTAATATCTCTCAAAACAATTAGGATAGAAAAAGGAGCAATTTATCATGAACACACTGCAAAACAAAAAAACCAATGATTTCAATGAAATCGTCAATGGACGCCGTTCCATTAAACAATACGACCCGGATGTGAAAATCAGCCGCGAGGAAATGACCGAGATCCTGGAACAGGCTTCTACGGCGCCATCTTCCATCAACATGCAGCCTTGGCGTTTCCTCGTTATCGACAGTGCAGAAGGAAAAGAAAAGCTTGCGCCGCTGGCATCTTTCAACTTGGAAAAAGTGATGAGTGCATCAGCTGTCATCGCTGTGTTCGGCGACCTCAAAAACATTGAGTACGCAGAAGAAATTTACGGAAAAGCCGTAGAACTCGGTTATATGCCGGAAGAAGTGAAAGAATTCCAAGTCGGCTACTTCAAACCTTTGTATGAAGGCATGTCCAATGAGCAGATGAAAGACATCGTGCTATTGGACTCAGGACTTGTATCCATGCAATTGATGCTCGTTGCCCGTGCATTCGGCTACGACACCAACCCGATCGGCGGCTATGACAAAGAGAAGATCGCTGAAACATTCGGCTTGGACCAAGAGCGTTATGTGCCAGTCATGCTTCTCACGATCGGTAAAGCCGCGAGTGAAGGCTTTCAGTCCTACCGCTTGCCGGTCGAGACGACCACGACCTGGAGCTAAGCCAGCTGACCTTGAGTATTCGGGATTTATGTATTATATTTGACTGGTCAATGAATAGTGGGCACAGCTATCAATTGACTTCACCGATCATTTAGGAGGTCTTTTTATGCCGTGTTCATTTTCAAAGCAGGAACAAGTGCTGCACCAGTTTAAGGGCCTGACCAATCAAATCAGCCCGAAGTTCGAGCGTTGCACAGGCATCAGTGCGTCGCGCTATGAGTTATTGTCCCAGCTTTATAAAGTTGACGAAATCAACCAGTCGACGCTGCAAAAATTGGTCAATATCGATAGTGCCGCGGTTACGCGCCACTTGAAACAGCTTGAAGCGAGCGGCATGGTCACGAAGCGCAGAAATCCAGAAGACAATCGCGTAATCTTTGTCAGCCTAACGGATGAAGGACGCGAGCGCATCGTCGAATACCGGAAAGAAAATACAGGCTTCGTCAAGCAAATGCTAAGCGACTTCACCACTGACGAAGTCGATGCGCTAAGCGATATGCTCCAGCGTATGCAAAACAATATCGTTGATTATTAAAAATACACATTAAAGGATGGCGAAATGAAATGATGATTATACACGCACATTTACAAGTAAAACCTGACCAAGAACAAGCATTTTTAGACGAAGGTAAAAAGTTGATCGAAGCGTCGCGTCAAGAACCAGGCAATGTCCAATACGATTTAATGAAATCGGTTGAGCGGGAAGGCCATTACACGATGATCGAAGTGTGGAAAGATGCGCAGGCGATCGAAGCCCATAACACGAGCGAGCATTTCACGGCTTTCTCCAAAAAAGCGGCTGGATTCATGAGCGCGCCGATGGAACTCAAAGTCTATAGCGGCGAAGCTGTCCCGATGTAAGGAACTTTAATTTGTTCAAGCGAGATGCCAGACCGCGCTTGAACATATCCGTCATCTGTGACAAGATAGTCTTTGAAAGACAAATGCTAATTTCATAAAACACATGTGGGGGAATCGGTGTTGCCGATTGAGAGAATATCCGTGAGATATTGACCCTTGGAACCTGAACTGGCTAATACCAGCGGAGGGAACATATTCAAATCGGTCTATTCTGCGATGATATGCGCCCAAGGTTTCTATAACCTTGGGCGCTTTTTTGTATCCGCAATTGAATATGTCCCCTGATTCAGCTTCTGAAATCATCTTTTATGAATTCATTCAGAGGGGGAAACAATATGAAAAAATGGACGATTGCCATTGCGCCGGTGTTACTGATGGCAGCATGTACAGACGAAGCGGAAAATCCGGGAAGCGATGTGGCGAATGAACAGCAGGAATTACAAGAGGTGACGATGGTCTTGGATTGGACGCCGAACACGAACCATACCGGATTGTATGTGGCACAGCAAAAGGGCTATTTTGAAGAGCAAGGGCTCGATGTCGAGATCATCTTGCCGGGTGAAGCAGGCGCTAATCAATTGGTCGCTTCCAACCAGGCGGAATTCGGCATCGGCGCACAGGAAAGCTTGACGGAAGCGAGAGTGCAGGACATTCCGATTGTTTCGATCGCGGCGCTCATTCAACACAACACCTCCGGATTTGCCTCACCTAAAGACAAAGGGATCGAGTCGCCGAGCGATTACGAAGGAAAAACTTACGGCGGCTGGGGAGCGCCAGTCGAAAAAGCGGTGCTTGGGTCCATCATGGAGCAGGAAGAGGCTGATGTGGAAAAAGTCGACATCGTCAATATCGGCAATAGCGACTTTTTCACGGCCGTCGAGCGCGATATCGATTTTGCCTGGATCTATTACGGTTGGACGGGCATTGAAGCAGAGTTGCGCGGCGATGAATTGAACATGCAGTATTTGACGGATTACTCGGACAAACTGGATTATTACACACCGATTCTGATGACCAATGAAAACATGATCGCAGAAGATCCGGAAACGGTTCGGGCATTTACTAAAGCGGTGTCGCAAGGCTATGAATTCGCGATTGAAGAGCCGGAACAAGCAGCGGACATCCTGATCGAGTCGGTACCGGATTTGGACCCGGAACTGGTGAAAGCGAGCCAGAAATGGCTGTCGCCGAAATATCAGGACGATGCCCCGAAATTCGGCGAACAACAAGAGCAAGTATGGGCAGATTACGCTGCCTGGATGTTCGACAATGGGTTACTGGATGAGGAATTGGACGTCGAGCAGGCGTACACCAATGAATTTTTACCGGAGGAGGAAAACTGATGGGTAATGCATTATTAAGTATTCAAATCATCCCGAAAACGAAAAACGGGGAAGACGTCATTCCGTATGTAGACAAAGCCATCGCCGTCATTGAAAAGTCAGGCGTCCCGTACCAAGTCAATCCACTGGAGACGACGATGGAAGGGGATCTGGCGCAGTTGTTTTCGATCGTCGAGGAAATGAACGAGGCGATGATCGAAAGCGGCAGTTCGAACGTCATCTCCCAAATCAAAGTGCTGTATCAGCCGAGCGGTGCATCGATGGACAAATTGACGGAGAAATACCGGCCGTGAAGATTATGCAAAAAGGATGGAGACCGGTTCTGGTCCTCATCCTTTTATTGATCATCTGGCAAGTGCTGGTGCCGCTGTTTCAAGTGCCGGACTGGCTGCTTCCGACCCCTTATCAAATCGGGCTGGAAGCGGTAAACAGTTGGCCAAACTACAGCGGTCATTTGTTTGCGACGATCCGGTTATCGATCCTCGGCTTTTTCATCGGATCGTCGGTCGGCCTTGGCGTCGCTATGATCCTCCATCTCGTGCCGAAACTGCGGGAGACCTTTTACCCTTTGCTGATTTTATCGCAAAATATCCCGATTATCGTGTTGGCGCCGCTATTGGTCATTTGGTTCGGTTTTGGCTTACTGCCGAAACTCGTCATCATTATCCTTGTGTGCTTTTTTCCGATCACCATCGCGGCGCTCGACGGGTTCAGGCAGACGAGCGGCGAGTTGCTGCATTATATGAAAATGGCCGGTGCCGACAGACGCCAGATTTTTTGGAAGCTCGAATGGCCGCATGCGATGCCATCGATTTTCTCAGGATTGAAAATTGCGGCGACCTATAGCGTTATGGGTGCTGTTATTTCCGAATGGCTCGGGGCGCAGGAAGGAATCGGAGTTTATATGACGCTCGCCTCGTCGTCGTTCCGGACGACGCAAGTTTTTGTCGCGATCTTGTTGATCATGTGTTTAAGTATGCTGTTTTTTGCGGCGATCGTGTTGCTCGAAAAGCGCGTCATCCGCTGGAAAACGAGCAGGGGAGGAGATGCGAATGGCTGAATTGGTGATTGAACAATTGATGAAAAGCTTCGACGGGGCCGAGGTGCTAAAAGAGCTGTCGCTGCATATTGAAAAAGATGAATTCGTCGCCGTGCTCGGCCCATCCGGCAGCGGAAAAAGCACTTTGTTTCATTTGATCGGCGGGCTTTATGAACCGGATGCAGGAGCGATCCTATTGGATGGCGACAACATCAACGGTGAAAAAGGCTCGGTTAGCTATATGCCGCAAAGCCCGTCTTTACTGCCGTGGCGCACAGTGCTGGACAATGTCTTATTAGGGGCTGAAATCGCTGGGCATAAAGATCAGCAGGCAGCCATTCAAATGATGGAAAAAGCAGGATTGGCAGGTTATGAGCAATCATATCCACACCAATTGTCAGGTGGCATGAAACAGCGCGCTGCTTTCATCCGCAGCCTCTTGAGCCCACAGCCGCTCATTTTGCTGGACGAACCGTTTTCCGCACTCGATGAGTTCACCCGTTCGGAGATGCAGCAATGGCTGCTTGATATTTGGCAGCGCAATAAACGCTCGATTCTTTTCGTCACACATAATATAGAAGAAGCCTTGTTTCTCGCAGACCGAATTCTCGTGTTGTCGGAAAAACCTGCGCACGTCGTTGCTGAATTCAAAGTGAAATTCGAGCGACCGAGAGCACAAGATATTACCTTGACAGAAGAGTTTCTGCAATATAAGAAGGAAATTTATAAGGTGTTGAAAAAAGGCGAACTAAAATAGGAACATAGAAGGCCGAAAAGAAGTCTCGACGGCCTTCTATGTTCCTTTTAAATCGGAGCGTGAAAGTCCTGCCAGTGCAAGCAGCCGGTTCACCGGCAGTGTTCATTTCGACAGGATATCTGGTGGATTAATCGAGAATTGGTAAATCCTTCTCTTCATACAGGTTTTTCGTTATCCATTTCCTCAATAGGCGATTGAATTCTGTTGCATGCTGAATTGGCCAATCATGTCGGGCACTTGGGATTAACATGCCGACAGCATTCGGCATGACAACAGGAGCAATTTCAATCGAAGCGATGATGGCGCGAGACTCTTGGCCTCCAGCTGCAAACAGGGCGGGCTTGTGGAAAGAACTATACGATGCATCGAGGTGGAATCGAATGATTTCCTTAAATATGGCTTCATATGTCTCGCGGGTTAGAAGTTGATAATTGGAGATGAATTCAGGAATTTTTTCAGGAGGCAAGCGGTAATATTCACGGGCCAACTTTTCGAGATGCGGTTTATTGTGAATAGTCCGCTGCACAGCGCGTGATTGCAGCTTTAATAAAAACCCATAATGCAAGGGCTTCACCGTAATGCCGCTAATGAAAAGGCTGAGTACCTTTTCAGGAAAATGCTTAGCCAATTCCAAGGCGACATGGCCTCCTAAAGAAAGTCCCACTATATGCACAGCTCGATCCTTAATCACTTGTTGGGCGATTTGTTCGGCACTATCCGCTAAACTGACCCATGAAGTAGCCGCAGTTTTTCCGTGGCCGGGCAAATCGACCATGATTAATGGGTAATCTGAAAACGCGCTCTCTTGTTGCCACCACATCCATCGGCTTGCACCAAGGCCATGGATGAAAAGGATGGGTTCCGCTCCAGTTAATATCGTCTCTGAGTAATTGATCAAGTTTGACACCCCTTTGTTTCAAGTTTGAACACCGTTCGGGAAAAAGTTTGGACTGAAAGAAATGTGGGAGAATTTTTAAGTTCATCTTAAGGTCGTGAATTTAGCACAACACATTTTGTAAAACAGATTAACAGGCAATATTGCTTTTACCATTCCCCGATTTCTAAAGCTTTATCATTTTTAAGGAGTACGGGAAAGTATGTGCCTGTCCGGATGAACTCGGAATCATGCAATTAGAGTATAGGTTGCCAGCACCTACCAAAAATAAAGCGAGCTGATACAGCAGGATTTGAATTCCACCAGAAGAAAAAATGATAAGATATCAGCATAATACTTATCCGGAGGTGCAGCGATGGGCACGTGGTTTGGTGCAAGATCCGATTATCCATTCGAGCTTTTTTCCATAAGCCATTTAATAGTATTGGCAATTGCCTTGACAGGGTTCCTTTGTCTCATCCTTTTTAGAGATAGTTTAGCCGCTAAAGACGCCTTGTTCCAGCAATTGCGCTGGCTGCTGTTTCTTGTCCTGTTCATTTCGGAAGTGTCCTATCAATATTGGGCTGTCAGCCATGGGTTTTGGAGCTTCAACCGGTATATGCCTCTTCATTTATGCGGCATCGCTTCTTTCACCGCCATTATTGGATTGTTGACTTTGCATCCATTTTGGGTTCGTGTGTCGTTTTTTATCGGCATCGTCCCGGCTGCATTGGCGCTGGTGACACCCGATATGCCTTATGATTACCAGCATTACCGGTTTTGGAAATTCTTTGTCCATCATACAGCCATCGCATGGGCCTGTTTATTTTTGGCTTTGGCTATGCCAGGTGCACTCACGTGGCGTTCAGTGTTTTCGGTCTATGGTTTGCTGCTTGTCTACGCCGCTTTTATCGGCTTTTGGATCAATCCCCAAACCGGCTCGAATTACCTCTACTTGTCCCAGCGGCCATCCACCGTTTCGCCGTTGGACTTTTTTGGGGACGGCATTTGGTATTATGTCAATCTATGCTTGGCGGCACTCGCATTATTTGCGGTTCAGTACGGGATATTCCGAGGGGTCGTCAAGAAAGCGGGAAAGGAAGAAAGTTGAACTAGCTGTCTGGATGGAAAAGCTTCCGTACTCGGCAGCTTTTTCTTTTCAATAGAGGACTATTTACATATTTAGCGAATAAAGGGGACATAGCGAAAGGGGTGGCGAGAATGGATTGGGTAGTCGCACTCAGCTGGACATTGAACTCATTGATATTATTGAACATTGTGCTCGCGTTTGTAATCATTTTCAATGAACGCCGTGATGCCGGGACTACTTGGGCCTGGCTGTTGATTTTGTTCTTTTTGCCGATTCTAGGATTCATCGTCTATTTGTTTTTCGGCAGGCATTTAACCAATAAAAACTTTTACAATTTAAGTGAGGATGAACAATCCTATTACTCTCGGCAAGTCGATGCTCAAGTCCAACGAATTCGGGACGGGGAAGAGGAGTATGACGAAGAGCTGTTGAATAAATACGAACAATTATTGATCATGAATTTGCAATCATCCAAATCACTCGTCAGCTTCTATAACGAAACACGGATCTTTTCTGAAGGAAACCAAAAGTTCGACACGATGATTGACGACATCGGCAAAGCGCAGGAAGAAGTCAACGTCCAATACTACATCATACAGCGGGACGCGCTCGGCCAACGACTATTTGATGCGTTGCTCGAACGGGCCAAAGCGGGGGTCAAGGTACGGCTTCTATATGACGCAGTGGGATCCAAAAGTTTAAAGCAATCAGATTTCAAAGAATTGATCGAGCACGGGGGAGAAGTGGAGATCTTCTTTCCGTCCAAACTGGGCTTTATCAATTTCCGCATCAATAACCGCAATCACCGGAAAGTGTGCATCATTGATGGGAAAATCGGTTATATCGGCGGATTCAATGTCGGGACGGAATATTTAGGCGAAGTGAAAAAATTTGGCTACTGGCGTGACGTCCATCTGCGCATTGAAGGAGATGTGGTCCATCACATCCAGGCACGTTTTATCTTGGACTGGAACTACGCCAATCAATATAGAAACCGGGAGGACATTTTCTGCTTTCCTGTTCATCAAGTAAAGACATTCGCACCTATGCAAATTGTAACAAGTGGGCCAAATTCTGATACAGAACATTTAAAGAACATGATAATTAAAATGATCTCGTCAGCCAAACAGGAAATCTACATCCAGACGCCGTATTTCATTCCGGATAAAAGTTTTATGGACGCCTGTAAAATGGTCTTGCTGAGCGGTGTCAAAATGAATATTATGATTCCAGGAAAGCCTGACCATCCTTTTGTCATGTGGGGATCCTGGTCGTTCCTAGGCGAGTTGCTCGATTACGGAGCGGACGTTTATCTATACGATCGCGGCTTTTTACACGCCAAGACAATGACCGTGGACGGCGAGATTTCAACTGTCGGCACCACCAACCTGGATGCCCGCAGCTTCCGTTTGAATTTCGAGATCAACGCATTGGTGTTCAATCGCCGAATTGCGCTCGAACTAGAATCTTTGTTTGAATCGGATACGGCTGATTGCCGCAAATTGACGAAAGAGCTCTACGCACAGCGCGATTGGACCATCAAGCTGCGCGAAGGTATTGCCCGTTTATTGAGCCCGATTTTGTAACTTTTGATTGCGATGTGTTGAATAGCATATAAAAAAGCTGAAACCATTTAAGGTTCCAGCTTTTTTATATGCCCGAATTTTTCAATGCCTATAAGCGCTTTTGTGACATGGCTTCACGCATATGGCGGAGTGCCACTTTGCCTTCGTCTCCGCGGGCGATCAAGACGTTCGTGTAGAGCGCATCGATCAAGCTGAGCTGCGCGATGCGAGAGGCGAGGGCTTCTGAGCGAAAATCTGTCTCTTCCGATAAGGTGTATAACACAATATCCGATTCTTTGGATAAAGGCGATTTAGCAAAATTGGTCATGCAAATGATCGTCACTTCTTTTTCCTTCAGGACGTGAAGCACTTCGAGCACATCGCGTGTGCTGCCGGAATGGGAGATGACGATGGCGACGTCACCTTTTGTCAATTGTGATGCAGACATAAGCTGCAAGTGGGCGTCCATATTCATCGCAACGTGAAGGCCGAGGCGGACGAATTTATGGTAGCCATCCATGGCAATCATCGCGGACCCGCCGTTTCCGAAGAATTCAATCTTGCGCGCAGATAGCAACGCGTCGACAGCTTGCTTTAATGCGTCTTCATCCATAATCTGCAACGTATCTTCAAGCGTCTTGATGTTGGAACGGAAGACTTTTTCCGCAACGGTTTTGACTTCGTCGCCTTCTTCAATCTGTTCATGGATGTCTTTTAACGGTGCCACGACTTCAGCGGCGAGTGCGATTTTGAACGCTTGAAAGCCTTTAAAGCCAAGCCGTTGGCAGAAACGGAAGACCGTGGATTCTGCAAGACCGAGCTCGTCAGCGATTTGGTTGATCGTCAAATGGATGATGTTGCGGGGATCATTCAAGATGTAATCGGCGATTTTCTTTTCTTTCTCACTGAAATTACGGTAACTGCCACGGATGGCCGCTAATGCAAATTGGGGTTGTTTCATTCTGCCACGCCTCTTTCTATTACTAGAATTATTTTATCTTTCTATCATAACACGCTTGCATGTGGAAAAATATTTGATATACTGAATTCATTAAGGAAAAATATTCTTTTATTCTACAGGAGGTTATATGATGGAAATCGGAATTATCGGTTTGGGCAAGATGGGGAAAAACCTTGCACTCAATTTAACAGACCATGGGCATACGGTAGTAGGGCATGATGCTAATACCACAGAAGTAAGCGGTTTCAAGACGGTTGACTCTCTCGAAGAGATGGTACAGAACTTGCAGGCGCCGCGCACCGTATGGTTGATGGTGCCAGCAGGAGAGATTACGGAGTCAGTTATCGCACAATTGGTGCCATTATTGGACAAAGGCGATGCAATCATTGACGGAGGCAACTCGAATTACAAAGAATCGGTGAGACGCGCTGAGGAATTGAAAGCCAGCGGAATTTATTTCTTCGACTGCGGAACAAGCGGTGGAACAGAAGGTGCTCGCCACGGAATTTGCGCGATGATCGGCGGAGACGAAGAAAGATTCAACGACATCGAACCTCTCTTCCGTGACATCTCAGTCGAAGGCGGTTATCTATATGCTGGGAAATCCGGTAGCGGACATTTCATGAAAATGATCCATAACGGCATCGAGTACGGCATGATGCAATCGATTGCTGAAGGATTTGATATCCTTCACAAGAGTGATTTCGATTATGACTACGAAAAAGTGGCCGGTGTTTGGAACAACGGCTCGATCATCAGCTCTTATTTGATGGGCTTGACGCAAAACGCGTTCTCGAAAGATGAAAAACTCGATGGCATCAAAGGGGTCATGAACTCGTCAGGTGAAGGGAAATGGACAGTGGAAACGGCACTCGACTTGAATGTGCCGGCACCGGTCATCACGTTGTCACTGATGATGCGCTACCGTTCGCTCGAAGACGATACCTTTACAGGAAAAGTCGTTGCAGCACTTCGCAATGAATTCGGCGGGCACGCAGTCGTCAAAAAATAATCCATTGTTTATCTGATAGGGGGAAATTACATGGCTGGTTCAACATTGATTATCATCGCGGTCGCAAGTATTTTCGTTTTGCTATTTTTGGTCATGCGCACGAAATTGCACGCGTTCGTCGCGTTATTATTGGTAAGTTTACTGCTCGGCATCGCGGCGGGCATGCCGCTTGGGGATGTTATTCAATCGATTCAAAACGGCATGGGCGGAACACTCGGCTTTGTCGCAGTGGTCGTCGGGCTCGGTGCTATGTTCGGGAAAATGCTGGAAGTTTCTGGCGGTGCTGAACGCTTAGCGGGTACATTGATTGCGAAGTTCGGAGAAGATAAAGCACCATGGGCACTTGGTGTGACAGGTTTTATCGTAGCCATTCCTGTATTCTTCGATGTTGGTTTCATCATTTTGGTACCAATTGTTTACAGCTTGGCAAAGAAAACCGGCAAATCGCTATTGCATTACGGAATTCCGCTATTGGCGGGTCTTGCTGTAACGCATAGTTTCATCCCACCGACTCCAGGGCCGATTGCGGTTGCGGAATTGGTCGGAGCAGAACTTGGCTGGGTTATCCTGTTCGGGGTGCTTGCAGGGATTCCATCCATGATTTTAGCCGGTCCATTATTCGGCCGTTTTATTGGTAAGCGTATCCACTTAACAATTCCAGATTATATGGACATTAAAGAACAGGAATACGATAAGGAATTGCCAAGCTTTGGCATGATTATTTCCTTGATTTTGATTCCACTTGTGTTGATTCTCTTCAACACCTTGTCAGCTGTCATTTTGGAGGAAGGCAATCAAATTCGCGAGATTTTGACCTTCCTTGGCCATCCATTTGTTGCCTTGACAATCGCTACGATCTTGACATTTTTCTTTCTCGGCACACGCCGCGGGTATTCGCGCCAAGAAGTTCAAGACATTGCAACAAAAGCGCTGGAACCTGCAGGGATTATCATCCTTGTCACAGGAGCTGGTGGCGTGTTCAAACAAGTGCTGATCGACTCAGGTGTCGGCGATGTGCTTGGTGAAATGATGGGCGACTCGGCGCTTCCGCCGATTGTGCTAGCATTCTTGATCGCTTCTGCGGTCCGTGTGGCACAAGGTTCTGCGACGGTTTCCATGGTAACGGCTGCAGGCTTGATCGCACCGCTTCTAGAAATTACGGGAACGACCGGCCCAGCGCTTGGTTTGATCGTTATTGCCATTGCTGCAGGCGCAACTGTCTTGTCCCACGTAAACGATTCCGGCTTTTGGCTCGTTAACCGTTACTTCGGGATGAGCGTGAAAGATACCTTGAAATCCTGGACCATGATGGAAACCATCATTGGCCTCACCGGATTCGTGGTAGTATTGATTTTAAGTTTCTTTATCACATGATTGCAGCAAAAAGAAAAAGGGATTCTCCTTTTTCTTTTTCTGTTATAAGGAAGGAAGAAAAATATGCCTGAACAATCCTATTATTTAGGGGTCGATATAGGGACCACTTCCACAAAAGCTGTGTTATTCAATAAAGCTGGACAAATTAAGGATAGCCATACGGTGTTCTATCCTTTGCACACTCCGAACCAACTGACCGCCGAACAGGATCCGGAAGAAATATTCCGTGCCGTCCTGACAGCTGTCCGGGAAACCTTGAGAAAAAGCGAAATCACCCAAGAGTCTTTAAAGCTTTTGTCATTTAGTTCAGCCATGCACAGTTTGATCGCTGTGGATGCTGAAGGCGAACTATTGACCAATAGCATCACTTGGGCAGACACCAGAAGCTCGAAACATGCGAAGCACATCAATGACAATTTGAACGGACACGATATTTATTTGCGGACGGGCACACCGATCCATGCCATGTCGCCGCTATCTAAACTGTTATGGCTGTCAGACGAAAAACTGGAAATTTGCCAGCAGACCGCAAAGTTCATCAGCATTAAAAGCTATGTTTTCCACAAGTTCTTTGGGGAATACGTCGAAGACCATTCAATCGCCTCCGCTACCGGCTTGTTTAATTTGGAACAGCTCGACTGGGACCAAGGTGCACTGGATGTATCTTGTGTCACGACAGAGAAATTGCCGCGCCTCGTACCGACGACCGAGCAATTTACAGGAGTCGCGCCGGAATTCGCTGCATTCATGGGTGTCCGGGAAGACGTCCCGTTTGTTATTGGTGCCAGTGACGGCGTGTTGGCCAATCTTGGCGTCAATGCCATTGACCCCGGCGTCATCGCAGTGACCATCGGGACGAGTGGTGCCATCCGCACGGTGTCTCCGGTGCCGAAAACCGACCCGAAAGAGCGGACCTTCTGTTATGTATTGACGGAGAATCACTGGGTGATCGGCGGGCCGGTCAACAACGGCGGCATCATTTTGCGCTGGCTGCGCGATGAATTCGCTTCATCGGAAGTAGAAACGGCGAAGCGTCTCGGAATCGATACATACGACGTGTTGACGAAAATCGCCGCAACGGTCAAACCAGGAGCTGACGGGCTATTGTTCCACCCTTATTTGACAGGCGAACGGGCACCACTATGGGATGCCAATGCCAGAGGCTCATTTTTCGGCCTCAGCATCCACCACCAAAAACAGCATATGATTCGCGCGGTACTCGAAGGCATCGTCTTCAACCTGTATACTGTGCTTCTCGCCGTAGAAGAATTGACGGGAGAACCGGCAAGCATACAAGCATCCGGTGGGTTTGCCCGCTCTGAGTTATGGCGCCAGTTGTTGGCCGATGTCTTCGATAAACCGGTCGTCATTCCAGAAAGCTTCGAAAGTCCTTGTCTCGGGGCCATCGTGCTTGGGATGTATGCGACTGGAGAGATTGAGGATTTCAGCATTGTCTCCGAGATGATCGGCAGCACCCATACTCATCATCCGGAAGCGGAAGCAAGCACGATTTACCGTGAGCTGCTCCCGATTTACATCCGCTTGTCGCGTTTATTGACAGAAGAATACGAAAGCATTTCCGATTTTCAGCGCAAGCACATGAACTAACGAGAAAACCCGAAGCTTAACGGCTTCGGGTTTTTCTGATTCTTCGATTGATATTTGAAATAATGTTGACCATTATTTTGTGGAAAAGTTCTGAAAACGAATCGAATTCGAAGACGTTTTTGATATACTAATATTTACAAGTACAGGTGGTTGCTGGGAGAAATTGATTACCGACAGCTACGATTGGAGGCGCTATGAAACTCGTATTATTATTCGGCCCGCAAGCAGTCGGTAAAATGACCATAGGCCATGAATTAGAAAAGATAACGCACCTCAAATTACTTCATAATCATATGACGATTGACTTGCTGCACCCATTCTTTGGCTTCAGCGAAGACACATGGCGAATCTCGACTATCATTCGGGAAGAAATATTTAAAGCGGCCGTTAAAAGCGATCTGGAAGGCATTGTGTTCACTTTCGTCTGGTCATTTGAGTCAACAAAGGATTGGGAATTTGTAAGCCATATTCGCTCTATTTTTGAACAAGCGGGTGGAGAAGTCTATTTCGTGGAACTTGAAGCACAGCAGAGCGAACGTTTGCTACGAAACCAAACGCCTCATCGCCTTGCACATAAAGCAACGAAGCGCAATGTGGCAGAATCCGAAGTGCATTTAATCGAAACGCATAAACTGAACCGGCTTAACTCTTTGCCGGAGGAAATTCATGAAGAAAATTACATACGAATCGATAACACAAAGCTAGACCCGCAAACTGTCGCTCAAATGATCAAAGACTGCTTTGCATTATAGAAAATCGGTAGCCGGCCTGTTATACAACCAGCCAGAAAGACATTAGGGCATTTATAACAAACGAGGTGAGAGACCCATGTTGGATCAAGTATTGAAGCAATTCCGTTTGGAAGTCGTTACTGTCAATGAAGTCGAAGATTCTTTCAGTTCAACGGTATACAAGTGCACTTTACTAAGTGGCGAAACGGTCTTTGTGAAAATCCCGTATACCCGTGTGAAATACGAGCGCGAGCTAGCTGCTTATGAAATCCTCGCTGGATATGTCCCGATTCCAAAGCTGCTCGATTTTTGGGCGGGTGACGCCAAGTGCCCAGGGGCTTTGCTGCTGTCCGAACTGAAAGGGAAGCCTTTGTCTGCAACAGCTTCTCCAAAATTGCTTATCAAATCGGTGCAATGCAAGCGTCTATGCATCAAATCAAGCCTTCGAACGCGACAGGACCCGGCGTCATACAAAATGAATTCTCCAATTGGCATGATTTTATCGAAAGGCAGTTTTACAGCTTCGCGGAAGATGCAAAAGTAGTATTGGATGAAGATTTATATAGGGCCAGCTTGAAGAAGTTTGAGCAAATGAAAGGTGAGCTGCCAGAACCAGACGGACCCAGCTTTGTCCATATGGATTTTCGTCCAGCCAATATCATTGTGCAGGAAGGCCGGGTGACCGGTATGATCGATTTTGAAAGTGTCCGCTTCGGTTCGTCGGAAATCGATTTCACTAAAATTCACCGTGATTTTTTAAAGGGGAATCCAGTTTTGATTACTGCCTATCAAGAGGGCTATACCAGCATCCGGCCGATGATCGATTTGCGAGCCGTCTTGCCTTTTTATCGATTCATTGATGCCTTTAACAGTATCGGGTGGAGCCAAAGACGAGGCATGGAGAAAAATTTCGCGTTCTATAAATCTAATTTGGGGATATTGAAAGAGATACTGCAGGGAGAGCAGCTGGAAAAATGAACATAAAACTCTGGCAGTTCCTAATCTAGGAGAGTGGAGAAAGCATGTTAAGGACACTCTGTTACCTCTTGCTTTTAGCTGTTGTTTTTTTAACGGCGTGCAATAAGGATCAACAAAAGAGCGCCGCTGTTTTGGAAGCGGAAGCTTATCTGGAAAGACAAGGATATACGCCGATTTCCATGGTAGAAGAAGATTCGTTATTTTTCACGAAACAAGATTTGACAGATCCGGCCTACGCACCAATTTGGCAAGTTCAACCCTTCGATTCAACTCAATACATAGACAAAGAGCTTGCTTCTGTGGAATTAATCGTACAAAATCACCCGCTGGAACTTCTCTACAACAGCAAGCAAACAAGAACCATCGTCTATCTTCATCAAAATAAAGTAATAGGCGGGTGGTCTTTTCCAGTGAGCTCAAGCGAAGCGCTTGTCGGCAATGTGTATTCCTTGGATGGGAAAACGGTAGAAGAAGTGGAGCAAGAAGAATTAAGCCCTAATTAGAAAAGATAATGAACACAAACGAATTGGGAGAGTGTTCCGTGGAAAATAAAACGTATGTTAATTGGGACGGCAAGACAGTGGGCCTGACCTGGCAGCCTTATAAACAGCTACGCGCAAGCGACATCGTGACAAGTGTTCATGGCTATTGCTTTCTAGATGAAAAACTTGTGCTGGTTCAAGTAAAAGGGCGAGGGTTTAATGTTCCGGGCGGCCATGTAGAAAAAGGGGAAGTGCCAGAACAGGCATTGCGGCGCGAAGTATACGAAGAGGCATATATAGCCGGAGAGCTAACTTATATCGGTGCAATAGAAGTGGACCACTCAGAAAACGAGAAGTTTACAGAAAATAAAAAATACCCGAAAGTTGGATATCAACTATTCTACCGAATGGACATTACAGAGTGTTTTCCATTTTTGCGTCAATACGAGACCACCGCCCGCATTTGGGTAGAACCAGAACAAGTACCTCACGTAATGAACGATCACGAGGTGGCGTTATTGGTATTAAAAGAAGCAATGGCGAATAAGCGGAAGATGGTTTCAAATATTGATTGAGGAGAAGCTTTTACATAAAGAATTTATTCGTCTTTGTAAAAGCTTTAATAAAGAATTGCATATCATTCCCGTTCTATACGGCTCTTTAGGTCTCGGAAAAATCGCGAAAATGGATTTCTCTCCTCAAGATATTGATATGCTGGTTCCCTTTGTTTATCTTAATGAACAGTGGAGCGCGTTGGAAAACCTAATGGAACGGCTCGGTTATTCGGTGATTGATTATCGGGAGCATGAATTTAGCGATGGCTATAACCAGGTGGGGTTTTCATTCATCGAGGATTTAGAGACTTTTGCAGGGGTCGACCATAGAAGTTTGGAAAAAGTACTGGAAGATGGAGCGGAATATTATGTGTTAAGTTTGGATGATTATTTAAAAATATATACAAAATCTACTATAGACGGCTACAGGAGAATCAAGAACCACGGAAAAGACTTAAAAAAGATAAAAATTATAAGAAAAATAAAGGAAGTGAATCAATGATTAAAGGCCTTTATGAAGCGCATTTACCGGTCCGGGATTTAAAACGTTCCATTGAATTTTATACTAGTTTGGAATTGGAACTCGCTTATGAGACTCCAAAGCTGGCTTTCTTTTGGATTGTTAAAGGGCAAAGTTGGGTGGGCTTATGGGAAACGGATAGAGCGAAAACGCCTTATCATCCTTCGCTTCGCCACATCGCTTTTCATGTGGATGTAGAAGCGATCCGTAACGCTATGGACTGGTTGGCCGAAAGAGAAATCGAAGGGCGAACGGCTTTCGGTTTTTCACCGGAAGAACAACCACCACTCATCTTGCCGAACCATCCTTTTGCTCACGCAGCAGTCTATTTTCATGACCCGGATGGCAATTCACTTGAATTTATTGCACCGCTAGATCTCGAGGTTGAGGACGAATTCGACATGATGTCTTTGGCACAATGGGATCAAAAGCACGTATGAAAAAATTCAACTAATCAAGCTGGCGATAGGAGAACAACAATCATGCTGAAATATACTTTGTGCTTAATTCGAAATGGTGATAAAATTCTGCTCCTGAACCGTGAGAAGCCGCCGCAGATGGGCATGTGGAATGGCGTCGGCGGAAAAATCGAGCCCGGCGAAACACCCCTTGAAAGTGCTATTAGGGAAACCTTTGAAGAGACCGGCATTCGATTAACAGACATGCTGCATGCAGGAAATGTTCTTTTCACAAGTGAAAACAGCCGGCAAGGCATGTACTTGTTTATGGCGGAATTGGCGGAAACTCAAGTTTTGGCTACGCCTTTCGGAACGCGTGAAGGCATATTGGATTGGAAATCGATCGACTGGATTATGCAAAAAGACAATCGCGGGGTAGCCGCTAATTTATGTGCTTATCTGCCTTCGCTGCTGAATGGTGATTTGGGGTTGGAACATTGCTTCATTTATAAAAATCGGGAAATCGCAGCGTACACAGCTTCAGCACTTTCAAGATTAGAACTCCAGAAAGCTTATTCTACAGTTTCTGGGACAATGAAAATATAAAGAGGAGTAGATCTAATGAATTTCAAGCCGATCAATTTCAATGAAAAACTTTCGAAATTCGACGATCTATGGTCGCCGAAAATCATTGCAGAAATGAATGATTATCAATTCAAAACCGTAAAAGTGCAAGGGGAGTTTGTCTGGCATAAGCACGAGGACACTGATGAAGTGTTTATTGTTTTGGAAGGAGAACTGGTCATTGAATTTCGGGACGGGGAAGTGGTCTTGAAAGAAGGCGAAATGTTTGTCATTCCAAAGAATACCGAGCACAAGCCATATGCCAAAACGCAAGCGAGCATCTTGCTGGTTGAACCTAAAGGCGTTGTCAATACAGGCGATGCAAAAAGCGCGCAGACGGCAGAAAATGACGTGTGGATCTAAACGGTTTTTTATGAAATTTATGCTTTCATTGGGTGAAATGCGGTAAAATAACAGCATACTTTGTTTTAGGACGTGATTTTCTTGCCGGATTGGACTTATCATACGATGTTTGAACCGACACTTTCCCGCTTGCAGGCAAAAAACGGGAGAGCGTTTATCCATAAGGGCATGCATCGGATTGCCTCGATTCCCGGCGGAAGCAAACTGATTGAATATTTAGGGCATACAGCTCCCGCCAAGCAGTTGGAAATGGAGATTTTCGGTTTAAAGATCGCTAATCCCGTTGGCTTGAGCGGGAAAATCGATCCCTTGCTTTCCGGAACGAAGGCATTCAGCCATTTGGGAATGGGCTTTATCGAAATCGGCCCGGTATCATGGGAGCCAGTGGAAACGGGTTCGCCAGCATTCAGCGACTCCAAAGATAATGTAGTTTTCCCATACCTTTTGGAATCGCCCGGCCTCAAGCAAACGATCGATAAACTGGACAAGCTAAGGCCGTTCGGCAAGCCGATTTTCATCCGTGTAGGCAAGAACGGCTCTTTTGAACAAACACGTTCTTTATTGGACAAGTTGTCTGGGTATGGAGAAGCTTTTATCATTGAAGAGCCGTTCAGCGAGGAACAGTGTCAGTCTTTTAAAAAAGCAATTAACGGCAAGCCGATGTTAACTGCCAGTTCCATGCATGGAATCGATTCGGCTGTTATGGATTTGGCCGCTAGTGAGTTATACGTAGACGGAATCGTCATTGATGAACAGGGAATAGACACGGGCGAAGGCATGGAGTATGCGCTTGACCAAACCCTTCTACTGGCTGAACAAGTATCATCCATCCGGCAGCACAGTACAATTCCGATCATCGTCTCAGGCGGAATCGCTGAACCGAAAGATGCACTGGCTTTGTATGGGGCAGGAGCGGATTTGGTGATGCTCGCGGGCGGCTATGTCAGGACCGGCCCCGGTTTGCCGAAGCGCATCAATGAAGGGCTGCTGGATCAACGAATCGCTGCACCAGCTGTGTATGATGGCTGGATTTGGCATTGGTTATTCGGACTTTTCATGTTCCTCGGTGGGGCAGTGGCAATGCTCGTCAGCATGACCATAGTCCTTATACCGTACGACGAGGCATTTTTGAATTTAACGCGAGAAGAACTCATGGCGATCAATCCGAATATTTACTATTTTATGCAGCACGATCGGATGACTGTAGCCGGTGCGATGGTTTCCGGCGGCATTCTCTATATGCAATTGGCGAGGCACGGCGTCCGCTACGGGCTGGAATGGGCAAAACGCGCCATCCACATCGCAGGCGTGTTGGGGTTCCTCGGCATTTTATTATTTATCGGATTCGGTTATTTTGACTGGCTCCACGGCATTCTTTGGCTCGTGCTGTTGCCATTTTTCTGGAAAGGCTACCAGGCATCCAAGAATCATAGCGAACATTCGCCTTCACGCAACCGCACGAACCACCTGGCATGGAAGCGCAGCCTTTGGGGCCAGCTGGCATTTGTCGCACTCGGATTTGCACTCGCTGCAGCAGGGCTGGTCATTTCCACAATCGGTGTAAACGGCGTATTCGTCCAAACCGATATCGCTTTTATTTGCATGAACCCTGAACAAATCGCTGCCATTAACGAACGGCTCATTCCTGTAATCGCGCATGACCGTGCGGGGCTTGGCAGTGCTTTAATTAGCGTCGGGCTGCTCGTTTTGATGCTTGCGCTATGGGGATTCCAAGAAGGGCAGCGCTGGGTGTGGTACACGTTTCTTTTCGGCGGGTTGCCGGCGTTCGGTGCGGCCATCATCATTCATTATGTCATCGGATATACGAGCTTTATTCATATCCTTCCGGCGTACGTGGCCTTATTGCTGTTCGCGATTGGGTTGATCTTGTCCAAAAAATTCTTTTTTATAAAATAGCAACTTGCCGGCGATTGTGCCGGCAAGTTTTTTTGCATAAAAAAAGCAGCCTCTAGGGCTGCTTTTCAATGTTAATATTTTTTGGATACCTGTTGTGTAGCAGGGGGTTCCGGGTTATAAGTTGCAGTTGTTTGATCTTGATTTTTCTTCTTATCCAAGTAGTTCATCAAGCCGGCTGCGTTGTTGCTGTATTGGTTGACTTGGAAACGGTTGGCAGGGTCGTCTTCGACTTTCTTTGAAATGCCTGTCGTGATGCTGCGGACCACCGAATTCATGTCGATGACTGAATTGATCGTTCCTTTTGCCCCGTCGACAAGGACGGCCACTTTCTCGGATTTCTGTTGGATGTCTTCTTTCAATTCATTCGTCGTATGCTGCAAATGAGTTGTCTCAAGCATCAGCTTGTCCATGCGGCCTTTCAAGTTATCTGCCGAGCCTTTCATTTCTTTCATCGGCTCCTTGATGCCGGATAAGAGCATCACGACACCAACGACGGCGACGATCAGGCCAAGGACAATGATTCCAAGTGCTATGTAAAGCCAGATTATCGAATCCATATAAACTTCCTCCTTTTTGCATTGTGTATTAAGCCATACCCTTTTTAGGCAGTCTTTAACACAAAAACTGAGGATAGCGCTCAATCTCACTGGATCCAGAGCTTTAGAACTTTAGCAATGTATGCATTAACTGAACATTCCCAGTTATACATAGAAGGTTTTGCTAGTTTTTTGTAGGTTTATACTCTTTCTTGTTCCAGTTATCGAGGCTCAGCGGATAGAATAAACGCAATATAGCCGATATCCTGGCTGAAATTCCAATCCATGAAAATTTCATCTATACTCCTATGTAAGGTGTGGGTCAATGGGGCATCTTCAAGAAGCTTTTGTTCCAGAGGGCGTTTGGTCAATTTCAGTATTTCGGAAAACCCTCCCTCAATCAATGCTTTTTCGATGCCTACCAAAATGCCGCTGCGCTTCAGCAGCAAGGTTCGGTTACTCATCCACAAGGTCTCAATCTTATTCGGGATGCGCCCGGCTTCTTCGCTGATACGCTCCACCTGTTTATGGAAAATATCTCGTTCACTATCCTCCGGCCATTCTAGTGGATCTACGATGCCTTCTTCAGCCATGACACCGATGAAGATTCCGCTTTTCAGCGGTAAATTCCAATCGGCGTATAGCTCGGTAAATTCCAATTGGGTAATCGACAAGAGCTCGCTTAAAATTTCAGACTTCAACGCATTGAACATAAAATCTCTTGTTTCCAATACGCGTTTGCCTTCTTCTTGGTCAAGTAGGATCTTTTCCATGGGACTGACGAACCCACGGAAATGTATTGTAATGTAAGGCCTTTTGATTGTGACGTAAACAGAAGCAGGCCCTTTTCCGAAATGCTGACGGAGTAGGTTTGAAATATAACCCGAAACTTCTGATTGAATAGGTCGTGCTTCCTGCATAATAACTAGCTCCTTCCCGGCATGTGGCAGCCGGCTTGTTCTTTAGTTTTCCATCACTATTTCTTAGTGTCCTGAAAAATGGCTTTTCAATTGCTGTTCTTTATTGCGTTTCAAATATTACTAAACTCTAAATGAGGGAGGGCGCTTTATTGGGCAGTTAGAAGTGAATAATCCATGAGGAAGCGCATAAGGGGGGTATAAAATAAAAAAATACGCCAAAAAGAATGATTCATTCTCTTTGGCGTTATTCCCAGCTCTATTGTCAGGTATATACTCTGCGCAATTTCAATATGGCAGCCCATGCTGCATTTTTAATTAACATTCAATTATTAGTGATGAAGCCTGCTAGAAGTTCTCGGAAATGATTCAACTACTGTATAAAGAATTATAGCGAGAAAGTCGGAAAATTTCAAGACACTATTAAGGAATGAAGGAAAGAGCAGTTCATTTGTAAATTGCTTGATAAGCCTTCATGAATTTTTTATCGATATACTGCTTGAGTTTCCAGGGTATTTTTCCGTGCACACTCCAATTGCCGTAAGTCAATAGCGCTTCGCCACCGCCCGTGGAAAGGATGGCTATATAGCGTTTTTGTGGAACGAAGAAGGACAATGGATTTCTGTCGAGGAATTTCAATAGATTTTCCCACAAGACAGGGCCTTGGCGAACCGCATAGACCCCGTTTTTCGCAAGGTCCGGATAGCGGTCGATCGAGACGCAATCGCCTGCACCGAAGACTTCGGGGTAACGGAGCGATTGAAGTGTTTCATGGACAGCCAGAAATCCAGAACGGTCGACTGGCATGCCCGACTGTTCGAACAAGCTAGGGCTTTTTGGTCCGGTCAACCAGAGCACGTCTGACTGGGGATAAGAAGTGCCGGTGCTTGTAGTGACGGAAGTTGCGTCAATATCTTCTATAGTTACATCCGTGAAAAAAGGCAATGCTTTTTTCCGGGCGACTGCCTCGATTTTTCTCGAAACGGCCGCTCCTTGAGCCGATAGCAGAGCTCCGGAACTAAACAGTAAAGCGTCGCTCAAATGCCGTCGCATTCGCCAGGCGTGTGTAGAGAAAGCCAATTCCACGCCCGATGCGCCGCCTCCGACAATGACAGGCTTGGCGGATTTCCGGAACTTTATTAGTTGATCTGGAAAATGATAATTGGGCTTGATCGGTGAGATGTAGTTTCTAATCGCTTCCGGACTATCTGTCTGCGACCCGATGTCAAAAGACACTGCATCATAAGGATAGGTCTCGCCATGTTGGCCAATCAATGTGCGAGAGTTCGCGTCGATGGCGCAGATGGTGTCTTGATAGAAAGCCGCGCCGATTTTTTGGGCGAGCTGTTTCAAATCGATGCGGATCTCATCCAAACCGTAAACACCTTCAGTGAATCCGGAAAACATCCCCGAATAGTATTGATGCACCGCAGGCGAGATGAGCACCAGCTGCACATCTTCCCGCGGTTTTTTTGCAAATTGTGAAAGGCTATGCAAATGTGCATGGCCACCTCCAACCAGGACAACAATCTTCATGTTAAACACTCCTTACGACAAAATCCGTTTGGCCTCGGCCATGCGCTGAATAATGGTGAAAATCTGCACGGCGATGAACAAAAGGGTGATCGCCGTCAAGTATGGAGAAAAGACGATCATCAAAGTAAACAGGATAAACCCTTCTGTCCGTTCAGCAAGACCGGCTTGATAATAGAATGATTTCATCCCTTGTTTTTCGGATAATGCCCCGACGGTTAAAAAAACGGTCATGGCGACGATGATCGATGCACTTAGTAGCAGCAAAGCCCACATCGAGTCCGGAAAGCGGAAAGCGAGCCCCAAGATCACGCTGATTTCCACCAACCGGTCAAAGCTGATATCGAGCAGCGTGCCCCAAGGAGAAGGCTTTGTTTTTCTCGCCATTGTCCCGTCGACCACATCCAAAAATCCGGACAGCCAAAGCGCGAAGAGCGCCAGAACCGGCAAGTCCAAATAAATGAAAACACCAGAAGATAAACCGATGGCAAAAGCGGTCTTGGTCACGCCATCAGCAGTGCAGCCTTTTTTCAATAGATAATCAGCGGTCTTGTCGACAGCTGGTTGTACATGTTTTCTTGCGTATGTATCGAGCATATAATTCACCTTTTCATGTAAAAGATATTCTAAGTATAAAGCATATTGTCGTATAGCCCCCCTGAAGAACTCTCTAATCTGAGGGGATTTTTTTTAAGCAGACTAAGCGAGGGTAAATAGGGGTAAGTATATAGGAGTGTTTGTTAAGATATATTTAATTCACGATACAAGAAAGGAATTGATGGATATGACCAAGAAATACGATATCGCAATTATTGGAGCGGGCGCAGCAGGCCTGACTGCCGCTTTTACAGCCGCAGGGTTTTCGAAAAAGACCGTTCTCATCGACAAGAATCTGCCTGGCGGGGAATGTACATGGTCCGGCTGCATTCCGAGCAAATCGCTCATCAATATCGCGAAGGAAGTCCATCACGCTAAAAAATATTCACCTGAGCTGAAAGTCGATACATCGGAAGTGTTGAAAGATATCCAAAAAGTCATTCAAAAAGTATACGCTGGGGAATCGCCGGAAGTCTTAAAAGAATCCGGCATCGACTTTTTGAACGCTTACGCCACATTCACAGGGCCGAATACCTTGGAAGTGGACGGGGAAACGATTGAAGCAAAAAAAATCATCCTCTCTACTGGCTCAACTCCGTTAGTGCCGCCGATCGATGGCTTGAGGGAAGTGGATTACCTGACCAATGAATCCATCTTCAAATTGGAATCATTCCCAAAAACGATGACCATTCTCGGCGCAGGCCCGATCGGCGTCGAAATGAGCCAAGCGCTCAACCGCCTCGGTATTAAGGTGACACTGGTGGAAAAATCGGATCGCATCTTATCAAACGATGACGAAGAACTTGCGCTGATGATCCAACAGCGGCTCGTCGAAGAAGGCGTCACGATCTATGCCGGTGCGGCAGCAGTGAAAGCTGCTCAACAAGGCAGCCAAATTGAACTGACGGTCGAAAAAGACGGCAAGGAAATGACTGTTTCAAACGAGGGGCTCCTCGTAGCGCTCGGACGGCAAGCAAATGTATCCGGCTATAATCTGGAAACAGCTGGGGTCGAGTACGATAAGAAACGCATCCAAGTAGACGACCATATGGAAACGACCGCCAAAGGCATCTATGCCATTGGAGATGTAGTCGGCCCTTATCAACTCTCGCATATGGCCAACGCACAAGGCATCACAGCGACGCAGAATGCCATTTTGCCAATCAACCGCAAGATGAATTACGACAATGTGACCTGGTGTACATACACGGATCCGGAACTCGGCCACTCTGGCTTGTCCGAAGCTCAGGCACGCGAACAACACGGCGATTCAATTCGCGTTTACGAACAGGATTATGCGGATATCGACCGTGCCAATACGAAACAAGGGTCTATCGGCAAAGTGAAGATCGTTCTCGATAAAAAAGGCCATATTCTCGGAGCGAGTATTTTGGGCGACAGAGCTGGTGAAATCATTAGCCAAATTCAGACACTCAAAACTCTTGGTATCAATATGGGTAAATTATCCAGTGTTATCCACCCGTATCCGACCTATAGCGAAGTGCTGGTGAAAATCGGCAAAAAAGTCTATGTCGATAACCTGCTCAACCAACCGGTCGTCAAAACCTTCAACAAAGCCAAAGCAGGAGAGTTGCCTGTGAAAAAAATCGGCTTGTATGGCGCTGCAGCAGCCACCGGATTTGGCATTGCCAATATGGCGATACAAAACAATACCAAGCCACAACTTGGGGTTAAAAATGGCCGTCTCACAGAAGTGCCTTCTACACCGAATGCCGTTTCTTCGCAAACGACGGCGCGAAGCAAATTTGTGCCGGCATGGCCGTACAATGGCAGCAAAGAGCAAGCGAAAAAGAGCTTGATCGGCATGTTGAAAAGCTATGAAGGCATCCGGATTGTGCAAGTGAATAATGATTACGTATATGCCATTGCTTCGAGCAAACTGCTGAAATTCAAGGATGATATCGAATTTTACTTTAATGATGCAGCGCAGCAAATCGAATTCCGTTCCGCATCACGCGTCGGTTATTCAGACCAAGGAGTCAACCGCAAGCGCTATAACGAAATGAAAAAACGCTATTCAAGCATTTCGACCCACACGCGCAATTCATGAATAAAAAGCGCATCGCCAAATGGCTGCTGGTGGCTGTGGCCATCGGCTTGGGTATCTGGCTCAGCCGTTCCGTTTTTGACGTGGAAGCGGAAGATCTTCGCAGCTGGATTTTATCGTTCGGGTTATGGGCGCCTGTCATTTACATTATCGTTTACACCATCAGGCCGCTGATTTTCTTCCCGGCCTCGGTGTTGTCGATTGCCGGCGGCTTGGCTTTCGGGGCCTGGATGGGCACCCTTTATACCATCATTGGCGCGACTTTGGGGGCAATGCTGTCCTTTCTTGTCGCAAAGACGGTCGGAAAAAGCATCGTTACAAAAGAGTGGACAGGAAACGCTGCCAAGTTTCAGGCGCAAATGGAACACAACGGATTTTTATATGTGCTGTTATTTCGGCTGATCCCGGTTATTAACTTTGACTTGATCAGCTATATGGCAGCGATTGCCAAAGTGCGTTTCACCTCGTTTACCTTGGCGACCTTGATCGGTATCATTCCCGGGACTTTCGCCTATAATTTTCTCGGCAGCAGCTTTGTCAGCGGAAATCCGAAAATCATAGCAACGGCGATCGTTGTATTTGTTATTTTGACGGTCGTCCCAATTTTGATCCGCAATCGCTGGAACCGGAAAGCAGGCGGCGATTCAGATAAATCGAATTGATTGCTCTAATAGTTAAGCCGTTGTGGAGGCTTGAATAAGAAATACAGAGAAGCAGCATAAAAGGGATTAGGAAGTGGGACAAATGAAACTATATCCAATAACGGCAATTGGCATGCTGGCACTTGCCTTGTCAGCGTGTTCATCCGAGGAAGCAGGAAGCGCAACCGATGCAGACAGCTTATTAACGGATGACTGGAGCGTTATTCAAGATAACGCACAAGGCCAGGAAGTCAATATGTACATGTGGGGCGGAAACGACAACATCAATAATTATTTGGATGACTGGGTCGCACCGCGCATGAAAGAACAGCACGGCATCGAGTTGGTGCGTGTGCCAATGAATGATGCACAAGACATCATCAATCAATTGCTCGATGAAAAAACGGCCGGCAAAACGGATGGCAGCATGGACATCGTCTGGATCAACGGTGAAAATTTCAAAGCTGCGAAAGACAATGACTTGTTGTGGGGAGATTTCACCGGACAATTGCCGAACTTCAATGACTACGTCGATGCGGATGCACCGGAAGTTTCACAGGATTTCGGAGAACCGGTAGAAGGCTTGGAAGCACCATGGGGCAAGGCTCAATTCGTCTTCGTGCACGATGCGAACCAACACGAGAATCCGCCCAAGTCAATGACAGAACTTGCTGATTGGGTGAAACAGAACCCGGGCCAGTTCACATACCCCGCACCGCCTGATTTCACAGGAAGTGCTTTTGTCCGCCAGGTGTTGTATGAAACGACCGGGGGACACGAGCAGTATCAGCAGCCTGCAGCAGACATTGAAGATTTGGAAGAACGCCTTGAGCCGATGTGGCAATACCTGAACAGCATTGAGCCGTATTTGTGGCGGGAAGGGGAAACGTATCCGGAAAGCTTGGCGAAACAAGATCAATTGTTTGCGAGCGGTGAAATCGGCATGACCATGAGCTACGACCCGGCACTTGCTGCAAGTGAAGTGTTGAAGGGACGTTTTCCGGAGTCGACCCGCACCTATCTATTAGACGGGGGAACGCTTGCGAATACGCATTTCCTGTCGATTCCGTTTAATGCCTCGGATAAAGCGGGAGCGCTTGTCGCAATCAATGAACTAATGTCGCCTGCCGCACAAACCGCCAAATTGTCACCAGAGAATTGGGGCGATTTAACGGCACTCGACTTGGAAAAATTATCGCCCGAGCAGCAACAGGCGATGAATGAAGTGGACCTGGGGGAAGCGACCCTTTCAATAGAAGAACTGGAACAAAATCGCTTGCCTGAATTGTCCTCGGATTACATCGATATCATTGAAAAAGGATGGACGGAACATGTGGCGAAAGAGTAAACCATATCTTTTGCTGCTGCCAGCCGCCGCTACCATTATCCTCCTGTTTTTCGGGGGGATTTTTGACGGGTTGCTGAAAAGCTTCGGCTATTTTCCGGCGATCGGGGAGACGGAGTTGAACCTTGCGGCCTACGACAGGCTCCTGCATTCCGCCTCTTTCTGGGAATCGATGGAACTCACGCTGCGGGTAGCTGCCTTGTCTTCGTTCCTGTCGGCCGTTATCGGGGCGCTAATTGCCGTAGCTTTGTTTTTTCTCAATGAATCCATGAAAACGAACTCGCCAAAAGCCTGGCATCGCTTATTCCAATTGCCATTGACCATACCGCATCTGGTCGCCGGCTATATCGTCGTACTGCTGTTCACCCAAAGTGGATTTGTATCGAGAGTACTTGCGGCGTTTGGGTGGATCGACAACATCACGGAGTTCCCGGTGCTCGTCAATGACCCGTTCGGATGGGGAATCATCCTCACGTATGCTTGGAAAGAAGCGCCTTTTGTGTCGCTTATGCTGTATCCGGTGCTGTCTCGGATCCACGGCTCCTGGCGTGAAGTGTCGCGCGTTTTCGGTGCGGGTAATTGGCAATTTATCCGGGAAATAGTCGTGCCGGCCATAATGCCGGGGTGGGCAATTGCGACGTTCATCGTCTTTGTGTTTACTTTTTCCGCTTTTGAAGTGCCTTATCTGCTGGGTGTCACTTATCCAAGCGTATTGCCGGTTTACTCGTATCAGCTGTACACAAGCGGCACGCTTTCAGATCGCCCCGAAGCGCTCGCGGTCAATATGATTCTTGCGGCTATCACGATTTTACTGGGCCTAGTGGCATATTACTTCAGTAAGCGCTGGAACGTACTCAAGGGGTGGGGCTAATGAAAAAACATCCGCAGCTTCTGTCCTTGTTTGCATTCATCGCATTAATCATTTTTGTCGTCGTCCCGTTTGTTCCCTTGATTTTATCTAGCGTGTCATTCAGTTGGCGCTGGCCGGATGTATTGCCTGAGTCATGGAGTTTTCGTGCGTGGGAATACGTATTGAATGACGGGCGAACATGGCAAGCGGTCGGGATCAGCTTATGGATTGCCTTGATTGTAACAGCCGTGAACATCTTACTGGCGCTCCCGGCGGCCAACGCGTTGGTGCGTTATCCAGTCCGCGGCAGATGGCTATTCGAAGCGATCATTTTTGCGCCAATCATCATTCCGCCTTTTATCTCAGTCATGGGGATCCACTTGACCTTTTTGCGGCTCGGATTGACTGAAACTGTTCTTGGGGTCGTGTTAGCACATATCGCGCCGACTTTGCCGTATATGTTCCGTGCAGTCATGATTAGCTATCAAACCTTGTCAGCGGATTGGGAAGACCAAGCGCGCATGCTGGGGGCGCGTGCGCTGCCGCGATTCTTTCACGTCGTGCTGCCGCATCTGTTGCCAGGCATATTGGCAGGCGCCAGTTTAAGCGTCTTGATTTCCTTGAGCCAATACTTGATCACCTTCATCATCGGTGCCGGCCAAGTGGTTACCTTGCCGATTTTGCTGTTCCCGTTTGTCAGTGGAGGAGACCCAGGCATTGCATCGGCTTATTCATTGCTCTATGCAGCCATTGCCATTGCGGCTTTGGTTGGAATGGACGCCGCTTTAAAACGTTATTATCAACTGAATAAAGCCCCACAGGACTTGGCGAAAGGAGGGAAACCGTGAGTGATTTGCGCATCATCGATATAGAAAAGCGGTACCAAGCCGTACAGCCGAAAAACGATGCGTCGTTCATGCTTCGTCCGGTCCGGCTGTCCATTCGCGAAGGAGAATTCTTTTCGCTCCTTGGGCCTTCCGGCTGCGGCAAGACAACTTTGCTAAAACTGGTTGCTGGCTTATTGCAAGCAGATGGCGGCGAGATTTGGGTGGGGGGTGAAAACCTGACAAATGTGCCGCCTGAATCGAGACGATTTGCCATGGTGTTTCAGCAATCGTTGCTGTTTCCACATAAAACCATTGAAGACAATGTCGCGTTTGGCTTAAAAATGCAGAAAGTCGGCAAAAAGCAGCGCTTGAAAGCAGCGCGCGATATGCTCGAACAAGTAGGGCTTGCAGGATTCGGCAACCGATTTCCTGACGAACTGAGTGGCGGTCAGCAGCAGCGCGTGGCACTGGCCAGGGCATTGGTGGCGAATCCACGCGTCTTGTTGATGGATGAACCATTTAGCGCGCTCGATCCGGGCTTACGGAAAGAAATGCGCGAGCTGCTTAGCCGCATCCAAAAAGATTTTCGTGTTACCGTCTTGTTCGTTACACATGACCGTGATGAAGCTTTCGCATTATCCGACCGCATCGCAGTAATGGGCGATGGACAATTGCGCCAGGTCGGCAGTGCAAGAGATTTATACGAACGCCCTGAAACTACAGCAGTCGCTTCTTTCCTTGGCTTGCGAAATATCTTGAGCGGTGTGCTGAAAAACAGCCGTTTCGCCTCCTCCGACGGGACGATCGAAACGGATGTTACCAAGCAGCTGACAGACGGTGCTTATTTCATGGTCATCAGGCCGGAAGCGATTAAAGCGGCGGAAGGTAATCAATTAGGCCATGTCTCGGTTAGCGGCATCGTTCAGGAGTTGAAATACGGCCGCGGCATGTACAGCCTGAAAGTAAATGCAGGGAATCAGCTGTTGGAATGTGTAGTTACCACAACACAAGCTGAAAAGACAGCAGTTGGAGAACCGATCAATTTACTAGTGGATATGGAGGAAGTTTGGTTCCTGAAAGAATAGCATGACTCAAGTTCAAAGCCCCTTGCCACATTGATGGCGAGGGGCTTTGTATATGAGTCCTACTTAGCGAGAGCATGCCATCTGAAAAGGGAACATCCTAGAGGGTGCAACTTGAAATTGGGTTATTTTTACTGATTATTTTTACAGTTATTAATAGAACAAGTGTTCTGTTTGTGGTAAAATAAAGATACAGTTGCATGAGGGCGGTTTGGCCATTCCCTATAGAAAGGGGGTGGTAGCATGACCATGGCAGAAGCATTTTCGCTTGTGTTCACGAGTGTCGGGTTGACGATTAGCGCATTGACGCTCGTCTTATCCTTGATTCTGGTCATTCCGAAAAAAAAATAACCGTCCCATTGGCGTGGGCTGACGGTTATTTCGTAAACCTATAGTGTCCAGCCGACCGCCCTCAAAAGGCGGCATGCAGCTGGCCGGATGCACACAGTATCCGGTTTTTTTCGTTACTTTCAGTATACTAAATTACAGCTATTTTGCAACTGTCTCATATCCAACCCCGCTCATAAGGCACAGGAGCTTCGATATCAGCTCCGAGCGTCTGAGCGGCAGTGTAGGCCCAATACGGGTTGCGCAGCAATTCGCGTGCTAGGAAGATGAAATCGGCACGGCCGTTCTGGAGAATTTCTTCTGCATGGCGCGGCTCGGTGATCAAGCCAACTGCTCCGGTTGCGATTGGTGTTTCTTTTTTGATCGTTTCCGCAAAATTCACTTGATAGCCAGGGAACACCGGAATCTGTGCCGGCACGACGGCCCCTGAACTGACATCGATCAAATCGACGTTTTGCTGCTTCATCCATTTGGTCATTTCGACGTATTGTTCAGGCGTCATGCCACCGTCTGTGTAATCTTCTGCCGAAATGCGCACGAACAAAGGCCCGTCCCAAACTGCATTCACTTCATCCAGTACACGGCGAAGCAGACGGTAGCGGTTTTCACTAGTGCCGCCATACTCATCGGTGCGTTGGTTGGTCAGTGGTGACAAGAACTGGTTGATCAAATAGCCATGGGCTGCATGAATTTCGATGACATCGAAGCGGGCTTGTTTCGCGCGCACGGCGCCGTCTCGGAACGCTTGGACGGTGTCATCGATTTCGTCTATCGTCATCGCTTTCGGAGTTTTGTATTTATCGTTAAAAGCAATCGCGCTCGGTGCCTGAATGTCGCCGTCGACAGTGGCTTTTCTGCCGGCATGCGCCAGTTGGATGCCGGTTTTTGCGCCGTTCGCTTTCATCAAGCGGACGATTTCCGCTTGACCGTCGATATGGGCATCGTCCCATATGCCAAGGTCACGCGATGAAATGCGCCCGATCGGCTGGACGGCGGTGGCTTCAGTGATAATCAATCCGATGCCGCCGACTGCGCGCGTCGGATAATGGACACGGTGCCAATCGGTGACCTGCCCGTCTTCTTTATCGCTTTGATACATGCACATCGGGGCCATGACGATGCGATTTTTGAAATGGACGCCTTTAAGCTCAAATTCTTCGAAAAGTTTTGCCACGTAAAATTCCTCCTTCAATCTCTATACAAAGAATTAGTATACCGGAAATCCGGGAAGGCTTCGATTCGAAAGACTTGTCGTGCTTCTTTAGCGGTTTAATAAACATCCAGATAAACAGAAACACCCGGTGAAAGTCTTTGCTTTCACCGGGTGTAATGGAGGTTTTATTCGAATTCTTTACCGAGTTCGCGGGAGCGGTTGGCGGCCGAGGTGACGCAATCGCCGACGATGCGCTTGAAGTCATTATCGTAGAGGGCTTGGAGTCCAGCGGCGGTTGTGCCGTTCGGGCTCGTGACACGTTTGCGCAATTCGCCGAAATCTTCCTGCTGAAGCATTTCCGCTGCGCCGTCGAATGTTTGGCGCACAAGTTTTTTCGCATCCGCAGAAGATAAGCCATTATCGATTCCTGCTTGCACCATGGATTCTGCGAAGTAATAAAGATACGCTGGACCGCTTCCGGCAATGCCAGTCACTGCGTGCAACTGGTCTTCTTCCACGACCGTCACGCCGCCAATCGACGACAATAGTTTTCTCAGCAAGTGCTGCTGTTCTTTGGTGACGAATTTGCTCCAGGCGACGCCTGTAGCCGATTTGCCGATTTGTGCCGACGTATTCGGCATCGCGCGGGCAACGGCGAAATCACCGACATGTTTTTGGATTGTTTCGATGGAAACGCCTGCTGCGACCGAGACGATGACGGTGTCGCCGGCCAATTTTTCGCGGATGCCTTTTAACGCCACTTCGACGTCTTTCGGTTTCATCGCAAGCAAGATGAAATCAGCATCTTTCAGTTCAGTCTTGTCGTCACAGACGATGTTGACGCCGTATTCATCGTGCAAAAGTTCCAACCGGTCCTGGTCCGAGCGATTCATGACAGAGATTTCTTCCGGTTTCATAATTCGTTTATTGATCCACCCATGGATCATGGATTCGGCCATCGAACCGGCCCCTACACATACAATTTTCATACCTTCCACTTCCTTTTCTCAAAATAAAAAGCGCAATCATCCCTGTTACTCCAAGGACGAAAACGCTTGTTTCCGCGGTACCACCTAAGTTTGCACATGTGCACAACTCGATGTCCTTATCGCGGACAGACGGCCGTGTTTGCACGGCAGCTCAGAAGCAGGTTCAGGAAGGGAGCGGGGGTGCGGCGTTTCAGCGTTGGCGGCACTCTCTTGTACCCATCACCTTCCGTACTAATCTTCATCTACGCTTACATATGTTATTAAATTATAAGTAAAGAAATTTTATTTGTCAAATTGACCAGCCGGCGTGACGGCGCCTGCCATTCAAGGTATGATAAGTGAATAGACATTCATTTTAAGGGAGTGGGAACGATGGAACCGATCAAAATCACCATCCCGACGCCATTTGCGGTCGGAGATGTCAATTCTTATCTATTGAAGGGCGATGCATTGACATTGATCGATGCAGGGCCGAAAACACCGGAAGCTTGGGAAGCGCTCAAGGCCGGATTGAAAGCGGCAAATGTCGTCCCGCAAGACATCGAGCAAGTGGTTTTGACACATCACCACCCGGATCACGCCGGATGGGTCGATGGCTTCGATGCCGCAAAACTGTACGGCCATCCATATAATGATTTATGGCTGCGCCGGGACGAAGCTTTTTTCGATTACCACGATGCGTTCTATCAGGAGCGCTTGAAAGAAGAAGGCGTGCCGGGCGATTTGATGTACTGGATGAAAAAGATGAAGCGGCCGCTCAATTTGATGGGGAACCGCCCGCTCGATATGGCGATCAACGAAGGCGATACGATCCCGGGCCACGCTGACTGGCACGTTATGGAGACTTTGGGGCATGCTCAAAGCCATTTGTCTTTTTGGAATCCGGAACAACGCATGATGATCGGCGGCGACCATGTCATCGCGAAAGTGTCATCGAACCCGCTCATCGAACCGCCGTATAACCCGGAAGAAGGGCGTCCAAAGTCCTTGCTGCAGTACAATGCTTCCCTTGGCCGGCTATTGAAGATGCCGATAGACGTCATCTACAGCGGCCACGGTGAAGATGTACGCAATGTACATGAACTTGTTTCAACACGACTCGAAAAGCAGCACTTGCGGGCGATGAAAGTGCTGGACATGCTTGACCGTACGAGCGAGCAATCGGTTTACGAATTGACGCAGCAGCTATTTCCGCATGCCTACGAGAAAGAACTCGGCCTGACATTGTCTGAGACGATTGGCCAGGTCGATTACCTGCTCGAAGACGGTTTGATCGAAGAGCGGCTGGACGACCGGGGCATTTTTGTCTACCGCCAGGCGTGATGTACAGAGTTGCATGCGCAAGCTTCAGCAGGTAAACTGAAAATTAAGAGTTGCAACAAGAATCTAAGCGTAAAGGATTGAGATAAAGTGAAAAAAGCTAGCTTATTTCTCTCAGGATTCCTGCTATTGGCGGGTTGCTCCGATGATGCCGCACCGTCAGAACCGACAGAACCTACGGAGTCGACAGGTAATGAAGAAGAACCGGAAATCGCCGTTGAACAAGAAGGTTTGACAGAAGAAGGCTTTATTACACAGATTGGTCAAGGGCGCATTCTCATTAATAATATTTACTTCTCTGTACCGGAAGATGTTGAAGTCCAGTTTGCGGAAGGCGGCGAAACGACAGAAGCCGTCATCAGCGACTTGCGCACTGGCATGAAAGTCACAACGGATTACACAGGACCACTCGAAGAATCGTTCCCGATGCAAGGTGAAGCGGAAAAGATCACCATTTTGCAGGACGAAGAATCCCTGCGCCAATCAGAAGCATTACAAGCGTTCATCAACGAAGAGCAATTGTCCACATTGATCTTGATGGGGCAGCCGATCGTACGCGGAGATGAAATCGGGTTTTTATTCAACAATATGGAAACCGGAGAGCTAACGGAAGTGCGCATCGATATGAACACATTGGAATATACAATGGGCAATGAAGACGACGAAGAACAACCAGAAGATACCGAGGAATGACTCGGTGTAGTAAAACCCGGATGGCGATGAGCCATCCGGGTTTTTTCGTGGCCACAAGTTATTCTTTCCTATATAAAAGAAATACGTTGTTTTTGTATATTCCCTAAAAAATATGAAAATTTATGCGTGTCTTCCCTTGCGTTATAAAAAAACCCATGTTACTATTTGTATATTCATTGCATATAACGCATAAAAATACAGGAGGTCATATTATATGAACAAAAAAATCGTACTCGCATACTCAGGTGGACTAGATACATCGGTGGCCATTCCGTGGCTGAAATCCCAAGGCTACGACGTCGTCGCCGTGTGTCTCGACATCGGAGAAGGAAAAGATTTGGACTTCATCAAGAAAAAAAGCGCTGCAGGTTGGAGCGGTCGAAAGCTATATGATCGATGCCAGAGATGAATTTGCCGAAGAATATGCACTCATTTCGCTTCAAGCCCATACATTATACGAAGGCAAATACCCACTCGTTTCTGCTCTGTCGCGTCCATTGATTTCCAAAAAACTCGTGGAAATCGCAGTGGAAAGCGGCGCAACGGCTGTTGCCCATGGATGTACAGGAAAAGGCAACGACCAGGTTCGTTTTGAAGTTTCCATCAAATCCTTGAACCCCGATCTTGAAGTCGTCGCACCGGTTCGCCAGTGGGGCTGGTCGCGTGACGAGGAAATCGCTTATGCCAAGCAGCATGACGTACCGGTTCCGGTCAACTTGGATTCCCCGTTTTCCATCGACATGAACCTATGGGGCCGTGCCAACGAATGCGGCATCCTCGAAGACCCTTGGGCAACACCGCCAGCTGATGCATACGACATCACCAATGCACTCGAGGATACGCCGCATACACCGGATATCGTGGAAATCGAATTTGTCAAAGGCGTACCGACAAAATTAAACGGAATTGACTATAAATTGACGGATCTGATCTTTGAATTGAACCATGTCGCAGGCAAACATGGCGTCGGCAGAATCGACCATGTGGAAAACAGATTGGTCGGCATCAAATCCCGTGAAATCTATGAAGCACCGGCAGCGATGACATTGATCGCCGCGCATAAAGAACTTGAAGATATCACCTTGGTAAAAGAAATGGCTCATTTCAAGCCGGTCATCGAGAAGAAAATGACCGAGTTGATCTATGAAGGGCTGTGGTTCTCTCCACTGCGTGTCGCACTTGAAGCGTTCCTGAAAGAAACACAGGAATTCGTCAACGGCACCGTACGTGTGAAATTGTTCAAAGGCCACGCCATCACGGAAGGGCGTAAGTCGCCGAACTCCTTGTACAGCGAAGAACTCGCGACGTATTCAACAGACGATACGTTCAACCATGAGTCTGCAGTCGGATTTATCGAGCTATGGGGCTTGCCGACTGTCGTCAACTCGAAAGTCAACAAGAAAGAAGTTGCGGTCACGGCACAAGTCAAAGAGGAGGTACAGCTATGACCAAACTGTGGGGCGGTCGTTTCCAAAAGACAGCTGAACAGTGGGTCGACGAGTTCGGGGCTTCCATTTCCTTTGACCAGAAATTAGTGCTCGAGGATCTCCAGGGCAGCATGGCGCATGTACAAATGCTGTCTTCCTGCAAGATCCTGCCGCCACAAGACGCGGACTTGATCTTGTCTGGGCTTCAGACGCTGCAGCAAAAAGCGCAGAACGGAGAACTCGAGTACAGCGTATCGAACGAAGACATCCACTTGAATTTAGAAAAACTGCTGATCGATGAAATCGGCCCTGTCGGCGGCAAACTGCATACCGGCAGAAGCCGCAACGACCAGGTCGCAACGGATATGCATCTCTATCTGAAAAACCGCGTGACGGAAATCATCGAGCTGATCGAAGCCTTTCAGTCAGCGATTGTCGAGCAGGCAGAAACACATGTCGAGACAGTTGTGCCGGGATATACGCATCTGCAGCGTGCGCAGCCGATATCATTTGGCCATCATTTGATGACGTACTTCTGGATGCTGCAGCGCGACAAAGAACGTATGCAGGAATCCCTGAAGCGCATCGACGTGTCGCCACTCGGGGCAGGGGCGATGTCCGGGACGAGTTTCCCGATTGACCGCGAACTGTCCGCTGAGCTGCTCGGCTTCTCAGGCGTCTATCAAAACAGCCTGGACGCCGTCAGCGACCGCGACTTTATCCTGGAATTTCTCAGCAACTCTTCGATGCTCATGATGCATTTATCACGTTTTGCAGAGGAGATCATCTTGTGGTCGAGCGAAGAGTTCCGTTTCATCGAACTCGATGATACCTTCTCGACCGGCTCGAGCATCATGCCGCAAAAGAAAAACCCGGATATGGCGGAGCTTGTCCGCGGCAAGACAGGACGTGTCTACGGCAATCTGTTCGGCTTGCTGACGACTTTGAAAGGCTTGCCGCTTGCCTATAATAAAGATATGCAGGAAGACAAGGAAGGCATGTTTGACACAGTTCATACCTTGATGGGGTCATTGCCGATCTTTGAAGGGATGATCCGGACGATGAATGTCAACACGGCGTCCATGGAAAAAGCGGTGAACTCCGACTTCTCGAATGCGACGGAGCTTGCGGATTACCTTGCGGCGAAAGGCATGCCATTCCGTGAAGCGCATGATGTCACCGGCAAGCTAGTCTTCACGTGCATCCAGCGTGGCTATTATTTGAAAGATCTGCCGCTTGGGGACCTCCAGGCAGCCAGCCCGCTCATTGAAGACGATATTTACGAAACCTTGCTGCCGCAGACGGCCGTCAAACGCCGCAACTCACTTGGCGGCACAGGATTTGATCAAGTACATCATCAATTGGGACTAGCCAAGAAACTCATCGGGTGATCATTAGTCCATTTATATGCGCGCTTGCTTTGTTCGGTACAACAGGCAGGCTACTTGCGCCCGGCTCTCTCCCCCCTAAAGAGAGCCGGTTTTTTTATGGTACTTAGGCAGTTTCTGTCTGCCTGCAAATTATAGGGCGAAAGCGTGAAGATTACGGAAATGTCCATAAAGATTTCACAGGCAATTTGGCAGTTTTTGCGCACCATCTCTGATAAGATAGAGTTCGTGAGAGAGAGGAGCGTGTTCGAATGGCAACCGATATTAATTTACTTTTGGCTTTCGGTGCCGGATTCTTGAGTTTCATCTCGCCATGTACATTGCCTTTGTATCCTGCCTTTTTATCTTATATTACAGGCATGACCATGGATGAGATTAAAAATGACCGAAAAGTGATGCAACGCCGTGGAATGTTCCACACCCTATTTTTCCTATTGGGTTTTTCCACCATTTTCATCGCATTAGGCTTCAGCACATCGTTCTTTTATGAATGGTTTGTGCGCTACGATGAATTAATCCGCCAAGTGGGCGCTTTGTTCATCATCATCTTCGGATTGATGATCGTCGGGGTCTTCACGCCGAAATTCTTGATGCAAGACCGAAAGTTCTCGTTCAAGAACCGGCCTTCCGGATTTTTGGGTACTTTCGTTATCGGCCTCGCGTTTGCGGCTGGCTGGACGCCTTGCACCGGACCGATCACAGCAGCGATCTATGCACTTGCTGCGACCAACCCGGGTTCAGGCATTTGGTATATGCTCGCCTACGTACTCGGCTTTGCGATTCCATTTTTCGTGTTGTCGTTTTTCGTTACCCGCCTCGGCTGGCTGCGCAAGCATCACAGCACGATCATGAAAGTCGGCGGATTTATCATGATCGCGGTAGGGGTCTTGTTGTTCTTTGACGGCATGACATACATCATCCGCATTTTGAGCCCGATTTTCGGAGATTTCCAAGGATTCTAAAAAGTAGGTGACGAGATGGAAACTATTTCTTCAATGGATCAATTCCAACAGAAAATAGAAAGCGGCGAATCATTTCTGCTATTCGTCAAAACCGATCATTGTTCGGTATGCGAAGGGCTGAAACCACAAGTCGAAGGGTTGGAGCAGGACGCATCCATTCCATTCTATTTGGTGAATGCGGCGCGTGTTCCAGAAATCGCTGGACAATTGGTGTTATTCACGGCACCTGTGGTTATTCTTTTTAAGCAAGGGAACGAACAGCTGCGGTTCGCCCGTTTCGTGCGCATGGATGAGCTGGAGAGCCGCCTCGGTGAATTGGAGGCAGAATTGGATGGATGAAATATTCAATAGCATCCCGCCGGCTGTCTTTCTTGCTGTGACGACCATCGGCGCTTTCGTCATGGGAACGCTCGCGATTATTGTCCGGTCAAAATCGGCAAAGAAACCGGCATCGGTCAAAAAGATCATCTTGCCGCCTTTGTTCATGTCGACCGGCGCCTTAATGTTCATATTCCCGTTTTTCCGGGTGGCGCCGCTGCAAATTATAGAAGCGCTGCTCGTCGGTGCTTTGTTTTCGATTATCTTGATCCGCACATCGAAATTCGAAGTGCGTGACGGGGAAATTTATTTAAAGCGCTCCAAAGCATTCGTTTTCATTTTGCTTGGGTTATTGCTCGTGCGCTTGCTGGCGAAAGTTATCCTTAGCTCTTCGATTGACGTTGGGGAGCTTGGCGGCATGTTTTGGCTGCTCGCTTTTGGCATGCTTGTGCCGTGGCGTCTTGCGATGCTGCGCAAATACCAATTGATTGCAGGACAAAAAAACGCTGTTCCCGAATAGGGAGCAGCGTTTTTTTATGGTCATTGTTCGAAATATTGCTCATACGGCGTGACATCGATTTCGAGTTCAGCCATTTTTTTGCGCAAAAATTTGTGGTCGCGTTTTGGCGTCGCTTGGATATAGCCGCGGATAATGTGTTGCATTTCCATTTTCTTGGCTTTTTCTTCAAGCAGGATCTCGCCGATGCGCCCAGCGATTTTCTGTTTTGCTACCGGGCGAAATAGGTCCGGTACCGGTTGTACGAGTTCATTCAATAGCTCTTTTTCTTCGGCTCCCCATAGGTGGATCGTTTTTTCTACGTAGTATTCTTCCCAGTTCAGATCCGACAAGCCGTCTTCTTTTGGCATCGATTTTAGGAATTTCCGGAACATAAAATAGCCGCCGATCGCGAACAGCCCGACCAACACAACGACCCAGAATAGTATGAACCATAAAAACCAGCCTGCTAATTCCACTTCGTCTCACCTCAATCATTCTCTCTACCATTATAGAAGCCAACGAAAAAAAATTCACCTGAAATGTATCCTTTTTTCACGTTTATGTCTATATAGCGAATGAAAGGGGGTGAGCAATATGGCATTCAGCGATTTTAAGAACGCAAGCATGCGCTTGACGTTTGATAACGGGCTTGACGAGCAAGGGCGTTTGAAGCGCAAAGTGAAAGCGTACCAAAACGTGGCGGAAGCGGCTACTGCTGATGGGATTTTCCAGGCAGCGCAAGTGTTGGAAACATTCGGCACGAAACCGCTTATGGAATTGGAGAAAATCTCCGGTTCAAGCATCTACCAATAATAAGGGGGAATGGGACACATGGCGAAAACATTGGAATTGATTTTTGAAACGGCTGCAAACAAAGCGGTCACCTTGACGGTCGATGAGCCGCGCGAAGACTTGACAGCGCAGGAAATCATCACCGGCATGCAGACGATCGTCGCCCAGAACATTTTTGAAGTCGGCGGATCGCCGGTTGCGCTCGCTAAAGGCGCGCGCGTCGTCGAACGCACCATCGTCGAGTACGAAGTCTAATGAACAGGGCCTTCCCGCTGATGCGGGAAGGCTTTTTTTAAAAAGGAAGGGAGGCGCTGGGATGCAGGAGTGGATGCAATGGATACAGGAACTTGGGTTTCCGATATTCGTTTCGTTTTACCTGATGCACCGTGTGGAAGGCAAACTTGTGGCGATCCATGACGCGCTCATTACGATGAAGACGCCGTAATTCACAAAGTTGTGATTTCTGAAGCGGGAACCTGGATTGTTTTCAGGTCTTTGTTCGGCTATGATATAGGCAGTTACGAGAGTGGGGGCAATGATATGAAGTGGAAATGGGCGGTGATGCTGTCGGCGCTGATGCTGTTTCTCGCAGCATGCGGCGCAGATACGGTCGAAGATTTCAATTACACCGACCACCGCGGCGAGCAAGTAAGTAAACAGCAATTGGAAGGGACGCCTTGGTTGGCAACATTTGTTTTCACAAACTGTGAGACGGTATGTCCGCCGATGACTTTCAATATGGCAGATTTGCAGAAGAAATTGGAAGCGCAGGGCTTGAGCGACTATAAAATTATCGCATTCAGTGTAGACCCAAAAGAAGACACACCGGAGAAAATGCAGGAATATTTGTCACATTACCCGATTCCCGATGAAAGCAAGTGGCATTTACTGACGGGTTATTCGCAGGATGAGATTGCGGAGTTTGCGACGAAGAATTTTAAATCTTTGGTCAAGAACGATCCGAACAGCGACCAGGTCATCCACGGAACTTCCTTTTACCTGGTTGACCAAGAAGGGGAAGTCGTGGGCAATTACGACGGTTTTGAACAAGTACCGACAGCGGAAATCATTGAAGACATGCAGGAACTGGCAGGGTGAAATAAATAACAAGCTGCCGAATCGATTCGGCAGCTTAAGGAAAACCGGTCATTGGCCGGTTTTTTCTTTTGATAAAAGGTCGCGAATTTCAATCAGCAGTTCCTCTTTCTTGTCGAGCACTTCCGGTTCTTCTTCCGCCGGTACATCTTTTTGGCGTTTCATGCGTGTAAATAAACGAATCACCAGGAAAATAGAGAACGCAATAATGAAAAAATCGATGACAGATTGCATGAATGCGCCATAGCGGAGTTTGGCTCCGTTAACTGTGTAAGTCAAATCTTCGACACTGAATCCACCGAGTAAAATCCCCACGCCAGGCATGATGATGTCCTCGACAAGTGAGGTAACAATCTTCCCGAATGCGGCCCCAATGACCACTGCCACTGCCAAGTCCAGAACGTTTCCTTTTAGAGCGAATTTCTTAAAATCTTCCCACATTGGCTATTCCTCCTTCCAATTCCCATTATACATATTCTTCCCGAATAATTATTCTCCTGTTTGAGGTTATGCCAACAGCTGGCGGCATACGGGCAAAGGCGGGGCGGCTGTGGTAAACTGAGGCAAATGAAACTATAGGTGTGAACATATGAAACAGACAAAACGAAAAAAATCCTCGCTAGTTTTGAGATTCCTCTTGTTACTGGCTTTTGTTCCGGCAGCGATTGTGGGGTTCACGCTCCTCGCGGTAGTGGCGTATTCCTATTACGGCGATACCGTCAAGGAAACGGTGCAAAAAGGGCAGGACCGTGTGTTTGAAGTGCCGTTTCCGGAAGAAAACATTGCGCTTTACCAGGAAGCGGCCGATCGTTACGAAATCCCATGGACGCTACTGGCTGCCCATCACCGCATCGAAACCAAATTCTCGACGATGGATCCCTTGTTGTCACCCGTAGGGGCAGAAGGGCATATGCAGTTCATGCCTTGCACGTTTGTCGGCTGGAGCCATCCCACGTGTTCCGGTCAAGGGCAAGGAGAAATTCCGCAAGCAGACAAGACCAACCCCGCAGTCATCGCGAAATATGGGGGCTACGGCGTGGATGCCAATGGCGACGGTTTAGCTGACCCCTACGATCTGGAAGATGCACTCCACAGCGCCGCCAACTATCTGGCGCAAAACGGTGCGGCAGAAGGGGATTTGGAGCGGGCGATTTACCGCTACAACCATAGCGATGAATACGTGGAAGACATTCTCCATTATTATGGACGTTTTGAAGAACAATACAATAATTCATGAAAAAAAAGAGTGGACCGAAGTCCACTCTTTTTTATTATGCGCGTTTGCGTCCTTTGTTCATTGATCCAAGGATCAAGCTAAGAACGAAGACAAAGATCAATGCGCCGATCAATGCCGGGATGATTGCTACGTCCCAGATGACTGGCCCCATGTCTCCTAGAAGCAAGCCGCCTAGCCATGCACCGATGATACCTGCAATGATGTTACCGATGATGCCGCCAGGAATGTCTTTCCCGAGGATTAGGCCGGCTAGCCAACCGATGATACCGCCCATGATTAGATATAAAATGATTCCCATAATTCTTCCAGCTCCTTCAAAATGTTTTATTGTTATAAGTGCTACACTTTAGGTATAACCACATTCAGGACTTTTAAAACATGGAACAGTAAAAATTATCGTATTTGGGCGCCTAAAATAGTTTCAAAGTGCCGCATAGCATAGCGGTGGCCGGCATCATCGAAACTTGCGACGGCCTGTTCATGGATGACAATTTGAAATCCTTCATTATAGGCATCTATTGCTGTGTGCAGCACACAAATATCCGTGCAAACGCCGATAATATGCAGTTCTTCGATGCCGCGCTCCCGTAGCATCAATTCAAGACGGGTTCCGGCAAACGCGCTGTAACGGGTTTTATCCATCCAAATAATATATTTTTGATGGCGGTCGTATACTTCCTGGAGACGGCCGTATAACTTGCGGCCCTCTGTTCCTTGGATGTTATGGGGAGGAAAGAGCTTGGTTTCGGGGTGATAGGGATCATTTTCTTCATGCAGATCAACAGGCATGACTACCAAATCACCGTTTTCAAGAAATTGCTCTGTGATGAAGCATAGTGCTTCCTCGATTTCCTGGCCGGGTGCGCCGCATGTCAATGCGCCGTCTTGCGCGACAAAATCCACCGTATAATCCACTACCAGCAATGCTTTTTTCATGTCAATCGCCTCCAATTTTAGTTTCAGTATACCTGTTTCTACTACACCTGTTAACGGATATAGCAGGGAGTGGAACGAGAACTATTATCTTGCCAATTTTCAGAAAAATAAATATAATAGACAAAACAGAAAAGGGGTGTGTCACATGCAATACGAAAACCTGGAAAAACTCAATAAACAAGGATTATGGTTCACAGTCATCCACACACTCATCATTTTCAGCTTTGCGCTCGATTTTGGTTTTTTGGCCTAACCGCTGCATAAACAGGAAGGCATCATCTAAAAATTAAAACGAATCGATAAAAATCCACCCGTCCAATAGGAGCGGGTGGATTTTTATGCAGGCGGATGGGCTTGGCGTTTCATGCGCACGAGTGAATCCTTTAGCATGCGGGAAGCGGAATCGAGGGAGACACCGAGGATTTCCTGGATCTCCTCCAGATTCTTGCGCTCGACCGCATACAAATGATGGACATACGCAAACCGGATATCACCCGAACGCATCGGGGCGCCGACAAATTCGGCGAGTGCCTCTGTGTAGTCGGACAGGGAGCCCATCTGGAAGTTAGTGAATTGATCTTTCACTTTCGATGACAGCAGGAAGGAGGTGCCGCGCGTTTTCGCCCGTTCGATCCCTTGTTCCATCACCGCTTCCTCGTGTTCATCAAAATGCAGCGTGCAATGATAGCCGTCTTTCTTCTCGACGTCCAGATGGAGGCCGTCTGCGTCATTCAGGAAATTATCGATATCGATCGTCACCATATCGCGAAGGCGCAAGCCTCTAAGGTAAAAGATGTAAAGCAGTTTGGCATTGAGCGGCAGCTTCGCAGACTTCAGCACATCCGGTTTCTTTTCCAAAAGGTGTCCGTAATCAACCTCGATGTCATGGGGCTTTAAATCAAGCTTATGATTTAACTTGAATTTCGGCATAAAATCATTCGGGATTTTGCCAATCTGCCACATATAATCGAACCAGCGGCGAATGTATATTAATTTGCGGTTCAAGGTGCTGTCCTTGATGCCAGCTTCTTTTTGTTCCAATAGGAATTGTTGAATATCGGAAGGGCGGATTTCATGCGGCTCCACCGATTTTTTGTAGGTTTTGCGCAAAAAGGCAAAAAGTGCACGAATCAATTGGACTTCATGGACCACTGTGTTGGGGCTGATGCCGTTATCCAACCTGTATTTTTCATAACCGTATGGCATGGACATTCACCTCTTTAACTGGGTTTTATTCATTGTACCAGTTTTGGGGCAATATAGAACGTACTTTCCCTTACCAGGCAAGAGAATGACTTGAAAAGTTCGTTATTCATTCATAAGTAATAAACTACTTAAGGATATTACATAAAAATCAAAAAAAGCCCACAAGCAGTTAAAATGAGAAATGAAAAAACGAATGATAATCGACAAAGCGGGTATAAAGAAAGATAATGGGAAATAGAAATGAGGTGCAGTAATTGCAAAATGAAGAAACCGCAAGAATACGGCATACCATCTTAAAGAAAGTGGAATCGTATAGCGACAAAGAACTCAATGAAAAACCGTCGGCCAGTGAATGGTCCGCCATGCAGATTTTGGATCATCTCCATAAAATGGAGGAGACGATTGCCGCTGGAGTCGCAAAAACAGCAGAGAAAAACCAACAGAAAAAAGCTTTGAAGAAACCGATTCAAATATCGGTCAGCCGCAAAGTAAAAGTCGATGCGCCAAAACATACGGTCCCTGAAGAAAAATTTGTCAGTTTAGACGAAATGAAAAAGAAATTGAAGAATTCGAGAAACCGTTTGTATGAAGTCTACGCGCATACAGATGAAGAGACGTTAAAAAACAATTCCATGCCACATCCTGTTTTTGGCGATGTACCCCTCGTGCAATGGTTTCCGTTTGTCGGTTACCATGAGAAACGCCATTTTCTTCAACTAGAAGAGACCTTAAGAAAAATTGATGAGAAAAACAAATAGTCATTAGTAAAACTTATCGGAATGTATAATTTTAATGTAATTTACTTATGCACATTGTTTCGGTATGATGAAAGAGGAGAAAAGACGCGGTTACACGCCTTTTCAGAAGATTTAAAGGAGGAACACGATTATGGCAAAGAGCAGTTTGCACAACAGCCGCACGTCGTTCGAGCTCAACGGCAAGACATATAATTATTACCGTCTCGCTGCACTCGAAGAAGCGGGGATCGCGAAAGTATCTCGCCTTCCATACTCTGTAAAAGTACTATTGGAATCCGTATTGCGTCAGCACGACGGATATGTCATCAAAGACGAACACGTAGAAGAACTAGCAAAATGGGGCAAGGACGCAAACAAAGAAGCGGAAGTGCCATTCAAACCTTCCCGTGTCATCCTTCAAGATTTCACCGGCGTACCGGTAGTGGTCGACTTGGCGGCGCTTCGTTCAGCAATGGCTGAAATGGGCGGCGACCCGGACAAAATCAACCCTGAAATTCCGGTTGATTTGGTTATTGACCACTCGGTACAAGTTGACCGTTATGGCACTGAAGATGCACTGCGCGCGAACATGGAATTTGAGTTCGAACGTAATGCAGAGCGTTACCAATTCCTCAACTGGGCACAAAAAGCATACGACAACTACCGTGCGGTTCCACCAGCAACAGGTATCGTCCACCAAGTAAACCTTGAATACTTGGCGAATGTTGTCCACGCTCTTCCAAACGAAGACGGCACATTCGAAGCTTTCCCGGATACACTTGTCGGTACGGATTCCCATACGACAATGATCAACGGGATCGGCGTTCTTGGATGGGGCGTCGGCGGAATCGAAGCTGAAGCAGGCATGCTCGGGCAGCCTTCGTACTTCCCGATTCCTGAAGTTATCGGCGTGAAAATGACTGGCGAACTGCCAAACGGCGCTACAGCGACGGATTTGGCACTCAAAGTCACTGAAACTTTGCGTAAAAAAGGCGTAGTCGGCAAATTCGTCGAGTTCTTCGGACCTGGTGTTACGACATTGCCGCTTGCAGACCGTGCGACGATCGCCAACATGGCACCTGAATACGGCGCAACTTGCGGATTCTTCCCAGTGGATGAAGAAGCATTGACTTACATGCGTTTGACTGCCCGTACTGAAGAGCAAATCGCTGTCACGAAAGAATACTTAACAGCAAATGATATGTTCTTTACAGTCGACAACGAAGATCCGATCTACACGGACCTTGTCGAAATCGACTTGACGACAATCGAACCGAATTTGTCCGGCCCGAAACGCCCGCAGGATTTGATTCCATTGTCTCAAATGAAAAAAGAATTCAACACAGCAGTTACAGGCCCAGAAGGCCCGCATGGCTTCGCGTTGGATCAAGAAGAAATCAACAAAACAGCAACTGTCAAATTCAATGACGGCAAAACAGCTAACATGAACACGGGTGCTTTGGCAATTGCTGCGATTACATCTTGCACAAACACGTCCAACCCGTACGTTATGCTGGGAGCTGGACTAGTCGCGAAAAAAGCAGTCGAAAAAGGCTTGACGCCACCGCCATACGTGAAAACTTCACTAGCACCAGGTTCAAAAGTCGTTACAGGCTACTTGAGCGATTCCGGCCTGCTTGACTACATGAACCAAATCGGATTCAACTTGGTCGGCTACGGCTGTACAACATGTATCGGTAACTCCGGCCCGCTCCTTCCTGAAATTGAAGAAGCAATCGTTGAAAACGACTTGCTCGTTTCATCTGTATTGTCCGGTAACCGTAACTTTGAAGGACGCATCCATCCGCTTGTAAAAGCCAACTACTTGGCATCCCCGATGCTTGTTGTAGCTTATGCACTTGCCGGTACAGTGGATATCGACTTCGAAGTGGACCCAATCGGGCAAGACCAAGACGGCAATGATGTATTCTTCAAAGACATCTGGCCTTCAACTGAAGAAGTAAAAGACGTCGTACACAACACGGTAACGCCTGAATTGTTCCGTAAAGAATACGAGCATGTCTTCACTGAGAACGCAGAGTGGAACGCCATCGAAACAAACGATGATTCATTGTATGCTTTCGATGACAATTCTACGTATATCCAAAACCCGCCGTTCTTCACTGGCATGTCAAAAGAACCGGCACCGATCCAGCCGCTATCCGGCCTTCGTGTCATGGCGAAATTCGCTGATTCCATCACGACAGACCACATTTCACCGGCAGGCGCGATTGGCAAAGATACACCAGCTGGCTTGTACTTGCGTGAAAACGGCGTTGAGCCGCGTAATTTCAACTCTTACGGCTCCCGTCGCGGTAACCACGAAGTCATGATGCGTGGTACGTTTGCGAACATCCGCATCCGTAACCAAGTCGCACCAGGCACAACTGGCGGCTTCACGACATTCTGGCCGACTGGCGAAGTTATGCCGATCTACGATGCATGCATGAAGTATCAACAGCAAGGCACTGGCCTTGTGGTTCTAGCCGGTAAGGATTACGGCATGGGCTCTTCCCGTGACTGGGCTGCTAAAGGGACATTCCTTCTAGGCGTCAAAACAGTCATCGCGGAAAGCTATGAGCGTATCCACCGTTCGAACCTTGTGATGATGGGCGTCTTGCCGCTTCAATTCGTCAACGGCGAAAGCGCTGATTCTCTTGGTCTTACAGGCCACGAAGCCATCAGCGTCAACTTGTCCGACGATGTGAAACCGCGCGACGTACTGACGGTTACAGCTACTGCTGAAGATGGCAAAGTAACGGAATTCAAAGTCCTCGCACGCTTCGATTCTGAAGTGGAAGTCGACTATTTCCGTCACGGCGGCATCCTGCAAATGGTGCTCCGCAACAAATTGCTAGAAGCATAAAAAAACAAAAAGGCTGCCTTCGGGCGGCCTTTTTGTTTTGGGGACAATCGCAATGGCATGGAATCTGGCGAGCTATGAGAAACATCGCTTTAGGACCTTGTGCTTTTTGATCGCGATACATGTCCTGTATACTAGAAGAGAGGTGAAGGATATGTACATAAGCGAAAAAGAAATTGAGATCCGATACGCGGAAACAGACCAGATGGGCGTCGTCTACCATGCCAATTACTTGATTTGGCTCGAGCTTGGGCGCACCCAACTGATCGAGGATCTCGGGTTTACGTACGCCGGGATGGAATCGCAAGGGTTCTTGTCTCCGGTGACGGATATCTCGATCCAATACAAAGCCGCGCTGCGCTACGGACAAAAAGCACGCGTCAAAACCTGGGTAGAGTCTCACGGACGCTTGCGAACCACATACGGCTACGAAGTGCTCCATGAAAATGGCACAATCGCCGCGAAAGCGACATCCGAGCATGTAGTCGTGAAAAAAGACAATTTCCGTCCGGTCCCACTCGCCAAAGTGGCGCCTGAATGGGATGCCAAATACAAAGAAGTGGTGAAGGGGGCAGAAGATGGCGTTTGGAATTCGACGACCTGAATTGGAACGCTGGAAACAGGATGTGCAGAACGGCCAGATTTCGTTTCTTACCCACTACTGGGTCGACCACCGATTCCCGGGTTGCAATACGGTGACTAAAGTGGGCTGCAGTGACATCGACAAACTCGCCGATTGGGGCAGCCGTTATGGATTGCAGCGTGAGTGGCTGGATCTTCGCAATGACTACCCGCATTTCGATTTATTCGGTGATAGGCAAGTGGAAATACTGGAAGCGGAAGGTCAGTTAGACCAACTAACTAAGCTAACCAAAAACCTGGAATGAATAAAATGAATAAAAAAGAAGCATGACGCAACTTGGCGTCATGCTTCTTTTGTTTCGTATGAATAACTCAATTCACCCAATGTATCATCCACAGTGACATGCAGGTCATGTTCATCAAAATACCAGTGATCCGCTTCCTCGATAAAGTAAAGCACTTTATCTTCCTCGAGTCGGGTCACTGCTTCATACGGTTGGTCTTTTGTGACGCCAAGCGAGAAGCCCGGCTGCAAGCCAGCGCCTCCGTAGCGGACGAAAAACCGCACCGCTTCTCCAGCCTCGACTTCCATTTCGTTATGGAACCAATCTCGTGCATCTTTGCTCAAATGAATCTCCATGCAAACACGTCCTTTCGGGTCCTACCACTTGATCTTGGGTTCGGTACCTGCGCGGATTCGTGCGATGTTCGCGCGATGCCGGTAAATGATGAAAGTGGCGAGTGTCAAAATCACGGCAAAAAACAAGTAATCGCCGGTATTGATGGTGTAGATGATCGTATAGACGACCGACACAAGAGCTAAAATGATGGAAGACAACGATACCATTTTCGTGATCTTCAACGCAATCAATAAGACGGCGACAGCAAGTAAAAACAACGGCCATTGATAACCAAGCAAAATCCCGCCGGATGTGGCAACCGCTTTGCCGCCTTTAAAGCGCGCAAACACCGGAAACATATGACCGATAACGGCGATCACCCCGAGTATCAGCGGGTGAACATCGGTGACCATCACGAGCGGCAATAGTGTTGCTGCTGTGCCTTTTAAAATGTCCATGATGGTGACGACAAACCCGGCTTTGGGGCCGAGCACTCGGAACGTATTGGTTGCCCCTAAATTGCCGCTGCCCTTAGTCCGAATGTCCGTTTTGTAGAAAAGTTTTCCGATCCATAATGCTGAAGGGATGGATCCGAGTAAATAAGCGATAATTACCGGAAGCAAAATGTCCATGATTGACTCCTTTGACGTACACTGTTTTCTTTTCTACAGTTTACCATGACCGAAGAGACAGAAACAATAGATGGCGGATTATTCAACAAACGGCCCCGTTTCATGTATGATAGACTAAAAGGACAGGTGATTTTGTTGAAAAATCCAGACCGCACAGAAATCAAAGAAGTGCTCGACACGGCCAAAACCATTGCCGTTGTCGGCTTGAGCCCGAACCCGATGAGAACCTCGTACATGGTATCCAAAGCGATGCAAGATGCCGGCTACCGCATCATCCCGGTCAATCCGATGGCAGATGAAGTGCTGGGGGAAAAAAGTTACGCGACGCTTGCGGACATTCCGGAACCGGTCGACATCGTCAATGTCTTCCGCCGCAGCGAATTTTTGCCGGCCATTGCCGAAGAGTTTCTCAAGATCGAAGCGCCGGTGTTCTGGACGCAGCTGAACGTCGTCGACGAAGAGGTCTTCAATCGCCTCCACGCTGACGGCTACACGGTCATCATGGACCGGTGCATCAAAGTCGAACATGCCATCCTGAAATAGCAGCTTTCACGAAGGGCGCCTAGCGCTCTTTTTCTATGAACATTGACAGGAATGCCTGGGATGGCATACGATTAAAAGAAGAGAGTATACGAACAAATGTTTGTTGGAGGGAAATAGATGGCTAAAACGAACAGCAATGCATACAACGAAGAAGCGATCCAAGTTCTAGAAGGGCTGGATGCCGTACGCAAACGCCCCGGGATGTACATCGGTTCGACCGATGCCCGCGGGCTTCACCATTTGGTTTACGAAATCGTCGATAATTCCGTCGATGAAGCACTAGCCGGATTCGGCGACCGCATCACCGTGACCATTCACGAAAACAATAGCATTAGCGTGCGCGACTATGGCCGCGGCATGCCCACCGGAATGCACAGAAGCGGCAAGCCGACACCGGAAGTCATTTTGACGGTACTGCACGCCGGCGGGAAATTCGGCCAAGGCGGATACAAGACGAGCGGCGGGCTTCACGGCGTCGGCGCATCTGTCGTCAATGCCTTGTCGAGCTTCCTCGAAGTGACGATCCACCGCGACGGGCGCAAATACCGCCAGCGTTTTGAAAATGGCGGCAAACCCGTCACGACTTTGGAAGAGATCGGCAAAACGAAAGAATCGGGCACCTTGATCCACTTTCTGCCCGATGAAAGCATTTTTAGCGTAGCCAAATACAACTACGACACGTTGAGCGAACGCCTGCGTGAATCCGCGTTCCTTATGAAAGGCATGAACATCGAGTTGATCGACGAGCGCAACCAAACCGGCGAGAGCTTCTTTTATGAAACCGGTATCAAAGCCTTCGTCGAATACTTGAACGAAGAAAAAGACGTGCTTCACAAAGTGGCGTATATGGAAGGGCAGAGCGACAGCCTTGAAGTCGAATTCGCGTTCCAGTTCAACGACGGCTATTCGGAAACGATCCTGTCGTTCGTCAACAATGTCAGAACACGCGACGGCGGGACGCACGAAACCGGTGCGAAAGCAGCGATGACCCGTGTATTCAACGATTACGCACGCAAAATTAATTTATTGAAAGATAAAGACAAGAACTTAGAAGGCTCTGACATCCGTGAAGGCTTAGCCGCGATCGTTTCGGTGCGCATCCCAGAAGCCTTGCTGCAATTTGAAGGCCAGACGAAGAGCAAACTCGGCACAAGCGAAGCCCGCGGTGCTGTCGATGCCGTCATCTCCCAGCAATTGATGTACTTCCTCGAGGAGAACGCCGAACACAGTGCATCACTCGTCCGCAAAGCAATACGAGCCTCTCAGGCGCGTCTCGCCGCACGAAAAGCGCGGGAAGATGCCCGAAATGGCAAAAAACGCAAGAAATCCGATACCTTATTGTCCGGTAAATTAACGCCGGCACAGTCGCGCAACGCCAAAAAGAACGAATTGTACCTCGTCGAGGGCGACTCGGCCGGTGGTTCGGCCAAGCAAGGCCGCGACCGGACCTTCCAGGCGATCTTGCCGCTGCGCGGGAAAGTCGTCAATACCGAAAAAGCGAAACTAGAAGAAATCATGAAAAACGAAGAAATCGCCACCATCATCCATGCGATCGGCGGCGGGGTATCGTCTGATTTCTCGGTTGATGACATCGCTTATAATAAAGTCATCATCATGACCGATGCCGATACCGACGGCGCGCATATCCAAGTGCTTTTGTTGACGTTTTTCTACCGCTACATGAAGCCATTGATCGAAGCGGGCAAAGTGTTTATCGCCTTGCCGCCGCTCTACAAAGTGTCCAAAGGCGTCGGCAAAAAAGAAGTCGTCGATTACGCCTGGACCGAAGCGGATCTCGACGAGTCGATTACGAAAATCGGCAAAGGCTATATGCTTCAGCGCTATAAAGGACTCGGAGAAATGAACGCCGACCAATTATGGGAAACGACGATGAACCCGGAATCGCGCACCTTGATCCGCGTGACGATCGAGGACGGTGCGCGTGCTGAACGCCGCATCACGACCTTGATGGGCGATAAAGTCGAACCGCGCCGCAAATGGATCGAAAACAACGTCGACTTTGGCTTAGAAGACGACAGCAATATTCTCGAAAATGATTTGATTCACGCTGAGGAGGAACTCGTATGACACAAACCGAACGTTTCCAAGATCTGCCCTTAGAAGAAGTCATCGGCGATCGGTTTGGCCGCTATAGTAAATACATTATCCAAGACCGCGCCTTGCCGGATGCGCGCGATGGGCTGAAGCCGGTGCAACGGCGCATTTTGTATGCTATGCACCACGAGGGCAACACCAACGACAAAGCATTCCGTAAATCGGCCAAAACGGTCGGGAACGTCATCGGGAATTACCACCCGCACGGCGATAGCTCTGTATACGAAGCGATGGTACGGCTTAGCCAGGACTGGAAAATCCGCCATATGCTGGTGGAAATGCACGGCAACAACGGCTCAATGGACGGGGATTCCCCAGCCGCGATGCGTTATACGGAAGCCCGGCTTTCTGCGATTTCTGGCGAATTATTGCGTGACATTGAAAAACGCACCGTCGAATTCATTCCGAATTTTGATGATGTGGACGTCGAACCGACCGTTTTGCCGGCGCGGTTCCCGAACTTGCTCGTCAACGGCTCGACCGGAATCTCCGCTGGGTATGCCACCGACATCCCGCCGCATGCGCTGCACGAAGCACTCGATGCTGTCCTGATGCGCATCGACAAACCGGATGCTTCGATCGATGAATTGATGACCGTCATCAAAGGCCCTGATTTCCCGACCGGCGGCATCATCCAAGGCGTCGAAGGCATCAAAAAAGCCTATGAAACGGGACGCGGCAAAATCGTCGTCCGTTCCAAAGCGGCCGTTGAACCGCTCAAGGGCGGCAAGGAACAGATCGTCATTACGGAAATCCCGTTTGAAGTGAACAAAGCGAGCCTCATCAAGAAAATTGATGACCACCGCTTTGACCGCAAACTCGACGGCATTTCCGAAGTGCGCGATGAATCCGACCGCACAGGCCTGCGCATCGTCATTGAATTGAAAAAAGAAGTGCAGGCGGCCGGCATCTTGAACTATTTGTATAAAAACACCGACCTGCAGATCAGCTATAACTTCAATATGGTGGCGATTCATCACCGCCGCCCGACTATGATGACCTTGCCGACGATGCTCGATGCCTATATCGAACACCAAAAAGAAGTCGTAACGAAACGCTCGGAATTCGACCTGCAAAAAGCGAGCGACCGCATGCACATTGTGGAAGGCTTGATCAAAGCCTTGTCGATCCTCGATAAAGTGATCAAGACGATTCGTGCGTCGAAAGACAAGCGCGACGCGAAAAATAATTTAATCGCGAAATTTGAGTTTTCGGAAGCGCAGGCAGAAGCGATTGTTTCCTTGCAACTATACCGTTTGACGAATACCGATATCACCGAGCTTGAAAAAGAAGAGGAAAGCTTGCGCAAATTGATTGCCGAGCTGACCGGCATCTTGACGAGCGCGACGAAGTTGAAAAACCTCATCAAAAAGGAATTACAGGCGATCCGCAAGAAATTCGCGGAACCACGGCGTTCTGAAATCGAAGAAAAGATTGAAGAGCTGACCATTACACGCGAAATCATGATTCCAAGCGAAGAAGTCATCGTCACCGTGACGAAAGAAGGCTATGTCAAACGGACGAGTACCCGCTCCCATGCGGCATCGAACGGCAAGGATTTTGCGATGAAAGACAGCGATCATTTGTTGTTCGAAGACACACTCAATACGCAGCATACCGTGTTGATCTTCACGACCGGCGGAAATTTCGTGTTCCAGCCCGTCAACGAACTGCCGGACATCAAATGGAAAGACCTCGGCCAGCATTTGTCGAGCATCGTCACACTGGATTCCAACGAATCGGTGCTCGCCGTATTCCCGTTCGAAGATTTTGAACAGGATGCGACCATTTTGACCGTCTCCAAATTCGGCCAAGTGAAGCGGTCGGCGCTGAAAGATTACCAGGTGCAGCGCTATTCACGCGCCATCAAGACGATGAACTTGAAAAAAGGCGACGACATGATCTTCGCCGGGCTCGTGACGAACGAAACCGAATTGTTCCTGGCGACGAAAATGGCCTATGGCGTACGCTTCCCGCTCGAAGAAGTGCCGGTGACCGGACTTCGCACAGCAGGCGTCAAAGGCTTGAACTTAAAAGAAGGCGACGAAGCGGTGTCTGCGGTCATGATCGACGCGGAACAGCAGCCAGATCTCGTGCTCGCGACGCAGCGCGGAGCCGCCAAAAAAATGAAACTGACAGAATTTGAAAGCGGCAGCCGTGCCAAACGCGGCGTCATCATGCTGCGGGAATTGAAATCCAATCCCCACCGTGTGGTTGCTGTCATCGGCACGACCGGAAAAGATGAGATTCTGCTCGAAACCGCCAAAGGCTTGCGCATCCCGATTGCGCCAGGCCGCCTGAAAGCGGTCGACCGTTATTCAAACGGGTCGTTTATCGTAGACGAAGCAACCGACGGCGCCGTCACGGCAGCTTACTTAGTGCCCGCTACTGAATAATTCCAAAAGGCGTTGAATGAATAAATCATTCAACGCCTTTTTATTATAGGTTCATCTATTCATTTAAAAAATCACCAAAATGATTACTGAATAGCGCATTGAATACATTCTTTTTGCCAGCACCCAAGCCAATATGAAGCACCAAACAGGAGGCGTGTATATGACGATATTAGAAACCGAACGGCTGTGGTTGAAGCCTTATCAAGCGGACATGGCGGATAGCGTTTACGCCGTGATTCAAAAACGCGAAATTGCCGATACGATGCTGATGATTCCGCATCCGTATCCGAGAAAACAGCTGAATGGGTGGCTCGACTATGTCCAGAAAAGCTTTGACATCGGCCACGCCTTTGAATACGCCGTCTTCACGAAAGACCAGCCTGCCCGCTATATCGGCAATTGCGGATTGGTCGCGGTGTCAAAAGCCCATCACTCCGGAGAAATCGGCTATTTCATCGATCCTGCCGAGTGGGGACAAGGCTATGCGACAGAAGCGTGCCGAAGAGTGCTCGAACAGGCCTTCACCGAACACGGCTTGAACCGCGTATTCGGCCGCTGCCTCGCGCGCAACCCAGCGTCGAGGCGAGTGCTTGAGAAGGTGGGCTTGGCGTTTGAAGGACGGTTCGAACAGGAGTTTTTCATGGACGGCGTCTATGAAGATATCGATTATTTGGCATTGTTGAAACAGGATTACGGCACGAGGCAACATGACACGCCGTGTTGAATGGCTGCCGCTCCTCTTGAATCCGAGAAACGTAGGAGCAAATCCCTTTCCGCCAAAGTGCATGAAAGTGTGCTATAACACAGGATCTCCATTGTTTCATTTTTTCGCCAATTCCGAAAATTTCGTTGACACCCCATGTTCGGCTTTCTATACTTGATATATAACAGTTGGACACTAGAGACGCGAGAGGGGTTTTCGAAATGATCGTACCATTGACACCGTTGGACTGGAAACGGCGCGCGGCAAAATATTACCCGGACAAAGTAGCCGTGATCGACGGAGACAAGCGTTTTACGTATAAGGAGTTTGCCCGCCGCTCTGACCAGTTAGGGATTGCCTTACATAACGCAGGCATCCAGGAACAAGACCATGTCGCTGTGATGCTGCCGAATACCCATTATATGCTCGAAGCGTTCTATGGCATCCCGCCGCTCGGAGCGGTCATCGTGCCGCTTAATTATCGGTTGTCTGCCAAAGACTTGGGCTATATCATCAAGCACAGCGACGCGAAGATGCTGATTGTCGATGCGGAATACGCCAAGATCATTGAAGAGATCCAAGGCGACTTGCCGATCGAGAAATACATTATCGCGCCGGCTGAAGGGCATGAGACAAATCTTGCGGGCATTGGCTACGAGGAATTTATCGGAGCGGTCACAGACAATGAACGATTGCCGGCTGTGGAACTGGATGAAAACCAGATGCTGTCGCTCAATTACACGAGCGGCACGACGTCAAACCCAAAAGGCGTCATGCAGACGCACCGGACGAATTACTTGAACGGCGCGAACTTCCTGCATCATTTGGAGATCAAATTTGACGATGTCTATTTGCATACTTTGCCGATGTTCCACACGAACGGATGGGGCGGTGTCTGGGCGATCACAGCAGCTGGTGCCACGCATGTGTGCTTAAGAAAAGTCGACCCGCCGCTCATCCTCGACCTGTTTGAAAGCCATGGCATCACCTCCTTGTGCGGCGCGCCGACGGTCGTCAATATGCTGGTCAATGAACCCAAAGCAAAAACCATTGAATTGAAGACCAAAATCCGCATGGGCACAGCCGGTGCGCCGCCTGCTGCGGCACTGATCGCCAAAGCCCAAAAGACGCTCGGCCTTAACATGATGCACGTTTACGGACTGACCGAGACCTCGCCGTTCATTTTGTATTGCGAATGGAAAAATGAATTCGATGCGCTGGATGCTGATCAACAAGCGAGCATCAAGGCACGGCAAGGCATTGAACTGGCTTTCAACGGGGAAACGAAAGTCGTCAATCAGGGAGACGGAAAAGAAGTCGCTTGGAACGGCAAGGAACTGGGGGAAATCATCACCCGCGGCAATGTCGTCATGGCGGGCTATTACAAAGACCCGGAAAAAACCGCGGAAGCAATACGCGACGGCTGGTTCTATACCGGCGACCTTGCTGTGACGCATCCAGACGGGTTTATCGAAATCCAAGACCGTATCAAGGATATGATCATCTCCGGCGGTGAGAACATTTCCTCTACCGAGATCGAAGGCGTGCTTTACAAGCATCCGGCGATCGCGGAAGTGGCGGTTATTGCCGTCCCGGACGAGAAATGGGGCGAAGTGCCAAAAGCCATTATTGTGCTGCACAAAGACGCGGAAGTGACCGAACAGGAAATCCTCGACTACACACGCGACCATATGGCGCGCTTTAAAGTGCCAAAATCGGTCGACTTCGTGGAATCCTTGCCGAAGACGGCCACTGGCAAGCTGCAGAAGTTCCAATTGCGCGAAATGTATTGGGGCGGCGGCAAGAAAGTCAATTAACGAAGCTAAAAAAGCGGGAACTCCTCAACTGGGAGCTCCCGCTTTTTTTTAATGGGGCGCATTTGTTTTCGGGCTGCGTTTGCGGATCAACACAACTAATAAGAACATCACCAAGATGATACTGATGATGCTATACATTGCGGAGCGCGGCAACCATAGCACCAGTCCGACCGCGATTTCAATGGCCACCGCCGGCAACTTGCCGATTGAACTTGCCCCAAAAAACGCTAGCGCGGAAATTCGGGTCAATGCAGCGCCTGCTGTGACGGCGCCTGATGGGACAAACGGCAAGATGCGCAGCGCCAACACTGCCCACCCGACCGTTCGAGGTGATTGATTGCGGAAAAAGCGGAACCAGGAACGCTGTTGCCACGCATCCGGGATATGCTTCGCCCCGTAGCGGTACAGCCAAAACCCGAACAGTGCGCCGAAGATTTCCCCGCTGACGGATAATGCGCTGCCGCCGATCAACCCGAAGCGGTCGAGGTTAATTGGGGTGATGAGAAGGCTCGGGATGAATCCAAGCGTGCCGATGGCGATATTGGCGATTAACAATAAGATGAATTCCAACGAGCGCAGCAGCCCTTCCATCATCGCGGCGCCTCACTTACTGGCTCAATAGATGCACTCATCGCTTGGCCTCGAGAGTTGTCAGGTGTTCGCGAAAGCGTTTTGGCGTGCTGCCGCTATGGCGGGTAAAGGCGGCGTGAAACTGTGTGGGGCTCTTATAGCCGCAGTCCCCGGCAATGTCCGCCACAGATTGCTCCGAAGTCAGGAGCAGCTGCCTGGCGCGCTCCATGCGGCAGCTGATGACGAACTGCAGCGGCGTCTGGCCGACCGACTTTTTAAAATGGCGGCTGAAATGGAATTTGCTGAGGGCGGAAGCAGCAGCGGTGGATTCCAGTGAAAACGGCAAATGACAAGTTTCTTCCATTTGGTGCAAAATAGACTCCATCTTAGACGGGATAGCTGTTTGAGCCGGGACGCTTTGTGGTTTTGCCGCAGTCCCATATAGCCAGCGGAGCAAAAGCTGCACTTGTCTCGACGAGGCAGGGTTCGCTTGTTGCAGTTCACGGGCCAGTTCGTCCATCACGGATGCGAGAAAAGCAGGATGCGCAGGATAAGCGAAACAGATCGTGTCATTTGCTGACTCAAGGGGATGCGTGACCAGCAGTCTTTGGTAGCGCTGTTCACTGCTTGAAGCAAAAGACAATGCGTGCCATTGGCCAGGAGGGATTAGCGCAAGCGCTCCTGTCCCGAGCGTCAAGCATTCAGCGTTTGCGATGAGTTCGAGTTCGCCCGATTCCACCCATAGCCATTCTGCCAGTTGCTCGTGGCGGTGGAGCGGGATGTGCACGGACTGTCCGTTCGCGACGGTCTTCGATTCAATGGCATGCAATTCAAAATCACGGGTCATGTTCAGCCAACTTTCGTGGAAAGAATATGTTTATTATAGCAAGAAACGAGAAAGAGATCGGAAAAATTTCGGGGAAAAGACCGAAACAGACTATATGAACCGCAAGAATTGATAATCACAACGGGTTTCATACAAGCACAATCTATTTTATTGGAAATTGAGAAATGTTCCGCTGCATGCCCATAAAAAAGAGGCTTCCGGTGAACGGAAACCTCTTTTAAAAATGGATCGCGACTGTTCAGCACACCGAATCATTGGATTTCGGAACCGACAAGCCGAACAAGGGCCGCAAGTAAAGCGCGAAGAACGTACCGGCGAGTGCCAGAATGCCCCAAATATAGCCGTGCAAGCTAAAGGAAGCGATGCCGCCGAAGTACGCGCCGATGTTGCAGCCGAACGCAAGACGCGCCCCGTAGCCCATCAGCAAGCCACCGACAACGGATGCCCAGAAATTGCCCATCGTGATTGTGGTGAACTTGAACAAGCCGCCAGCTGCTGATGCGAGAAAGGCGCCGAGAATGACCCCGAAATTCAACACCGTCGTGGAATCAGCGAAAATGGACGATTCGAGCATTGCGGCGTTCGCTCCTTGCCAGTAGCCCCAGCTTGCGACGTCTACACCGAAAAACTCGGCAATTTTCGAGCCCCATAATGCGAAAGCGGACGTGATGCCCCAAGGCGTGCCGCGCGTCATCAAGGTCAGTGCGTTCAATACCGCAAGTGCGATCGCTGCGGCGAACAATGGCCATGAACCACGGAAAATGCGTTTCCATCCCGTAGTGGTCGGAAGCGGCGCCATTTTCGGTGCGCGTTTCTTTTTCTCGATGATCAAGGTAATCCAGGCAACGAGCCCGAACAACGCAATCGACACGAGCCATGCGCCGCCGTAACCAAGACCGGTCGAAGTGGCCAGTGACACCGGTTCAAAAGTCGGCAACTCTTCTGTCCAAAACGGCAGATGATACGCGCCGATCGTTGCGCCGATAATAAAGAACAACAGCGTGATGAACATGACCGAACGCCCGCCGCCGATCGCATAAAGCGTACCGGAAGCACAGCCGCCGCCGAGCTGCATGCCGATGCCGAAAATGAACGATCCGACAACCAAGCTGACGCCGACAGGGGAAACGTAACCCGACACCCCGGTGCCGAAGAACGAATAGCCATACGCCAGAATCGGCGCGAACAAGGTCACGGCCACTGCCAGCATGAGCATGTGCGAACGCATCGCCTGGCCATTACCGACCGACATGAAGCGGCGGAACGCGGAGGTAAAGCCGAACCGTGCATGGAATAAGGTATAGCCGAGCAACAGCCCGATGCCAAGCAGCACAGTTTGTGCGATATGCTGCGTGGCGAGTAAATAAACCGTCAACAACGCCGCTACCGCAATGCCTCCAGCAATCAAGGATTTCTGCGGGGCGTTCAAAGCGGTCGTGTCGCGGTAGACAGGATCGTTTACTTCATTGACGGGTTGGACCCGTGTGCTAGTTGTCATGTAAAACATCCTTTTCTGAGTGATATAGTAGGGAATAAAATATTATATTAAAGGAGCGTTTTGGGAAAGTCAACGAAGCGGCTCGCGCGCGGCAAGCACGCGGCTAGTGCCTGTCAGAGAGGTTAGTAAAAATGAATTCAGGGAATAGAAAGATAGTAAAAACTGCTTTGACCTGTAGGTGAAGGAGGCGGGCGAGAAACTAATGAACAGAGGATGCTCAACGATTTTGGCCATTTGGTTTTAGTGATGGAAGTGAGGTGAAGCACCATGGACAATACGTTGTGGATCAATTTGCCGGTAAAGGATCTGCAGGCAGCTCAGGCTTTTTATGAGCAAGCGGGGTTCTTGATGGCAAAGGCGGATTCGAGCAATGCCCATCAGGCGGCGTTTTACGTGGAAAGGCAACAGCTCTATGTAATGCTGTTTCCGCAAGAAAGTTTTAAAGCCTTTACGCAGCAAGACATAGCAGATGCCTCGATCGGCTCTGAGGTATTGTTTACGCTATCCGCCAAAACCCGTGAAGAAGTCGATAACTTCATGTTCCGTATCGAACAGGCAGGCGGCACTGTCTATGCACCGTCGGGTGAGCGAAACGGCATGTACGGAGCGGGGTTTTCGGATGTGGACGGTCATCGCTGGAACTTTCTGGTGATGGACGTTTAAGCCGGTAACTCAAGATGAAACCGGAAGCGCACATGAGGCGGCGTTTCCGGTTTTTTTCTATGGCATGCGAATGAATAACTGCGGATTTTATCGATATGGAGACAAGCCGAGCGGAATTGCGGTACGATGGATGAATGGATCAAAGGTTTTGACTATTTCTGGATGATTTCTTTCATGCAGCTAGGAGCGGGTGCACTGTGAACAATAAATTCCTTTTCGCGTTTCTCGTCATCATCACCACCAGTTTGATGGGTTCTTCGTTTGCGGTCGGCAAAATCGGCCTCGAACACGTCTCGCCGCTGCTGTTGGTGGGAATTCGTTTCACAATTGCGGGCATCTTGATGGCCCTATTCGTCAAATTGTTCAAGCGCAAGCACCCACGGCAGCGTTCCGAATGGCTGCATATTCTTCTCATCGGCTTTTTCCAGACCGCCGGCGTCATGGGCTGCATTTTCCTGAGCCTGCGGACGATCACGGCAGGGGAATCCGCCATTCTTACCTTTACCAATCCCTTGTTGGTCGTGTTGTTCGGGACCTTGGCACTCGGCATCCGCTACCGCATTGTCCAATGGGGAGGGGTGCTGCTTGGGTTTTTCGGGGTGTTCATTACGATGGGCAGCCAGGTGAATATAGAAGTCGGCACGCTTTTCGGCTTTGGCAGCGCCGTGTCCTGGGCGATTGGCACATTATTGATCAAGCATTGGGGCATTCGGCTCGATACGTGGGTGCTGACGGCGTATCAAATGCTGTTTGGCGGCTTGATATTGCTGATGGCGAGCAGCTTGTTGGAAACCCAGCGACTGGCCATCAATCCCGAATCGCTGTTCATCATTTTCTGGCTGGCGATTCCGGCGTCGATCATTCAGTTTGCGATTTGGTTTTTCCTGTTGCAAAACGGCAATCCCGGAAAAGTAAGCGCCTTTTTGTTCCTGGCACCATTTTTTGGCGTCATCTCAGGATGGCTCGTTTTAGGGGAACAAGTCGGGGTGTCGCTGATCATTGGAGGCGCGTTGATCTTTTCAGGCATATTTATGGTAAATTGGCCGGAAAAGCGGCCGGAAGCGGCAATTCCTGGAAAAGCCATATGAAGAAGTATGATAGCGAATTTATGTGAATAACAGATGCTGTGGATCGATAACAGGCGGCAACCAAATCAAAACTGCAGCCAGAAGCCAGCCGGAGCGGTTCATGGACAACTTTAAAAAACATTAGAGCTAAAAGACGTATGAATACGCGAATGCAGCGATGCATAAATGAGCGTCAGAATCATCAGCAGGCTGACGGCTACGAGTCGAATTGATATACGATAAGCTGACGACAATCAACTAAACCCAAACCAGAACGGCTGACCAACAGCTGAACCGGTTTGGGTTTTTAATTTACTCATCATTTTGCTTGGCGCAACGTTCATTACTAAAAACCGATAAAATCACTCAAACAAACGAATAACTCAGTGAATGGAAAACTAGCCGGTTTCACCAAAAAAATCGCTTTTGTCTCACTGTCTTGAGTATACTTATTAAATGAAACACAACTTCCTATAATTTATATTATGTAAACTAAATTTTAAAAACGCCTTCATGAGTGTTCAACCGGCCCCCATCACCCATATCAAGTGTCTTTAGAAACCGCCCTGAGTTTATTTCAAATACGTGAATTTCTTACTCTGCACATTCTCGATATCCATCGCCAAATTTATCCGGCAAATTTCTGGCGTGCTCGCTTAGTTCCTGCTCGACTTTCGTCAGCACTCTAATCAATAAGTTAGTCAACAAATCCTCCATTCAAAAAACCCACCCCGAAATCGATTTCAGGATGGGTTCTCACTCTATTTTCACATTATTTATATTGGTTGCTGCGTTTCATATCGCGAATGGCCTGAATCGACAATCTGACGAGTAAAATGACACATAAGAACAATCCCCCGTATGCGGCAGTATTTAAGTAAATGGCGTACACCGTATCGATGAATTGAGCAATCGCCAGCAATGCTGCTGATATGAACCCGAACGTGATTCCCGACATCAGCAAGACAAACCTGGAGAATAATTGCATGACGAATCCGGAGTTGTGCTTATCGGAAAACACGTCATGGTGCAAAATGATCTTGCCGCCTTCTACGCGCCGGATCAATTGATCGATGCGTTTCGGCAGTTTGGCGACTTCTGGCAAGATCAGTACCAATTCCTCTTCAAGGCGTTCTTTTGTGACGCGTGGCTGTTTGAACGGCTTTTTCAACACGGAGGTCTTGTATTCTTTTGCGAAGCTTTTCGCTTCCGTGAACATGTCGAATTTCGGGTCAATGGTGTGCAAGGTACTATCGAGGCTAATCAATGACCTTAGCGCAATCCCAACGGATGGATAAAATGCCAAACCGAATTCGCGAATGACATCGAATAAGGAATGGATCAATTCTGCAGTCGGTATGCGGTCGACATAAGAAATCTTCAATAAAATCTCTCCAATGGCCTGTTCAAATTTCGCCCCGTCAAGCTTCTCGCTATTTTCCACCAGCTTTCTGACGGCATCATGGACAATGCCCGCGTCATTTTGCTGGATACCGATGATGAAATGATTGAGTGCTTCCTGCTGAGGGGCAGTTAATCGGCCGACAGAGCCAAAATCAAGCAAAATCGGTTGGCCGTCCGTTTCATCGATGAAAATATTTCCAGGGTGCGGATCGGCATGGAATATGCCGGAAAACAACATTTGTTCCAGAAATGAAAACAACACTGTGCGCCCGAAATTTTTTGGTTCGACAGTAAAGTGGCGGAACACTGCATCTCCTTGTGAAATGCTTTTGCCCTGGAAATACTGCATGACGATAATCGTTGAATTGCTGTATTCCCGGTAGACTTTTGGGATTTTGACTTGATTTTTGCTATCTTCTAGAGCATTTTTCACTTGAATCATATTGCGCATTTCGATTTCAAAGTCGATCTCCTCGCGCAAGCCATTGGCGAATCCGACCGCTAGTTCGCGGAATCCGATGTTCTGCGCCCACGTGGATCTGTTGGATACCCATTCGGCAAATTCCACAAGAATGTCCAAATCATCCCGCATAATGGCGCTCACTTCCGGACGCTGCATCTTGATAATGACTTCTTCGTTGGTCTTGCGCAGCACGCCGCGGTGTATCTGGCCAATGGATGCCGAGGCGAGCGGTTGTTTCTCAAGCTTCGAAAATACTTCTTCGATGGGCTGTGCCATGGATTTCCTCAGAATTTCCGTCACTTGCTCTTTCGGCAAAGCTTTAACGTTTTGCTGCAGCTGGCTCAGTTCCTCGATGAATACCGGCGCGAACAAATCTGTCCGGGTCGACAATACTTGGCCGAATTTAATGAACACCCCTCCGGCTTCTTCAAGCGTCCTGCGAAAAGCAACTGCCAGCTCACGATTATTCTCACGATGCCGCGCATATTTCAAGGTACTGGAAATCCCATTCTTGACGGCAATCTCCAGCACTTTGCTCAAGCGTTTCTGGCGTCTCCAGCGGCTGCGCAGCCGTTTCCAGATGAATTTACGGTTCGTGATACGTTCACCGCGGTCTCCCAGTTCAATCGGATCGAATAATTCCAGTATCAAGTAAAATAGCATTGAAATCATCAACATGCTGCCAATCCAAATGACGGTGCTGGTATCTGTCAACATCGTGGCGAAAGCATCATCCATGAATTCGGTATAACGTAAATAGGAATACCAATAAACAAATGTCGTCAGGACAACACCAAGTACAACAGACAATATCCGTTTTGTGAAATTTACTTTCGCCCCCATCAACCGGCCGCTGACGAAATAAATGAAAATGGCGATGACTAGCATTTCAGCAATCATCCGTACATATATGACCATTCGCGGACTCCTTTCGCTGAACCATAGAACCAACGATGAATTACTGGTTGTTTTTTTTTGGAATACAACTGTATTCCTTCTACATATGTAGTTTCGAGGTATCGCCATGCCCTTCCTGCTTTTTGTTTGCTATGAATGAATTTTGCTTGTTTGCGGTTTTTTCTTTTTTATATTAGTCCTTATGTAGTTTATTACATTTCTATTTTATATCCAGCTTATTCTGCTGGATCACCTTTTTTACTCGTAGGATTCCGCTTGCTCTTTGACCCTGTTCATGAAGTTCAACACGGTATTTCGGGCTGCTTTTTTACTGCCCGCTAGAAGCATCATTTTCCCTGTGACGCTCATGCCTTTGTTTTGCCCTTCATAAACAAAACGCGTACTCTGTGCTGACTCTTTTTCCAAACTGAAGGCATAGCGTACTTTGAACATCTGCCCCATCTCAAAAGCCGTCTCCTTGTATTTTCTTTCCGGTTCATCCACATACGACAAAGTTTCAACGATATAGCGTTGCTGCTGTTTGCCCTCCGTATACACCTGAGCATGTTTAGCGCCTGCAGCATTATTCTCCCCTTCGAGCAAGTCATGCGATTCTACTTTCGGCATGATGCGCTGGATCTCTTCGTCCTGAAACAATTCCCAAACCCGGTCGATCGGTGCTTCGATGACCAGTTGCTCTTTCCATTTGACCATTTTCCTCATCCTTTCATGAACTCTTTTCTACAATTCCCTTAAATGCTAACTGCTGTCCGCCAATTCCGTTACAATGGAAAAAGCACAACGATTATGGAGTGATTTAATGAGAACCTCGACTATTCTATTCATTTTTTTACTGGTGATGCATCTATTGACCGTCCTCAACACTTTGTTGTTTGGCGGCAATTTAAATGACCTTGTGTTTTGGTTCAACTCTGCCCTATTTATGGCGGCGCTCGCTGTATTTGTTTACCGCCGCGGCATTTTCGATGCCAAAGAAGCGCCTGCTGGCGAAACTGCCAAAAAACGCAAATGATTTGGTGCTGACAGCACTGAATCCATCTCCTTTAAAACACCGCCTGGGATAGGCGGTGTTTTTTCATTCAATTCATTTCATATGACTGAAGAATTTCTTCACATTTGCCCGCCAGTATCTCAGACTCAATAAAAGCTTGCAGCAAGCCTTTGACAGTCAAGCCTGTGAACTTATGGCCCATGCCCGATGCCTGCTGTTGAAAAGCTTTCACGTCGCCCTCATAGTCCCGGATCAATTGTGTGAATGCTTGGAGCTCCGGTTTTGATAGATCATGCACCACGATCGCCTCGTGGATCGTTGGCTCTTGCATTTTCTCTTCCAATAGATTCCCGAGCAATACCAACAGAGTCCGGTTATGAAACTTTAGTTTTTCGATTTCCTGGTGCAAGCGCTCCGCTTCATCGTCTCCCATCTGCCAAGCTCCCTTTACCTCATTGCCATCATTTTGCTTTCGTATCCATCAAATCGAGATGGTCAATGAAATTGTATTTTTGGATTTCCCAGCGCTGGCTGGCATAAGCCAAGTGATTCATGCCGCCATTTTGCAAACGGACTTCGCCGTCGTAGTCCCCGTGTGCCAATTGTTCGAGTATGGCATTGATGACGCCTCCGTGCGCCACGACAAGCACTCGCTGATTGCCGAAGCGTTCATTGAGTTGAGACAGTCCATTCGACAACCTGCCATGAAATTCTTCCGGCTGTTCCTGTCCAGGATAATTCTTATCTGGATACAGCCCGTAACGCTCTTCCGCTGTCATGCCTTCCGCTTTGCCGAAATGCTTTTCCTGGAATTCTTTCATTTCAAATATGGGTAACTGCATCGTTTCATTGATGATCGCCGCGGTCTCTTTGGCGCGCTTAAGTGGGCTCGTCACAATAACGTCCCACGCTTCTTGCGTCAGATGGGATCCACATGCGTGTGCTTGGAGTTTACCCGTCTCGTTCAAAGGCACATCCGTCGTTCCCTGGATGCGGCCGATCTTATTCCATTCTGTTTCTCCGTGCCGAATCAGGCAAATTGTTGTCATCGTCCTCTACTTCCCTTCCGCTGCTAGTTGATTAATGGATGCCATCAATCTTCGCGTTGTTTTGTTTTGCGTTGTTTGCTCCAGCGCCAGAACATGACCGCTTCCCCGATCACCACACCAATTGCGCCTGCTGCGACCAAGGTCGATATATCCGGGTCATCGTTGATCAAAAATGCAATGACGACCCCCACCACAAGACCACTCAGCAAAACGGCATAAGCATTTTTGCGTGATTTCAGATAATCCACTGTCTTGCACCCTTTCTTATTGCTTATGAGTCCATCTTGCCGAACTTTTCATGAGAACGCAACAATCATCAGCATCGTTCGCCCGTATTGGCCTATTGTCTTGTGTGCTTGTTTTTATTTTCACCTATATCCTTATGTAGTTTATTACATTTAAATTAATCGACAATGATGTCTCCAAAAAAAAGAGCCTGTTTCGGCTCTATTTTGTCTCGACCACAAACGATGTCATCTTCGTTATTTGCGGCTCACCGTCTCCTTGCCATTCATAAAAATCGCAATAGTGATATTTCCGCTCTCTGTCGTTTCCGCCTGTTGCGGTCATGATCCCTTTGACCGCCCCTTCTTGGCCTGCTGCGATAACAGTATCGATTACAAATGCCATCTGTGTGTAATCCTGCATCCCAAAAGCCGCATCCACCAATGCCTGCCGTCCTTTTAAAGGCATCGTTCCGACCATGATCCATTCCACATCATCTGAAACATGCTGTTCAATGAATTCTTTCTTGCCTTTGAAAAAAGCATCGTTGAAATCCCTTAAAAAATCGGTGGTACTGCTCGTCTTCATGGTTTTCCCCTCCCTTATGCTGGTAAGGATTCATTGGCTGAACAGCTGATGCTTTTTTTATCTGAATATTCAACTTATTTACAGTTTACTCTCTTTTCAGCACCCTGCCTAGCTTATTGTTTCCGTTTTGATACGTTTTTTTGTTAGGCCTCCACTCTTCAAGCTTGTTTTTTTTCATTGCTGACCCTAAATGGCTATAATGGAAAAATGAATGAATAGATTAAACACTTGGAGGATACATCGATATGGCCAAAAAACAGTTTTTCATTTCCGCAGAAGAAGGCTTGCATGCGCGGCCGGCTGCAGCACTCGTCAGCGAGGCGAATCGCTATCAATGCGAATTGTCGCTAGAATTCAAAGACAGGACCGTCAACTTGAAGTCCATCCTTGGCGTCATGGGGCTCGGGATTCCGACTCGCTCTGACATTACCATTCATGCGGACGGCCAGGACGAACAAGAAGCGCTTCTTGGCCTAGCCGCCGTGTTGCTGGCAAAAGACATGATCGATGCCGACCGATGAACGTGAGTGGCTTTAAAGGGCTCATTCGCTTGTCGTGCTTGCGGCATCAAAAAAACCGCCATCCGGATTATCACCGGATGGCGGTTTTTCAGTTATGCAGCTGCCGTGATATTTTTCTTCAGCAAGCCGACGAGGATCGCTGTCACAAATGAACCGGCGAGGATGGCGACCAAATACATCAAGATGCTTGAAATTGCACCGCCGTCTATTAAGCCGATGACGAAAACACCGCCATGAGGTGCACGAAGGCCGATATCGAACAACATGACGAGTGCTCCTGTCGTTGCCGCTCCTGCAACTGCTGACGGGATGACCCGAGCTGGATCCGCCGCCGCAAACGGGATGACGCCTTCAGTGATAAAGCTGGCGCCGAGAACATACGCCGTTTTGCCGGCTTCACGTTCCGGCTTAGTGAATTTCTTCTTAAACATTGTTGTTGCGATGGCGAGTCCAAGCGGTGGGACCATGCCCGCTGCCATAACTGTTGCCATGAAATTGAAGTTCTGTGCATCGAGCATGGCGATGCCGAAAGTGTAAGCGGCTTTATTAACTGGACCGCCCATATCGACAGCCATCATGCCGCCAAGGAGCAGTCCGACGAGAACCAGGTTGGTGCCGCCAAGGCCTTCAAGGAAAGCGGAGATGCCTGTATACACTTGAGTCAAAGGCGGGTTGATAAGCATCATGATGACGCCGGTGATCAGAATGCTGAATACCGGATAGAACAACACGGGTTTCAATCCTTCTAGGCTTTGTGGGATGCCCGAGAATACTTTCTTCACGAGAAGCGTGACGTAACCGGCAAGGAAACCGGCGATCAAACCGCCGAGGAAACCGGAACCGCCGCTAACTTCTTCGACGCCTGTGACCGTGATCGCAAGCAAGCCACCGATCATCCCTGGTGCGAACCCGGGACGGTCGGCAATGCTCATTGCGATGAATCCGGCAAGGACAGGAACCATCAGGAAGAACGCCGTGCCGCCGCCGATGGTTGACAGCATCGCAGCAAATTCATTGTACTCCGGGCTATTCGGATCTGCAGCGTTGATGCCAAAGAAGAACGACAGGGCGATCAAGATCCCGCCGCCGACAACGAATGGCAGCATGTTGGAGACACCATTCATTAAATGCTTGTAAAATCCTGATTTCGGCTCTGTGCCGGCATCTGCATCTTTGGTGCGGTCATGCTTATAGACAGGCGCATCTTGTGCAAGTGCGCGGTCCAAAAGCTGGTCCGCCTCATAGATTGCTTTGCCGACTTGCGTTTGGATGACGTGCTTGCCATCGAATCTTGCCATTTCAACTTTTGTATCGGCAGCGACGATAATAGCATCCGCTTCCGCAATCTCCGCATCGGTCAAGCGGTTTTTCACTCCGCTCGACCCGTTCGTTTCCACTTTTAAGTTGATGCCGCGCTCTTTCGCACGGCCGTTGAGCTTCTCCGCCGCCATATAGGTGTGCGCGATGCCTGTCGGGCAAGCCGTGACCGCCAGGATCTTGCCGCCTGCAGCGGGTTCTGCACTGCCGGCAACCGGCGCGGCTTCATTTGTTTGTTCCGGCCCGTCCACTTCCGCTTCTTTGGCAGAGACAATGTCGAGTACTTGTTGTTTCGACTGCGCTTCCAAAATATTGACGCGGAATTTCTCATCCATCAAAAACGTCGCCAGGCGCGATAGGGCTTCTAGGTGATCATCATTCGCACCGGCTGTTGCCGCAATCATGAAAAACAGCTGTGCAGGCTGTCCGTCCAGTGACTCGAAGTCAATGCCTTCGAACGAACGGCCGAACGCGATAGCCGGCGCTTTGACCGCTTCGGATTTTGCGTGAGGAATGGCAATCGTATCACCGATCCCTGTCGTGCTTTGTTCTTCGCGTGCCAGGATATCTTTCGTGAATTGCTTTTTGTCGTTCAATTTCCCGGCCCGGTCCAGTTGCCCAGCCAGTTCGTCCAATACTTCCCGTTTGGAGCGGGCTTTCAGGTCCAGAATGATGGTGTTTTCCGTCAATAATTGTGTAATTCTCATTTTGTCACATCCTTTTTTTCGAATGGTGTTACGGTCACTTCAGAAAGCAATTGTTCGACATCTGCCAGTTCGCATAAATCGGTGCGAAAAGCAGTGGCACTTCCGCTGGCGACGCCGTATTGGAAAGCTTTTCTCGGCTCTTGGTGCTGAATATAAGAAGCGATAAATCCTGACACTAAGGAATCTCCTGAACCGACGGTATTGACGACTTTACCTTTTGGTACGTCAGCTGTATAGCAATGAGCACGGGAAGTGTAGATAGCTCCCGCCCCGCCCATGGAGACGACCACATGCTCAACCCCTCTATCCACCAGCAGGCTGGCATAATGGAACGCTTGGGCTTGGGTGCTGATTTCCACTCCGAAAATCTCCCCCAGTTCATGTTCGTTCGGTTTGATGAGGAATGGCTTTGAATCCAATAATTCCTTTAGCGCAGGACCGGACGTGTCGAGCACGAAATGAATGCCCCGCTCTTCACAACGGTCTGCCAGATCCTTGAAGAATTGGGTCGGTACCGATGACGGCAAGCTGCCCGCCAAGACGAACCAATCACCTTGTGCCATGACGGCAATCTTTTCTTTTAATTGTTCAAGCTGCGCTTTCTCTAGCTCCGGGCCAGGCCCGTTCAATTCGGTTTCCTGGTCGGTCTTGATTTTGACATTGATCCGCGTGATGGCACCGGTGTCGATAAAATCGGTCTCGATGCCTTCTGCTCCTAGGAACTCTTCGATAAAGCGCCCCGTGAAACCGCCAGCGAATCCGAGCGCCCGGCTTTTCAGTCCCAAACGGCTGAGCACGCGCGAGACGTTGATGCCCTTGCCGCCGGGGTAATAATACACTTCCTCCGAACGGTTCAAGGCGCCGCTTTCAAAATGCGTCAAATAGGCTGTGTAATCAATGGATGGAGCGAATGTGCATGTATAGATCATTGTGTCACCACCTTAATCGTTGTTTGTCGTTCGATTTCTTCTAATGCCTCATCCGGCAAGCCGTCGATGATGAGCGCAGACCTGCTTAAGTCAGAGATATGCGCAAAACTGACTTTGCCGAATTTGGATTGGTCCGCAAGTACGTAACAGCTTCTGGATAATTCCCCGGCCCTTCGTTTGACGGCCGCTTCTTCGGGGTCCGGTGTCGTGAAGCCGTGGCCGGGATGAATCCCGTTAACGCCGAGAAAGCTTTTATCGAAGCGATAATTCTCCAGCGACTGTGTCGCTTGAGGTCCGACCAAAGCGCCTGTCCGCGATTTGATGAAGCCGCCCGTCAAATAGGAAGTGATGCCGTGCTCGATCAAGGCTTCCAGATGGCTCAGGCCGTTGGTGACAACGGTTACATCTTTGCCTTTTAAAAAAGGGATCATTTGCGCCGTCGTCGTGCCTGCATCCAAAAACAGTGAGTCGCCTGTTTTGACGAGCGAAGCCGCATAACGCGCGACCAGCTGTTTTTCCTTGAGGTTCTTCGCCGCTTTATCGGACAGGCTCGGTTCTGGCATATTCTGTGCAATCCGGCTCGCACCGCCAAAAACGCGTTCCAGCTTCTGCAATTCCTCAAGTTCCGTCAAATCTCGGCGGATGGTGGATTCGGAAGCCGAGGTCAGTTCCACCAGCTCCTGGATTTTAATGCTCTGCTTTTCTTTCAAAAGGTTCAAAATCAATTGATGCCGCTCCGTCGTCAGCATTCCCTCACCTTCTTTTCTTTTCTGATTATATAGATAATACTTGAAATCGTTTTCAAAATCAATCATAATCTTTCATAAGCAGTCAAACTCATTCAAAAAAAAAAGAATGAATACCGCTCAAATACATTCATTAATAGGAGGATATCACCATGATAGAAAAGCAATATACAATTACAGACGAAGCAGGCATCCACGCCCGCCCGGCATCGGCACTCGTCGGTTCCATCTCGAAATTCCAATCGGACATCACGCTCGGCTTCAACGGCAAGCAAGTCAATTTGAAATCGATACTCGGCGTCATGTCGCTCGGCATTGCTTCAGGCTCAACCGTGACAATCGCTGCGGACGGAACAGATGAAGAGGAAGCGATGGCCAAAATCGACGAAGTGCTGAAAGCGGAAGGGATTTCGAACCCATGACAAGTCCCCTGTCCGGTATCGCAGCCTCCACCGGCATTGCCATCGCCAAAGCGTTCCGGTTGGAAAATCCGGAATTGACCGTCGAACAGCAACAAGTGGGCAATCCTGCAGAAGAAATCGCCCGCTTTGATGCAGCCGTGGCACAAGCGGCCGCCGAACTTGAAGTCATTCAGCAAAAGACCTCACAGCAGATCAGCGACAAGGAAGCCGCGATTTTCGGCGCCCATTTGCTGGTCTTGAGCGACCCGGAACTGATTGGGCCGATCAAAGAGCGCATTTCAGCGGATAGCGTCAATGCGGAATTTGCCTTGCAGGAAACAAGCGATATGTTCATCACGATGTTCGAAGCGATGGACAATGAGTATATGAAAGAACGCGCAGCGGATATTAAAGACGTCCGCAAACGCCTGCTGTCTCATCTGCTCGGCGTGAAAATCCAAGACCCGAGCATGATTGATGAGGAAGTCATCGTCATCGCAGAAGATTTGACACCGTCCGATACCGTCCAATTGAATGCCCAGTTCGTCAAAGGCTTCATCACCGACATCGGCGGGCGCACTTCGCATTCGGCCATCCTTGCGCGCACCTTGGAAATCCCGGCAGTGGTCGGCGCCCAAAACGCCATGGCAACGATCCGCAACGGCCAGATGGTGATTATCGATGGCTTGGAAGGTAAAATCATCGTCGACCCCGACGCGGCTACCATCGAGCAGTTCGAACAGGAAAAGTCAGCCTATGACGCCCAAAAAGCCGAATGGGCCAAGCTCAAAGATGAGCCGACGATAAGTGCCGACGGGCAGCATGTGGAACTTGCCGCCAATATCGGCACGCCGAAAGACCTTGCCGGGGTGCTCGAACACGGCGCGGAAGGCATCGGACTTTACCGCACCGAGTTTCTTTATATGGGAAGAGACACCTTCCCGACAGAAGACGAGCAGTTTGACGCCTATGCTAAAGTGTTAAAAGGCATGGATGGCAAGCCGACTGTTGTCCGGACGCTCGACATCGGCGGCGATAAAGAACTAACGTATCTGGACTTGCCGAAAGAACTTAACCCATTCCTAGGGCTTCGCGCCATCCGTTTGTGCCTGGAGATGCCAGAACTCTTCAGAACGCAGCTGCGCGCCTTATTGCGCGCAAGCGTGCATGGCAATTTGAAAATTATGTTCCCGATGATTGCAACACTAGAAGAATTCCGCCAAGGCAAAGCAATGCTTGCAGAAGAAAAGGCCAAATTATCGGATGCCGGCATCCCGGTGAGCGACTCGATCGAAGTCGGCATCATGGTGGAGATTCCTTCTACCGCTGTTATGGCAGATGTCTTTGCGAAAGAAGTGGATTTTTTCTCCATCGGCACGAACGACTTGATCCAGTATACGATGGCCGCAGACCGCATGAACGAACGCGTGTCGTATCTGTACCAGCCGTTCAACCCCGCGATTTTGCGCTTGGTGAAGATGGTTATCGACGCCGCCCATAAAGAAGGAAAATGGGCAGGCATGTGCGGCGAGATGGCCGGCGATGACATCGCCATCCCGATTCTTCTAGGGCTCGGCTTGGATGAATTCTCCATGAGCGCTTCTTCTGTCCTGAAGGCGCGTGCTCAGATCAGCCACTTGTCAAAACAACAAATGGCTTCGCATACCGGCCACATCCTTGCACTCTCGTCCTCTCAAGAAGTCGAAGCGTATGTTAAAGGAATCAGCTAAAAAAACCCCTGAACGCCTTTACGGCATTCAGGGGTTTTTCGTGTGATCAAAATGGGTTGGTCGCCCATTGTTTCGATAAAGGGATAAAGATGCGCGGGTTCAATTTCAATTGCGAAACGATGTATTCCGCGATGTCTTCCGGTTGCATGAATTTCTCTTTTTCCTGTTCTGTTTCATTGCCGGAATCGGTCATGCTCGTCACGACACGGCTTGGTGCCAAAGCGAAGACACGGATATTGTCCGGACGCACTTCCTGCATCAAAGCCTCGCTCATGCCGAGCACCGCGAATTTCGATGCGCTATAGGCGCTCGAGCCTTTCGTGCCTTTGAGTCCTGATGAAGAGGAGATGTTGACGATGTCGCCCCCTTGCTTCTCCACCATCTGCGGAAGCACCGCTTTGGTCATGTGGACCATGCCCATCAAATTGATATTGAGCATATTTTGCCAATCCTCTGTCTCGAGTTCCATGAACTTGCCGTATTTCCCGATTCCTGCGTTGTTGATGAGGATATCGATCGTGCCGAGTTCGTCGGTCAATTTCTGGACGGCCGCTTCAACTTGCTTGGGATCCGACACATCCGCAACCGCAAATGCTGCACGGCCACGCAACGAACGGATCTCTTTCGCCAATTGTTCGATGTCTTTTTCGGTTCTGGCGATCAGCCCGACGGCCACGCCTTCATTGGCCAGGGCCAGGGCGGTTGCCCGGCCGATGCCGCGCCCTGCTCCTGTAATAATTGCTGTTTTTTCCGTTAACACTTGTCCCACTTTATTTTCCGCCCTTCAGGTAAATGAATTTTCTCTGCCCTAGTCTTTGCCCCTAAACGGTCGGCGGTAAACCGGCTGTTTGCCTGAGGGCGACATTTTTTCTCCAGCCGGCTCAGCCTTGTCTATGGAAATAATCCAATAGGCCTTGTGCGCTGACCTGTAAGTCCATTTCGATATAAGGCATCACGCGGTGCGGCTGTTTGGCGCCTTTTTCCGCCAGCTGCGCCATAACCGGTGTCAGCAGCCGTTTCGCTAATTGATCTGCGGATTCTTTGTTCTGATAGGCCGCCGCTCCTTCTTCAACAAACAGCTCTAGCCATTCCAGCACCTGCTCTAGCGCTGCAGCAGGGTTATGCGCAGCGCCGAAATGCCCGAAATAAAGCACATCGAGTTGCTGCCGTTGCATCCGTTCGATAGATGCCTTCATCGCCTCAGGGTCAAACTGGTTCGGTGAGGTGGACGGCAAGTAAAAGTCGATGCCGTCTTCGATTAACTGCGCATAGCGGATGCCGGCTGTATCCCCTGCGAAAAACCCATTCGATACAGGGTCTAAGATGCCGAAATGATGCTTGGCATGGCCCGGCGTATCCCAGAACTCAAGCGTACAGTCCGGGCCGATCTGCAGCCGGTCGCCTTCTGTTTTGATAGCGATGCGGTGTTCGGGCACCGGGACAATCGGATTGAACAAGTCATCGAATTGGCCGCCGTATACCGCTCTCGCCCCGGCGATGAGACGGCTCGGGTCTGCCAGGTGCCTGGCGCCTTTCGGGTGGACGATGAGTGTCGCGTTCGGGCAGTCCCGCAACAGTAAGCCCGCTCCCCCGGCGTGGTCGAGGTGGATGTGGGTCACGATGATGTAACGGACTTCATCGAGTGAGATGCCGAGTTCGTTCAATCCTTGTTTCACATGCTCCACCGACGGGCTCGGCCCTGTTTCAATAATGGTCAGCTGCTGTTCCATGATGACGTAGCTGCCTGTTCGCTGTTCGAGGCCGAGATCGAAACCGTCGATCAATTGAATGCGGTCGTTCAACTTGCTGATTGCCATGCTGGCACCCCTTTCTGTTTGTTTTCAGTCTACCAAAGCCCGGGCTTGCCTCACAACTCGGCACATAAAAACACCGCCAGAATTCGGCGGCGTTTCCCATCAATTGCTGGATGGGCTATAGGAAGTCATTGGAATGTCTTCATAGTCTTCCGGGTCCAACGAGTAGACGCTGTCATCGGCTACCCCTTCGACAATCGCCGTCAAGCCGCGCTCCACCGATTTGACCAATTGGCCTTTTTCTTTCTGCCCAAGCGACTGGGTTTGGCCGCGTACTTCAAACAACACGGTGCCGCTGCCATTCAGCGCATAGCTGCCAAGCGCTGTGCCCGGCAAATCGAGCCCTTGTGAATAAAGCGAGATATTGGTGAATTTCGAATTGCCGTAGGACTGCAGCTCCTCATACGCTGCTACATTCAGCTGACGTGAAAAATCATAATTGTAGCGGTCTGCATATTCGCTGTATTTCGCCCCTTCAGCAGTCGATGGGTCCGGGACGAATTGTGCGGACAGCGATAACGTCACCGGATCCGGCGTGCCATCGACATAATACATCCCTTGGTGATGCAGGTCGATAAAGACGTCAACGGTGCCGTATTCCGCTTGCAACGATTTATAGACCTCGCGTGACACTTGGGCTTCTTTCGTGATAAACCAGCCCGGTTCGTTCGATGCGCCAGGGAAATCTTCGGCTTGTGGTACATAGTCCAGGTCCGGGTTAAAGTCGCGGTTGACATCAAAGCCTGGGTTGGCGCCGTAATCATAGCTTTGGCTGATTCCGCGGTCCAAATAATTCCATGATGGCGTTGCAGCTGTGAGTTCCGGATAATCCGCCACGACATCGCTCCATGTCATGCTATTGCGGCGCTTATCGCCTTCTGATGCATCCGGGTTCATCATCGGCATGAAGACGATCGTCACTTCGTCGCGCAAGGCTTTCGCCGCTTTCGAGTTGCCGGATAGGGTTTTCAACATATTCAAAATGGCCACAGTGCCTGTTTTTTCGTTTCCATGAATCTCACTTTGGATCAGCAGCACTTTATCGCCGGTCCCGACAGTCGCCGTATAAATATCGCGGCCTTCAAAGGATTGGCCGGCAACATCCACGGAAACCGAGCTTTTGCTGTTGGCTTCGATGCGTTGAAGTTCTTTTTGCAGCTCCGCATAATCGATAAACCCGGAAATGGCGTTGTCGTGATGGTGTTCAGTCGGCTGTGCAGGCTCTGATGCTTGTACCGGCATCGCAAGCATCGCACAAAGCCCCGCCATGGTCATTGTCTTGAATATGTGTTTTTTCACTATCCCCACTCCTTTTCATTGAATAGGCTGAGTATAGCAAAGCTTGTCAATCTCGCCTATAGTTGTCAGAAATTTCAGTTCTTTGGATATATAATCCACAGCGTCAATTGCCCTTCGCCCGTTACCATTGCCGGAGCGCAAATTTCGAGCTCGCTGATTTTCATTGTTTCGTGGGACGAAATACCTGCAGCATCCAGTTGGCAACTGAAGATATTCATCAGTAAAATACTGATTTCTCCGTTAGTTTCTATAAATGGCGCTTTAGGGTTTGCCTATTGCCCTGAATCGGCTACAGTTATACCATCAAGGAAGAAACTGGAGGTTTTCATATGAACGATCCACAAATCCCGCAAGACAGCCTCATCTGGTCTCAGGAAATGGTGCGCAGCACATTGCCAAAGCGCGCACAAGACAGCCATAAAGGTGTGTTCGGAACGGCGCTATTAGTAGCCGGAGGCCCGGATATGCCAGGGGCTGCCTTGATTTCCGGGCTCGGCGCGTTAACAAGCGGCGTCGGGAAATTGGCAATCGGGACGTACCGCGAAACCATCCGCAGCATCGCTCACGCGGCGGCCGAAGCGACATATGTGCCGGATGCGCTGGTCCATATCGCCAATGGCAGCCATGCACTCACTTCTTATAAAGCCATCGCCTGCGGACCGGGCACCGTACCGGATGCATTGACCGAATCCGCTATTGACAATTTGCTGAAGTCTTCTGCCCCACTCATTCTCGACGCGGGCGCATTGAGCGAACGAAGCTATGCCAAAAGAAGCGCCCCGCTTATCTTGACGCCGCACGCCGGTGAATTCAGCCGGATCTCTGGTTATTCAATGGAGCAAATTAGCGAGTCTCCCGGTTCATGTGCTTCTGCATTTGCCACGGAACACAATTTGACGGTCGTCTTGAAAGGCCCTCGAACAACTATCGCGTTTCCGGACGGCGAACTGTTCCGCAACCCGACAGGAAATGCTGCGCTTGCAAAAGGCGGCACGGGCGATATGCTGACCGGCATGATGCTCGGCATGCTATGCTGCCATGAAAACTGGCGCCACGCCGTTTTGAATGCCGTTTACTTACACGGAGAGTGTGCGGACGAATTCATCAAAACCCGCTCCCCCCACACCATGTTGGCACGCGATATTGCGGAGCTGCTGCCGGAAGTATGGAAACAATTCGAGTGATCCGTTGTTCGGAAAATCGTCACCCGCGTAATAGCCTGACTGTGAATTAGTTCACAGCCAGGCTATTTTTTGTTTGTTAGGCTGAAAGTGACTTGAAAGGAGTGTTCGACATGATGAAAAAACTTGGCTACGGCAGCATTTTTCTGTTGATTCTCGCTGTCATTGCCATCGGCGTCTTATCCAGCGAACTGTCTGCTGAAAAATCGATAACAGCGGAAGTACAGCTGGATGAGTCCGAAACAGCCCAAACAGACCAAGCGACAGCAGGCGTCGCCCACAATCCGCCGTCTTTGGATGAGGTGCCGGAAGGGCCTGAAGGAGAAGCGGTGAAACGCGGCTATGAACTGGTCAATAACACTTCGGAAGTGTTGCGCGCTGATGCCGCCAGCGTAGAGGATGGCCAACAACGCGTTAATGAATTGTCCTGTACTAGCTGCCATGCAGGAGCCGGGCTTGAGAAAGATTCCTCTTCACTCGTCGGCATGGCTTCCGCTTACCCGATGTATATCGGGCGTTCTGGTGAAATGGTCACACTCGAAGAGCGCATCAACGGCTGCATGGTCCGTAGCATGAACGGTGAAATGTTTGCAGAAGACGATGAGGACATGGATGCCATGGTTGCCTACTTCAAATATATCTCCGAGGGCATTCCGCAAGGTGCAGAAATGCCTTGGCGCCACCAAAACACCATGGATGATGTTCCGGTGCCCGATCTCGAAAATGGAGAGAAGCTTTACCAGGCAAGTTGTGTAGCCTGCCACGCAGCTGATGGCGCCGGCACCGGCTCGAACAGTGGCCCTGCCCTATGGGGAGAAGGCTCGTTCAACGACGGTGCAGGACTTGCACGCATGTCGAAGATGGCCGGCTATTTGCAGAACAATATGCCAAAAGGCGCTGAGAATACATTATCCGACCAGGAGGCTAGCGACCTGGCTGCTTTCGTCCTGTCACAGGACCGACCTGAATGGAAAGGGCATGAACAGGATTGGCCAAATGGCAATCGCCCCCCAGATGCCATTCATAAAGAACGGCGTGATCAAGTGAAAGACGGCACGATAGATTGGAACGAAGTGCTCGGAAAAGATACCGAGTAAAAAAACACCCATCGCCAAAAATCGGTGATGGGTATTCTCTTGCCTATCATTCCACAGGTTTTTGGCAAGCGAGCTGGATGACATGCGACAAGCCATTATGCAGCTTGCCTTCATGCCGCTCGACTTCCCCTGCGAAAAAATGGGTGATTTTAAACTCCTGAAAAGCCTCGAGCACTTCTTCTGGACGGTACAGGAATGATTCCTGTTTCGGGCCACCGGTGCCATAAGCGGGTTGGTCGACGGAATACACTTCCATCAGAAAATGGCCGCCCGGTTTCAATGCATACCGAATGCCATCGAATGTTTTGTGCTGCACGTCTTTTGGATAATGGCCGAATACGCAAATGACGAGGTCCCAGACTTCTTCTGCCCATTCAGCTTGTGCCAGGTCCACTTGCTCTGTCAAAACCGCCACGTGGCGTTCTTCTGCCAGCCGCTCCGTCTTATCCAATCCGCTTCTCGCCAAATCCCAAGCAGTGACATCCATGCCCTGTTCAGCCAGATAGACGGCGTTGCGCCCCTCGCCTTCCGCTACCGCAAGCGCTCGTCCAGACAGCCTGAGCCTGTTTTGCATCATTTTGATGAATTCGTTCGGGTCTTTCCCGTATACATATTCTTTTGTTTGAAAGCGTTCATGCCATGTAGCCATATGGCACCTCCTGATTCAGTCTTTATTCAAGCATAATCGCCAAACAAAAAAGATGAAAAGATTGTGCTTTCCGCTATAATGGAAAGCGCCAGGCATAAGATTTTCAATACGGACGGAGGTCTCTTTATAATGTATAGACACTGTAAGGGACAAAGCCAGTGAGCTATGTTCCGATACTACATCTGACCGTTCCTGCGGTATGGATTTCTGTACTTTTGGCAGCCGCGTTAGCAAGCCTGCTGATGCGCGCCGCGATTGGACATAAACCTGGCGAATGGTACTGGAACGCTTTGGCGCTTTATATCCTGACGTGGAAGCTCTGCTACATCGTTTTCAATTTGAAACATTTTCTTGACATGCCTTTATCCATTCTTTATTTCAACGGCGGGCTGTATGGGCATTTGCTTGCTACAGTTTTTGTCGTCGGTTATTTGCTGCTGGCACAAAGAAAACACGTCGCTGTGGCGGAACAGGCTGCTAGTGCGTGGCTTTTGTTTTTTCTGGCGTATCAGTCGATCTTGCAATACTTTGAAGCCCAATGGATGCAGGCAATCTTTCAAACCGCACTTTTGATAGCGGCGATCGTGTCTATCCGCTTGCTCCGAAAACGGCTTGATGTTCCGAACGGATTAATGCTTGCCGCCTTTTTCACAGTGGAACTGCTTATCTTAAGCGCATTCGGCCCGCTAGTGACTTGGCAAACGGCGACACTCCTCGTTATCGCCGCAGTCACTCTTGCCATGTATAGACGTTTTGAACAGAAAGGACCGAGCATATGATTAAAAAAATTATTATCGGCATATTGCTCCTTGCAGCGATCGCCATCATCGCCATCAATTTCTTCGAAGAAGATGCACAGCCGGTCGATACAAGCTCCTCTTCTGCAAACGCACAAGACGAGTCCTTGACGGAAGGCCTGTCAGTAGGGCAGGCAGCTCCCGATTTTACGTTGACTGACCAAAACGGCGAAACGGTCAAACTATCTGATTACCAAGGCAAGAAAGTCATTTTGAACTTCTGGGCTACTTGGTGTCCGCCTTGCCGCGCCGAAATGCCGCATATGCAAGAGTTCCACGAAAACAATGCGGACGGCGACGTTGAAGTCCTGGCTGTCAACTTAACAGCGCAAGACAACGGTGATGAAGCGATACAATCGTTTATCGATCAATTCGGTTTGACCTTCTCCATTCCAATGGATGAAACCGGCAGTACTGCCCAAACTTATCAAATCCGTACCGTGCCGACCACTTACATCCTCAACACGAAAGGCGAAATCGCCCAAAAAATTGTCGGCCCGATGGATGAACAGATCATGAAAGAACAGACTGACAGCATCGACTAAGTTTCTCCACAAAGCTTGCATGAACTTAAGGGTTTAAAGAAAAGCCATTTGCGGAATACTAGAAGCAGGACTTGCAATGAAATGGAGGATTTTTTCATGGAACTTGATTTAGCAAAAGAACAATTGCCATCGACACAATCTAAAGTGAACGACCACACACCTGATCACATCAATCAGCAAATCGAACGCGAAACGGAAGCTTCGGTCAATTATTACAAACGCCAAGATAAAAATGAAATCCAGACGCGCATCAAAGAGTTGGACCATGAATGGGACACAGAACGCTTATTGAAAGTGAATATGGCGTCTATTGCAGCTATTTCCGCTGTACTGGCAGTCCGTGCCAATAGAAAATGGGCGCTTTTAGCAGGAGCGTCAAGCGCCGTCATCATTCAGCATGCGTTACAAGGTTGGACGCCACCGATCGTTCTCTTCCGCCAAATGGGCATCCGCACCGTTGACGAAATCAACCGTGAAAAAAAAGCCTTACAAAATTTATTGAAAAAGCCTGAATAAAAAAACCCCTAAGCTGTAGCGCTTAGGGGTTTTTACGTGTTTTTCGTTGCAGCCTCTCGGTCACTCGGTGCAACTGAAGGTGGTTTATTTATCTGCAGCCAGCCTTTAAATAGGCGGTGCAGCGGCAGCTCGAGTTTGAAATGCGCTAAAATACCAAAAAACAGCATCAAAATTACGAGCACCGTGCTCATACCGATATTACCCAATACTTCATGCAATCCCTCTTGGTCCATCCATTCCGAAAATAAGTCGAGCACTACATTGTGTACAAGGTAAATCGCAAAAGCTGCATCCCCGAGCTGGTGCAGCGCGTTCGGAATCCGGATATCCTGTTTCAAATCGATGACCCCAAGCCCTATCAACAAAAACATAATGGAGACACTGGCGCTCAGTTCAAAGCTGATATCCATAAAAGGATTCAACGCGTTCACCCACGTTACAGGGAAGCCGATTAAACCGATTGCCATGAATAAGTACCCCAAGCCGACCGGAATTTTGGCGTTGAGGATCAACCATGCACAAACCACGCCCGCTATGAACATAAAATTATAGGTAGCAAACAGGAAATCGAACAGAAAATGATCGATGTAGACAATGCCGGTGACGCCTAGGAACGACAGCACACCCCAGCCGATGAACAATGCCCTTCCGAGAACACGGGGATTTAGAAAAAGCATAGAGAACATGAGATAAAAATAAATGGTATATTCCAATGACCACGCAACAATCAAAAACGGGTCTTGCCAATCAGGATTCGGAACCAAAAAAATCGAAGTTAAAATAACAGTTGGGTCCCGCTCCGCACCAGTTGCAAACCACGGGAACAGAAACGCCAAGATTAAGAATGCGATGGTCACGGCCCAATAAAGCGGATATATCCGGATAAAGCGATTCAGAAGAAAATCCTTTAGTTGCCCTACCTTGCTGAAGTTCTTCCGGTAAATATAATAAGCCATGAACCCTGACAAGGAAAAGAAATAATAGACGCCGCCCGTAAGCGGCAAATAAGCCAGGTTCCAAATATTGAATCCGTAGTAATCCATCATGGTCGTCGATAAATGGTGAAGCATGACCAATAACGGCACCAATGCCCTGGACAATTGAATCAGCACTAGCTTTTTTCTCACATGCCCCACCCCTCCACCGCAGATTCAAAACCTCTTCAAAAGTCCCAGCATAAAACATAAGTCTTAATAATATTTAAAATTTATAGATATAATATACCACTTTTTATTAATATCACAAACATTAACTCCCATTATCTGCTAGAGATTTTAGTGTGGCCTTATTTCAATCAAAAAAACCCGGAAGCCAAAGATGGCCCGGGTCTGGTCATTCATCGACGCTCTTTTGCGACCGCTATGCCGGTCGTCTGCAAAGTTTCCAGCAGCAATTGATGCATGATCGCATAGCCTTCTTCGTTCGGATGGATCGAATCCAGCCAAATGGACGGCACTTTCCCCATTTTCCGCGTGTTCGTGACGATGACGCCTTTCGCGCCGATTGCCGAATTCCACATGCGGAACAGCAGGTTGGTGAAACCGAAATACTGCACTTCTTTTTTCATCGAATTATATAAGCTGTTTTGGACGATCAACACTCGATTGTTGCCAGATTGAATATGCCCGTAAATCTCCAACAAATTGTGGCGGTATTTCTTTTTCAATGCCGCAAACTGGCGGATCAATTCACTTGCGCCTCCATCCTTGTATTGACGCAGCAAATCGTTGCCGCCAATATTCAGCAGCACGAGATCGGCTTGAGCCAATTCCGACTGCCAATGATCGGCCCGGAGCCGTTCGACGAGGCCATCACTCGTCAATCCATTGATGCCGAAGTTCAGCACCTCACTGGCCGGAAAGCTGTCTTCCAAATGTCTTGCAATCCCGCCCTTTGTCCCGTAGCCATACGCTACGGAATCACCGAGAATGATGATCTTATCTATATGGCGCGGCCTTGCCGCATTGCGTTGTTTACGTCTGAGTGCCTTTTGAAAAAGGGCACTCGATCGGAAATTGTTGCCCAATCTTCTGCACGCCCCCTCATTATCGTATCTCTTCATTTTAGCATAATTGCCTGTTTCTTTTCCCTTTTTACGCTTCTATGCATATCCTGCATGGCTGGTTGGGTATGGACAAGTAGAACAAAAAGGAGGGATGTTGATGGATCAGCTTTATTTAGTTATTGGCATCGTCATCGTCGTCCTCACATTGAGTGATTTCATTTGGACGACTTTATGGGTCGATGGCGGCGCCGGCCCATTGACCCATAAGCTCACTTCCGCCTACTGGACGCTCCATAAGCAAGTGAGCCGGAACAACTCAAAATTCCTGAGTCTCGCGGGGCCAATTATTTTGGTCTCCACTTTGGCGACATGGATCTTCTTGTTATGGGCGGGCTGGACTTTTATTTTTGCCAGTTCCGACAGGATTGTCGATACCAAAGACGGCGGGCCTTTGTCATGGGTTGAATATGCCTATTATGCAGGCTACTTGATTTTCACACTTGGCAATGGGGAGTTCGCACCGGATGACGGCATCTGGCAAATCGTGGCGATTTTTGCAACCGGTACCGGCATGCTATTCATTACCTTCGGGGTGACTTATTTGCTGCAAGTGCTGAGCGCCGTGTCAGAAAAACGCTCGCTTGCCTCGAGCATCAGCGGCATTGCAATGGATCCCGCTTCCTTTGTCAACAACGCATGGAATGGAAAAAACTTCGATAACCTCAATTTAGTGCTCGATACCTTCGCGAATGAATTAAGCAATGCCGTATCCAAATACAACGCCTATCCTGTACTCCATTATTACCGCAGCTCGACGCACGACCGATCGTTGCCGGTCAATATCGTCGTGTTAGATGAATCATTGACTTTCTTGAAGCATGGCATAGCAAAGGATATTCAGCCAAATGCCTTATTGATGCAGGAACTCTCAAGCAGCGTCACCAGTTATTTGGATACCTTGCATAGTTCATCCATCGACGCATCCACTGTGGTTCCCCCCCATCAAGTGCTGGCGAATCTCGATAGATCGATTCCGACAATTGAAGCAGAATCCTACGAAAAAAAGATGGAGTCACTTGAAAGGCGCCGAAGAAAGCTTCTCGGACTCGTGGAAATGACGGGCGAAGAGTGGCCGGTCACAACAAACGACCTTGAATGAATAGGACTTGCCCTAAAAACGCACGAATAACCAGTCGTAAAAAAAGCGCAATTCTTTGGCGTTTTTCACTCCCTATTTTCTTTCCCTATTATTGTCGCTATTTCCAACAAATAAAAAAGGTGTTTCAATTAAAATAATTCAGGGAACAATTGGAAGGATGAGATTTTGAAAATGGAGGCTATGTAATGCAAACCACTACCCCTGCTTTATTAACTAAAGAAGACTTCACAAGCCGCAACGACTTGCCAGATTGGTTGCTGCGCGAATACAAAACCTTCCATGAAACGGTGACGGACAAGACCTTTCCGTGCTATTTCGGCAGAAGCGGCGAATTGAAAAGTGAACTGCGTTATGCATATATAAGTCAAGACGACTGGTCCAACTTGCCTGGAGCCGTTGCGGAGTTTTTAACTTTGTTTGAAGACCCGAAACATAAGCGTCATGGCCTGTTTGTATTTGTGGAACCTTTTGAATCCGAAGGGCCGCTCGATGCATACCGCACGCAGTTCTGGGAGATTTTGCAGTATCTTCATGACATGGATGATACCGAATGGCCAGAACAAGCTCCGCGTGATCCTGATCATTATTTATGGGACTTTAACTTCAAAGGAGAACCCATTTTCATCTTTGGCAACGCGCCTGCCTACAAACAGCGCCGCACGCGCCACCTAGGCAATTCGATGGTGCTCGGTTTCCAGCCAAGGAGAATATTCGAAGGACTGACAGGGACTGAAAAAGGCGGCATCATGTCGCGCGAAAAGGTGCGGGAGCGTGTCGAGAAATGGGATGAATTGCCTACCCACCCAGACATCAGCCATTTTGGCGACCCTGAACATAATGAATGGAAACAATTTTTCATCGGTGATGATGTGGAGCCAGTTAAAGGCAAATGCCCGTTTTCGCATAAAGAACTTTAGACAGTTAAAAGCGTCCAATACAGTTTTCCTGTATTGGACGCTTTTTTCTATGCTCAAGCTGTATGTTTCTGCCGCTCCTTAAACTTTTTCACTGTTGCGCCCTTATCGAGCTGCAGCTCGTCCTCGACAGCTTGCATTTTCATTTCGTTTCCTTCGATTTGCTGAAGCAGGCGGTCAACTGCCTGTTGGGCAGAGGGCTGTACGGTCGATGGCGGCTTGACGGCTGTCAATTCAGCGTTATCGCTTTCTTCCGCCCCTCCTACCGCCACGAGGCTGATATCTTTCGGGACTTTGAATCCGGCGCTTTTCAATGAATTGAGTAATTGCAGTCCGTCTTCATAACTCGCAACGACAAACGCGCTGGTCGGTTTTTTGAATGAACGCAATTCAGCCGCAATGGCATCGAAATCCGACGGGCTTTCGACTGAATGAACTCGTTTTTTGCGCAACTTCAATTGATGATGCGCCATGGCTTCATAGTATCCTTGAAGACTTTCGCCAGCATCTGGAAAATCTTCTCCCACCCAAGCAATCTGCTGATGGCCTTTTTCAGCAAGATAACTGGTGGCAAGGTATGCCGCTTTACGCCGATCAAATGGTTTTATCTCATCCGCTGTTTTTTCGGCTTGCAAAAATACACTTGTTTCATTCAAGTACTCCTTAAGTTCAACGGGCAGGCTTCCGATGCCGATGACACCAGCAACACCGTTCACTAAGGCTTTGCTGGCTTCCACTGATTCACTTCCAGTCAATGCATGGGCCGTCAACTGGTAGCCGTATGCCTGTGCTGATTCCGCAAATTCGCGCAAACGAGCGAACTCATCGGGGGCGCAATCCTTCGAAAACAGTACGGCTATATGCTTTGGCGTTTCAACAACTTGTGCATTTTCGGTGCTGGTATTTCCGTAATCCAACTCAGCCAAGGCTTGCATCACTTTGTCATAGGTTTCCTTTTTAACTTGCTCAGGCCGATTCAACACTCGAGACACTGTCGTTTGTGAGACTCCTGCATGTTTTGCAACTTCTGTGGTCGATACCATTTCCGCCACCCTTTCCATTCATTCATTTATTTATTGAATACACTATACCACATCTAACCACAATATTCAGGATGAACTTGAAATACATGCGGATATCCATGAGCGGAATGAGAGGGAAAAATGGAACAGCGAAATAGTTTCAGCAGAAAAATAAAATTTATGCGAATATTTTTATTCATCTTTAAAGCAAAGACTCTATTTATTCATTCATTCATTCATTCATTCATATTCAATTGAATAATTTTATTTATTTTCGTCAATTATTTTCTCCTGCCAAACTTCGTGCATTTGTGTTTATTAAAATGAATAATTTATGAATAAAAAAAGCGCAGCGATGGCTGCGCGTCAAATCATTATTCGTTAACAAAAAAGTTATTTCTATGCCATCTGAAAAAGGCTGTATTTGAATCATTCGCTGCGATGCGCATGTTTTTCTTCAAGCCATAGCGGCTCGCTTGTGATTGAATGGCTGCTGACATTCTGAGTGTCCCGATTCCGGTAAATGAAATTTGCCCGCTTTCATAAAGCGCTGCATGATTGGCGCATAACAACAACCCATTCGCTGGATCGATTCGTTCTGCATCACTGCTGTCTTTCCAAGGTTTACTGTATGCCGCTTTCAACAGCGCCGGATTGTCAAGACCACAAATCGCACATTTATTTTGCCATCGTTCCATTTGCACTATCTTAAACTGCTTCTTCAAGTCCCGGAATTTTCGCCGCAGCAAGTAGTCGGAATCCATCATCCAGGCAGTTAAGGAATTGTATTTTTCCTCACGCACAGCATCGTAAACAAACTCCAATTGCTCAATATTGCGCCATTTTGATGACGACAATAATTCCAGAAACACCAATGCCAATGCTTCATTGCACGGATATACATAGCCTGAGTTGCCGTTACCGTCTGGCTGGAAAGCAGAATACTTGATTGGCAAATGTTCTGAAACTATTTTGATGCAACTGGTAATTTCCAATGGGTCGTCAAGTTCTAAGTATTCACAAGGCGCAAGCCATTCAGCGTATGGCGTACCTAATGCTTGCTCACGCGCATCTTCTTGGATGGTGCCGACTGCCACCAATTCACCCTTAACGTAGTGGAAGGTCCGATCTCCTTTTTGCAGCGATTTTACGCGCTCCCACGAATGCGGCGTGGCCCCCGATTTATCTTTCATAGGCGCCCGGAGAATTCCGAGGCGTTTTTCTTCTCTATAGGTTTCACCCTGCATGACGATGTAGCTATTCATTACGTGCCTCCTGACCATTGCTTTCTTCTATTCTACCATCATTTTGCCGATTCCGCCCGGTCACACTGCCAACAAAACGAATGAAGGCCACGAAAAAAACCATCTCCTAAAAGGAAATGGCTGTCAAACGGCACGGGCGATTCGACCGGGCGCAGTCGCCTTGTACCAGCTATAGCAAAAAAGGACAATGACGACCAAATCGATGACATCGCCCCCATAGTACATGATTAGCGCCCCCATCTCCCCGTCGCTGGTCGTAACTCCAGCCGGAGGCATGGTGTAAAGCGATTTCGCCAACACTTTATGGCCCGCAAACGCCACGATCAAGACCGCTGCGCGTAAACGGAACGAATGCCGATGGGTAGTCAGGTCAGTGTATAGGATTGACCAAGTAAATACGTATCCTGCCAATAAAATATGAATATGGACCAAGGCATAAACCCATGTTGATTGGTGCATCCACACGAACAGATCCGTTCTATAGAGAATAAACAATCCACCGAAATTCAAGAAAGAGGTGCTGACGGGATGGCTTGCGAGTGCAATGAATCGGCTATTCATTACACGGCTTAGCTTGCGCGCAGGTTTGGTCGGCAAGCCCCTCATCACTAAAGTCAAGGGTTTGCCGTGCAGCAATAATAACGGTGCCAGCATCCCGAGCAGCAAATGTCCGGTCATATGGGCGGAAAAACTTGTGTGCGCTGCATCCGCTAAAGGGCCGACTAACGACGCGCCTGCCACAATCACGCCAGCAAACCAAAACACATAACGATGCATAGGCCATTTTTTATAGCGTTCATTAGTCCAAATCGCAAGCATCGGGTAAAACATCATCGCCCAGGCGAGCACTAAAGCTGCTGTCAGCTGAAACCAAGGTTCTACGGGGCCGAGGTAATGGTGAATCATCGCTTTATGCGGACCGCCTTTCTTTGGCGGATTTTGCAAGGATGATCCCGGCAATAAGCAAAGCAGCGCCAAACAAATTCCAGCTCAAGTCATAAGGCCATAATTCGACCTGATAACGTACCTGGTGAATCCTGAACACCTTATGGTCAATAATGCCGTCAAACAGCTGGAATGCCCCGGCGCCGATGAGGATAGAGCCAATCCAATACCGCATGCGGAGCGCTTGCCGCCTTCTCAAGTCTGCGAACATGAATAGACCGCCGATCGCTGCAAACCAGGCAAAAGAATTCAACAAACCGTCTGCCAAAATGCCAATTTGCGGTGTCGCCAAATCATAGAAATGATGCCATTGGAGCAATTGATGAAAAATAACTTCATCGATAAATGCCATCAAGCCAATCCCGAACAGTAAACCCGCCCAAAAATTCCGTTTATCCAGATTTGAGCTTATTTTTTCAGTGCTTGATTGTTCTGCCTTTTCCATCTCCACACCTCCCCCTCTAACAATAGCCAACCTTATCTAATATGTACCCAATCAGTTTTTAAGGAAACGAAAAAAAGCCTCTGGCCAGGCTCTTCACTCGATTTCGATGCGTTTGCCATTGCCCTGGTCTTTTTCTGCCGGCTTTGGCACAGTCAATTGCAAGACACCGTCCTTGAAATTTCCTTTGATGGACTGGTCATCTACATCTCCGACATAAAAGCTGCGCTTGAAAGAACCAAAAGAGCGTTCTTTTCGAATGTAATGGCCTTCATCTTCCGAAGTTTCCGAGCTTTCTTCTTTTTTGCCGCTGATCGATAAATAACCGTCTTTAAAATCTACTTGGATGTCATCTTTTGAGAAGCCCGGAACGTCGACCACCACTTCATACTGCCCATTCATCAACTTGCGGGTAATTGCTTTCCTTGAAGAATCGGTCAAAGAAATCCGAATCCAAATCGCTTTGAAACAGTTTCGGGAAGAAATCCTCCCGTTTTCTGGGCATGAACTTCATCAATTTTCCTCCTCGATTGCCGATTAGTTAAAACGAAGCCAGAGACTCTTTCGTATAAATGGTGTTGTTACTGTGAATTATAGGTGGTTCTCCGCAAAAGTCAACCAAATTTTTACCAATTCCCAATTGGTTGGCGCGTGCTTAAACAACTTCCATAAGGCCGCAGGAAAAGGCATAATAACTCCCTTCGCATGCTTGGCCGCATAAGGCTTGAGCTGATTTTTTACTATAAAAATCATTGTCTTTTCCTTACTTTTAAGTTTTGTTCGGAAGGCGGGTTTAAAAAAACTCGATTACAGGAATACTACAGAAAGCATATGTGTACTACTCATAATGATTTCCCTGTTATAATGGGAGATATCACTGAAGGAGATGATAGCGATGGAAATGGGTACGATTAAAGGTTCGAGCATGATGGTTAAAGTAGTACGTTCCCTTATGGAAGAAGGCTGGTCTTTTACACCGAACGAATTGGACATCATCGTCCGCGCCGAGCATCCTGAAACCGGCGAATCCATCTCCTTCCCTTCATTCGGGAGCCTTAAAATGTGGCTCTACGAAAAAGGGCTTAGCTATTAACTGAAAAAGCTGTCCCTGCTGCCAAATCGGCAGCAGGGACAGCTTTTTTTGTTGGTCATTTCAAGTTTATTTGCAGCAATTCGAGCTGTGCTAAAGTTTAGGCAAACGGCCCAAGAATTGCCGGCTTTTTGCATAGTGAAGCATTGATGCCTTGTTTTCGCAACTCAGAAACGATTGCGCCGTTGGTTTTTCTGCACGCTTCATACGATTCATCGAACATTTTTTTTAACTGCTTCATTTGATTGGATTGACGGTTCATTCGACACACCCTCCACTCGGATGACTTCCTAGACCAGTATACAGGGTAACTATGAACAAACTATTAACAAACGGAAAAAAGTTTCGAAAACACGGATTTTTCTCCCGGGATGATAGTCTCTGCCACTTGATATCAAATCAGCGCTGACTCCCAGAAAAATCCGTCTGTAAGAGGCGGATTTTTTCTTTTACATGCGCAAGCTGATCCCTGGCCCGATCGGAATCCCAGTCAAGGCAAAGATGATCATCATGACAAGCCATACGCCGAAGAAGATAAGGCTATACGGCAGCATCAAAGAAATCAAAGTGCCAAGGCCCGCTTTTTTATCGTATTCCCGCATGAAAGCGAGGACGATTAAAATATAAGGATTGAGCGGTGTAATGATATTCGTTGATGAATCGGCGATGCGGAACGCCAATTGGACAAATGCCGGGTGATAATCGAGCAGCATGAACATCGGAATGAAAATCGGTGCCATCAATGCCCATTGTGCAGATCCACTGAAAATCAATAGATTCAACAACGCGGCGAGAATACTGAAGCCGACCATGACCGGCAAGCCGGTCATATTGATGCTCGTCAAGAACTCAGCACTGTTGACGGCGAGCCAGATGCCCAAATTGCTCCAGTTGAAATAATTGATAAACTGGGCGGCAGCGAAGATTAAGACAATATAGCCGGACATGTCCTTGATGGCATCTCCCATATAAGCCGGGATATCTTTGGATTCGGTAATTTTCTTGACGGTGATGCCGTATGCGACAGCCACTGTAATGAAGAAGAACAGAATGATCGGCACGATGCCAGAAAGGAATGGCGATGGGATGATGCCGCCGTCTTCATTGCGGACAGGTGAACCTGGGAAGAACAACAGCAAGGCGATTAAGCCGATGTATACAGCCCCCGCGATCACGGCATTCAGCAAGCCTTTGTTTTCCTGTTTCGTCACCGGTTCAAATGAATTATCGGCTCTGCCTGTGTATGTACCAAGGCGTGGTTCAACCAGTTTCTCGGTAATGATCGCCCCGACAATCGCCATAACGATAACGGAAGCACTCATGAAATACCAATTGTCGACCGGCGTGACGACGAACGAATCATCAATTGCCCTGGCCGCTTCTGTGGAAATCCCGGACAATAGCGCATCCGTCCCGGTTACCAGAATATTTGCTGTGAAACCGGCACCGGTCCCGGCAAATCCTGCTGCCAGCCCTGCGAGTGGATGCCTCCCGACAGAAGCGAAAACCATTGCTGCAAGCGGTGGCACCAGGATGAAGGCGGCGTCTGACGCCAAGTTCCCCATGATTCCTGTGAATATAACCGCGTAAGTGATCAATGATTTCGGTGCATTCAGAATGGATTTTTTGATGGCGGTCTCCATCAGCCCGACACGTTCTGCCAAACCGATTCCGAGCATCATGACGAGCACGAGCCCGAGTGGCGCAAAGCCGGTGAAGTTATTGATGGTCTCTGCGAGGATGTAACGAATCCCTTCTCCTGAGACAATGCTTTGAATCGCCAGCTCCTCACCCGTTCCGGGATGGACGACGGTCGTGCCAAGTGAACTAACGAGCCATGACAGCAAGACGACAAAAACTGCTAAATATACAAAAATGAAGAATGGATCGGGCAAGCGGTTGCCCCACTTTTCGATGAAATTCAAAAATCCTTTTTTGTCTGGTTGTTCAGTCGGTGTTGCCATTCCCATTCCTCCCTTTTCGTTTTATGCACCGAATAACAAACGGTACAATTTCCGCGGCCGGCCGCGACGCCCGGCTTCTTCCCCCGCCACTTCCGCGAGGCCGATGCTCTCGAGCTCCGTTAAGATCCTGCGCGCATTGCGTTCTGTGCTGTTCATCCATTGCGATAATTCCAAGGCCGTGAGTTCAACTTTCGCGTAATGGTGGGACAAGGATTCAATGCGTGAAATTACGGTCTGGCTAATCGCTGCGTCTTTCAACGCTTCCTGCCATTTCGACTCGGAACTGCGGCGGCTGTAACGGAGACGGTCGCCTGATGAGTTGATTTCCGTCACTTTTCCGCCTTCGTCAATATTGATGACTACGCCGTTCTCTTTTTCTCGGGCGTAGTCAAGCGCCAGCCGGACATTCTGCTCGGATTCCGTGACGGTCCGGCCATAGCCGATGCCGATGCGGACCTGAAACTTGCTGTTGGCAAAAATCTCTTCCTTTAGCTCTTCCGGATGATGGAATTTGCTGTAAAGTTCCAATTCCCCACGAGTCGTATAAATAAAGTAAATGCCATTGCCCATTCCGACTTTCGAGCCTTGGACTTCTTCCGCAAAATCGATGAGCACCCGGTTCATCGCCAGTTCCTGGCGTTCGATCTTGAACGGCGTCTTGCGCTGCTGCGCTTGGCTCGGGTAGATGATTTCAATGCCAATCATCGCCAATTGCTTCATGCGGTACAAGTCCGACAGGCTTCTTTCTTTGATGACAGAAATCGCTCGGTGGGCGGCGAGTTCCGATACGCTGATCCGGTAGACCGGCACACCGCGTTCTTTCAAACCGTTATAGGTGGCGTGAACGCAAGTGAGTGCAGCTTGAATGCGCCCTGATCGGTATAGTTTCTCGTGGTAGTCGATCAATTCTTCAGCCGGGATATAGCCGAGTTCCGGCGCGGTGTGGATTTCCAGTTTTTCCAGATCGAAATCCTTGAGCATTTTCAGCACTTCGCGGCGCGGAACCGAATCGACACTGATGCTCGATAATACTGCGCCTTCTTCCATAAAGGCGTCGAGCATCGTCCCAAGCAGGCTCGACCCATGGAGCAAAATATAATCCGCATGATCTGCATCGATTAACTCTTCTTTCAAAGCAAAATGATAAGGTGCAGGGCCTGAAAAGAGCCAATGCCCGATACGCTCTGAATGTTGGTTAATGATGTCTTTCGTTTCTTCCGTGTGCTGATAAATGAACGGAATAAGCTCGATGCCATCTAAACTTTCTGCCGCTTTCATTGTTTCATTGACCGAATCATTTGGCCCGATTAGCCCGACTTTAACGTTTTCCGTCATTTGAAGTGGCCTCCATTAAGAAACGGGATAGTAACTCAACACCCATCATCAAATCTTCAGCAGTGGCAAATTCTTCTGGGTGATGGCTCAATCCTTCCTTACAAGGGATAAACAGCAAGCCACTTGGCCAAGTTTGCGCCATGTTCATGACATCATGGCCTGCGCCGCTGTCCATCCGATGCACCAAATAGGCTTCGTGGTCGCCCGCATCGACCAATTGCTGGGCGATTTCGTCATCGAGCAAAACAGATGGGTTATCAACCAGCACTTCGATATCGATTTTTACGCCGGTCGATTCTTCAATGCGCTTCGCTTCACTCCGTATGGCATCTGCCATCTTTTTTTTCAACGAATCATCCACACTGCGGATATCGACTCCTGCTGTGACCGTTTGGGGAATGACGTTCATCGAATTCGGCGAGGCAGTCAAGGTCGACACGGTCGCGACCAATGATTTTTCGTATGCGTCATTCATTTGAAGCGACGTCTCTTGGACAAATGAAATGAACGGCGCGGCGGCTGCCAGTGCATCTTGCCTTTGGTCCATTGGCGTTGTTCCCGTATGGCCTGCCTTTCCGTTGAAAGTGACCGCTAAACGCACCGGGCAAGCGACGCCTTTGACTACCCCATAATCTTTTTCATGATTGACGATGTGCATCCCTTGCTCGATATGCAGCTCGACAAAGCATTCCAATTCGTGTTTCTGGCGCTTCGCGTTGACCAAATCCTGCCACAGAAATCCTTGGCTTTCGACAGCTTGGGCGAGTGTGACGCCATGTTGGTCTTCAAGTGTGCCGATGGATGGATCCAATAATCCGCTCATCGCTTTGCTGCCGATTGTCGAGACGCCGAAACGCGAAGATTCTTCCGATCGAAAGCAAATGATTTCGATTGGGCGCCGCGGATTAAAATCGGCTTCCTTTAACATCTTGACAGCCCCTAGTCCGCATACAACACCAGCGCCGCCGTCGAATGCCCCGCCATTTGGCACAGTGTCAAGATGGGATCCCGTCGCTACTGCCGCTTTTTCGCCCGCAACATTCCAGCGGGCGATGACATTTCCTGCGGCATCCTCTGAAACGTCGAGCCCCAATTCTTCAGCAATCGCTTTAAAGACTTCGATCGCTTCCGTTTCTTCCGCGGTATAGCCTTCCCGTGTAAACCCTCGCGGCTGGACCAATACATCGCTTAAATTCATCCGTTGCAATTGCTCAATCAGCCAGTTTTTCACGGGTCTCATCCTCCTTCAGCAAATAATCAGTTGTCCGGATCAAAGTTTCCACTCCTGCCGACAATGCCCGTTCCTCATAATCAAAGCGCGGGTGGTGATGGCCGGCTGGCAAGGGGCTGGTAAAAATCATAAATGTCGCTTTGCCGCCGCGTTCGCGAACGCGCTCCATCATATAGGTAACATCTTCAGAAGCGCCAATTGGCAAATGCGGCACAATGTTCAAGTGCTTTGATGCAGCACAGGAACGTTCTACAATGTCAGCGAACTCGAGATCTGCGTGGGCCGAAATTGCTTTTCCCATATGCTCGATTTCCAGTTCGACATCAAACATCGCTGCACTCGCCTTTAGGATGCGCAATGCATTTTCCTGCATGTATTCATCCAATTCATTGGTTTCGCCACGCGTCTCGATTTCCATCAACGCACGATCTGCGATGATATTGCGTCCCGAGCCGGCGTACAAAGTCCCGACATTGACGCGCGTCGCCCCGTCTTTATGGCGCGAAATGCTATGCAAATGCAGGGTGGCGGATGCGGCAGCCAGCAACGCGTTGCGCCCAGCGTTCGGCTCCAATCCGGAATGCGCCGATTTGCCGTTGAATTTCGCGTTAATCTTGGAACTCGCCAAGAACTTCGATGTAGCTGCTGCGACGGTTCCTGATGGCAAGTCATGTATTCCGACATGGCCGCTCAGGAAATAATCGGCATCATCGAGCCAGCCTTTCTCGACAACAGCCTTTGCCCCGCGCCCGCCTTCTTCGGCTGGCTGGAATAAAATCGTAAATTTGCCGCGAAGACTGTCTTTTTTCTTCGATAGATACTCAGCTAGCCCAAGCCCGACAGCGGCATGGCCATCATGCCCGCATGCGTGCATCATGCCGGGAACATCCGAGCGGAAATCTCGCTTAGCCGGCACATGGGCTGAAGCATCGTCTTCTTCGATCGGCAAGGCGTCAATATCGAAGCGGTAAGCGAAATTCGGCCCTTTTTTGCCGGTATCGAGCACGGCAGCAAGTCCGGTATGCCCGCCTTTCATTCGCTCCAGGAATTCTTGGGGTACGCCTTGATCGAGCGCGCGTTGTTCCTGCTGCTTTAGAAATTGCTCATCAGGAACACCCATGCGTTCATCGCTGGCCAAAAAATCGGTACCATAAAACAATTCGAAACCTTTACCGGCCAGTTGTTCGCTTAACTCATGCGTCGTGACATATTCCGCAAAGCCAATTTCGGGATACTTATGCCGGTTGCGCCTTTGTTCGATAAGATGTGGCTCTATTTCTTCCATAAACCGATCAATAGTATCTGCCATGTCCATTCCCCCTATTTGTTCAATTCCGCGAGTACATCAAGCGCTGCCTGTGCCATTAAGCCCGTACCGATCGGCAATGCCTGTTCGTCGATCATAAAGCCTGGGTCATGAAGCGGTTTTTGGTGTTCGCCAACCGATGTTCCGAGCCAGTAATAAACACCTTCGTATTTTTTCAAGAAGCGCCCGAAATCTTCGCCTGCCATGCTGCCGATCACTTCAGGAACAGCTTCCGGACCCAATTGACTCTTTGCAGATTGGCGGACCACTTCCGCCCAGCGTTTCGTGTTGACCGTTGCCGGATAGCCATCCGAATAATCGATTTCACACGAGCCGCCCATCATTTCAGCTGCGCCTTTGACGACTTCGTGGAAGCGTTTTTTCAATAATTTCTTCGTTTCGTCTGATAACGAACGAATTGTGCCTTCCAATACCACACTATCCGCCACGACATTGTAACGGTAGCCTCCCGAGATCTTTCCGATCGTGATGACCCCAGAGTCCATCGGGTTGGCATTTCGGCTAATGATGGTCTGGATGGCCGACATCACTTGGTTCGCGATAACGATTGCATCAATTGTCTGATGCGGCATGGATGCATGGCCGCCCGCTCCGTTGATCGTTACTTGAAAACGGTCAGAGTTCCCCATAATCGCCCCGTCGATGACGCCGACTTGCCCAGCCGGAAGCCCAGGCCATACGTGCTGCGCCAATATGACATCCGGCTGGTATCGATCGAACACGCCATCTGCCATCATCTGGTCTGCCCCGCCAATCGGCGCATTTTCTTCGGCTGGCTGAAAAATAAGCAGCACCGTTCCTGCTATCTCGTCTTTTTGTTGCTGGAGCAATTTCCCGACTCCCAAAAGCATCGCTGTATGGGCATCGTGGCCGCATGCATGCATTTTTCCGTCAACTTTGGATTTGAACGGAACATCTGCTTTCTCCATAATCGGCAAGGCGTCGATGTCGGCACGCAACCCGACCATTTTCCCAGGCTTGCCGCCTTCAATCACACCAAGCACGCCTGTTTTTGCAAATCCACTGTAGAATTGAATGCCGTATGCTTCGAGCTTTTCTTGGATTTTCTTGGAAGTTTCCATTTCTTCTCCGCTCAGTTCAGGCTCTTCGTGGAGATGGCGGCGAAACTCGCGAACTTCTTCAAATACCTCTTGTGCTTGTTGTTTCATAGCTATCACCTGCTTTTCGTATTTAAGGAAATAAACCTTAATCATTCCGTTAATAGAAAGTGTACCGTATTTGACTTATAAAATGCTACCCCCCCATTTTGATTTTTCTGAATATCCTTCCATAAAAAAAGAAGCCTTCACTATAGCGAAGGCTTCTTTAGAAGTCGAGATTTTTTGATTCTACTATATGGCCGCATGGTATGAAAAAATTATTCGTACAATGCAGCGAATTGTTTTTTACATTGCTCAATAATGGTGAAAATCGAAAAGTCGTGCACTTCGTTGTATTTGATGCCTAGTGTTTCCAAATATCCAGCCAGTTCGGTGTACAACTTCTCATAGATTTCCATGAATGCCGGATCAGTGAGTTCCTCGATCGTTTTTATATAGTCAACTGCCCGTTCCGTTTCGCCCGCTTGCCTCATAACGTAAAGCTCACTTATGGTGTGAATCACATGGTGGAATGTCCCTGTAACATATGCTTCAGAAAAACTATCTTCCTTTTTGGCCAAGACGAACGGCAAGGTTTTTAAAAATAAATCTGTGGAACCTTCCAGCCCTCGCCGAACCATTGTACTGTGGACTTGGCAGAAGTATGTTTGCCAACATTGATAGTTGTCACTATTGTCCAACTCCTGCCATTCAGCGTGCCGACGAATATCCATGTTCTGTTTGAAATGCTCAATCGCCTGGCCAATGACAAAGGCAATTAAAGGAATAGTGTCATTTCCTGACATTTCAATTCCGATGATGCTTTTGACCCCAAACGGATGATGTACGGCTTTTTTGCCATCAAATTCATCGTCGATAATTCCATATTCAGTGAAGATTGCGTGGCTGAAGTCTTTGCGTTCACTATAAAAGAAAAGAAGTTCAATTTTATCTTTGAAATTAAACGGTTTATACGCCGTTTTTGCTGTTTTCACCATAGCAGGAATATCAATTTCCCGCTCCCCATCCATCAATTCAATATAGCGGATACCTTGTTCCGTAGTTTTCAATAGTTTAACTCCTTCTCTCTATATCCATTTTGCATCATTTCTCAAGTCATTTCCATTCTCATATGGTTAGCCTTATTATAAGAAAAATCTTTTCCATAATACAAGTAAGAGCTTTTTCCCTTTTTATGCAAGGTCTAAACATTCCCTCAACTAAATCCTGTCAGCGCGCCCACTGGCCTCCTTGTGAATTCTCCATCTGCTTACGCGCACGTTCTGATGCAAAATAATCAAGTACATCAGGTCGGGAAAGCGCAGATTTTATTTTCGGGTCCTGATGAAAGCATTTTTAAAATGTGTCACTTAAAGCCCTTCAAAACCCTTGAATGATATGACATGTATGTCAAGATCGAAGAATTGGCCACAAGCACAAAACTGCTTCCGCCAAACGTTGAAGAACGTTAATTCGATTAGCATCAGCTCAAGCCCAGCCTTTAATTGTGTGTATGGCTCAAGTTTTGCTATTTGTACAGCCAGCACACTTTGGTTGTTTCATGGTTTTCATTGCGGCTATAATAACAGGAAAGACATACCAAAAAACCGATGATAGGAGGCGCTCCCATGAACTATACAGAGAGCGGCTGGAAACTATGCAATAGTTATGCAAGCCTGCCAAAAACCTTATATGCCCCTATGGAAGTCAATCCGGTCCCCTCGCCTCAACTCGTTATTACAAACCGAGCATTGGCGAATTCACTTGGCCTGGATCCGGAACGGCTGGATAGCCCCGATTCCTTGCAAATGTTAGCAGGCAATCGTTTTCCTGCTGACAGCTTCCCGCTTGCCCAGGCCTATGCTGGCCATCAATATGGCCAATTTACGATGCTTGGCGACGGCCGCGCCATTTTAATCGGCGAACAGCTGACACCGGACGGCGAGACTTTCGATATTCAATTGAAAGGGTCCGGCCTCACTCCTTTTTCCAGAAGCGGAGACGGCCGTGCGGCACTCGGGCCCATGCTTCGGGAATACATTATCAGTGAAAGTATGCACGCACTCGGTATTCCTACCAGCCGGAGCCTGGCCGTTGTATTGACAGGAGAAAAGATCCAGCGCTACTCTGCAGAGCCGGGAGCGATTCTGACACGGGTGGCCTCGAGCCATATCCGTGTCGGCACTTTTCAGTTTGCCGCAAAATACCGCTCGACTGAAGATTTAAAGGCTTTGGCGGACTACACGATCAAACGGCATTTCCCAGAGATCACCGGGCCTGACCGCTATGTCGAATTATTCCGCCAGACAGCGCAGCGACAAGCTTCACTCATTGCCAAATGGCAGCTCGCGGGATTCGTCCACGGGGTCATGAACACGGACAATATGGCGATCAGCGGCGAAACGATCGACTACGGACCATGCGCTTTTCTGGACCGTTACGATGAGTCCGCGGTCTTTAGCTCGATTGATGCCGGCGGCCGTTATGCTTACCGCAACCAACCGCTCATCGGAGGATGGAATTTAGCTCGTTTTGCGGAATCTCTGTTTCCGCTGTTGGATGAGATTCCTGAAAAACAGGCCTTGGCGTCTCTCCAAGGAGCGCTCGAGGAATATGTAAGTTTGCAAAAGAACTTATATTTGACAGGCATGCGCGAAAAACTCGGTTTGTTTACCGAAACGCCTGAAGATGAACAATTGATCAATGAGCTGCTAGAATTGATGCAGGAAAAGCAAGCGGACTATACCAATACATTCCGTTTCTTGACCTTCGAAGCTGTTGAAGAGCCAGCACTGGCAAACGACCCGGCTTTTAAAGAGTGGAACAGCCGCTGGAAAGCCCGCCAACAGCTAGAGGGGCGTTCAGAACAAGAAATTCTGGAACTCATGAAGAGCAAAAACCCAGCTGTCATCCCACGCAACCACCGTGTTGAAGCGGCACTGGAAGCGGCGGCTCAAGGCGATTATGCAGTGATGGAGAAGTTATTGGACATTCTACGAGATCCCTATGCTCATTCAGACGAGCAACAGTCCTTTGCTGCCCCACCGCCCCCTTCAACACCGCCATACCAAACCTATTGCGGCACATAGAATAGAAATGGAAAAATCCCCTACCGAATAGGAAGGGGGTTTTTCAGAGTGTTGAAGAAGTCCAAAATTCGCTCTCATTTATGAAAAAGAAAACCTTTTTCTATATCCAACTATTAATAAGCTCTCTAAGTATTTGGAGAAGCGGTCGCTCGACTCCGGTGGGACCAGCGGGTTTGAGAGACCCCGCAGGGAGCGAAGCGAACGAGGAGGCTCGATTCCCGCCCCACGGAAAGCGAGCGATAAGCTTCGGAAAATACGACTTTATCACTTTCTCGACAGCCTAAAAAACCCCCTGCCTTTTCATATAACCCGTTCAGTTGAGAGACGCAAAACACCGAAATAGCAATCAAAAACGCAACAGTTTTAACAACCGTTTTTCACCACTTTAAAACACAAAATAGCACCCAAATTCGCAAGGTTTTCGACAACCTATTTCACGTGAATTGTGGGTGCTATTTTTTTATGCCAGTCTCCGTCTTGCGGCAATTCTTTTTAAAGATCACGCCCCTATGGTTTATAAACTATCAGCCAGAAGTTGTAGCCGAAGTGATATATAAGGATAAAAGTTTATAAGTTTGAAAATACTTCATTTCCGTAGAATCGGAAGTGATTTTTTTATGCAAAAAATTTGTGTAATTCAAAATAGCTTCTTTAGACTCAACGCTATTATTTTATAAAACAATGTTATTTTTAAAGGTATACCTTGTATTATAGAGTAATATTAAATATACTCATTATAGGGGGTGTTTAAGTGAATATTAATAAAGAAGTATTGAAAGGTCATATCGACACGCTAATACTTTCTCTTTTGCATAGCAGAGATATGTATGGGTATGAAATTGCCAAAATTGTTCGTGAGAAAAGTGAAGAGCAGTTCGAATTAAAAGAAGGGACATTATATTTGTCCTTAAAAAGATTGGAAAAAAATAAATGGATTAGTTCTTACTGGGGAGATGAGCAAGGCCCAGGGGGAAGAAGAAAATATTACGAACTCACGTTTTTAGGTAAAGAAGGCTTCGAAGAGAAATGCGCTGAATGGCAATTTGTAAAAACTATTATTGATAAATTTATCGAAGGGGGAGAAAAACTTTGAAGCAAATTGATATGTATGTTGAGGAAGTTTATCGAAACGTTGGCGGGAATAAGAAAGAAATTAATGAATCGAAAGCAGAAATGAAAACTCATCTATTAGAAGCTGTTCACGAATTAAAAACAGAAGGCAAATCAGAAAAGGAAGCAATTGAAATTGCAATTGAACGATTTGGTGGAGAACAAGAAATGCGTTCTGTTGTCAGTCAGTTGTTTAAAGCACAAAAGATATTTTCAAAATGGATTCTATCATCAGCACTCATCATTCTTCTTCTAAGTTTAGCTGCATTTGGTTATATTCGTGGTATAGAGGAAACTAACGCATCCGAAAATTCCGAAATTGCATCAGCAGTGTTAGAAGTCTTGAAGAACAATGGACCAATTACCGAAGCGAAGAAAGCTGAAATCACAACCTTAATCGACGGAACCGATCAAATTTCAGAAGTGAAAGTTTTCAATGTAAGAGATGTAGGCGTTAATTCCATATTCGGTTATGTGGAAACTGCACAACCTGATTACCAATATGAAAAGACGGTTTGGTCTCCTGATTGGCTCCGTGCAGATTTCTACCCTTATGGTGGTGGCGATGGAGAACAATGGTATGTCCAAATGGAAACACGACACATTGGTGATTTGATGGCGATTATATTATTTTCTGGATTAGCAGTTTACTTCACTTTGTTTACGGTTTGGGCAACAATCAATGCCTATCATCATAAGCGACTAAATATTGGATGGGTTATAATTTTCGCTTTATTCAATGTGATTGGCTATTTAATTTATTATCTATTAGGAAAGAAAGCTACTCTTTCTACCAACGTTTAGTATCATATTGATTTAATGAAAAGGCATCGCATATTGCGGTGTCTTTTCTATTAGAAAAAGCTCAACCAAGGATTTGGTTGTAAATGTCAACTTGACTATGTACATTTTCGCTTGTTTAAGGATGCACAACTTCACTCGTTTTCAGAAGCTAAATGATGCTTGAGGCGATAAGATTCGCCCACAATGCTGACCACCGTGGCGTGATGCAGGATGCGGTCCAGGATGGCGTTGGCGATCTTCGTATCCTGAAAGACCTCATCCCACGACTTGAAGTTCACATTGGTCGTGAAGATGGTGCTGCGCTTTTCATACCGCATATCAATGAGATCTAATGA
>NZ_JAHPZO010000013.1 GCF_019042655.1 Planococcus sp. CP5-4_YE
TCTTTCTTTTTCTTTCTAGTGTGTATAAGAGACAGTATAAATAGTTTAGATCAAGAAGGTGATTTGAGTGAAAAAAGTGAAATGGAAAAAGGAAGAGAACTTGTATTAAGTTGGTCGTGGAAACCTTTTCAACTACCTATAAGTAAAGTGCCATCAGTCTCCACTGAAAGTGGAGAAATGTCTCTCTCGTTTTTGTATCCCGCAGAATTTGAATCCTTTATATATCCGGGAGTTAATGGTTTTATAGGGGGACCGCTGAGTGAACCATCATTTGATGTTCCGCTATCTGCCAAACCTATTCCTATTCTTCCAGTTTATTTATGAAATGTATGACAAAGCAGCCTTTATCTTGACTTCGAATAAGGGGCCAGCTGAATGGGGAAAATTTTTGGGGGATCCCACCTTAACAACGGCCATTCTAGATCGCCTTCTTCACCGGAGTGAAATTCTTACGTTTGATGAAACGCAAGACAGTATCCGGATGAAATATAGAAAGTCACTATTTGAAAATCCAGGTGTTGAATCTTAATTGGGGAAAAGTGTTGAATTCTACTTGACGGTTACATCTGCTTTTCCTAATAGAGATTTTGAAGCTATATCAGGAATTTTAGAAAGCATCGTGTCGTTAATATTTCCTTCAATATGAGTTTCCATAAAAATACTTGCTTTGCAATCCTGTAATACGTTTCCATTATTAACTTTTTTAATATTTCCCTTATTAGTATTCAAGTTCAAACATAAGGACGGCACTTTTGTGTTTAAAGGGTTTATGATATCTGAAAATGTCATAGATGAAAATGGATTATCAATAAACTTCTGAACCAGATTATCTGGCAGAGGAACAATTCTTCCAGTCACTTCCACATTTTGAAACTGATATTTCACCGCATCTTCTTTAGTGAGAAGAATAGGAATAGGTTTGGCAGATAGCGGAACATCAAATGATGGTTCACTCAGCGGTCCCCCTATAAAACCATTAACTCCCGGATATATAAAGGATTCAAATTCTGCGGGATACAAAAACGAGAGAGACATTTCTCCACTTTCAGTGGAGACTGATGGCACTTTACTTATAGGTAGTTGAAAAGGTTTCCACGACCAACTTAATACAAGTTCTCTTCCTTTTTCCATTTCACTTTTTTCACTCAAATCACCTTCTTGATCTAAACTATTTATATAACTTTTAGGCTTATATAAGTGAGCATAGTCTATCAATTTCCCTTGAATTTTAATATGATCTTTATAATCCAATTTGGAACTTAAAACCCCTTCTAAAAGCTCCTTCCGAGACTCCACACTTACAGTAGTCAGTTTTTGGTATATCTCACTTATTTTCCTTCCTTCCTCATAAAAACCTCTAGCATCTTGATAAAATCCTAATCCAGTTTTAAGTAACTCTACTGCACTCAAAAAACCCAAATCAAACTCCTCCTTAAACTAAATTCCATGTTTCCACTCTAATTTTAAAAAAGTAAGAACATTGAAAAGTGGTGAATAAGAATTAGTGCATTCATCCAAACAATAACTAAAAGTATTATATGTAAAATATACCCTATTACATTATTAAATTACATTCAATCTGTTTAGAAATTTCAGTTTTTACAACTATGAAGAATAACTTCTTGTTTTTTGGGTGTAGATATAAAGTTAATGTAGGAGTTTTAAAAAAGGAACTAAATTGTATGTCGACGATTTGAGGAATTGCCCAGAAGGTTATGTCGTAGCGAGGAATATAGATGAGGCGATTGATTACTTGGAAAACTATAAGGCGAAGATTCTGTCGTTAGACCATGACCTCGGGGAAGATGCAGACGGCCAGTTGCTGCCGACCGGATACGATTTGGTCAAGTTGTTTTGCGAGCGGGGTTATCATGCCGATAGGATTTACATTCACACGGACAATGGAGCCGGCCAGGAGAATATGTACCATACCTTGAAAGACGCTCAGCGGAGAGGCTTTATCGCTCCGGATATTGAGATCCATCACTATTCGATTGCGGTGAACCGGTATTCTGGTGATTGACGCCCCCTGAGTTAAAATTGATTTATATTTACTACTTTGATCTTTTTGACGAACTTGTTCACCCGAGACAAAAAATAAAGACGCCTTCTTGTTGAATGCTTACCGCATTTATGGAGGCGTCTTTTGCTGTTTCTGTTTTCACTTTGTTTGAACCGATCTGCCCCATTATTATGAAATACTTCTAATATCTAAACTCGACTTTTTATTCGCTATGGACTGTGAAGATAATCGACAGCCATTTGAAATGGCGTACAATATCTAATAATAGATAGACAGTCATTCTAAGCAGATATAAAGGAGGCACGGCTTTGTTAGAAACATTCCATACATACATTTCTTCATTCAAACAAGAAAGATTAATCCGGGTATATCTGCCAAAAAGCTATTCGACAGAAAAGAAAAGCTACCCCGTGTTGTATATGCACGATGGGCAGAATGAATTTCAAGATATAGAGGCTATCGGCGGGAAATCTTTGGATCTTGAAAATTATTTAGATGCAAATGGATTGGACCTTATCGTCGTTGCGGTCGATCAAAACCCAGAAGCAAGAATTGATGAGTATTGCCCTTGGGTAAGCGGTGAATATAGCAAAAGCATATTAGGCAAAGAGAGTCCAGAAGGCGGAAAGGGAATGCACTACGTGGATTTTATCGTCAGCGAACTAAAGCCGCTGATAGATAGCAACTACCGGACAGTTCGTGATCAGACCGCGATGGCCGGTATTTCTTTAGGGGGCCTTATCTCTGTCTACGCTATGTGCCGCTACCCTCACATTTTTAAACACATAGCCGTCCTGTCTTCTGCCTTTTACCGCAATCAAGAAGAAATCATGAAGCTGATCGAGCAGACGGATTTGTCGCTAGTTGAAAGTGTTTATATGGATTGCGGAACCAAGGAAGCGGGGACTGATGCAAAAGTGAACGAGAAGTTTCTAGCTTCCAATCAAATGGTCTATGAACTGCTAAAAGAAAAGGTATCTAATATGCAATTTGAAATTATTGAAGATGCTGAACACAATTATTCATATTTTAAAGAGAGAGTTCCAAGTATATTTGGCTTTTTAACATCAAACGATTTCCGTGAGAACTAGAAATCGACTAGTTGAATCCATTTTCAGTGCGCTGCCGCAAGGTTCGCTAAGCTTCAAACGTAGGGGCTCGCGATTGAAGTTCAAACTAAAAATCTCCGAAAGAGTATATACGCTCTTTGGGAGATTTTTTCACGTCTATTCTTTTAAAGCTCTTCTACTACCACTTGCCCATTGTAATCCGACAACGGTATAACCCCGGTCGAGCGTTAGGACGTTCTCAGATGATTCGTTGTGAAAGCACTGGTCTTACTCGCTTTTCTTCCCAAACCTATAGATTCCTTCTAAGTTTTGATTAAGCCTCGTCCATTCTGATAATCCTAGGCTCGTATTCTGAGACCACGATAAAGAACTCGTCTCTTGTGCTATACAGATGGACTTCCACTTGGTCCAGAACGTCTTCGTAGATTGTCGCGTTGCGGTATTTATCGAGACCGCTCCAGTCGATGATTTTGAAGAAGAATGACGTATGTTCAGAGAAGTTGTCAGGCCTATCGATATCATTGACCCACAAATCAGAACGTCCGACATGCGTGTCATAAGCAAAATGCCATACTGCAAATTCAGCGGTACATAATTGATCATAGATAATCTGGAGCTTGTTTTCGTGCTCGTCGCTGATGATGAGTTCCAGTTGTGATGGGCTTTTGGAGACATTTACTAATATGAGTTGAGACGGGTTGTTTGCTCTTAAGGCTTCGATTCCGCGCGGCTGCCAAAACTGCAGCTTTTCTTTATGAGTCTCATCCATGGGTTCCCCACATCCCCTCAGAAATTCAACACTACTTCTCACTCTAGCTTATCAGATATGTGAAAAAATCAGTTCCTATTTCAACTATTTTTAAATGAATATTATAGTCTATATAATTTCCAAATAAAGATATATAATAATTCTAATCACTTATAAAAATAGGGGGAATTTAATATGACTAGTAAACTAAATGCTCGTTTGGTCAATAAAGATATACTTGAAAATAGACTTGGGTTCAAACAACATTCTCGCTCTATCATCTTTTTAAAAAATAGCTCTCTAGTTCTTTCACCTTCAGTTCAAAATCAATACAATTGGTTCGATATTAGAAAACCTAACCTGGATTTTTATTTGGATACCCCCTCCTACAAAGGAACTCTAGTCATTCGCTTTTTCGATAAACTTTTAGTTGCCAATTTAGATGATTTTGTAAAAAAAATGATGCCTGCCAATAAATTTGTTTTCCATAAAATTATCGGACCTCATTGGAAATTCAGAATTAAAAAAACCGGTCGTTCATACTCCATTTATAATCAACAAAACAGTTCCATTCTTTATCCAATTGAAGAATATTCAGTAGAAGCATTAGAAAAATTACTTAATTAATTGATTCCTATGCGATTAATAAATCCATATTTTCCTTAATACTCCAATCTCTCTTCTGTTACACTGGAAAAAAGAGGGTTTTATCCCATGAAAGGAGAGTATTGGATGAAAACTTACTGGTTGATCGGCATTGTGGTGCTTGTCGATATGACGCTGCTATTGGTGGACGATTACTTTCCGGGTACACTCCGCTCCTTGGGCATCCCGGTATGGTCATTGTATGCACTGCTTGGGGTTTTGGTTCTGGTGAGCACACTGACACACAACCCTGAACTGGAGAAGCGTTTTGGGCTCCATACCTTATTGTTATTGTCTGTTTATCCGATGCTGGTGATGGTTTTATTGACCTTGCTTGGCGGCGTGTCAAAGAGCGGCCTGTCTGTAACGAGCCCCCTCCTTTGGATCTTATGGGGAGCGGTTTTGTGGATGGGATGGCGCGATTATCAAAAGGACAAAGAGCAGGACGAACAAACGCTGGATTGAACAGTTCTCTAAGATACATATGGCAAGAGTTTGCTACTCAAATAGAAAGGATGGCCCGTTGCTATGCTATGGATACTTACACAAAATAAACAAGACCTGATGAATGTTAAGAGTGTTGCTGCAAAAGGAAAGCACGTAGAAGGTTTTGTAGAAAACAGCCTATTGGATCAATGGAATAAGGTGATGGGTAAATTCGACTCGAATGAGAGAGCATTAGAAGTTCTTACGGAAATTTTTGCGAAGATTGATGAAAGCGATGGGGCTACCGTTACGTTTACTATGCCTCCTCAACAGTAAGAACAAATGACTTAGGTTCGGATTTGATCACACATAAAAAAACATCCTCATTATTTATGTGAAATAGTACGTACCATTGAAATGCAAACCAGTTTATCCTACTAAAAAGAACGAGTAGATTTTAAGGTTTTCTAAATGGAAAGGAATGATTCAATGGAGGAAGAGCAGTGGGACATAAAAGAAATTAAAAAGTTAAAGAAAAAGCAGTTACTTTGGGGCAATCTCTTTATGCTGGTGATCTTCGTATTGCTTGTTTATTTTTTGGAAAGTGACACACTGTTCTTCGCCACTTGGATTGTTTTAGCCGGCCTTTTAGTTTCTTCAGCTTTTAGCTTGTATACATTGATAACAGGCAATCTTATTGGGACGAAAACCAGCCGGCGCGTTCAAGCATTCGATAGGAGTCGTTGGGGCGAGAAGCGTTGGAAACGCAAGAAAATAATTGAACTCTTCCTATTCATCATTTTAGGTATCGTACTGGTGTTCTTTTTGACCACCACAGATTTCAATTTTCCAAACCAAACAATTTCTGCTCCCCCTTTCGCCTTTATCGGGGCCTGGGTCGGCTACAATATAGGTGAGATTACGCGTCTGACAAACCTGAAAGAGCCATCAGCGAACAGCTAGCCGCTCTTCTCCTATCTACTAGATACTTGTGCCACTCAGTTAAACTACATAACCGAAAAATCTCAGTTCCGAAGACTGAGGTTTTTTTGTGCCCTCATTATTTTTGAACACTTATACCATCCTTTTGCCTCTCCTCCCCTGGCAACCTCCCCTCACCCACAGCGTCCATTTTTAAAACCCTACTCCCAGGAGGCGCTGTGTGATGAAAACGTTTTGGCTGTTCGGATACCGGCAAGCGCTTTGCTGAATTTTTCCCGTCATTATTTTCGCGGCACTAGCTGTGTCGAAATACATCGAGATTCCTTTTGTGCCCCGGTATGATTTTATTTTGCTGGTGTGCATACTCGCGCAAGTGTTCATGCTCACTTCCAAACTGGAGACTTGGGATGAGTTCAAAGTCATCCTCGTGTTCCACGCCATCGGGCTCGGCCTTGAATTGTACAAGGTCCATATGGGCTCGTGGGCGTATCCCGAAGAAGCCTACAGCAAGTTTTTCGGCGTGCCGCTCTATAGCGGGTTCATGTACGCCAGTGTCGCGAGTTATATTTGCCAGGCGTGGCGGCGTTTCGATCTGCAGATGTATGGCTGGCCCAAGCCTTTCTACAGCATCGTCATCAGCGTGTTGATCTACGCGAACTTTTTCACGCATCATTTCACGTATGACATCCGCTGGGGGCTAAAGCTGTTATTGGTGCTGATTTTCTTCCGCACAATCGTGACGTTTCGCATCGATGACAAAATCTTTAAGATGCCGCTGATCCTGTCGTTCCTGTTGATCGGATTCTTCATCTGGATCGCGGAAAACATCACGACCTTCCTTGGCGCCTGGCAATACCCGAACCAGGAAGCGGCCTGGTCGCTCGTCCACATCGGTAAAATTAGCTCGTGGTTTTTGCTCGTCATCATCTCGGTCATCATCGTCGCCCAACTAAAACGGGTGAAAAGCTCCTTGAAACAACCCGCGCGAAGCAGTGTGATGGCAGAAAAAGAAAGCTGATAGAAAGTTTGGCATTCCACGCAAAGAACTTTTGACATTCCCCAATAAATGGAGTAAATTATCATATGGACGAACAATAACATTCGTTCTATCGAATAATATTCGTGTTTAGGGGTGTAATTAATGGAAAATGTATTTGATTACGAAGACATTCAGTTAGTTCCTGCAAAAGCAGTGGTAAATAGCCGTTCAGAATGTGATACATCCATAGAGTTTGGCGGGCGCACGTTTAAATTACCAGTCGTGCCGGCCAATATGCAGACAATCGTCGATGAAAAAATCGCCAAATTCCTGGCTGAAAATAATTATTTCTACATCATGCACCGCTTCGAGCCGGAAAAACGCTTGGCGTTCGCAAAAGATATGCAAGAGCAAGGGCTGTATGCGTCGATCAGCGTCGGGGTCAAACCGGAAGAGTATGATTTTGTGCAAGCACTTGTTGACGCTGGCGTGACGCCTGAATACATCACGATCGATGTGGCGCATGGCCATTCGAATTCTGTGATCGACATGATCCAGCACATCAAAAAATCGCTTCCGGAAAGCTTCGTCATCGCCGGAAACGTCGGGACACCAGAAGCTGTGCGCGAGCTGGAAAATGCAGGCGCAGATGCAACAAAAGTAGGCATCGGGCCAGGCAAAGTGTGCATCACCAAGATCAAGACCGGCTTCGGCACAGGCGGCTGGCAATTGGCTGCACTGCGTTTGTGCGCGAAAGCTGCCAGTAAACCAATCATCGCAGACGGCGGCATCCGTACTCACGGCGATATCGCAAAATCGGTACGTTTCGGCGCTTCGATGGTGATGATCGGCTCGTTGTTCGCAGGTCACGAAGAATCTCCTGGGCAAACCGTCGAGCAAGACGGCAAGCTTTTGAAGGAATATTTCGGTTCGGCGTCCGAGTTCCAAAAAGGCGAAAAGAAAAACGTCGAAGGCAAGAAAATGTACGTGGAATTCAAAGGCTCGATGAAAGATACTTTGACCGAGATGGAGCAGGATCTGCAGTCCGCGATTTCCTATGCGGGCGGCAACCATTTGCTCGCCATCCGCCAAGTGGATTATGTCATCGTTAAGAACTCGATTTTTAACGGGGATAAAGTGTATTGATCAATTGAATCAGAGCATTGGAAAAGCGGCCTTTTGCAATGGCCGCTTTTTTGTATATGAACTGCCTCATTCTAATGTGCAATTGATTCTTTAAGTAGACTGGAAATTTTATCTGCAGACAATGACCTTAGCAAGCAGTCCCCCCCCCTCTCCAGTTTCCGTTAGCAATCCGCTATTGGCTTTGGGCTATAAATGGCTGTGAAAAACAATAGGCACGTGAACTGAATAAGATCGCGCCCATCTCCATCCAGACGAATTTTCGATTTTTTAAACGGCTCCCTTCAGTAAAACCAGCAATGCATATCAGCATCCGGATTCAATTGCAGGAATTGGCTGCATAGTTTGGCTTTCTGTTCGTCTTGACAGGCAAATACATTGGCATTGCTTGCTCTCATAACAGAAGATTTGCTTTGTAGCAATGTATACAAAGACTTTCAGTGCTGTTGCCGGCTTCCATCAAATTCCGTTGTATTGATATTTAACTATAATTTAACATTTCCTTAATAGTCTCTATATATAATAGGAAGATAGTAACAACTTTTAATTTATATAGAAGGAGAAGGGTCCCCATTAGTCTTAGCCGTGCATTAAAGTTCATCACTTATATAAACGAAAATCAAAAAATACTCTATGAGGCTAGCCGTAAAGACAAGGAAGTTAAAGAACTGATCTTCCATGAAAGTTTCGCCACCGCCTTTCAGCCAATTTTATCCTTGGCCGAAGGAGACACAATTGGGTTTGAAGTACTAAACAGGCCAAAAAGCACAATTCATTTTCCGACTACAGAAGATTTCTATTGCTATATAGGAAAAAGCAATAATGTTTTCAAAATTGAAGGCTTTTTGCGCAATCTCTCATTGAAAAGATATGCGGAGCAGGCTGCAAAACCTGGGAGACAGGAAGAGGGATTGATTTTCTTGAACATTCAACCGCAAGTATTAACGGATGCTTCCTATCGCAGTCAGACAACGTTGGATTTATTGGCGAAATACGATTTATCACCGGACCGAATCGTTTTGGAGCTGACTGAAAAAGAGTCAGTGACTGACTATAAAAGTTTCGAAAAAATTATCAATAATTACCGGCAACAGGGGTTCCGCATTGCAATCGATGATGCCGGGACCGGATACAATAGCCTTAAAACCATCCTTTCCCTGAAACCCGAGTTTATCAAGATTGATAAATTCCTCATCAGGGATATTCACGCGCAGCCACCGCAGCAGCAATTGGTCGAATTGCTGTTGGAGTTTTCACAGCAATCCAACACACTCCTGGTGGCCGAAGGAATTGAAAATCAACAAGAACTTCATTTCCTTAAAAAATTAGGCATTCATTTCGGACAGGGGTATGCACTTGGCCGGCCTGATCCGGAGTTAAAAAAGGGGCTGGTGGAAGTTTAAGTGCAAGTCTTGCTGCAGAAGTTCTTCTTCAAAACAGGACCATCCATACCACTAACTTTAAAGGGAGATTAGGAGCCATGACTTATATAGGAGAGATTGCGCAAGAAATAATGTGTGTATCGTTTGACACCACTTGTGAAAAAGTGGATATGCTCTTCCAAGAGGATCCAAAACTGCAGGGGCTTGTCGTGACAGAGGATGAACTCTCAGCTGGGTTGATTACCCGCACAAACTTCTATCAAAAAATGGGTACACGCTATGGGTATAACCTTTTTTTAAAAAGACCTGTAAAGCTGCTGGCCAATAATTCCCCGTTGATCGTCGATTATTTCACCTCTGTCATCGAAGTCAGTAAACAGGCAATGGGACGGCGTGATGAGGAAGTTTATGATGATGTCATCGTCAGGAAGGACAACGCCATATATGGTGTTGTCAGCATTAAGGAACTGCTGCTCAAAGGTGCGGATATCCAGGCAAATGTCGCCCGGTACTTGAATCCGCTTACGTTACTGCCTGGAAATTATATTATTGATGAGAAATTGAAGAATCTTTTTCGGCATTCCAGTAATTTCACCTTTTTATATATTGATCTTGACCGCTTTAAGCCTTACAACGATCTTTACGGTTTTAGAAAAGGCGACGAGTTCCTGCAATTTACAGCCACGACCTTGAAAGAATGCTTTTCAGCGCCCGATTGTTTCATCGGGCATGTGGGTGGAGATGACTTTGTTGTCATATTGAATCATTTTGACTTTGAAAACTATTGCCAAGATGTCATTAAGACTTTTGACAATAAAGTGCAGTACTTCTATTCGAAAGAACATTATGCGCAAAAGACGGCGTACGGTGAAAACCGTTTTGGAAAAATGGAAGCGATCCCGCTTGTCTCCATTTCCATCGCAATTGTAAAAAACGATTACGATCGTTTTCGGAATGCTGAAGAATTAGTAGCCGAGGCAACCCGCTTAAAAAAAATCTGCAAGGTGAAAAGTGGCAGCTGCTATTATATCGAACCCTCTTTTGTTTCGTGAGCATCCCAGAGATCGCCTCGCCGATGAGTTCGGATTCAATCAAACGAATGCAGCTGGCTTATAAAATATGATCGTCGGCTGATAACGGGCATGTCGGGCCGCGAAACGGTGTGGTGGCCCCATTTAAACCCTTAACTGATCCACCACAGATCCTTTCATAGCCCGTTCGGCTGTTCGCCGTCTTTCTTCAAGCAGCTATGCTTGCGAAGTCGGGAACCATCACTTTGAAATGGTGGCGTATCAGTTGGACGCTTGTAGAAGAGGCGACTGCCGGCCATGATTTTTCCAGCCTGCATTTGCCCCACTTGAATATATATTTTACCCACATAAAAACACCTCCGATTTCAGTACTTGTAGCAAATGTACCGTTTCGGAGGTGTTTTATAAGGACTCGTTTTACTAATTTGGTCTACTGCCAGCGACTTTTTTATCCTGGAAAATGACAGGCTGCAAAATGATTTTCCCGGTGTTCGATAAATTCCGGCTTGTCAACTTTGCACACGTCCTGCGCGATCGGGCAGCGCGTATGGAACGGGCAGCCCGATGGCGGATTTGCCGGGTTGGGCATTTCCCCGACCAAGCGCACGCGGTCTTTTTTCGCTTTGACAGTCGGCCTCGGAATAGCTGACAGCAAGGCTTGCGTGTACGGGTGCAAGGGGTTTTTGAAGATATTCGAGACATCGCCCATTTCCACCGTGTTCCCTAAATACATGACCAGGACGCGGTCGCAGAAATAGCGGACCACCCCAAGGTCGTGCGAGATGAACAGATAGGACAAATCGTATTTATCCTGCAAGGTTTTTAACAGCTTAAGCACTTGCGCCTGCACCGATACGTCCAAGGCCGATACCGCTTCGTCGCAAATGATGAATTGCGGATTGAGCGCAATGGCTCTCGCGATGCCGATGCGCTGGCGCTGCCCGCCGCTGAATTCGTGGGGGTAGCGGTCATAGTGCTCCGCTTTCAAGCCGACTTCCGTCAGCAAATCCATGACAGCGGTTTTGCGTTCCTGCGCCTGCAGATCGGTATGCATCTTGAACACTTCATCGAGTGCATGCCCGACGCGCTGGCGCGGATTTAGTGAAGCGTAAGGATCCTGGAAAATCATTTGCATTTCTTTAACGAACTTCTTTTTTTCTTTCTTTTTCAGATCTTGGATTTCCTGCTGGTCGAACTGGATTTTGCCGTCGGTCAGGTCTTCCAGGCCGAGGATCGTGCGTCCGAGGGTGGATTTTCCGCAGCCGGACTCGCCGACGACGCCGAGGCTTTCGCCTTTATACAGCTTCAACGACACCGATTCCACCGCTTTGACGTTCCCGGTGACTCGTTTCAAGACGCCGCTTTTGATCGGGAAGTATTTCTTCACATTATGCAGTTCCAACAAGATTTCAGGGTTTAGCGGCAAGGTCTCTGTCTCTGCTGTATTCATCGGTTTCCACCCCCTTTTTCTCGGCATACCAGCAACTGGCAAAATGGCCTTCTGACACCGTGATTTCCGGCGGCGTTTCCGCTCTGCACTTGTCCGTTGCGAACGGGCAGCGCGGATGGAAGCGGCAGCCGGAGATGTGTTCATCCAATCCCGGCATATTGCCAGGGATCGGTTCGAGCTCGAAATCCGGGTCGTCCACGTTCGGCACCGAATTCAACAGGCCACGCGTATACGGGTGCTGCGGATTCTCGAAAATCTCTTCGACCGGCCCTTCTTCGATTTTCTTGCCTGCATACATGACCATGACGCGGTCGGCGACTTCAGCGACGACGCCCATATCATGGGTAATCATCATAACGCCCATATCAAAATCCTTTTTCAAGTCATTGATCAAATCCAAAATCTGCGCCTGGATCGTGACATCGAGCGCCGTCGTCGGCTCATCCGCAATCAATAGGCTCGGGTTGCAGGCGAGCGACATCGCGATCATCACGCGCTGGCGCATGCCGCCGCTCAATTCATGCGGGTACTGATTCAGCCGTTTTTCAGGATTCGGTATGCCCACCTGTCTCAATAATTCGATGCCTTGCTGCGATGCATCTTTTTTGGAAATGCCTTTATGCAGCATTAGCGGCTCGCGCAATTGATAGCCGATGGTCAATACCGGGTTCAAGGCCGTCATCGGCTCCTGGAAGATCATCGACATCCGGTTGCCGCGGAGCTTGCGCATTTGGTCGGCCGACAGCTGTTGAAGCGGTTCGTTGTCCAGCAGAATTTCGCCGCTTTCGATTTGTCCGTTGGAAGGCAGCAGGCGCATCACAGATAGCGACGTGATGCTTTTTCCGCAGCCCGATTCTCCGACGATGCACAGCGTTTCGCCTTTTTGGACATGAAATGAAACGTCTTTGACGGCTTGCACGGTCCCTCCGGAAGTGCGGAACGATGTCACCAAATTTTTCACTTCAAGCAATGCGTGTGTCATATTTCCCCTACTCTCTCGTTACGTTATACAAGCTCCATTGTCCATTCGGGTCCATTTCCAAGCCTTGGATGGATTCATCCGTAGCCGATGTGACCACGCCGTGATACATGACGATGGCCGCATCTTCAGCGAGCATCAATTGGTTTGCTTCGTTTAAAATTTCACGGCGTTCTTCCTGGTCGACGCTTGTGCGGGATGCTTCGACCAATTCGTCGAATTCTGGATTGTTGTATTGGGCACGGTTGGAAGCGCCGATATTGTCTGAATGGAAGTTCGGATAGAGCATTTCAGAACCATCACCCGTAACATTCGACCAGCTCAGGAATGTCAGGTCGTATTCCCCGCTGCGCGCTGTATCCAGGAAAGTTGCCCATTCCATCGTTTCGATTTCAACGTTGAATCCAGCTTCCGTCAATTGCGATTGGACGATTTCTGCCATCAAGATGAAGTTGTCGCGGTTGGCGGACAGCAATTTGATCGGCTCATCGCCATAGCCGTTTTCTTCTACCAATTGTTTCGCCAGTTCAGGGTCGTAATCTGTTCCTGCGTCATCCGCCGATTCGTCGTAGCCGAATACTTGCGGCCCGAGGATGCTGTCGCTTCTGACACCCAGATCGTTCAAGTTTGCAACGAAGGCATCGCGGTCGATGGCACTCGCTACCGCTTTACGGAAGTCCGGATCTTGATTGCGTTCTTTTGAGTGGTTGAACGTCAAATAATAAACCGGTGTACCGTCTTGTTTCGTCACTTCGACATTATCAATCGATTCGATGCGTGAAATTTGTTCTGTCGGCAAGGCATCCAGGAAGTTGACTTCGCCTGTCTGCAGCATGGAGATCGCCGTTGACGTTTCAGGGACTACTTTGAAGACGACGCGGTCCAATTCCGGCGCACCGTTCCAGTAGTCTTCGTTTTTCTCAAGTACGACTTGGTCGCCGATTGACCAGCTCGCGAATTTGAATGGGCCAGTACCGACTGGTTCTTGCATCAAATCTTGTGCTTGGTCAGCAGTCGGGCTGACGATGGCCGCATTGGAGTGGGACAAAGCTGCCAATAGCGGGCCGTACGGATATTTTGTTTTAATTTCTACAGTGTTTTCGTCCACTACGGTAATTTCATCAATCGGCTCCAATAGGGAAGCACGCGGCGCAGCCGTTGCCGGGTCGCGCAGCTTATCGAAGGTGTATTTTACGGCTTCCGCATTAAACGGCGTGCCATCTTGGAACTCGATCCCTTCTTTCAAGGAAATCACCCATGTTAGCTCGTCCGGTGTTTCGTAAGACTCTGCGAGCATCGGCTCGATTTCCATCGTTTCCGGATTTCTGACGAACAACTTTTCATAAACTTGCTCTGTGACACTTGAGGAGACCGAGTCATTGGTCATAATTGGCGAAAGCCCTACCGCATCAGTCGTCGACGCATAGATGATTTCCTGGTCGACATCACTTGATCCGCTTGATGAATCGCCGCCTGTTCCTTCTGCGCCTTCCGGGATGGTGCTTTCCGAACATGCGCTTAAAATCAATATCCCGAGCAACGCCAGTAAAACGAGCCAGTATTTTTTCATAAATGATTCCCCCTATTTTTTATTCTTGTAGATCCATGTTCGGATCGAGTGCATCGCGCAATCCATCACCGAGTACATTAAAAGCAAAAACTGTCAGCATGATCGCAATGCCGGGCACGATGGTCAAATGAGGCGCTGACCACATAAAATCCTGCCCCTGCGAAATCATGGCGCCCCATTCCGGTGTCGGAGGCTGTGCGCCAAGCCCTAAATAACTAAGTGCTGCCGTGGAAAGAATGGCCGTGGCCATGCGCATCGTCGCAAACACGATGATCGGTGCCGAAGCATTCGGCAAAATGTGGCGGATCATGATGCGCAGATCCGACGCTCCCATCGAGCGCATCGCCATGATGTATTCTTTCTCTTTAATGGAAAGAACCGAGCCGCGGACGATGCGTGCACAAGTTGGAATCGACCAGATGCTGATGGCAATCGCTACATTCACAAGGCTTGTGCCAAGAATCGCGATGATCAGCATCGCCAGCAAGATTCCCGGGAAGGAAAACAGCAAATCGACAAATCGCATGATGATTGCATCCAACTTGCGGTAATAGCCGGCTAAGAGTCCAAGGATTGTCCCGCCGATCAAGCCGAGAGAAACGGCGGTGATGCCGACGACAAGCGAGATCCTGGCACCGAAGACGATCCGGCTCCACACGTCGCGTCCGTAATTATCGGTCCCGAGCCAATGCCCTTCACTGAAAACCGGCAGTTCGCGGTTCGCCAAATTTTGGGCGGCCGGGTCATACGCGGTCATGAATGGCGCAAACAACGCTAAGATGATTTGCAAGATGACGATTACTAAACCGACAATCGCCAATTTATTCTTGAACAAGCGCCTCATGGTGGTGACAATGTATTTTTCGCGTTTTTTGTCTTTTGTTTTTACTGACTCGACAGTTGCCATGAGCCTCCTCCTTTCTTAGTCATATTTAATTCTCGGGTCGATATAGGTGTAGATGATGTCGACCAGCAAATTGACGAGTACGAACAAGGTCGCGACCAACAGAACCGAGCCTTGCACCATCGGGAAGTCGCGGGCTGCAATGGCATCGATCATCAGCCGCCCGACACCGTTGATGGCAAATACTTTTTCGGTGATGATGGTTCCGCCGAGCAAGAAGCCGAAATTCAATCCGATGATCGTGATGATCGGGATCATGGCGTTTTTCAATGTATGGATCCAAATGACGTTCTTTTCTTTGACCCCTTTGGCACGTGCCGTTCGGACGTAATCGGCGCGGATGACTTCAAGCATCGAAGATCTCGCCATGCGCGCGATCATTGCGGCTGACCCTGTCCCTAAAGTAATCGCCGGCAGGATCAATTCCTTGATGCCATCGAGTGTGTACCAAGGGCTCGACATGCCCCCTACCGGCAGCCATTGAAGATTGACCGCAAACACGAGGATCAATAAGGCCCCGAGCCAGAAGTTCGGAATGGAGATGCCCGCCAGTGCGAACGTGGTCGCTGAAACGTCCAGCCAGGAATTTTGCCTCAACGCCGAGATCAGGCCCGTAATGATTCCGATGATCACGGCGACGATCATGCTGGCGACGGCCAATTTCAATGTATTGGGAAAGCGCACCATGATTGCGTCAGCCACGGGCTGCGTCGTCTGATAGGAATAACCGAAATCGCCTTGAACGGCATTCCCGACATAACGAAAGTACTGCGTCAGAAACGGATCGTTCAACCCGAGATTTTCTTCAATCGCCTCGATATCGGAAGCCGTCGCTGTCGGTCCGCCAATGACAGCAGCCGGATTCCCGGGCGCTATATGCATGGACGAAAAGACAAGAAACGATATGCCGAACAATAAGAACACCAATTGCAACGTTCGCTGAATAATTAGTGAAACCAAATCCACACCTCCTAGACATTAGTAAAGCATTTATCCTTTTTTGATTAACAAAAGAATAAATATTGATGTTTTACAGTATAAAGTAATCGAATATTAAATTCTATATGAATTTTCAATTAATACATAAAAAATCGTTATTTTGGTTCTTTAAGCACTAAAAATTAATTTTTTAGTTACTCAATGTCTTATTAATTGTAATTTCTTATCCATTTTGTTTGTTCATTTGGAAATTCGCGACATTTCATTACGTGACCCAAAATAAAAACCAGCACCCTAAAAAAATAAACTGCTCCACGCTCGTCGAATTTCTACTAGACGAGGGCGATGCAGAATAAATGGGGTGCTGGTTTTTAAATTTTTCGAAGCTATTACAGTTTAAGCCCGTTTCTGCTTTTGAATCTTCGCAGCAGGATATGGCTTTCGACTCGCGTGATGCCTTCGAGTGCATACAATTCTTCGTTGATGAACTTTTCCAGATCGATGAAATCGTCCACCAAGACGTGCATGTGCAAGGTGGAAGGTCCCGTCATCTGATAGCAGCTGGCGACTTGCGGGTTGTCAGCCAAAGCTTGTGCCACTTCGACAAGTGAACCCGGCTCGCAATCCACTTCAAAGAATCCGGAAACTTTCTTGCCTACCTTTTCGCTGTTGATGACGACGGTAAACTTCTCGATGACGCCTTCCTCAATCAAGTTTTGAACTCTTTCCCGGACAGCGACACGGGACAGATTCAATTCTTTCCCGATATCCACATATGAAGTGCGGCCATTGATCGTCAACAACTCTAGAATTTTTTTATCGGTATTATCCAACTTCATGTTTTACACCTCTGATTCGTATTGATTGATTTCATTATATCCATTCTCCGCAAGTTTTAAAATGTGCGTTTTGTTGCAGAACTGGTATTTGGACATACCTGCCTTTTAAATCCATGACTAATTCCTGCGAGAAGACTCTCGCTTTTAAGCTTTGGGGATTTTCCTTATGATACCACATGTCAAATATCCCCTATTACTTTGGGCGCGAGGATACGTCAGATCGACCGCTTCAAGAAAGCAGCTTTTTCTCCAACACGATCTTTAACTGTCCGCGCTGATCGGCTTCCGTCTTTAAGACGTCAAACCCTGTCTGAATGTTCAGCAGCAGCATGCCGCGCCACTTGTTCATCGTCTTGGTGCGGACGATTTCGTAGCCCAAATCCTTTAGGTCTGCGTGCTGCCTGCGCATCAGGTCAGACGCGATTCCAAGCTTCCGGAAGTCTGGATGCACGCCCCCGAGCCAACTGTAGAAAGTTTGATCGTCCAGCCCGTAGCCAATCTTATAGCCCGCGACTTGATCGTCTACTAAAGCCGCATAGATCAACACATGTTCTTGGCTATTGAGTTTCTCCAGCCAATGGCCTGGCCCACCGAAAATCTGCTGGTGCAGCGTAGTGATTTCTTCCGTTATATGCTTGGGCGGTTCGGCAATGAATTTTTGATAGCTGATGTTCATAAGCTTGCCTCTTTCTTATGTAAGATGATGATGCAAGGTTTCCTACTGTATGTCTAAAAGCTGAAATACCAAGATTCAAGCTTATTGTAGACTGTTCTTCCTGACGATCTTTAAAATTTCAGCAACTCCTACCGCTATTAAGCCATTTAATACGGCAAACACTGAATATAAAACAGATTGCCCGTTTTCGCCCTCAGATGCTACCGACATGACGATGGTAAAGACTCCCCCAAATATAATCAATATGCCAAACATATAGAGCATCGGTACCAGTTTCATCTCTATCCCCTTCCTTCTGTAGACAACATAATAAATTTGTTAAATAACATAATCGTTTGGTGTAAGTAACGTCAGTTTCATACAATTGGCTTTTATACGGGGAGACCGGAATACTACTGTTTTACCGATTCGTTTCACGAAAAAATTGTATAATCAAAAGCTTACTGATGTAATATATAGACCCTACGACTGCCACTGCAAATGCTAAAAAACTAATTGTCATCAACCAGCCGCCAACAGCTGTGTCTAAAGCATTGTTCAAGATAAGAGTCGCAACCGCAAAGATAAATGCTATAGTCCAAACTGCTTTTTCATTCATCTTATCCCTCCGATTTCATTATGTCTTAACGAGGAAACGCCAACCAATAAGCAAGTGGGAGAAAGATCAACGCAAAGACACCGAGACTGATCCATACATGCTTTTTCGGGATCCCCCACTTCTTTTCAAGCGAACGAACATGAATGGAGACCAACGAGTAGCCAATGAATCCAATCAAAAAGCTGAGCTGATCGTGGTGAATCGAGAGCGTCCGAACGAGATTCAGCCCAAACAACAACATGGCAACTTTACAAAGTGTTAGATGAAAATACTGCATTTTCTTTTCTTCTGTCATCTTTCCTTCCGCTCCTTTCAAACATTATCAGACTAGCGTTAAAAGGTTAAAGACATCGAAATATATTACAAAGGTGACTGCAGATGTCCAAACTACCAGCTCACTGAGCGTCAAAATAGCTAGTTTCGGCTGATTGGAGTGCTTCCACTCAAAATAGGCTCTGACAAAAGCGTCCGATGCCATTAAAACGACAAACAACATCAAGTAAAGCAAAACCGGAAATGCTTGAATAAATACTAAATAAATAGCGATGCTGCTCAAAAGCAGCCATAGCCTTCTGAGCCACTTATCAATCGCTCCATGCCGTTCATTGACGTAATCAGACGAAAAGAAATCTTTCTTTTCTTTTTCGATTTTCAATAGTTTCCTAAGAATGAAGTTCATTAGCAAGTTCAACAAGAAAATACCTAGAATAAGCAATCCGATTTCCAGCCAAAACATGGGCACACGTCCTTTTGCAAGAGTGATAATCGATTAAAAATAAATTTACTTTTTCCCCTCCCAAATCTAATGGTATATTATGTAAGAAGATGGAATATCTGATGTATTTTCGCGTTTACCACAAAAACTAAATTTACCTTGGAGGAAAACCATGTCTAAAAAGTTGATTGGCATTACGCTATCGACATTCGTGCTTATTGGAATGTTTTTTACCTTAACTGTCTTTTATCCCTACCAAGAACAAGCGAGCTCTGGGTTTCCTATACCTAAAAGTGCAGTGTTGATCAAGAACACCGATTCAGTTGCCGTCTATGATTGGCCAAAAGCTTCAGAAGAAAACGGAATTCCTTATTTCTATAAATTAGCCATTCAATCGAAAGGATGGACTTTAGCTGAACAAGAAGGCGCGTCCCAGTATTATGAAAAAGATGGCAGCCGAGTGGATTTGATCACTCAAACCGACCTCTTGACCTTACGCTTAGAAGAATAAAAGGTTGCCACAGTATCTTCACTGTTGTTTTTGCAATGTGCCATTTACATCTATTCGTGTTGAAATTGAGGAGGAACAATAGTGAGTAATTTGAGCAAGAACGTCTTTAACGGCAACTTTGAAAAATATGAAGACCCCGAATATTACGACCTGGAGTATCAAAATTATTTAAGCGATGTGCCGTTTCTTGCCGAATGGGCTGAAAAATCGATTGGCCCCATCCTGGATTTAGGCTGTGGCACAGGGCGAGTCACGATTCCTTTAGCTCAGCATGGACATCAATTAATTGGAGCGGACCTGCATGAAGGCATGCTGGAAAGAGCTAAAGAAAAAACACTCGATGCCAATCTACGAATCGACTGGGTTTTACAGGATTGTACGCAGCTTGCCTTGAACATTGAAGCCGCTCTTATTTATATGACAGGAAATTCTTTTCAGCATTTTCTCACCAACGAATCACAAAATCAGCTACTAAAATCTGTAAAAACTCATTTAAGCGATAATGGTGTCTTTATTTTCAATACACGGTTCCCTGTTTTAAGCGAACTTGCACAAGTCGAAGAATCAATTAGCACTTATACTGATAAACGCCATCGTAAGATCCGTGAGAAAAATACCGAAACCTACCATCCATTAACCCAGATTTTGCACTGTACATCAGTTCGGGAAATACTCGAAGGTTCCAACGAGAATTCCGTAGAACAAGACAGCATTTCCCTGCGCTATGTGTTCCCTCTCGAAATGGAGCGGCTGCTCACAGACAACGGATTTACTGTATTGGAATCATATAGCTCATGGGATAAAACTCCATTACACGCTTCCTGTAGTGAAATGATTTTTGTCTGTAAAAAGTGCTAGCTCTGTACAGTTGAGTTAGAGACCCTGGCAACTAAAAATTAAATCCCCCTGGTCCAAGTATGTTATTCAGCTTCCGGAGCTTTTTCTTTCTCCTTCGACGCTAATTTCCCGAGCAAGTCTTGCTTTTGGATAAACAAGATGACCAGCGCTTGAATGGACATGGCGATAATCACAAGGATAATATGCGACGTTTGATAGAAAATGTGAGCCAGCACGAAGAAAATCGGTGCTGTGGCCAAGTAGGAAATATACTGATTTTTAGTTGCGATATAGACGATGGTCGCTAAGCAGCTCGTGATGAAAAACAATTCGAGTAATAGCCTCATATAATCAAAAAAGCCAATCGAGTAAGCAAATTCGTCCCAAAATGTCATTTCTTTTCCTCCTTTGTTCAAATTTAAAGTCTTTCCATTGATGGTAACATTTATTGGAAAAATTGTTATTAATAATACCAAAAAATCTTCATACAAAAAACCCCCCTGTTTGCCAGCGAGGTTCGGTTACGTATGTATTAAAAGCGTTTCATCTTCTCGTGGGAAATCGCTGCTTTCATTCGCGGGTAATTGGCAATCGTGCCGCCGTCGATGCGCAAGTCGATGCCGGTAATATAGGATGCCGAATCACTCAACAGAAACTCGATCGCAGAGGCGATTTCTTCCGGTTCGGCTGTCCGCCGCAGCGGCGTGTGGTCGAGCATGGTTTGAATTTCTCCCGACGCATCCGGCACACTCATCAGGCCAGGCGATACCGAATTGAGCCGCGCGCCTTTTTCACCCCATGCCCAGGCCTGGTCTTCGACGATCAAGTGGACGGCGAGCTTTGACATGCTGTTGGCCGCGCCCGCATCTCCTTGCGTGAACTGGTCGAGTGTCTCAACCAGGTTAGCTGCGAGCTGTTGTTTCAAGGCGTCCATATACTGGCCGTTTTGCGGCACCATATAGGCGGTCATCGAGGACACCATGACGGCAGACGTCGTTTCATTCGCAAGCGGTAAAAACGCTTCGAGCACAAGGCTCATGCCAATGACATTATCGGCCATCGTGCGTTTGGAATCGTTTGCATTCGATAAGCCTGCTGCATGGACGAGCCCTCTCAAGGTCCCGAGTTCCAACGCTTTTTCCGCTAAGGTTCCGACCGCTCGTTTCGATGTCAGGTCGGACGTCTCGCAGTGGACGTCAGTCATGCCTTTTTGGAAAAGCTGTTGCTTTACTTGTTCGAGGCATTTTTCGCATGAATCCACCAACAGCAGCGTGCCTTTTGGGCCAATGCGCTGTGCCAATGCAATGGCCAGATCTTCTGAACCGCCTGTGATCACATAAACATCCTTCGTCATGAGCAATTCCCCCCGTTATCTACTATAATTAGCGTAAGCGTAATTCCCGTAAATAACACGAGACATTTACTACAATATTGTCTAATGGAGTGACATAAATGATAACAGCAAAACAAACCATCACCGAAACCTTCATCCACTTGCTTGCTGAACAGGATTTCGAGGAAGTATCGGTCAAGGACATCGTTGCCTATGCCGGCATTTCCCGCTCCACATTCTACCTGCACTTCACCGATAAATACGAGCTGATGGACGCGGTACGCGGCCAATTGAACGGACGTCTCTTGCAGATTTATGCCGAACCGTCAGATGCAGAAACCATCAATTTGAAGATCTGCCGACACATCTTCCGCTACCGTTCGTTTTACCGCCAGGAATTTTCCGATGCCGGGCGCATCCATGAACTTACGAGCCGCTTTGCCGACCAGCTCGAACATATTTTCGGCGATGAGGACCTCGCCGTCTTCGCAGGCTGGGGCACAATCGGCTATTTGGCGTCCTGGGTCAAGGGTGGCTTTACGATGGCGCCGCAGGAAGCGTCGGACAAGCTGATGAAAATCATTTTCGCCGATTGGACGGCGAATTTGGCGGATGCCCGGGAACGGAGCAGTTAAACTATTTTTCGCGGCGACGACAAGCTTGTAAGCTGACCCACAAAACGAAAGGACTGGTAGGATGAATTTGTATCGAACCTTAATCTTCGGAGCTTTAGCGCTTGTCACGCTTTGGCTTATCACTGATTTCTTTCCAGCCACATTGGAGGCGCTCGGCGTAAGCTCTTGGCTCATCCTGGCTGCACTCGCTTGCCTCGTCATTGCCATATTCATTACGCCGAATGGTGACAGCCCACCGCCAGAAAGAGGAAAGCATTCCAAATTGACCTTTAGCGCTATCGGATTGGGTTATCCAATTTTGCTGATGGCGCTGCTCAGCTTACTTGGCGGTGAGTCGAGCACAGGTTACTCGCTCGCCAGTACCCCTCTGTGGGTAACGTCGGCCGTATTTTTATGGTCGAGTTATTCCGATGACAAAAAAGCATACAAGAAAAAAATGCAAGAATCCAGAGAATAGAGCGAAACCCTCCAGTGCCGGCGGGTTCTTTTGCGTCACGGAATCTTCACACGGGCTAAGGGATTCAGTTCAATTCCTTTTATCTCGAGCTATCTTTGTTAGACTGAGGGGAAGGCCATTGTATGCCAATCATGAGAGGATTTTTATTATATGAAAACCTATTGGCTTATTATTGCTGTATTATTGCTGAACTTGTCTCTGTTATTGATCAACGATTATTTCCCGGGTACTCTCGCCGACCTCGGCATTCCGACGTGGATCTTGTTTGTGGTCATCGTCTTAATGGCCATATTCAGCTGGGCCACGGTTAAGCCGCGCCGCGAGAAAAAGCGCTATATGATCATCTTTCCCGCATTGATGGTCGGCGTGCCGTTATTGGTAATTGCTGTTTTGACAGCGCTCGGCGGCGAATCCCAGAACAGCATTTCGCTGACAAGCCCGGTCTTATGGATCGGTGCCGCGGCGGCTTTATGGATTTCCTGGATCGAGTATATGCGGGCATCCGAGAAAAAAGCAGAGAAAGCATAAAGTTTTGCATGAAAAAAAGGGGCTGTCCCATAAGCCCCTAAAATAAAACAGACGGAGAAAAAGAAATTCTTTTTCTCCGTCTGTTTTTCATTTATTGGTGAGGACACTGAAAGTAGCCGGCGCATGCTGGCTACTTTCAGGAGGTTGTGGGCCAATGCCACAATCCCGAACTCTGTATGCACTTTCTCTAAGCCCCGGAGGAGAAATCGGCGGAACGACCGATTGCCCTTGATATGACCGAACACACTTTCTACGTCAATTTTGCGTTGCGCGTAGATTTGTGTCTTCGTTTCATCTTCAAGGGCTGCTTTGGCCTTCGCTTTCATTTCTTCATAAATGGGATTCCATTGGACTTGCCGGTTGCCTTTTGCTTTCGTGCAGAGGGCTTTTAACGGACAACCCGAACAGTCTTCGCATTCATAGATTTTTAAGTTTTGTTCGTAACCAGAGGCATTCTTTTTATTCAGGTATTTTTTAAATGCGACACGCCGACCATTCGGACAGATGAAACAATCTTCTTCTTCCAGGTATGTCCAATTTTTCGCGTGTTTGATATTCTTCTTGTAACTCGCTGATTTTTCCTTCAGATACATTCCATATGGAATGAGAAAGTCGAAACGCGGCTCTTTTTCATCGCCCAACGCATACAGGTAATTCTCTTCACTGCCATATCCCGCATCGGCGATGATCGTCTCCGGCATAGGGAGGCTGGAAGCCGCTAGTTTCTCCAGATGCGGAATGAAACAGCGCGTGTCCGTTGGTCGCTGATGCACCGAATAATAAAGAATGAACTGATTTTCTGTGGCCATTTGTACGTTGTAAGCTGCTTTCAATTGACCATTTTTCATGTGATCATCTTTCATTCGCATAAAGGTCGCATCCGGGTCTGTTTTTGAAAAGCTGTTTCGATCACCGAAGATCTCGTGGTGCTGACTATATTTCTCCAGACGAGGAAGGAAATCTTCGCGAATCGCTTTGACCGGCTTTTTCCACTCACTGCGCTTGGACCGGAGTTGCTTTCGTTTTTCGGTATCCTCTTCCAGATCAATGGCTCCCGTGAATGCGTCAATCTGTTCTTCCATGGCTTCCGCCATTTCTTCCAGCTGTTCAGGCGTTGCTTCTTCTATCTGTTCGTTGATTGGAATCGCTTCAGTTGCGGCCAATTCATGGATATGCTGAATCGTTTCGGCAATCTTCACCTTCAATTTGCCTTCGAAATTCTGTGTCGCTTTTTTCCAGACGAATGAATACTTATTGGCATCAGCTTCAATTTTAGTGCCATCCAAAAAATAATGCTCCATAGTGATGTAGTTCTGTTCGATCAGCTGGTGAATCATCTGTTCGAAAAGCGAGTCCATCATCGCTTTTAAATGATCCGAACGGAATCGGTTAATCGTTCGGTGATCTGGTTGTTGGCCAGCTGCGAGCCACATGGACGGAATGTGTTCAGTAAGTGTTTCTTCAATACCTCGAGAAGAATAGATTTTCTTCGAATAAGCGTAGAGGATAACTTTGGTCATCATTTTTGGATGGAAAGAGCTTCTTCCACCGCCTTTGTAGTGCGCGAAAAACAACTCATCATCAATCAATTCCACCATTTCGTCGATGACCCGGGCGACATGGTTGGATGGCACAAGATCTTGTATATCAAAGATGGCAAATCCTTGTTGGTTGTTATAGGGAATGAACGTAGGGCTCGCTTTTTTGGGTAGCGGAACGCCAGTTCCTTCTTCCAGAGCGAGTGGAAATGTGGCTTGTTCAGTGTTATAATTTGAGGAAGTAATCTTCGGATTGCACATAAAAATCGTCCTTTCTCTAATGGTGGTGTGGTAACTCCCATTTTACAGAAATGGACGATTTTTTTGTATCCTTTTTTCTTTTTTAAACCGGATGATGGGAATGGAGACGGCGACTCCAGCGGGAACAGCGCGAGCCGAAGACCCTGGACTGAGCGAAGCGAGGGAAGCGGCTAAGGCCGTGCCCGCGGAAAGCGTCCGTCGAAATGGACATCAGCCTTTTCTTTAGAAGACGAAAAAGGGCTGCCCCTAAAAGTCACTTTTCATGACCTTTTGGGACAGCCCCCTTTTTTCATGCATTTTTCCGTCAGTTTTCGGCATAGTTCATTCGCCGAACCGTTCTTCCGTGAAAGCAGCGACAACACTGGTGGCGGCGAGACTGCCTTGTCCGGCCGCGATAATCAATTGCGCGGGCCCCATGGAAATATCGCCGCAGGCAAAGACACCTTCGACATTGGTGCGCTGCATCGGGTCGGTCTCCACCCCGCCGCGCTCATTAATATAACAGCCTAAATCTTTCGCGATGGATGTGGACTGGTGCCACTCGGCTGTAACAAATCCACCGGAGCGCTCGATCGTCGTGCCGTCTTCGAACGTGATGGCGCGCAGCTTGCCGTTTTCCCCGTCCAGCGAGCGGATCGGTTCTTCGTAAACGAGGACGCCGTGGTGCTCAAGCGTTTTCTGCTCAGTCGGCGTGATGTGTTTTTTGCCGTTGGTCGCAATGATCAAATTGTTCGTCCAATTAGAGACGACTTTTGCGAGATGGTCAGCTGCTTCATGTTCCGAAACAATGACCAGCGACTCGCCGCGCATTTCATAACCGTCGCAGAAGGGGCAGCTGAACAGGCTCGTGCCGTAAAACTCTTGCACGCGCGGAATGTCCGGCAAAGTTTCCGTGAATCCGGTTGCCAGAATCACTTTTCTCGCATGGAAGACTTCCCCGCCTTCCGTTTCGATGAGGAAAGATTTGGGTTCTTTCGTGACTGCAGCGACGCGGCTGTTGTTAATTTGAACATCGGGATAATGCGCGAGTTCTTGTTGCGCCAACTCTTTTAGCTCCTGGGGATTGATGCCGTCGCGTGTCAAAAACCCGTGCGATTCATGCGTCACGCGGTTTCTCGGCTGGTTGTCGTCGAACAGAATGGTCTTTTTCAACGAACGGCCGAGCACGAGCGCTGCATTGAGTCCCGCCGGCCCGCCACCGATAATCGCACAATCGAGTACTGCTTCCTGGTTTACCAATGAATCGTTCATTTCACATCGCCTCCTTGTTGTTGTCCTGCCTGTTCGGCAATATCCACTAAAAGCTGTTCCTGAAGTTCCTGTTTCATATTGGCTTCGGCGTCCCGCATGACTTTCTCGATCAGGCAGCCTTCGTGGCGATGGAGCGTGCAGTCGAATAAATGGCTCTCGCCTTCAATCGCCTGAATCACATCGAAAAACGAGATGTCCCGCTCGCCTCTCGCCAGCCGGTAGCCGCCTTTTGCGCCAGGTGTCGATTCAATCAAGTTGGCTTTTGTCAGTTTCGTCAAGATTTTCGACAAATAAGTCGGCGATAACTGCTGGGCTTTCGCCAGTTCCTGCACGCCGATTGACGCATCCCTAGGCAAGCGGATCAGCTGTACCATCGTATGCAAGGCGTAATTCGTGGCATTTGAATATTTCATCAGGCATCCTCCTTCACTTCTTTCACAGATATCAAAGACTCTTATTGTCTTTAATTAAAACCAATTTACTACTAGCACATGTTCCCGTCAACAAGGAATGCCTGGATTGTGTTATTTCCTGGGAAATGGAAAGTTTCAAAGAAAATGAAACCTGCGTCCATTAGTCTGGGTATAGTAATGACAAGAACCCACAAAAGGAGAGTTGTGCGATGAATGAAACCAGTTTGAATATAATAGACCTTTTAGTAACCGTTTTAGTTTACGGCCTGCCGATTTTCATAATTCTTTTCATTATTTATGTACTGCGCAAAAAGAAACAAGGCTGAGACTGAAATGCTTCCTATTTTACCGCAAACCGAGGTGAATACATGAAATTACCAGCAGGCATTAGCGGGTTTACTGACGCCACGTTCGGCGAACTTCCGAAAACCGATGGCACATTGTTTAAACAACTATGCTTCACTCTTTCTTTTTGTCCATCTACCCAACTCATTTCAATTGCTGAACCTGGACAATCTTCCAATTATCATCGCGCCGAAATGAACAGAGACGGACATGCTGTATTGATTCTTTTGAACGCTCATTTCCCTTATCTTGCTTTCACTTCCGGCGGCCAAGGTAAAAGCTTTGATTTTATCGACTATGCCTACTGGTCGGAGGTTTTTTCTCCCTTTTACCACGTACTCTCCGCAGTTGAATTGAACGTGCCGCTTGATAGCGAGCAGCTAAACGCGCTACAGTTAAACAAAGCCGAATGGAAACAAGCGGCTTATTGGAAACCGAAAACGACAGGCCAATTGATATTCAATCAATGGGACTGACAAAACGATAAGGAGTTTGGATATTATGGCTGCTTCACAAAACAACGATCCTGAAAAAAGCTTAAAAAATGTCATGACACTTTATGGCGCCGCCTTGTTCCTTGGGCTTGCGATCTCGATTTTCGCCCACCACATTGAAGACGTCAGCGGCTTTTTGACCTTCCTCGTGCCGGCAGCGGCGCTGTACTTTTTTGTCTTGTTCGCTTATTTCAAGGGAGGCACGTTCCGTAAAATCGCATACGGCATCATGGCAGTCATCGGCCTCATCAGCCTGTTTATGATCTTCTACTTGGAAATCACCGGCGGCCATTGATCGAGCAGCCACTTCCCGGCATCGAACGCTTATGACTGTGCTATAATTCGCTTAACAAATTTGAGAATATTCAAGCGAAAGGAATGAACAGCATGAACGAAAAAGTCCTTTTTGTGCTATTGGACGAATATGCGGACTGGGAAGCAGCGTCTTTGGCGGCGGCATTAAACGAAGAACCGGAAGGCGACGGCCGCAGATTCGATGTGAAGACGGTGTCGCTGACGAAAGATCCTATGAGATCAATTGGCGGCTTTACAGTCTTGCCGGATTATGGCATTGACGATGCCCCGGAGGAATTCGCCGGATTGATCTTGATCGGCGGCAATTCCTGGCGCAAAGATGGCAGCGAACGCGTCATGGAGCTGGTTGACAAAGCAATCAACCAGCAAGCCGTGCTCGGCGTCATTTGCGATGCCTCGGTATTTCTCGGAAAAAACGGCTTATTGAACGACGTGCCGCACACAAGCAATCATCTGGAAGACTTGCAGGAAACTTCAGGCGACCGCTACACGAACGGATCCCGCTATCTCCAGCAGCAAGCCGTGCGCAGCGGCCAGCTCATCACCGCGAACGGCTCCGCATTCCTCGAATTCGGGAAAGAAGTGCTCGAAGCGCTGAAGGCCGCACCGCAGCCGGAGATCGACGAATGGTACGGTTTTTTCAAGCAAGGCTATCACGATTACAGAAAATCACAACAGTAGAACGCAAAAACCCCCTTGTTCCAATGTGGAACAAGGGGGTTTTCTGTTTATCGGCTATTTCGCCTGCAAACGCTGGATGACTTGCTGCACCGTTGAAAACGTCAATAGGTTTTGATCGTCATCTTTAATATTGACGATTTCCATTGCCGTTTTGGGGCTGATGCCGGAAATATACAATTTACTGCCCATCAACCTCAGCACGTCTTGGATCATTAAGAGATTGGTGTAGAGGAAATTTTTCTCCCACAGCACGCCCGTGACATCGATGATGATATGTCGTGTGCGCGTGTCGCGGACAAAATGGCTCAATTTCGAAGTCAGGACGTCAAACCGCAAATTATTCATTTTCCCGACCAATGCCACCGCCCCGATATTGTCGTCAATCGGCAATATCGGCAGCATTTGCTCATTGATTTCCTGTTCTTTTTCGTTCAACTCCATTTGCTGATCGACTTCCTGGGTGATGTCCGTTTGCGTTCCGATGAAATACAAGTGGCCGTCCATGGTGACAGGTTCGATGTTCAGCCGGTTCCAAAACGTCGTGCCGTCTTTTCGGTAATTCTCCAGCGTGACGGTGATTTTCTCGCGCTTTTCGATTGCTTGCCGGATTTTTCCGATGGTGAAACGGTCGGTGTTGTCGCCTTGCAAAAAGCGGCAGTTTCGTCCGATGATCTCGTGTTCTGTATAACCTGTCAGTTGCGCGAAGGTTTCATTATAGTAGATGATCGGGTTGTCTTGTTGTTCGGGGTCTGTAACGACAGCTGCTACTCGGCTGCCGTTCAGCATAGCTTCCAATAACTCGCTTTTTATTTCAGTCTTTAAATGATTCATGTAAATTCTCTCCGATCTATAAGGGGTGATTTCTGTCACGGGCAAAGTCAACATTGCTTGAGTTGGATCGGAGGTGGATCAGGATTCGATTTCTTTCAGCGCTGCGGCCAGTCGCTGGGCAAAATGCCGAGGCGGCTCCAGCGATTCCATCGTGATTTCAACCAGGTTCTGATTCATGTGGATGCACTGGCGGAATGCAATCGGCAGCGGAATCGGGAATCTGCGCAAGGTGTCTTCAAAAGCCAACATTTCTTCCGGCAGGATGTATACACGGGCTTTGTTGACAGCGGCCCCGTCTTGCTGGAAATACTCAAAACTGATTTCCATATCCAGTTTGAAACTGAAAAAACTAGAGCCGAGGAAAATTTCCAGTTTCTTTGTTTTCGTGAAATGGAATTTTCCTTCACGGTATTCGCAGCGTGCTTTTAAGGTTCTTTTGACTTCATCAGCAATCAATAACTCTTCGTTCACTTATACCGTCCTTTCGTCCTGTTCCGCGGCTCCAAATTTTTTCTTTAATGTTCTATACCCGAAATTATTGCTTTTTTCCCATAGGCCGAAAATTTTTTCCGAGACTTTTGCACATATCTTTTTAGCATTTTTAGTTAAGTAGGGCTTTGGTGTGGTTACCGGAGAGATTTTTACTAAAGGAACCGTAGTTAATGATGATGCCCAGAGCTTCCTGCATCCGGCCCCGGTCCTTCTTTCAAGCTCTCGAGTTCGCTGTCGGACAGCTCCCCGACAATGAATTGGTAATGCGGATTGCTGATGGCATCTCCGCTTCCGGCATGCACTTCAAGGAAATAAAGTCCATCGCTCCTGAAATTTACTTCCATTTGATAAACGCCTTCTCCAACTTCTTGTGCCTCTTTCATTGGATACGGAATCGACCCGTCCTGTTTAAGGATTTCAAAATGAACAAAGTTCGCTTCTTTCACCGATTCTCCATTTTGCATCAATTTCGCTTCAAGCATCGCAGTTTCACCGGGAACAATTTCTTCCGGTACATCCATCAAGATCTGCAACGGTGCTTCCTGCTTATACAAATCCGCCGCATCGCTACGCACCGAACAAGCGCTTAACAACAAAATGGCGGCAGCGGCCACAAGCGGCCCATAAAATTTCTTCATTTCCGTTCCCCCCTTCATGCATTCAGCCATTTCTTCACTGCCGGCAGGCGCTGGATCACCAGTTTATCGAACAGCCAAACAATGACCATCGACAGTCCCGCAAGCGGGAACAACAAGCCGAGCACAATCATCAACAGTAAAAACGATTTTGTCTGGAACAACGGCGGCGCTTTCGGGGCGCCCATGCCTTTTTTCGGTTTGCGCTTCCACCACAGATAGACGCCACTGACGGCTACAAAGACAATGCCGAGGCAAATAAACAAGCTGATTAATTGATTGATCAGGCCGAATTGCGAACCTTTATGGAGCGTGATGCCCCACGCGACGACTTTGCCGATGACACCGTAATTGTCATAGCGGTAATCCGCCAGTACCGCGCCAGAATATTGATCGATGTGCATCGTTGCCTCATCCTGCGCTTTTGGCGGGAACACGGATAGCGTATAGACGCCCTCCGGTTCTTGCGGGATGAACACCGAGTAGGCCGGATGAATGCCTTCCTGATCGGCAATTTCGACTACTTTATCGAGCGACAGCGGGACCAGCCCTTGCACCGAGGACAGCGGCACGTCCAAGGTTTCCGCGGCCCACGGTACTTCTGCAATATCCTGCGTTTCGACGTCCGATTTCGGCGCGTCGCCGACCCACACAGACGGTGGATAACCTTCTCCTGTGTTGGTCACCATCGCTTGGAAGTTGGTGCCCCAAAAGCCCGACCACGGAAGCCCGGTCATGATCAAAAACAATAATCCGGCAGACAGCCAAAACGCCGGCACTGCGTGGAGGTCTCTTCTGCGAATTTTCGGCCCTTGGCGAAGGCGCGGGAACAACACGCCGCCCGCGCCGTTCATCTTTTTCGGGAACCACAAGAACAAACCAGTAACAATGAGCACGACCGCCCAGCTCGCGGCCAGTTCAACGATGCGGTCACCGAGCGTCCCGGCCATCAGCTCGCCGTGGATTTCTTCGATTTTGTCCATGATGCGGTCATCGTTGTTCAATTCACCGAGCGATAAGCCGGTGTACGGATCGATGAATACTGTCATCGACATGCCATCCGCTTCAACTTTCACTTCGCTTGAACGCGATTCATTTTCACCGGGGCGATAAGCCGTGACGATGCCTTCCGGATACAGCCGGTTCACTTCCGACAGCTGCTCCGAAATCGCCACCCGCTCTTCTTGCGCTTGAACTTCATAGTAATCCGCATACAGCACATTCTCAATTTCCGCTTTGAACAAATACACCGAACCGGTGATCGCAAGCAGCACCAATAGCGGCGCAAACACAACTCCCGCGTACAGGTGCCAGCGCCAGACAGATTTATAAAACTGCCCGCCTTTTGCTTGTTTCGTTTTTATAGCTGCCGATTTGTTTCGTTCCTCATTTCCCATCTGTTCCGCCTCTTTCTCATGCATCCTGTTTTATGTATTTTTCGACTCTATTCAGTAAACGCCTAAAATCGGATTTTAGATTAAAGCCCAGCAAAAATCATGGAATGTCGCATCAACAAAAAGGGAGATGCGCCTTCACTCAGCGCATCCCCCTTCTTCAGTGCTTCCTCCATTACCCACGATTCATACAACGGCGTGCCCGTTATTCTGCTTTAACCGTATTATATACCGAAACGCTGCGATGTTTCCTCTGCCAGGCATTTCAGGAGTCCGGTTCATCTTCCTCTCCTTTTTGTACAATCCATTGAATCATTCCAATGAATAAAATAAAGAGAGCTATCGCGACAGCTAGTTTTGCCACTGGATCCGGCAGCACAGCTCTCAGGTCAAAGAAGATATGCCCCCAGGTGGTGAAGACTGACAGTATCATTGCCACCAAAAACGTGCGCTTCATTCTACCCCTCCCGCTAATGATCTCTACTATTCCTTTTACTTAAGTTAATCCGTCTATATAACCCTTATACACTTGCTGGAATTGTGGCTTCTCCTCCAGGAATGGATAGTGATTGCTGTTTTCGAAGATCGCCAGCTGCGCTCCCGGAATCAGCTCAGCCATCTCTTGTGAATACAGGAGCGGGCACTGCACATCGTGACGCCCGCACATGATCAAGCTAGGTGTTGTGATTAAATGTAGTTTGCGGGTCAGATCAAATAGCTGCAGTTCACGGTTAAAGAAATTCATCCGGATAGCCGACAGCTTTTTAGTTATCGGACTTGAGAAATATGCTTCGTAATTATTTGGATGAGATAAAGACAGCTTGGTCCTTTCGATTTTCCATTCCTTCTTCTGTTGTTCGGCGGTATCGGGGCTTTTCAAGTTTTCAATCAGCTCCTGCATTCGTAAAAATAGAGGGTGTTCCGAATTGTAGATGCAGTCTTTTGAAAACGTCATATACTCTCGCGCCGCTGCTCCAGTAATGACCAGGAACCGGAGATGCGCTGAGAAATGGATTCCGTAAACGACAGCGAACATGCCGCCAGTTGAATGTCCCGCAAATCCCCATTGCCCAAAACCTAAAGCTGTGCGTATCGCTTCAAGGTCAAAGACACTTTCGAGCATGCTCAGCTCATACGGATGCTGTGCTTTCTCGGAATTTCCTGCCTCGCGCAGATTAACCAGATAGACACGATTTGTTTCGGTGAATGCTTCAGCAAAATAATCTCCGGTCTCGTTGAATTCTGAATAAAGATGCGTCACGCACAATGGCTCGCCGATGCCTTTGGCGAACACTTCAAACTCGCCTCGTGAAGTTGAGACCATCATTCGCTCCCAGTTCATCTCCATTCTCCTTTCTCATCTAAAACTTCAAGCGGCTCTTTCTATTTTTCTTTTCTTCAGATACGTATAAAGGGCGTGGATGCCGACCGCCAAAAGAACGCTTGCCGCTGCCGCATGATAACCTGATTTAATTGTTTGGCTAAGTGATGAAGCGCTGACTGCGGACGAGCCCAGTACGCTTGCTAGGACGATGACGAGAATGATTCGGTCTTTCATAGATGCCCCTCCCCGATCGAAATTAAATAATCATGCATATGAATGCAAGCCTGAAATGACTAAGTTCACGAAGACTTGATTAAAAATAATGGTACCGAAGCCGATAATTGCAAGCCACGCCGTCTTTTCGCCCGTCCACTCTTTGCCGATCCGCAGGTGAAGAAATGCAGCATAGAAGAGGAAGGTAATGAGCGCCCAGACTTCTTTCGGGTCCCATCCCCAAAACCGGCTCCACGCAATTTGCGCCCAAATCATGGCGAAAAACAAGCCGCCCAGCGCAAATAACGGAAAACCAATAACGACTGAACGATAGGAGATCTCGTCCATCAAAGTTAAATCCACTTTGTTCGTGAAAGGCTGAAGCAATTGCGAAATTTTCTTGCGCGCAATCAAGCGAATCACTACATACAAGACTGTCCCGATAACAAAGGACCACAGTACCGAATTGAGCTTGGCTGTCTCAACGTTATTAGGAATCTCTACAAACCCTGCGTAATGAGAGGCCGGTTCATAATTTTCGGCAGTTCCAGAAACGGCTTGCGCCTCATTCGGTACCACAATGGCTGGCAGGGCATACTCATATACCTGGCTCTGGCCTTCTTGATTTTCAAATTGATAACTGGCGCTGTAGCCGGCAATTCCGAACGCGGATGTCACGAGAATGAAACCAACAACCACTACTAAGAAATACAGTACCATTTCCAAGAAGAATCCACTTTTGCTCTTGTTCGATGTATCTACCTTCTTCAATAAATAGATCAATCCCGTTACAAACGACACGGATAACACGGCACTTGCAGTAGCCACCGTAATGACATGGATGGTGAGCCAGTGGCTTTGAAGCGCTGGAATTAGCGGCGATACTTCATTGGCGAACATGCTGGCATAGGCAATGATCAATATCGCAACCGGCAGCAAAAACAAGCCCACAACCGGTTGACGGTAAATATAGAAAAACCCTAAAAAGCTCCCAATCAGCATAATGCCGAAGAATGTCAGAAATTCATTTAAATTACTGACTGGCGCATGGCCTGCCGCTACCCAGCGCAAAATAAAATAACCAAGCTGCGCGGCAAACCCTATAATCGTTAAGCCCATCGCAATCTTCACGGCCGACTGCTTTTTCGATTTTACAGCCACTCCAAATGGGATGATTGCGATTAAAAATATAATAAATGAGAAGAACAAGAATGAACTGCTTAATGAAACCAACGCTTCCGTAGACATATAGGCATTCCTCCAAATTGAATAATATCATTCGAATATTTATTCCAATAATACCATTTTTTTCAACCTGCATAAGCGACTATTATGTGTCTATTGCTCCTCATCATTTTTAGTGAGCAAACCGAAACTTGCCGAAAGACCTTTAATGCGTATTTCAAGTTTCTTTTCCAAAACTACTGATATCCATACGCGAAGACATGATATAGTCAAAAGGTCCGCTGCAAAAGCCGGACAGCCATTACGAGTTTAGGAGGCGTTCATTATGACAAACACAACTATCTTCATTATCCATGACTGCAAGGGGATAGCGCCGAATAGACCTGGCTCGTTCGCGTTCCCCTAAATTCGAAAGGGGAAAACTATGGAATTGACAAATGTAAGCATTACTAAAGTAAACGCTGATAACTGGTACGCCTGCTGTGAACTGGAAGTGGCAGATGAGCAGCAAAGTTATATGGAACCAAATGCGGTGTCCATTGCCCAATCGAAGTTCGAACCGAGCCTGCGCCTATATGTAATTTGTGCAGACGGGCAAACTGTTGGATTTTTGATGTTCAACTCAGTTGCTGAAGAATTGGACGGCTATTGGATCTACCGCATCATGGTCGATCAAGCTTTCCAAGGACAAGGGATCGGGAAAGCTGCTACGACATTAATGCTCACGGAAATGGCTGATGCCTACGGTGCAAAAAAAGTGATCGTTGGCTATCATCCTGAAAATGCCGGAGCCCATCACCTGTATAAAAGCTTAGGCTTTGAAGATCAGGGGCACCGCTTCGGTAAAGAAATGGCTGTAGTGAAACAACTCACTGATTAACATCACGCAAAAGAGGCCGGACTGGGGAATCCCAGTCCGGCCTCTTCTTTATGGATTCTGTATTTTATACAAAACATGCTTTCTTAACGGACTGCCTTCTGGAACGCGCGGATGCTCGAATTCCCCTGCTTTCTCCATGGCGATCCGCTTCATGACGGTTACAGACGGTGTGTTAATCGTTGAAGTAAACGAGTAGATTTCTTTTTTGCCAAGCTCTTCGAACGCATATGTTAGGCAAGCTTTAGCCCCTTCTGTCGCATAGCCTTTTTTCCAAAACTGCTGGTCCAAGCGCCAGCCGATTTCGGTTGCGCCTTCAATTCCGATATCGAAATTGACATCCAATAATCCGATAAAGCCGATAAAAGCCCTGTCTTCTTTTCGCTCGACTGCCCAAAGCCCGTAGCCTTTCTCCTCAAAATGCGTTTCGATGCGGTCAATCAAAGCATCCGATTCGGCACGGCTCAAGGTTTTCGGAAAGAACTCCATTACGTCAGGGTTTGCATTCAATGCCGCGAACGGTGTGCGGTCAGACGCTTTCCAACGCCTGAATCCGAGACGTTCGGATTCGAATAGATAACCGTTCTGCATCTAATCTTCCTTTCATGCTTCTTTGTCGCTTGGCTTTTTTTCATCTTCCACTAAAAAGTATTTTTCCCGCCATTCCCGATCTGTCGCCCTGAACAAAAACCCCAGTCCTGAAAAAAATAAAGTCGAACTTAAGATGATTGGGAAAATTCCCACTTCCCACAATGCCGTTAAATATAGGCCGTATTCGTAGTATCCCCCCGCACTCATGCCCATATTCAGGGAATACACTGCCGCCGCGACCAAAGTGAAGCCAAACAATACAATGCCTGTAATAACACCAATTCCACCTGCAATCAATTCTCTCATTATTTAACCTCCTATTTAGCTATAAAAAAACAGGCGTCCGGAATCCGAATCGCCTGTTTTCCTGTGTTACTCGAACAATTGTTGGATGCTTTGCGTCGGCAAAGCGCCTTCACCGCCGAGGATGTAAATGCCGCTGACGGTTTTCAGCTGCGTTTGAACAGTTTTCACTGTCGCCGCATTCGGGCCGTTCGGTGCAGTCAATACGAGTGGTGCCTTCGTTTTTGCTGCCAATACGGATCCAGCGAGTGCATCCGGGTAGTTTGCGCCGGTCGACAAGTACATGTTCTGGTTGTCGAAGGATGCTTTGAAATGAGTGATGATCGCACTGTTCGTTTCGTAGCGTGATGCGCCGGACAGGCGGACCGGGTTTTTAAGTTCTTTTGCTGTGCTGTCAGAAACAGCGCCTTTACCGCCAACGATGAAGGTTTTGCTATAGGCTTTCGCCGCGAAATGGGCTTTCACTTCCGCTGGCAAGCCGTTCGGTTTTGTCAGCAAGATCGGCATTTTCTGGCTGCCTGCGACCGGTGCGATCGACAAGGCATCGGCAAACGCTGAACCTGTCGCTACGACCGCTTGCGTCGAAGTCTTCATTTGTTTCGCGATATTGACGGACGTTTCGTAGCGGTTTTTGCCGCTGATGCGTTTGATGCTTGTTGATTTAATACCGAGTTCGTTCAGTTCCATTTCGACCATCGGGCTAATTGCGCCCTGTCCGCCGATCAATGTCACTTCTTTCACTTTCAAGCGTTTCAATTCATCTTTTACCACTGTCGGCAATGAATCAGTTTTTGTGAGCAATAGCGGTGCGTTTTGATATGCCGCAAGCGGCGCAGCGCTCAAGGCATCCGGGAAATCGCCGCCTGTTGCGAGCACGGCTTTACCGGATGTGCTCCAGCCTTTTTTCGAGACTTCCACCGCTGTCTCGTAGCGGCTTGTTCCGCTAATACGGTCAGCGAGATTCCATTTATCGTCCAGTGCAAGAATTGCTTGTGCGCCGTTCAAACGGCCCCAACCTGAGACAAGATCAAAGCCAGGAGCCAATTCTTCCATTTCATACGGGAAGTCTTCTTCAAACGCCCATTCTTCCTCATAACTTGGAGGGGCATCTTCTGCAATAAACGTAACGTCATCTGCTGAAGCTGTCAGTAAGTTCTCCAACTGGCCTGGCGTAAGATCCGGGTTAATCGATTTCAAGACGCCTGCAACTGCCGCGACATGCGGTGCTGCCATAGATGTTCCAGACATCAAGCTTACATTGCCATCCGGCATCAAACTCGGGATATCGGTACCTGGTGCAACCAGGTCAAGCCCTTCGCCGTAGCTCGAATAATCCGACACTAGGTCAATTTTATTCGTTGCGCCGACAGCAATGGCGTATTTCGATGAAGCCGGGTAGGAAACTTCTTCCCATCCTTCATTTCCAGAAGCAGCGACAATCGTCACGCCGCGCTCGCTTGCATATCTCATGGCGTATTCCAAGACACGGCTATAACCACCGCCAAGGCTCATGTTGATAATGTCGGCGCCCTGGTCCGTTGCGTACAGGATGCCGTATGCGATTTGTTCGGTGTCACCGTAACCTGATGCATCGAGCACTTTTACCGGCAGGATTTTCGTCGACTGGTTGATGCCGGTCATTGAATAATCATTGTCCGCTTCCGCGGCGATGATGCCGGAAACGTGTGTGCCGTGGCCATAATCATCGAGTGCTTCATTATCATCATTGATGAAATCGTAGCCTGTGCTGATCATTTGGTTTTTCAAATCAGCCAGTGTGTAGTCAACCCCGGTATCGATGACCGCAGTGATGACTTCAGTTTGGCCTTTTTGTGCTGCCAGTGACGTCATTTCCTCGAAATCGATGTCAGCGTCTTTAATGCCAAAACCGCCACCGTTATTTTCAAGAGACCATTGCTCATCATAATAGATATCTTCTGAGTGAAGCTTGTATTGCTGGACCGGTTCGATAAAGTCGACTTCCGGCAAGCTTTCCAGCGACTGCAAAGTTTTATTCGTTGAAGCGGCTGACATACCTGATTTCAAATCCACCACAAAGAACTGGTCGAATTTCGGCGCTTCAGCGTCAAACTCGGAAACCGATTGGATGCCAGCTGTCCCGGCTTCCGCTTTCGTCAGCGTTTCGCCTTCTTTTACTTTCACGATGACCTTATTGATCGAAGCGTCTTTTACGACATAAGGAGTCGGAAGCATGGCCGACATGACTGATTTTCCAGCCAGCTTGTTGATATTAATCGCTTGCCCTGCTGCTTCCACATCATCTTTCAAATTCGCAGGCGCTGTTTTCAACGCGAGCGCGTATAATTCGTTGATTGCTTTCTGGTCAGCGGCAGTGATGGTCTTCGAGCTTTGGAAGCCATTTTCGGCAATGCTCGTGATCAAGCCGTCGAGCTGTTTGAGGTTTTTCTTCAATGAATCACGAACAGTTGTATCCGTCATGGCTTGATAGCCGATAAACGGAGCCAGTTTATAGTAAAGCTTAGTCAAATCTTTGCCACTTTCTGTTTGCGAAAGCACTTCACCGCGGATAACGCGCAATTGCTCAAGCAACGCCTGGTCTTCAGCAGTTTCACCCATGACAAGTTCTGCTGGGCATTGCTCATCGTTCGTTGGTTTTGATGCTTTCACGGTAACACCATCAAAGCCGATCGTGTAGCTCGCCTCGTCCACTTCTTCGCCTTCAGGTACTTCTACCGGCAATTCTTCAGCGTAAGAAGAGACCTTTATGTAGTAGGGGCCTTCCCAGGCAATCGGGAATTTCACAGTTGATTTCTTTTCTGCAAAGCTGTAGTTGCTGAACGGGTCAAAAGGCTGGTCTTCGGTCGCGCGTTCTGCATCCGGATAGACGGTAAAGGTCAATTCATCATCCGACTGAAGGGAAACTTCAAAATGCGTATGCGCTGCGACTTGTGCAGGGTCGACATCGATCTTGTACCAATGTTCGTTGTCTTCTGCAGAAAACGTATCACTTATGTTATCTCCTTGCACCAATGCATCTGCATCCACTAAATCTTCAGCTTGCGCCGTTTGTGTTGCCGGTAAAACCCCAAAAAGTGATACACCCATCAAAAAACTCGTCGCAATCTTGAACGCGCGGTCCATCCTACCATCCCCATTTCAATTTTTTTACAATTACATTAAATCTATTAAAGCACATCGGAAGACATAAAAATAGATAGTTTTAAAAATATTTTTCTGGGACTATTGATGCTTTTCTCAATCAAAGCAATTGAGCCATCCTGCTACAATAAAAAAGAAGAAGACATGCTTGAGCCAGCACATCTTCTCCCCAATCCATCCCTTCATTTTTTCGCTGTCTGCTCTGGCATATCCAGCGGCGTAAAGTAATACGAACAATCCGGCCAGCCCAGTTCTTCACTAAGGATGTCAAAAGTCGAGCGGAAAAATTTCTGCATCGCTTGCGTCGGATGTGGCGATCCGGCGACTTTATCAAGCATCAGGAAGTATTCGCTCATCGAAGCTTCAAAATATGCACCTTTAGGCTCCAACCGCTCGCTGTCGAGTTCTTTATTGACGAACGGGTACGGCAGCACAAAAAACGCGGGCACATCTACGTTGGCGTCCCCGGTCCAGAACCCGTATTCGATGAAATGTTCATCGAACGCCGCTTTTTCGATGACTTTGTCCTCCGCATACGGCTCTCGGATGCTTGGCAAAACGAGTGACGAGACGTCAAACGTTCCCCAGAACAGCGCAGGCTTCATTTTTCGGGAGCGCAGCGGGCCGATGAACTTCAGCTGTTCAGCAGCCGCAAAGTGAAAGAGTTTGAGCCCCCGTATCGCCTGTTCCCAATTGAAAGTCAGCGGCGTATCGTCTTCGTTAAGATTGTTCTTATATGCCATCTCCTGCGGTTTCGGATTAACCTTCAACTCGATGCCTTTTGATGACAGCGCTTCGAAGATTTCTTTGAAATAAGTTTTGATCGATTTGGCCGTTTCGAGCGGCACGGCTTGCACATTCCCTTCGACATTGATGAGGATGTGGCTTTCGTAAATATCCAAGTCGACTTGAAACGCCCGATCTTGATGGAATAATAAACCCGTCGTAAATCCGTTCGGTGTTATGGCTAGTGTCACATGCGCCCACTGAGGTTCTTGCTGGGCGGTTTCGAGTTTGATCTTGCCAAGAATCTGGGACAGCAAATGCAAAGTGAATTTCGTTTCTGCCCATTCGGAATGCTTGATCACGTCCATTTCCTTCTCCTCCTCTGGATTTCAAATCCATAAGCGCCGGCAGTTTCTATTCCTCCTTATATTCGACATGCTTGCTGACTTTCCTATCTTTTCTTTGAAGAGACACCGATTAACTTGCCCGTCACGGAAAAAACCGCTTCAGCTGAAATTGCTGAAGCGGTTTTCCATAATATTTACCCCCACCACATCGCTGTGACAAAGAAAGCCCATAGTGAAGCAGCTGGTGCCACAGTGAGTAAAACAATTGCATATAATTCTCGGTGAGTGTGGAATTTTTCCTGCCGTTTAATTAACAAAATCAATAAAAGCCCCGACACGATGTACAGAAATATTCCAGCGACGGTCAATCCCGTCAAATAATAGACGGGAGCAACCGGCACCACGTGCTCACTCAAAAAATAGGCCATGCCTTGACCGAATATACAAAAACAACTAGCCAACAAAAAACACAACAGTAAACTCCATTGAAGTTTTTTCACTCGTACACCCCAATTTTCGATATTCCCGACTTCTCATACTCTGTCACTGATTTCTCACGGGAAGAGAAAGACAGAATATCTCATCAAATTATCCAACATTATTGAATCTCCCAGTATATCAGTGAGCCTATTTCTTTCGTCCTTTTCATCTTTACTTTCTCGAGCACTCGAATGGATGCTTGATTGGAGCGCTCGGTTTCGGCAATCACTTTTTCTACCTGTTCGTTTGCCAGCGCCCATTCGATCAAAGCGTTCATCGCTTCGCTCGCATAGCCTTTATTCCAGTACCGCTCGAGCAACCCATATCCTATCTCCACTTGCCGCTGGTTATCAGGTTTGCCTTTAAACCCGCCATCCCCGATTACCTGGCCATCTAACTTTAGGATAATCAGCCAGCTTCCCCATGCAAACAGGCTGGGGTCTTCCAGCAACTCTTGTAAATGACGATCAATTTCCGGCCCGTTGTCGTACTGCTGGTTTTGAAGCAGCTGAGTCACTTCAGCGGTGCAAGGAATGATTTCCAATCGTTCAGTTTCTAGTTTCTTCATTGCTTATTTTTGCCAGCCGCTGCAACGTGCTTCTCAGTCAACTCCAAGTATTCTTCAATGGCGGACGTCAGGGATTTCTGTGCATCTCGCCAAAATGCCACTTGTGTAATATCTGCTGCTAGATACTGTTCACCCAATTGCTCGACGGTCATTTTACCGGAATCGCGCAATAACGCATCGTACCGCTCCGGGAATCCGTCCGGCTGCTGTTTGGCCTGTTCGTATATGCCGTTGCTGAATAAATAGCCGATCGTGTACGGAATATTGTAGAACGCTTTTTCGGCATCGTAGAAATGGCCGATGAACATCCATTTGTAAAGAGCCAAATCCTCAACTAGTCCGCCGTAGATATCGTTTTCCACTTCGGAGATCATCGTTTTGATCTGCTCTGCGGAAATCATGCCCTCTGCCCGCTGCTCATAAAACTTACGTTCGAAGCGGAACATATTCGGCACGCTGATGACGTACTTTAAGCCGTCACGAATCTTCATTTCGAGCATGGCGAGCCGCTCGTTTTCGTCAGTTGTCTGTTCGATCACCGCATCCAGTACCAGATTCTCCATAAACGTAGAAGCCGTTTCCGCGACACTCGTGCCTTTTTGCTGTGCAAGCGCCGGCTCGTCGTGAATGATGAAGTTGTGATAGGCGTGGCCCAGTTCATGCGCCAAGGTTATCAAGTCCTGATAAGTATCACGATACGTCAGGAAGATCCGGCTTTCTTTGGCCAGTGGCATCGACGCACAAAATCCGCCTTCCGCTTTGCCCGGCCGGTTCTCGGCTTCGATCCAGTTTTGTTCGAATGAACGGTCGGCAAAATTCCCGAGCTTGTCGCTGAAATGGTGGAACTGCTTGCTGATGACGGTTTTCGCCGAAGCAAAATCCACTTTGTCTGAAAGCGAAAATGCCGGCGACTCCAGATCGAACCAGCCGGCTGGATCTTGGCCTGCCACTTTCAATTTCCGTTCGATATACGCTCTGTACAAATCTTTATTATCATCGAGGGCTGTGAGCATCGCATCGATTGAGGCTTCCTGGATCCGATTATGCTCGAGCATCTCTTTCAATTTATTGTTCCAACCTCGCTGTTCGTAAATCGCCAAACGAGATCCAGCCACACGGTTCAAAATGGCTGCCACTGTATCCGCGTGTGCTACGCACGTTTCGTCCACGGCTTCAGCTGCCCGCTTTCGGCTGGCGCGGTCTTTGCCGTTTATGGCTTCATTCAATGCCTGGCCGATCGACACTTGCTGCAGTTCCCCGTCCACTTCAATAGGCACTCTCAATTTAGTTAACACCAATTCATGCTGCTGTTCCCAGCCCGACAGGCCATTGACGGACAGCTCGCTGATCATCCGCTCCAGCTCGGCCGGCAAACGGTCCATGACCATCCCTCTTCTTTCATTCAAATAAAAAGACGAGTCCTGAACACGGCCAGAAGCGGTAAACTCCTGCCACTCCGCATCGGGAAATTCAGCAAAGGCTTGATCCAACTCGATCTGCAACGAAGCGAGCTTTGCTTTCAGCACGGCGCTTTCATCCATCAAAGCGAGTGCTGCCTGATCTGCCACATTTTCTGCATATGCACAGATGGCGAAATCATCGAGCTGCTCCCAGGCGAGCAGGGCATATTGAAATTGATCGATGATTTCCAACAAGGCATCGTTGTCCCGCTCGTCCACCTCGCGATAATTTTGCAATTGCCCAGCCGCTTGCTCGAGTGTATTTTGCAAATCTGCCATAAATGCTTTCAGTTCTTCTGATCGGCTTGTTCCGGCATATAAAGAAGTTAAATTCCATGTTTGTGCAGTTGTCTGTTCCACGAATAATCCCCTTTTTATCTGCGGCAGCATCCCACTGCCTTATTTGCGCACCTTTATACTCATTCTTCTTTTTCCTTAAAATCCCTTTTGCAAATAAAAATAGGACAGCGAAACTTATTGCGGCTCATCCCCAGGGCGTGTCGCTTCACTTTCCACTTCTATCATCCAGGACAAGATGGTGGTGCTGTCACGGACCTCTTTTTCTTTGATTTCTTGCAGCAACGCTTGTACGCCCTCTATATTTGAAGCCACTTCAAAGCGTTTGGCCACTTCCAGCGGATTTGAAAAATCGGTGTTGGGGCATTCCACCAGCCCGTCGGTCGTCATCAAAATGTGATTGACGCCTTTTCTTAATTCTTTTGCTCCTGTACTAAAGCAAGGCACCGGCAACTCGAATGTATTTGCTTTGCCGATCCATTCATAGAAGCTCCGATGATTCTGCTGCATCTCGCCGAGCGCTTCGAGTTCAGGATGAAACAGGTATACTAGGCAGTCGCCGACAGATAGCCACCAAAGGAATTTGCCTTTTCTTGCTGTGCATAAGACAGCGGTTTCGCCCTGCACTTCGCTGCATGCTGTTTTAAAACGCTCGCTTTCAAAGCTTGCCAGCAATATCTCCGATAGCTGACTGAATGCTTGTTTTACGGGCGACTTTAAAGCTTCAGTGATTAAAGTTTTCAAACGGCCAATTTCCGCAACGACGAGCTCCGCGCTTTCGGCCGTTTGATGGGCGTCCAGCAAGACGGTGAATTCCCAGTCTTCCCTTGCATTGGCCCACACCAGGCAGCCGTCTTCATTTTTCGTTTGGCCGGCAGTTGAATTGCCGCCAAACCTTCCTACCGCGACAGGTCCGATTTGCCGAATATCCAGCTGGTCGACAAAATGCTTTTCGCTGCCGACCCAATTGAATGATATTTGCTCTTTTCTATTTGCCATATGTATGTGCCTCCAAAGTTCACTAATGCGCCGACAAAGCTGCCAACTGCATTTGCCCACTGTATGCTAAAAAGACCTATCGCCTGTTCAAAAGGCGATAGATCTTCCCCCGTTCAACTCTATTGATAAGCTATGCTCTATTTTTTTACTAATAATATCCAATTCGAAATAGGCTGTCAATTTGGCATCTGCTCAGAATTCGCCTTCATTTCGCAGAATCAGCCATTCCGGTCTTAAACAGCATGATGGACCCCAGACAACTTTAGGCTATTTCTCGAACGGCAAATTTTTAAGCCTTTGATACCGATCAGGCAGGTAGCCGTTACAGCAATGAGCGCTAACGGAATTGCTTTCCAACCAGCTAACACCGCACCAACGCTAATGGCAACAAACGCCCATAGGATGGTGGCATAATAAGCTTTTTGATATTCAACTTCCGCTAATAGCCGTAACGAGATAGCTGTAGCGGCTGTTAACACTCCTGCTTGCCATAAAATGCCCCACAAGCCTGTGACTGGCCATCCATAAAAAGTAAGTGCGGATGACAGGTTGGCAAATACAGCGACCGTCGTCCACCCATAATAAAGCGCAAAAGTGCCCGTGACGATCCATCTCTCTGGAGAAGTCAAGGAAGCATCCAATAGGTCCAAGAATACTGACCGCAGCAATAGCCCCATTGCTGCAAAGATAAAAACAGTTGCCCATAGCCATTCGTTGGAAGCACTCCAAATCCATGCTCCAAACCCTATGAAGATGAAACTGGAACGCGCAGCGATGCGGTCATAAATAGTTTTGGAATAGCTGATAGGGAGGAGCTGATAAATAGCATAAGCAATTGTTCCGAGAACGATAACCGACCAAATCGAAAAAGCGTATCCCGCCGGCGTAATGAGCGGATCTGCTCCTTCGCCTTCAAATAAGCCGCCGTTTACTTTTTCCACCGCCCATACGGAGGCCGGCTGCAATAACGCTAACGCAAGAACCGCGATTCGCTGTAATTTAATCAACAAGCGTTTCAGCCATTTCACGTTACTTCCCCCTCCCTTATACTAAAAAACCGATTTATTCTCTCTTACAATATACACAGAATTTTCAATCAATAAACTATATATACTATTAACTTTTCATTTATAAGCTGGCATTTATGAAAACAGCTTGCTGGCTCATGCTATACTGGACGACATAAACAGCCTTTTATTGGTGATTTTTACTTACTCCTGTACCCACAATATGATTTCATGGAAAGCGGTGGATTAGATGACTGTACTGGTGACTGGCTTTACTGGAAACGTAGGATATGAAGTTGCCCAGAGTTTGAAAACGAAAGGTATTCCTTTTAAATGTGCGGTGCGCAATGTAGAAAAAGCCAGGAAACAATACGGCTATGCCTACGAATTTTCATCATTGGACTTTGCCAACCCGGACAGTTTCAACCCGGCTTTAGAAAAAGTGGATCAGTTGTTTTTAATGTATCCACCTGGAGAAAACCTGAAGTTCGCGGAGTTTTTAGAAGCAGCCAAAAGAAACGGCATTCGCCACATTACTTATCTGTCAGTAAAAGATGTCCAATTTTTGCCGTTTATCCACCATCATAAAAACGAAAAACTGATTCGCAACCTGGGAGTCCCTTATACTTTCATTCGCGCCGGCTATTTTATGCAGAACCTGAATGATTTTTTAAGAGAGGAAATTAAAGAGCGTCAGCGCATTTATGTACCAGCTGGCATGGGAAAAACCAGCTTTGTCGATGTGCGGGATTTAGCGGAGATAGCTTCTTTATCTTTTCAGGATCCGCATTTGCACCAAAATAAAGCCTATGTGATTACAGGCGATGAAGCGCTAAACTTTTCACAAGTTGCAGAAAAAATGACGAAAATTCTCGGCAAGCCAATTATCTATAAGAATCCCTCTCCGAAGGAATTTAAGCAATACATGCTGAGCCAAGGAAAAGATAAAGGATTTATCAATGTCGTCATTGGCATCCATTTCCCGACTAAATTGGGATTAGCCAAAGGCATAACTTCCGATTATCAAAAACTGACCGGTCAACACCCTAGGAAAATGGAAAGCTACCTTCATGATTACCGGCACTATTGGGAGTGACTACTGGATCATAGTTTCCAGATTAGCTCGTCAAATAAAACCCTGGATAAGGACACAGTTGCTGATGTGGCCCTATCCAGGGTTCTTTTATATTCTCCGTGAATGATATAAATGAGCAGATGGCCGGTTTCAGCACTGCAAATTCCATCAAATCCACTATTCTTTTCTTCGATACAAATACATGGTCAGCGGCGCAAAAATCACCACGAAAATCGCGGACACGACGACCACCCAGCCAATTTGCTCCCACGTGCCGTCGCCGTGCATCAAGCCGCGCACCGCTGTCGCCAGAATGGAAATCGGATTGATGTTGACGAATCCTTGAAGCCAGGAAGGCAAAGTCGACGGATCAACGAAGACGTTGCTGACAAAAGTCAGGGGAAACACCACTAAAAAGCTGACCATCATCAGAGATTTTTCGGAACGCATGATGATGCCGGCGGCGGTCCAGATCCACGAAAAGCTGAACGAGAACAATAAGATGACCAATACCGCACCCAATACGCCCATCACTCCGCCCTCTGGCCGAAATCCAAGTACCAGGCCGAGGCCGATCATGATGGCCGACGCCAGTGAATAGCGGATGACGTCGACGAGCAATGCTCCGACTAAAGCGGATGGCAGCCAGATCGGCAAGGTGCGGAAGCGGTCGAATATGCCTTTTCGGATATCGTTGTTCAAGTCGATGCCGGTGTACATCGTAATCTGAGACACTGTCATGACCAAAATGCCGGGCAATAGAAACTGCAGGTACTCGCCCGTAGACCCGGCAATCGCACCGCCGAACAAATAGGTAAACATCAATAGAAAGATAATCGGAAACAAGGTCACATCAAACATCTGCTCCGGTACATGTTTGATCCGCAGCAGCGCGCGGTGGGCAAACGCCATTGTTGAAGCCAGGGCGTTCGGCGGATCCGGGCGCTTGCTGCCGGCAATGGCGTTCAAGGGATGCACTTCTTCATAAGCTGTTTTGTCATGTTCGATCTGTACGCTCATGAGTTTTCCTCCTCAATCGGTTGATCGCTGGCAGATTGTCCGGTCAATGTCAAAAACACTTCATCCAGGCTTGGCCGTCCGAGTGCAAAATCGCTGATACCAATTTTTTCTTTGCCCAGTTCTCCGAGCGCTTCTGCGACGATGGAGGAATCTTTCGCCGGCGCACTCAAGGTCAAGCCATCTGTCGATACGTGAACCGCCACGTTGAGCTTGTGCTCAAGAATGGCCGTTGCTTGCGCTTGGTCGGCCGAATCCAGTAATTGCACATTCAATGTGCCGGTGCCGACCGACGCTTTCAATTCACTGCTCGTGCCTTCTGCGATAATCTTGCCTTGATTGATAACCGCAATGCGGTCTGCGAGCTGGTCTGCTTCCTCCAAGTTCTGCGTCGTCAACAGCACGGTGGTCCCAGTCTGAACAAGCGCACGCACAATCTCCCACACTTGGTTGCGGCTGCGAGGATCGAGGCCGGTCGTTGGCTCATCGAGAAACAATAGATCCGGCGTCACGACTATGCTTGCGGCGATATCAATGCGCCGCCTCATGCCGCCCGAATACTTTTTCACTTGCCGTTTGGCTGCGTTTTCCAAGCCGAATGCCGATAGTAATTCCGCTGCACGCAACTTCGCCTCTTTGACTGTGTAGCCCATCAGCCTGGAAATCAGCACCAAGTTTTCAATTCCAGTCAAGTCTTCATCGATCGATGCATACTGGCCCGTCAAACTGATGCGGCTTTTGATGGCCGCGCTTTCCGTTTTTAAATCATGCCCGAAAATGGTCGCGCTGCCGCTGTCTGGCTGAATCAATGTCGCCAGCATGCGGATCGTCGTCGTTTTCCCCGCGCCGTTCGGCCCTAAAAATCCGTACACAGTCCCTTTTGGAATCACTAAATCCACACCGTCGACCGCCCGTTCTTTCCCGTATACTTTCACCAATCCCGCAGCTTCTACAGCCAACCCGTTTGCCTGCCGCTCCCCATTTCTTGTTTCCATGCTCATCACCTTTTTCTTTGAAGGATACATTCACATGATTATGGCTTTTATTATAAACCTATTGGCGGAATATTCACTCTTTTTATTTCATTATAGAACAAACGTTCCTATTAATCCACTATTATTTTCTTCCATAAGAAAAACTCCTGCATCCTGACAGGAGTTTAAAATACAATTTTTAAATCGACCATTTTACCAGCATCCCGGCATGGGTCAAGCCGCCGCCGAATCCGTACAGGAGCAATTGATCGCCCGCTTTGATGCGGCCATCTTTCACGCCTTCGGCAAGCGACAAGGGAATCGATCCGGCAGATGTATTCCCGTAATATTCAAGTGAATAGATGGTGTTGTCGAGCGATAACCCGCTTCTCGTGCAGATCGATTCGATGATTCGCAAATTGGCGCTATGCGGCACGAACCAATCCACATCGGATGGCGCTATGCCCGCTTTTTTCATTAAGGCGTTGACACCTTTTGGCACTGTATTGACCGCCCATTTGTATACTTCGCGGCCATTTTGCCAGACGACATTGCGGGCAGCCAAGTCTTCGCCGAACATTTCACCGGCCAAATCTGTGCAATACAGGTTGTTCGCCAATGCTCCGTTCGTTCCCATATGCGATTCGATAAAGCTCGGGTTGTCAGCATCATGCTCGACCAGCACTGCCCCGCCGCCGTCTCCAAACAAGATGCAAGTCGAACGGTCGCTGTAATCGAGGATCTTCGAGAAGGTCTCTGCCCCAATCACCAGGATTTTCTTATGCAATTTGGAAGTGATCAAGCCGTTTGCCATCTGCAAGCCGTAAGAGAAGCCTGCGCAAGCAGCATTCAAATCAAACGTGCCGGCGTTCGGGATATTCAGTTTCGCCTGAACCATTGCGGCCACGCTCGGTGTTTTAAAGTCAGGCGTCATCGTACAGGCAATAATCAAATCGACATCGTCAAACGTCTTGTCATAACGCTCCGCCAAATCCTGTGCTGCTTTCGTGCTTATATCACTCGTAAATTCGTGTTCTCCCGCAATGCGGCGTTCTCTGATGCCGGTGCGCTGGAGGATCCACTCGTCATTTGTTTCAACCAATTGTTCCAGGTCCAAATTCGTCAGCCTCTTTTCGGGTACATACGATCCGATGGCTGTAATTCGTGCTGCTGATCTGCTCATTCATACACCCCTTTAGCTTACTCACCCCATTTTAGCACCTAACATTAGTATTAGGTACTAATAATTTAACCAGATAACTAAAAACTTTCTGACGCATAACATTTTTAACACATTTACGAGTCATAAGGCATGCACCGTCTAGGTAATAAGAATATTTCAAGAAGCTCCCGCCTCTTGTTGCAACTGATTTTTTAATGTTTTTTAATCGCGTGGTATGTTCACTGCCAAAAAATAATAGCTTCAAGAGGACAATAAAAATATTGAAAAACGAATAATAAATTTTATAATAAATAGGGTTTTTACCAGTAATTCTCTCAAAGTCCAACATCGATCTGGAAATGAAACATGCAGGCATCCAGAACTTTGACCAGTGAATTTCTGCAAGCGAACGGCTAGGAGTCGCCCTTCAAAAACAATCTGTGGAATAATAGCCATAAGAGAACTTATTCGTTAGGAGGCGCTGGAATGAAACGAAACCGAACCGCAAAGAACGAGGAATTCCTCAGGCTCCTGAAACAGGCTTTCGCCATCAACCAACGCCCGCTGCCTTGGGCTAAAGCTTTGGCCGCCGGCGTCAGCTCCGGGCTTCCCGTGCTGATTGGCGTCTGGTTGGGGCAGTTACAGTACGGACTGATAGCAGGGCTCGGCGGCTTGGCCTTTCTCTATACGTTCAATGAACCGTACGCACTGCGCTCGAAGAAAATCTTTTTCGCCTCACTCGGCTTGGCGTTTTCAGCAGGCCTTGGCGTCTTGCTGTCCCAGCAGCCATTTCTCGCGGCCGCAGCAGTCGGTGTGATCGGGGCTTTAGCGGTCTTCATCTTCGGTGCCTATCAATTTACAGGGCCATCCGCCATTTTCTTCGTGCTGGTGTTTTTGATCAATAATAATATGGCCGACAACCCGGCCTTGTTCTTGCTGAACGCATTCCTGGTTTTCCTGGGTGGCATGCTGTCCTGGCTGATGGCGATGTGGGCCTATCCCTTCAGGCCTCACGCCGCTGAAACCAAGGCAGTGAAACAAGAATATGCCGAACTGGCCGTGCTCGCTGAATCTGCCGGCTCCGCTGAATTCTATGCTATACGCCAGCGCACCTGGTCCGCTTTGAAATCTGCTGAAACGGACCTCGGCTACGCCTCTGCCAAATGGACGCGCTCGAACCGGCTCGTGCAGTTGAACTTATTGCACCTGCAGGCAAAAGCGATCTATGCCGAAATCATCAAACGCGGCGACCGCTTTTCCGCTGTCTCGAAAGAAACAGCTGATAATTTGCGGCTCATCGCTTCCTCGGTTGAAGCATCCGGCAAAAAATCTTTTGTTGCAGCACCGCGGCTGCAGACAGAAACCGGCGATGCCTTAACAGAAAGCACACGCAAAGCCTACGATATTCTCACCGGCCGGCGCGATAAACGAACGCGCGATACCGAACTCACCGCAGAGCCGTTCAAAGCCGTCTTTACCGGCTCCTTCAATAAACATTCGATGGTGTTTTTTGCGGCCATCCGTTTTGGCATTGTGTTGGCGTTTGCTGCATTGATCGCCTACTTTCTTCCGATTGACCCGTCTTATTGGGTTCCGTTATCGGCTGCGGCAGTCATGTCCGGCGCCACCATCCTATCGACATTCAACCGCTCGATCCAGCGTTCAGCCGGCACCATTGTCGGCATTGTAGTGGCGGCGATCATCTTGTCTTTTCAACCGGACGGGCTGTCTATCGCATTGATCATTTTCGCATTGACGGCGCTGACAGAACTCGCGATTGTCTTAAACTATGCCGTTGCGGCATTCTTCATCACGCCAAACGCTTTGATGATTGCGGAGAGCACTTCACAGATCGGGGACCTTTCCTATTTCGCTTCTGCGCGCATTGTCGACGTCTTGATCGGTTCCGCCATCGGGCTCCTCGGGGTCTTATTGATCGGCCGGCGCCGTGCTTCCAATTTGATTCCGCAGCATTCGGCCAAAACTTTGCGAAGTCAGCAGCGCTTTATGAGCCTGTTGTTTTCGCCTTACAGCCCGGACATTGACGCCGAACCGATCGAATTGAAGAAAATGCGCACTAATTTGACCAATTTGAAGCTGGTGCTCGATACGGCACAAGGCGAATTGCCGCAGCGGCCGGAAAACCTCGCTCTCTTGCAGCAAGTCTTCTTCGCGGCCGAACAGCTTGGCTTCCTGCTCGAGAACGCGGCACAAAAAGACAGGCTCGCCTTATCTCCCGTACAACTCGGGCAGCTCTACCTGTTCTTTGAAATGATGGCGAACACAATGGAAGGCAAATGGCTGTTCGCGGAGCATGTAATTCCTGAAATTCCGGGATTCCCCGAAATCGAACAGGAACTCGCTGCCTTGCAGGAATCGATTCGAATGAGCCAACGCGAGACGGAACCACTTGAACAAGACGAAGCCCTGGAATAGGCTTCGTCTTTTTTTGTGCATAGGAATTTCGAGTAATTATCTGTAAAGTTCGCTTGACGTAAAGCAGACTTTACACGTAACATAGAATTATAACTACGAGGACGTGATAGAGTGGATAATAAATTAAAGGAATTGCGGGAGACACACGGTTTTTCACAAGACCAGCTCGCAAAAAAACTGGGCGTCTCGAGACAGACGATCATTTCAATCGAAAAAGGGCGCTATAATCCTTCCTTGCCCCTTGCCCTGCAGATGGGCCGAATTTTCACTACCCCCGTCGAGAACATCTTCTTTTTAGAAGAAGAATCGGATTGAATTGTCAAATCAATAAGGAGGAATTGTTATCAGTTACCGGATCGCATTTTCAGCGTTAGGCTCATTATTTTTTCTGATGGGAGGGTTTTTACTCCTCGCAGCATTCATGGACAATAGCGCTCCGCTATCGGAAACCTATATGATCCTCTCCATGTCTATCATGGCGTTTAGTTTAAGTTACCTGTATCCACAATTTGCCCAAAAAGATGAACGGATGCAGCTGATCCGTCAAAAAGGCATGTTCTTTTCATTTCTTGCTTTTTTATTCTACTCTTTCGCACTCAATTCGTTGCTTGAATTTAACATCATCTACTTAACCGCGAGTGACGCTATTACCCTTTTAACCGCATTGATGATCAGCACTTTGTTCACCTCATGGGTTTTCCTTGCGAGGCGTTATTGATGAAGAAAGCTATCGTGTTGTTAAAAATCATCTTGGCCATAGTGGCGATATGCACTATTTCACTAGGTGCTTACTTATTCTCGAACGCCGGCACTGAAAAAGCGGCGCCGTTGACTTCCTGGGCGTTAGTGATGAACTCTCTCATCGTTGTTCTTCTATTAGGAATATACGCTATGGAAAAACGGGTTAATTGAGGCGTTCCAACTTTTAGATTGTCTGATTGAAAACAGAAAGTCCCGCTGCTTCTTCGCAGCGGGACTTTTCTAAGTTATATACACTTTACATTCTATTTTTGCTGTGCACGAGCTTTCTTCAAATCCGAAATGCCAATCAATGGGCAAATGATGACGCCTGCCACCATGATCCATGTCAGGACCCAATTATTGCCCCATGAAATGATAAGGACGATCAAGCAGTTGAAGGCGATGATGAAGCCCTGATACTTTTCGGTTGCCGCCACATATGATTTGAACATATTTGCCTCATTCTCCTATCATGTTTTGGTCAGCTTTGGTGTTAGCCTACTGGTATGTCAATGTATTTCCTATAGACCCCAGTGCCGTTTTCCTGGTAGACCCGAATAGAATCAACCTCAAACCAGCAACTATCGAGCGCTTCACTAGCAAGCTGCGCCATCTCTTTTAGCTGCTGTGCCGACAATCCGTAACTCGTTTTTGCCAGAGTCAGATGGGGAATGAATTGATCAAGTTCGAAATACTGCGCGATCATTTCATCCGTTGGTTCAATTAGTTCAACAAGCCGTTCATGCAATTTTTTCAGCCCCTGCGATTCAACTTGTAAATACAGAATTTCTTCCCCGAAAAACGCCGTTCCGCCAATAGTTGCTCTAAAACGATTCGTTTTCTCGCACGCTTTCCGCACATTTTCAAGCCAGCTCTCATCAGGTGTTAAGCCGCCTTGTGCTTTCAAGGTAATATGCGGTTCAACTATCTCATCAATCCTGTTATCCGGCCACTGCTTCCTGAATTGACTCACTTGGTTTGTATAGTCTGCAGGTGGTGAAATTCCGATAAAATACTGCATCTCCATTTCTCCTTTTACAAATCGCTTTGAATCAACGTGAATTTCTTTCTTTTTATATTAACATTAATTCCCATTCATCCAGCCTCATTCCTCCCGTTTTATAAAATAAAAGCAACTTAGTCTGTAAGATTAATCATTTAACATTAAATAGTTTAGTGTTAAAGTATATTTATATAGAATCTAATCTTTTGATTAAACAGGAGTGTACGAGTTATGGATACCAACAACCTTTTTAAATTGATTCACACTGTCGAAGCCGTGACAAATGAATCCATCATCGTGTGGAATGATGCCTTTCCGCATAATGTCGGAGTCTCCCCTATTCTCGTGCTCGGCGAACTCGAGCGAAACGGCGCACAAAACCAGATGAAGCTCGCGGAACTGCTCGGGTTTACTGGAGGCGCGATGACCAATATCGCCGGCAAGCTGGTGAAAATGGGCCTCGCTGTCCGCCGTTCGAACGATCAGGATCGCCGGCAAGTACTGCTGGACATCACCGAAGAAGGCAGGAAGGTGCTGAAAGAAGCGCAAACGCTTGGCCAACAACAGCATATGGAGCTGTTCGAGGTGCTGGATGCAGATGAAATCGCCCAATATTTAGCGCTCAATGAAAAAATCTTAAACGGTTTAAAAGCAAAACGAACAAACAGAGAGAAGGAATACAAATGAATCGAGTTCAAGGAAAAGTCGCATTGATCACTGGAGGTGCTTCAGGCATCGGGCTTTCCGCCGCAACCTTATTGGCACAACAAGGCGCAAGCGTGGTCATTGCGGATTACAACGTAGAAGGCGCCAAGCAAGCCGCGGCTTCTATCCAAAAACAAGGATTTGAAGCGATGAGCGTTTTCCTCGACGCCGCACAAGAACAATCGATTCGGGACGCGGTTGACTTCACTGTTGAACATTATGGAAGCCTTCATATCTTATTCAATAATGTCGGCCTCACCAACCTCCAAAAAGACCTGGATGTTGTCCACATCGATTTGGACGAATGGGATCGCCTCATGAACGTCAACGTCAAAAGCGTGTTGCTCGGCAGCCGTTTCGCCATTCCCCATATGATCGAAGCGGGCGGCGGCTCGATCATCAACACCGCATCGATGGCCGGCTTCACAGGAGATGCCATCCGCTCGGCATACGGGGCCTCGAAAGCCGCAGTCATCAACTTGACGCGCTATATCGCTGCCCAATACGGCAAAGACAAAATCCGCTGCAACGGCGTCGCACCCGGCTTAATTTTGACGCCTGCCGCTAAAAATAATCTATCACCGGAAGTGCTGGCGATTTTCGAGAAATACAACGCCCTTCCTTATCACGGCGAAGCGGACGATATCGGGAACACAGTGCTGTTCCTCGCTTCCGATGAATCCAAATTCATCACCGGCCAAACGATTCAAGTGGAAGGCGGCCATTACATCGCCAACCCGACAGCGCCCGACTTCACCAGCATGACTAGCTGAGGCTTTTCTGGAAACGAATTTGAAAGGGGTTTGAAACACATGCATAAACCACTGATTGCGCTCATGGCCACTGCCCTCGCTGCTTGCAGCGGAGAACAAGCAGATGCCGGCAATGAAGCCGCCACAGAAACCGAACAATCATTTACCGCCATACAAGACGCATCCGCCGAAAACTCTAAATTGCAGGATTTGAAATCCTTGCCGGAGTTTACCGTGATCGATAAAGAAATCGGCAGCGACTCATTGGAAGCGGAACTCGTCTCTGACAATTCCGGTGAACGTGTATTGCTATTGAATAAAGACGGAGATGAATTCAAGAGTATTTTCGTCAAAGAAACCAAGCGCTTGAAGATTATCGATATCGACGGCAAAGGCTTGATTTTCAACGATATACTCGACGTCCGCTAACGAAAAACAGCGCCGGAAGAACGCATTCTTCCAGGCGCTGTTTTCAATTGACGAAACGGAACTGCTGGCTCGAAATGAGCGGATAAGAGACGAGTTGTGCGCTGTCCAAATCTTCGGCGTGCATATCCACCGCCGTAATCTGGCTATTGTCGTACGTTGTGTAATAGTAAATCCCCTTGTCCATATTGCAGCAGGAAGAGTACAAAGTGTATTCGAATTTCCCGTCCTCTAGCGCATTGAGCCCTTTCAGCTGCGCCACCGAATTCAGGATATGAAAAAACTGCCCGACACTGTCAGCTTCACTGCTGCCGGATGCCGAGTTGAATTTGGCGAATGTCGCCCTCACAAAACGCGAGGTCGAGGACAAATCCCCCGGCAAGCCGATGCCGCCCATCCCAAGGCTGTATGGCTTGAGGTCTAATTGTTTCGAAAAGCGATTGTCAGGGGCGGAAGCTGTCACCGATAAATACTGGTTCAAATTGAACAAATGGTAGCCGAATTCGGGATTATTCGCTAGCACGCCTGCTGGATTATCGTAAACTTTCAGCCCTTCTTTTACAGACTCCACGACGATCGACTGCTGCTGATCGGAAATCATCCAGTGAAGCGGCGCGAGCGGCAGCTGTTCACTGAAAGGAATATCCGCCAAATTCAGTTTCCACAACAGCATTTTTGCTTCCTCGACCGTTTCACATTGGCCTAAAATCCACGGAATGAATTCAAAAGGCGCGATATTGTCTTTGTCCGGATCCTCTACATGGAAACGGGCATTTCCCGGGAAATTCAACCCCGCCATGCTCAAGCCCTTTTCATTGGTGGCGTCGTAGTATAAAGGATAATGGTCGATGACCGCAGCCATGCCGATCAAGGCGTAATGACTCATCATGTCCTGGGCTTTACGGAAACGAAAATGAAAATTCCGTGGCGTGATGGTGACCATTTCGTTATAGGAAATATCTAAATCGAGATTTCGGCCAAAATAATGGTCTTTCGTTTCGAAACTTATCGCTGTGCACATAACTGTCCGCCCCGCTTTCTGGTTTGTGGCATTGTTCGCTACTCCCTTTATACCCAAAGTTCCATTGGCTAAATATTCATTCGTTTTCCCTTCAGAAACTTTCTTTCCTCACCCCTTTTCAGTTGCTATACTGAAAAAACTTTGCCGTAGACACACTCGATTTACGGATGGTATCCTACTCAAGTACTTGCAGGACGGGGGAATTTTCAGTGGAACAAGAACGATTCGACAATCTGAAATTAGGCGAGCGGGGCGCGATGCTCAGCATTGCTACATATATTATTTTATCCATCATTAAATTATGGGTTGGCTACCTGGCTGGGTCGGAAGCGTTAAAAGCGGACGGCTTGAACAATGTCACGGATATCGTTGCATCAACGGCAGTTTTGATCGGCTTGAAATTATCCCAAAAGCCGGCAGACGCCAACCATCCTTATGGGCATTGGCGGGCAGAGACCGTGGCTTCTTTGGTGGCCTCATTCATCATCGTCGCAGTCGGGCTGCAAGTTACTTACTCAGCCGTCGTGTCGGTTTTCCAAGGGACCAGCGAAACGCCTGGGCTGCTTTCGGCCTGGACCGCAGGATTTTCTACTATCGTGATGTATTTGGTATATCGATATAACAAAAAGCTAGCTGAACGCATCAATAGCAAAGCTGTGGCTGCAGCAGCCAAAGACAATTTATCCGATGCTTGGGTCAGCATCGCAGCCGTCGTCGGAATTGTCGGCGCGCAGTTTTATCTGCCGTGGCTTGACCCGCTTGCGGCTCTTCTTGTCGGTGTATTGATCGTCAAAACCGGCTGGGGCATCTTTTGGGAAGCAACCCACGAACTGACGGACGGCTTTGACGAAGAACTCATCAAATCGTTCAAAGAAACTGCACTCACCACACAAGGCGTCACTGAAGTTCGCGAAATCCGCGCTAGAAATTACGGCAACCGGGCCGTCGTCGATGTCACCGTTTTGGTGCCTGGCGATTTGGACATTGCTGTCGCACACGATATCTCGACCAAAGTAGAAGTCAAACTCATGAAACGCTATGATATTTCGGCTGTCCATGTGCATGTGGAGCCACATTAAAAAACACCGGCGGCCGCTGGTGTTTTTGTCATTCTTCCTTTATGTTTAGGCTCGCGAGATACGCTTCAAAATCTTCTTTCTGAAAAACATGTAAAACGCATGGCTGTTTTTCCTTGTTCTCGAGCGCCTGATGTTCTTCCGGAAATTCGGCTTCTACATGCAGGCTGATAAAAGGCAATTTTTCCTGTGCTTTTTGAGAACGGATGTTCACCGTTCGCGCTCCTGCGAATACGTTTGATAACCCCAGTTCTTCAAAAGCGATTTTCAACATCTCGACCTTGGACGCTTCGTTAAACCCTTGCCCCCAATATTCTTGCCCGATCCATGTCCCGATATGGCAAGATTTTTTGGCGTCGTCGATAAACATCAAATCCGTCAGGCCGACCAATTGGTTGTGCTCGTTTAAAATGACTCGCGGTACTCTTGTGCCTGACTTTTCTTCTTCTCTCACCAGACGGCTGAAGCGAATCGTGTCATCGAGTGTCCCATCCGGCAACCCTAAAGCGTCTTTCACCGCCGGCACCGAGGACAAACGGAAAATTTTTTCGCAAAATTCATCTTCATGTGCAACCAATTTCACTTTCTTCATATCCATCCCCTCCACTCGCTCAGAACTTTTCTAAGATCTTTTACTGGTTCATCTTGAGAAAAGTTTCTTGGCTTCTGTTGGCGCAGCCGCATTGCGGTAGCGAGGATGCTCAGGCAGCATCGAGTCCACCAGGCTCTTCACTGCAGGTTGCTGAGAAGTAAACACCTCATCCTTATTATGGAACACTTCGGCTATTTGACCCTTGTGCATAATCGCCATCGCATCTGAGATGGAATAGGCAGCTCGGATATCGTGTGTGATAAATAGATAAGAAAGGCCGTGCATCTTTTTCAAGTCCTGCAATAAGTCCAAAATAGTCGTTTGGGTTACCATGTCCAAACTACTGACGGATTCGTCCAACACAATCATCTTCGGCTTTAACGCAAGGGCTCTTGCAATATTGATGCGCTGCAATTGCCCACCGCTGAATTCGCGCGGGTATTTTTTCATGTCGCTGCTGCTAAGCCCAACCTGCTCCAACAAACTTGCAATGGCCCGGTTCTGTTCACCGGCAGACAGCTTTTCGTAATTTTCTAAGGGTTCTGCAATAATTTTCTCAGCCGTCAGGCGCGGGTTTACGGAAGAATAGCTATCCTGGAACACCACTTGTAAATTCCTGCGCATTTGCTGGCGGCTTTTGGCGTCCATGGCATATACATCCTGCCCTTGAAAAATCACCTGTCCTTTTTGCGGCTTTTCAAGCCCCAGAATGACTTTTCCGAGCGTACTTTTTCCGGCTCCGCTTGATCCAAGCAGTCCCAGGCACGTCCCTTCTTCTATCGATAATGAGATCCCGGAAAGAACGGGCTTCACGTCCTGCTTGCGCCAGAAAGAGCGGGAGGCACCGTAGGAATGGGTAATATCCTTAACTTCCAATAAAGTCATCTATGGCTTCCTCCTTCTTTCAGTCACGAGTTAGATGACGAGCCGGTTCAAGGCTTCGTTGCCCGATAACATAGGCCTCGCCTGCAGCAAATTCTTCGTGTATTCATGCTGCGGGCGATCGAACAATTCGCAGACTTCTGCTTGCTCGACGATTTCTCCGTGTCGCATGACCGCGACTTCATCCGCCAGCTGTGAAATCACGCCCAAGTCATGGGAAATGAGTAAAATCGCTGTCCCGCATTCTGTCCGCAACCGGTCCAGCTCATTCAATACTTGCAGCTGATTGGTTACATCGAGTGCGGTGGTGGGTTCATCTGCAATGACAACAGCGGGTCGCAAAGACATGGAGATCGCGATCATGACACGTTGCAGCATGCCGCCGCTCAATTGAAACGGATATTTTTTCATCAGTTTAGCCGGTTCTTCTAAATTCATGCTCTCCAGCGAAGCGATTGCTAATTCGACTGCTTGTTTTTTTCCGAGTCCCGTATGCGTACGGATTGTTTCGACAAATTGATTGCCAATTGTGTAGACGGGCGTAAAGGCGTTCATGGGATTTTGCATGATAAAGCCGATGTCTTTGCCGCGAATATTGCGCATTGCTTGTGCGGGCAAGCCATTCAGCTCTTGGCCATGCAGTTGGATGCTTCCTTGCACGTGCATTGACCGCTGACTCAATAATTGCATCAAAGCCATGGAAGTGACCGTTTTGCCGCTTCCGCTTTCCCCGATCAGCCCGAGCACCTTGCCCGGTTTTAATTCCAAATTCACGTTCCGTACTAAAGGAAGAGCCCCTCGACTGGATTTAGCAGCGATATTCAAGTTGTCGACTTGCAGGACATTCGGTTGTGTATGCATACGTCTTCTCCTTTTCAGTAGCGCCGTTTGACGCCAAACTGCTCTGATAACGATTCACCAATTACATTGAACGAAATCACTACGAACAAAATCATCAAGCCCGGATACAGCATCAGTTCCGGATTGCTTCTCATAAAGCTGGTGCCTTCGTGAATCATTGCGCCCCATTCCGGCGTAGGCGGCTGGATGCCGAGCCCAAGAAACGATAGCGCCGAAATGTCCATGATGGCCCAGCCCATCTCAAGTGTGCCCATGACCATGATCGGCGGCAGCACATTCGGCACGAGATGGCGCCTGATGATTTTCCAATTGGACGACCCGCTGATGCGCGCCGCTGTGATGAAGTTCTGTTCTTTCATCGAGACGACCATGCCGCGGATCATGCGGGCGTAATACACCCACTGCACCATCATCAATGCCACGACCACTTGCCATAGCCCGGGCCCAAGAAGGCCGACGATTCCTAATACCAATACTAAATTCGGAAAAGCCATGACGCCGTCGCAAAAGCGCATCAAAAGCGCGTCAATCCAGCCGCCGCGGTAGCCTGATAAAGTTCCAACGACAAGCCCGATGCCGAGCGATGCCACAAAGATCAAAGTCGCAAAACCGAGCGAAACACGGGCACCGTACAACAACCGGGACAAGTTGCAGCGTCCGAGCTGATCCGTGCCGAGCGGATATTCGAGAGACGGCGGCATGAGCTTAAGTGCCAAGTTTACTTGTATCGGATCATTCGGGGCGATCCACGGCGCCAGGATGCTGACGAGGAAGAACACCACCAAAATGCCTGAGCAAATCGCGAATGGCCATTTGCCTTTTAATGCAGTTCGTATACGTGCCATCAAAATTGCGCCCTTCCTTCTCGTGAAATGCGCGGATCCAAATACAGCTGGATGACATCCACGATCAAATTGCAGACGATAAACAAGCATGCCGCAAGCACAACATAGCTTTGGATCACCGGAATATCCCGGTTAAAAATGGCTTCAATGAAAAATCGCCCGAAGCCCGGCCAGGAAAAGACTTGCTCAACAATGATCGTCCCTGTGAGCAATTTCCCCAAATTCATCCCAAGGCCTGTCAGCATCGGCGAAATGGAAATTCTCAATACGTGTTTCACCATGATGCCTTTTTCTTTTAATCCGCGTGTTCTGCCGTATAACACATAGGCTTCTTCCAATTCCTCCAGCACGCTGGCCCGCAACAGTCGCGTATAAATGGCGATCAAAGCAAGTGACAGCGTGATGCTCGGCAACACGAAATGCTGCCACGTCCCCCTGCCCTCAACCGGAAACAAATCCAGTTTGACAGCAAAGAAGAAGATCAATACATAGCCAAGCCAGAACTGCGGAATCGATGCGCCTAAATAGGAAAGCAGCCGGCTGAAATGATCCAGCCAGCTGTTCTTATAGACCGCTGATAAAAATCCGAGCGGCACACTTACAATGATGGCGACTAAAATACTGCTTAAGGCCAGTTGAAGCGTTGCTGGCAGCCGCGTCGTGATTTCTTGCCATACTGGCGTGTTCGTTACGTAAGAGTTGCCGAAATCAAAGCGCACGATATCAGCGACCGTCTGGAAATATTGGACAATCAGCGGCCGGTCCAAGCCGAATTCCTGACGCTTTTCAGCCAGCAATTCTTCTGTCGGGTGAATATTGGAAGCCGCCAGGTATGCTTGTGCCGGATCCACCGGCGACAAGCGCACCAACACAAACATCAAGAAAATCGCAAAAAGAATGATTGGAACAACCGCAAAAAGCCGTTTTATGAGATAGATGACCATTGGATTGCCCTCCTGTTGTTACTCGCTTACTGAAATATCGTTGAATGGATGCTCGTCGCGGTTGGCCGGAAACTCAAACGACTCGATATCGTTTTGATAAGCCACCGTCTTTTTCATATAAGAAATCGGGATGAAGACCGATTGTTCTTGCAAGGTATTTAAAATAGAACCATACAATTCCTGGCGTTTCGTTTCGTCGGTAGAGGCCAGCGCTTCACGCACCTGCTCGTCGAGTTCTGATTTCATCGGCAAATTGGAATGCGCTTCTGCCACTCCCCAGCCGTCTTCGGCAACGACATTGATCATGGAATGCGGGTCATAAGGCGCCCCGTAGTTATACCAGAAATCCAAATCAAAGTTGCCCGCTTTGCGGCGCTCGATTTGCTCGGTCAATTCCAATCCTGCAATTTCTAGTTTGACGCCGATCGCTAACCATTCGGCTTGAAGCGTTTCGGCCATTGCTTTTTGAATCGGGTCGGTCTTGTCGTAGATCAATTCCAGTTCGAGTGGCTGCCCGTCTTTTTCACGGATAGCGCCGCCGGACTCCAGTTTCCAACCAGCTTCGTCCAAATAAGAAGCCGCTTTTTCCACGTCGTATTCGACTGCTTCGATGTCTTCTTGTGCATAAGGGAAGTTGGATGACAGAATCGAATCCGCTTTTTCTTCAAGGCCAAGCGTGATGCCTTCGACCATCGCTTGTTTATTGAATCCATGATGGAGTGCCAAGCGCACATTCAAATCGGACAGCTTTTCGCTCGTCGAATTGACGAGCATCGTTCTCGTTGCCACCGGATCGGATAAATCAGTCGTGTATTCCCCGGTTTCTTTCAAATAATTAAACGAATCCATGCTGACGACGCCTTCCCCGTAAATCAGGTCAAGCTCGCCTTTTTCAAAAGCAAGGACGCGCGTTTCTGCATCCGGAATGATTTTGATGGTCACTTCTTCTAATTCCGGGCTTTCTCCCCAGTAATCGGGATTGCGTTTGAAAACCGCATATTCATCTGTTTTATATTCGTCCAAAACCCAAGGGCCAGTCCCTACTGCTTCCGTGATTCCTTTGGATGTATCGCCATCTTCCGGAAAGCCCGCTTCACCAAGCATCCGTACCGGGCGAACAACCGCTAAATCCTGCAAAGCCGGATAATAGGCTTGTGTCAGCACCATTTTGAATGTCAGTTCATCCACGACCTCAATCTTATCGAGGACATTGATGACGCCAAGCCAGCTGTGGGAATTTTTATTTGCCAGGACTGCATCAAAATTCTTTTTGACCACTTCTGAAGTGAGTGAAGAACCATCTGTAAACTGGACGCCTTCGCGCAGCTTGAACGTATACTCACGGCCGTCTTCCGACACTGTCCAAGACTCGGCGAGGTGGGGTTTCACTTCTCCGCCTTCTTCGTAGCTGACAAGTGGCTCGTAAATCATCGATTGCGTGATCAATTGTGACGGATTGTAGACATGCGGATTCATCGGGCCGATATCACGCGGCCAAGACATTGTAATGGCATTTGGGTTATCGCTTTCTGCATCAGCCGAACCCGAGGCATTGTCATCTGAGCAGGCGCTCAACGTAAGCGCTGCACAAGCGGCCAGCGCTAAAAATAGGTTCTTTTTGTTATTATGTATTTTCATAGCTAGTGTATTCCTCTCTTATTTCAAGCGCTGATAATGATTCTCAATTTCACTCTTGTAAATATAATAATATATCGGTATTTTGTCAATGTGTATTTGAATTATTATGCCCCCTCAAACAGTCGTTCCGTTATCCGGCAATGAAAAATCCCACCTTAATAATAGGAGGGATTTCGAAAAGGCTATTTAATTTGTAGCGTTAAGTAGGAGCTCGATTTCATCTCGCAAATAGTCTCGCACTGCCGATAAATCCTCTTGCACAAAAGCACCTCCCGGACGATCCGTTCGATAAGCTTCCGCTGCTTGCTGAATAAGCTCCGTGAACTGTTCCGGTAAACTTTCTTGCCCCCACTTACCGGCTTCTTGCTTTGAACAAATTTTACCTTCTTTTATATACCAATACACACGAACTAAATTCAATGTGCAATACATCGGCTTTTCGTGTATCTTTTCCACGCATTCTTCATAGTCTTCCATAATAGAGGCCAGGTAGTCCTGCTGAGGGATACTCGGAAAAGTTTCTTGAATCGGACCACCCGCCAAGCAAATGCCACGATGTTTTAAAATCATGAAATGTGCAGCCAAATCGACATCGGTCTTTTCTTCGCCGTTCAAATAGAGAGCTGTCCCATTCCGTAGTTCGGCCTCATAGCGTGCACGCCAAAACTCGCTAAAATGAAAGTCGTAAGGTGTCGGGTAACTCCAGTTCTCGACTTGCGAAAGGGTGAGAGAACTGATTTCGATTGGGAATGGCTTGCTGGATCGTTCCAACAAAAAGCGAACCAATTCCCGCTTTTGCCGACTGGATAAAGGCAGCTTGGTCACCACGATCAGGTCTATATCACTTCTGTTCGGGTTGAACCCGCCCATCGCCAGAGAACCGTGCAGGTAAACGCCTACAGGCTGTTGTTCCAGAATGTTGACCATTCCTTCTACCGAATCGAGTACAAAGCGCTGTAATTCTTGCGGGCAATTTCCCCATTCATAACTCATCAGAAAGCTCTCCTTTTAAAGACGCGGCTCTAGCGTTTCACTTGATATACACAGCGGAATCGTTCAACTCCCGGGTACTTCTCGCCTAAACTGCTTATCGAGAATCCATATTTTCTATAAAACTCCACTGCTTGTTGATCGGTCTCGGCGATTATTTGATGGAACGGATAGAACCGGCAGATGAAATCGATCATTTCACTCCCGATATTCTGCCCTCTTATTTCTGAGGAGACACTTAGATGCCTGATTTCACAAACGTCTTTCTCCAGAAACTCAATTCCGATGCAAGCGAAGAATTTTTCGTCCACGGCCATCCCGTATAATTTAAAGTTTGGAAGAGAGAAGTATTTTTCATACTCAGCTTTCACTTTAGTGGAAGAAGTAGCGTAGGATAACAAGGTCTTTACAGAAGAATCCATTACACCCGAATTGATTTCCAGCACACACTCACCCCTTGTACGCCATCTTCACAAAATCGTATTGCCCGCCGTTTGTCGCCTGAACAAAAGATTCCACTTTTCTAAATCCAAGCTTTTCATATAAGCTTATGGCCCGTTGATTGAACGCCGCTACTGATAAAGTAATGTTTTTCGGGCGGTACCTTGTTTCGGCGAACCGCAAGCCCGCCGCCAAGAATGCCGCACCGTTGCCTTTACCGGTCAACTCCGGTTTCATTCCCAGCCCGATATCCACCGTATCCTTATCGGGTCGTTGAAAGCTGTAAAATCCGATGAGTTCATTGCGGGAAAGAACCACAAAATACACACCCTCGCGCTTTTCAGGATCCAAAAACTCCTCTAAATCCTCCGGGTCTGCCTCCATATCATAAAAGGAATATTCTCCTTGGTAACGCCAGTTTGCCGCAATATTTTCCGCTTGCTCCTGCGTCATCGCTTGAAAAGTATAATCCATCCTTTTTTCACCTCTCGATTCCGGAATCCTTCATGTTGACCAGTACATTTTCCCTTCACGCTCACCCAAGCTAGTGAAGCCCGCTTTTTCCAAAACCCTGGCCGATCCTGCATTATTAGGGTCGCAGCTCGCAATAATGCGCTCAATTCCCTCTATCTTAAGCCCCCATTCAACAATTGCTTTGGCCATTTCCGTCGCATAGCCATGGCCTTCATAAGCGGGAACGATGCTATAGCCCAATTCGATTTCTTTTGGATTGTCGGTGCTTCGCCGGAAGCCCATATCCCCGATGACGCGCTGGTCTTGCTTATGGATAATGAGCCCTTCCCATTCGTTTTCCTCTGGGAAATGCCGGTACCGCTGAATTTTGTAGGGAAGAATTTCTTTATAGGTTTCGCTTGGGTACCCACTAGCTACCGGATAGCCTGTTGCCCGTTCCAGCTCGTCCCTAGTCGAAGTCGCGGCTTGCATCATGTCTGTCGTGAAAGTCATCAACTCTAACCTATCTGTATAGAGATGTGGCATTTTTCATCCTCCTTCAATTTTTCAAGATTTTATTCAAAGACTACCAACGCAACCAACCCTTCACTGAACATACACTTCCTCTTCCAAGTCTTTCTCTTCTTCAAAAAACTCGGCTTTTCCTGGTTTCGTGACAAAGAACGCCAACATGACAGCTCCTGCAAGCATAATTACTGCTAAAGCGCCAATCGTAATCCTTAGTGAAATGAAATCCGCAAGAAGGCCGATTCCCAACAGAAAAACGATTTGCAAGGTACTTTGAAACAGCTGGAAGATGCTTGTGATGCGCCCCATCAACGCCACGGGAATATTGTTTTGATAAAAAGTCGCAATGCCGGCGTTCATGAAGACGATGAAAAAACCTAAAATCAAAAAGCCAATCATGACCGAAATGAAGGACCAAGAAAACGCATAGACCACGTAGCCAATTGTCGTTAAGATCAAGCCATACACCATCATCGATCTGATAGAGATTTTAGCGGAAAATGCCGATAGCAATAGGCCTCCGCTCACCGAACCTATGCCGGTGAGGCTGATCAATAAGCTGTAGTCGAGTTCCGACAAGCCGATCACTTGCTGGGTAAAGACCACTTCCTGCGCATCCATTGCGAAAGAAAAGATAAGGACAGTGGTGAAGCCCAGATAAACGAAAGTGATGTATTTATTTCGCGCGATGAAATCCTTCACGACCTTAAAATCGCTGATCACTTGGGAAACGGTCAACGATGGGATGGATGCACGGTCGATGTCTTCCAGTTTCGGAAGCTGTACGACCAATAACGCGGACAGCACAAAGAGTAGGGCATTGATCCACAAGGTCGTCTCGACCGCACTGCTAAGAATCAGTACGCCGCCGATTGACGGGCCGATAATGAAAGCACCGGAAGACGTAAACGACTGAATCGAGTTGAACCGTTTCCGCTTCTCTTTTGACACCAGCATCGTAATATACGTCACGGAAGAAGGGCCGAAAAAGGATTTCGCAATGCTCAGGAAAACCAAAATAATGTAAATGACGAGAACATCAGGAGCCAGCGGAATCAGCGCAATGAATCCAGCCCTTAACAGGTAAGTAAAGATGATAACCGATTTCTTGCTTCGGTAATCGATGAAACTGCCTGTCCAAAGCTTCGTCAGGATATTGACGATCGGCCCTACAATCCACAACCCAGCGACAGCCGCAGCCGATCCCGTCATTTGATAAACGATGATATTGATCGCTACTAAATAGATGAAGTCCCCGATGCCTGCGATTCCAAGTGACAGCAAGAGAACCGCTGGATCTTTCCACCCTTTTAGTTTTTTGTCCATCCTACTTCCCCTTTCCGCTGAGCTGATTGCTTAGAACCTTATTGGTTAACTGCTTTTACAATCAAAAAGTTTGGCGCTTTCATCAAACGTCCGTACCTCACCGCGTCCAGCTCTTTGAACTTTTGTGTCGGCTTCGGTTCAATGATATCTGCCACCGAAAAATGCTGAAGCGTTTTTGTTAAGATATCGCCAAGCGGCCTTCTGAAAAACGGGACTTCATAGACTTTTCCTTCCTTTTTCCATGTGTCCACGATCAATTCAGTTGAGAAGTATTCCATATCACGTGACAACTTAATATCGGTGAACGGATGATGGACCGAGAACAGCAACTCGCCTCCAGGTTTTAATATGCGGCGGAACTCTTTGAATGTGAACTCCCAGTCTTCGATGTAATGCAGCGTCAACGAACTGACGATGTAATCGAACATTCCTTCTTCGAAAGGCAAAGCATCCGCCAAATCCAAACACATGACTTCCGCTCTCTCTCCTATACGCCTTTTTGCAGCCGCAGCCATTTCTGGACTCATATCCACTGCGCTTACCTGGGCTCCTCTACCCACCAATTGTCCTGTGTACCACCCTGCTGCGCACCCGGCGTCCAATATTCTTTTTCCGCTCAAGTCCTCAGGCAACTGGGCAAGCATGGCCGGTCTTTCGTACTCACTATTGTATAAATTCTGTGTGTCTGTCGAATGTTCATATGCGCCAGCAAGATTATTGAAGGTTTCTTTGATTCGATTTTTCATGATTCACTACTCCTTCATATTCCAAAGATTATTATACCAATAATTCCCACAAATTATTTAAAATAATTGAATGTTGTGTCTTTCCTAAATTTCTTAAGACATTCTCCAATAAAAAAAGACATCCACATGGAATGTCTTTTCACTGAATATGTTCTTTCGCTTCAATATCTTTCACGATGTCTTCAAGCGTTAAGTTCTGGAACACTTTTTCCATCGCCGACTGGGCGGCCATGAAGATTGGCTCGATGGTGCTTTGAATGTTTTTGCCGACTACACAATCAGGGTGCGGCTTGTCATGGATACTAAATAATTCGTTTTCCTCGACTACGTTCACTGCCTTGTAAATATCGAACAGCGTGATTTCCGATAGCTCTCTCGACAATTTAGCGCCCGCCACTCCTGGCTGCACTTCGATTAATCCTGCTTTTTTCAGCATGCCCATGATCTTTCTGATGACTGCTGCGTTAGTGTTGACGCTGCCTGCGAGAAATTCAGAAGAAGAGGCGGTTTCTTTATTCAAATCGATTAACGCCAGTATATGGATTCCGACGGCGAATCGGCTGCTGATTGACATGTTGAGCCCTCCATTGCTTATTTATGTTGTGATGCCACATGATGTAATTGTTCTGGTTACAAGTAATTGTATCAAATTTTAAGCTGAAAATATATTAAATCCAACCTGTTGACAAGATGGTTACAAGTGAATAAACTAAACATGTAATCGATATAGTTACAAGATAAAATGAACAGGAGGAATTATTGATGAAAATTTTGGTAACAGGAGCTACAGGAAAACTGGGCTCAAAAGTGGTGGCGTCTTTATTGAAACAAGTACCCGCTGGCGATCTTGCCGTAAGCGTCCGCAATCCCGAAAAAGCTGAAGACCTGCGTGCTCAAGGCGTCGACGTTCGACACGGTGATTTCGATGCTCCGGAAACATTGGATCAAGCTTTTCAAGAAATTGACCGATTATTGATCATATCAACCGACGGCGATAACGAAACAAGAATCCGCCAGCACGAGAATGCGGTTCATGCCGCTGAGCGCGCAGGCGTTAAGTTTATCGCCTATACAAGCCTCGCCAATGCGACAGAAAGCCAAAACCTGATGGCCCCGCCGCATGTAGCGACAGAAGCCACCATCATCAAAACGGGCATCCCTTACGCCTTCCTTCGCAATAATTGGTATTTGGAAAACGAAATGGGCAGCATCCAAGCTGCAGAAGCAGGTGCGCCTTGGGTCACTTCGGCCGGAGAAGGAAAAGTCGGCTGGGCTTTGCAGCAGGATTATGCAGACGCAGCTGTCGCTGTATTGACTGGCAGAGGCCATGAAAACAAGACCTACGAACTCTCAGGTCCTTTGCTAACACAGGAACAACTAGCTTCAGCACTTAGTGACGTGTTGGATAAACCAGTTTCAGTGAAGCAAGTAAGCGACGAAGAATACGCAGAGGTGATGAAAGGTGCCGGCGTGCCGGACTTCGCCATCCCAATCGTCGTCGGCATCCAGGAAAGCATCCGCAACGGTTCGCTCGAAGTCGCAAACAGCGATTTTGAACAAGTGCTTGGCCGCCCGCTAACACCGATCAACGATGGCCTCGCACAGCTGGTTTCAAAATAAAAAACAATACAAAAAACGGAGCTGATCTTGTCGATCGGCTCCGTTTCTTATTTATTATTGTTGAGCTGCCAGCTCGGCTTCAAACTGTTCTTTCAACTCGATCAATGCTGTTCTGTTTGCTGAGAGATCTTGTGGATATCGTGCTAAAACGACATCGATCAAGTTCGCTTTTTCCCTCGGAGAGAATCCCCCAGTCACAGCATGCTCGCCTTCTAACACGCCGTAGTAGCCTTTGAGTGGCTGGCCAATTTCAACCTGGTTTGCTAACTCCGATACTTCGGCAAAGACCTTTTTGCTCCAAGCGCGCTCCCATTCTCCAGCTGAATCAACACCCATTTTTGCATATTTCACTGCTTCGGAAACGTCTGTAAACAATAAATCCTGAGTAACGTAACTATAAGAATTTGATAAACCTGTCATGCTCTCTGGATTGACGAGCCTCAGCTCATTCTGTCGATAAAGGTTCGTATTGTCGTAGTCTCCTATCTCTCTATACAGGCTCGCAATCCGATGGTTGGCCGTTTCTAAATTAGGAGCGGTTTCTGCAATTTCCAGAAAAATCTTCAACGCTTCTTCCGGCTTTCCATGTTGGTATTCTAACAAATCTGCCCTTTTCCACAAATCACTCAACTGCTCAAAACTAGCAAAAAACTCAGCTTCGTAATTTTCTAGAATTTTTCCGGTTACTTTTTTAAAACTTGATTCAAACGTAGAATGTTCCATTTCCGCAAAAATTCTCAGAAGAATACCTTCTCCCTTCCCATTTACCAAGAATTCTACAAAAGCACGGCTTTGAGTATAAGGATTATAGGGATCGGACAAATGATTTTCCCAGCCACCCGGGTGCTCCAGTTTTTCAAAGGCAGCATATTTAATCGGGTAATCCGGATCAAATGGCAGTGCCTGATCTTTTTCCGACAAATAAGTAGCTACGCCTTCCGCAAACCATACGGGAATTTCAGAACTATATATCCCTCGCTCCTCCGCGATGCTGTAAAACAAATGATGCGTATATTCATGAACGGCCGACACCTCGTCGATCGGTAGTGGCAAGTGGATCGTCTGGTCATGTTCTTTGTAAAACCCGCTGTACTCCGCCTGAATCGTTTCCCGAATCGGCATATCGAGATTTTCTCCATAGAGAACGAAAGAAACTGGGGCGTCGGTTTCACCGCCCAACTCACGCTCCAATTGCGGATGATTGGTTTCCACAAGGTCCACCAGCTGTTCCATTTCTTCTAACGGCTCGCTTCCCGGCGCAAAATAGAAGGTGATTCCATTGAGTTCTTTTGAATCCAGTGTAGCTAAATTAATGGAACCGTCATCACCTGTGATCAGTCGGCGGTAATAAGTTAACTTTTCTCCAGGCGTCAGCTCTGTTGCTTCGGTCATGTCATATTCGACATCATAGAGCAGAAAATTTGTACCGAATAAAAAAAGTGTGAAAATCCAGAACAACATGGAAGAAGCTATCAGAAAGACAGCATTCGTTATTTTTTTCTTGCTATCCCCCGCTTTTGCAATCCAGACAATCGCCAACACAATGCCCGCGATTACGAAGACACTTGCGCCAAGCCAGGCAACCAAGCTTTGCCCTACATCCAAATACAGCAGCAAAACTGCGAATCCAGCCGTCAGCAAAAACAAACCGAGTAAGCTCAAAACAATATTTTTAACTATGTGCATAAGTCACCTCTACTTAGATTGAGTATTCCGGTTTGGTTTCTTCGCAGGTTTTGGCAAGAAAAAGGCGCTGCTTCCCATGAACCACCCACCTGCTACCGCAAGCGCAGTACCAACAGCTATCGCAAAAGTGGATAAGTATGTGGATATATACATACCTGTCATCAACATTAGTGAGCCTGTGGAAAACATAATCATGGTTTTTGTCATTTCTTACAGCTCCTTCAACAGCTTATCCACCGTTTTAGGGAACAAGCAGCTCGATTTCGATTGCCAAGCTGCCCCATTCCTGTTCACGTGCTGGCGAATAGAGGGTGTGGATGGATTCCACCCATTTTTCAATATTGTTATCCACAGTCCCAAATTTCTCAGCGGGAATGTCTTCAAACATTTCCCGAAATGTCGGATATGTGCATAACTTCGTCACTTTCACCGTTAGTTTTTCGTCTTCGCCGGGCAGTTTCGTAAATTCTATCGTGTCTCCCCGCTTTAATCTTCTTCTCTTCTGATCGTATAGCCTGACTTCCACCGTTTTCTTTCCTGATTGGATTTGCCGAAAAGGTTCTTTGTAGAGTTTCATTTTATGTTTTATCTTCATCATTAAACTCCTTATTTTTAAAAAAGCACATTTATTTTCTATTTCTATATTCCATCAACCAATTTCCCCCGCTGTTTATCCTCTTTACTTTCACAAACCCACACTTTTCATAGCAACGAATCGCTCTTAGATTGGAAACCGCGGAATCTAACACCACTCTATCCGTGGATAAGGCATTAAGATGGTTCAAGAATTTTTTCACCATAACCGTCCCAATTCCTTGATTGAAAAGAGCTGGATTTCCGATGAATTGATCGATGCCCTGCACATTTAATGCAAGCGGATAGCCATATTCTAGTTGAATTTCTTCAGCTAATTGATCAGCTAATTGATAATGCTGCATAAAGCCAATAGGTTCGCCATTTCGCTCCACAATATACGGGTGGATAGGCACCTGCCCATCAATTCTCGGCCCGTATTTCTTTATCACTTGTTGGATTGTGAAAGGTGAATTCACATCTCCAAAAAATTCCAGTACTTCTCTCATGCTGAGCCACTTAGCCATTACCGAAAAATCTTCTTCGTTCATCTTTCTAATGGAAAGTTCAAATACAGGATCTATGGCTGACGCCCCACCTTCTCCATTTTACTTAAATTCACAAAACTTACTTTAAAACTGGCATTAAAACACTTAAATCTTTAAAAGGCAAGTTCCTATACTTTTTTGTAGCTGCATTAAATCAGACTCATGATTAATCTTCACATAAAAACTTTTCAGGAATTTTTTACAATTAGCATATAAATACCAATAGTTTTCTTCTGGCAGTTGATCTTTTTGCTTTTCCAAGTCACAAGGCACGCTTTCTATATAGCCTTGCATCACTTTATGCGGCAAGCCTTGCTTTAAACTTCCCAATAGAGGAACCACGATTCTTTCTTCTTCATCATGGATGTATATGTAGTCAGCTATAAACACTTTATTCCATAAGGCATTTGTTATCTCTAAACGATCATCCATTGTAATCTTTTTATTTTTTATAAGTTCATCAAAGGTATCCGCAATATGGGCTATGCTATGCGCCCACCCTTTATCAACGACAAATCCCCTCAAGTCTTTTTCGAGAGTTATATAGGAAGTTAATTGATCCTTCACTTCGAAAATTAACTCTCTTGAAAGAAAATCTTTCTGGTTGTCTGAGTGCAGAATGAGCGCTATTAACAAACTGGTGAACGACCTCGTAAAAACGCTGTCTGTTCCGGATTCCCCTATCCCTTTGAACAGCATTTGTTCGTTTAAACAAGACTTGAGCATCTCGCTCAATATGTCCGCTTCTATTTCATCTCCCAAAACCAGATCACAGAATGCACCGTATATCAGCTTATCGCGCAGCTCACTGTCTGTGGAGCCAATATGTACCATCATTGATTTAATTAATACCAATTCATCTTCTTTATCCCAGCCTTGTTTATCTATTAATGTCTTCTTTAACAAGTTCGCTTCTAATGGAACCACATTATTTAAGCTGGCCATAATTCAACTCCATTTTCATCAGTAATTAAACTAGCTCTTTCTAGCAGAATGTTGTGCACTCATTAGAGTTTTAATGAGTTCAGTGGTAGCTTTTTTGACCTCTGGTGGTTTCACATCTCCCATCAAAGCAATTTGTATCCAGTTCCGCTTCAATAAATAATCGCTCTCGTAGCTGATTTCGATTCCGCTAGCTTTGAGTGCATCGCCCACAGCACGTGCGTCGATTTTACTTGGCAAGGCGATTGTCAGGATGCCGGGTGAGTACCGTTCATCTCCTAAAGCATCCAACCCGGCATCCATTAGCCGGTTACGGATTTCCGTTGCCAGCAGCGGGTCGGGAAAGCGATGATGAGTGATCGCTGCTTGGAGCGCGGCGACGCTATTCGAAGAATGGGTGAACGGCACCGTACCACTCTTTTCATACAAGCCTAAGTCCAGATACGCCGGCAAGCTGGTATCTGGAGGAACACCGTCTTGATGAAACACTATCGCTAGGCCGGGATAAGAGCCCAGGCCTTTTCCGCTCACAGCGCTCGCCATATACACATTCGAAAAATCCGACGGGACGGTCCCGAAACTGCTGCAAGCGTCCAGGCACAGCCGAATCTCCTGTTGTTTACACAATGACTTTAATTCTTCTAATGGATAAAGGTAACCGGTCGACGTTTCGCAATGGACCGTCCACAGCCAGCGAATATCCGGATGCTGTTTCATTAGTTTTTCCACTTCATTTACCACAAGCGGTTCATCCCAGTGCTTTCGCATATGGAGCGCATCCAATTGCCAACGCTTTGCCTGTTCTGCCAAGCGTTCACCGAATTCGCCATTCGATAGGATGAGCCCTTTTCCGCCAAGCCGGCTCAGCTGTCCTGCAATCAGTTCATTCGCCAGGGTACCCGTTCCGACAGCCAATTGGACATGAGCTGCACCTGTTAAATGCTTCAGCTCCGTCTGCAAAGAAGCGAATTCTTTACAAAAGCTGTCCGAACGGTGGGACTTTGCAGGCATTGCCCAGGCTTCTTCGACTTTGGGATGCATCGAAACCGGCCCAGGCAAAAGTCGAATTGAAAATGATTGTTGGTTCTCTTGAGTCAGTTGATCGAAAAGCTTACCGGCAGAAGTGAAATATTCTTTAGTTAAAAGCATCGGCTGGTACTGTGCATTTTCTGTGCCGATCAAAGGACCAAATGGCCTGAACCCTAGATGCTGGTACAAACGTGCCTGCCTCACTGTCCCTGAAATGAGCACGCAATTATAATCTTGCTGTAAACAGGAAGCTACGACTTGCTGGAGAAGTCCGAAAAAAACTCTCTTGCCGCGATACTCTTGCCGCACAGATAACAAACGAACTTCACATGGGTTGGCATCAGCCAGCAAATAATGATCGATAGCCCCGAGCTTCTGATCTAGAGAAAATGGACGGATACCCCGAAGCGCTACCATCCCGATTAAGCGGTTGTCTTGTTTAGCAATCCAATAGGTATTCTCTTCGTGGAAACGGTCTACCAGCCGTTGTTCTTGGCTCTTGTTATGCTGAGGGATTTCCTCCACGAAGGTTTCATAATTTAAACGGTGGATTTGTTCCATCTCTTCTTCTGAATCTGCAATTTTATAGTAGATAGCAATTTTTCTATTCAATTGAAACACCCCTTTTATGGACAAAGATCACAATGATGAGCATCAAACTGAAGAGGCCAGCTGCTTGCCATTCATGTTGAACGAACAGAATAATCGGCGCTGGAACTAAAATCAGCAACCCTACACCCGTCAATTTCACTTTCAATAGTTTCACGATGAGTAACAAGAGGAAGGAGGCAAAAAGGCCGACTGGCACCATCATTAAAACAGCTGCCAAATAAACGACCACTCCTTTACCGCCTTTACCGCCCAATTGAATAGGCCAAATATGTCCAAACAGGACACTCAAGGCAAGCAGGGCTTGCACCCATGGTGACAGACCAAGCATGTAACCAATCCCTAAAGGCAGAAACGTTTTAAACGCATCGACCAGGATGGCACCGATAAATGCGCCTTTGCCAAATACGCGCCCGGCATTTCGTGCCCCTGCAGTAGTGCTGCCTAATTCTCTAATATCTTTTCTAAAATAGATTTTGCCAATATAGTATGCACCGTTTATCGTTCCAAATATGTATGAACCAATTATGAGCAGGACAATTAACAAGCACGTCATCCCTTTCATCACATTTTAAAAACTATTCATTTCTTTCACGGTTTGAAGAAAGCCAGTGTTTACTTTTCCCACTCTTCTCGCAGCATTCCCATCTTGATAGCATCGAAGTATTGCCCTTCTACCATTCGCGCTTTTCGGATGCGCGCCTCTTCTTTCATTCCAATTCTTTCCGCAACTTTCATCATTCTTTCATTGCCTGACCAGGTCGACATTCCAAGCCTGTGCAAGTCCGTCGATTCGAAAAGGAAATCAATCCATAATGTATAGGCTTCTCGGCCGTAACCGCCGTTCCAATAATTTTTATCGTAGATGACGATTCCTGTTTCAAGCCAATTGGTGTTTTGGTCCACCCAATATGCTCCTACGTAACCGATCACTTTTTCGTCTACCCTAATCGTAAGAGATGTCGGAACACCCACAGCAATCTCCTCATCATTGAGCCATTTTTCCCTGTGCTGTTCTTTGCTCATATGTTCTTGAAGAATATACGGCCCATTCCACTTTTTCGCTTCCTGTTCTTTTTCTTCAAACCGCCAAAAGTATAGTTCCTCCAAGCTCTCTGCTGTATTTTCAATCAACTTAATTTTTCTTCCTTGAATATCAATCATTTTTTTATAATCTACCTTTCTAAATGCGCTTGACCTTAAAGCTTCACTCTTTCTTCTATGTTTTCTTTATGTACCGTACAGCCTTCCAACGTGACTCGGTAGTCTGCATCATCCACTTCTACGATCGTGAGGCTGGTGTCCTCGATATACGGCGGTGCCCAGAAGTGTTCGATTTCTGTGTCGTTGAAAATCATAAATAGCGCTTTGATGACGACCGAATGTGTGACGATCAAGACGTTACCAGAAGAATGTTTCGCTTCAATTTCTTTTAAAGCCGTCCGGATTCTCTCGATCAATTCAGGGAACGATTCACCGCCGCTCGGCTTATACGATGCCGGTTCATTCCAAAATGCATGGAAGCTTGCTCGATCCCGTTCTTTGATGACAGATATATTATGGCCTTCCCACTCACCCATATTGATTTCCTTCAACTTGGGATCAAATACGATCTCAGTTGGCTTGTTTCCACGAACCATTTCCGCAGTATGTTGTGCTCTGCCACTCGGACTCGCATAAATTACATCTATATCGACTGGCTCCATTCTTTCACTTAGCCATAATGAATTTTGAATACCTTTCGCTGTCAACGGGGAATCCTGCCATCCTTGCATTTTCTTTTCAATATTCCACTGTGTTTCTCCGTGCCTCGTAATATAGAGCCTTAGCATTCGCCCACCTCGTATGTTTTGTAAATTAACTGCTCCTCTCTACTATATCCAATTATTGTATACACATCCAATCAATTTACAGAATATTGTAGTATAATTAGGTGGATATTTTTTCAAGCATTACTTAGAGGGATTGTTCGATGAAATGGAGGAAGTATATGACGAAGCAGATGGAAGACGCACGCGTTGATATTGGAGGGATTCAGCTTTATTGCAAAGTGTTGGGGGAAGGTACGGACGGTCCTGTAATTGTTTTCGATTCAGGGTATGGGGTGCCCACGAGAAGATGGAACAGCATTAAGGCGGAAGTCTCTTCATTTTCTAAACTGCTCATCTACGACAGGGCTGGCCTTGGGCGAAGTACTGGGGACTCCCGTCCGCACCATAGCCTTCAAAATGTTGAGAATCTGCGCAGCTTGCTTCAAAAAAAGGAAGTAAAACCGCCCTATATACTAGTCGGCCATTCTTTCGGCGGCTTGAATGTCCGCCTTTACGCAAGCATGTATCCGGAAGAAGTAGCAGGAGTGATTCTTTTGGATTCATGCCACGAAGATCAAAATAAGCTTATGGCCGATGAATTGTCTCTTGATATGCAAGCCGATTATTACGGACAGTTTGGAGCAGAAGGCACGTTAGCGGAATTTGAAGAAAGCTTGGAGCAAGTGCGGAAATATAAAACGCTCGGCGACATGCCGTTAACCGTTGTAACCGGCGGAAACCAGCCTGATCACACTGAAGAATCGTGGAATCATTGGATGAATTTCCAAAAAGATTTAGCGGCTTTGAGTACGAATAGCCGGCACGTCATCTTAGAAGATGCGGGACATTCCGTTCATATTGATAATCCACAAGCAGTCATCGATGAAATACGGAAGATGCACGAAGCGGTGAAGCAGGTTGAAGTGGGAAGCAACCGAGAAAATCATTAGCAAATGAATAAACGAAAAAAACTGTAAAGATTTCTAGTTCTGAGAGGAGGTATAAGACAGTGGAAAAATTACGTCCACACTCTTCAAAATAATAATTTTGAGGAGGAAACATAATGGCTATTATCTTTAAAGAACAAAAGCAAATCCCCAGGGAACAGTTGAAGGCACTTTACGAAGATGCGCAATGGTATGCCTACACGAAGGATATGGATGAACTGGAACGAGCCCTGTCCTGCTCGTTGTATGTATTGTCTGCATGGGAAAAAGAAAGTTTAGTTGGGCTGATTCGTGTAGTCGGTGATGGGCTCACAATTATTTATATTCAAGACATTCTTGTTTTAACAAACCACCAAAATCAAGGAATTGCGACAGATCTTATGAGCCAAACATTGGTTAAATTTGGTGACGTGCGCCAAAAAGTGCTACTGACGGAGGAAGCGCCGAATGTTCGTCATTTCTATGCAAAGATTGGGTTTAGTTCATGTGATGCAGGGACCCTCGTAGCTTTTGCAAAAATAGATTAGCCTCATTTGAAAATACAAAAAGCGTATTCGATAAATTCGAACACGCTTTTTTAAAATGTATAAACGTCTCTACTCTCCGGGCCAATACCTATTTTCCCTGCCCATCCCATTCGTTTTCTAAAACACTATAAAGAAGTGAATCTCTCCATTTCCCCTTTACCCACAAAGTTTCTCTCATATGCCCTTCGAAAAACAGACCTGCTTTTTCCAGGACTTTTCGGGAAGCGATGTTTTCAGGTGCACATGTGGCATAAATCCGGTGGAGATTCAGCTTTTCAAAACCAAAACAAATGAGCTTTTCGGCAAGCTCTGTAGCGATTCCCCTGCCCCAATAGTCGGGATTAATAATATAGCCGATTTCAGCTGTCCTGTTCTCAAAGCTTTTGATAGTGAGTTCGCCAGCACCGATCATTGCGTCATCTCCCGCTTGAACTACAGCAAACGTAAATCGTGTTCTCGGAACTTTTTTTTCATCTGCAAGAACTTGATCGACGTACTCGATGGTCTCTTCTACTGAATTCGGTCCCCACGGCTGTGTTCGGCAAACCTTTTCTTGAGAAGCGTATTTGTGTACGCCTTCCCAATCGCTTTTCTTAAATTCTCTTAAGTGAATCGAGTTGCTCAACATTCACCCCACTCCCTTAAAACGCTTCGTCTTATCCCATGCGATCGTGTTGCCACGAACACGGCTCCATATATAGACCGTTACGCTGCGAAGCAACAGGATGATGAAAAGTTGAGCATAGGTGAAATACATGATGAAGATGAAAAATACGTTTTTAGGTGATACGTTCCTATCTACAACCAATGCGCTCAATAACTGGGCTGTGTAGACAATGTAGCTCATAAACCACAACATCAGCAATGGAGCTTCCATATTCGGCAATTCCATGCCCAGAATACTCATTATGAAAAAGATATCCGAAAATAGAAGAACGACCACGAAAACCAAATACGTCAGTACATGCTGCAGACTCAAGAAAAAAGTCTTTCCACGCCAATGGGACAAGTCCTTAAATGACTTCTCGAGCAAATATATATTCCCTGTAAGCCAGCGTGTGCGCTGCTTGATAAAAGTCGTCAACTTTTCCGGTTCTTGTTCCCACGTTTTTGATTCTGGCACTACCGGCAACAGATAGCCTTTCGTATGGAGCCGCACCGTCAACTCTGCATCTTCCGCTAAGGCATTGACGTCATAACCGCCCAATTCATCCAACACACTTCTGCGAAGCAGCATATTCGTGCCGGCCAGTGATCCGAGCTTCAAAAACTGCCAGCGCCCGCATTGCATCAACAATTGAAATACTTGAAACTCCAGGCCGATCATTCGGGTCAACGTGTTGGTGTGCGCGTTTTTGGTTTTAACATAACCTACCGCTCCGGCGGCTTTCTTAGTTCGTTCCGCGACTTCTACCAATAATTCCACTGCATCGGGTTCTGGTTCATTATCCGCATCGTATACAACAAAGTAATCCGACTGTGAAATACTTAGCCCATAATTCAATACGCGGGATTTCCCAGAAGGAGAACTGACAGGTACCGGAATGTAATGGATCCTGGAAAACACTTCCGCAAATTCTTGTGCGATCTCTGCCGTATCGTCTTTTGAATTATCGTCCAGCACATAAATGTCCAATTGGCCGCTATATTGCAGCCTTGCCATTGCCCGCAAAGTATCTTCCATGACAATGCCTTCGTTATGTGCAGGAATCAATACCGCGACGCTAGGATAGCTCGATAGCTTTGGCGGTTTTATAAATCGCATTCGATACCATACACCAGAAATAGTCAGGATGGAATAAAAAATCAACAGCACCCAAAAAAATAGCATGATTAGCAAAATCACTTGTGTCATGATCTTGCCCCTAACAACCCATGCAACTGCTGGGCATCTTTAATATGAATTTGTTCAAATTGATAAGGTGGCGTGATGAAATTCAGTTCAGCTTGGCTTTTTTTCCGAAAGCGCTCCATGACAATGTCCGCGCCTTCTTGGTGGGTATCTTTTAAAAGAAAATAAATGGTGCCAAGATCGCTGGAAACTAAATCGTATTTTTGCCGAATGGATTGAAGGGCTGCTTTTTCAAGCATCTCCTGCATATTCTGTTTCGTCCTCTTCTTGGAATATTCAAGTTCAACTTTCAGGAAATACGATTCCTTTCCATTCCGGGCTGTCGATTTTAACAGCCACTCTGCTTGATCTTTAAACTCAGTCATTGTCAGAACTTGAGATCCTTGTCTGTATTTTTGGAGCAATTGGACCTGATGCTGCAAATCCGAATTTTGATAGCCTATTTTTTTCACAGCATTCATCAGCATCCAAAAAATCAAATGGAAACTGGTGAATAGCAAATGGCTATACATATAGTGCACTTGCATGCCCTCAGGCAATGACTGGCCGAATGAGGTTACCGTTAAATAAGCTCCATATAATAGAATCATCGTAATCGCATATAAAAAAATATAACGTTCGCTAAGAATGGACATGAATAAGAGCGACAATAGCCCAACCGCAATCAACTCGAGATAATGGGGCACTGCAAAATAGGCCACCAGCCAGCCATTCAAAAGTAATGCTAAAATAAGTGCTGTCAAAACAAAGTTCTTCGTCATATGGATTTCCTTCCTAGCACGCATAATCGGAACTGGCGCTTATACATAGCATACTGATTTCGTGCCTATTTATCTATTTTTATATTCGTTACAAATGAATATTTATTAATTATAAAACGGTTAATATTAGGGTATATACGCATCGAACTTACTGTTCAGGAACTTCATCAATACTCTAAAAAAGAGCTTCCCGAAAGATCATATTTTATGATCTGTTCGAAAAGCCCTTTTCCGTGCTTATATAGTCACTTATTTTCCAGTTGTCTCGTTTACTAAGCATCGCTGGGAGTCGCGTGTTTCCTCTAAGAACACGATTTCTTCATCTTCCATCAGGTAATCGTGGTACAAGGCAAGCTTATCCTGCAAAGGCTGCTCAACACGGATAGCATCGTATGCGCATACCGCAATCAAATTTTGCGCTGTGATCAAATCGTCCACTTGCTCTTCGTACGATAGCAGCTCTTCTTCCAAGCCGTCGCGTGTATCCCATTCGATATGCCCCCACGTCCGAAAATGCTGGCAAGGCAGCTCAGAGACGTCAAAGCTTTCTCGGAAATATTCGACGATCGTGCTCGGGTGGAAATTCCCTTTATGCCAATACAACTTATAACTATCGAAGAAATAGACCTTGGCGAGTTCTTCAGCTGTCAAAACCGCTTGGAGCCGTTTCCGGACCAAAGGGGTCAAACGGTTGTTTTCAACAACTAAGACGTGCTCGTTGTTCTGTAAACCGTCCAAAATAAAAACGACAATATTATTAATATAGTGCTTCGTTTCTTTTGTTAGATAAAAGATATGGCCGCCAGAACTGTTTCTGATCTTTAACGCGAGCGCTGGTATTTTTTGTTCCATGTTCCACTTCCTTTTCCCCGTTCTTGTCCGATTCTGCCCAAATCCATATAGCTGGAGGTATTCGATATTAAAAGCTCAACCGCTTCTATCGAATATGCGTTCCATCATTTTCCCGAAATATATCATATTTTGGGACTATACTAAAGAGATTTCACCATTCACTTGGAAAACCCGGCTTCTATTATTTTGTTCTACTTTCCCACAAATAATATACAAAGCTCATATCTTGGCCATTCATCTCAAATGTTTCTGCCCCAACACGCACTTCTTGAAATCCGTTTTTCGTCAATATTTTTTGGGAGGCCCCATTAACAGTCGTCGTTTTTCCGTGTATTTGCCTCAATCTTAAATCGGTATCGAGCAAAATTTCCAAGGCCCGGCTTCCGATCCCTTGCCCTCCGTATTTCGTCCCAATCCGAAATCCGATTTCTGCCGTTCGATTGATCCTGTCTATATCCACTAAGTTGATTCTTCCCAGAATGTCTCCTGTATCGTTTTTGATTAGGTAGAAGTTTGCAAAGTCTTCTTCTTGTTCTTTCAATAACTCCTCATGCCTCGAAAGAAAGTTTTCGAAAACGTAGAAATCATCTCCACGACTTGGCACCAGCCGCTCAAAAAACTTCCGACTGTCAGATTCGAACCGGAATAATTCGTTGGCATCTTCTTCTTGTAGTAAGTGCAATGTGATTTCATAAGCTCACCTCATCCTAATTATTCACTAACCTAATGATACCAATAATACCCATCCCTTCCGAATGCAAATTGGACTTTCTGAACCCCTTTTTTATCGTTTAGGAGCAGATTGCGAGCTTCCTATTCAAGTCATATTTTCACCTCTAAGCGACTGAAGGAATATTTTTAAGATGGAAAATGTTTATAATGATGGAAAGGAACCAAAAATTCTCAATTTCACAGGAAATGTTAAATCTCTTCCGATAATACTCGAACAGAAAGAAGTGGTGGCGATGAGTGAAGCGATTTTGCTGGTGGAAGATGATCATCAAATTCATGAAATGGTATTAAACCATATGAAAAAAGAAGGGTATGCCGTAACGTCCGCATTTGACGGCGACGAAGCATTGCGCTTGTTCTCAACAGGCAACTTCGATTTGGTCATTTTGGACTTGATGCTGCCGACTGCGAACGGCTTGGATGTTTTGCAGCTCATGCGCAACGACAGCACCTTGCCGATCTTGATCATGTCGGCAAAAGGCAGCGACTTGGACAAAGCTTTGGGGCTCGGATTTGGGGCAGATGATTATATCGCCAAACCGTTTTCGTTGATTGAAATGACGGCACGCGTCAAAGCGGCTTTGCGCCGTGCGAAGCAGTACAGCCAAGGTGCTCCAAACGAACCGGAACAAATCGTGAAGATGGACGGATTGGAAATCCACTTGGCTAATTTTACTGTGCTGAAGAATGGAAAAGAACTGAATTTAACGGCGAAGGAATTCCAGATTCTGTCGTTGCTCGCGACCAATCCCAACCGTGTGTTCACGAAAGGACAGTTGTTCGAAAGCATTTGGAAAGAAGCCTATTACGGAGATGATAATGTCATCAATGTCCACATCCGGCGTCTTAGAGGGAAAATCGAGGAAGATCCGTCTTCGCCAAAATACATAAAAACCATTTGGGGCATCGGCTATAAAATCGAGGCAGCGAAATGATTTATGTGTCCGCAGTCCTCGCGCTTCTTTTGGCAGTTGTCAGCTACCGTTATTACAAAATCAAACAAACGATCACGAAAGACCTTCCCTATATTTCAAACAAGCTGGACGATATCCTCGAAAAACAATCGACGGAAAGACTGCTCGTCCGGACCGAAGAACAGCCATTGAGGGAGTTGCTCATCAGCATCAATTCCTTGCTGGATTACCATCAGGAATACATTGCCGATGGCACCCGCTTGCGGATGTCGATGAACCGGATGCTGTCCAATGTTTCCCACGACTTGAAAACACCTTTAACGGTGGTACTCGGCTACATCGAAACGATCCAGCACGATAGCAGATATACACCCGAAGAACGGCAGGAGCTATTGTCGAAGGTCAACGGCAAAGTTATGGAAGTCAACCACCTCATCAGCAAATTTTTCGATTTGGCGAAGCTGGAATCGAATGATTGGCCCATTGAAATGAAAAATATCAATGCCAGTGAAATTTGTCGTGAAGCCATTCTCGGCTATTACGACACCTTAGGTTCCACAGGTTTTGAAGTCCTCATCGACATTCCGGAAGAAGCGGTTTTCATCGAAGCCGACCGGGACGCCTTGATGCGTGTCTTGGAAAATTTATTGTCCAATGCGATCCGCTACGGCAAAGAAGGCAAGGTCTTGGGCCTTTCGCTGCGGCAGGAAAAGAATGACGTCATCATGGAAGTCTGGGACCGCGGCAAAGGAATTAATGACAAAGACGTCCATCAGATTTTCGAACGCCTGTACACCTTGGAAGATGCCAGAAGCTCATCGGTGGAAGGCAGCGGGCTTGGATTGACCATCGCCAAACGGCTGGTCGAGCGAATGAAAGGCAGCATCAGCTTCACCAGCGTGCCTTTCAACAAGACCGTGTTTGCCGTTACTTTCAAAACTGACGAAACGTAAGGAATTCGTAAGGATTTAGTAAGTGGGGCGACAGAAGCGTTTGATAAAGTGATTCTAAGAAGGAAGAGAGGAGAAATCAGCATGACTCATATTCTTAGAACGCATCAGTTGACCAAAGCGTATAACGGCGAAGAAGTAGTATCTGGCGTTGACATGAATGTCCGCCACGGGGAAATTTACGGATTTCTGGGGCCGAACGGTGCCGGAAAGACGACGATCATGAAGATGATCACCAATTTAGTGAAGCCTTCCGGCGGAGAAATTGAATTATTCGGCGAGAAAGTGCACGACACGTCTTACGAATTATTGAAAAGAATGGGCAGCATCATTGAATATCCCATCTTTTTCGAGAAACTGACCGCCAGAAAAAACCTGGAACTGCATTGTGAATATATGGGCTATTACGATAAGCAAGCGATTCTGGAAACATTGGCTCTGGTCAATTTGGTGAATGTGGAAAACAAGCCCGTGAAGGATTTCTCGCTCGGCATGAAGCAACGGCTTGGCATTGCCCGTGCCGTCATTACCAAACCGGAAATTCTCATTTTGGACGAACCGGTGAATGGCCTGGACCCTGTCGGCATGCATGAACTCCGCGAATTGTTTGTGAAACTGAGCCGTCAATACGGCATAACGTTGCTGATCTCGAGCCACAATCTATCGGAAATCGAGCAAATTGCCGATACCATCGGCGTCATCCGCAAAGGACAGCTGATCAAAGAAGCGTCGATGGAAGAAATCCGCAATACCCACGCCAATCATCTCGAGTTGGTGGTGAAAGATTATCCAAAAGCAGCGTTCATTTTGGAAAATAAATTAAAGGCACGGAATTTCCGTGTCAGGGAAGATAAAAGCATCATCAATATTTACGACGACATTTCCCAGAATGATATTTTCCAGTCCATGATGCAAAACCAAGTGGAAATCGAATCGCTCAACCATAAAAAACAGCCTCTTGAAGATTATTTCCTTCAATTGATAGAAGGAGAGGGTTCATATGCTAAATCTAATTAAACTGGAATTGAAAAGAATGAATTTGGTAGGTGTAGCTGTCACGTTCGTGCTGATCAATGCGGCGATTGTCGGCATGTTGATGCTGCTTGGCATCGAACCGGAAGCAGTCACTGAATTTTTATCCAGCTCTGAGGACCTTCGCGTAATCATTGAACTCTTTGTCATTGCAGCCTTTGTCATCTATGCTTCTGTCCTATTGTCACAGATCATTGTTGAGGAATTCAAGAACAAGACCATCTCTTTTCTCTTCATGTATCCGATCAGCCGAAAAAAGCTATTGTTCGCTAAGCTGATCATTGTCAGCGTACTTACTTTTTTTTTCGTCATAGCTTCGACATTGATCGTCTACTACAGCTTTTTAGCTTTCAATAAGCTGTATGCCTTTACGCCGGTTGAGCTGGGACTGGCTTTGCCTTCTGGCTACCTCTTGCACTTAGTGGTGCTTGCTATAGCCTGCTCCGGAATGTCGTTAATTCCGCTATTTTTCGGCATGAGGAAATACTCCGTTCCCGCTACGATCGTTTCAGGAATCGCAATTGTTGCCTTGCTGTCGTCATCGGTGAATACGAATGATACAAACCTGTTTTCCGTTACCGCTGTCCCTGTGTTCCTCGGCCTGCTTGGATTTCTCATCGCTTACCTGGTGGTAGGGCGTGCTGTGAAACAGGATTTTTAAAGAAACTGATTTTATTTTGAAGTAAACAAAAAGGCCAATTAAGGGAGCACCCTTAATTGGCCTTTTCAATGAGGATTTTGTAATTCCTGTCTCTTATAACACATCTCCG
>NZ_JAHPZO010000014.1 GCF_019042655.1 Planococcus sp. CP5-4_YE
CGGTTTCCCGGAGTACCAATTGTTAGTTGGTACCCAATAGTTAGTTGGTACTTGTTCTTCCCTCACAACAGAGTTTTACGATCCGAAAACCTTCTTCACTCACGCGGCGTTGCTCCGTCAGACTTTCGTCCATTGCGGAAGATTCCCTACTGCTGCCTCCCGTAGGAGTCTGGGCCGTGTCTCAGTCCCAGTGTGGCCGATCACCCTCTCAGGTCGGCTACGCATCGTGGCCTTGGTGAGCCGTTACCTCACCAACTAGCTAATGCGCCGCGGGCCCATCCTGCAGTGACAGCCGAAACCGTCTTTCCGTGCAGCCTCATGAGAGGCCGCAAACTATTCGGTATTAGCACCGGTTTCCCGGAGTTATCCCGATCTGCAGGGCAGGTTGCCCACGTGTTACTCACCCGTCCGCCGCTAAACCAAAGGAGCAAGCTCCAATGGTTCCGCTCGACTTGCATGTATTAGGCACGCCGCCAGCGTTCGTCCTGAGCCAGGATCAAACTCTCCATTATAGAGTAGTTGATTGCTCAATACTGCTGGCGTATCGCCGTCTAAAAGACGCGCGATTCGCTTTGATCTGCCGAAGCTGATCAGTAGTTAAGTCACGAACACCGAAGGTCGGAATGGCTGATTGCTCCGATCGCCCAAGGGCGACCATCGCAAAAGCCGTTCGCGCGCCAAGGCGCTCGTGACGTCTTTCGTTGACGTTTTGCTGTTCAGTTTTCAAGGTTCATGTTGTGCGCCTCTCTTGGCGACTTGACTAATATAGCACGCTGGGAATATCCCGTCAAGCTTTTATGAGAAACTTTTACTCTTCTTATTATAACGTAATATTCTTAATATTCAACTAAAAAATTATTACAGTTTTGAAAGGAGTTATCTTCCTTTCATACAAATACTTACCTCCTCTCCCAATCGTTAATAATGGTGTCCGTAAATAGAAAGATAAACATAAATGAACCACTCATCACCGATTCATTTAAATGAGTTTCCTTCTATTAGAAGAAAGGCTTTTTACTAGATACAAAAAAAGCCGCCGGCATAAGCCGGCAGCTTCTCTTTAAGCAAGAAATATAAAATACAAAACGAAGATAACAAACAGTCCATACATGATAGGATGAATTTCTTTTCTTCTTCCCGCAACCATCATCGTGATTGGATAGAAAATGAATCCGATTGCGATCCCCGTTGCGATACTATAACCGAGCGGCATAGCAATCATCGTAAGGAACGCTGGAACAGCGATTTCAAACTTGCCCCATTCGATTTGACCGAGAGCTGAGACCATCAAGACGCCGACGATGATCAATGCTGGCGCAGTTACTGCACTGGTGATGACTGATAACAACGGATAGAAAAGAATAGCAACCAAGAAGAGGATTCCTGTAACCACTGAAGCAAAACCAGAACGCGCTCCAGCTGCTACACCGGCTGTAGACTCGATATATGAAGTTGTTGTTGAAGTCCCGAAGATTGCCCCGCTCACTGTGGCAATTGAATCCGCGAGCAAAGCTTTTCCTGCGCGCGGTAATTTATTATCTTTCATTAAGCCGGCTTGGTTCGCTACTGCCACCAAGGTTCCAGCTGTATCAAAAAAGTCTACGAACAAAAATGTTAGCACGATGACAAGGAACTGAATGGTCATCAATGAACCTGGGTCGCTGAAGATCGGTTCAAGCGCAACACCGAATGTCGGGGCAAGACTTGGAACATTCAAATCGATGATCGCCGTTGGCAAGCTGACCACTTGGAAGATCATCCCGACGACTGCAGCGATTAAAATCCCGAAGAAAATTCCACCCTTCACTCCGCGAACCATCATGATCACGGTGACAAACAAACCGAAAATCGCGAGCAAAGCGGAACCGGTCGTCAAATCTCCGAGCCCAACAAGTGTATCAGGATTTCCTACTACAATTCCTGCATTCTGAAAGCCGATAAATGTGATGTAAAGTCCGATACCTGCACCGACTGCATATTTCAATTGAGCCGGGATGGCGTTGATGATCGTTTCGCGAATGCCTGACAAAGTCAGCAGAATGAAAATTAATCCTGAAACCAGCACCCCGGTTAATGCAGTTTGCCAAGGCACCCCGTACGTTAAAACAACTGTATAGGAGAAGAAAGCGTTGAGCCCCATTCCTGGCGCTAAGGCGAGAGGGTATTTAGCGACGATTCCCATCAACAGACTGCCTATAGCGGCCGCTAGAGCAGTTGCCATAAATACAGCCCCGTAGTCCATGCGAAGGGCCGGATCCAAATCAGGAATCGAATCCATCGTCAGCGTCAGCGGGTTGACAACCAAGATATAAGCCATCGCTAAGAATGTGGTTAAACCGCCGATAAATTCCTGACGGTAGTTCGTTCCAAGTTCTTCAAATTGAAAATACTTCTTCATGCATAATTCCTCCGTATGCTTTTGTATAAGTCTACGCAAAAAACGCATACAGCGATTTGCCGTATGCGTCCGATTATCTCCGTCCGAAAACAGAGAGTCCGCCTATTTAATAAGGCGGACAAAAAATCGTAGTCGGATCATTTACGGTGAACCGGTAGAGACTCTCAGGCCATATTCCTGAATTTATACGACAAGCTTATTTAATTTCATTTATAAGAATACCACGATAGGTATGGAAAAACAAGACAAAACACGAACGATTATCTATTTTTTAAACTGAAAGTTCGTAAAAAAGAAAAACGACTGCTAATGGCAGCCGTTTGTTTCTATTCCCACTCGATTGTTGCAGGTGGCTTGCTCGTAATATCGTATAGTACGCGGTTGATGTGATCTACTTCGTTGACGAGACGGACACTAATTTTCTCAAGCACGTCCCATGGAATGCGTGCCCAGTCCGATGTCATACCGTCAATCGATGTGACTGCACGGATTCCGATAGCGTAGTCATATGTGCGTGCATCGCCCATGACGCCGACGCTGCGGATGTCCGGCAAAACCGTGAAGTATTGCCAGACGTCGCGGTCAAGGCCAGCTTTTTTGATTTCATCGCGCAGGATCCAATCCGATTCGCGGACGATTTCAAGCTTTTCTTCAGTGACAGCTCCCATGATTCGAATGCCAAGGCCTGGGCCTGGGAATGGCTGGCGCCAAACGATTTCATCCGGCATGCCAAGCTCGGTTCCGAGTGCACGCACTTCGTCTTTGAACAAAGTGTTGAGTGGTTCAATCAACTCAAATTGCATGTCTTCAGGCAATCCGCCTACGTTGTGGTGGGATTTAATCGTTTGAGCAGTCGTTGTGCCGCTTTCGATAATATCTGTGTAGAGGGTACCTTGGGCAAGGAAATCCATGCCTTTTAGTTTCTCTGCTTCATCGTCGAATACATAGATGAATTCATTGCCGATGATTTTACGTTTCTGCTCAGGGTCGCTGACGCCTTCTAGTTTTTTCATGAAGCGCTCGCGGGCATCGATCTTGATGACATTCATGTGGAAGCCGTCCGCGAACGTCTTCATGACGCTTTCCGCTTCCCCTTTGCGGAGTAAGCCATGGTCTACGAACATGCACGTCAATTGATCACCGATCGCTTTGTGGATTAACACGGCTACAACTGAAGAATCAACGCCGCCGCTTAATGCGCAAAGAACTTTTTTGTCGCCCACTTGCTCGCGGATTTTCGCGATTTCCAATTCGATGTAGTTTTCCATTGACCATTCGTCTTTCATGCCGCAAACGTCAAAGACGAATTGGCGCAGCATTTCGTTGCCGTAAACGGAATGGCGGACTTCCGGATGGTACTGGACGCCGTAAAGTCGACGCTCTTCGTTGGCCATTGCTGCAATTGGGCAGCCTGGGCTTGTCGCAATGATGTCAAATCCCGGAGGTGCAGCTGTGACGAGGTCGCCATGGCTCATCCAGACGACTTGTTCTTCTGGCACGTCTTTGAAAATAGAACTTTCTTTTGTCAAAGTCAATTCGGCTTTACCATATTCGCGGTTAGAGGCTTTCTCGACCTTGCCGTCCATACGAAGCGCCATCAATTGCATGCCGTAGCAAATGCCCAGTATCGGCAATCCCATCTCGAAAATCTCGGGGTCGATGGAAAATGCATTTTCATCATAGACGGAGTTCGGTCCGCCTGAGAAAATGATACCTGTTGCATTCATTTCTTTGATTTCAGTCGCGGTAATCGTGTGCGGGTGGAGTTCGCTATAGACACCGATTTCACGGATGCGGCGCGTGATCAATTGGTTGTATTGGCTGCCGAAATCCAAGACGACGATTTTTTTCTGTTCCTTCAACATAGGGCTGACTGGCAAATCCTTCACCTCTTCTATTCGATTCAGGCCACACAATATAAAAAAGAACGCGAAAACCACTCCTCGCGTTCTTGTCCTCTACGTTAAAAAGGCGAATGCACAGGCAAATAAGCATGCGTCATCCGCCTTCATAGTCAAGTCATTTCCGGTGACTTGGTAGAGACATCCGAACCGTATCATCGGACATATATGAGGGCACTGTATTCTATAATTTTCTCAATTGTACAGGCTAGTGTTTTTAAAATCAACCGCTTGTCCGATTGATTAAATTTTCCCAACTTTCCTTCAGTTCTCGCCAATCAACCGATTGAGCGTCGCCCCCGTAAACGGCTTTTTCATATGCTGCTGTCAATTTCGTCATTTCTTTCGTTCCATAAAACGAATCAACGTATTCGGCGTATGAACGCAATGTTTGACCCGGCGCGCGCTTAATTCCATAAAGTTCCAACTGTTTCAAAAGCCGCAGATAGGCTTTTTCGAAGGTTTCCGCATCCGCCTGTTTTCTACGGTAATACGGGATCAACACTTTCGGCATCCATTTTTTGCGTATCTTGAATAGTATGAATGCGAACAGCAGCAAGCCGATTGTTGATGCGATGAGCTTTCCTGCATTTTCGGATACAAAAGAAAGGAAACGCTCGCCCGCTGTCGGACTTGCATCTGCCCCTGCACCGGCGTCCGGTTGTTCAGGTTGTGCCTCGGGTTCAGGTTCAGGCCGATCGGGCATTTCCTCTTCTTCCGGTTCGGTGGCATCAATTTCCAAATCGAAATCAATGGATGAAGCGCCTGTAAAGCCGATGGTTGGTTCGAACATCATCCAGCCTACGCCTGGCATATAAGCTTCTACCCATGAGTGCGCATTGTTATTCGTGACTTCATATACATCGTAGCCATCCACTGTATCGATGACTTCCCCTTCATTGAAGCCTTTTACCCAGCGTGCAGGTATATCAAGCGAACGCAGCAAGACGACCATTGAAGTTGAGAAATTATCGCAATACCCGCGCTGCGTTTCAAAAAGGAATTGATCAACATAATCTTGGCCTTCCTCGGGAATAGCGATACCGCTTTGGCTGTATTCAAACCCGTTGCTACCGAAATAACGTTCGACCGCCTGCGTCTGGCCATAAACAGTATCTGACCCAGCAGCGATTTCTTCCGCTAGTTGCCCAACCCGATCCGGCAATTCATCAGGCAATTGCAAATAGCGGTCGTATTCCGGTGGCAGTTCAGACAGGTCTTCTATATCTGTTTCACGTAATGCTGTCAGGCTGTAGGAAGGTTCGCTATAGAACACTTCATAGACATTCGGTTCGAAAGCGATACTATCTTGCAATGTGTCAAAGCGCTGTTGAACCGGGTCGTAACGATAATCCAGTGTTTCTTCCATTAAGAAAGAAGCAGTGCCGTAGGGATAGAGAACAAATGGGAATGGCAGTTGCATATCGACGAGGGCAGAAGAACGCTCTTCCCCTGCTGGGGGGAAGTCTGTCGTAACTTCATCACCATTTCGGTAAAGTTGTTCATCAGCATCTTCTTCCGAAAGCTCCCACCCTTTTGTCGTATAGACATCTTTTACTTCAACTTTCCAGTATTGGCCTTCTTCGACTTCCGTCCTGAAAACAGTCGTATCATCAGAGACAAAAGAGCCTCCAAGCTGTGAATCATCGACGCCGTAGCCGATGCGCCCGACGCCCCCTTCACCGACACCGCCTTTTCCGGAATAGGAAGTGATGTACGGAACAGGATCCGGCCAAATCGGATCTGCTTTTGGCAGATAAAACGCAAATGCGGTCGAAGCGACCAACAGCAATAATAAGGGAATCGAAAAGACCAGCAGTTTATCCGTCTTCTCTGCGGCTCCGTGACGTTCCATCCATCTTGCCAAATGCAATAATCCTGCCAATAATAGGCCAATGACCATGATGCGGACAATCGCCGTATCTCCTGAATAGGGGCTGAATGTATCCAATACAGCCACAAAAATGACCGTCAGTAGATAGAATAAGAAAATGCTCAATCGGAAACTAACCCAATAATGGATCAGATAGATGGCCATCCACAATAGTGCAAAAAACAGAACGGTGCGAAATACATCAGTGGTCGCCTGCCAATCTTGGCTAAAGAGCGCCGACAAGCTGACGCTCGCCTGTTCCACAACAAAAGCCAGGCTTTCTGCCGTGAAAAATAGATTGCCAGTATAGACATACACAATAAACCATAGAACGTAAAACAATTTCAAGGGGCCGGTAATCCACCATGGCATGTCGAAAAACGCCATAATGAGACCTAATGCAACGAAAGCCAAAAATAGCCGATGGTGGCCGGTTTCAGTTAATTCGATTACAGGGCGGAGCCATTCCGACAATAGTAGAAATACCAAGATGTACAATAAGCCCATAAATATTTTGTTTTTTCTGATGGATGTCATGAACGATTCGCCTCCATAAACGCCGAAGCGAAATTCCCTGGGCCGACAACTTTCACACGGAAACCTTTAGAACTTGCGTATTGATGGTTTTTTTCGTCTTCCGGAGTGATCGACTGACCTGCTTCTGTCACGACTAGGCATAAACACTGGCTTAGGCTCGTTGCGTTTCGTCGGATTTCATCGACCATTTCACGCGACAACGAACCTGTCACATAGACCAGGCTCGGCACATGGACTTGCTTTAGATCCTGGCCAACCACTGCTTCGATCGGCCGATCCAAATCGTCCTGGACTTTCGCTAAATGGTAGAGTGCGCGTTGCAATTGCTTCTCACTTTGGATTAGTGGGAAAAAGGCGCGCGGCGTGCCGGCTGATAAATAGGCGACACTGGCATGAGAGGCCACAACGGACGTCAGGATCGAAGCAATCAATTCGACTTGTAATTCGAAAACGGGAGACGGGGAACGGTCATCAAGCAAGAACAGATCTTGCGATTGACGGTCTTCGAACTCTTTCGTGCGCATCGTCTGCGTTCGGGCAAATGATTTCCAATGTATCCACGAGACCCGGTCTCCCGGTTGGTAATCACGGATACCGCTCGCCATGGTGGTATCTTTCACTAAAGTAAATGGCGCCGCGATTGAGCCCTGGTCAAAACTGGAACCGATCGGGCGGTACATCATTTCAACAGTGTTCGGATAAACCAGTACGGACTGACGGACCGGCAACAGCTGCCGCTTTTTTACCCATCCGAAAAAATCGGCGGTTTCGACCAGGACGCCTTCTAAAACGTGTTCGCCCCTTGGCATTTCCTCGATTTCATAGGTCCAGGAAAATTCTCTGCGGAATCCGGGAAGCAGCAGTTGACGACCCATTTCAGCCATACGGACCTTGAGGCGTGCCGAATGCGCCTGTTCCTCGAGGACCGTGTAAAGCAACGGGAACGGAAATGTCCGCCGAACGGTTACAGTGGCTGAAAAGCGGTGGCCATTCCGCACTCGCGGTGTGTGCACTACCCGCTCTGCGCGCAAATTCTGCAACGGATAGAATGACAACAAGACGGAGTAAAGAATGAAAGGCACAGATACATAAAAAACGAACCAACTGACAAAGCCGCCTTGGAACATGGCAAACGAAAAAGTCAAAAAAAGCAGGATGAGCACAAAAATCATCCTGCCCGAAGAACTTAAAATTTGTTTGACCCGCCTCATTGATTCACAAGCCTTTGTACAGGAACATGTGTCTTGGCAATGATACGTTCCGTCAGTTCTTCTGCGGTGATGCCGTCATAGCGGGCTTCTGAACGGAGCATAATTCGGTGGCCGAAGACGAATTTCGCCAAGTATTGAATATCATCAGGAGTGACATAATCTCGCCCTTTGAGCATGGCATAGGCTTGAGCCGCTTTCATCAAGGCAATCGAGCCGCGCGGGCTGACGCCGAGATAAACATAAGGATCGCGGCGGGTTTGCGTCGCCAATTCCACAATATAGGTACGGATCGTATCGTCTACGCGAATCGTCCGGACTTCTTCCTGCAATTCAAGCAATTCTTCGAGCGTCAGTACCGATTCCAGTTCTTCGATGGGCGGAATGGCCTGAGAACGGGTCAATACTTCGATTTCTTCTTGCCGCGTCGGATAACCCATTTTCACTCTCAGCAAAAAACGGTCCAATTGCGCTTCTGGCAATGGATAGGTTCCTTCATATTCGATCGGGTTTTGGGTCGCCATAACGAAAAACGGTTTAGGAATCTGCATCGTCACGCCATCCGTGGTGACTGATGCCTCTTCCATCGCTTCCAATAACGCGGACTGCGTTTTCGGTGACGTTCGGTTAATCTCATCCGCCAAGACGATATTGCCCATGATCGGTCCCGGACGGAAATGGAATTGCATGTCTTTCGGGTTATAAATCGAAACGCCTACTACGTCTGAAGGCAAGAGATCCGGGGTGAACTGAATGCGCTTGAAATCCGCTCCGACTGATTTTGCCAAGGCCCGGACAAGCATCGTCTTGCCGACACCCGGAACATCCTCAAGCAAAACATGGCCATGCGATAACAAAGCGACCAGACTCAACTCGGCGATTTCGCGTTTCCCGATAATCACTTTTTCGATATTATCAATGACTTTTCCTAAACGTTCTGTCGCTTTCATATCGGTTCCTCCTAATATATGTGGAAAAGGTTTTGAATTATCACAATCTTACTGCCATCATATCGGATTCCAGGCGATAACTCAACTGAGCCAACGCGGCATGACGGTTTGGAGGTATTCCTTTGACCCTCCCTTAAAATAGAAAAAAGGGAAAAGCGCATGCTTTTCCCTTTCATCGGTGCTATTCAGTTACTTTTCCAGAAGTCGTCAAAAATCGTCACTGGCAAATTGCGTTTATGCTGGGTTTTTAGATAATAGCCTTCCAATTTTTCACGCGCGTCTTCAGCAATTTCCTTGCCTTCAAGATAGTCGTCGATTTGCTCATAGGTAATACCAAGCGCGATTTCATCTGGAATGGCCGGTTTGTCTTCTTCCAAGTCGGCTGTCGGGACTTTTGTATACAAATGCTCCGGCGAGCCAAGTGCCTTCAGCATCTCACGCCCTTGACGTTTATTCAATCGGAACAATGGGACCACATCGGCCGCGCCATCCCCGTACTTCGTATAAAAGCCAGTAATCGCTTCAGCTGCGTGGTCAGTACCGAGAACGACTGCATTGTGCATCGCAGCAATTGAATATTGCGCTTTCATGCGTTCCCGCGCTTTTTCGTTGCCTTTGGCGAAATCCGTCAACTTGATGCCTTCCGCCTCTAACGCGCGATCGCTTCCATCGACGGCTTCTTTAATATTGATTGTGTATATTTTCGTCGGCTGGATAAATGTGATGGCATCTTGTGCATCGTGTTCATCACCTTGAACACCGTATGGCAAACGTACACCGTAAAAACTGTATACTTGCTCGCCTGCTTCCTCATTCAGTTCATCAATGGCCATTTGTGCCAGTTTGCCGGCAAGCGTCGAATCCTGGCCGCCGGAAATACCGAGTACAAACCCTTTCAGGAATGAATGGTGCTTTAAGTATTCTTTGAGGAATTCGACCGTACGCTTGATCTCTTCCTGTGGGTTAATGGAAGGCACTACCTTCAATTCATTGATAATCTGCTGTTGTAATGTTGACATGTGGCTCCTCCTTATTTGTTCGTGAATTCTTGAACCGATTCCCGTACTTCCTGGATATTCCGCATTTTATTGCTCCAACATTTTTCGCTTAAATCAACCGGGTATTCTTCTGGATTAAGCGACCGTTTGTATTCCTCCCACAGCAAATCGAGCGTTCCTACCGCATACTTCTGTATTTCCTTTAGCGGCGGGTTTTCGTAGATGACTTGGCCTGCTTTGATGACTTGTTGATGAATATTGACGGCATCAAAGTTGGTGACGAACTTCGATACAAATGTATGGACTGGGTGGAACATTTTTAAACGTTCTTCGGAATCAGGGTTTTCGTCGTGCATCGTAATGTAATCACCTTCTGATTTTCCATTTTCCCTATCTATAATCCGGTAAACGTTTTTCAACCCGGGAGTCGTCACTTTTTCCGCATTGCCGGAGATCTTGATGGTGTCTTCCATTTCGCCCGCACTATTTTCGATCGAGACAAGTTTATACACAGCGCCTAGCGCCGGCTGGTCATAAGCAGTAATAAGTTTCGTTCCGATTCCCCATGCATCGACGCGTGCTCCCTGTGCTTTCAAGTTGAGAATGGTGTATTCATCCAAATCGTTGGAAACGACTACTTCGGTGTCAGGGAATCCTGCCTCATCGAGCATTTTCCGTGCCGCTTTGGATAAAAAGGCGATATCGCCGCTGTCCAGGCGTATGCCGCGGAAATTGATTTTGTCCCCTAGCTCCTTCGCCACTTGGATGGCGATTGGCAAGCCCGATTTCAAGGTGTCATAAGTATCGACCAAAAAGACGCATTCACGATGGCGCTTCGCATAGGCATGGAACGCCTCGTACTCGTCTTTATAGGCTTGGATCATAGAATGGGCATGGGTACCGGCTGCTGGAATGCCGAATAGTTTAGCGGCACGGGTGTTGCTGGTCGCTTCCAAACCGCCGATAAATGCGGCACGGGTTCCCCAAATCGCCGCATCCATTTCCTGTGCGCGGCGCGTGCCGAATTCCATCACCCGTTCTGTGCCAACAACCTGCTTGATACGGCTCGCTTTGGTGGCAATCAAAGTTTGGTAATTGACGATATTAAGCAGTGCCGTCTCGACCAATTGCGCTTCCAAAAGAGGCGCTTCGATGCGAATCAGCGGTTCATTTTGAAATACAAGCTCGCCTTCGACCACTGAATAGGCGTCTCCTGTAAAACGAACTTCTTTCAAATAATCAAGAAAGTCATCCCGATAGCCAAGTTCATCACGTAAATATGTGATATCACTTTCCGAAAAATGGAAGTTTTTTAAATAATCGAGTACTCGCTCAAGCCCCGCAAATGTGGCATAACCATTGCCGAATGGCAATTTCCTGAAAAATAACTCAAAAACTGCCTTTCGTTCGTGCATCCCATCCGCCCAATAAGTTTCCGCCATATTGATTTGGTATAGATCGGTATGTAATGCCAAGCTATCATCTGCATAACGCGTTTCCACAAAAATCCCCTTCTTCCACAGTAATGACTATCATTATACATCAAATTCCTTATTTTATAAGGTGATGAATTGCCGCATAAGCCATGTCATTGACATATACCCAAAAATATGAGATGGTATTCAGAGTTAACTACGAGGTAACATATAAATTTTGATGACTGGCATTCTACGCAATGTTTTTGAAGATACTTATTCACACTGGCGCGATTACAGGATCGCAAGGACGTAAAAGAAGGCAGGGTTTACGTTGCTTAAGTTTAAAGCACCCAGTGGAACTATTACCGCGGCAATGAAAGTAAACACTTTCAATGGAAATGATTCCCCGTTCGTTACGGGTTAATATTTAAGTCAAAACACATGATTGTTACCTAAATAAACAAAGGGCTGTTCTCAAATGAGGGCAGCCCTTTTCCAGTTGCTACACGATTTAAAAGCAGCGCCGATTCCGTTTTATCCCGGAATCGACGCTGCTTTTACTATTATCGGTTCAAATAATCCGTAACGGCTCCTTTGGATGAGCAAGAAACATTATGTGCATATTTTCCGAGAACGCCTTTGCGGTGAAGTGGTGGCGCAATCCATTCGCTTCTGCGCTTTTCGAGTTCTTCTTCAGAAACGTCCATGGAGATTTCCTGCAGATCCGAATCGATTGTCACCATGTCACCTTCTTGGAGCAAAGCGATTGGGCCGCCCGACTGCGCTTCCGGTGAAATATGGCCGACGACCAGGCCGTGCGTGCCGCCCGAGAACCTTCCATCGGTCAGGAGCGCAACGGATTCGCCCATGCCTTTTCCGACGAGGATTGCAGAAATCGACAGCATTTCCGGCATGCCTGGACCGCCTTTTGGCCCGACATAGCGGATGACCAATACATCGCCATCGTTTATTTCGTTCGCCATGACCGCTGCAGTCGCTTCTTTTTCATTATCAAAAACGCGGGCCGGGCCTGTATGGCGGTTGACTTTGACGCCCGATACTTTGGCGACGGCGCCTGTCGGAGACAAATTGCCTTTTAGGACAATCAGCGGGCCGTCTTTTCGTTTCGGGTTGTCGAACGGCATGATGACATCTTGCCCTTCTGTCAGGCTAGGTGCTTCCTGCAAGTTTTGCGCGACGGTTTTGCCGGTGACCGTCATGCAATCGCCGTGCAAATAGCCCGCTTCGAGCAACATCTTCATGACTGCTTGAACGCCGCCGACGCGGTGAAGGTCCTGCATGACGTATTTGCCGCTCGGTTTCAGGTCCGCGATATGCGGCACCGTTTTTTGCAGGCGGTTGAAGTCATCGATTGTCAAATCCACTTCCGCAGCGTGCGCGATCGCAAGCAAGTGAAGGATGGCATTGGTTGAGCCGCCAAGCGCCATGACGACCGTGATGGCATTTTCGAACGCTTCTTTGGTCATGATGTCTTTCGGATAGATGCCAATCTCCAGCAAATTATGCACCGCAGCACCCGCCGCTTCACAGTCCGCTTCTTTGTACTCGGACACTGCAGGGTTTGAAGAACTTCCAGGCAAGCTCATGCCCATCGCTTCAGCAGCAGAAGCCATCGTGTTCGCCGTATACATGCCTCCGCATGAACCCGCACCAGGGCATGCGCTGCATTCAATTCTACGCAGCGCCGCGTCGTCGATGGTGCCGTTATTATGCTGGCCAACACCTTCAAAGACGGAAACGATGTCGATATCCTGGCTATTATAGCGCCCTGCTGCGATGGTGCCGCCGTAAACGAATACTGCCGGCACTTCGGAATTGGCGATGGCAATCAAACAACCCGGGATGTTTTTATCGCAGCCGCCGATTGCGACAAGCCCGTCCAGGCTTTCTGCGCCGACAACCGTTTCAATAGAATCCGCGATGACGTCGCGGCTCGAGAGTGAATACTTCATGCCTTCCGTACCCATCGAAATTCCGTCAGAAACGGTGATGGTGTTGAAGATGAACGGGACAGCCCCGGCTCCTTGAGCACCTTTTTTCGCGGCTCTCGCCAGTTCGTCGATATGTATATTACACGGTGTGACTTCGCTCCATGTGCTTGCGATGCCGACCATTGGCTGCTCGAAGCCTTCATCCGTCACTCCGACCGCCCGCAGCATGGCCCGGTTCGGGGCTTTCATCGGCCCTTCGCTGAATACTTTGCTGTTGATGCGCAAATCCTTCTTCATAAGTATCCTATCCTTTCTTTTCTATGTATCTGCTACTTGGATTCACAGGGCACTCAATGAATTTGACCGGCCCGTAAGATCGACTAGCCACCAGCCAGGAAATAATTTTCCGGCTGATTTGAGTTTCTCTTTATTATAGAGGACATTTTTCAGAATTCAATGAATAAAACAATAATTAATAATGATATTTTACAATTCGTCACAGATATTCTATATGTATCCGCTCTCATTTGATATAAAAGCATTCCTCCTATTATCCACATCATTCAATAGCCAATTTTACATAGTGTGCTATAACAATTAAAAAGCACATAGCTCATCTGCTATGCGCTCCCTCTTTAAACTATCCCAATTTAAAGCAGACCACTTTCGTATCGGTCATTTCCTGGATGGCAAATTTGACGCCTTCCCTGCCGAGCCCAGATTGCTTAACGCCGCCGAATGGCATGGCATCAATCCGGAAATCGCTGCTGTCGTTGATCATGACGCCTCCAACTTCGAGTTCTTCGATCGCACGGTGGGCATGGTCAAGATTTTTTGTAAAGATCCCTGCCTGCAGTCCATAATCGACGGCATTCGCCCGCTCGATCGCTTCATCTAAATCAGCCACTCGATAAAGCAATACGACCGGCCCGAAGATTTCTTCTGCAGCGAGCGCACAGTCTTCCGGCACATCGGTAAGTACTGTTGGTGAATAGAAAGCACCGTCCCGTTCCCCCCCAGTTTCAAGTGTCGCGCCTTTATCCAGCGCTTCTTGGACCAGCCCTTCGACGCGCTTCGCTTCTTTTCCTGTAATCAACGGACCCATATCTGTTAGTTCGGATTGTTTATCGCCGACGACATAGCGTTCGGTTTGTTCAATAAATTGTTCTTTGAATGAATCGAATACACCGTCTTCGATATAAACCCGCTGGACGCCAAGGCAGTTTTGCCCGGCTGCCCAAAATGCGCCAGAAACACAAGAAGCTATTGCATCTTCCACATCGGCGTCTTGCAGGACAATGACGGGCGAATTTGAGCCAAGTTCCATACCTATTTTTTTCAATCCTGCTTTTTTGGTGATCGCAAGCCCGGTCTCGACACCTCCGGTAAAGCTGATCATTCGGACAGCTGGGTGTTCGACTAAGACATCGCCGATCTCTCCGCCTCTTCCCGTAATAACAGAAAGGATTTTTTCCGGCAAGCCCGCTTGCGAAAAAGCTTTCGCCAATAATAGCGCACTGAGCGGCGTGACAGTCGCCGGCTTAACGATGATGGCATTGCCCGATGCAATGGCCGGGCCGACTTTATGCGCTACCAGGTTCAGCGGGTCGTTGAATGGCGTGATCGCTCCGATGATGCCGAGCGGAAAGCGCCGGTAATAGCCGACTTTTCCGATTCCGCCGGGCGATTGGTCGAACGGAATCGTCTCGCCGGTGATGCGCCTCGCTTCTTCTGCGCTCAAGCGCAATGTTTCAACTGCCCGCCCCACTTCTTTCCGTGCTTCGCGAATGGTTTTGCTGCTTTCTTTGGCGATGGTGCGCGCATAATGTTCTGTGTTTGATTCGATATAATCCGCTGCTTTCCCGATAATTTGCATGCGTTCGACCACAGGCATCCGTGCAGCAATTTCTGCACCTGATTTGGCTGCCTCGATACACGCCTTCATATCTTCCTTTGTTGCAGCAGGCACACGGTCGACAAGCGATCCGTCCTGAGGGTCGGTGACATCAATCCATTGTTTACCGTCTACCCATTCACCTGCCAGAAACATTTTCCGTCCTTCAACATGCGTCGCCATCTAATCTGCCTCCTTTCATGACCGCACCGCTTCTCTGGCCTTTGCGATCGTCAATAAGTCGATGAGCAAGGAAAAGCCGGTTTCCGTCTTGCCGGCTCCTGCGCCGCTCAAGGTGACCGGCCCCAACAGGTCGGTCTCGTAAGTGATGGCATTGAGTGCTCCTGAAACGGAAGCGAGCGGGTCGTCCAGTGGCACTTTTTCCACTGACACTTTCGCTGAAACCAGTCCTTTTTCTTTTTTTGCTGTGGCTACCAGCTTCCAGCGCTTTCCTTCCGTGCGTGCTTGCTCGATCAGTTCCGGGGTCATTTGCGAGATGCCCGTGCATTCGACGTCTTCGACCGATAAAGGCATGCCCATGACATGCTGCGCGAGAATGACGATTTTATAACGCGCATCAAGCCCTTCGACATCACTCGTCGGATCCGCTTCCGCATAGCCAAGCTGTTGTGCTTCCTTGAGCGCCGATTCGTAGCTCTCGCCTTCATCCATGCGCATGAGCATGAAATTTGTCGTGCCGTTTAAGATGCCGCGAATTTCGGTGATATCATTTCCGGCAAGTGCGAGTTTCGGCATTCGTAGTGCAGGCGTACCACTCATGACCGTCCCTTCGAAGCCCCAGGAGACATTGTGCTTGTCCGCCAATGCCGTTAGCTCCTGATAAGCGAGCGCAACTGGCCCTTTATTGGTCATGACAACATTCTTGCCGCTTTGGAAAGCTGCGCGGCAATGGTCAATTGCCGGCTGGCCGGTTTTCACGTCGGTATAAGACACTTCGACCACGGTGTCGGCATTCGATTGCCGGATTGTCTCCAGGCTGTTCCATCCGGTGACGAGCCCTTCTGTTTTCGGGTAGCTTTCCAAACTTCCGGTCTTTTGTACAGTGTCCAAAACCGTTTCAAAATCGAGCCCATCCGGATGATATAACGAGCCTTTCTTGAAATCGGATATCGCGACGACTTTCGCTTCGAACCCTTCTTGGTCCTTCAAACTTTGTCGTTTATTGTACAGAATTTCAGCGAGCCCTTGGCCGACGACGCCGAATCCGATAAATGCCAGTTTATGTGTCATGCTTTCCCTCCTGTTCTCCTTGCCGCCTGTTCACGTGAAAAAGCCGATTGCCGCGTTCGCTAAAATGGCAGCGCCAAGCGGCAAACTGCGTTCATCGATGTCGAAATGCGGCGTATGCAAATCCCGCTCGATTCCGTCATCCAGCGAACAGCCGAGGAAAAACATCGCTCCCGGCAGCTGCTGCGTGACGTATGCAAAATCTTCGCCTCCCATACCGAACGCTTGATGAATGAATCTAACAGATGGATCCGTTTTTTGGATGGCTTCTGCGATTTGTTCATTCACATGTCGATCATTGACTAGCGCCGGTTCTCCCCTTTGGTAATGAAAGGAATAATCGCCGCCCAAATGTTTCGCCAATGCGAAGGCATCACGGATTTCTGTTTCGAGCAGATCACGCGTATTGGCTGAGTAGCTCCTGACTGTGCCTTCCATTTGAACTTCGTGCGGGATGATATTGCTGGCAGTTCCTGCATGGATTTGCCCGACACTGACAACTGCGGGCTCAAGTGCCGATATTTTCCGGGGCACGATGCCGTGCAGCGCCTGCAAAATGAGGCCGAGCATCCAAGTTGGGTCGCTGCCGAGTTCTGGATAGGCACCGTGCCCGCCCGTCCCGGAGATTACGCCATGAAAGACATCGACGTTCGCCATGCTGATGCCGTCATGCAATTGCACTTCCCCTACAGCCAGCCAGGGGCACATATGGAGGGCAATCGCCAGCTCCACGCCGTCATATGCACCTGCTTGCAGCAAATAAGGCGACCCTGACATGGAATCCTCATCAATTGTTTCTTCTGCAGGCTGGAAAATGAATTTAACCGTCCCGTTCCATTGCTCCGCCCGGTAATATTCTGCGAGAAGCGAAGCCGCGCCGAGCAGGATGGCGGCATGCGCATCGTGTCCACAGGCATGCATAACTCCAGGGGTTTTCGACCGGTAATCACATGTATTCGCTTCGTCGATGGGCAAAGCATCGATATCCGCACGCAATGCTATTACCGGGCCCTCGCCTTTTCCGAGCGTTGCGATCACGCTTGTCTCTAAGCCGATCCCCCGCTCAACGGCAATGCCATCAATCGTTGACAAAACCGATGCGATAAAATCCGCCGTCTGGAATTCCTGGAAGCTCAGTTCCGGGAATTGGTGCAGCGTCCGCCGCCATTCGCTAAGTTTTCCGTTCATTTTCTCCGCTGCCTTCAGAAGTCTATCTTTGTCCTGCATGTTGTTCACCGGCTTTCCGATTAGACGTTCATCACCGTTTCGACGTGCTGGAACGCCTGCTCAAAATCGTTGATAATGTCTTCGATTTCCTCAATGCCGCAAGAAACGCGGATCAAGCCTTCCGGAATGCCCATAGCGGCGCGTTCTTCCGGTGTGCATTCCACGTGGCTCGTCGTGCGCGCCGGTCCGACTGTCGTTTCGACCGCCCCTAGGTTCGCTGCACGGTTTGCGTATTCGAGTTTCGGCAGCAGGTCACGCACCGTATCGACGCCGCCTTTGACCGAGAAGCTCAGCATGCCGCCGAAGCCTTTCATCTGGCGTTTGGCGATGTCGTGGTTCGGATGCGTTTCGAGCCCTGGATAAAAGACGTCTTCGACGATGTCTTTTGTCTGCAAGTATTTGGCGAGCTCCATGGCGTTTTTGCTTTGTTCACGGATGCGCAAATGCAAAGTTTTCATGCCGCGCAGCAATAAATAGGCCGCCATCGGGTCCATCGTCGCGCCATTAATTTCGCGGTAATGATAAACTTGTTCGACCAGTTCATGCGAGCCGACCAATACGCCGCCGAGTGCATCCGCATGGCCCCCGAGGAATTTGGTCGCGCTGTGCAACACGAGGTCGACACCGTCTTCTAATGGGTTTTGATTGATCGGCGTGCCGAATGTATTGTCGATGATGACCAGCGCGCCTACTGCGTGACCTGCTTTTGCCATACGCGCAATGTCCGTGATTTTAACCGTCGGATTGGTCGGCGTCTCCAAATAAAGGATCTTGCAGCCTTTTTGAAGTTCCGCTTCAATCGCCTCGTGGTCTCCGGTATCGACGAGCGCGACGTCAATCTGTTGGCGCGGCAGGAATTCTGTGAAAATCTTGTTCGTTCCGCCGTACGTATCTTTGATCGAGACGATGCGGTCGCCAGGCACGAGGAACGTCGCAAGTGTATTGCTGATGGCGGCCATGCCGGTCGAAAAGCTGGTCGCTGCTTCAGCGCCTTCGAGTAATTTCACTTTGTCTTCGAAAGCCTGAACGGTCGGGTTCGTATTGCGTCCATAAATATGACCTTTTTTCTTGCCGATCGCCACGTCGTACCAATCGTCCATATCGTCATACGTATAGGCGACGCTCAAGACGACCGGTACTTGCGATGCCCCGTGTGCCAAATATTCTTTTTCTCCGCCCCAGACTGCTCGTGTGGATTGATGGATTTTTTTGTTTGTCATAAACTCACTCCTCAAATTTTTTAATGCTTTCAGTTTTTAATTTTTGATGATTAAGCGCCGCCCTGATAGCCGATTAAATGGCCTTTTGTGAACAAGCCCCTTGGCATATTCGCTAGCGTTTCACAACCCGATTCGGTCACGCGGAAGGTTTCGCTCACTTCAAAACCGGAATCATCGAACCACATCGCCGGAATCATATGAAAGGCCATGTTCGGCTCGAGTATGGTGCGGTCGCCCATGCGGATGCTTGCGGTATGCTCGCCCCAGTCCGGTGGATAATTCAATCCTACGGGATAGCCGATGCGCGCTTCTTTTTCGAAGCCATAGCGAGCGATCGTTTTTGTCCACGTTGCACACACTTCTTCTAAATAAATGCCTGGCTTGATCATCGCGAGGCATTCGTTGATGCCTTCTGTCGTTACTTCCGCAAGATGCTGCAGTTCTGCATCCGGTGTCCCGATAAACACGGTGCGTGCCAGCGGTGAATGATAGCGTTTATAGCAACCCGCGATTTCCAGCGTCACCGATTCCCCTTGCTTATAGCGTTTATCGGTCCATGTCAGATGAGGCGCGGCTGTGCGTTCTCCTGTCGGCAACAGCGGCATGATTGCCGGGTAATCCCCACCGTGTTCTTTCGTCCCTCTTACTTGAACTTCAAGGATCCTTGCCGCCACGTCACATTCCCTTACACCTTCTGCAATCATCTCGATTCCTGCTGTCATTGCTTTTTCCGAAAAACGAGCTGCGCGCTTCATATAGGCAATTTCGGTATCCGACTTCACCAGACGGACCCAATTGACCAGCAGGGTCGCGTCTTGGAAACGGGCATTAGGCAAACCTTTTTGCAAGCGTTCGTAGCATTTTGCCGTAAAGTAATAATTCTCCATTTCGACGCCGATTGAACGCCGGTCCTGCCCGATCTGCGTCAAGATTTCCGCGACGAAATCCATCGGGTGGTGCGTTTGTGATTGCACGTAAATCTCAGGGTATGGAATGATATTGTCGTGATACAGCCACGTCGTAATCTTGGCGCCATTCGCATCCATGATCCGCCCGACCCACAAGGGCTGGTCTTCATCTTCAATGACAATGAGCATTTGATGGACATAAAACGACCAAGCATCATAGCCCGATAAATAGTTCATATTGGCAGGGTCGGTGATAAGCAGTACTTCAATACCTTTTTCCGCCATCTGTTGCTTTGTTTTTCTGATACGCCCCTGATATTCTGCTGTTCCAAACGACATGGGGAATCCCCTCCTTGGGTTCACGAATTAAAAGTCGGAATAGTCTATTAATTAACCTTATGTTCACTATACCTGCCTGTCTTCTTTTCCTGCATCTGTCATAGTGTATGAAAATGTCCGCTGTCCTTTAGTCAATTTTTCCACATAAAAAAAGCCTTCTTGAGCAGAAGGCTTTCATTCAAGCATCATTCGGTTCTGTGGCACGGATGCGATAGGTGCGGACGCATAATTCCAACAGAAACAAATCGTCCGGGTCGACAAGCGATAAGCCGGTCAATGACTCGATTTTGCGCAAGCGGTATAGCAGCGATTGACGATGCAAGTTCAAGGCGCGTGCTGTCTGGCTGACATTTCCTTGATAATGGTTATAGGCCGAAAAAGTGCCGATCAGATCCATTTGCCGCTGCTGGTCATAATCGACAAGCGGCTGGATCGTTGACTGGATGATGTCTTTCATCCCCTCGGTTTTGGCCAATTGCAGCAGCAATCGGTCTGCCCGGGTGTCGCGGTAATCCATCCGGTGCCCCGGCCCTTTTTTCGTGCGCCCGATTTCAAGCGCCGCTTTCGCATGCTGGAAACTGCTGCTGAACCCTTCGAATCCCTCCGCATAATCGCCTATGCCCCAAGATAAAACGACTTCCGGCAATAAATTCCCCAGCCGCCGCTCGATCAAATCCAGGAAATTGATCTGGTTTTCCTGTCCGCTTTCAGGCGGCTTTTCAAGGAAGATGATCAAATATCCATCTACGTAGCCGGTCATCACTGTACGTCTCATGGCATGGGCCCCGTAATGGATTTCCTCTTCAATATAAGCAATCATGCTTTTCGACCATTCAGTATACGAACTGTGATCCGGCTTTCGCCGTCCAAATAATTCACGCAAATTCTCCGGACTGCCAGCCAGTCCGATATACGGGAGCTCCAGATCATAGCCGAGCGCGCGGGCACGGGAGGCCGCCTGCTCTTTGGTTACGAATTCCCCGTTAGCCAGTTCGCGGACGAAATCCATGCGCAGCGCCGCTTTTGTCTCTTCGACTGCATTTTGCCTTGAGCGCCATAAGGAAATCGTCGTTGCGGCATGCTCAAGGACGTGAACCGAAAAGACATCAAGACGCCCATCACCTGCATTTTCCGGCAGTTCGACGAATAGATAAGCTTGAGCTTCCTCTGATACTTGGAGCACCGGGACTTGGACGAGCTTTCGGCCGCCCAATTCGCCGCTGCGGAATTTCTGGATCATTGGGTCGCGATTTCCTTTCGGGGCTGCTTGGCGAATAGGGAAAACCCCTTCGCTGACCTGCTGTTCCCATTCTTCCAGTTTGGCACGCGAAAAACCGGCGGCTGCTTGCACGGCCCCGTGGGCGTCCGTAATAAGCAGTGCACTGTCAAGCTCGCGGCGGATATAGGCAGCGATTTTCTCCAATTCCGCATCCGCCAAAATTAGTTTCAATAAATCCTGCTGCACTTGTTCCGAACGCTGCCGCTCTTGACGGTGCAGATCGTTCAAATCGATCATCACTTCTTCAATGACCGTCGAAAAGCGCAGCTCCCACGGCAGTTCAACGAGCAGGAATGCATGCTCTTCAGCCAGTTGGGCGATCTCTTTTGGAATTTCATAGACATGCCGCCCCATCGCGATCATGAGTGCGGCTGCCCCAGAGTCGATGATATCCTGAACGAACCCCCGGAAGATTTCCACATCATTTTTGCATCCCATCGCAGTCGTCAACACCAGCTCATTGCGGCGCACGAAATTCTCCACTGGCATTTCCATGACAGACACCCAGTGCACAGGCCGCGTCTGTGCATATTCTTTGGCAGTGCGGACGACCGCTCCTTCCAGCAATTCATAATCCAAAACATCTTGCACGGTCAACTGCATGTCATCCCCTCCGCGCCTAGTTGGTTTCTGCCAGTATAGCAAAAACAAGCGCTTCAAAAAAGGAAATGTCAGAATACTCTAACGCATCAGTGAATGAAAGGGTTTTTCCATTCCATCAATAACGCATAATCATGCGATTCTTCGTCATCTAAATATCCAGGCATTAAGTTTACAGGCATGCGGCCACAGCTGAGCAAGAAGCTGATAACTGGATCCCTTAGTTCACCTGCCAGCACTCTTTCGATGTATTGTTCAGCAGACAGTTCGTTCGCATATCGATGATACCCCGGCATCCGCCCGCCGCCAATGAGCCGCTCGAGCCTGTCCGCAACGACGCGCTCATACATCGCTTCCATCAAGAGCTTGCCCAGCTTCAGTTTGCGAAATTTCGGCTTGATGCCGATGTCGACGACATACAGTGATTCACCTTCCGGGTCATGCGTTCCGATCGATCCCGAATCGGTCATTTGTTCCCACTTATGTGTAGGGTGCGCAGGATCGAATTTCGTGAGCATCCCCGTCATGGAACCTGCTATTTCACCATCGATTTCGACGCAAATTGCGCCTTCAGGATAAAGCGCGATATGGTTTTGGAGCTGTTGCTCGTTCCAAAGCAAGTCGGGCGGGAACGGCGGCGGAAAACTTTCGCGCTGCACTTCGATCAAGCCTATAAAATCTTCTTCAGTATAGGTTCGGATGGTTGCCATGACCGGGCGCCCATCCTTGAAAACGTATTGCTGTTTTTTATACATTGTGTCGCCGCCTTTCTTTTTGTTTAGTTTACCCGAAGACGGTGCGGATACACAGCAGTCGGCATGAGATGAATGAGGCTCATGGCTTTGCCAACTTTAAATTTGCCCAAAAGAAAAGCTTGCCGAATGGGCAAGCTTTTTGGTCCTTCTATTATACTGGCGGCAATACTTGTGGCCCGTTGATTGTCACATTTCCGTTAGCATTTTCTACTTGTGTTGAGAATTGAGGCAGTCCAGCAGACAAAGCCAAGATCAGCGCTAATGTGGCACCAACCAATAATTTTTTCTTTTCCATGTTATTCACCGTCGCTTTCCAGAAATTGAGTTTGATAGTAATAGGCTTTCTGCCAATCTTGCTGCTCTTTGTAATGAGCCGCAAGCTCTTCAGAAAGATGTTTGGTGTCTTTTATATAACCATATTTTTTGAAAAATGGAAACATTTTATCTTCTTTATAGTTCAAAAGTTCTTGTTGGGAAAATTCTCGTTTTCCGTAGTAATCGCTGTACAACTTAAAGTATTCTTCATCTTTTGGGGTCCCAGGCATACGCAATTGTTCAATTAGCATCAATGTTTCTTCTTCACTTATCCCTTTTAGTTCCAGCAAATTGACGATAACTGCTTTGTGTATATAGCTTCCTAGCTGAACCACATCTTTAAGCTCTGAAAACAGCTCGAATGCTTGGCTGTCTTGCTTCTGGCTCTTCATTAATTCCGCATAGTTATAGAGAACCGATTGATACAATTCATGTTGTTGGGTCAAGTGGGCGTTGCGTTTGACCACTTCATACAAGCTGGCAGCTTGAGTACTCAGATTGCGCCTTGTGTAGTTGATCGCCAGCAGTAATTGCGCATGCAAGAGGCGGATATAATTGTGATGCATCTCATAAGAACGCACTGCCCGCTCCGCAAAATATGCAGAAAGCTCCAGACGATCATGAACTATTAAAATTCTCGCTTTTTGATAATAAAATTCCCCCTCTAGTTTTTGAGGAATGCTTTGAAGCCCTTGGTCCAATCTGTACATCAAATCCATTGCTTCTTTTTGCTGCCCTAAAGTCGTAAAATAAAGCGCTTGAAAAAAACGGCTCATCCATAACTCGGGTGCCGTGAAAGAAGCTTTCAACTTTTCAAGCAACTTTTGCTGTTTTGACGCTTTGTCCATTTGCAAATCTAGGACATAATAGCGGAATTTGTACAATTCGTATTGATTCACCAGGTCAGTAGATTGCAGGTAATCGTCTTCACCCAAAAGTTCTTCATAGATTTTATGCAAATTATCGAGATCATAATGAAGTGCGCAATCAATAAAACGCCCCAATTGCTGTTCAAGCCGCTTCTGGTGTTCCAGCTCTTTTTTTAATTGCACGCCCATTTTCAAAAGCAACGCTTCATAAGTTTCTTCGTGCGGCGTATAGGTATTGGATTCGATCTTGCTCAAATGCGATATGGAACAAATGCCATCAGCGAGCTGTGACTGTGTGAGGTTGTGCTTGAGCCGATAATATTTAATCACAGAACCGATGTTCATAAACTCACCTTTCTTTGTCAGAATATATAAATATTAACACAAAAAAACAAGCCTGGCTGTTGCAGCCGGGCTTGTTTTTAGGCGAACTCTTATGGCAAGCGGTAGAATCCGAATCCAGAAGCAGAGTCGTCTCCAGATCCTGCATAATAACCGGATAGAATATCGTTATTAGATGCGCGGTTTTGAAGGTCTCCACGGATTTGTGTATGCGTTGCAGATGGGTTTGCTGCCCAGATTTTTGCTGCAAGGCCTGCCGCGTGAGGAGATGCCATCGATGTACCACTGATTGTTGCATAACCACCGTCGTACCAAGCAGAGTAAATGCTTGCGCCTGGCGCAGAAACTTCTACATCATATTTGCCGATGGAATAGTCGCCAGCGTATTGGCTATAGCCGCGTGATGAGAAGTCCGCTACGCGGTACGTGCCATTTTGCTGCACGTTTTCAAGAGCTGCAACCGCTACGGCATTTTGCAATGCGCCTGGGAAGCCGATCGATCCTTGGTAAGGGCCTTCGTTTCCGGCAGCGGCGATAACTAAAACACCTTTACCGTATGCGTAGTTGACCGCATTCGTGATCAAGCTGCTTTCCGCTGCAGATCCAAGAGACATATTGATAACGGTTTTCTGGTTCAAAGCTGTAGCTTGATCGGCTACGTGGCGGATGGCTTTTGCAATATTATCGGCAGAACCGGAGCCGTCATCGCCAAGTACTTTATAGCCCCATAGATCCGCTTGCGGTGCTACGCCGTACAAGCCGCCGTTACCGTTCGCAAGTGCTGATCCGGCAACGTGAGTGCCATGCCCTTGACGATCTGTGCAAGAACCGTTGCGGATGCTTGTTCCAACTGTAAAGTCTTTACATTGTTCAACGTTCGCCGCAAGATCCGGATGGCTTGTGTTAACGCCGGTGTCTAGCACTGCGATGTTGATGCCTGAACCGCCAGTTGTCTTCGTGATGGAACTATTGTTATAAATTGCTTTAATGCCCCATGGAGTGGACTGGGATGCAGCCATAGTTTGATAACGCGCCTGCGGTTCGAGCGTTGTTGTTTCTACTGTATATTCCGGAACTTTTTCGATAGTTACGTTTTTATTTTTCTTCAAAGCTTCGTATTGCTTTTGGGTCATATCGGTTGTGAAACCCTCGCTATTAAAATCCCACTGGACGCCGTATTGGTCTTTTGCCTTTTTCAGGTCACTTTTCCCTGGCATATCGACGAGCACACGGATCATCTCATTTGCGTTCGCTTTTTGTGCATCTGGAGCTTCATTTGCGGAAACCCCCATTGCCGGTACGAGCATAGTCGCTGCCAACATAGCTGTTGTAATGAATTTTGCCGATTTTTTCATCTTTCGAATCCCCTTTTCCGAATAGATTTGCATGGCTTCATGCAGCAAGCGGCGTCCCGCCTGTTGTCCTGCGGCTGTTGCCATGCTTTAAATCTAGCAGAGAACAAGGGATTGTGTAATTGGGAAAATCCTTGCCAAGGAGAGGCCGTTTTAACTGAAGTAAAACTTTATACCCACAACTATATTCCTTTAAATGAAGATATTAAAAAAGCCGCTCACAGCGGCTTTTGATTCAATAAATAGACGCGAGCCTCATATGGCTGCAGTTTATTGGATATGTGGCGTTCATAATTCGATAGCAGCAATTCACCGTCGACCGGGTTCCACCAAGAACAAGTATCATCATCGAGGTGGGAAATGATCAAATAACGCGCTTCCCCGTATTCACGTGTATAGGCATAAACATACGGACATTCTAGATATGTCAGATGCGTGCTGCCGTAAACCAAAGCTTCGTGGTCTTTTCGCAGTTGCAGCATTTTCTTATAGAAAGACAGCACTGATTGCGGATCTTTGCGCTGCGCTTTCACATTGAGCCAATTAAAATTCGGGTTTAGCGGAATCCACGGTATGCCGCCTGTAAAACCGGCGTTTGCGCCAAAGTTCCATTGCATCGGGGTCCTTGCGTGGTCACGGCTGATTTTCTTGATGGTCTTCATCAAATCTTCGTGAGAGACGCCTTTTTGGCGGTTATAGCGATACATATTCTTCGTTTCGATATCCCGGTACATACTGATGTCATCAAATGGCGCATTGGTCATTCCGATTTCCTGCCCTTGGTAAATGAACGGCGTCCCTTGCATGAAAAAATACATGCAGCCGAGCGCAGTCGCGCTTTCCCGCCAATGCTCCCGGTCGTTGCCCCAGGTTGAAACGGTGCGTGGGCGGTCATGATTTTCCAGATACAAGGAATTCCAGGCAATGCCTTGCGCACTTCGCTGCCAACGGTCGAGGACGATTCTCAAATCGTCGACGTCGACGCCTGCGCTTTCTTCATCCCATGCTTCTTCATGCGCTTCCAGATGGAAGATCATATTGAATTTCCCTTCCGCTTCGCTAATCCATTCGCCGATTTCATGTGCCCTGACACTGTTCGCCTCACCAACCGTTACCACATCATAGCGGTCGAAGGTTTCGCGGCGCAATTCTGCCAGAAGTTCCTGGATTCCTTGGACATTCGTCATTTTCTCCCAAGCTGGCACATAGTTGAGCCCATCCGGATTCGGCATGTCCGTATACTCTTTTTTCAAATGATTGATGGCATCAACTCGGAAGCCATCGATTCCTTTATCGAGCCACCATAGGATCATATCGTAAATCGCACGCCGCAATTCGGGATTTTCCCAATTTAAGTCGACTTGGCTTTTGGAAAACAAATGAAAATAGTATTGCTCCGTTTTCGGGTCGTATGTCCAAGCCGGTCCGCCAAATATGCTTTCCCAATTCGTCGGCTTATCGCGCCAGACATACCAATCGCGTTTCGGGTTGTCACGTGATGATTTGGATTCCAGAAACCACGGATGCTGGTCGCTCGTATGGTTCAAGACCAAATCCATCATGATTTTCATGCCGCGCGAGTGGATGTCCTCAAGCAAGCGGTCAAAATCATCCATCGTGCCCATTTCGTCCATGATCGCCTGATAATCACTGACGTCATAGCCGTTATCGATATTTGGCGATTTATAGACCGGGCATAGCCAAATCATGTCGACGCCAAGCTCCTGCAGATAATCGAGCTGTGCCCGGACGCCGTTCAAGTCCCCTACCCCGTCGCCGTTCGTATCGAAAAAACTGCGCGGGTAAATCTGATAGACCACAGATTCTTTCCACCATGTCTTTTTCAAGCTCATCCCCCTCTTCCTGCTGTTGCGGAATTGATGTGCTCATATTGGCTATCGACAACTATTGTTTTTTTATATAGTATACGCCTTTTTCCATGAAATTCCTCTTTGGCTGGATAATAAAAACCGCCCGCTGTGTGCGGACGGTTTCGGTCAATTATTCAAGTAATACTGTTCCATAGCACTTGCAGAAAAGCCTGCAACGTAATCGCTGCCGCCATCATCTTCGATCGATTCGATCATCATTGCCAAAATGAAATCTTGCTGCTCAGCGTGATAAGAAACGAAGAAGCCATTTTCCTGCCCCTCTTCACCGAGAGCGCCTTTCAATTCAGCTGTGCCGGTTTTTCCGGCAATCGGAACAGCGTCAATATCGGCCGATTTGGCATAGCCGTCCGTAACGACATTGCGGAGGTTTTCTTGAAGCACAGCCGCATTGCCTTCACTGATCAATCCTTCTTTCCATACTTGCCCAGCTTCTTCGCTGGCGTAAAGCGTCGGCTCATAAATCGTGCCGCCATTCAGGAATGGCTCATAAGCCGAAGCGAGATGCAGGATATTGGCGAGCATCTGCCCTTGGCCGAACGACGTGTCCGCGAGTTGCCCTTCAGACCCAAGAGTGCCGTCATTGGAAATCTGTGAACTTTCCAACTCAATGGCAAACGGCAATTCCTCACCAAAGCCATACGCAGTCAGTCCATCGATAAATGTCTCCGTTCCCATCTCGAGTGCCTGTCTCGCGAAATAGATATTATCCGAGTAAACGAGTGCACGATTCAAATCGATTGGGTTTGGTGCTTCTGGATGCAAGCGGGATACCCGGTAGGAGCCCCACGAACTGTCTTTTTGCCAAGTCTGCCCGTTGATTTCGAGCCCTTGCTGCGGATCGAGCGTTCCTGCTTCCATGCCGATGGCCGCTGTCACCGGTTTAATGGTCGACCCAGGGGCATAACTTGCGGCAAAACGCGTGAACAGCGGATTCAATGGATCTTCCGACAATTCCGTGTAACGTTCGCCGCTGATGCCTGCAATGAATTCATTCGGGTCAAAGCCAGGAGAGCTGATGAGCGCCAAAGTTTCGCCGTTTTCAGGCGACACAGCAGCAGCGCTTCCCGGTTCCCCTTGCATCGAATCATAGACGGCCGTCTGTAATTCAGCGTCGATGGTCAATTCGACGTCTTCTCCAGCTGTCGGCTCCTGTTCAGCAAGGACGATATCTTCCGCCCCTTCCGCCTGTTTTTGGATCAGGATGCGTGCACCGCTCTCGCCGCGCAGCTGTTCTTCGAGACGGCGTTCAAGGCCTTGGCGGCCGATCAAGTCGTTCGCCCCGTAGCCTTGGCCTTTTAATTCTTCTAATTGCTCTGCCGTAATCGAGCCGATATAGCCGGTCAAGTGGCCGAATGCTTCGCCGTAAGGATATTCGCGCATCGCCGTTTCCTGATAAGTGACGACATCGCTCGCTTCCACGTCAGCGATCAATTGTTCCGCTGATTTCGACGCTTTTGTCAGCGGCACGAATTGATCCGGCTGAACCCAACTTTGGTTCAGGCTTTCTTCAACCGATTCCACCGTCAACCCAAGAAGTTCAGCAGCCTCAGCTATATCGCTGTCTCCCTCCAGCCGGTCCGGCACAACGCCGAGATTATAGCCAGAGCCATTGATAGCCAAACCGCGCCCTTCACGGTCCACAATCTCGCCGCGTTCGGCAGCTTCTGTCTGAACTGCCACTTCATCACCCTGTTCGAGGCCTTCCAAGATCAAGGACGGATCCCAATCAACAAACCAATTCTCCCCGCTTTCCTGCTCTTCATGAATCAAAGATACCGGCTGGTCAAATTCAACCGGCCCGGCAAGCGTCTCCATCTTAATCGTCAACGGAAATTCAGCCGGCTCCGCCTCGTCCCATTCCGCATCTTCCTGCACGGTATAGCTGACTTCAAGATTCTCGATGCCGAGATCCTCAATCAATTGCTGCTGCCGCTCATCGAACGCTTCCGGGGGAAACGCTTCTTTCGAGCCTTGAGTCAGATAGTCTTCGTACATCGCTGCGAAATCTTGTTTATTCCAATGGCCGACGTATTCACCCAATCGGTCTTCTGGCGTCGGCTGCGGCTGGCATCCTGCCATCGCAAGTACGCCAGCACCCGCTGCTATCGCTATGTATCGTTTCATTTCGATGACCTCCTGTAGCTTTCTAAATTATGCTCTTGACTTGGCCAAAACCCTCATTTATTAAGCGGAAAATTAATAGTACGCAAAAAAATAGCCAGTCTGGCTCCGTTAGCTGAGTCAAATACCTAAGCTAATTGAAGTTTCTCTTTATTTTACCAATAAGTGGCACCGAAGCAAACCCGATTCACTCGCTTTCAATGCTTTGCAGTTTTTCTTACTGGATATGCTATCGTTTCCCCCACTATGGTAAAATCAGTAATCATAGAATAGGAGGATGTTTATGATCAATTTAACGTATTCACAAGCGATCGAGTCTGCAGTAGATCTTAAAATGAAAACCCGTTTACAGCAAATTCAGGAGGATTTGTACGCAAAAAAAGGAGCCGGATCCGATTTCCTTGGCTGGCTTGACTGGCCCTCTTCTTTGCCGGAGGATTTTCTGGCAAAAATCGAAGACACCGCCAAAGCGATCCGCGAAAAGGCTGATGTCTTGGTCGTTATCGGAATCGGCGGTTCCTATCTAGGGTCAAAAGCCGTCCTATCGGCACTCTCGTCTTACTTCCCGAAAGACGAGCAATTGGAAGTGCTGTTTGCGGGTCATCAAGTGAGCGGTGAATACTTGAAGCAATTGCTTGAACACTTAGAGGGCAAGGAAGTCGTCGTCAATGTCATCTCGAAATCCGGCAAAACGACAGAACCGGCCATCGCGTTCCGTTTCCTGCGCGACTATATGGAAAAACGCTACGGCGACGGAGCGGCCGAACGCATCATCGTGACGACCGATGCTGAAAAAGGAGCGCTTCGCCAATTAGCCGAAACAAAAGGCTATGAACGCTTTATCGTGCCGGATGATGTCGGCGGGCGCTACTCCGTCTTCACTGCAGTTGGGCTGTTGCCGATTGCTGCTGCCGGGCATTCAATCCGCAAGCTGTTGGACGGCGCCAAAGAGGCAGAAACAACTTACCGGGATGCATCGCCTGACCATAACCCAGCTATGCAATACGCGGCAATCCGTCATCACCTGTATGTCCAAGGTTATACGACAGAAGTGAACGCCATCTTCGAGCCGAAGCTGTCGTTCGTCCAAGAATGGTGGAAGCAATTATTCGGCGAAAGTGAAGGGAAAGAAGGAAAAGGCATCTTCCCGGCTTCGGTCGTTTTCACGACGGACTTGCACTCGCTTGGCCAATTCATCCAAGACGGACAGCGCAACCTGTTCGAAACCTTTCTGCTGGTAAAAGAAGCACAGCAAGATCTGGAGATTTTCGAAACGCCTGAAGACGGCGACGAATTGAATTACATCGCCGGCTTGTCCTTGCAGGAATTCAACCACATCGCCCATAAAGGCACATCAAACGCCCATTTATCAGGCGGTGTGCCACAAATGAGCTTGACAGTGGACCGCATCGACGAATACGAGATCGGCCATTTGCTGTATTTCTACATGTTGAGCTGCGCGTATAGCGCTTATCTTCTCGGTATCAACCCGTTCGACCAACCAGGCGTCGAAGAATACAAAAACAATATCTTCAAACTGTTAAAAAAACCCGGATTCTAAAAAAAACGCTTTTCCCGAACAGCCTTTTGGCTAATCGGGAAAAGCATTTTTCATTTCGTCGCATAACCATTAAGCAAGCTTATATACACGCGCTTCGTAAGGTTTTAATTGATGCACATCACGGTCTTGATAGTTCGCCAGCAACAGTTCTGCACCTTCTGGTTCCAGCCAAGTGCATGTTGTGCTTCCAAGGTTCGAGAGGATGAGCACCTGTTCATGGCCCTGTGTACGGATATAAGCGTAAACGTCCTCACATTCAGTTTCGACCAAATCGTAGCTGCCACAAACCAGAACGTCCATATTTTTCCGCAAAAAGATCATTTGCTTATAAAACGATAAAACAGAGGTCGGATCCTGCATTTGACTCTCGACATTGAGCCATTGGAAATTCGGATTCATCTGCAGCCACGGTTGCCCCGTCGTGAATCCGGCATTTTCTCCTGCGTGCCATTGCATTGGGGTGCGGGAATGGTCACGGCTTGTCGATTTCAGTAAAGTCATGATTGCATCGTGTTCCATGCCTTCCGCCAAATTATAGAAATACAAATTATGCGTATGGACATCGTCATAATGATGAATTTCTTCAAATGGCGCATTGGTCATGCCGATTTCCTGGCCTTGATAAATGAACGGCGTTCCTTGCATAAAGAAATACATACAAGCGAGCGCTGTCGCACTTTCCCGCCAGTATTCGCCGTCATTGCCCCACGTCGAGACAACGCGCGGCTTGTCATGGTTTTCGATAAACAACGCATTCCAGCCGACTCCATCGACTGCTTTTTGCCAGCGCGTCAAGACGGTTTTCAAGTCATTGACATTGATGCCTTGTTTGACGTCACTGTCCCACAGCGTCAAATCCTCGAATTGGAATACCATGTCGAATTTGCCTTCTTCTTCGCTGATCCACTCATCGATATCTTCCGCGTAAACACCGTTTGCTTCACCGACTGTCATGATGTCATATTTCGCAAACGTCTCATCACGCAATTCCGCAAGCAGTGGTTGTATGCCGTCAACGTTCATCATCTTCTCCCACGCAGGGACCCATGGTTTGCCCTCTTCTATCGGGAGATCGCTGAAGTCTTTCTTGATGTGGCTGATGGCGTCGACACGGAATCCGTCGATGCCTTTATCGAGCCACCAATTGACCATTTGATACAGCGCTTTGCGAACTTCGGGATTTTCCCAGTTTAAATCCGGCTGCTTTTTCGAGAAAATGTGCAAATAGTATTGACCTGTCTTCTCGTCGAGCTCCCAAGCCGGCCCGCCGAATATACTTTCCCAATTGGTCGGGCGGTCGCGCCAAATATACCAGTCTCGTTTCGGGTTATCGAGCGACGAACGTGATTCGACAAACCAAGGATGTTCATCGCTCGTATGGTTGATGACGAGGTCGATGATCAATTTCATTCCGCGCGCGTGCACTTCTTCGAGCAAACGGTCGAAGTCGGCCATCGTTCCGAGCTCATCCATGATTTCCTGGTAATCACTGATGTCGTAGCCATTATCGTCATTCGGTGATTTATACATCGGGCAAATCCAGATGACATCGATCCCGAGTTCCTTCAAATAATCCAGTTTTTCCGTTACGCCATTGATATCCCCAATGCCGTCTCCATTCGAGTCGTTGAAGCTGCGTGGATAGACTTGATACGCCACTGCTTCTTTCCACCATGTTTTGTTCATAATCGTTTCCTTTCAAAGACTTTGACAAGATCCTCTTTCGATCAGTGTTGCCGGAACAATGATGTTCCGGGGAGGTGCATTGTCATCGTTTATTTTTTCCAATACTAGATTCGCTGCTTCCATTCCAAGGTCAAAAATCGAGATGTCCACCGTACTGAGTGGAGGCTTTAAATGACTCGACAAAGTATGATTGTTGAATCCGACAATCGATACATCGGTCGGTACGGCAATATTCAAATCCTCCAGATAACCAATCACTTCATAGGCGACTAGGTCATCGTGCGTGACGATGGCGGTCGGCGGATTCTTTTGTTCCATCAAGTTGCGGATCGCCTGCTGTTCATGGCCTGCCATCTGTTCCTGCGTGACCACATAATCTGAAACGAACGCAATCACTGCTTCATCCAGCGCTTGCCGGTAGCCACTAAAACGATCCGCAGACACGATGAAATCGGATGCGCCGCCGACAAATGAAATGTCCCGGTGGCCGAGTGAAACCAAATGGCCCACCACTTGTTTCGCGATGGCGACATTATCATTGTCGACATAGGAAATGGCGTCCGGGCGCGTGTACGGCCTTCCCACGACCGAAAACGGGATGCCGTTTGCCAGCAGGTAATCCATGACTTTATCATCGATTTTCGAATACAGCAAGATAATGCCATCGACGCGCTTGCCTTGTGTCATCGCCACCACCTCTTCGTATATTTCCTGCTCGGTCGCGCTGGTCGATAAATACAGGCCATACTGGCTTTGATGGGCGCTGACGGAGATGCCGCGTAAGACTTCTGGAAAAAACGGATTCTGGAAAGCGAGCGTAGTGGAATTTTCCATGATGACACCGATTGCCTTGCTTTTTTGCGCCACCAAATTACGTGCCTGGAAATTCGGGTAATAGCCGAGCTCTTCCATGGCTGCTCGTACTTTGCGCTTTGTTTTCGGGGTGATCTTCGGATGATCCGCAATAACCCGGGAAACCGTCGCCGGCGAGACTTCCGCCAGTTTCGCGACATCTTTGATTGTGATCGCCATAGCGATTGCCCCCTTATTTTACAGCGCCGTCCGAAACACCTTTAATAATCGAGCGCTGTGCAAAGAAATAGAAGATGATGACTGGAATGATCGCTAGCGTTAGTCCCGCAAGCGCCAAATGCCATTGTTTCGTATATTCGCCAAAGAAGAAGAACATCTTCAACGGGATCGTTTCACTGCCTGTCGTGTTGATAACAAGCGACGGCAGGAGGTAATCGTTCCAGATCCAGATAATATTAAGGATAGCGACCGTGACCGTGATCGGCTTGAGGATCGGGAAGATGATATGCCAAAACACCTGCCAGCGGTTCGCCCCGTCTATTTTCGCCGCCTCATCAAGCGATTTCGGCACATTATTTAAAGCACCATGATACAGGAAAATTGACAGGCTCGCACCGAAACCAATATACATGAAAATAAGTCCCCCGCGGTTCAGCATATCAAATTGGCCGAACACCGTGACGAGCGGGATCATCACCGATTGAAACGGGATGAGCATTGCTGAGACAAACAGGAAGAACAAGAACGTGGACATCTTGCTTTTGGCCCGTGATAACGCGTAAGCAGCCATCGCCGAGAACAAGATAATCAATATGACGCTAATGACGGTGATCAATAAAGAATTGAACAAAGTTCTAAGAAAATCGAGCTCCTGGAAGGCCGTGATGTAATTATCGAAACTCCAAGCTTCTGGAGGACTCGTCGTATCGAGAAAGATTTCTTTTTTCGATTTAAAGGAATTGACGAACATTAAGTAAAACGGCAATAACCAAAGGATCGCCAGCAAAATGCCAAGCACTTCGACTTTTATATTCCAGCGGTTGCGCATTACATTTCGACCTCCCGGCGTTTATTGATATACACTTGAACAAGTGCGATGACCGCAACGATCAAGAAGAAAATGATCGCTTTTGCCTGCGCATAGGCGAAGGCATTTTGCACGAACGCAGTCTTGAAAATTTCCATTGCGACCATTTCCGTCGAGTTGTATGGCCCACCTGCTGTCAGTGACAAGTTCTGGTCGTATAGTTTAAAAGTATTCGACAAGGTCAGGAACATGCTGACGGTAAAAGCCGGTGCGACGAGTGGAAAGATAATATAGCGAAAGCGCTGAATCGTCGAGGCGCCGTCAATTTCCGCCGCTTCAATCAATTCATTCGGCAAGCCTTCCAAATAAGCAATGTAGATGACCATAATGTAACCGGCCATTTGCCAGCTCATTAAAATGACTAAGCCCCAAAATCCGGTTTCCGTCGTTGACAGCCAAGCTTGCAAGCTCTCCATGCCGACCGCTTCGCCGACGCTCGCAAATACTTTCAGGAAAATGAACTGCCAGATAAAGCCGAGAATCAACCCACCGATCAAGTTGGGCATGAAAAAAGTCGTCCGAAGCAAGCTGCTCGTCTTGATCTTCGAAGTGACGATCAACGCGAGCGATAGCCCGATGAAGTTGATCAAGATGACGGATACGACAGAGAATTTCGTCGTGAACCAAAGCGAATCGAGAAAACGCTCATCAGTAAATAAGTTTATGTAGTTCTGAAAACCGACAAATTCGCCAGTTTGAATGCCGTTCCACGCTGTAAATGAATAGAATAAACCGAGCACCATCGGCACGACAACGACAAGCCCGAGCGCCAACAATACAGGCGCTAAAAATAACCAATAGGATAAATCACGTGTACGCATAGTTTAGCCTCTCTTTCTAGTTAAGCCCCGAAACAAAACAAAGCAGCACAAGGGCTGCTCTGGTTTGATAGACAAGTTACTCGCCGCGGTCTGCTTCCCATGCGGCTTTTGCTGAATCGACCACTTCGTCCCAGCTCGCTTCATCGCTCAAGTATTTCTGGATGTTGGCACCCAGTTCATCTTGGCCCCATCCAGTCGGATAGCCCATGAAGACCCAACCGATTGTGTCGCCTGCTTCTGAAGCATCGTAAATTGTTTTGGACATCGGATCGGTAATTTTGGATGTGTCATATCCTTCGTATGCAGGAATGAATTTGAAATCTTCCAAAACGGCTGTTTTCCCAGCATCGGAAGTGTAGAGCCAATCAAGGAAATCTTTTGATGCTGTCACCACTTCTTCATCTTGGTTCGAGTTGACGCCCCAATACATCGGTACGCCGACTGGCAATCCGCTTTCTTCCAAACCTTCTACTGGAATCGGCATCATGCCAACGCCGGAGTCTGCCAATTCCTGATCGATGCCGGCAATCGAACCATAAGCCCAGTTTCCTTGCTGGATAATCGCCACGCGCTCAAGTGAGAACAACTCCTCCACTTGTTGTGAATAGTCGAGGCTGACTGTTGGTTGTTTGGAATATTCATTTTGAAGATCAAGGATTTTCTTGAAGCCTTCGCCATATTCAAAATCGATTGCTTCCGCATCATAGGCCGTCAATACATTGCTATCAAATTCAGGCGCAATGAAGGTGTTTGACAAGTGAAGCCCTGTGACCCACGTTTCTTTCCCTGGCAAGGCAAAGACCGATTCAAGTCCAAGTTCGTCTTTTTTCGAATCGAGCGTTTTCACCGCTTCTTCTAAACTTGCGTAATCAGTAATGGAGGCGGCATCGATTCCCGCTTCCTCGAACAGGCGGGTATTGTAGATGAATCCGTAGCCCTCCTGGTTATATGGCAATCCGAGCACTTCCGACTCAACTGTTACACCATCAAGCGTTCCTTCAAGAGCTGCATCTGCTGCTCCTGTATCAGACAGGTCTGTCAAATTGTCTTTCCAATCTGCTACATCCTGAGGACCGCCAATGTTGAAGATGGCTGGTTCGTTGCCTGAAGCAAAACGAGAACGAAGCGCAGCGCCGTAATCTTCGCCGCCACCGACTGTCGTGATCTCGATATTGACGTCAGGATTTTCTTCCTCATATTGCGCGACTACATCTTCAAACTGGTCTTTAAACTCCACTTTGAATTGGAAGATATCGACTGTTACTTGCTCACCGCCGCCTTCTGCTGTTGATCCGTCATCTCCTGAACTACACGCTGCTAGTGCCCCCGCTGACAATAAAACAGATGCCATTAACCCCTTGCTGAACTTTAATTCCTTCACTTGAACTCCCCCTTTGAGTTGTTGTGCAAACGATTGCACAATAGAGCAGAAAAAAATGGAAACTCCTTGGTAAGCGTTTCCAACTGATAATTAATAACAGATTATCACAATGAAAACGTTTGCACAATCTATTTTTTAAATTTTTCAACTGTTTTTTTTGAAACTTGTATTTACCATCACAATCAAGCGTCCCATTTGCCCTGCAAAAGCTGTTCAACTTAGAAATTGATTGCAGGGCCTGGGAAACTTTTCAGCATAAACAGATGCTTACCTATCTAGAACGAGGAGCGCTGCCCCCAGCATGCCGGCATCATTTTCGAATTGCGCCACTTCCACCGGTAATGGATTCAGCAGCACATTCGCCAAGTGGCGATTCAATTCATCGATCCAGGCCGCCGCCGATTCCGATACACCCCCGCCGATGATCAGCATGTCCATATCGAAGATCGCCTGTAAGCTGCCGATATAAATCGCCAAGTCTTCGGTAAATGCAGCGACCAGCTTTTTCGCCCCGGCATCTGTTTTAGCCAGTTCGAATAATTCCGGCGGCGTCACCGATAGACCTGCTTCACCTATTCGCCGGACGAGGGCAGTACCAGACACATACTGCTCCGCGCAGCCAAGCCGGCCACATGCGCAGCGCGCGCCGTTCGGATACAAAATCATATGGCCAAGTTCCGCAGCCCCGCCGTGCGTCCCGCCGCTCAACAGCTTGCCATCCCAGATGATGCCGCCCCCAAGCCCAGTGCCGAGCGTGATGCAGACGACACGGCCAAGCCCTGTTGCGGCGCCGAATGTCGCTTCAGCGAGCGCTGCGCAATTGGCATCGTTCTCCACTTCCACATATCGCCCTGACGCTTGTTCTAATGGTGCTTTTACTTCTGTCCCGGTCCAGCCCGGCAGCATATCGCCGGCGAAAACGATGCGCCCTGCTTGCGGGTCGACAAATCCATGCGTCCCGATGCCGATTGCGGACACGTCGGGATGCTCCTTTAAAAATAACAGCACTTGACGTTCCAAATATGGATACAGTGGAAACTCCGTTTTTACTTGACGCTCTGCGAGTATCCGTCCTTCTCTATCGATAACGCCCATGCGGATTTTCGTTCCTCCAATATCTACCCCGATTACTGTGCTCATTCTCTCCATCCTTCCTTACATTCATTCATCCATTTTGCCTTCTTTATCATGGAAGCATACAGCTTCATATGCTCTAAGCTGCATCGCATCTCGATGTTCTTGAGGCGGGTAATTGCTGATCAGCACCTTGCCCTTTGGAACCGGCAATTCGCGAGGCGTTTCGGAGAAATTGCAGTAAACCGTCAATTGCTCATCTGCCTTTTTCCGTGTGTACGCAAAAACTTCTTCGTCTTCCTGATACAATAATTCAAAATTGCCTTCTGTGATGACTGGCAAGTCTTTTCGGAACGCAATCAATTTTTGGTAATAGCTGAAGACAGAATCTTCTTCATGCCGGTCTTCTGCATTGATTTCCGTATAATTCAGGTTGACGGAAATCCACGGCTGTCCTTTAGTAAAACCTGCATTTTCAGAAGCGTCCCAGTGCATTGGCGTTCTCGCATTATCACGGCCTTTTGCGTGAATTGCTTTCATAAGCTCCTCGTGCGCAATACCTTGTGCCCGCTTTTCTTTATACATATTTAAGGTTTCAATGTCCTGGTAATCATCAATGGCTGAAAATGCCACATTGGTCATGCCCAGTTCTTCCCCTTGGTAAATATACGGTGTCCCTTGCAGGAAATGAAGGCACGTGGCAAGCATTTTCGCCGATTGCTTGCGGTACTTTCCGTCATTTCCAAAGCGAGAGACGATGCGCGGCTGGTCGTGGTTGTTCCAATACAAGCTGTTCCAGCCTTTTTCGAAAAGCTCCACTTGCCATTTTTCCAGGTTTTCTTTTAAATCCGGAAGGTGCAGTGGCTGGAGCTCCCATTTTCCGCTTGGCCCCTGGTCCAGGTTCATATGTTCGAAAGTGAAAATCATGTTCAATTCATTGCGCCCAGGGCCCGTATACAACTTGGCATCTGCTGTTGCGGCGCCTGGCATTTCCCCGACTGTGACAATGTCGTAATCGGATAATACTTTTTCATTCATCTCCTGCAAAAATTCATGGACACGCGGGCCGTTGAAGAAGTGTGGCGTACCATCGCCATTGATGCCGTCCGGGAAATCCTGGTTTTTGGAAATCATATTGATGACGTCCATGCGGAAACCATCGACCCCTTTATCGAGCCACCAGCGCATCATTTGATACACTTCATGTCGCAGCTCTTCGTTCTCCCAGTTCAGATCAGGCTGCTTCTTGGAGAACAGATGCAAGTAGTATTGCTGCCTCTTTTCATCGAACTGCCAAGCCGGACCGCTGAAGAAAGAGCGCCAATTGTTCGGCTGATCTTTCCAGATGTAATAGTCAGGGTGCTCCGTGAACCAATTGTGCTCGTCAGACGTATGATTGACGACCAAATCCATGACAAGGCGCATCCCACGCTCGTGAATGCCTTCAAGCATGCGGTCGAAATCGTCCATCGTCCCGAATTCCTGCATGATCTTTTGGTAATCGCGGATGTCATAGCCATTGTCATCATTCGGTGAATCGTAGACGGGCGATAGCCATAACACATCGACCCCAAGTTCCGCCAGATAATCCAGCTTGCTGATGATTCCTTGAATGTCGCCGATTCCGTCACCGTTGGAATCCATGAAACTTCTCGGATAAATTTGATATACAACTGCTTTCTTCCACCACTCTGTCATTTGCTCGCCTGCTTTCCTGAGGATATATTCATTTCTTTTCATCATACGGAAAATTGGAAAAGAAACACAGAACTTTTTAAGTAAACCTTTATTAAAAGTAAGTTGACTTAAAATAATTTATTCTCTATACTCAATTTTAGTACATAGTAAGTGGAGGGTTTTTCATGACAACTTCAGTAAGCAGATCCAGCAATCATTCGCGTACCTTAACACTCGTGCACATCGCCATGTTCGCAGCGCTCATGGCGATTGGCGCCAATATCTCTTCCTTCCTGATCGTCGGGGGCGTGCCGATTACTTTGCAGACGTTCTTCGCGGTGCTCGCCGGCATCCTGCTTGGCAAGCGTCTAGGCGCTGCATCGATGATTGTCTACGCTGCAATCGGACTTGCCGGCGTCCCGGTCTTCGCCAAGTTTTCGGGTGGAATGGACACCTTGATCTCGCCGACATTCGGCTTTATCGTGTCTTACATCTTCACCGCTTTTGCAGCAGGTTGGATCGCGGAGAAAATGCCTTCCAAAAAAGGATTTATCTTCGCGGCTCTTGTAGCGACAGCCGTCAATTACGTGTTCGGCACCAACTGGATGTACGCCGCCTATAAACTATGGTTTGCTGCGCCGGAAGGCTTCACTTACGGCATGGCATGGGCTTGGATGGCGGTTCCGCTTCCAAAGGACGTGCTGCTCGCTATTTTCGCCGGCTTGTTCGGCTTCCGGATCCAACCCATTATTAATAAATACTTGCCTTAACAGGAAAAGCCAATTGCCGGAATTTCGGCAATTGGCTTATTTTTGTACGCTCGGTTCATCCACGCGCAGCTTGTAATTTTGTTCGATTATGCGGATCAACCCGGCCAGGCTGGCATTGACGGGCGTTTCGATTCCGTGTTTTCCCCCCAGCTTCACGATGCCTCCATTGATGACATCGATTTCCGTCTGGCGCTTCTTCAAAATATCCATGAGCATCGATGATTTATTGCCGCCGATATCTTGCCGGCCCATTCTCAAGCATTCTTCAACAACTGCCTCCACGTCCGCATCCACTCCTTCCGCACGGGCGACGAGCACCGCTTCTGCCGTAACCGCCCGCAGCAAGTTCTCCCCTTCCGGCGTATTGAGGATGTCTCCGTTCTTCAGACGGGTCAGTGCTGTGACAGAATTGAAAGCGGCATTGACGAATAATTTATTCCAAATGACCGCGTTGACATCCGTAGACACTTCCGTTTTCATGTCTGCTTGGCTGAGTCTTTCCGCAAAAGCTTCGAGCGTCTTGCTGGCAGTGCCTTCTTCGACATTGCCCAAATAGTTTATGCCCCAGCCCCTGTGCAGAATCGTGCCATCGTGTTCAACGCTCGCACCGTGACCGAGTGTTCCGGACACGACAGTGTTCTTTGGAAACAGTTGCTGGATGGTGTCGGCGTTGCCGATGCCATTTTGCATCGTGACGATCACCGTGTCCTCAGACAGCTTGCCGCGCAGCTTCCCGAGCACTGCTTCGTTGGCCTGGGCTTTCAACAGGACGAGTAGAATGTCCGCCTGCTCGTCGGCTTTCAAGTCTTGTACGATTTCCAGATTGATTTGCGTAACCGAATTATCTTTTTCGACGATGCGCAAACCTTGCTGATTGATGGTTTCCACGTGGCTATTCAAGCGATTGTACAGGCAGACGTCTTCCCCGCTTGCCTTCAATTTTCCGCCGGTAAGACACGCCATCGCGCCTGCTCCAGCAATTAAAATCTTCATCCCATTCCTCCTCCATAGATGTCTGTTTCCTTTCTTTACTATACCAAAAAGAAGCTGTTCCGAAAGGCCATGAATCCTCTCCCTCCCGAACAAAGCTGTATTACATTCATAAAAAGAGGATGATATTTAATCCGATAGCCGCTTTCGGGCCCGCAGGACGCGGGTCATGAAGCTGGCACGACAGGACGTCGCGTTGTTAGCTCTGTAACTTCGTGGCTCCTACATCTGGATTTTTATCAGCTGGTGCTAAAATCGCAAAAAAAAAAACCACTGGAAAAGAATTAGTTATAATTTCTCCAGTGGTTTTATCTTATAAGTTTGTGAGGTAACCTCTTTTATTAGTTTGTTGCTTTGTTGTCTCGCTTGGCTTTGTCGTTTTTGCCCACTTTGCGGATATCCGCTAAGATCAATGCCCCGATCAACAGCAAGCCGAGATAGCCGACTGCCGGGTACAGATAATTGACTAGTGACGTAAAGCCAACAAAGCTGAGCGCAAAAGCGATCAATCCGGCAATGATCACGAAAATCCGAAATTTTTTCGTTCCTATGTCCGCAAATCGCGCGGAGAACGACAGCAGCATACTTACAGCGGTATTGTAAATCATTGCAAAAATGACGACTGACATAATGATGCCGAGGATCGGCGAAATGTCGTCCCCGATGGCAAGCATCGGCAAATCTGCTCCTCCGACGACGTCCACTTTAGCGAATATCGCCACGTAGCTGAGTAAAATTAAAGCCCCGAATATTAATCCGCCAATCAATCCGCCCCGTGCTGCCACTTTCTCGTCTTGTTCAGCTCCGCCCATGACGAGCGACATCGACGCACCGAGCGCAATGGCTAACGACACGTAATTGATTGCTGATAATAGCCAAAACGGTGTGGCAGAAAGCTGCTCTTTTGCCACTGGATCGAGTGCACCAAAACTGCTGTCCATCGTAAAGACACTATAAACTGTAATCCCAATTACCATCAAAATAAGAAATGGTGTAATGCTGGAAATAACAGTAATCACTTTTTTAACGTTCATCATGATTGTGATGATCACAAGCACAATCATTAGACTACGCCCAAATGCCGGTGCCAGGTCGAATTGTTGGGAGAAGATGGAGCCAGCTCCTGCTATCATAACCACTAAGACTCCAAACAAGGTCAAAATCAATGTATAATCGATTACTTTTCCGAGCCACTTCCCGCTAATACGGTAGACCACGTCTTCATGCGAAGTCGTTTGCATACGGCTTCCGAGACGTGTCAAAATCATTCCGATATAACCGAATAATGCGGTAGCGACCAAGACGCCGCCTATACCCCAATATCCATAACTAGTAAAATATTGCAAAATCTCTTGTCCTGAAGCGAAGCCAGCGCCGACGACAATTCCGATAAAAGCACTGGCTATTTTCAAGCTTCTTCTCATAAAATCCTCTCCCTTTTCCTGATGGTGATTACCATAGATGCTTATAAAAATGTGTTTTATGTAGATATTTTTTCATACCCTTAGTATGGGGGGGATCAAACAAATCCTTGCATTTCGCGGCCTTTTCGCTTATTCTTCCTTATTAGTAATAGAAGCTGAAAGGCGGAGAGAACAGTGGATTTGGCAGAGTTTGAACGAACGATTGAAAATTTCATCGGCCAGGCAGGACTTTGGGCGCCGCTTTTGTTCATATTGCTTCATTTAATCCGACCGCTGTTGTTTCTGCCGGTCATCGCCGTATGCATCGCAGGCGGATTTCTTTTCGGCTTTTTCCAAGGTGCCCTGCTGTCTTTTATCGGATTAACACTGATGAGTTTTATTTCTTATATGATGATTAATAAATTTCCTCGCTTCCGAGCCAAACTCGCTGCCTTGAAAGATAAATGGTTTCCTGATCGCAACCTGACCGTTTCCCAAGTGATGATTTTGCGTGTCATGCCCTTTGTCCATTTTCACCTGCTGTCATTTTACTTGATGGAAATGACTAATACACGCCGTGAATATATGTATTACTCCGCGCTCGGTTTGATTGCCCCGGCTATCCTGTATACCGCTTTTGGCAGGGCCATTTCACAATTCCCTTGGTACACGACACTCAGCATGTTCCTATTGCTTGCTGCAATTTTCAGCTTTATCGACAAATGGCATAGCCGCAAGCATAAATTGGATAAAACCTAACAAGCGCAGACGGGCTTCCGTTTGCGCTTGTGTTATTGAGGTATAGTAAAATAGTAGATAGAAATGAGAGGAAGAAAATAATGCCTATATTTACCCAAAACGACACTAGCCTGTATTACGAAGATATTGGAAGCGGCCAGCCGCTGCTCCTGTTTCATGGATTGACCAGCAGCTCTGCCATGTTTTACCGTGAAATCAATTTTTTTCGAACAAAGCGTCGCATCATTGCGCTGGATTCGAGAGGCCACGGCCACTCGGCCAAACCTGGTTCCTATTCACTTGATGACCATATCGAAGATGCCGCCGCGTTATTGGATTACTTGGAACTGGACTCCGTCGATATACTAGGAGTCTCGATGGGAAGTTATATTGCACAAGGATTAGCCGCGAGACGTCCAGAACGCGTGCGCAAATTATTATTGGTCGCTACCAAATCCCACGGCGAACAATCTTCCATGGCCGAATTATTCGAACGCCATGCCGAAGATTTCAACGGCATATCTATCCACGACAAGCTGGATAAAGCACAAGGCTATATGTTCCACCGTTTGACGGCAGTCAAGAAATGGCAGGAAAAAACGGCTCAGAACAGCCCCCAATTGACGATGGAACAGCAAGGCATTGCGTCGAACGCATTGGAGGGTTTTGATTTACGTCCCAAAATTACTGGCATCACTGCAGAAACCTTGGTCATCAGCGGGCGCTACGACGAATTAAACCCGCCTGATAGAGGACGCGAGACCGCCCAGCTCATCCAGCACGCCAGCTTCATGGAATTCAAGCGTTCTGGCCATGCACCGAACGTCGAACAACCTCGCCTGTTTCTCGGCATCGCTGAAAACTTTCTCGACGATTGAGCTTCATTCAATAGACTATACAAAAATAAGAAAGCACGGCGCAAAAATGCGCCGTGCTTTTCAGAGTGTTGAAGAAGTCTATAAATTCATTACGAAATAGAATGGAGTCGTTCTTTCTACATTCAAAAATCAATGATCTTTCTAGGTATTTGGAGAAGCGTTCGCTCGTAAACCCTTCTGCTCAATAATGCTGCGCATTACTTTCGCAAAGATAATGTCTCCCATAGGTCGACCTTATCTTTCCTGTGGATTAGCGAGACGACCGAGACCCCGCAAGGCGCATCGCAACTGAGGAGGCTTGGGCGCGAGCCCACGGAAAGCGAGCGATAAGCTTCGGAAAATACGGTTTCCTAAACTTATCCATCGCATGGTAAAGCACGGCGCAAAAATGCGCCGTGCTTTTATTGTGCTGTGTAACCGCCGTCCAAGACCACTGCCTGCCCGGTAATGCCGCGCGCTTTAGCGCTCGCGAGAAACATTGTGTAATCGGAGATTTCCTGTACCGACAGCAAGCGTTTTTGCGGAACCAATGGATAGATAACTTCTTCTAGAACCTTTTCCAGTGAGACATTTCGCGTCTTCGCCAAATCGCCCAGCTGATTACGCACGAGCGGTGTGTCGACGTATCCAGGACACATCGCATTGACCGTGATGCCATACTCTGCGCCTTCTAACGCTGCGACTTTCGTCAAGCCGATGACGCCGTGCTTCGCGCTGTTATACGCTGCTTTCCCGGCGAAACCAACAAGCCCGTTGATCGACGCCATGTTGATGATGCGCCCGAATCCTTGTTTCTTCATGATTGGGAAAGCATGCTTGGTCGCCACGAACGGTGCGACCAGCATGACCTTGATCAGCAATTCGTATTTCTCGGTCGGAAATTCTTCAATCGGCGAGACGTACTGCATGCCTGCATTATTGATCAAGATGTCCAAAGAACCGAACGTTTCCACTGTTTGATCGATGGCTGCTTTAATTTCATCTTCACTGGTGACATCGCATTTAATTCCGATACAGTCAAAACCTTGCCCCTTCAACTCATCCGCAGCTTGTTGTACCGCTTCACCGTTGATATCGGTCAGCACGATCTTTGCACCTTCTTTGGCAAAATCCACACTGATTTCATAGCCGATGCCGCTTGCGGCACCGGTGATCAACACAACTTTCTTATCTACCATAATGAAACCCCTCCGGATGAAAAATTAAATTCCTAGTCCTAGGCTGAACAACACAATCGCAATCGTCAATCCGATCAACGGCACGATTACCGTGACAGCACCCATCGCACCGTAAGCGGCTTTGTGGGTCTCTCCGCAAATTCCTTGAATCGTTGTCACGACATAACCGTTATGCGGCAACGAATCGAGTGCGCCGGAAGAAATCGCGATGGTACGGTGAAGCGCTTCGGTATTGACGCCCATATCGATGTAATGGGGAGCAATCAACGGCAAGGCGATAACTTGCCCGCCAGAAGCAGATCCAGTCAAACCAGCGATGACACTGACCGCTACGGCACCGCCGATAAGCGGGCTTCCCGGAATGCTTGTCATGGCATCGACTGCCACTTGGAAAGCCGGTACTGCTTTCGCAACGCCGCCGAAGCCGACGACCGCTGCTGTATTGCCAATGGCGATCAATGCACCGATTGTTCCGTCTGTCAATGCTTTGCCAAGGTTCGTGAAATACTTCATATTCAAAAGATAGGTTGTGATAACGCCCCCAAGCAAAGCCAAAATCAAGGCCGACGTGCCGAGTGAATCGTGGAAAATGAATGACACAGCCAAAACGACCAGCAACGGGATCAGCCCTGTAACCGGATGCGGCAATGCGCGATCGGCCATTTGCGGATCTGATTCACGTGCTTCAAAACGCTCGCCTTTTTTCACGGCTTTGTTGATCATTCGCTTCAACCACCAATAGCCGAAGAATGCCATAAAGATGGCGACGATGATACTGACTTCCCAACCTGCATAAGGACTCGTGTTCAAATAGTCAATCGGGATCCAGTTTTGAATCTCCGGTGACCCTGCAGAAGTCATCGTGAAGGTGACAGACCCAAGCGCGAGTGCTGCCGGGATGAAGCGGCGAGGCAGGTCCGCTTGCTTGAACAAGCTGAGTGCCATCGGGTAAACCGAGAACGCAACGACGAACAAGCTAACGCCTCCGTATGTCAGAACCGCACAGGCAATGACAATCGCCAGTACTGCTTTTGACAAGCCGAATTTTCCGACCAGCCATTTGGAGACGCTATCTGCAGCCCCTGTATCTTCCATGACTTTACCAAAAATGGCACCGAGCAAGAACATCGGGAACCACGAGGTGATGAACCCGGAGAAGCCGCCCATATAATTCGACAATAAATTGGCTTCCCCTTCCCCCACTAGTTGCGGAAATAGCGGCAAGCCGCTGAGTACAGCGACGAACAATGCCGACAATGGTCCAGCGATCAACAAGTTGACGCCTCTCATAGTCAACACGATCAATAGAATAAGTCCTCCAACCATTCCGATCATACTTAACATGATAAATCCCCCTTTTAAATGTGTTACGGTTTTTCGAACAAATTGGAAACGCTTACTTTCCTATTCGAAAAATTTGAATGAATTATCTAATATTTAGTCCTAAAACCTTTTAATACTATACAACGAAGAAAATGATAGGTAAAATGAATAATTATAATAGCTTCCATAGATATTAGTTATAGATAAGAGGGGCGTTCACATGGATATCCGACAGCTCAGCTACTTTATAGAAGTGGCCAAGCACCAGAGCTTCACAAAAGCCGCACAAGCTTTACATGTTACACAGCCGACACTCAGCAAGATGGTCAAAAACCTGGAACTGGAAATGGATGTGTCTTTATTCGACCGATCTTCCAGGAAAGTGCGTTTGACCGATGCTGGAGAAGTCGTCTTCGTACAGGCGCAGAAAATCGTCAATAGCCTTGACGACCTGTCTTCTTCGCTTTATGACGTCATGAACTTAAATAAAGGCAAGATTAAAATCGGCTTGCCGCCAGTCATCAGCACCCTGTTTTTCCCGACCATCATCGCAGAATTCCAATCCCGCTATCCTGATGTAACTGTTATGCTTGTCGAAGATGGTGCTAAAAAAGTCGAAGAAAAAGTCACAGATGGAGAGGTGGATCTTGGATTTGTCATGCTTCCTGTCGATGCGGAGCGATTTGATGTCGTTCCGTTTGTCGACCAAGAGATCAAACTGCTCGTCCACGAAGACCACCCCCTCGCGAACCAGGAAACACGTGATTTGATTGATTTTAAAAACGACCCGTTTTTGCTGCTCAGCAAAGAGTTCACACTGAATGGGCGGACGGTCGAATTTTGCCGGAGCGAAGGATTCGAGCCAATAATCGCCTACGAAAGCTCGCAATGGGATTTTATCGTCGGCATGGTCGAGAAGAACCTCGGTGTCACCTTGATGCCGAAACTCATCTGCGACCGCGTCCAGGGCGGCCCGTTCAAAACCGTCTCGCTGACCCAGACATTCCCATGGCGGCTCGGCATCATCATGGCCAAAAACCGCTATGTGCCGTATGTCTCGCGTGAATTTATCACACTCGTCAACCAACTGCCGAAAGTTTGATTCACTAAAAAAAGAAGCTGCCATTTGGCAGCTTTTTTTACTTGCTGTTATTTCCGATCGACAAGTGTTTGGATCATGCTTTTCAGTTCACCGACTTCTTTTCTCAAATCTTCAATTTCCGATGTGTCTTCTTTGATGCCTTCAAGTTCAGCCGTTTCCTTGTCGATTTCATCTGAGATCTTCTGTGCATTATTGACGATCTCCCCGACAATCAAGTTGATCATCAGGAAAGTCGAAACAACGATGAAAGAAATGAAATACAACCAAGACCATGGTTCTGCTGCAAAGACTGGTCGGAAAATTCCGCTCGCCCAGGATTCCAAGGTGAAAATCTGGAATAGCGAGATAAGCGAAAGTCCCAAGTCACCAAAATATTCCGGTTCAATACCTGCATAGAAAAACGTACCAATAACCGCATAGACATAGAAAATGATCGACATGAGCAAGATAACGCTAGTGATGGTCGGGATGGCCATGAACAAAGCTGTCACGACGCGGCGCAGCGACGGAATGGTCGACACGGTTCGCAACACTCGCAACACTCGGAAAATCCGCAACACGCTGATAAACGGCGAGTTATAAAGGATAAGGCTTCCGACAACGATAATAAAATCGAAATTATTCCACGCATTGCCAAAGAATTTCGCCTTGTAAACGAAGAGCTTGGCGAGTATTTCTAGAGCGAAAAATGCCAAGATAATGATATCCAGCACCAATAGCAATGAACCATAGTTTTCCGCAAACGATGGATAGGTCTCCAAGCCGACCAGCAACGCATTGATTAAAATTAAAACAGTGATAAACGTATTGAACCGTGCACTTTCGACGATTCGCTTCAATGATTCCTTCATAGGGCGATTGACGACTCCTTATATATTCTGATGTATCTGATACGCTCTTTAGGTAAAAAAGTTCCACCCAATTATATCATGCAGCTATAAGGAAGTTACTGCTCAAACGAACTGTCTCTAAAGTAATGTTGCAAAAATGTGACGGGCTTTAACCTGTCTGGCCTTTCGCACTAAAAAGCAACCAAATTCAGGGCGCAAAAAAAAGCGCCTCCAAAGAGACGCTTTCCTATTCTTGCACGAGCGAGGCGTAGACGATCAAGCGCTCTTCCCGCGTGCCTCGGTCATAATCATAGGTTCCGGAGCAGGTAATCAACACCAGCTCAGGAGATGAATGATAACCGAAGACCGTATCGACATCCGCCAAATCGAGCGGCACTGACTCCATTTTATGGACTTTGAACCGCAATTCCCGATCTTCGCCCGAAAGAAGGATTTCATCTCCTGGCTCAAGCTCCGTCAAGTCCCAAAATACCGCCGGACCGTCCAAGTCATCGACATGGCCTGCTATGACCGCCCGTCCTCTTTGCCCCGGACGGTAGCCCGGTGAAAACCAACTCAACTCATCTCCGTTATCCGGCACCGCCATTTCCCCCGTATCAGTGACACCGAGATGCGTGACATCTGCTTCCACTTCAATAGATGGAATCGAAAGCTTTTCTGGTGTGATGCCTGGCTGGTTCAATTCATTGATCGGATTGGCCGCCTGCTTCGATTGCGCCGCAGGTTTCTCTGTCTCTACGGCTTTCGCCTTCTCTAGCTCTTTTGGTTGTTCTGTCCGAGCCGGTTCTGCCTTGACGGCAAAACCGACTTCCGCACTGCGGACGCTCACTTCATCTTGCGGCGCAGCGGTACAGCCTGCAAGAAATACTGCTGTGAGGAGCAATGCCAATTTATTGAAATCGTTTTCTCCACACAAGTCCGCTAGCTGCTACTAAGAACAACGCACCGCCGATCAACAACCACATGGACTGGGATTGTTCCGGTGTACCAAGTCCAGTTGTCGGCATTTCATCCGGCGAACCAGCTGCTTCGTAATCGACAAGAGCGATTACTTCAAGGGAATCGACTGTATTGACTGCAAAGACAGAGTAGACAGTATTTGCAGCAAGTTCAGTTCCTTCCAGCGGCAATACTTGCGTGCCATCCGGCAAACGGATTTCCAAGTCATATGTCCCAGGGTCTACTTCGGCATAATCCGTGATGGATGGGAATTCTGCTCCGCTGAACAATGCATCTCCACCGATGATCCCTACATCAACTGCTGGAGCATCCGGAGACAAATGGCCGACGCGGATTTTCGCTTGGCCTTCAGTTACTTCCATGGAATCTTCAGCTACTACAAATTCGATGGACTCCAAGAGGTTTGCGGCAGCTACTGTATAAGCTTTTCCAGCTTCCACTTCCAGGTCAGCTTGCAAGACGCCTTCCCCTGCTGCATATTCAGTGCCTGCAGCGAATACTTCTACATCATGGGTGCCAGCCGGGACTTCCAAATATCCGGAATCCGTTTTAAAAGGCACTTCTTCGAGCGTTAAATCACCGTTGACGTATACATCCACTGCAGGGGCATCAGGTGAAGCGTGCAACACCCGCACTTTTGCCATATCGCCATGGTTGTCAGCCATGACTAAAGATGCGAGAAGTGAAAACAGCACCAGCATTGCGACAAGAGAGACAGATAACTTCTTCATGTGTCCAACCTCTTTCCATATAGTATTTGTATAACTTTTGTACACCTCATTTATACACCTTAAACGACTTAATTTCAATAGATATCACACTATTCTGATAAATTTGAGTTATTTGGCATAGAAATTGATACAAACTTACATTAAATAGAAAAAGTTGCCAGGAATGCTTCTTCCTGGCAACTTTTCTCCTTAATCGCTTTTATTATCTGCGTTTAGCTCGATTAAGCTTTCGATCATCGTCTCGCCTAGCGCTTGCGTGGCCAAGCGATCCGCTTCTGCGTTTTCTTTTCTTGGCACGAATTCATATTCGGGACGGATACCTATTTTCTCCAATCGCTGGTCAATGCGGTCAGCCCACTTTGCCAAGCTATGTTCTGGCACTGCCCATTCGCCGCTCATCTGATTGACTACCGTCCTCGAATCACCGATAAAACGGACCGGGAGATGATGGACACCGAGCAATTCGACTTCCTGGACCGCCATCGACAATGCCGCATATTCTGCCTCGTTATTGGAGTCGATCTCCTCGATGACCACGTTTTTTCTCAAACGGTAATCCTTGCTATTTTGCTTGAAGTAAACCGCGCAGCCAAGCCCCGCCCGTTTCGAATGGCGGTCAAAGCCGCCATCGTAATAAACGATGACATCATGCGGCTCTGTTTCCACTTCCTTGATGTAGTTTTTCAATTCCTTAACGTTCCAATTGCTGCTATGCCGGTCGGTAAATTGAAGGTGCTTTGTGCGCCCTGTGCGTTCCAGGTCCTGCGCTACCATCAGCGCGTCGCCCGCTTCAAGCTCCTCAGAGAGAAATTGCACGACTTTGTTTTTCGGTGATTTATACGTCCAATCGATTCGCACTTTCATCCAGGCACCGCCTTTATCCATCAATTAGGCTGTCGTTTTTATTACAGCCCTTTGTCTTCAAAGCGTTTGAGGTCGTCTTTATGCCCCATCGCAATCAAAATATCCCCCGCTTCAACTCGGTCTTCGAGCAGCGGCGCAATATTGACATCTTCGCCATGCTTAATCGCCAAAATCATGCAGCCATAATCTTTACGGATATTCAGTTCACCAAGGGTTTTGCCGATGACTTTTTTTGAGGCTGCCAACTCGATGATGCTATAGTTTTCCGATAGATTGATGTAATCGACTACTTTTTCGGAATCGATATGATGGGCTGTCCGGACGCCCATTTCATATTCCGGCTGGATAACACGGTCTGCACCGATGCGTTCCAGAATTTTTTGGTGCTGTTGGTCCCGTGCTTTGACCCAGACTTTTGGAACCCCGAGTTCTTTTAGCATAAGCGTGCACAAAACGCTTGCCTGCAAGTCATCGCCAATTGCGACAATGGCAAATTCAAAATTGCGGACACCAAGCGACTTCAAACTGCCTTCATCCGTCGCATCTGCTGTTGCCGTATGGCTCGCATAATCGGACATCGTGCTGACCGTTTCCGGATTGGAATCGATCGCCATGATATCGTGTCCCATCCCGTAAAGTTCTTTGCAGACACTGCTTCCGAAGCGCCCAAGCCCGATTACCACTATTTGTTTTTTCACATCTGTCCCTACTTTCCATTGCATGATTCGAACGATTTCCCGTTACCAAAATAGTACGCTACTTTTTAGCATTTTGTCGAAGATTTCACTTCCGTTTTGCATATTTAGCCTAGCAAGGACCAACAAAATTTCTTCTATATTATATAGAGCCATTATCTACCTCATAAACAAGCGAATGGCACAGCCTTTCGCTTTGTACTACAATGGAAAGTAATATCCTTTATATCCGATAAAGAAAGGTTGTTTAATTGATGAAACCATTTGAATCCATTACTGACCTGATTGGCAATACGCCTGTTGTGAAATTGAACCGCATCGTCCCTGAAGGCGCAGCGGATGTCTATGTGAAACTGGAAATGTTCAACCCGACCAAAAGCGTCAAGGATCGGGCGGCTTATAATATGATCAAGCAAGCTGAAGAGTCTGGTGCATTGAAGGCGGGATCGACAATCATCGAACCGACCAGCGGCAATACTGGGATCGGCCTGGCGATGGTCGCGGCAGCGAAAGGCTACCGCTCCATCCTTGTGCTGCCAGATAACGCAACTCAAGAGCGCATCAATTTACTGAAAGCTTTCGGTTCAGAAGTCGTCTTGACCCCGAGTGACGACAAAATGCCGGGCGCGATCCAAAAAGCACTTGAATTGCAGGAAACGATTCCCGAAAGCTTTATCCCGCAGCAATTTGAAAATCCGGCAAATCCGGATGCTCACCGCGGTACGACGGCGATTGAAATCCTCGAGCAAATGGACGGGCAGCTCGATGCATTGGTCGCTTCCGCCGGGACTGGCGGCACGATCACTGGAACCGGCGAGACCTTGAAAGAACACATGCCGAACCTCCATATAACAGTCGTCGAACCGAAAGGCTCCCCTGTCCTGTCAGGAGGCAAACCGGGCAAACACAAACTCGTTGGCACCAGCCCTGGGTTCGTGCCGGATACCTTAAATACGGCAATCTACGATGAAATCATGGCGATTGAAGATGAAGACGCGATCGATATGTTCCGCCGCTCTGCCCGTGAAGAAGGCGTCTTTGTTGGGCCTTCTGCCGGTGCTACTATCTATGCGGCTATTGAAATCGCCAAACGGCTTGGATCTGGCAAAAAAGTATTGTGCATCGCGCCGGACACTGGTGAACGTTATTTGAGCATGAATTTATTCGAATAAAATTAATCAGCAGGCCATTTAAAATGTCGACTAAAATCCAAAAACGGCTCAACACCATATAGAAGAAAATTAGCCGATTACAATGTTTTTTATTCCTTATTCAATTACCGAAGTGGAGATGACCTGAATGACAACTCAAATGAGAAACGAATTCGACGAATACATCAAGAAATTCAAAGCTTCAAAACCAGAGGAAATCCAGCAAAAAATGCAGGACGCTATCAGCGAGCTTGAAGCTTCTGATGAAGGTAATGGCATGCAAAAAGGCGACAAAGCCCCGAATTTCAGCTTGCCGGACGCTTCCGGAAACCTAGTGGAGCTTTATGAGAAATTGAAGCAAGGACCTGTCATCCTAACCTTTTACCGCGGCAATTGGTGCCCTTACTGCAATATGGAACTACGGGCTTACCAACAGATTATCGGGGAAATCCACGGGGCAGGAGCCGAGCTATTGGCCATCAGCCCTCAGACTCCCGACCATTCCATGTCCGCTCAGGAAAAGCATGACTTGGAATACAAAGTCTTAAGCGATGTCGGCAATACAGTCGCTAGCAACTTCAATTTGGTCTACCGGCTGCCAGAGTATCTAGTCGAAGTTTACAAAGACAATAAACTCGATGTCGACCAATACAATGGCGATGAAGAATGGACCTTGCCAGTATCCGCTACGTATATCATTTCAAGCGACGGTGTGATCGCTTATGAATATACAAAAGCAGATTACAAAGATCGCGTCGAACCGTCAGAAGTCTTGGCAGAACTGAAAAAACTGTAATAATTTTATCCCCCTCTAAAAAGAGTGGGGATTTTTGTTTGGTCAAATCCCCTTTGCAATTCCTCCGAATAGCCATTTATGCAAGCTCTCGGCACTTAGCCGGCCGAACAGGCATTCAATTGAAAAGAGTATCTCACTCCAATATCTTTTAAAAACAAAAAATTTGCCAGTAATTATTGACAATTCCTATAAAAATACTATACTTTATTAAGCGATACCCGATTAGAAAGGTAGGTTTTATAGCCGGTGAATTTTATTGTTTATTGAAATCCAGCATATTAACAAAATCTATACCGATAAAGATAATAATGCCAATACGGTATTAGAAGATATAAACCTCGAAATCCCGAAAGGCCAATTCGTCTCGATCCTCGGCCCTTCCGGCTGTGGCAAGTCGACTTTATTGTCGATGATTGCCGGCCTGACTTCCGCTTCGTCGGGCGGCATTGTCGTCGACGGAAAAAATGTGCAGAAACCAGGGAAAGACCGCGGCATGGTGTTTCAAGAAGCCGCCCTGTTCCCATGGATGACCGTCACGGAGAATGTCGTGTTCCCGCTGCGCAAGGAAATGAATAAAAAACAAGCGATTGAACGTGCACGCCATTTCCTGCAGATGGTCCAGCTCAGCAATTACGCCGGGCATTATCCCCACGAATTATCCGGCGGCATGCAGCAGCGCGTATCGATTGCACGTTCCCTGGCGATGGATCCTGCGGTACTGTTGATGGATGAACCGTTCGGTGCACTCGACGAACAGACACGCAGCCGGCTTCATGGGCAGTTGGAGAAAATTTGGATCGATACGCAGAAAACTATCGTGTTCGTCACACATAGCATACAGGAATCGATCAAATTATCAGATCGCATTGTGGTCATGGGCACGCGTCCCGGCACCGTCATCGCCGATATCGAAGTCGACATTCCGCGCCCTCGCGACGAACATAAACAACAAGTCGCGGCACTAGAAGAACGCATCATGGGGCTGTTGAAAGGCGAAATCGATAAAGTCATAAATGAGGAGCTTGCCTATGAAGCCCGCAGTTAAGCGCCTCATTTTTTTCGCAGCACTTATCTTGTTCTGGGGGCTCGGCTCTCATTTCGAATTATGGCACGAAACGATCCTGCCGTCCCCGTTCAGCGTATGGGATGCACTGGTCGCTGGATTCACTGATCTGACTTTGGTCTACGACTTGATCGCAAGTTTCCGCCGGCTGTTGATCGGCCTCGCCGTTTCCTTATTGATCGGCACCGCGCTCGGGATTTTGCTGGCACGCTCGAAAACGGCCGATGACACGATCGGTTCAATGGTGCTAGCCTTGCAAAGTGTGCCGAGCATCATCTGGCTTCCGCTAGCCATGATGTGGTTCGGCCTCGGCGAAGGCGCCATCATCTTCGTGGTCATTCTTGGTGGTACATTCGTTATGACACTCAATGTACGGACGGGCATTAAAAACGTCAATCCACTCTACATAAAAGCAGCACGGACAATGGGATCGAACGGCATCGACTTATTCTGGAAGGTTATCATCCCAGCCTCTATTCCTTATCTCGTAACCGGTGCACGTCTCGCCTGGGCATTCGCCTGGCGCGCGCTGATGGCCGGCGAACTATTGAGTGCCGGACCAGGACTCGGCTACACATTGCGCTACGCTTCTGACTTCGGCAATATGGCGCTCGTTATCGGTGTCATGATTATCATTGGCGTCGTCGGCGCAGTTGTCGACCAACTGATCTTCCAGCGCATCGAGAAAAACGTCTTGAAACGCTGGGGACTCGAATCTTAACATCCAAAACCACTTGAGGAGGAATCATTTTATGAAAAAATCCGGACTTATTTTAACTTCATTTGCAGCTGCGGGAATCCTGTCAGCTTGCGGCGCTTCTGGTGGGACGACAGGCGCTTCTGAGGACACTCTCGTACTTGGCTATTTCCCGAACCTTGACCACGCCACGGCAATGGTCGCAAAAGACCAGCAATTTTATGAAAGCCATTTGCCAGAAGGTACGAACGTTGAATACGTCACATTCGCTGACGGCTCCGACTTCATGACTGCCTTGAAAACTGGCGATATCGACGGCGGGCTGGTTGGCCCTGGGCCTGCCATGAACAACTACACGAACGGTGCAGATGTGCGCATGGTCGCTGGCGGCGCAAGCGGCGGCACCGTCGTTATGGCGCGTGATGGCAGCGGCATCGAATCCATCGAAGATATTCCAGGAAGCACATTCATCACCCCGCGCGTCGGTTGCACACATGATGTCCAGTTCGAAACCTATATGAAAGAAAACGATATCACCTCAAACCGCATCGGTGGCGAAATGGTCCACCAGACCGGCAAGCCGGCTCAATATGAAGCCATGTTCGAAACCGGTAAAATTGATGTAGCGGTCGCCCCGGAACCGTGGGCGTCCGTCCTTGCACAAAATACCGGCGCCAAAGTGATTATCGAACCGGATGAGATTTCCTTCGGCACTTCGCTTCCGGCATCTGTCCTTGTCACTTCCAGTGAATTGATCGAATCAGATCCAGAAACTGTGCAAGCCATTGTCGATGCCCATGAAGAAGCTACAGCATACATCGAGGAAAATCCTGAAGAATCCAAGGAAATCGTTATCTCCACAATCGATGACATTACCGGCCAAGAACTCGATAAATCGGTCATCGACGGCGCCTGGGACAACATGTTCTTCAGTACGGATATCGACGGCGAGGAAATTCAAGCCTTTGGTGATTCGTCATACGACTTGAAATTCCTGAAAGAAAAACCCGATTTCAGCGAATTGACCGATACGCAGTTTTTGAACTAAATGAAAAATAAACGAAAGCCCTCACCTGTACTGGTGAGGGTTTTCGTTATGTCCGCTACACTTTTAAAAGTAGGCCTCCTAGAATAGCCTATCAAACTAAGCTTAGTTTAGAGCTGTTACCGAGACTAAAAACAGAGCGCCTCTGCAGCTTGTTAATTCCTACCATGGAAAAACTTAATTTCTTCTCCTCCCCGGTAATCGACTTCAAGATCGAAATCATCTACATCGGCCGTATCGATCGACAATGCTTGCAGAACCTCGGCTTTCATGTCATCGATGGAACGGGCTGTCGTGATATTAACTTGGCCGATCAACTGCTCCATCTCATCGAGTGCCCCAGCTCCTTCACTTTCCGAGCCATCACGGCGCTCGATTTCAGCTTCCCGTTCATCGCTTTCGAACTCATAACTCGCTTCGCCGCCTCCGGTAAACGTCAGTTCGAGTGAGAATTCATCGAGCTCTTCGGATGTTGCGCCGTTTCTCACATCGTGGTCAATTTCCATTTCTTCACCCGAATCGAATTTCACATCCAACTCAAAATCCCGGACCTCTGCTTGCTGGGCATTGACCGCCTCCAACACTTCACGCTTGAAGTCATCAAGAGGGCGTGCCGTTGAAAACTGGATGGCCTGGAAAAGCTGCGCAAATTCATCTTGTGCTTCCTGGCCAGACAGCCGGTCTCCGGAACCGCGCTCAATTGAAGCTTGGTTGCGGTCGTAGTCGAATTCCCACTCACGGTCATCCGTGAATTTCAATTCCAAATCGAATTCGCGGATTTCACCGTTTGCTGCTGTAGCCGCTGCCTGTTCATCTTGCGCTGCTTGTTCCGGACTATCCTCTTGTTCAGCCGACTCCTCTTGTGCTGTGTCGCTATTTCCGTTCGTTGCATCCACCGCTTGCTGATTTGCCGCATCTTCAGTCGCTGTCGTGGTCGTTTCGCTCGTATCTTGTGTTGCACCACAACCTGCCAATAAAATCACTGTCGCTATTCCTGCCGTCATTTTCTTCATCTTCAAACACCCTTTCTCGCTTTATGATAGTTCTATCATATCTGCACGGGCTGAGTGCCTGCTGAGAAGAACATTAAAATTCCATGAGAATGAAAAAATAGGCGCATTAAGATTAAGCCCCTGCTTCTTACGAAATACTGGTTTCTTGATTGCGCCAAAACCAAATGACAACAGGCACCAATAATAACGACAGAATTCCTCCCGCCAGCGAAAGAGCCGCGAAGCTGGTGCCAGCTACGACGAGCCCTGACATGCCGCCGCCAGTCGCACCAGCAAGCGCGATCAAGACGTCGACCGTCCCTTGCGTTTTGGCACGCGCTTGTGGTTTCGTCGAATCGACGATCAATGCCGTGCCACTAATCAAACCAAAGTTCCAGCCAAGCCCCAGCAGTGCCAGGGCGAGAATTAACACAAACAGCGAATCTCCTGAAGCAAATGCCGCAACCAGTCCTGCTGAAAGCAAGGTCACTCCCGCTGCGACGACCATCGCAACGCGCCCCACCTTATCGACCAGCATACCGGTCACGAGCGAGGGCAAATACATGGCCGCTACATGGATGCCAATCACCATGCCGATCGCATTAAGGCTATGTCCATGATGGCCCATATGCACCGGCGTCATCGTCATGATCGCCACCATGACGATTTGCGTAATGACCATGACCGTTGCGCCGAGGAAAACGCCGCGGCTATTAACCGCAGGGCTTGCCACTTGTTCTTCTCCTGACGCGGCCTGATCCCGCTTTTGCTGATCGCTGATAAAACGCGATACCATGAGCGGGTCCGGGCGCAATAGCGCAACTAGTACGATACCAGCCAATATGTAAGCAGCTCCCGCTAAAATGAATGGCCCAGCAAGTGCCGGCACCCCAATCGATTCAGCGAAACTCCCCATGACACCAACCAGGTTAGGCCCGGCAAATGCACCGAATGTCGTCGCTACCATTGCAACGCTGATGGCCGTGCCGCGCTGCTTCGTGCTGGCCAGGTCCGTTCCTGCATAACGTGCTTGAAGATTCGTCGCTGACCCCGCACCGTAAATGACAAGCGCTAAGAACAACAGCAACACATTGCCCCAAATCGCGGCAAATACGACACCGATCGAGCCGATGCCGCCCGTAAGAAACCCGGCAGCCAAGCCTGTCCTGCGGCCGAAACGCTGAGACAAGCGCCCGACGACGAGCGCAGCCCCTGCCGAGCCGAGTGTAAAGAGAAAGACCGGAAGCCCGGCGTAGCTTTCCGTACCAAGCATATCTCGCGCGAGCAAAGCGCCGACCGTAATCCCAGCAGCCAGTCCCGCGCCCCCGAAAATTTGCGAGAGCATGACAATCCATAAGGTTCGCTTGTATAAGCTCTGCAATTTTTCCGGCGGCTCGATATAGCTTTCAAGCGTTTGATTGCCTGCTTGCGTTCTTTCGTTAGCCATCGTTCGGCCTCCATTCCAAGTTAAACAATAGCTTCATTATAGCGCGTTTCCTTATAAGTAGGAGCTCCGAATTTCAGGCAATAAAAAAAGAGCCACTCGCGGCTCCCTTGTTTTAAACAGCCTGTTCGCTGCTTTCCTCCACTTCGCGGCGCCATTTTCTCAGCGCACGCCGTTGCCTTGAGTCCCTGATTGTGTACTCTTTGGCACGGCCAATCAATTGAATTCGCTCTGCTTCATGTACGGAATCGATTTGCCCGAGATAGATCGCCAGAAAGAATTCCAAAAAGCGGATTGCTTCAATCTGTTCTCCAGTTGAAGTTGGATTTAATCTGTCCAGATTCAATTTCATCCGCCGCAAATCTGTTGGCGCTGGTTCATGAACTTTGGAAAAGCGTCTATAAAAAACAATCATGTCTAAATACAAACTGTTGGTTTCTTTCCGAAGCTTGCTTCTGGTCATTGGCGTCGTCACGGGAAATACCTCCTTATTTTCATTTCGTCCGCATGCATCTATGCTATAGGTAGTTAATGATTTCTACCCCTTTTCGCATTTGGCTACACCTGTTCCAAAATGTAAATTGTCCGGATGCTTAATTGGCTTGATGATGATTGCGCAAATAAGCGCAGAGGATGTCCGCTGACCGTTGACGCACATGCACATAAGCATTGTCCATCGATTGTTTTTCAGTAACAGCTCCCCCTGAGACTGAATGCACTTCTTCGAAAAAGCGCTCCAAGTCCTCTCGGCTATCAGGATCGATTGAGCCGGATAATAAGATGACCGGCTTGCCGTGATCGGCGGCCATTTGCGCAATGCCAAAAGCTGTTTTTCCCGATAAGGTTTGGCGGTCGGATTTTCCTTCGCCCGTGAAAATCAAATCACTCGACGCCACGCTTTTTGAAAACCCCGAAGCTTCAAGAACAACATCAATGCCGCGCTGCATGACAGCAGGGAAAAATGCTAAAAATGCGCCGCCAGCACCACCTGCAGCCCCCGCCCCTGGATAGTCATGCAAAGACACGCCCGTCTCGTTCTCCACGATATCGGCGTAATGACTTAACTTCCTGTCCAGCGCCTCCGCCATTTTCTTAGTCGCGCCTTTTTGAGGGCCGAATATATGCGAAGCGCCGTTTGGCCCGATTAGTGTATTATCGACATCGCTCGCGATAACAAAGCGGCACTCCTGGATGCGCGCATCAAAAGAACCGGCATCTATCTCATAAAGTTTATCCAGCTCCCCGGCTCCTGGCGGCAGCGCCTCGCCTGCAGTATCGAGAAATCGCATGCCGAGCGCGCGCAGTATTCCTGTGCCGCCGTCATTCGTCGCGCTCCCTCCAAGCCCGACGATGAAATTCCGAAACCCGGCATCGAGTGCATGGCGGATCAATTCCCCGGTTCCTTCCGTCGAAGCACACTCTGGGTTGCGCTCTGTTTGTGAAAGCAAAGTGAGCCCGGATGCTTCTGCAATTTCAATGACGCACGTCTCGTCGTGCCCAAGCACTCCATAACTGGCAGCGACCAGCTTACCAAGCGGCCCTGATACTTGATGCGTAACCATGCGGCCGTTTGTCGAGGCGATCAGATTCACCATGGTTCCTTCTCCGCCGTCCGCAGATGGCAATTCGATGATCTCGCTATCCGGAGCTGCGTCCAATATCCCTTCGGCCATTGCGCGTGCCGCTTGCTCAGCTGAAATGCTGCCTTTAAAAGAATCCGGCGCCACAATAATCTTCATCCAATTCCCCCTCAATATAAATACATGCGATCTTTAAAAAAAGTCTACCTATAATAGAATGTACAAGTTTCAAAAAGTTGCGGCAAGATGTTTAAGCACGATCGGCATGTGGTAACTACTTAACAGAAGCGTTTAGTGAGCTTCCCCTTCACCCCCAAATTTTTTGAAGGCCCGATGCAGGCGACTGCACCGGGCCATTTCTTTTGCGCTCAATCAAACAATCCCTTCAGCAAAAATCGCTGAAGGGATTGTTTCTTTAAATGATGCCTTGCCAGCGCAAAATCACTTCGGCGATAAGGGCCGATCCGATAAAGGTTCCAAGAAAGACCGTGATCGCGACCAAAAAGCTTCGGAAGCCCAACTTGCGGAAATCTGCCCAATTCGACCCAACTGAGATGCCGGCGTAAGCGAGAATTGGTGTGGCAAGCGCCAAAATACCGATCTGGCTCGTCCAGGCCACAACGTAATCCGAACCCGGAAACCACGGCAAGGAAATGATGATGGCAAGTATGCCAATATAGCCGACTGCCGGCATACTGAAAGGCAATGCCTTCTCCAGCATCAAACCGACAAGGCTCACTGCAATCAAGACAAGCATTCCTGGAATCGCTTCCCACGGCAAGACATCCATGCCGAACCAATTGCCAATCAAAGCAGCAACGCCGAAAATGCACAATACCCACGTCCATTCGATGACACTTTTAAGCATTCGGCCCGCCTCCCTTCGCAGTTTTCCGTTCCGATCTTCTCATCATGATGCTGTACAATTTCTCCGTCAGCGGCAAGCCGATGAAAATACTGAAATACAAACCGGTGGAAAGCGATAGTAAATTACTGGCCCCCGCAAAAGCGACGATCTGTTCTTCCAATTCGGGATATGCCCCGATTAGCGAACCACTCGCCGCAGCCATCATCGATCCGCTCCCGACGCCAGACGCCATGGCGAACGACAGCGGATGAAGTGGTGTCGCCGTCGCAAGCAATCCAGAAATCAAGCCAAGAAAAACGGCCCCGAACACGGTCCCGAAAATATAAACCGCCATAACACCGCGGCCTTCCGGTGAAGAGAATCCGAACTTGTTGACGATCAGCCCGACATTCGGTTCACGCGCAATCGAGTGGGTCATGCCGATGCTTTCACGACGGAACCCAAGCAGCACTGCAAGCGGCAACGCCAGGAAAATCGTCCCCAAATTGCCGAGTTCCTGCAATAAAAGCGCAGGCCCCGCTGCAATGATCGCTTCAATCTGCGGCCCAATCGTAACGCCGATTTTGGCAATGAGCAATGTCACCCCTAAAATGATGAGCGGTTCTGCATTTTTGGCGTTTTTCTCGGAAATGAGCGGCGTGAAATACAAGCCAAGCCCCAAAAAGAATGCATATAGCATCGGCAATAATAGAATAACTCCTGGCCCTACCGCAATGCTGAATTGGCCAATCGCTTCAGTAATGGCTACCAAAATAAATGCAATGGCATGCAAACGCCAATCCTTGATGACCGTTTTCAATTCTACTTTCTCCATCTCTTCTCCTCACCTTCTTCGGAAATGACAGCAATTACGAAAATAAATCGCATTCCATAAACCCATTCTACGCTATATAACGTACGTTTCAATACATTAATTGAAATTCATTCGCCTTTCATTCAAGTGAAAGCATATCATTTGCAGAAGTGACAGCTTTTTCAATCCATACGAAAAAGCAGAAGCCTTGGCCTCTGCTTTCATTCCGTCGGATCGTATAAAGTGACGCTTTCGATATAATTGATGTATTTCCTTAATTCTTTTGCCTGCTGCCGTGTGATTTCCGCAGCATCGTACATATCGTAGATTTTTGCGCGCCCCATGTCCATGACGTTGATACGCAACTCTTCTTTCTGCATCTCATAGCGTTCATCGTACAAGGTTTCCGGCTTTCTCAAACGGCTGATCATTTTCCGGTACTCGGTCAAAACCGCTTCCACGATGTCTTTGCGAGAAGCTTTTTGATGATAAGCTTCCAAATTCTCCAGGGCGGCTTCAAGTGCCTTCATCTGCACTTCGCGGCCGACCTGGTATTCGACTAGGCGGATTTCCTCGTCCTGCCAGTTTTCCCCGCGGAACCTGCGCCACGCGCGGATTAGCTTGCCTTGCAAATACAATAAAGTCGAACGGGCGTTATGGGCAATCGCTTCCTCGCGGCGATTCAGCGAATGTTCGAATGCGGCGTAGACCTCCCGCTCCATCCCTTCTGTTTTCTTCAACCTCTCGATAAAGCGGCGCTCAGCTTTCAACGCCCGCAGCCGCACTTCTTTCATGCGGCGTTGGTATTTATTGTTCGCCTCTTTCGCTTCTTCGCCTTCAGGCTGGACTTGCTGGAAACGCAAACGGTATTCATCCATTAATTCATAAGCTGCCGTTTCATTCGCTTCGGTCATTTCTGATTTGATACGGGCGATCGATGCCAGCAATATGCGCCGTCTTGCCTCTTCCAAATCTATCGTATCGCCGTCATCGCTTCCTGCCAATTTGCCTTTACTGAGCAATGGCAAACAGGCAGTCGCGAGCAGCAGCGTCAAAAGGATCGTCCCGACTGCGAGGAACAGCAACAGTGAACGTTGCGGGAAGATATAGCCGCCTTCGACAATCATCGGCAGGGACAAAATCCCGACCATGGTCACCGTTCCGCGGACGCCTGTCAGGCTGACGAACAAAGTCAGCTTGAGGCTTGGCTTCGCTGCATCTTCCATTTTGCCAAAGCGGTATTCGTAATGCGAAAATAAATAAGCCCAAATAAAGCGGATGCCCAGCAACATCGCGGTAATCGCCAATACATACGACAACAGGACGCTTTCATCCATACTCGGATTTTTCAACGCGCCGCTCATCGCTCCCGGGATGTTGAGCCCGAGCAGTAAGAAAATGATGCCATTTAGCACAAAGGTGATGATTGTCCAAATATTTTCCGTCAGCATCTGTTCTTCTGCAACCAGCGCTTCGGTATCTTCCTGCACGAGCGAATGGACGATTCCTCCGACCACGACAGCGATGACGCCCGATGCCCCTAATAATTCCTCCGCTACGACAAAGATGATGAACGGCGTCATGATCTGCAAAAGCGAATGGAACGTGACATCATTGATCCCTTGTTTGCGGAACAACAAGCGGATACCAACAAACAGCAATGCTATCACTGCTCCAAGCAAGGCACCTGCCAAAAATTTATAGGAAAAATTAAAAATAGCGGAGTATAGCGAGAAAGTCCCTGTGACGACTGCGGCGACTGCATAATTAAATGCGACGAGCCCCGAAGCGTCATTGATCAGCGACTCCCCGCGCACCAGGCTCAATACATTACTCGGGATACGGACGCGCTGGGAGATACCGTTCACGGCGACAGGATCCGTTGGCGACAGGATGGCAGCCAGTGCAAACGCCGCGGCGAGCGGGATATCCCCTATGAGCCAGTGGATAAAATAACCGCCAATCATTGTCGTCAACAACACCAGGATGACCGCGTTGCCGAAAATCGGCCCGCGCATGCGCCATAACTCCTCACGTGGAAAATGCCGCCCATCGTTGAACAGGAGCGGTGCAATAAACAGCAGCAGAAACCATTCGGCTTCCAATTCAAATGTAAAGCCCTCGAAGACCAAAACGATAATCGTCCCGAGCGCCACTTGGATAAGCGCTGTCGGCACTTGCGGCACATAGTGGCTCACTACGTTGGAGACGAGAAGCGCGATTAGCAGGACCAGGATAGTCAACAATAATTCCATCAATATTCCCCATTTACTTGTGATGATACATGTATACCCCGATTGTGTTTTCGGTTATCCACTTCTTGATGACTTTCTAATTAGAACAATCGCTTTCTGGGTAAACTAGAAGAAAGCAAACGCCACCCGGCCGAAGGAGGTCCACAACTTGTCACGGCAAACCTACCGAAAAGAAAAGAACCAGCTGACCTATACCCAACAGCACCTCGCAAACGAGCGCACCTACCTTGCCTGGATCCGCACGGCGATTTCTATCGTCGGCGTCGGCTTCCTGGCGACGAGCCTGCATTTCACAATGGGCGTCGTGCGCAATCCCTTTGTCGATCTGTTCACGATCATACTCGGCATCTTCGCCTGTATTTTCGGCCTAGTCATCATTTTCACGGCTACACGCACCTACCGGGAAAAGCGCCAGCAGATCATCCAGGAAACGTTCTATTCTTCGAATCTGCGCATCAGCATGATTTCCACGATGCTGTCAATTATGATAATCATGGTCATCATCTATTTCTTTATCATTATGTGAATCATTTGTGGCTGTAACTTGCTTGACTCTCGTTAAAGTAGGTTATTGCTCACACTATAACACGAAAAAGCCTAGTGATTTCCTCACTGTTATAGTATTCTGAAGTCAATAATGCGAATGAATACAAGCTGTCTTGGCCATGTTTCTGGCTGAGCAGCCGAAAGGAATACACGAATGGCGATTTCTAAAAAATGGTGCATGACATGCTTGGCAGCAATTGGGATCTTATCCACTAGCGAGTTGCCCGTTGCAGCTGAACCGGCCCCCACTGAATTTACAGAACGTTCTATACCGCTTGCCGTAACGCCGGAGCGATTGGCGAGAAAGAACCGTGTGAGTTTATCCGCCATTGGCGATGTACTCATTCACGAGCTTGTTTATGAAGACGCCAAAACCGGTGCTGCATACAATTTTGACTCTATGTTCGAACCCATCCAACCCTTTCTTGAAACGGCGGATGTTACCATCGCCAATTCCGAAAGCATCATCGGCGGCAGCGACATCGGGGTTTCGACTTATCCGTCGTTTAATAGCCCATTCGAGCTCGGCGATGCCATGAAAGCGACTGGAATCGACGCTGTCTCCATGGCAAATAACCATACTTTGGACCGCGGCGTGAAGGCCATCGAAAACGCCGTTACTTATTGGCGGGACATTGGGATGGTATCTTCCGGCGCTTATCTGTCTGCACAACAACGTGCGGACATTCCCGTGCTCGAACGCAACGGCATTACTTTATCTTTCCTGTCTTACACGTATGGAACAAATGGCATCCCGACGCCCGCCAGCCAGCCTTATTTGGTCAATCGCATCGACAGAGAGTTGATCCGAGAAGATTTGGTAGCTGCCCGGAAGAAATCCGACGTCACGGTGCTGAGCCTCCATTTTGGAAAAGAATATGAAACGATGCCTACGCAAGAACAGCTGGAGCTTGCCCGTTTTGCAGCTGATAGCGGCGCCGATATCATTTTAGGGCATCATCCACATGTCTTACAGCCCCCAGCTTGGATTGACACTGCCGATGGACGACGCAGTTTTGTCTTTTACTCACTCGGCAATTTTCTGTCTGGGCAAAAAGGCGTCGAACGGCGGATTGGCGGCATCGCTCACCTGGAAATCGAGAAACGTATAACGGTGGATGGCTCAAGCATCTCCCTTACGAACCCAGCTTTCACCCCGACCTTTGTACAGCACCAAGGGTATCAAGACTATGAAGTTTTATTATTGAAAGACATCAGCAGTGAATGGAATGCCAATACGAAAGCTCACCTTGCCACTTGGATGCCTGAACTTAAATTCCGCGAATAGAGGAGTGATTTGCTGATGCAGGATTGGAAAGCAGAGGAACAAAAACTATACATTCCCGCCACTGAAGCCCACACCGTCCACATTCCCAAACAATTCTATTTCGTCATCGACGGGCGTGAAAGCCTTGGGTCTGAGGATTTCCATGAACGCCTTCGTGTATTGACTGCCCTTTCGGAAGCCGTGCGGACGATTCCACAATTCGGCCATTGTCCACCAGGGTTTGCGGAATATTCCCTTTATCCGCTCGAAACACTCCACCACGCTGAAAGTCCAGATGGGCTATCGGCTACTTTCTCGCTGATGATTCGCCAGCCGGATTTTATCGACAATGAAACAATCGACCGCGCGTTCAACTTGATCCATAAAGAGCGAAAGTTTCCGCTGCTTCCGGAAGTGGCATTCGAGGAACTTGAAGATGGCCTATCAGTCCAATTGCGCAGCGCCCAAAATCTTGAACCGTCCGTGGAAGCATTCAGTAAAATCGATCGTTTCCTGCTGGCGAATGCTTTGAAGCGTCGCAATTCCCAACACCGTGAGATTTATCCGGGACATGAGCGCGCTTTGTTCGATGAAGTAGTGTACCGCGTTTTTGTGGAAGAGGCACAATAACCATCTATCGCACACGATGGTCAGTAAATAAAGGAAAAGCCGTCCCCAAAAGTGTCTGCGCACTTTTTCCGGACGGCTTTTTCCCATTACATCGGATTTTTCTTATAATTTTCATCTCGCCGGAAATTCCCGACCACTTCCATCGTCTCAGTGATGCTAACGAAGGCGTTCGGGTCGATTTCCCGGATCAAGGGGCGGACAAATGCTAGCTCGTAACGAGTGATGACGCTATGCAGCACTTTCACCTTGGCACCGGTATAAGCACCTTCCCCATCCGTCACCGTGATGCCACGGTAAAGGTTCGTCAATAGTTTCTTCTTCACTTCGTCGCCTTTAGCAGTTACGACCATTAAGCTGAGCTTGATATGGCGCGTGTGGATGCGATCAACGACGATACCCGTGATATAGATCGATGCCATCGTATACATCGCGAGCTCCCAGTTGAAGATAAAGCCTGAGATGAAAACGACGCCGCTGTTTAAAGTGAAGACCATGAAGCCAAGCGGGATGTCGCGTTTCATTGTCAGCAATAGGCCGATGACATCAAAGCCGCCGGTCGACCCGTAAAAACGGATGATGATCCCGACTGCAGCGCCTGAAATGACGCCGCCGAAAACCGATGACAACAGTGCATCTTCTGTTACTTGGACAATCGGGATATAAAGCATGGCAATCGACGTGACAGCTACTGAAAAAATGCTGTTGCCGATAAAGGTCTTGCCTAGCTTCATCCAACCAATGACCAAAATCGGCAAGTTCAGCAAGATCAGCCAGATCCCCGAGTTGATCGGCGTCATCAAACCGAAGATCATGGCGATGCCAGTGACACCTCCTGACAAAATTTCATGTGGCAGTAAAAACATATTAAAAGCGATCGCCATAACAATGGAAGCAATAAAAATTGCCCCAAGGCGGTAAAGTTTGTCCATTTTCAATTCTCCGTTCATCTATTGGTAATGAGCGATGCCCACATTCCGTTGAAGGCGATGAGGCAAGGCAGCGATTCACATTATAGGGGTTGCCATCATAGAAAAGCAAGCACTTCTGGTTGGATTTCTCCTTTCTTGTTATTCACGGAATATTCCTCATACAAGTGCTGTTTCAAAAGCTTCAATTGAATGCTGGAAAAATTAAGACTAAAATAGAAGAAGACAGTGCACGGCAAGGAGAGATATTATGGATCCGTTAGACATCGTCGACAATATGGACAAAATCATACCGGTATTCCAACCGATCGTCAGTGCCGTCAAGCATGACGTCATCGGTTACGAACTGCTCGGCCGCTACATAGAACCGGATGGAATTAAATCACTTGGTAATTTCTTCAACGACCCGGAAGTCCCGGACGAGTTCAAAACAGAAGTGGACCAAAGGCTGTTAGAGCTGGCACTCGATCAATTGCTGCTGCAAAACAATGATTGCCTGTTATTCATCAATCGCAACGCCCGCCAGCTGATGGCAGGAGACGGCGAAGATTTTTTGAAAACCTTGCTTGAATATCGCAAACGCGGCTTCCCGCTCCAACGCATTGTCCTTGAAATTACTGAGCACGATTTCAATGATGATTTCGATACTCTCAACCACTTACTCTTGTATTTCAAAACCTACGGCATCCAAATCGCCGTCGATCATGTCGGCGCGAAAAGTTCAAATATCGACCGTATCCGCCAATTGCGGCCACATATCCTGAAAATCGATATGAGCATCAGCCGACACCACCAGCCCGATGCATTCCAGGACATCATCCATTCTTTATCGATGCTTGCCCATCGCATTGGCGCACGGCTGTTATACGAATATATAGAAGACAACCATCAATTGTATTTCGCCTGGAAACATGGCGGGCATTATTACCAAGGCTATTATCTGGCCCATCCGGATCCCGCCCTGCTGACGACGGACTCCTTGTCCATCCATGTGGGTGATAACGTAAAGGAATTTGTCCACCGTGAAAAAGCGATGCTTAGCGAACGCTTGGCCTATACCGCCCGTTCCGAAGATAAACTCAAACGATTGATGGGCAAATGGCAAAGCCCAGACTCTGCCGGCCGATTTATCCAGGAAGTACTGCCACTTTTTGAAGCAGAAAGTTTCCGCATCTATATCTGCAACGGCGACGGGGAGCAAGTCTCCTCCAATTTCCGGAAAACAGCCGGAAGCTGGCAAAGCGAACCGCAGCAAATTGGGTCACATTGGGCTTTCCGCCCGTATTTTTTGGAGAATATGATGCTCATGAAAGTCAGTCATAAGGGGCGCCTGTCAGATATTTACGCTGATATCGAAACAGGGGAAATGATCCGCACCTTCAGCTACCCGCTATCGGACACATGTTTCTTGTTCATCGATTTAAGCTACGAATTCATTTCTGAAAATGATTATCTATTGTTTCAATAAATTACAGTCAACAAAAAACCCGAAGCAGCCTTGGCCGCTTCGGGTTTTTTCATTTCGCTTCCTGTTCGAGCTTGTCAATATAATGCTTGAGCTTGTCTTTTTGCTCACCGCTGATTTCTGGCAGTTCTGGGTTGATTTCCTCCAACATCTCAACCATCACCCGGGCGATAATCAAACGGGAATACATCTCATCATCTGCCGGCAGTATGTACCAAGGGGCATGATCTGTAGAGGTGTGCGTCAGCATATCGCCAAAGATGTCCTGGTAATCCTTCCAATGCTCGCGTTCTTCGACATCGCTGAAGGAAAATTCCCAATTCTTCTCTGGATTTTTCATCCGTTCGAGCAGGCGCGTGGTTTGTTCTTCTTTCGAAATATTAAAGAAGAATTTCACAAACGGAAAACCGTTTTCGAACATGTACCGCTCAAATTCATTGATTTGCCGATAGCGCCGTTTCCAAACTTCACCGTCGATCAATTGATCAGGCAGCGGCTCATCGTCAAGCAGATTATGGACGCGCGTCGCAATGACTTCTTCGTAATGGGAACGGTTTAAAATACCGATTTGCCCGCGCTCCGGCAAAGCTTTATGCAACCGCCACAAATAATCGTGCTTTAATTCCTCTTCCGTTGGTTTTCCGAGCGTTGTTACTCTCAGCCCTTGGGCAGTCAAGTTCGAGAACAGATAAGTGATGGCTTCGTCTTTGCCGGCTGCGTCCATTGCCTGAAGGGCCACCACAATGCCTTTTTCTTCCTCCGCATGAAGCCCGATATGCCATTTCTTCAATTCTTCGATTGTTTTCTTTAATTGCTTTTTGATGTGATCAGCTTCGGCGTCTTTATTTTCATGTGTCGGCCAGTCTGCCAAATCCACCCGTCGCCCAGCCTCCACTTTATATTGTTGAGTATTCAAGAAATCTCTCCTTCAAAATAGATGTTTTCCTTCCCTATACCCTTTTTCAGCATTTGGAATTACAGGGCTTTTTCCTCAATCTGCATTTTTCTACTTTACTTACCACTAGCTATTAAGACTATACACGCACTGGACAAAAAAGCTCCTCCGATACCCATAAGGATACCAAAGGAGCCTTTTCACTTATGAATTGAACTTATTCGTAGGCAATCGATCCGTCTGCTTGCCGCTCATACCTAATGTCTTCCTGTTCCATCAAGGAGATCAAAATCTCAGCTTTATCGTCCGCTTTCTCTTTTTGGCGGTCCAGGATCTCGTCCAGTCTTTCGTGAACTTCTTCGACGTGATTTTTCTGCAAAGTCTTCGTCATTTCACGCGTCAACTCAATTTGGGCAAAATGATAGGACTCCAATTGCGCGAGACGCGGATCGTCGGTGTCGAGTTCCTCTGAGAGCTGTTCCAACTTTTCCTCCATCTCTTTGATATGGAGTTCTGTAAGCGAATTATGGTCATATAAGCGGATGAGCGAATTGCTCACTTCTTTGAGTGTTTCCTCGCTCTTCTCGCTCCGGAAAATGTATTGCTGGATTTCATCCTGTTCAGCATCCGCCTTCGAGCGTTCATCACTCCACGGAGCGACATAACTCGCGAAGGAATAAACATTCCATAAGATAAACAACAGTAAAATAACGCCACCGGCCTTTAGCCAAAGTTTGCGGCGCTGCGGGTCTTTTTTATTGGATCGGAAATTTGGCGGTTCAGCACCGGTTTCGGCGTTTTTTTCCGCTTCGATTCGATTGGATTCATTATGCGGATTACTACCTGAAAACTCATTGTAATTAGCCATGTTACCCTCCGGACATCTATTCGTAACACGATTGTAACAAAAAACATTAAAAATAGCATCCGTTTTTTTAAAGAAATACAGAAATTATGACAAAATTCGACAAAACGATGGAAGTTTTCGTGTCTACTGAAGCAGGTTGCATATCTCCTCTATATCCCACTTGAAAGGTTAGCGTCCTTTTTTATCGGGTAAACTACCTGCAAGTATCATCAACTGTTCGAATTACTTTACCATTTATCAGCCATCCCCTTCTTCACGACGGTTAGAAAGAAAGGTGGTTTTTTCATGCGCATTTCCTGTATGGGAAGTATACTGATTTCCATTATTTTGTCGATTATATTGACCATTTTGCTGAATTTGCTCTTTTTCTAGCTGCGCTATTCTTGCTGGCCCATCGCTGCGAAAGCTTTGCAAATAATAGAAATGGAGGAACTCCTTATGACCAGAACATTCGTGATCCTCTTGATCGTGTCAGTGCTGTTGTTCATCGGATTCTATTTTGTCGTTACGCTCTATAACCGTTTTGTCGGAGGGATTGTTCTAGCGGGTCTTGAATTCCCAACAGCAGCCATCTTATATGAAATGCTGTCATCCCCATTCCAGACATAATCCTCTTCAGCTAAAGAAACCCCATCGCCTGAGCGATGGGGTTTCTTTATTCGACGGGATTTTGTTGCGTGTCTCCAGTTTCAGATTTACGATAATCGAACTGCCATTGCACACCGAATTTATCTTGTACGACGCCGTATGCTTCGCTCCAATAGCTCTCCTCGAATTCAAAGATCACTTTGCCGCTTTCTGCCAGCTTCTTAAAATCTGCTTTCATTTCACCCAGTTCTTCTGAACGGATGCACACATGAAAATTACTTCCGAATGTCGCAGGTTTTCCAGGCATTGCGTCCGACAGCAATAAGTAATTGCCGTAGAGCGGAATCGCGGCCTCCAGGATCAATTCCTTTAAATCCTCGTCGAGTTTCGATCCCGGATTGTCGCCGTAATGGATGATGGAAACATCGGATACGCCAAAGACTCCTTCATAATAAGAAAGCACTTCTTTGCAGTTTCCGTTAAAAATGACTTGTGGATGAATCGCCACTTCTTCGCCCCCTCTTGAACTTTCTCTATCACCCTCTTTTCCCTTCCACTTCCAGCGCTAAACGCCCGCTTCTATTTCCAAACAGGTAATTTTTTTAAAAACGAATAGACAATCGGCCCTAAAAAGATAGCCGCCAAAAATAGATAAAACGACACCGAGGCAATAAGTACCGTGAAAATGCCGCTCCATAAAGCCGCCACCAAATACAAAAACAACAAGAGCAATGCCCAGACAATGCTAATGCGAAGCGCCGCATTTTTCATACGGATCCTTCTCAGCGCTGCCAAGCCCAACGACAAAAGAAAAGCAGGGACTACCATCCACAACAGGGTGCTTGTCGCCATGTCGCCTCTTACTTCATCGTTCAATAACAGCGTATCCGAACCGCTAGAAGTTGCCATCGTCACCAACAGCCCGACGACAGTAATCAAAGCATAAAGCCCCAAGCCGAACAACAGATCTTTAACCAATTCCACCGCTTTCCAATTTTCCAACGTCTTCCCTCCTTATCGTTCCCGGAAGTTTTCGGCTATCCAGCCTCCCGGGAAACAATGGCTATTCCGATTAGTTCGCCGCCATCCCATCTTTCCCCTGCCGCCTCTTCAAATCAGAACATGTGCTTTACACAATCCGACTGCCTCTCGCTTAATTTTTTTCGTTTCACGACCGCTTTCGCTTTGTAGTCATGCCCGCAATACACTAAAATTATTATGCAACTATGTCCCCTTAAGGAGTGACGATACATGAACGAAACGATCCGCCAGTTGACTGGCGATGATTTACAGGCTTTGCAAGACATGGATACCGGCATCGATGATGATTATGTCATCCGGGTATTCGACCGGATTTCCACAGGGCCTAACCGTTTATTCGGTTTGTTCCATAACGGCCGCCTGGCGAGTATCGGGGGCTATACTATTTTCGCAGGCAGTTATGCCATGCTCGGACGCATGCGGAGCGATATGCGCTTCCGCGGCCTCAGCCTATCCTCTCGTTTGATGGCCCATGTCCGTGATGCGGCACTCGATCACCCGGGCATCCGTTTTGTGGGCGCCAATACACAAGAGTTCAATCTCCCGGCACAGCGCGTTCTGGAAAAAATCGGGCTGTCCCGCCAAGCAGAACTATTTTCTGCAATTGCAGAAAACGTGAAAACTTTCGAAACCGCTGCCGCCCCTTGGCGAAAAATTGAAAGCGCCGATGAGAAGATGGACTGGCTCGAGGCGGTCTACATTCGTTCGGAGCGGGTCTTTCCTTTCGAATGCTATTACCCGTTTCCCGCAAGCCCTGACCTATTTTCCAACCAAGCGCTCGAACAATGGGACTTCTATGAAAATCCTGCCCGTGACCGGATCGTCATCACCAAGCACGATGTGAAGAAATATGATTATTTGCATGCGCTTTACCCTTGGGAAGATTTATTCGAACAGCCGGGACTATGGGAAACCTTACACGAACCCCTCGAGAAAATCCGCCTCGGTTCCGTGGAAGGCGCATTTGTCTGGATGGACCTGACCCGCAAGCAGGCAGGCAAACTGCCGGAAAGCCATCCGTTTGAGCTCCCCTCTCCATGGTTTTTGTACGGCACGGATATCCATTAAGTAGTTCTTCTCCCCTTCTAATGTTTAAGCGCTCTTATTAATAGGAAGACATAAAGTATAGAAGGAAATCAGCCAAGGAGGAGAAGATAATGACACAGCAGGAAAATCGACAAGAAGAAGTAGCAGAAGACTTGAAGCAGGAAATGCCGGTAAAAGAAGTGAAAAATGGCGTCGAACTTACGAATCCGCTTGAAATTGTCCAGCGCATGCTTGAAGTGGCGACGCAGGAACTCAAGTTGCCGCAAGGGGTGTACGAAATCCTCAAAAAACCGAAGCGCATCTTGAAAGTATCGATTCCAGTGCGCATGGATGACGGGACGTATCGTGAATTCGAAGGCTACCGTTCCCAGCATTTGGACGTGCTCGGCCCGACGAAAGGCGGCGTACGGTTCCATCCGGGAGTGACCGAAGATGAAGTAGCAGCCTTATCGATTTGGATGTCGATGAAAGCGGCCATTCTCGGAATCCCTTATGGTGGCGGTAAAGGCGGAATCGTCGTCAATCCGAAAGAGCTATCAGAACGGGAACTCGAGGAATTATCCCGCGGCTTTATCCGCGAACTCGAACCGATCATGGGGCCTGAAAAAGATATCCCGGCGCCAGACGTCAATACGACGCCTCAGATCATGGGATGGATGATCGATGAATTTTCCCGCCTGAAAGGAAAAAATGTGCCCGGCACGATTACCGGCAAGCCTTTGATTCTTGGAGGATCGGAAGGCCGCGTCGAAGCAACTGGACGCGGTGTCGTATTCACCATCGAAGATGCTGCCAAGAAACTGGGACTTGAACTCGAAGGCATGACCGCAGTGGTTCAAGGCTTCGGGAATGTTGGATCGATTACCGCCAAACTATTACACGAACGCGGCGTGAAAGTGCTTGGCATTGTTGATGCTGGCGGCGGCATTTACCATAAGGACGGCCTGCCGATTGAAGAATTGATCGGCTATGCCCAAACAACCGGCACAGTTGCGGGATACAATGGCTACGGATCACTCAGCAATGAAGAATTATTCGCAGCCGATGTGGACATCCTCGTTCCAGCTGCGCTTGAAAACCAGATTACTTCAATTACCGGTCCGGCCATCCGCGCCAAAATCGTGGCGGAAGCGGCCAACGGACCCACGACGCCAGACGGCAACGCCGCGATGGAAAAGAACGGCATTACCGTCATTCCGGATATTCTGTGCAACGCTGGCGGGGTCACGGTTTCCTATTTCGAATGGGTGCAGAACACGACACACCTGCGCTGGACCGAACAAGAAGTGAATGAGCGGCTCCACACTGAAATGACAGAGGCTTTCAACGATGTCTATGAAATGAAAGAACAAAAAGACAGCACAATGCGCGAGGCAGCCTATTTGGTCGCTGTCGAACGCATCGCCCAAGCGATGGAAGCACGCGGCTGGATTTAAGAAAAGAAGCAGTCCCATGAGCTCATGAAACCGGGCTTTTGGGGCCGCTCTTTTTTTCTTTTTCTCGCCGATGTTTCCGAACCCCTGTTTACAGGTAGTGAATAGATAAGGCCCTCATCGCCAGAAAAGGAGAACATTCATGAAAACAATTGATTACTGGGTCTATTTGGCCTTTTCCGCATTTAAATTATTCCTCTTCAGCTTATATACCGATACCCTGTTCAGTTTCGGCTTTTTTCTGATTAGCTTATCAAGCGCCTTGATTCTTTCGAGCTGGACTTTATTGATCGATGCCCGCAAGCGGCGCTGGATTTTACTATCGCTTTTGGCGCTGCATAGCATTCTGCTGATTTCGGACGTCTGGTATTACCGCTATTTTGGTGATCTATTATCCGTTCAATTAATTCCATCAATGACGCAAATGAATGATGTAGGCGGTGGGTTCTTAAGCTTGATCCGATGGACGGACTTTTTCTTTTTTGCTGATTTTCTGCTGTTCCTCGCCTTCATATTTGTCTTAAAAAAGAGCCATACTGCGCCGCTACAGACAACAAGCGGCAAACTGGCAGCTGTGATTGCTTCAATTGGCCTGCTAATATTTACTGCCCCTCTCCTTGCGAGCATCGCAAAAGGCGAACGTTGGCTAACCGGAGATGCCACCAGCAATATGCGTGAATACTATGAGCTCGGATTTTGGGGCTATCATGGCTATGACTTCGGAAAAGGCGTTGTTTCCGTTTTCCGCGAACCGAAACCGTCCGAACAGGACAAGGCACTGCTCCAGGAAGCTTCTGCAGAAGTTGGCGCGAAAAACAGCGGCGGGCAGCCGAATATTATCCTTGTCCAGTTGGAATCATTGCAGAGCTCCGTCATCGGCCAGGAAATCGGCGGTGAAGAAGTGACACCTTACTTAAACCAACTCGAGGAAGAAATGCTTTACTTCCCTGCTTTCCACCACCAGACTCATGAAGGGCGTACATCGGATGCAGAGTTTGTCATCAACACCTCGCTGCATCCACTGCGCACGGGTTCTGTCTATACACGGTTTCCAGACAGCACATTCGCCCCATTGCCGGAAACTCTGCAAAAAGGCGGCTACGATACAGCGGCCATGCATGCCTATGAAGCAAGCTTCTGGAATCGCAATATAGTGTACGAAAACATAGGATTTTCTCACTTTTTCAGCGAAAAAGATTATCCCGATAAAGAAAAAATCGGCATGGCGATCAATGATAAAGATTTTTTCCGCAGCTCGGTAACCCATATGCAGAAACTAGAGGAGGCGTATTTCGCCTTCATGATCGCCTTAAGCAGCCATATTCCCTTTACGATTCCTGAAGACAAAAAACAATTGGCGCTGCCAGGTTACGAAAATGAGTTAGTGCGGAATTATTACCATACTGTCCATTATGTCGACGGTGCCGTCGAAGTGCTCGTCGATGAATTGAAACAACAAGACATGTGGGATGATTCGCTGGTCATTTTCTATGGCGACCACGATAGTGGATTGACCGAACAAGGGCGTGAAATGGCTAGCGAGCTTGACGCCAATGGAGTGACAGAGCAGTTTGAATTGTTCCGCCAGGTTCCACTATGGATCAAGCCGCCAAATCTGCCGGCAGGCGAAACGATCGAAACCGTCGGCGGGCAAATCGATTTGGCACCGACAATCCTGGAACTTGCAGGAATCGACCAAGGCTTCATGCTTGGCACTTCACTTTTATCGGATACCGAAAGGCTGGTTGTTTTCCGCGACGGTTCGTTCCGCAAAGGAGATGTGTATTTCAAACCGGATTTGACGTCTACACCCGGGACAGGTGAGTGCTACTCAATCGACAGCGGTGAAAAAATCGACGGTGCGAATTGTGAGCCGTATATCGAAGACGCGCTCGATCAATTACGCATTTCGGATACCGTGATTGAAGATAATGCACTGAACTACATCGAGCAATAAAAAAGCGTTGGACTCTATCTTTGAGTCCAACGCTTTTTCATCTCATGACACTGCCGCCGGAAATTTTCACCGATTCACCGACGATATTCGGGGCGGCATCCGTGAGCAAGAACGCAATCGTTTGGGCGACTTCTTGAGGAGTTGATAACCGGTTTGAGGGGATACCAGACCGTGCTTCCTCCATCGCCTGTTCAACAGGGATCTCTTTTCGCTCCGCTTTTCTTCGGATGCTGGCCCTGGCCATTTCCGTATCGACATAGCCCGGGCATACCGCGTTGACGCGGACACAATGTTCAATCGCTTCTAGCGCCATTGACTGCGTCCAACCAACTACCGCGAATTTACTTGCTGCGTAGGCCGTGTTTCCGGCAGTACCGCGAAGACCGGAAAGAGAAGCAAGATTGACAATATCCCCCTTGCCTTGTTTTATCATGCGCTGGTACACCAATTGCGTCAGCATGAAGGTCGATGTGTAATTGATGTTCATCAGATGCTCCAAAAATTCCTGGTCCAGTTCTTCCACTTGCTTGCCACCAGCGACACCGGCTGAATTGACCAATCCGCCAATAAAACCGAGCCGCGCTTCAGCGGTTTCGACCAGCTGTTTTCGATCATTGGCATCCGCCAAATCCGCCGTTTGGACGTGCAGTTGATTGTTATCCATCATACCTTTCAATTCATCTTCCAACTGCTTCAGTTTGTCTGCATCGCGCCCAGTGACTGTCAGTTTCGCTCCCATCTGCGCCACCGCTTTGGCTGTTTCCCAGCCGATACCGCCGGTCGCACCAGTGACCAGTATATGCTTTTCTGCCAATGCTTGTTCATTAAAAATAGTCATGGATATCCGCCTCCTTGTGTGCAGTGATTCCCTTAAGCGCAGTGTACTTAAACATAGCTTAGAAGAGACTTAAAGGCACCGTATGGTATATAATGATGGGAAGTGCACAAGTGCTGTCATTTTTTTCACTTCCAGCTATTTTCAAGGCTGAAGACGAATTTCATCACTATATGGAAAATGCGTTACATGGAGGGGAAAAAATGAACCAAAAAATGAGCGATTTCACAGAAACATTGCGCCAGGCTGATTACGCGCACATCTTTTATCTAACCGAACAAACTGATCTTTATATAGAAAATGCAGTATCTTATGTTTTAGACGGTATACGGAATGGGGATCGCGTACTGTTCGTCGAAAATCCCCGGATCTACCCCCAAATTCAACGAAAGCTCCAGCAGCTGTTGAGTGCTGAAGAACTAGAATTGATTCATTACGTCAATAACTTCGATTTCTATTGGCGCAAAGGCAACTTCCATCCAGAAGCCATTTTGGAATATTTCGAGAGCGTGGTCGGTTCTTTCACTGCGGATGGCCGGCAATGCCGGACATGGGGCCATATCGAATGGGGCAGCCAGGAAGATATCGACCAAAAGATCGTCGAATACGAAACAGAAATCGATCGATCTGTTCCCCAGCGTAAAGTCGTTGCCGTATGCGCTTACGATGCATACCGCGTTTCAGACAACTTGCGTGAGCGCCTGATGCATTGCCATGGCTATTTAATGAAAGACCAAAGCATTTCAGCCCTATCATACTACGATGACCAAAAAGCCCGGAATTAGAATTCCAGGCTTTTTTAATGCTGTATTCTGGCAAATGCGCATAATTGCCAACAAGTCAGGGAATACTGAAACAACTGCAGGCAAACTGCGAGGCTGATATAGAATGAAGCGGAGGATACTGTCATGAAAAAAGAAATCACAGTCGGCGCAGCCGAGTTGAAATGGGATTTGGAAACGGGAAAAGTGCTCTTTGACGGCGGCGATGTCGTCTTTTTCTGGACTTCTGCCATGGAAACCTTTTTCGATACGATCCGGGAAATTACCGGTACCGAAGCGACCGACCTGGTGCTTGAGACCACGGGATTCAGGCAAGGAATCGTTGTCGGAGAAGGCTTCCGGGAACTGAAGAATATCAACGCCAGCAATGTTGTCGAATGGATTTCCAATACCTATGCCCCAGCCGGCTGGGGGAAAGTAGAGATTGTCGAGATGGACATCGAACAATACACATTCACGATGCATATACAGGATGATTGGGAATACAAAATGAACCAATTGAACCGCAAAGGTGCCAAAGGAATTTTTGTTCCTTCCCATTATGCCGGTGTCTTGACGGGGTTATTCGGACAGAACTTCTGGTACCGAACCATCCGCTACCAAAATGATGAACAGCCTTACAGCATCGTGGAATATTATCCATCAGAGGTCAATGTTCAGCAAAATATCCGGGAACTGGCGAGACGCCAAGAAGGCCAACAAATTCGCCAACTTGAAGAAATGGTCAACGAAAAGACCCAGAGGCTCCAGAAGCTAGTGCGCGAACTTTCCTCCCCTGTCATTCCGGTGCTTGAAGGAATCATCGTGGTGCCGATGATTGGAAGCTACGACGAAGACCGGACAGAAGACCTGATCAACAACACATTAACCGAACTGCCGAGACACAAAGCGGAATTTCTGTTGCTCGACCTGACAGGATTGAACCGAAGCATCTCAGAACACACTGCGCAATTGATCGATAAATTGGCAGCGGCCGCACGCTTGCTCGGTACTGAGACGATTCTAGTCGGCGTCTCGCCGGAGCTCGCCATAATCATTACACGGACAATGCAAGATCTGTCGAAATTCGAAGCCTTGCAGAGCCTGCAGCACGGTATTTATTATGCGCTTGGCCGAAGCGGGCGTTCCATCAGCCAAAAAAACAAGTGAAACGAGGAGTTGTCTCGTTTTACTTGTTTTTTTATGCTTGCTGACAGGCGGCTGTTCCAAAAACCGCCCGCCTGTATTCATATAAATCAAAGCCATTCCGGTAAATCCCAGAAACAAGGCGACTCCAATATAAAACATCCAACTTTTCTCAAGCAACATGCCAGCAAGCCAAAATAACATGCTGAATGCCAAAGCGAATAATAATTTCCCGATAAAACGAGACATCGCCGGCCCATCATATTCCGCTTTTTATTCTTTAGGCATCGCGTTGTAACCTGCGATTAAAAATGTGCCTTTACTTTGCAACATATAAAGCCCTAGGAGTACCATCATGAACGCCACCGCACCGATGACCAATACGCCCGATTTGATTTCATCCCCCCCCCCCCNCCYTGCCGCTTGAATTTCTTCTCTAGTTTTTCATTCGGCAACGACTGAGAAATTCCTTGTCACGCACAAGAAAATCCCGCACCCGTCTTCCCTGTGCAGGACTTTCTGTTAAACGCTTCCACATTTTCCGTTAATGCCCTAGGAGTACCATCATGAACGCCACCGCACCGATGACCAATACGCCCGATTTGATTTCATCCCCCCCCCGCCTTGCCGCTTGAATTTCTTCTCTAGTTTTTCATTCGGCAACGACTGAGAAATTCCTTGTCACGCACAAGAAAATCCCGCACCCGTCTTC
>NZ_JAHPZO010000015.1 GCF_019042655.1 Planococcus sp. CP5-4_YE
AGTCCAGTGATGATGGCCTTTCAACTTGCCCAGCGACGTCCTACTCTCACAGGGGGAAACCCCCAACTACCATCGGCGCAAAAGAGCTTAACTTCCGTGTTCGGGATGGAAGCGTGGCGACACGTGCAGCTGACGAATACTAATCGATCGAGGACTTAACCAATAACTGAAATGCGTTTCCATAATTCAATGTCGATTTATCCAGTTTTGAGCGAACAAGCTCAAACCAGTCCAGTGATGATGGCAAAGAGGCCACACCCGTTCCCATCCCGAACACGGAAGTTAAGCTCTTTTGCGCCGATGGTAGTTGGGGGTTTCCCCCTGTGAGAGTAGGACGTCGCTGGGCAAGTTGAAAGGCCGTTACCGGTTCATTCCGGTAACGGCTTTTTTTTGTATTTTAAATTAAAAAAAGGATTGAAAATATACTATACAGGGAAAAAAGAACTGAGGTGAAGACTTTATGAAAGCAGGTTATTATACAGTAAAAACGGTCGAGAAAAGAACTGCATTATTAGTTTCATTAAAAGATTCTGCTGAACAATATACTTATCCAGTTGCAGATTTCAATCATGATGTAAACAAAGGGGATACAGTAGAAGTTTGGCAAGAAGGTACACGTTGGAGAACCAAGTATGTTGAAGAAAAAACCCGTTCGGTATCTAGTCATACTAAAGATTTTGTGAAACGAATAATGGATCAAGAATGAAGAGTCTCGGGATATTCAACCCGGGACTTTTTCTACCTCAAACTAAGTATTTGATATCCGTAATACGCTTATGTATAATTAAGTCAAATATAGTCAAAGTCAATCATTAGCGCATTTAAACGCTCAAGAGGTGAAAGCGATGCGGAATATTTCAGATATAATTGAAGGTTATTTAAAAGAGATTATCGAAATAAGCGGTAAGGATCGTATTGAAATTAAACGAAGTGAGGTTGCTGAGAAGTTTCAATGTGTTCCATCTCAAATTAATTATGTAATAAATACTAGGTTTACATTAGATCGTGGATATTTAGTTGAAAGTAAGCGTGGTGGGGGCGGATATATTCGTATTAAGAAAATACGCCTTCACAAAAAATCAGATTTGATTGCCCAAATTATTAATAGGCTTGAAACTGGGGCTTCACAAACCATGGCGGAAGATATTGTATGGAGGCTTTTAAGTGAAGAAGTTATCTCAAAGCGTGAAGCTAAATTGATTTTGAGTGCCATTGATCGTTCTACTCTCGGTCTGCCGCTACCTGTACGAGATGAAGTACGAGCGCGGATTCTAGTGGCGATGCTGTTTACTATTCAATATGAGTCGAATGGGCAAGGAGTGATCAAGTGATTTGTGAACAATGTGGGGAACGGCCAGCTACAGTCATCGTGAAGCAAAACCAACAGGGCCATTTAACAGAAAAACACCTCTGTCATGTTTGTGCGGCGGAGAATCATAATATCAATTTTTCTTTTGATCAAGACCCTATGGCGATCCATAATTTGTTAGCTAATTGGTTTCCAAAGCAGCAGGCCGCTGTAAGTCCTGTAAAAAAAGAAGTTCTAATTTGCCCATCTTGCGGGTTTACTTTCCAAAAATTCTTGAATCTTGGCAAGTTTGGCTGCTCTGAATGTTACAGTACCTTCTCGCCTCAACTAAATGAGATTTTAAAAAGGGTACAAAATGGGAATACAGAACACACCGGAAAGATTCCTGCTTCTTACGGAACAACATTGAAAATCAAAAAGGAAATTGAAGAATTGAGAAAGCAAATGCAGGCTGCGATACAAGATGAGAACTTTGAAGAAGCTGCAAGGCTGCGAGATCAAGTTAAGGTCTTGAATGAGAAGCTTGAAGGAGGTGGGGATGTTGGTAATTGATCGTTTCCTTCAAACCCGTGCAAGCAGTTGGATGGCTAATAACGGCGAACACGTCGATATCGCTATGAGTACGAGAATCCGACTAGCACGAAATTTAGACGAGTTTAAATTTCCTTATGCATTTTCTGAAGATGAAGCATTGAAAGTTGATAAAGCCGTTTCTTCGGTCTTACTGGATAAGGGAAAGGAAGTTGGATACGGTTTTACTCATATCAATATTGAAGAATTAAATGACCTTCAGCGTGAAGTATTAGTAGAAAAACACTTAATTAGCCCTTATTTAGCGAATAGCCAGCATTCCAGTGCTGTCTTATTATCGGATGAAGAAGAGCTTAGCGTTATGGTCAATGAAGAAGATCACATGCGGATCCAAAGTTTACAGTCAGGCTTTCATCTACAGGAAGCATATAACATAGCAAATAAAATGGATTCGCTTTTGGAAGAACACCTTTCTTACGCCTTTCATGAAAAGTTTGGTTATTTGACCAGTTGTCCTACAAACACCGGTACAGGAATGCGTGCTTCTGTCATGCTTCATTTGCCAGCTTTAACAATGTCCCATCAAATCAACCGGATCATCCCGGCTATATCCCGTCTGGGGATGGTTGTGAGAGGGATTTATGGTGAGGGAAGTGAAGCGCTTGGGAATGTGTACCAGATTTCCAATCAAGTGACTCTAGGGAAATCGGAGTATGAGATTTTGCAGGATTTGCAAAACATGACAGAGCAGATTATTGAACAGGAACGAAGAGCAAGGGAAGCATTGAATGCGAATTCGCCGCTGCTTTTGGAAGATAGGGTTTATCGGTCGTTAGGTGTGTTGACTCACGCCCGGCTGTTAAATACAGAAGAGGCAGCTACTTGTTTATCGGATGTCAGGCTTGGCATTGACCTTGATCTGATTACAAATGTGGATATGTCGATATTAAATGAACTGATGGTCTTTATGCAGCCTGCCTTTTTACAGCAGTATGCAGGGCGTCCATTGGAAGCGAAGGAACGGGACCTTGCCCGGGCGGAATTGTTTCGGGAGAGGTTAGCTGATAACGGGATAAATACAAAAGGAGAGGATTTTGCATGATGTTCAACCGATTTACACAACGCGCACAAAAAGTTCTTCAATTAGCTCAAGAAGAGGCAATCCGCATGAAGCACGAATCGATCGGAACTGAGCATATTCTGCTTGGTTTGATCCGTGAAGGCGGCGGAATCGCTGCAAAAGCTCTTGAAGCAATTGAAGTGAATACACAATTGATCGAAGACGGTGTCAAAGAACTAGTTGGGGTCGGCGAAAAAGATGTCGGGCCGATTGTTCATTATACGCCGCGTGCTAAAAAAGTGATCGAGCTGTCGGTCGACGAATCCCGCAAGCTTGGGCACTCTTATATCGGAACAGAGCATTTACTGCTTGCTTTAATTCGTGAAGGCGAAGGCGTGGCGGCACGAGTTCTTGGGAATGCCGGTGTCAGCTTGAATAAAGCGCGCCAGCAAGTATTGCAGCTACTTGGCAGCAACGAACAAGCATCGACTGGCACGAGCCCGAATGCTTCTGCCAATACACCGACTTTGGACGGCTTGGCACGTGATTTGACACAAGTAGCGCGTGAAGGAAGCCTGGATCCGGTAATTGGGCGCAGTGACGAAATCACGCGTGTGATTGAAGTATTGAGCCGCAGAACAAAAAACAACCCGGTATTGATCGGGGAGCCTGGTGTCGGTAAAACGGCGATTGCAGAAGGGCTTGCCCAGCAAATCGTTAATAATGAAATTCCAGAAACGCTTCGAGACAAACGGGTGATGGTGCTTGATATGGGTACGGTAGTTGCCGGAACGAAATACCGCGGCGAGTTTGAAGACCGCTTGAAAAAAGTGATGGATGAAATACGCCAAGCAGGCAATGTCATTCTCTTCATTGATGAGCTTCATACATTGATCGGAGCTGGTGGAGCTGAAGGAGCGATTGATGCTTCGAATATCTTGAAACCATCGCTTGCACGCGGCGAATTGCAGTGTATCGGTGCGACAACGCTGGATGAATACCGCAAGTACATCGAGAAAGATGCAGCGCTTGAGCGCCGTTTCCAGCCGATTCAAGTGGATGAGCCGACGGTTGAGGAGTCAATCGAGATCATTAAAGGCTTGCGCGACCGCTACGAAGCGCATCACCGTGTAAAAATTACCGATGAAGCGATTGTTGCGGCAGCTAAAATGTCTGACCGTTATATTTCTGACCGCTTCTTGCCGGACAAAGCGATCGATTTGATCGATGAGGCTGGTTCAAAAGTGCGTTTGCGTTCATATACCACTCCGCCTGATTTGAAAGAGCTTGAAGCCCGTCTTGAGGCTGCGCGTTCTGAAAAGAATGAAGCGGTGCAGAGCCAGGAATTCGAAAAAGCCGCTTCTCTTCGCGATGCAGAGCAAAAGCTGAAAGATGAGCTCGACCAGACGAAGAAAGAGTGGAAAGAAAAGCAAGGCAAAGAAGAGTCTGAAGTGACTGTCGAAGATATTGCGAAAGTTGTCTCTATGTGGACGGGCGTGCCGGTATCGAGGTTGGCGCAGACAGAATCCGATAAATTACTTAATTTGGAGCAGATCCTCCATAGCCGCGTAATTGGCCAGGATGAAGCGGTGACTTCGATTTCAAAAGCGATCCGCCGTGCGCGTGCAGGTTTGAAAGATCCGAAACGCCCGATTGGCTCGTTCATTTTTCTTGGGCCTACGGGAGTCGGGAAAACAGAACTTGCGAAAGCTTTGGCTGAGTCGATGTTCGGGGATGAAGATGCGATGATCCGCATCGATATGTCCGAGTACATGGAACGCCATACGACTTCACGCCTTGTTGGTTCACCTCCAGGCTATGTCGGCTATGAAGAAGGCGGTCAGTTGACGGAGAAAGTCCGCAGAAAGCCATATTCAGTGGTCTTACTCGATGAGATCGAAAAAGCCCATCCTGAAGTTTTCAATATCCTCTTGCAAGTTCTTGAAGACGGGCATTTGACTGACTCCAAAGGACGCCGCGTCGATTTCCGTAATACGGTAATCATCATGACGTCGAACGTCGGGGCACAGGAATTGAAATATAATAAGTACGTAGGATTTAACTTGGAAGATTCGAAGACGGATTATAAAGACATGAAAGGCAAGATGCTTGCGGAATTGAAGAAAGCATTCCGCCCTGAATTCTTGAACCGTGTCGACGATATGATTGTCTTCCATTCACTTGAGAAAAAAGATTTGCGCAAGATTGTCGAGCTGATGACCGAGCAACTGACGGGTCGTTTGAAAGAACAGGATATCGATCTGGAGCTGACAGAGGCAGCGCTTGATAAAATTGCCAAAGAGGGGTATGATCCGGAATACGGAGCACGTCCTTTGCGCCGCTCACTTCAAAAACATGTCGAAGACCGTTTGTCTGAAGAGTTGTTGAAAGGCACAGCAATTGCCGGGCAAAAAATTATCTTCGATGTACAGGACGATGAATTCGTTGTCCGTACGAATGAAGGGGCCGTAGAGAAATCGTAACGATATCCCGCCCGCCGGATATGTCTCCGGCGGGTTTTTTCTATATATAGGAGGTAACTATGGCGAAGAAAAAAATAAAGTTCATCTGCCAGTCCTGCGGTTATGAATCCGCAAAATGGATGGGGAAATGCCCAGGTTGTGCGGCGTGGAATACGATGACAGAAGAAACGGAAGTTGCAGCACCAAAAGGCACAAGAGGCGCATTCCAGCACAGCGCGCCACAAATTGCCCAAAAAGCGACACCAATCAATTCGATTGAAACGAAAGAAGAGCCGAGGACGAAAACCGAAATGGAAGAATTGAATCGCGTGCTTGGTGGCGGTATTGTTTCGGGTTCGCTTGTTTTGATTGGGGGCGACCCAGGTATCGGGAAATCGACTTTGCTATTGCAAGTTTCAGCGCTTCTCGCGAAAGCCGGCAAGAAAGTATTGTATATTTCGGGTGAGGAGTCGATTCGCCAGACGAAAATGCGGGCGGAACGGCTGGATGCTGTTTCGGGAGACTTATTAATTTTTGCGGAAACTAATTTGGAGTTGATCCATCATACAATTGAAGAAGTAGAGCCGGATTTCGTCATCGTCGATTCGATTCAGACAGTTTACCATCCGGAAGTGACATCTGCGCCGGGTAGTGTGACGCAAGTGCGTGAAAGCACGGCGGAATTGATGAGGGTGGCGAAAACGAAAAATATCGCGATTTTCCTGGTCGGCCACGTAACGAAAGAAGGGCAAATCGCCGGACCTCGTATCTTGGAGCATATGGTGGATACGGTATTGTACTTTGAAGGAGAGCGGCATCATACGTACCGCATTTTGCGCAGTGTCAAAAACCGCTTCGGTTCGACGAATGAAATTGCGATTTTTGAGATGCTGCAAGGCGGGTTGAAAGAAGTGTTGAACCCTTCCGAGTTATTCTTGCAAGAACGTTCGAGCGGGACAGCGGGATCGACGGTTGTCGCTTCTATGGAAGGGACACGGCCGATACTGGTGGAAATCCAGGCGTTGGTGACGCCCTCGAGCTTTAATTATCCGAAGCGGATGGCGACTGGGATTGACCAAAACCGGGTGTCATTATTGATGGCGGTGCTTGAGAAGCGTGTCGGCTTGATGCTGCAGTCGCAAGATGCATACATTAAGGTGGCAGGCGGTGTAAAACTGGATGAACCGGCGATCGATCTGGCGGTGCTCGCGAGCATCGTCTCGAGTTTCCGAGATATTGCACCGAAAGTGGATGACTGCATTATCGGGGAAGTTGGGCTGACTGGCGAGGTGCGACGGGTGTCGCGCATTGAGCAGCGAGTGCAGGAAGCAGCGAAGCTCGGTTTTAAACGCGCCATCATTCCGAAATCGAATATGGGTGGTTGGGATTTTCCGGAAGGAATACGCGTCGTTGGTGTGGAAACTATAAACGAGGCGTTGAAGGAATTATTCCCGCAACAATAAGGGGCAGCGATGCCTCTTTTTTTCTATTGTTGGCAGCGTAGGGCTATGCAGAGAGTTTCATAAATAAAACGTGTATAATACCAGGAGAAGGAGGTGAAATGGATGCTTCGAAAAATTATTCAGCTATTATTTTTATTAATCGGCGCTACGGTTGGAATTTTGTTTTTGCCATATGCTTTTGAACTTATTTCTATTTCTAATAATCCTTGGATCAACAACCCGTATGTTGCTGCAATTATCGGTGCTGCAATTTTTTATGTCTTGTCATTATTATTCGTCGATTCGATTGTCCATTTTATGAAATGGATGGAGGGTAAATTGCTCCATGCCCCGACAGCGGATTTGCTATTTGGCACAGTAGGGATGATTATTGGCTTGGTGGTTGCCTTTTTGTTCGGCTTTGCCTTAAACACTATTGATTTGCCGTTAATTGCGACGGTTGCACCGATCATTCTTTCCGTTGTTCTCGGTTATTTGGGATTCCAGGTCGGTTTCCAAAAGCGCGATGAACTAATGGGGATGCTTGCGCCTGCCAAACTAGCGAGCGGCAAAAAGCCGGAAGATGAACCGGTGGAAAAATCGGTTTATAAATTGCTCGATACGAGCGTTATCATCGATGGGCGGATTGCGGATATTTCAGAGACCGGATTTATGGAAGGGATCTTTGTGGTACCGCAATTTGTCATTGCAGAGCTTCAACATATTGCGGATTCGTCTGACACGTTGAAGCGCACACGCGGCAGACGGGGGCTTGATATCCTGAAGCGCCTGCAGACAGAGCGCGTGGGAGCGATTATGATTACAGAAGAGGATTTCGGCGATGCGGCTGAAGTCGATATGAAGCTCATGCGTGCCGCTCAGAAAATGGGCGGGAAAGTTGTGACGAACGATTTTAATTTGAATAAAGTATGTGAGCTTCATAATGTGCCGGTATTAAATATCAATGACCTTGCCAATGCAGTGAAGCCGGTCGTCATACCGGGCGAGGAAATGCATGTGGTCGTCATTAAAGACGGCAAGGAGCAAAATCAAGGCGTCGCTTATTTGGATGATGGTACGATGATTGTCATTGAAGAAGGCAAAGGCCATATTGGCGAGGCGATCGATGTCGTGGTCACGAGCGTATTGCAGACCTCTGCGGGGCGGATGATCTTTGCCAAACCCAAGGGGCTCGCTGTGAAGAAAAATGGATCAAAAAAATAAAGGATGTCTGTCATGAAATATACAGTCGTATTGCCTGCTGCCGGCAGTGGAAAACGAATGAAAGCCGATCGCAATAAATTGTTGTTGGAGCTTTCCGGCAAGCCAATTTTCATTTATACATTGGAAGTGTTCGATCGGGACCCGGATTGCGAAGGTATGTGGCTTGCGGTCAAGGCAGATGAGCGCGAGCTGATTGAACAATACGTCGAGCGGTATAGAATCAAGAAGGTCAAAGGCTATGCGACAGGCGGTGCTGAGCGCCAGGACAGTGTGCGGGCAGGCCTTGAGATGGCTGGGCAGTCTGAAGTCGTTCTCGTGCATGATGCTGCGCGCCCGTTCATCAGCCCTGGCGTTATTCGTGAATTGGTGGAGCAAGCAAATGAATCGGGTGCTGCGATTGCCGGTGTGCCGGTAAAAGACACGATCAAAAAAGTTCGCGAAAGCGTTATTACCGAAACGGTGAATCGCGCGGAGCTGTGGATGATCCAGACGCCTCAGGCCTTCCGCTATGAACTATTGATGGAAGCGGCGCAGCGAGCCAAAGCCGACGGGTTCCTCGGGACGGACGAGGCGATGCTTGTAGAAAGGATGGGGCACCCGGTGCAGATTGTCGAAAGCACCTATGAAAACGTCAAAATGACGACACCGGATGATTTGATTTATGGAAAAGCGATTCTGGCGAGTCGATTACAGGAGGAAAAGTGATGATACGAATTGGACAAGGTTACGATGTGCATCAATTGGCAGAAGGGCGCCCGTTTATTCTAGGTGGTGTTGAAATCGAACACGACCGCGGGCTTCTCGGCCATTCGGATGCGGATGTGCTATTGCACACGATTACAGATGCCGCACTCGGCGCAATTGGCGGAGGCGACATCGGCAAACATTTCCCGGATACCGATCCGGAATTCAAAGATGCCGATTCCAAGAAATTGCTGACGCATATTTGGGAGTACGTGAAAGAACAAGGCTATGAACTAGGCAATGTGGATTGCACAGTTATTGCACAAAAGCCGAAACTTGCACCATATATCGAGCAAATACGTGCATCAATTGCCGAATTATTAGAAGCGGATGTTTCACAAGTGAATGTTAAAGCGACGACGTCTGAACACCTTGGATTTACGGGCCGCGAAGAAGGCATCGCTGCGCTTGCGGTGATTTTGTTGAACCAACGCCCGCTTTCGCTGGACGTCCCCGAGTGATAGAATAATTAAAGGATTAAGGCTATTTTAGGAGGAAATCAAATGACACAAGAAACACGCGTACGCTATGCACCGAGCCCGACTGGCCATTTACATATCGGTGGAGCCCGCACAGCGCTATTTAACTATTTGTATGCACGCCACATGAACGGCAAATTTATCGTTCGGATCGAAGACACAGATACCGCGCGCAATATCGAAACGGGTGTCATGTCCCAGATCGACAACTTGAAATGGCTTGGCATCAAGCACGATGAGTCGATTGATGTCGGTGGTGAGTACGGCCCGTACCGCCAAATGGAGCGTTTGGATATCTATAAAAAATATGCCGATGAGTTATTGGCGAAAGGCGATATTTACAAATGTTTCTGTACGCCGGATACGCTCGAGACAGAACGTGAAGCTCAGCGCGCCTCTGGCATAGCAGCTCCTCAATATAGCGGTACTTGCCGCAATTTGACAGCAGAAGAAGTGGCTGCAAAAGAAGCGGCCGGCGAGACGTTTTCACTACGCATGAAAGTGCCGACAGATGTCACCTATAAATTCGATGATATGGTGCGCGGCGAGATTTCATTTGAATCTAAAGATGTCGGCGACTGGGTTGTCGTGAAGACGAACGGCATTCCGACCTATAACTTCGCGGTGGTCATTGATGATCATTTGATGAAGATCACTCACGTGTTCCGCGGCGAAGAGCATTTGTCGAACACGCCGAAACAACAAATGGTTTACGATTCATTCGGCTGGGATCATCCAACTTACGGACATATGACTTTGATCGTCAATGAAGACCGTAAGAAGCTGTCGAAACGTGATGAGTCGATCATCCAGTTTATCTCCCAGTACAGAGACCTTGGCTATATTCCAGAAGCGCTATTTAACTTCTTTGCGCTACTCGGCTGGTCTCCGGAAGGCGAAGAAGAGATCTTCTCGAAAGATGAATTGATCCGCATTTTCGATACCGAGCGTTTGTCGAAGTCGCCATCGATGTTTGATAAGCAGAAACTGACATGGATGAACAACCAATACATTAAGCAAATGTCGCTTGACGAAGTCGTCAGCTTGGCGTTGCCACATCTGCAAAAAGCAGGCAAGCTGCCGAAGGAGTTATCTGAAGAGCAAGCGGAGTGGGCTGAAAAATTGATCGCCTTGTACCATGACCAATTAAGCTTCGGCGCAGAGATCGTCGAGTTGTCCGATTTGTTCTTCACTGATGACCTTCATTACGGCGAAGCCGAAAAAGAAGTGTTGAGCGGCGAACAGGTATCGGAAGTCATGGCTGCTTTCAAAGAGCAGTTGGCCTCTCTTGATGCGTTCGAGCCGGCTGAAATCAAATCTGCGATCAAAGCAGTTCAAAAAGCGACCGGCCATAAAGGGAAGAACCTCTTCATGCCGATCCGCGTCGTGACGACAGGGCAGACGCACGGCCCAGAATTGCCAGATGCGATTGCGCTACTTGGCAAGGACAAAGCGATTGCGCGAGTTGGCCAATACGCAGGGGCATAAAGTTTTGACTTATGCGCAGAAGCGTGTACAATGAATTTACCAATTAGTAAAACGTTGACGGGAAGAAGTAAGGAAAGCATGCTCCAAAGAGAGGGTCATCACCGGCTGTAAGTGACCCGTGCCGCTGCGTTCCTGAAATGCCTCCCCGAGTGCTGAGTCGAATCAAGTAGACCAGACGTTTGCCTGCGTTAAAGGCTTCGAGAGAAAAGGGCGTGCCCTTTTAATCAGAGTGGAACCGCGCGGGAAAGCGTCTCTGTCAAGCAATTGACAGGGGCGCTTTTTATATTGGAACAGAAAGGAGCAAGCCGCATGTGGAAGTTATTGAAAGAAGATATTGACGTTATTTTTGAACAGGACCCTGCTGCCCGGAGTTATTTTGAAGTGATGCTGACGTATGCCGGTCTGCACGCCATTTGGGCCCACCGGCTGGCGCATTTCTTCTTCAAGAAGAAACTGTTTTTCATCGCGCGGGCGATTTCCCAGGTCAGCCGCTTTTTCACCGGTATTGAAATCCACCCGGGCGCTGTTATCGGCCGTCGGTTGTTTATCGACCATGGCATGGGTGTGGTTGTCGGGGAAACCTGTGAAATTGGCAACGATGTCACACTGTACCAAGGCGTCACACTTGGTGGAACTGGCAAAGAGCGCGGCAAACGCCACCCGACACTCGCAGATAACGTACTCGTCGCGACAGGTGCTAAAGTGCTTGGGTCGATTACGGTCGGTGAAAACTCCAAAGTTGGAGCAGGCTCGGTCGTCTTAAAAGACGTACCTGCGAATTCCACGGTCGTCGGCATTCCAGGAAAAGTCGTCATCCAGGACGGTGTTAAAGTGAAGACCCGTGACTTGAATCATCAGAATATGCCGGATCCTGTGATGGACAAATGCGATGGCATGGAAATGAAAATCGCTGCCTTGCAGCGTGAAGTGGAACAATTGAAACAGCAAAACCACCAGCAGCAGGAAGAGGGGAAGATGTTATGACTATCCAAATTTTTAATTCATTGACGCGCCAAAAAGAAGTATTTGTGCCGCTTGAAGAAGGCAAAGTGAAAATGTATGTGTGCGGCCCGACCGTCTATAATTACATCCATATCGGCAACGCACGCCCTGTCATCGTCTATGACACCGTGCGCCGCTATTTGGAATACCGCGGCTACGACGTGAAATATGTATCAAATTTCACGGATGTCGACGATAAATTGATCAAAGCGGCAAATGAACTAGGTGAAGAAGTACCGGAAATCGCGGAACGTTTCATTAATGCGTATTTCGACAACACGAAAGCGCTCGGCTGCGCAGAGGCGGATGTCCACCCGCGTGTCACAGGCCATATGCCGCAAATTGTCGAGTTCATCGAAGCGCTCATCGAAAAAGGCTATGCATATGAATCGCAAGGCGACGTGTATTACCATACGCGTAAATTCGATAGGTATGGGAAATTATCCCATCAATCAGTAGATGAACTCAAGATCGGTGCTCGCATCGAAGCGGGAGACAAGAAGCAGGATGCGCTGGATTTCGTTTTATGGAAAGCGGCAAAACCTGGAGAAATTTCCTGGGAAAGCCCATGGGGGAAGGGACGCCCAGGCTGGCATATCGAATGCTCGGTCATGGCGAGAGAACACCTCGGCGACACGATCGATATCCATGCAGGCGGACAGGATTTGACATTCCCACACCATGAAAATGAAATCGCTCAATCGGAAGCATATACGGGCAAGCCGTTTGCGCGTTATTGGATGCATAACGGGTATATTAATATTGAAAACGAAAAAATGTCCAAGTCATTGAATAATTTCGTGCTAGTCAACGATATTTTAAAAGAACTCGACCCTCAAGTACTTCGAATGTTTATGCTGTCGGTTCATTATCGCCATCCAATCAATTATTCGAGAAGTTTGGTGGAAGATGCCCAAGCAGGAATGGAACGAATCCGCACGGCCTATGGCAATTTAAAGCACCGTTTGGAGAATTCGGCGGGCCTTGGCGACCATAACGATATTTGGCTGTCAAAAATAAGCGTGATTAAGCAGGAATTCATCGACACGATGGATGATGACTTTAATACGGCAAATGCCATTTCGAAATTGTTTGACCTGACGAAATTGGCGAATACTTATCTGCTGGAAAAACAGACGTCTGAGCTGGTGCTGCAAACCTTCATTGAAGTATTTGATGAGTTGGCAGGAGTGCTTGGATTGCCATTTGCGCAATCGGAGCTGTTGGATGCGGAAATCGAAGCGTTATTGGAGGAGCGCATCGAAGCACGCAAGAACCGTGATTTCGCGCGGTCGGATGAAATCCGCGATCAATTGAAAGAACAGAACATCATCCTAGAAGATACAGCACAAGGCACGCGCTGGAAGAGAGGCTAAGGCGGATGGTATTGAGAAAACAAGATGTCGATCAATTGAACGCCTTGGCGCTCGCTTATATGGGGGATGCTGTTTACGAGACAGCCGTGCGTGCCCACTTGCTGCACGCGGGACGCGTCAAGCCGAATATTCTCCACCGGTCATCGACTGCATTCGTCTCGGCGAAGTCGCAAGCACTCATTTTGAAGCGCTTTGTCGATGAAGGGATTTTGACTGAAACAGAGCTTGCCATCATGCGTCGAGGCCGTAATGCCAAATCCGGTTCGGTACCGAAAAACACCGACGTCCAGACCTATAATTTCAGTACCGCTTTTGAAGCGGTGCTTGGCTGGTTGTATTTAAAAGAAGAACAGGAACGGCTGGATGAACTGATCAATTATGCAATCATCATTGCTGAAGAGCCGAGAGGAGTGATCAAATGACAGAGGAAACACCTGAAATCATCGGAGGCAAAAATCCAGTGCTAGAAGCGTTGCGTGCTAAGCGTGACATCAATAAAATCTGGATTGCAGAAGGCGTCCAGAAAAAAGGCATTGCAGAACTTTTGCAATTGGCGAAAGAGCAGAAAGTGCTGGTGCAATTCGTCCCGAAAAAGAAAATTGACGGGCTGACCGATACGAACCACCAAGGAATCGCCGCAGCAGTCGCGGCGTACCGCTATGCAGAACTGGAAGAGTTGTTTGCGAAAGCCCAGAACAAGCAGGAAGATCCATTCTTCCTCATCTTGGATGAACTGGAAGACCCGCATAATCTTGGCTCCATCATGCGCACAGCGGATGCGGTCGGTGCCCACGGCTTGATCATTCCGCAGCGCCGCGCAGTCGGTTTGACAGGCGTCGTCGCTAAGTCATCGACAGGAGCGATTGAACATGTACCCGTTGTACGTGTCAACAATTTATCGCAGACGGTTGATGAATTGAAAAAGCGCGGCGTGTGGATTGCGGGAACAGATGCCAAAGAGTCGGTCGACTACCGGCGCATGGATGCCACTTTGCCGCTTGCCGTTATCATCGGTAGCGAAGGTAAAGGCATGAGCCGCATCTTGCGCGATAAATGCGACTTCCTTTATCAATTGCCGATGGTCGGCCATGTGACATCCTTGAACGCATCGGTGGCGGCGAGCTTGTTGATGTACGAAGTCTACCGCAAGCGCCATCCACTCGGGTGATGCGATGAATATTCTGCTAGTGGATGGCTACAATATCATTGGCGATTGGGCAGAACTGAAGGCGCTGAAGAAAGAACGCCTGGCGGATGCGCGTGACCGGTTGATCGAACGAATGGCCGAGTATCAGGGCTTTAAAGGCTGGCGCGTCATCATCGTATTTGATGCGCATTTGGTGCCGGGCATCGAAGCGAAAAATCTCCACAGCGAAGTGGAAGTCATTTTCACCCGATCCAGTGAAACGGCCGATGAGCGAATTGAAAAGCTGGCGACTAGCTTGAACAGCCGGCGTGACCAAATCTATGTCGCGACGTCCGATTTGACTGAACAATGGGTGATTTTCGCGAAAGGGGCGTTGCGCATCTCTGCACGGGAACTGGAAATTGAGATGGAAGAAATCGACAAGCGTATTGCGAAGAAAGTTCGTGAAATCCAAGAGCAGCGCTCGATTTCTAAGATTCCTCTTCAGGGAGAAGTGGCAGAAATTTTCGAAAAATGGCGACGAGGCCTCAAATGAACTGTTGACGCTCAATTTTTTCTTCCTGTATACTGGAAATATCGAGGCTCACCCAATCGGAGGGATCACCCGTGGAAAATTTTGAGCAAGTTCGCAACCGTAACTTTACTGAATTGGCAGATGAAGAACTTGTCGGTCTGGTCCATAGCGGCAACACGGAGGCCTTGGATTTTCTCATAACCAAGTTCCGCCCGTTTGTTCGGATGAAAGCCCGTTCTTATTTTCTCATTGGCGCAGATAAAGAAGACATTATCCAAGAGGGAATGATCGGCTTGTACAAAGCGATCCGTGATTTCAGGAGCGATAAACTATCTTCATTCCGTGCATTTGCGGAGCTATGCATCGTCCGTCAGATTATTACGGCGATCAAGACAGCCACCCGCCAAAAGCATATCCCGCTGAATTCCTATGTCTCTCTTGACAAGCCGATCTATGACGAAGAATCGGACCGGACATTGATGGATGTGCTCGCTGGAAGCGGCGCGGACGATCCGGAAGAACTGATGATCCATAACGAAGAATTCCGTTATATGGAAGGCAAAATGGATGAAGTACTAAGCGAGCTGGAACGCGAAGTGCTAACGCTTTATCTCGATGGGCAGTCTTATCAGGAAATCTCTGAAAAGCTGGAACGGCATGTAAAATCAATCGACAATGCCTTGCAGCGGGTCAAGCGGAAACTTGAACGGCATCTGCAGGCGAGCGAAAGCCGGTCCTCGTAAGTACTATTGACAGCAAGTTTTTATGATGATACTCTTGAAAAAGCTGTAAAATAGAGCAAGGTGAGAATAATGGCTAAAAAAATCGTGTTGAGCTGCTCGAAATGTGCTTCCCGCAATTATGCGGTACCTGCGAAAGCGGATTCAAGCACACGTTTGGAACTCAAAAAATTCTGTGCTCATTGCAACGAGCATACCGTGCATAAACAAACGAAATAATCTTGCTGTGAATGCCGGACGATATAGAGTGATTTTGAAATTCGGAGGTTTTTACGATAATGGGTAACATTGGCGATTTCTTTAAAAATGTCATTTCGGAAATGAGAAAAGTCAGCTGGCCAAAACGCAAGGAATTGACGCGCTACACAATCGTCGTCTTGTCCACGGTCATCTTCATGGCTCTTTTCTTCGCATTGATCGATACCGGCATATCGGAATTATTCCGTTGGTTCCTGGCACTGTAACACAGTCATAAGAATAACGAAAAATAGCCCGTCATTCCATGGAACGGGTTTTTTCATTTGTAAAAAAGGAGGGATGGACGCTTAGTCCGCTTGAATATGGAGAAAAATTGGTATGTAGTCCATACGTATTCCGGTTATGAAAATAAGGTAAAAGCAAACCTGGAAAAACGCGTAGAAACAATGGGAATGGAAGATTTGATTTTCCGCGTCATCATCCCTGAAGAACAGGAAACAGATTTCAAAGACGGTAAAAAACGCACAGTCATGCGTAAAACTTTCCCAGGTTACGTGCTAGTCGAATTGGTCATGACGGATGAATCTTGGTATGTTGTCCGCAATACGCCGGGTGTCACTGGCTTTATCGGCTCATCAGGCGGTGGGGCGAAACCGACGCCACTACTAGAAGAGGAAGTCGATTTCATCCTCAAGCAAATGGGTATGACCGAGCGCAAAGTAGATATCGATTTTGCAGTGGCAGATACTGTCGAAGTCATGGAAGGGCCATTTGCCAACTTCCAAGGCAAGGTCGAAGAAATCGACGATACGAAAGGCAAAGTCAAAGTATCGATTGACATCTTCGGACGCGAAACGAAAATGGAGCTCGATTTCGAGCAGGTCCAAAAAGTATAACAAGCCCCCTTGCTATTTTTTTGCAATGGTGGTATCATTTCATAGGTCAGACTGCCAAAGGGCAGCATCTGTACTAACCAATTAATTCTATCAACGAAAATCAAGTTGACGGACAGATATGAGTGGGAGGGGCAACCCTATTACCACATCACGGACTTAAGGAGGTGTGTTTCGTGGCTAAAAAAGTAGTTAAAGTCGTAAAATTGCAGATTCCTGCAGCAAAAGCTAACCCAGCGCCGCCAGTAGGACCAGCACTAGGTCAAGCAGGCGTCAACATCATGGGCTTCTGTAAAGAATTTAACGCGCGTACTGCTGAACAAGCAGGACTTATTATTCCGGTTGAGATTTCGGTATTTGAAGACCGTTCATTTACTTTCATTACGAAAACTCCGCCAGCTGCAGTTCTATTGAAGAAAGCAGCAGGTATTGAATCAGGTTCAGGTGAACCGAACCGCAATAAAGTAGCGACTGTGAAACGCGACCAAGTTCGCGAAATCGCAGAAACTAAAATGCCAGATCTAAATGCCGCTTCAGTTGAAGCTGCAATGTTGATGGTTGAAGGTACTGCTCGCAGCATGGGCATTACAATCGAAGACTAATTTCAAGAAGTTGTTTTTGGATGGGTTGCGCAGTTCAACGCGAACAGCGCAGCCCTTAATCGTGGGAGGTTCAATCCGTTAGACCACAACAAGGAGGACGTTTAAAATGGCTAAAACAGGCAAAAAGCTGCAAGAAGCAGCAAAACTGATCGACCGTTCTAAGCTCTACGAAGCAAAAGAAGCGATTGAACTTGCTAAAAAAGCAAGCACAGTTAACTTCGACGCTACTGTAGAAGTCGCTTTCCGCCTAGGAATCGACACGCGTAAAAATGACCAGCAGATCCGTGGGGCAGTTGTGCTTCCAAATGGTACTGGTAAAACTCAAAGCGTCTTGGTTTTCGCTAAAGGCGACAAACTAAAAGAAGCTCAAGAAGCAGGCGCTGACTATGTTGGCGATGCTGAGTACATCCAAAAAATCCAACAAGGTTGGTTCGAATTCGACGTTATCGTCGCTACTCCGGACATGATGGGCGAAGTTGGTAAACTTGGACGCGTTCTTGGACCAAAAGGCTTGATGCCAAACCCGAAAACAGGCACAGTTACATTTGATGTAGCGAAAGCTGTTCAGGAAATCAAAGCTGGTAAAGTGGAATACCGCGCAGAAAAATCCGGTATCATTCACGCACCAATCGGCAAAGTGTCTTTCGAAGACGACAAACTTGCTGAGAACTTGCAAGCAATCTATGACGTGATCTTGAAAGCTAAGCCATCTGCTGCTAAAGGCACGTACATGAAATCCCTAAACGTAACGACTACAATGGGACCTGCTGTTAAAGTAGACCCTGCAAAAGTAGTAGTTAAATAAAATATTGACATTCTTTCGCAACTTCGCTATACTGGCGAAGTTGTGAAATAACCATTTGTACCGCAGACAGTAGGGGCGGCTTGCCGCTTAATGAATCCCTGCCGAGGACATGATGAATTCAGATTCCATCTTAATTGATGCTGATTTTATGCCTCTGCGTCTGTACTGGACCAGAGGCTTTTCTTATGGACGGACGGTATGAATGACAAATCTATAGGAGGTGCCCACATGAGCAAAGCAATTGAAACGAAAAAAGTTGTTGTGCAAACAATCGCTGACAAGTTCGACGCTGCTGCATCAGTTGTCGTTGTTGACTACCGCGGTTTGAACGTTGCCCAACTTACAGAACTTCGTAAACAGCTTCGTGAGGAAGGCATCGAGTTTAAAGTTTACAAAAACTCTATGACTCGCCGCGCGACAGAAGTTCACGGCCTAGAAGCGATCAACGAACACTTCACAGGACCGAACGCTATCGCATTCTCAAACGAAGATGTTGTTGCTCCGGCGCGAATCATCAACGAATTCGCAAAAGGCAACGAAGCACTAGAAATTAAAGCGGGTATCATTGAAGGCAATGTTGCATCTGCAGATGAAATGAAAGCTCTTGCTGAACTTCCATCACGCGATGGCCTATTGTCTATGCTACTCAGCGTACTACAAGCTCCAGTCCGCAACTTCGCTGCTACTACTAAAGCTGTTGCAGACCAAAAAGAAGAACAGGGCGCATAATCTTTTAGCATCCTGAGCACTACAAAAAATTACCTATCATAGGAGGAAATTATAATGACACAAGAACAAATTCTAGACGCAATCAAAGAAATGACAATTCTTCAACTAAACGACCTAGTTAAAGCAATCGAAGACGAGTTCGGCGTAACTGCTGCTGCTCCAGTTGCTGCAGCTGCTGCTGGTGGCGCTGCTGAAGAAGAGCAAACTGAGTTCGACGTAATCCTTAACTCTGCTGGCGACCAAAAAATCAAAGTCATCAAAGTTGTTCGCGAAGTTACAGGCCTTGGCTTGAAAGAAGCGAAAGGTCTTGTTGACGAAGCTCCTAAAGCTCTTAAAGAAGGCGCTACTAAAGAAGAAGCTGAAGAAATCAAAGGCAAACTTGAAGAAGTTGGCGCTTCTGTAGAAGTTAAATAATCCAATTACTTTATAAGAAAGAAAGCTCGTCAGTATTTACCGACGGGCTTTTTCTTCTTTTTAAATCCAATTCAGGAAAACCTGAGATTGTATGATGGAAGGAGGGCTCCGTATGTCCCAACATTATTATTCCAAAAATCCTCAAACTAAAAGCAATCCCCAAGAGTGGACCTACACATTGCGGGGCGAGGCGTTCCGGTTTCAAACGGATTCAGGCGTTTTCAGTAAAAATGAGATCGACTTCGGTTCGAGGCTATTGATTGAGGCCTTTGATGAACCAGCTATAGAGGGGCCCATTCTGGATGTCGGGTGTGGCTATGGACCGATCGGAATGGCTATCGCCAACGCATTTCCACAAAGACACGTGCACATGGTGGACATTAACGAAAGAGCCATTGAACTCGCACAAAAAAACACCGCAGTAAACGGTGTTGAAAATGTTTCAGTCTATGAAAGTGACGGCTTATCCAACGTTGAACAACAGGGATTCGGCGCTATTTTAACCAATCCGCCGATACGTGCGGGAAAAGAGACGATTTTCCGGTTTTACGAAGAAGCCTACACAAAACTCGCAGCTTCCGGATCGCTGTGGGTGGTCATACAGAAAAAGCAAGGAGCCGCTTCGACTCAGGAGAAATTGCAGGAGTTGTTCGGGGACGTTCGAGTCGCTGATAAGAAGAAGGGGTACTTTATTTTCGAGGTCAGAAAAGTTTGACTTGACAAAATGCCTGTGATATTATAATAAAATGCAAAAAATATTATTTTGAGGTCGTTTGCCCTTTTTCGGGCAGAGCATGGCGACCAGTTTTAACATGTGTAAACCGAAAATGAGCTCATATGCGGTCTCGTTTTCTTTTTGTCTTTTCGATATCATACACTATTTTACAGATATCGCAAAGTCCTATAATCGTTTTATTGAGGGGTGAATAAGTTGACAGGTCAACTAGTTCAGTACGGTCAGCATCGTCAACGCAGAAGTTTTTCGAGAATCAGTGAAGTTCTAGATCTCCCGAATCTGATTGAGATCCAATCGTCTTCTTACGAATGGTTCTTAGAAGAGGGACTCCGTGAAATGTTCCGTGACATTTCACCAATCGAAGATTTCACAGGAAACCTTTCCTTGGAATTCGTCGACTACAGCTTAGCGGATCCTAAGTACCCGGTTGATGAATCGAAAGAACGAGATGTTACTTACGCAGCGCCACTTCGCGTAAAAGTGCGTCTGCACAACAAAGAAACGGATGAAGTGAAAGAACAAGATGTCTTCATGGGTGATTTCCCACTGATGACAGAAACTGGTACTTTCGTCATCAACGGCGCAGAACGTGTCATCGTTTCACAATTAGTCCGCTCGCCAAGTGTTTATTTCCATGACAAGACTGACAAAAACGGCAAGCGAGGTTTTGGTGCTACTGTTATTCCAAACCGTGGTGCATGGCTTGAGTATGAAACCGATGCGAAAGATGTCGTCTATGTACGCATCGATCGCACACGCAAATTGCCAGTAACGGTTCTATTGCGTGCGTTAGGTTTCGGTTCCGACCAGGAAATCATTGAATTGCTCGGGGATAACGAGTATTTGCAAAACACGTTGGAAAAAGACAACACCGAAAACACGGAAAAAGCGCTTCTTGAAATTTACGAGCGTCTTCGCCCGGGAGAGCCGCCGACAGTAGAGAGCGCTAAAAGCTTACTTTACTCGCGTTTCTTCGACCCAAAACGCTATGACTTGGCGAATGTCGGCCGTTACAAGATGAACAAAAAACTTCATATTAAAAACCGCTTGTTTAATCAGACGATTGCAGAAACACTCGTCGATCCTGAAACGGGCGAAATTTTAGTAGAAGCTGGCACTGTTATCGACCGCCGCGTCCTTGATCGCTTAATCCCTAATTTGGAGAATGGCGTTGGCTTCCATACCGTTTCCCAAGTGGGAGGCGTGCTAGAAGACGATGTGACACTTCAATCCGTTAAAATCTATGCGCCGAATGACGATGAGCAAAAAGAAATTACTGTCATCAGCAATGCATACATCGAAGATAAGATCAAAAACGTAACGCCTGCGGATATCATCTCGTCTATCAGCTATTTCTTCAACTTATTGCATGGCGTCGGCAATACAGATGATATTGACCACTTGGGTAACCGTCGTTTGCGTTCAGTCGGCGAACTTCTGCAGAACCAATTCCGTATCGGTCTGTCCCGTATGGAGCGCGTAGTACGCGAACGTATGTCAATCAATGACACGCAATCGATCGTACCTCAGCAATTGATCAATATTCGTCCGGTTATTGCATCGATTAAAGAGTTCTTCGGCAGTTCTCAATTGTCTCAGTTTATGGACCAAACGAACCCGCTTGCAGAGTTGACGCACAAACGCCGTCTATCTGCGCTTGGGCCCGGTGGTTTGACGCGTGAGCGCGCTGGCTTTGAAGTCCGCGATGTTCACTACTCCCACTATGGTCGTATGTGCCCGATCGAAACGCCTGAGGGCCCGAACATTGGCTTGATTAATACGCTTTCGACATTTGCGAAAGTGAATAAATTTGGCTTTATCGAAACACCTTATCGCCGCGTCGACCCGGAGACAAATAAAGTCACCGACCAAATCGATTACTTAACGGCTGATGAAGAAGATAACTATGTAGTCGCCCAGGCGAATTCCCGTTTGAATGATGACGGATCGTTTGTGGAAGAAGAAGTCGTTGCGCGCTTCCGCGGTGAAAACACTGTGTATAGCCGTTCGAGCATTGATTACATGGACGTCTCTCCTAAGCAAGTCGTGTCCGTTGCAACTGCATGTATTCCTTTCCTTGAAAACGATGACTCCAACCGAGCATTGATGGGAGCGAACATGCAGCGTCAAGCTGTGCCTCTATTAAATCCAGAAGCACCGTTTGTCGGAACAGGCATGGAGCATTTGGCTGCGCGTGATTCAGGCGCTGCTGTTATTGCTAAGCATGGCGGAATTGTTGAGTTCGTTGAAGCGAAAGAGATTCGTGTTCGCCGCATCGAAACCGTAGAAGGCAATGAAGTCAAAGGTGACGTGGATACGTACCGCCTGCAAAAATTCATTCGTTCTAACCAAGGGACCAGCTACAACCAGCGTCCGATTGTCAAAGTCGGCGACCGCGTCGAAAAACGCGATATCCTGGCAGACGGACCTTCAATGGAGCGCGGTGAGATGGCGCTTGGCCGTAACGTGCTTGTCGGCTTCATGACTTGGGATGGCTTTAACTATGAGGATGCGATCATCATGAGTGAGCGCCTCGTTAAAGATGACGTCTACACGTCAGTCCATATTGAAGAATACGAATCAGACTCTCGTGATACAAAACTCGGGCCTGAAGAAATCACGCGTGATATTCCTAACGTCGGCGAAGATGCATTGCGCAACTTAGACGACCGCGGCATTATCCGTGTCGGTGCCGAAGTGAAAGATGGCGACATCCTAGTCGGTAAAGTAACGCCAAAAGGGGTTACGGAATTGACAGCGGAAGAACGTCTGCTTCATGCAATCTTTGGTGAAAAAGCACGTGAAGTACGTGATACTTCCTTGCGTGTGCCTCACGGTGCAGGCGGAATCGTACTTGATGTGAAGATCTTTAATCGTGAAGATGGAGACGAATTGCCACCGGGCGTTAACCAATTGGTACGTGCTTATATTGTCCAAAAACGGAAAATCTCCGTTGGGGATAAAATGGCCGGACGCCATGGTAACAAAGGTGTTATCTCCCGCATTTTGCCTGAAGAAGATATGCCATTCATGCCTGATGGCACACCGATCGACATCATGTTGAACCCGCTTGGTGTTCCGTCCCGTATGAATATCGGACAGGTACTTGAACTTCACCTTGGTATGGCTTCCCGTTCTCTAGGCCTTCACATGGCATCATCCGTATTTGATGGAGCTAATGAAGAAGATGTTTGGGAAACGATGGAAGAAGCTGGAATGCCGCGCGACGGTAAAACCATCCTTTACGATGGCCGTTCAGGTGAACCATTCGACAACCGCGTGTCTGTCGGAATCATGTACATGATTAAACTGGCGCACATGGTTGACGATAAACTTCATGCGCGTTCAACCGGACCTTACTCGCTCGTTACGCAACAACCGCTTGGCGGTAAAGCGCAATTTGGCGGTCAGCGTTTCGGAGAGATGGAAGTTTGGGCACTTGAAGCATATGGTGCTGCACATACACTCCAAGAAATTTTGACAGTTAAATCAGATGATGTTGTCGGCCGTGTGAAAACCTACGAAGCGATTGTCAAAGGTGAGAGTGTTCCAGAACCGAGCGTTCCGGAATCATTCAAAGTATTGATCAAAGAGCTTCAAAGTTTGGGCATGGATGTTAAAATGCTCACAATCGACGATGAAGAAATCGAATTGCGTGATTTGGATGAAGAAGACGATCTTCAACCTGCGGATTCACTGAATATCTTGCCAATCGCTGACGAAGAATCGCCAGTAGGCACGATTGAATAAAGTATATATAGAAGAAACCGTCCGGCATAGCGCCGGACGGAAACTTATCGATTCAGCCATAAACGAGGAAGAGCCGTACAGAAACTCGAGACAAAAGGGAGGTAGGCTCCTTGATAGATGTAAATAATTTTGAGTATATGAAAATCGGATTGGCATCACCCGATAAAATTCGCTCATGGTCCTATGGGGAAGTCAAGAAACCAGAAACAATCAACTACCGTACGTTAAAGCCCGAAAAAGACGGTTTGTTCTGTGAACGTATTTTCGGTCCTACAAAAGACTGGGAATGCCATTGCGGAAAATACAAACGTGTCCGTTATAAAGGCGTCGTCTGTGATCGCTGTGGCGTCGAAGTAACCCGTTCAAAAGTGCGCCGTGAGCGCATGGGCCATATCGAGCTTGCAGCACCGGTTTCCCATATTTGGTATTTCAAAGGAATCCCAAGCCGTATGGGTCTTATCTTGGATATGTCCCCGCGTTCTTTGGAAGAAGTTATCTATTTTGCTTCTTACGTAGTAATCGATCCGGCGGATACACCGCTCGAGAAGAAACAATTGCTTTCCGAAAAAGAATATCGCGCATACCGCGATAAATTCGGCAAGAAGTTCCAAGCAGCGATGGGTGCTGAAGCGATCAAACGCCTGCTTCAGGAAATCGACTTGGAACGCGAAACGGATGCGTTGAAAGAAGAACTTAAATCTGCGCAAGGCCAGCGCCGCACACGTGCGATCAAACGCCTTGAAGTAGTCGAGTCTTTCCGTAACTCTGGAAACAACCCGGATTGGATGATCTTGGATGTCCTTCCTGTCATCCCACCGGAATTGCGTCCGATGGTTCAACTTGACGGCGGCCGTTTTGCGACTTCCGACTTGAACGACCTGTACCGCCGTGTCATCAACCGCAACAACCGCCTCAAGCGTTTGCTTGACCTTGGTGCGCCAAGCATCATCGTCCAGAACGAAAAACGCATGCTCCAAGAAGCTGTTGATGCATTGATCGACAATGGCCGTCGCGGCCGTCCAGTTACAGGACCGGGTAACCGTCCATTGAAATCTCTTTCTCATATGTTGAAAGGGAAACAAGGGCGCTTCCGTCAGAACTTGCTCGGGAAACGTGTCGATTATTCCGGACGTTCCGTAATCGTCGTCGGCCCGAACTTGAAGATGTATCAATGCGGCCTGCCTAAAGGCATGGCGATTGAACTCTTTAAGCCGTTTGTCATGAAAGAATTGGTGGAACGCGGGCTCGCTCACAACATTAAGAGCGCGAAGCGTAAAATCGAACGTCTCCATTCGGAAGTTTGGGACGTACTTGAAGATGTCATCAAGGAGCATCCGGTTCTCTTGAACCGCGCACCGACACTTCACCGACTCGGTATCCAGGCATTCGAACCGACACTTGTTGAAGGTAAGGCCATTCGCCTTCACCCACTCGTATGTACGGCTTATAACGCCGACTTTGATGGTGACCAAATGGCTGTTCACGTACCGCTTTCGTCTGAAGCGCAAGCAGAAGCTCGTCTTCTAATGCTTGCTGCACAGAACATCTTGAACCCGAAAGACGGAAAACCGGTCGTAACGCCTTCACAGGATATGGTGCTTGGAAACTATTACCTAACGCTCGAGCGCAAAGGCGCAACAGGCGAAGGGGCTACGTTCTCTGGTTCTGAAGAAGTGTTGATTGCTTACCAAACTGGACATGTGCACCTGCACACGCGCATCGCGGTTCAGGCTGGATCAGTAAACAACCCGACATTTACGGAAGAACAAAACAAAATGCTTCTTTTGACGACAGTCGGAAAAGTAATTTTCAATGAAATTCTTCCGGAGTCGTTCCCTTATATCAATGAACCGACCGATTACAACCTGCAAGTGGAAACACCGGCGAAATACTTCGTTCCAACAACGACCGATGTTCGCAAGCATATCCAGGAGTCAGAGCTTGTAACGCCGTTCAAGAAGAAAATCCTTGGGGAAATCATTGCAGAAGTGTTCAAGCGTTTCCATATTACGGAAACTTCTCGTATGCTTGACCGCATGAAGAGCCTTGGATTCAAATATTCTACACAAGCCGGTATTACGGTTGGTGTGGCAGATATCGTCGTTTTACCTGATAAAGGTGAAATCCTAGTTGAAGCTCAAAATAATGTAGATAAAGTGATGAAGCAATTCCGCCGCGGGTTGATCACGGAAGAAGAGCGCTACACACGCGTTATCTCTTATTGGAGCAATGCAAAAGATATCATCCAGGAAAAATTGATGGCATCTCTTGATACGTTGAACCCGATTTACATGATGAGTGATTCCGGAGCCCGTGGTAACGCGTCCAACTTCACGCAGCTTGCGGGTATGCGCGGACTCATGGCCAACCCGGCCGGCCGCATCATCGAACTTCCGATTAAATCTTCATTCCGTGAAGGGTTGACGGTACTTGAATACTTCATCTCGACTCACGGTGCACGTAAAGGTCTTGCCGATACTGCACTGAAAACAGCTGACTCCGGTTACTTGACACGCCGTCTCGTGGACGTGGCACAAGACGCCATCGTGCGCGAAAATGATTGCGGAACTGACCGTGGTTTGCTGGTTGGTGCACTCATGGAAGGCACAGAAGTCATTGAAGAGCTAGAAGAACGAATTGTCGGGCGCCACGCTAAGAAAACAGTCCGTCATCCAGAAACAAAAGCAGTGATTGTAGAGAGAGACGCACTCATTACGCAAGACTTGGCTCGTCTCGTGATCGAAGCCGGCATCAAAGAAGTGACGATCCGCTCTGCATTCACGTGTAATACAAAACACGGCATTTGCAAAAAGTGCTATGGTACAAACCTTGCAACAGGCGACGAAGTGGAAGTTGGCGAAGCAGTCGGAATCATTGCTGCGCAGTCCATCGGAGAGCCGGGTACACAGCTTACGATGCGTACATTCCACACAGGCGGTGTAGCAGGAGACGATATCACACAAGGTTTGCCGCGTATCCAGGAAATCTTCGAATCCAGAAATCCAAAAGGGCAAGCGGTTATCTCTGAAATCACGGGTACTATTACCGAGGTTGATGAAATCCGCGAAGGCCAGAAGGAAATCACGATTCAAGGCGATGTGGAAACACGCAAATACTTGGCACCTTATAATGCACGTTTGAAAGTTCAAGTAGATGATACAATTCAGCGCGGTGAAGTGCTGACGGACGGCTCTATTGATCCGAAGCAATTGCTTCAGGTTAAAGAAGTCCAATCTGTTCAATTGTATCTATTGAAAGAAGTTCAAAAAGTTTACCGCATGCAAGGGGTAGAAATCGGCGATAAGCACGTTGAAGTTATGGTTCGTCAAATGTTCCGTAAAGTCCGTGTCATTGAAGCCGGAGATACTGACTTGCTGCCAGGTTCTCTTCTTGACATTCATCAGTTCACAGAAGCAAATGAAAAAGCAGTGCTTGCCGGCAATATGCCAGCAACTAGCCGACCTGTTATCCTCGGGATCACGAAAGCTTCCCTGGAAACAGAATCGTTCTTGTCTGCTGCGTCCTTCCAAGAAACGACTCGTGTCCTTACCGATGCGGCGATCAAAGGAAAACGCGACGAGCTTCTCGGCCTGAAAGAGAATGTCATTATCGGGAAATTGGTTCCTGCGGGGACTGGTATGCAACGCTACCGCCAGATCGAAATCGAGCAAAGCGAAAAAGCCCAGCAAGAAGAGATTGTCGGAAGCGAATCATAAGCTAAAAAAATATTCCTGGAGAGCAATGAGCTCTCTGGGATTTTTTTTGATTTTTGGTTGACAGTAACGCATAGTGAATGATAGTATACTAAGGGTTGATGATTATCGATCTTTGCATGTCAGGAACATGATCGTCAGGTACAAAGCAAAAACAGTAAAAGCGTTCAGCTTTGCTGGATGTAGCCTTAAGGCATTACTGGATACCGGTTTTTGTGCGAAATCACAAAGACTTTGTTTTTTACCCAAAAATGAACCACCTGGATATGTGGTATTAGAACACCTTTTGAGAGGAGGAAAAATCGATGCCTACAATTAACCAATTGGTTAACAAGCCTCGTAAACCAAAAAGCACTAAATCAGACTCACCAGCGTTGAACAAGGGGTATAACAGCTTCAAGAAAGCACAGACTAACTTGAGCGCTCCACAAAAACGCGGCGTCTGCACACGTGTTGGAACGATGACACCGAAAAAACCAAACTCCGCATTGCGTAAATATGCGCGTGTACGTTTGACAAACCAAATTGAGGTCAACGCATACATCGGCGGCGAAGGTCACAACCTTCAAGAACACAGTGTTGTTCTTATCCGCGGAGGTCGCGTAAAAGACCTTCCGGGTGTACGTTACCACGTTGTACGCGGAGCACTTGATACTGCTGGAGTAAACGGCCGTATGCAAGGACGCTCTAAATACGGAACAAAACGCCCTAAAGCTAAAAAATAATAACAATGAATTTAACGATAGTTTTCGTTGAAAGGAGGAACATACATGCCTCGTAAAGGTCCTGTAGCTAAACGTGACGTGTTGCCAGATCCGATTTATAGTTCGAAATTGGTAACTCGTTTGATTAACAAATTGATGGTTGACGGAAAAAGAGGTACTTCTCAAAAGATCCTCTACGGTGCGTTCGAACTAATTAAAGAACGCAGCGGGAAAGATCCAATCGAAGTATTCGAACAAGCTTTGGAAAACATCATGCCGGTACTTGAAGTACGCGCTCGCCGCGTTGGTGGTGCTAACTATCAAGTACCAGTTGAAGTTCGTCCAGAGCGCCGTACGACTCTTGGACTTCGCTACCTAGTGAACTACTCACGTCTACGTGGGGAAAAAACTATGGAAGAGCGTCTAGCTAACGAAATTCTAGATGCTGCCAACAACACTGGTGCTTCCGTCAAAAAACGTGAAGATATCCACAAAATGGCAGAAGCCAACAAAGCATTTGCTCATTACCGCTGGTAAATTCTTGCGAAACTTAAAATCTTATTTCGAGACGGAAGGAGAAAGACCATATGCCTAGAGAGTTCTCCTTAGACCATACACGTAATATCGGAATCATGGCTCACATCGATGCCGGTAAAACGACTACTACGGAGCGTATTTTGTATTACACAGGCCGTATCCACAAAATCGGCGAAACGCATGAAGGTGCTTCTCAAATGGACTGGATGGAGCAGGAGCAAGAGCGTGGAATCACGATCACATCTGCTGCGACAACAGCTTCATGGGAAGGCCACCGCGTTAACATCATCGATACTCCAGGACACGTAGACTTCACGGTTGAAGTTGAACGTTCACTGCGCGTACTTGATGGTGCTGTAACGGTTCTTGATGCCCAATCAGGCGTTGAGCCGCAAACAGAAACTGTATGGCGTCAAGCGACAACATACGGAGTACCGCGTCTTGTATTCATCAACAAAATGGATAAAATCGGCGCTGACTTCCTGTATTCAGTAGGCACTCTTCACGATCGCCTGCAAGCTAACGCACATCCGATTCAATTGCCAATCGGCGCAGAAGACGAGTTCTCAGGGATCATTGATCTTGTAAACATGAACGCGCGCTTCTATGCGAACGATTTGGGAACTGAAATCACTGAAGGCGAAATTCCTGAAGAGTACAAAGAGCTTGCTGACGAGTGGCACACGAAACTACTCGAAGGCGTTGCTGAGCTTGATGAAGACTTGATGGAAAAATACCTCGGTGGCGAAGAAATTACTGTTGATGAACTTAAAGCTGCAATCCGTAAAGGAACGCTTGACGTTGAGTTTTATCCAGTAGTTTGCGGAACTGCTTTCAAAAACAAAGGGGTTCAATTGATGCTTGATGCAGTAATTGATTACCTTCCATCACCACTAGATGTACCGCCAATGACAGCACTTCGTCCGGATTCAGACGAAGAAGTATTGCGTAAAGCATCTGAAGACGAGCCTTTCTCTGCTCTGGCATTTAAAGTAATGACAGACCCGTATGTAGGGAAATTGACGTTCTTCCGTGTTTACTCGGGTACTTTGAAATCTGGTTCGTACGTACAAAACTCTTCAAAAGGCAAGCGTGAGCGCGTAGGACGTATCCTGCAAATGCACGCTAACTCCCGCGAAGAGATTGCTGAAGTATACTGCGGGGATATCGCTGCTGCGATTGGCCTGAAAGATACTTCTACAGGCGATACGCTATGCGACGAAAAAGACCAAGTAATCCTTGAGCGCATGGTCTTCCCGGAACCGGTTATCTCACTTTCAGTAGAGCCGAAATCCAAAGCGGACCAAGACAAGATGGGCCAAGCCCTTGCGAAATTGCAAGAAGAAGACCCAACTTTCCGTGCGCACACAGACCAGGAAACTGGTCAAACGATCATCGCGGGTATGGGTGAGCTTCACCTTGATATCCTAGTTGACCGTATGAGACGCGAATTCAACGTTGAAGCAAACGTCGGAGCTCCTCAGGTATCTTACCGTGAGACATTCCGCCAGTCTGCAAAAGTTGAAGGGAAGTTCGTACGTCAATCCGGTGGCCGTGGTCAGTTCGGACACGTTTGGATTGAATTCTCTCCAAACGAAGAAGGTGCTGGCTTTGAGTTCGAAAATGGAATTGTCGGTGGTGTTGTTCCACGTGAATACATCCCAGCAGTTGAAGCGGGTCTTCGCGACTCTCTTGATAACGGTGTTGTTGCCGGTTATCCATTGGTCGACATTAAAGCACGCTTGTTCGACGGATCTTACCATGATGTTGACTCCAACGAAATGGCATTTAAAGTAGCTGCTTCTATGGCACTGAAAAACGCTGTATCGAAAGTTAACCCGGTAATTCTTGAGCCGATCATGAAAGTTGAAATTGTAATCCCTGAGGAATACCTTGGCGATATCATGGGCGACGTTACATCACGCCGTGGACGCGTAGAAGGTATGGACGCTCGCGGAAACGCGCAAGTTGTCCGTTCAATGGTTCCACTTTCTGAAATGTTCGGTTATGCAACAAACTTGCGTTCAAACACGCAAGGACGCGGTGTGTTCTCGATGCACTTTGACCACTACGAAGAAGTGCCGAAATCTATCGCTGAAGACATTATCAAAAAAAATAAAGGCCAATAATTGAATTTTGGTCTTTAATCAAGTATAAATAGTTTGTATGCCCAAACTGCGGTTTTCGGTAGTTCGGGCCATCAAACTACTACTATTAACTTATATTCTGAGGAGGATTTTTCTAATGGGTAAAGCTAAATTTGACCGTTCTAAAACACACGCTAACATTGGTACAATCGGACACGTTGACCATGGTAAAACAACTTTGACTGCAGCAATCGCTACAGTTCTTGCTAGAGCATCAGGCGGGGAAGCTCGTTCTTACGACCAAATCGATAACGCACCTGAAGAAAAAGAGCGCGGTATCACAATCAACACTTCTCACGTTGAGTACGAAACTGAAACACGCCACTATGCACACGTTGACTGCCCAGGTCACGCTGACTATGTTAAAAACATGATCACTGGTGCTGCACAAATGGACGGCGGGATCCTAGTAGTATCTGCTGCTGACGGCCCAATGCCACAAACTCGTGAGCACATCTTGCTTTCACGTCAAGTAGGCGTACCTTACCTTGTAGTATTCATGAACAAATGCGACATGGTAGACGACGAAGAGCTTCTTGAACTAGTTGAAATGGAAGTTCGCGATCTATTGTCTGAATATGACTTCCCTGGCGATGACATCCCAGTCATCAAAGGTTCTGCTCTTAAAGCTCTTGAAGGAGAGTCTGAGTGGGAAGAAAAAATTCTTGAGTTGATGGCTGCTGTTGATGAGTACATCCCAACTCCAGAACGCGACACTGATAAGCCATTCATGATGCCAGTTGAGGACGTATTCTCAATCACTGGCCGTGGTACAGTTGCAACTGGCCGTGTTGAGCGTGGACAAATCAAAGTCGGCGATAACGTTGACATCATCGGTATCAACGAAGAAGCTAAATCTACAACTGTTACAGGTGTAGAAATGTTCCGCAAATTGCTTGACTATGCTGAAGCTGGCGACAACATTGGCGCACTTCTTCGCGGTGTTTCCCGTGACGATATCCAACGTGGACAAGTTCTTGCTAAACCAGGCACAATCACTCCACATACAACTTTCAAAGCGGAAGTTTATGTTCTTTCAAAAGAAGAGGGTGGACGTCACACTCCATTCTTCACAAACTACCGTCCGCAGTTCTACTTCCGTACAACTGACGTAACTGGCGTTTGTAACCTTCCTGAAGGAGTAGAAATGGTTATGCCTGGCGATAACATCGAAATGGATGTTGAGCTTATCTCACCAATCGCTCTTGAAGAAGGTACTAAGTTCTCTATCCGTGAGGGTGGACGTACTGTAGGCGCTGGCGTTGTAGCTTCTATCCAGAAGTAATTCGCTTTTGCCCAAATCCCCTAACTCTTAATGAGTTAGGGGATTTTTTGCGTTCATTTTTAAGTGAGACGGGAACATGTTGATATGGTGGCCTTCAAAGGATCGTGAACCGAATGATTCGCCAATCAAGCTGGAAAAAAAGAAAAGTATTTCATTTTAGTACGCAATATATTGCATTCCTATAAAATATTCAAACTTTTTTAAAAATATTTCAAACCGCACCATGACAGCAATGTAAACGGATACAAATGGTCATAATGTTCAGAATTAGTAAAAAAATCGCATTTTGTTTGTTGACACCCTTTAGAATAGGCGATATGATAGCAACAATTTAACAGAGCAAAGCATTTAGAGTGAAAATCTTCATAAAAAATTTCAGAGAAAGAAGTGGACATCATGACTGAACAAGTTATCTATATGAATGGTGAATTTGTAAAAAAAGAAGATGCCAAGGTTTCAGTTTATGATCATGGCTTCCTATATGGCGACGGAGTCTTCGAAGGCATTCGTTCTTACAACGGAAATGTCTTTCGCTTAGAAGAGCATATGGAGCGCCTTTACGATTCAGCTAAATCAGTGATGCTTGAAATTCCGCACACTTTCGACGAAATGACCCAACTGGTCGTAGAAACGCTTCGGCAGAATAAATTGAAAGATGCCTATATCCGTTTGGTCGTCTCACGCGGAGTGGGGAATTTAGGACTTGACCCATTCAGTTGTGCAGAGCCGAATGTCATTGTCATCGCCGAGCCGCTTTCTTTATTCCCGAAAGCCTTGTACGACAGCGGGATTGAAATCGTCTCCGTTGCTTCTAGAAGAAGCCGCTCAGACGTTCTTAGCCCGAAAGTGAAATCATTGAACTATATGAACAATATATTAGTGAAGATCGAAGCGAGTCTAGCGGGTGTTTCTGAAGCGCTCATGCTCAATGACCAAGGCTATGTGGCTGAAGGGTCGGCTGATAACATCTTCATCGTTCGCAAAAACAAATTGCTGACACCTCCCGGTTACGTGGGGGCACTAGAAGGCATCACCCGTAACGCCATTATGGAAGTGGCGGCCGAAAAAGGCTACCAAATGGAAGAGGGGGTCTTCACGAGACATGATGTCTATGTAGCAGACGAAGTATTCCTGACAGGAACCGCAGCAGAAGTCATCGCTGTCATCAAAGTGGATGGACGGGTGATCGGCGATGGAAAACCAGGGCCAGTCACCAACGATCTTCTTGAAGCGTTTCGCGAGCTGGTCCAGCAAGACGGTGTCAAAGTCTACAACGAAGAACATCTAAATGTTGTATAAGTTCATATGATCAATTCAATGACGAGGTTAAAGCAAATGGAACGCAGTATTTACAGAGAGCCGGGATGGTGGAAGCCGGTAATGCTGCCAGATGCGACATCCCCTCTGAGTGGAATGCTGAAAGGCCAAGGCCCTTTAGGTGTTCCCGGTAACTGCAAGTGATGGGTTATCGTTATCAACGGATAAGAAATTATCCAAGAGGCTGCAAATCGCAGTGAAATAGGGTGGTACCATGAAGCTTTTTCATCCCTATGCAAAGAAGATGTCTTCTTTGTGTAGGGATGGAAAAGCTTTTTCATTTGATACTTCCGAAGACTTAAGAAAAAGGAGGCGGAGAGATTGGGAGTAAACGTAAAGGTCAGAGAAGAGCTCAAACAGGAATTAGCCGGCAGCGGGGCGGACGTATTAATTCAATCTTTGAAACAGCAGGGTGTTGAGATCATTTTTGGCTACCCAGGAGGTGCAGTTTTGCCAATCTACGATGCATTGCATCGAAATCCGATCCGCCACATATTGGCAAGACATGAACAAGGCGCCATTCACGCAGCGGAAGGGTACGCCAGAGTTTCTGGGAAAACAGGAGTGGTCATCGCCACATCCGGACCGGGGGCGACAAATCTTGTCACCGGCATTGCGGATGCCATGCTCGATTCATTGCCGCTGGTCGTTTTCACCGGACAAGTTGCCACTTCAGTCATCGGCACAGATGCTTTTCAAGAAGCAGACATCGTCAGCATCACTCAACCGATTACTAAACACAATTACCAAGTGAAAAAAGCGGAAGACTTGCCGCGAATCATCAAAGAGGCATTCTTCATCGCATCGACAGGACGCCCTGGACCGGTCCTTGTCGACATCCCAAAAGACGTCGCCACCACCCTATTCGCAGGTAAAGAAGAACAAGCAGATGCAGATGTCTACTTGCCGGGATATCAACCGACGATCTCGCCGAATTACTTGCAGATCCAAAAAGCTGTGCAATTGCTGTCCAAGGCGACAAAGCCGGTGATCCTTGCGGGTGCCGGAGTACTAGCAGCAAAAGCTTCCGAAGAGCTTCACGCCTTTGCGGAGCATCATCAGATTCCGATTGTCAATACGCTCCTCGGACTCGGGACAGTCGGTGGCGATCATAAATTGTTCTTAGGAATGGGCGGGATGCACGGAACTTATGCTGCGAACACAGCCATTTGTGAATGCGACGTGCTAATGAACATCGGGGCCCGTTTTGACGACAGGCTCACCGGCAATTTGGCATCATTCGCGCCGAATGCAGAAGTCATTCATGTCGATATCGACCCGGCGGAAATCGGAAAAAATGTCCCGACGGCCATCCCGATCGTATCGGATGCCAAAGCGGCATTGGTGGCACTATTGAAAAGTAATTTCGAAAGCCCGGATACGGCAGAATGGCGAGACCAGCTTCATATGTACAAAGAAGCTTATCCTCTTCAGTATCACCAGAAAGAGCGCGTTGGCATCATGCCTCAGCAAGCCGTTGAATTGATTCACCGATTGACAGGGGGCGATGCAATCGTCACGACGGACGTCGGACAGCATCAAATGTGGACAGCCCAGTATTACCGGTTCAACAATCCGCACAACTGGGTGACCTCCGGCGGACTCGGAACGATGGGCTTTGGTTTTCCAGCAGCGATCGGGGCGAAGTTTGCAAGACCGGAAGAAACGGTGGTGGCCGTGGTCGGCGATGCCGGCTTCCAAATGACTTTGCAGGAATTGTCGCTATTGCAGGAATACCGCTTGCCGGTAAAAATCGTCATCTTGAACAACCAAAGCCTTGGGATGGTTCGCCAGTGGCAAGAAACCTTCTACGAGGAACGCTATTCCCAATCGATGATGCCCGTGCAGCCGGATTTCGTGAAACTGGCAGCTGCTTATGATCTCGATGGCTATAAAGTCGAAACGATGGAAGAAGCGGAAGAAGTATTCAAAAAAGCGTTTGAATCAGATGGCCCAGCGCTCATCGATTGCCGGGTAATCCAACTCGAATGTGTCTACCCGATGGTGGCGCCAGGCAAAGGGCTCAACGAAATGATCGGGGTGAAAGGCGAATGAAGCGAGTAATCACAACGACGGTCATCAACCAGAGCGGCGTCTTGAACCGGGTCACCGGGTTGTTGATGAAGCGTCAATTCAATATTGAGAGCATTTCAGTCGGACATACCGAGCAAGCAGGCATTTCCAAAATGACTTTCGTCGTCAACGTGGAAGATAAAGGCAAGCTGGAGCAATTGCTCAAACAGCTGCAAAAGCAAATTGACGTGCTGAAAGTCAACGACATTACCGATAAGGCGATGGTCATGAGGGAACTCGCGCTGATCAAAGTGGTCGCACCGCCAGCCGCTCGCAGCGAAATTTACAGCATTGTCGAACCCTTCCGTGCGACGGTAATCGATATGAGTAAAAACGTCACCACGTTTCAAGTAACAGGAGACCCTGAGAAAATCGAAGCCTTCATCGATTTGATGAAGCCATACGGCATCAAAGAATTAACAAGAACCGGGGTATCCGCTTTCGTCAGGGAAACACAAAAAGCCCATACACCGCAATTGAACATCCTTTAAACCAAAACCCCAAAACCCGAGGAGGAAATTAAAAATGGCAAAAATGTATTATAACCAAGACGTAAATGATCAGGCTCTAAAAGGACAGACAATCGCGGTGATCGGCTATGGTTCACAAGGACATGCACACGCGCAAAACTTAAATGATTCAGGTTTCAAAGTGGTAGTCGGCGTAAGACCCGGCAAATCATTCGATCAGGCCAAAGCAGACGGACTAGAAGTAGCGACAGTTGCGGAAGCAGCACAAGCAGGCGATGTCATCATGGTGCTTGTTCCGGATGAACGTCAAACACAAATCTACGAAGAGTCGATCAAGCCGCATCTAACGGCAGGGAAATCACTTGTATTCGCACACGGCTTTAACGTTCATTTCAACCAAATCGTGCCGCCGAAAGATGTGGATGTGTTCCTGGTCGCACCAAAAGGCCCGGGGCATCTTGTCCGCAGAACGTTCGAAGCAGGAGCAGGCGTACCGGCATTGTTCGCGGTACACCAAGATGTATCCGGCAATGCGAAAGATACGGCTCTGGCATATGCGAAAGGCGTCGGCGCTGCTCGTGCGGGGATCCTTGAGACAACGTTTAAAGAAGAAACGGAAACCGACCTATTCGGTGAACAAGCGGTTCTTTGTGGCGGGGTGACTTCACTCGTCAAAGCCGGATTCGAGACATTGGTGGAAGCAGGCTATCAGCCGGAACTGGCATACTTCGAATGCTTGCATGAACTGAAGTTGATTGTTGACCTAATGTACGAAGGAGGCATGTCCGGGATGCGCTACTCAATCTCCGACACTGCACAGTGGGGTGACTTCGTATCCGGCCCGCGTATTGTCGATGCCGATACAAAAGCTCGCATGAAAGACGTGTTGACGGATGTCCAAACCGGCAAATTCGCCAAAGGCTGGTTGCTGGAGAATCAATTGAACCGTCCGGAATTCACGGCGATCGAAAATGCGGAAGCGGAACACCAAATCGAACAAGTCGGACGCGAGTTGCGTGCCATGATGCCATTTGTCAATGAAAACAAAAAAACAAAAGAGGTGGCCGCGAATGTCTCAAATTGATATTTTCGATACGACACTACGGGACGGAGAACAGTCGGCCGGGATCAACTTGAATACAGCTGAGAAAATCGAAATCGCCCGCCAGCTCGAACGTCTAGGCGTGACGATTATCGAATCGGGGTTCCCGGCTTCATCGCCAGGAGACTTCGACGCAGTGCAGCGGATCGCAGGTACCGTGAAGAACTCTATCGTAACGGGCCTGTCCCGCTCTATGAAAGCGGATATCGACCGGACATGGGATGCGTTGAAGGGAGCGGAACAACCGCATATCCACATCTTCTTGGCAACATCCCCTATCCATATGGAACATAAATTGATGAAAACACCGGAACAGGTCGTCGACATTGCTGTCGAGTCTGTCCGGTATGCGAAAAAGTTCTTCCCGCTTGTCCAGTGGTCGGCGGAAGATGCTTCAAGGTCCGACCCTGAATTCCTGGCGCACATCATCAAGAAAGTCATCGAAGCAGGCGCTACCACAGTCAATCTGCCGGATACAGTCGGTTATGCGACACCTGAAGAATACGGCGCGATGTTCCGTTATATGACGGAAAACGTGCCGGGCATTGAGAACGTTAAGTTGTCGGCACATTGCCATAACGATTTGGGGATGGCAACGGCGAATACGCTCGCAGCAATCGAAAACGGCGCGACACAAGTCGAAGGCACGATTAACGGCATCGGCGAACGGGCCGGAAACGTCGCATTGGAAGAAATTGCGGTGGCGCTCCATATCCGCAAGCAATTTTACAATATTGAAACCGGCATCAACTTGAACGAGATTAAGCGCTCGAGCCAATTGGTCAGCCAATTGACCGGCAGCATCATCCAACCGAACAAAGCGGTTGTCGGCAAGAATGCTTTTGCGCACGAATCAGGGATCCACCAAGACGGCATGCTGAAAAATCCACTGACGTATGAAATCATCACACCGGAATTGATTGGGGATGCGGCAACCGAACTAGTGCTAGGAAAACACTCCGGCAGACACGCTTTCCGCGACCGTGCAGTCAAGATGGGCTTCGAATTGCCTGACGCTAAATTGAATGAAGCATTTATCGAGTTCAAGAAACTCGCCGACCGCAAAAAACAGATCACCGAAGACGATTTGTTCGTGCTATTGACCGACCAGCAAATCCACGATAGCGAAACGCCGGTCTACGAGCTTGAAAGCGTGCAGGTACAGTACGGCACAGCGAACATTCCGACAGCGACCGCATCAGCGATCGGTCCAGACGGCAATCAAATTCATGAAGCGGCCACTGGTTCAGGGTCGGTCGAAGCGATATTCAACACACTTGAACGTATTGTCGACGGCAAAGTGCATATCCTGGACTACCGCGTGACATCGATCGGCAAAGGCCGTGATGCTCTCGGGGAAGCAGTCATCAATATGAGCTATGACGGCGAAACTGTCACAGGGCGAGATGTTGCCCAAGACGTCTTAGAAGCAACCGCAAAAGCTTATTTCAACGCAGTGAACCGCCAGCTCGTGAAACAGGGAAATAAAACAAAAATCCAAGCCGTATAAAAAAGCAAACCCACAGAGGAGGAATTACTATGGAAAAGACAATCGCAGTATTGCCAGGAGATGGCATCGGACCAGAAGTAACAGAGGCAGCAGTAAAGGTGCTAAAATCCATTGCGATGCGCTATGGCCACACCTTCCATTGGAATTTCGCAGCAATCGGGGGAGCGGCAGTCGATCAATTCGGCAGCCCGCTACCGAAAGAAACCGTTGAAGCGTGTGAAGCGAGCGATGCGATCCTCCTCGGTGCGGTAGGCGGCCCGAAATGGGACCAAAACCCCGCAGAACAACGCCCAGAAAAGGGGCTATTGAGTATCCGCAAACACTTCGATTTGTTTGCCAATGTCCGCCCTGTCAAGGCGGTACCGGCACTTCTCGGATCTTCTCCGCTAAAAGAAGACATCGCCCGTGAAGTGGACATGGTCATCGTTCGCGAATTGACTGGCGGCTTGTATTTCGGTGAACCAAAGCGCCATAACGAAAATTCCGCAGTTGATACACTGGTCTACACACGGGCCGAAATCGAGCGCATTGTCGATCAGGCATTTGAAATGGCCCGCTCGCGCCGCGGCAAATTGGCTTCTGTCGACAAAGCGAATGTCCTTGAATCGAGCAAGCTATGGAGAAAAGTTGTGGAAGAACGCAAGGCGGGCTATCCGGATGTGGAAGTCGAGCATATGCTAGTCGATTCAGCGGCCATGAAATTGATCACCAATCCACGAGCGTTCGACGTTGTGGTGACAGAGAATATGTTCGGCGATATCTTGAGCGACGAAGCATCGGTCATCACAGGCTCGCTCGGCATGTTGCCATCTGCGAGTGTTCGTTCAGACGGTTTCGGCTTGTACGAACCCGTACACGGCTCGGCACCGGACATCGTAGGACAAAACAAAGCAAACCCGTCAGCTGCGATCTTGTCAGCAGCGATGATGCTGCGCCAATCGTTTGGCATGGATTCAGAAGCATCAGCGATCGAAGAAGCGGTCATGAGCGTCCTTGAAGACGGTTATTGCACAGGTGATTTGTCGGCTTGTGGCAATAAAGTCATCTCGACGGAACGCTTCGTAGAGAAAGTCATCGAGGAATTGGAACGGGAATTCGTGTCGGAACACATCATGTTTTCCTACGTGTAATGGAAGGGGCATTCTGCTATGGCAAAAACGATTATTGAAAAAATCTGGGAACAGCATATTGTATTCGAAGAGCCAGGAAAACCCGACTTGCTATATATCGACCTTCATCTTCTGCATGAAGTCACCTCGCCGCAGGCATTTGAAGGCTTGCGCTTGAATGGCCGGAAAGTTCGCCGTCCGGACTTGTGCTTTGCGACGATGGACCATAACGTGCCGACGCGCAACCGCTCAGTGATCAAAGACCCGATTTCCCGCAAGCAAATCAAGACGCTTCAGGAAAACTGCGACGAGTTCGGCGTGCCGCTTGCTGGGATCAATCATCCCGACCAAGGCATCGTCCATGTCATCGGCCCGGAACTTGGCCTCACGCAGCCGGGCAAGACCATTGTCTGCGGCGATAGCCATACGTCGACGCACGGTGCGTTCGGCGCTTTGGCATTCGGCATCGGGACAAGCGAAGTGGAGCATGTCTTGTCGACGCAGACGTTGTGGCAGTCCGAGCCGAAAACGATGGAAATCCGCATCGACGGCAAACTGGGCTTCGGTGTGTCAGCTAAGGACATCATCCTGGCCATCATCTCAACATACGGCGTTGACATGGGAACAGGTCATATCATCGAATACACTGGCGAAGCGATCCGCAACTTATCAATGGAAGAACGCATGACGATCTGCAATATGTCCATCGAAGCGGGTGCGCGCGCCGGCCTTGTTAGCCCAGATGAAACAACAGTCGACTATTTGCGTGGCAGACGAAATGTCCCAGAAGGTGAAGCGTTCGAACGTGAAGCCGAGCGTTGGCTGGCGCTGGCGACAGACGAAGGCGCAAGCTATGATGTGTCGCACACCATCCATGCAGACGACATCTCCCCGTTTGTCACATGGGGCACCAATCCCTCAATGGGCTCAGGTATTGCTGAACACGTGCCGACATCGGCAGATTACGACAAGCAGGAAGACAGAGACGCTCTGCGCCAGGCACTTGCTTATATGCAATTAGAAGAAGGCGCTCCGCTGTCATCGATCGCTATCCAGCATGTCTTTATCGGATCGTGTACGAATGCGCGCCTTAGTGATTTACGGGCAGCGAGTGAAATCGTCAAAGGCAGAACCGTGCATCCGGCGGTCACGGCGATTGTTGTACCGGGCTCTGAGACCGTCAAACGCGCAGCCGAAGCGGAAGGGCTTGACCAAGTGTTTTTGCAAGCAGGCTTTGAATGGCGCGAAACTGGCTGCAGCATGTGCCTAGCAATGAATGAGGATGCTGTGCCGGCAGGAGAGCGCTGCGCGTCTACGTCAAACCGTAATTTTGAAGGACGCCAAGGGGCCGGCTCCATGACGCATTTGGTGTCACCAGTCATGGCAGCTGCCGCGGCAATTGAGGGGCATTTGACAGATGTCCGCAACTATATGAAAGAACCTGTGCCACAGGCATAACGGAAGGAGAGACTGAATGTGAAACCGATCAATGAAATTTCGAGTGTCTTAACGCCGCTCGACCGCAAAAACGTTGATACCGACCAAATCATTTCAAAGGAATTCCTTAAGCGCATTGAGCGCACAGGGTTCGGCAAGTATTTGTTTTACCATTGGCGTTTTAAGGCGGACGGCACTCCTAATCCAGAGTTTGTCTTGAACGACACTCGCTTCCAAAACTCCGAGATCCTTGTGGCGCAGGAAAACTTCGGTTGTGGCTCCTCCCGTGAACACGCTCCGTGGGCGATTTTGGATTACGGTTTTCGGGTAGTTATTGCCCCGAGCTATGCGGATATCTTCTATAATAACTGTGTCAAAAACGGCATCTTGCCGATTCGCCTGCAAGAAGCAGAAGTGACGGCTTTGCTTGAAAAGGGCAAACAAGCTCGATATCGCCTTGATGTTGATTTGAGACAGCAATCTGTCACGGGTGAAGACGGAGCCAGTTATTCATTCGATATCGACCCATACTGGAAAGAAATGCTGTTGAATGGCTGGGATGAGATCTCCCTGACGATTCAATACGATTCCTATATCCAGGCATACGAAGAAAAAACACAGCAAGCCCAATAAAGCACCCGCCGCTTTTCGTCCTGATTCTCAAGACGGGAGCGGTTTTTTTAATGCCACTGAAAGCCATTTCGCTGTGTTGACATCATTGTAGAGATTTGTTACTTTAGTAAAGGACTTTAACGCTTTAGCAAACTAAAGGAGAAATGAACAATGAATGCAGTTATTATCGCTGTGTTAGTAATGCTGGTTCTGAGCTTGCTTCGGGTCAATGTGGTGTTTGCCTTATTGATCGGCGCACTGGCCGGAGGGCTTAGCGGAGGACTTAGCTTCACTGACACACTGACATCTTATACAGACGGACTTGGGGCAGGGGCAACTATCGCATTGAGCTACGCCATGCTCGGCGGATTCGCCGTCGCCATTTCGCGCACTGGCATACCGGAATTGCTCGTTGCGGGTGTATTGAAACTGGTCAATAAAGAAGGAGAGGCGACGCGCGAGAACTTGGCGAAGGCGCTCATTATCTTTGCGCTGTTCGCGATGGCCATCTTCTCGCAAAACCTAATCCCGATCCACATCGCCTTTATCCCGCTTCTTGTGCCGCCGATTCTGCACATCCTGAATGAATTGCGCATCGACCGTCGGCTTATCGCCTCCGTCCTGACATTCGGCCTGACAGCGCCGTATATTTTATTGCCGTATGGCTTTGGCTTGATCTTCCACGAGATCCTCGCCACGCAGATGGAGCTCGCGGGCATGCCGATCGATATGGCGGATATCCCAAAAGCGATGGCGCTGCCGGTTGCAGGATTGTTCCTCGGCTTAGTCGTCGCAGTTTTCATCTCTTACCGCAAGCCGCGCGATTATCGTGAAGTAAGAGCGGCTAGTACTATAGAAGAAACTCCAAAACGGACCGCTTCTGTCAAAGACATTATCGTGACCGTGATCGCCTTGATCGCGGCACTCTTCGCACAGATTCAAAGCGATTCGATGATTATCGGCGCGCTCGCTGGTATCCTAATCCTTTATGTCTTCGGTGCAATGAAATGGAAAGAAGCGGATGACGTGCTAACAGCAGGCATGCGCATGATGGCATTCATCGGTTTTGTCATGATCTCAGCGAACGGTTTCGCATCGGTCATTCAAGCGACGGGAGCGATCGACACATTGGTCGAGAACGCAGCGGCCATCTTCGGAGACAATAAAGGGCTAGCGGCACTTGCTATGCTGATTGTCGGGTTGTTTGTTACGATGGGCATCGGTTCCTCATTCTCGACGATTCCGATTATCGCCGCGATATTCGTCCCGCTCAGTATCGAGTTCGGGTTCTCGACGATGGCCATCATCGCCTTGATCGGAACAGCGGGCGCGCTGGGTGACGCCGGGTCGCCAGCTTCCGACTCAACGCTTGGACCAACCGCCGGACTCAACGTCGACGGCCAGCACAATCACATCTGGGATACGGTCGTTCCGACATTCCTTCATTACAATATTCCGCTTGTATTATTCGGTTGGATTGCTGTTATGTTCCTCGGTTGAGTCCGAAAGATTTCGACTATTACCGTATCGGTTGAAACTGAAAAGAATCCTGCTATACTAGATAAAGCGAATGAAAAAGAATTTCGTGCAAAGTCTTGCGGAATTCTTTTTTATTTTGTATAATGGTGAATGTTGGTCTTTGACTGCGTAGAAGCGAGAGGTTACCGACACACCCGGCCGCTTTGCCATGGCGAGTGTGAGGAAAATTTTCGTGGAGAAGTCTATCCCAAAAATAGGCGAAAAGGGAGGGAAAATAATGGCAAAACAAAAAATTCGTATCCGTTTGAAAGCATATGATCATAGAATCTTGGATCAGTCTGCTGAAAAGATTGTTGAAACTGCTAAACGTTCAGGTGCTAGCGTATCAGGTCCGATACCGTTGCCGACTGAGAAGTCTGTTTACACAATCTTGCGAGCTGTCCACAAATACAAAGATGCTCGCGAACAATTCGAAATGCGCACACACAAACGTCTGATCGATATCGTTAACCCGACACCACAGACTGTTGACGCGCTAATGAAACTGGATCTACCATCCGGCGTTGATATTGAAATCAAACTATAATTGGTAAACAAAAATAATAAACATAAAATTTTGCAGGAGGTGTGACGACATGACCAAAGGAATCTTAGGTAGAAAAATCGGTATGACGCAAGTTTTTGCTGAGAACGGTGATTTGATCCCTGTAACTGTAATCGAAGCTGCTCCAAACGTAGTGCTTCAGAAAAAAACAGTTGAAGTGGATGGCTACGAATCGGTACAACTTGGTTTTGATGACAAACGCGAAAAGCTTTCGAACAAACCAGAGAAAGGCCACGTAGCAAAAGCAAACACTGCTCCTAAGCGCTTCATTCGCGAACTTCGCAATGTAAACTTAGCTGATTACGAGATTGGTCAGGAAGTCAAAGTAGATGTATTCGCAGAAGGCGATGTAGTAGATGTAACAGGAACTACGAAAGGTAAAGGTTTCCAAGGTGTTATTAAACGCCACGGACAATCACGCGGACCGATGACTCACGGTTCACGTTACCACCGTCGTCCTGGTTCAATGGGGCCTGTTGCTCCGAACCGCGTATTCAAACAGAAGAAATTGCCTGGTCAAATGGGCGGCAACACGGTCACTATCCAAAACCTTCACATCGTGAAAGTGGATGCTGAGCGCAACTTGCTTCTTATTAAAGGGAATGTTCCTGGCGCACGCAAATCATTAATCCGTGTTAAGTCGGCTATCAAAGCTAACTAATCACATTTAAGGGAAGGAGGAAACAAGAATGCCTAAAGTAGCGTTACTAAACCAAACTGGTTCACAAGTTGGCGATATCGAATTGAACGATCTTGTCTTCGGCATTGAACCAAATGAATCTGTACTTTTCGATGCAGTCGTTGCACAACGTGCTTCATTGCGTCAAGGTAACCATAAAGTTAAAAACCGTTCTGAAGTAGCTGGTGGCGGAAGAAAGCCATGGAAGCAAAAAGGAACTGGACGTGCTCGTCAAGGTTCGATCCGTTCACCACAATGGCGCGGAGGCGGAGTCGTATTCGGCCCAACACCACGCAGCTATAGCTACAAACTTCCGAAAAAAGTCCGTCGCTTGGCTCTTCGTTCTGCATTGTCTTCGGCTCTAGCAAACGAAAACCTGATGGTACTTGAAGGATTGGCTTTCGATGCACCGAAAACAAAGGAATTCACGAAACTCGTGACTGACTTGTCTGTCGGCAAGAAAGCATTGTTCGTAACAGCTGACCTTGATGAAAACGTCGCACTATCTGCGCGTAACATCAAAGGCATGACAGTTGTTCCGGCAAACGGTATCAACGTATTGGACTTGCTTGGCCATGACAAAGTTGTCATGACTAAAGGAGCCGTAGAAAAAATCGAGGAGGTGCTTGGTTAATGGAAGCACGTGACATTCTAAAGCGTCCAGTCATTACCGAGCGTTCTTCTGAGGTAATGGCGGAGAAGAAGTACACTTTTGAAGTGGACGTTCGCGCTAACAAAACTCAAGTTAAACATGCAGTTCAAGAAGTCTTCGGCGTTCAAGTTGAGAAAGTCAACATCATGAACTACAAAGGCAAATTCAAACGCATGGGCAAACACGCAGGCTACACGAACAAACGCCGTAAAGCGATCGTGAAATTGACTGCTGATTCAAAAGACATCGAACTATTCGAAATGTAATTGTATAAGTTCTGAACAAGAACTAATCAAAGAAGGAGGGAAACAACGTGGGGATTAGAAAATACAAACCTACCACTAACGGTCGTCGTAACATGACTAGTTCGGATTTCGCTGAAATCACAACGAACAAGCCTGAAAAGTCGCTTTTGCAACCGACGAAGCGTAAAGGCGGCCGTAATAACCAAGGTAAAATCACTGTACGCCACCACGGGGGCGGACATAAGCGCCAATACCGCGTGATCGATTTTAAACGTAACAAAGATGGCATTCCAGGTCGCGTTGCTACGATCGAATACGATCCGAACCGTTCTGCAAACATCGCACTTATCCATTACGCTGACGGAGAAAAACGTTACATCCTTGCACCTAAAGGTGTTCAGGTTGATACGCAAATCATGTCAGGACCAGAAGCAGACATCAAAGCAGGTAATGCTTTGCCGTTGCTTAACATCCCAATGGGTTCTACTATCCACAACATCGAGTTGAAACCAGGCGGAGGCGGCCAATTGGTACGTTCTGCAGGAGCTTCAGCACAGGTGCTTGGTAAAGAAGGAAAATACGTAACAGTTCGCTTGCAATCAGGCGAAGTTCGCATGATCCTTGCAACTTGCCGCGCAACTATCGGGGCTGTCGGAAACGAACAGCACGAATTGATCAACATCGGTAAAGCAGGACGTAACCGCTGGAAGGGCAATCGCCCAACTGTCCGCGGATCTGTCATGAACCCGAACGATCACCCACACGGTGGTGGTGAAGGACGTTCGCCAATCGGACGTAAATCTCCAATGTCTCCATGGGGCAAACCAACTCTTGGATACAAAACACGTAAGAAAACGAACCAATCCGATAAATTCATCGTACGTCGCCGCAAAAAATAATTTGATTTCGCTGCGGTTCGTCGAAAGAACCGTGGTGCAATCACGAAGGGAGGATCCCAAATGGGTCGCAGCTTGAAAAAAGGACCTTTTGTAGACGATCATCTTATGAAGAAAGTCGAAGCGCAAAAGGAATCTGAGAAAAAACAAGTGATCAAAACTTGGTCTCGCCGTTCTACAATTTTCCCGACATTCATCGGGCTAACAATTGCAGTATACGATGGCCACAAACACATCCCTGTATACGTGACTGAAGATATGGTAGGCCATAAACTTGGTGAATTTGCCCCAACGCGCAAATACGCAAGCCATGGTGCAGACGATAAGAAAACAAGACGTTAATTGAGAGGAGGATTTCCCCATGCAAGCAAAAGCTGTTGCTAGAACAGTACGTATTGCTCCTCGTAAAGTCCGTTTAGTAGTAGATTTAATCCGAGGCAAGCAAATCGGTGAAGCGGTCGCGATTTTGAACCACACTCCTAAAGCAGCATCCATTGTTGTTGAGAAGTTGTTGAAATCTGCAGCTGCTAACGCTGAACACAATTACGAAATGAACATCGAGAACCTTGTCATCAGCGAAGTATTCGTTGACGAAGGGCCGACTTTGAAGCGTTTCCGTCCACGTGCAATGGGACGCGCAAGCGCGATCAACAAACGCACAAGCCACATCACACTAGTGGTATCTGAGAAGAAGGAGGGATAATTCGTGGGACAAAAAATTCATCCAATTGGAATGCGAATCGGAATCATCCGTGATTGGGAGTCAAAATGGTACGCTGAAAAAGACTACGCGACACTCCTTCACGAAGATTTGAAGATCCGTGAATACATCGAAACACGTTTGAAAGAAGCTTCAGTTTCGAAAATCGAAATCGAACGCGCTGCAAACCGTGTGAACGTTACAATCCACACTGCTAAGCCAGGTATGGTAATCGGTAAAGGTGGCTCTGAAGTAGAAGTACTTCGTACGCAACTGAACTCGATGACTGGCAAGCGTGTACACATCAACATCGTAGAAATCAAACGAGCTGACCTTGATGCGAAATTGGTCGCTGAAGGAATCGCACGTCAACTAGAAAACCGTGCATCTTTCCGTCGTGCTCAAAAACAAACGATCCAACGTACAATGCGTTCAGGCGCTAAAGGGATCAAAACTCAAGTATCTGGACGTCTAGGCGGAGCTGACATTGCCCGTGCTGAGTCCTACAGCGAAGGAACTGTTCCGCTCCATACATTGCGCGCAGACATCGACTACGCACACGCTGAAGCAGACACTACTTATGGTAAGCTTGGCGTAAAAGTATGGATCTATCGCGGTGAAGTCCTTCCAACCAAGAAGAAATCTGAGGAAGGAGGCAAATAATATGTTATTGCCAAAACGCGTAAAATATCGTCGTGAACACCGTGGCAAGATGCGCGGAGAAGCGAAAGGCGGCAAAGAAGTCGCATTCGGCGAATATGGCCTGCAGGCTCTTGAGTCTTCATGGATCACTAACCGCCAAATCGAATCTGCCCGTATCGCTATGACTCGTTACATGAAACGTGGCGGTAAAGTGTGGATCAAGATTTTCCCGCACAAGCCATACACGAAAAAGCCTCTTGAAGTACGGATGGGTTCCGGTAAAGGTTCACCTGAAGGCTGGGTAGCTGTAGTAAAAACTGGTAAAATTATGTTCGAAATCGCTGGAGTATCTGAAGAAGTTGCACGCGAAGCATTGCGTCTTGCCTCTCACAAATTGCCAGTGAAAACGAAATTCGTAAAACGCGAAGAAATTGGTGGTGAATCGAATGAAAGCTAATGAAATCCGTGACCTAACCACTGCTGAAATCGAACAAAAAGTGAAATCACTGAAAGAAGAGCTTTTCAACCTTCGCTTCCAATTGGCTACTGGTCAATTAGAAAACACTGCTCGCATCCGCGAAGTACGTAAAGCGATTGCCCGTATGAAAACCGTGATTCATGAAAGAGAACTCAGTGGCAACAACTGATAATTCGAGAGGAGGTTGCAAGTATGTCTGAGCGTAACCAACGCAAAGTATACACAGGCCGCGTCGTGTCTGACAAAATGGATAAAACCGTTACAGTAATGGTTGAAACTCAAAAAAAGCACGCGCTTTATGGCAAACGTGTAAAATACTCTAAGAAATTCAAGACTCATGATGAGAACAACGAAGCGAAAATGGGCGACATCGTTCGCATCATGGAAACTCGTCCACTATCAGCTACGAAACGTTTCCGTTTAGTGGAAGTCGTCGAAAAAGCTGTCATCATCTAATTTAAATAAGTTCGGAATCCTAAAAGTTCCGGAGGGAGGTTACCTAAGTGATCCAACAGGAAAGTCGTTTAAAAGTTGCAGACAACTCGGGTGCTCGTGAAGTACTTACGATTAAAGTGCTTGGTGGTTCTGGTCGCAAGACAGCAAACATCGGTGACGTAATCGTTTGTACCGTGAAAAAAGCAACACCAGGTGGCGTTGTTAAGAAGGGTGAAGTCGTTAAGGCTGTCATCGTTCGCACGAAAAGCGGAGCTCGCCGTAAAGACGGTACTTACATCAAATTTGATGAAAATGCATGTGTGATTATCCGCGACGATAAAGGTCCACGCGGAACACGTATCTTCGGACCAGTTGCACGTGAACTTCGTGACAACAACTTCATGAAGATCGTTTCACTTGCTCCTGAAGTTCTATAAAACATCCAACGTGCGATACCAAGGAGGTGCGACAGAATGCATGTAAAAAAAGGCGATACAGTTAAGGTCATCTCTGGGAAAGACAAAGGCAAAACAGGAGTTGTTTTGACTGCTCTACCTAAGAAAGACCGTGTGCTCGTTGAAGGTGTTAACATCGTTAAAAAGCATACAAAACCGAACCAGGCAAGCCCGCAAGGCGGAATTGTCAGCCAAGAAGCTGCGATCCACGTTTCTAACGTGATGGTAGTGGACCCTAAATCCGGCGAGCCGACTCGCGTAGGATACAAAATGGAAGACGGCAAAAAAGTTCGTGTTGCAAAAAAATCCGGTGAAAAATTAGATAAATAAAATTCCTGAATGAGGGGAGGTACAAACATGAACCGCCTACAAGAAAAATATACTAACGAAATCACACCTGCTCTAGTGAGCAAGTTTGAATATTCCTCAGTAATGCAGGCACCAAAAGTTGATAAGATCGTTATCAACATGGGTGTCGGTGAAGCTGTACAAAACACAAAATCACTTGATTCTGCTGTTGAAGAATTGCAGACGATCACTGGTCAAAAGCCGGTCATCACAAAAGCTAAGAAATCTATCGCTGGCTTCCGCCTTCGTGAAGGTATGCCAATCGGATGTAAAGTTACACTACGCGGTGAGCGTATGTATGACTTCCTGGATAAATTGATTGCTATCTCACTTCCACGTGTTCGTGACTTCCGTGGCGTATCGAAAAAATCTTTCGACGGACGCGGCAACTACACACTTGGTGTGAAAGAACAATTGATCTTCCCTGAAATCGATTATGATAAAGTTTCTAAAGTACGCGGTATGGATATCGTAATTGTGACAACTGCGAACTCTGATGAAGAAGCTCGTGAGTTATTGACACAATTCGGTATGCCGTTCCAAAAGTAAAGATGAGGGAGGCGTAAACGTGGCTAAAAAATCAATGATTGCTAAACAAAAACGCACGCCAAAGTATAAAGTACAAGAGTACACACGCTGTGAACGATGCGGACGTCCGCATTCAGTACTGCGCAAATTCAAACTTTGCCGTATTTGTTTCCGTGAACTTGCATATGTGGGACAAATTCCTGGCGTCAAAAAAGCCAGCTGGTAATCCCCTAAATTGGGAAGGAGGTAAATGTAATGACAATGACAGATCCGATTGCAGATATGCTGACACGCATTCGTAATGCAAACATGGTTCGTCACGAGAAATTGGAGCTTCCGGCTTCCAACGTGAAAAAAGACATCGCTGAAATCCTAAAGCGCGAAGGTTTCGTTCGTGACGTAGAATATGTTGAAGATGATAAACAAGGCATGATCCGCATTTTCCTTAAATACGGTGCCAACAACGAGCGCGTCATCACTGGCTTGAAACGCATTTCAAAACCAGGACTACGTGTTTATGCTAAAACTGACGAGGTGCCACGCGTACTAAACGGTCTTGGGATCGCTCTAGTATCGACATCACAAGGTTTGGTAACTGATAAAGAAGCCCGCGCGAAAAAAATCGGCGGCGAAATCATAGCTTACGTTTGGTAAGAAGCAACAAACGAATGGAGGTGCAACAGAATGTCACGTGTAGGTAAAAAACCAATCGAGGTTCCTGCTAGCGTTACCGTTACTGTCGACAACGACAATAACGTAACTGTAAAAGGACCTAAAGGCGAGCTTGCTCGCTCGTTTAACTCAGATATCACGATCACGCAGGAAGACAATGTTTTGACATTGTCACGCCCATCAGATTCCAAAGATCACCGCACAATCCACGGTACAACTCGTGCATTGCTCGCGAACATGGTTACTGGAGTATCTGAAGGCTTCTCCCGCTCACTTGAACTAGTCGGTGTAGGTTACCGTGCCCAGCTACAAGGCAAGAAATTGGTCTTGAACGTTGGATACTCTCATCCGGTGGAATTCACTCCGGAAGAAGGAATCGAAATCGAAGTACAAGGCAACACGAAAGTCGTTATCAAAGGGATCAACAAAGAGATGGTCGGAGCACTTGCTTCAAACATCCGCGCTACGCGCCCACCAGAGCCGTATAAAGGCAAAGGGATCCGTTATGAAGACGAAAAAGTTCGCCGCAAAGAAGGTAAAACAGGTAAATAATGCTGCTTAGGCAGGCTGAAAGGAGTGACCTCAGTGATTACGAAACTCGATAAAAATGCATCCCGTAAAAAACGTCACGCTCGCGTACGTTCTAAAATCACGGGAACAGCTGAACGTCCACGTTTGAACGTTTTCCGTTCAAACAAATACATCTACGCTCAATTGATCGACGATGTAAACGGCGTAACGCTTGCTAGCGCATCATCTGCAGATAAAGATTTTTCTCTTGAAACAAAAGGCAACGTCGAAGCGGCTGCTCAAGTCGGCGAAACGATTGCAAAACGCGCAGTAGAAAACGGCTTGAAATCAGTTGTTTTTGACCGCGGTGGTTATCTATATCACGGCCGTGTGAAAGCTTTGGCTGAATCTGCTCGTGAAAACGGCTTAGAATTCTAAAAGAAGGAGGGACCCATATAATGCGTCGTATTGATCCAAACAAACTTGAACTTGAAGAACGCGTAGTTACGATTAACCGCGTAGCGAAAGTTGTAAAAGGTGGACGTCGTTTCCGTTTCTCCGCATTGGTTGTTGTAGGCGACAAAAATGGTAAAGTCGGTTTTGGTACTGGGAAAGCACAAGAAGTTCCAGAAGCAATCCGTAAAGCTATTGAAGATGCGAAGAAGAACTTAATCGAAGTACCTATGGTTAAAGGTACTACTCCACATCTAGTAACTGGGCGCTTCGGTGCCGGCTCGATTCTTATCAAACCTGCTTCACCAGGTACTGGTGTTATTGCTGGTGGTCCTGTTCGTGCGGTATTAGAGCTTGCAGGAGTACAAGACATCTTGTCTAAATCTCTTGGTTCTAACACACCGATCAACATGGTCCGTGCTACTATCAACGGTTTGACTCAACTGAAGAGCGCTGATGAAGTTGCAAAACTTCGCGGCAAAACTACAGAAGAGTTATTCCAATAAGGGAGGGAAATTACATGGCTACTAAACTAGAAATTACCCTCACTAAGTCAGTGATCGGTGCTAAACCGACACAACGTAAAACAGTCCAGTCACTAGGCCTGCGCAAAATGCATCAAACAGTTGAGCACCAAGACAACGCGGCAGTTCGCGGAATGCTTGATAAAGTCGCTCACTTAGTTACTATTAAAGAAGTTTAATCCCTGATTTCTATAGAAGGAGGTGCCAACCACATGAAACTTCACGAATTAAAACCAGCAGAAGGTTCACGCAGCTCACGCAAGCGTATCGGACGCGGAATCGGTTCAGGTACTGGTAAAACAGCCGGTAAAGGCCACAAAGGTCAAAAAGCCCGTTCAGGCGGCGGTGTCCGTCCAGGATTCGAGGGTGGTCAAAACCCATTGTTCCGTCGTTTGCCGAAGCGTGGATTCACGAACATCAACCGTAAAGACTACACTGTTGTAAACCTTGACGTGTTGAACCGTTTTGAAGAAGGCACAGAAATTACACCTGCATTGTTAATCGAAACAGGTGTTGTGAGCAAAGAGCGTTCTGGTATCAAGATTCTTGGTAACGGAAGCTTGGACAAGAAATTGTCTGTACAAGCCCACAAATTCTCTGCATCAGCTAAAGAAGCTATTGAAGCTGCCGGCGGTCAAACCGAGGTGCTTTAATGTTTCAGACAATCTCTAATCTTATGCGCGTATCTGATATTCGAAATAAAATTTTCTTTACTTTAGCAATGCTCATCATCTTCCGTATCGGGACATTCGTTCCGGTGCCGAACGTTGATGCGTCAGTACTCCAAGCTACAGATCAGATGGGTCTGATCGGTTTCTTGAATACTTTCGGTGGAGGCGCCCTGGCCAATTTCTCGATTTTGGCAATGGGAATCATGCCTTATATCACAGCATCGATCATCGTGCAGCTCCTGCAAATGGATGTTGTGCCGAAATTTGCTGAGTGGGCGAAACAAGGCGAAGTCGGAAGACGGAAACTTGCTCAATTCACTCGTTACTTTACAATCGTTCTTGCCTTTATTCAGGCGATCGGCATGTCTTATGGTTTCAACCAAATGTACGGAGGTACATTGATCCAAGATGACTCGATTGCAACATATGTCGTAATCGCCATCGTACTGACAGCAGGAACAGCATTTCTATTGTGGCTTGGTGAGCAGATCACGGCAAAAGGCGTGGGGAACGGTATTTCGATTATCATCTTCGCAGGGATTGTCGCTGCAGTACCAGGAGCAATTAACCAACTTTATGCGCAGCAGATTCAAGGAGCTGGCGATCAGCTTCCAATCAATATTGCCATTATGGCATTGCTCGCACTCGCAGTTGTTGCGATTACTGTATTGGTCATCTACGTTCAACAAGCGTTGCGTAAAATTCCGATCCAGTATGCCAAACGTGTCGCTGGCCGTGGCCAGAGCTCGACTGGGCAACAAACGCATTTACCTTTGAAAGTAAACGCGGCCGGAGTTATCCCGGTAATCTTTGCAGTGGCGTTCATCATCACGCCGCAAACTATCGCTTCTTTCTTTGGTGCCAACGCGTTCACGGAGGCAATTCAGAATACGTTTGATTACACGCGTCCGGTCGGCATGATTATTTATGTCGCCTTGATCATTGCATTCACGTATTTCTATGCATTCATTCAGGTTAATCCTGAAAACGTGGCGGACAACTTGAAAAAGCAAGGTGCATACATTCCGGGAATCCGTCCGGGTAAAAATACGCAAGATTATTTAACAAGTGTGCTTTACCGCTTAACGTTTGTGGGAGCTATCTTCCTTTCCGTTATCGCGGTCATGCCGATTTTCTTCATTAATATCGCAAACTTGCCTCAATCTGCACAGATTGGCGGTACGAGCTTGCTGATTGTCGTCGGGGTAGCCCTGGAGACGATGAAGCAATTGGAATCACAACTTGTGAAACGTCATTACAAAGGCTTTATGAAATAATCAATGGGGAGGAACGTGAAAACGTTCCTTATCCACTTGTCTGAGGGGGCAAAACGTATGAACATTGTGTTGATGGGTCTACCAGGTGCCGGCAAAGGCACGCAAGCAGACGAAATTGTCAAGAAGTACGACATCCCTCATATTTCGACAGGCGATATGTTCCGTGCAGCTATTAAAGGCGGCACGGCACTGGGTCTGGAAGCAAAGTCGTTCATGGATCAAGGTGCCTTGGTGCCTGACGAAGTGACGATCGGTATCGTCCGAGAGCGACTCAGCCAAGCGGACTGTGAGAAAGGTTTCCTATTGGATGGCTTTCCACGCACAGTTCCTCAAGCTGAGGCGCTGGAATCTCTTCTGGCTGATCTTGGCAAACGAATCGAGCATGTCGTAAACATCCAAGTTGAACAAGACGAATTGATTGCACGTTTAACAGGCCGTTGGATTTGCAAAGTTTGTGGAACTGCTTACCATACTGTCTTCAATCCACCTGCAGTTGCAGGTGTGTGCGATAAGGATGGCGGAGAGCTCTACCAACGCGAAGACGACAAGCCTGAAACCGTCACGAAGCGTTTAGAAGTTAACATGCAACAAACTCAGCCGCTTCTTGACTTCTATGAAGATAAGAACGTGCTGACCAATATAAATGGACAGCAGGACATTGATAAAGTATTTGCTGACATTGATGCTCTTCTAAAGGGCGACCGAGGTTAAGTCCCGGCGCCGGGCGCAGTTAGTTGCCTCCATGTGGCTTTAAGGAGCACCGGAGATATGAATTTTCGAGAGCTGCAAAAGCAAACAAGGCTTGATTATATGAAACCGGTGAGGCTCGTTGCTCCGTGCAATTCCGCACCGGAGGTAGTATAATGAGTTTCGTGGAAGCATCTGTGTAACGGGTTTGGAACTCATCCAAGGCAGTCCGGGCAGTCGAGGATACGTGGGTCAGACTGGCTCAACCGGAACCCCCGAACTCCGCTGTCATAAGTGGGGAGAGGAACCCGGAGAAGGTCTTTCAAATGTCACTCGTGAATTCCTGGTGAATGGATAAGAATTATTCAATCAGCAAATACTGTTTGAAGATGAGTACCTGATTTGTATACAGAAGGGAGACTGGGTCGATGGCGAAAGACGATGTAATTGAAATCGAGGGAACAGTCATTGAGACTTTGCCCAACGCGATGTTTAAAGTGGAGCTTGAAAATGGCCATACGATTCTTGCGCACGTATCAGGCAAGATTCGCATGCATTTCATCCGCATTCTGCCAGGAGATAAAGTAACAGTAGAACTTTCTCCTTACGATTTAACACGCGGTCGCATCACATACCGTTTTAAATAATCTTTTGCACTCCGGACTACTAAGGAGGTTGGGTTAGATGAAAGTGAGACCATCTGTTAAGCCGATCTGCGAAAAATGTAAAGTTATTCGCAGAAACGGTAAAGTAATGGTAATCTGTGAAAATCCGAAACACAAACAAAGACAAGGTTAATAAAGAAGGAGGTGCATCGCACACATGGCACGTATTTCTGGTGTTGACATTCCGCGCGACAAACGCGTTGTAATTTCATTGACTTATATCTACGGTGTTGGGAAAACGACTGCTCAGAAAGTTCTTTCTGGTGCTGGTGTTTCTGAAGAGACTCGCGTTCGCGATCTTACAGAAGACGAGTTGAACAATATCCGTGAACAATTGGATCAGTACAAAATCGAAGGTGACCTTCGCCGTGAAGTTTCCATGAACATCAAACGTTTGATGGAAATCGCTAGCTTCCGTGGTATCCGCCACCGTCGCGGTCTTCCGGTTCGTGGTCAAAATACGAAGAACAACGCGCGTACGCGTAAAGGTCCTCGTAAAACTGTAGCTAACAAGAAAAAATAATCAGTAAAGGAGGTTGTTTCTTAACATGGCACGTAAACAACAAACTCGTAAGCGTCGTGTGAAAAAGAATATCGAATCCGGTATTGCTCACATCCGCTCAACATTCAATAACACAATTGTTACGATCACTGATATGCAAGGTAACGCAGTATCATGGTCTTCGGCTGGTGCTCTAGGATTCCGTGGTTCACGTAAATCCACTCCATTCGCTGCCCAAATGGCTGCTGAAACTGCTGCAAAAACTTCCATGGAACATGGTTTGAAAACTTTGGAAGTAACTGTTAAAGGTCCTGGTTCAGGTCGCGAAGCTGCTATCCGTGCGCTTCAAGCTGCTGGATTGGAAGTTACTGCAATTAGAGACGTAACTCCAGTTCCTCACAACGGCTGCCGCCCGCCAAAACGCCGTCGCGTATAATCGTTGGTCTGAATAGGATTTTTGAACATCACGACTTACTCAATGTGTTCTGAATCGTAGCGAAAGTCTGTGACTATCGAATTCTTATGCAACGAAAATACCGACGTTTTGAAGGAGGGTAAACTGAATGCTCGAAATAGAAAAACCAAAAATTGAAACGGTTGAGATCGACAGCAATGCCAAATATGGCAAATTTGTTGTTGAACCCCTTGAGCGTGGATATGGTACCACTTTAGGTAACTCCTTACGTCGAATCCTACTTTCATCTTTACCTGGCGCAGCTGTTACTTCGATCCAAATTGATGGCGTTTTGCATGAATTCTCCACTGTCGAAGGTGTAGAAGAAGATGTAGCCTCTATCATTTTGAACATCAAGAAGCTCGCTTTGAAAATTTACTCTGACGAAGAAAAAGTCATTGAAATTGATGTAAAAGGTGACGGAACGGTTACGGCTGCAGATATCACTCACGATAGTGACGTGGAAATTCTGAATCCGGATCTATATATTGCAACAATCGCGAAAGACGGCCACTTGCGCATGCGCATGTATGCTAACCGCGGCCGTGGGTATGCCCGTGCAGATCAGAACAAACGTGAAGATCTTCCAATTGGCGTTATCCCGATTGACTCTATTTACACGCCAGTTTCACGCGTCAATTTCCAAGTGGAAAATACCCGTGTGGGCCAACTCGCTCATTTCGATAAATTAACCCTCGATGTCTGGACAGATGGAAGCATCGGTCCCAAAGAGGCAATTGCGCTTGGCGCGAAAATTTTCACTGAACATCTGAACATCTTCGTCGGATTGACGGATGAGGCTCAAACAGCTGAAATCATGGTTGAAAAAGAAGAAGACCAAAAAGAAAAAGTGCTTGAGATGACTATCGAAGAGCTTGATCTTTCGGTTCGTTCTTATAACTGCCTAAAACGTGCTGGCATTAACACTGTCCACGAATTGGCCAACAAGTCGGAAGACGACATGATGAAAGTTCGCAACCTCGGACGCAAATCACTCGAAGAAGTGAAAGTGAAGTTGGAAGATCTAGGTCTTGGCCTTCGTAAAGAAGACTGATTGCCCGATTCTTTCTGAACTATTCAACAAAGGAGGGAAACTTCAATGAGAAAACTTCAACGTACAAGTTCTCAACGTAAAGCGCTTTTGCGTGACCTTACGACTGACCTAATCGTTCACGAACGCATTCAGACAACTGAAGCCCGTGCTAAAGAAGTCCGTTCAACTGTAGAAAAAATGATCACGCTTGGTAAGCGCGGAGATATCCACGCTCGCCGTAAAGCTGCAGCATACATTCGCCGTGAACTCGTGACTTCGACTGACGAAGAAGGCAACGAAAACACAATCTTTGCTTTGCAAAAATTGTTTGATGATGTAGCACCACGTTACGCTGACCGTCAAGGCGGCTATACGCGCATCATGAAAATGGGGCCTCGTCGCGGAGATGGCGCACCAATCGTAATTATTGAATTGGTTTAAACAGTTGAAGAGGGTGCATAGCCCTCTTCTTTTAGCATCATGATTTATACGACAATATGAAAAGCTGAGTGTTATGATGAGCGAGCCTTCGGGCGGCGTCTCGTCTAGCTCTACGCACCTCATTCAACCGGCGGCTTAAGCACCCGCAGGAGCCATAGAGACAGAAAAGCGCATACTCTGAATGAGGTGCGCGCTTTTTTTATTTATTGATCAATTAATTTTCAGTGTTGATATTCCATATAAGGGAATATGAGCAGTGCAAGTTAAGCGTGGCTAAAGAGTTCCCGTTTTACAGCACATAAGAGCAGAGTAGAGAAAGTTTAGAGGAGGCTTTATCACATGAAGGGAACCATTTTGTCATTTGAACAAGTGACATTCACATACGTGCCGGGAGACGCGTCGGTCAAGTCGGCTGTCTCGGATCTATCGTTCTCGATTGAGGAAGGGGAATGGGTGGCACTTGTTGGCCATAACGGTTCTGGCAAGTCGACCATCGCCAAACTGATGAACGGGCTGTTATTCCCGCAGCAAGGAACAGTCAAAGCGATGGGGCTAACAATGTCCGAAGAAAGTTTATGGGAGATCCGTTCGCAAATGGGGATGGTGTTCCAGAATCCGGACAACCAATTTGTCGGGGCGACAGTGCAGGACGATGTCGCGTTCGCGCTCGAGAATAACGGCGTCCCTCACGAAGAAATGGTCGTGCGTGTCCATGAATCTTTGCAGCAAGTGAAGATGGCGGATTACCTCGATCATGAACCGCATCACCTATCCGGCGGGCAAAAGCAACGCGTGGCGATTGCCGGTGCGCTTGCTCTGCGCCCGCGCCTGCTTATTTTGGACGAAGCGACGTCGATGCTTGATCCACAAGGCCGCCGGGAAGTGATCGAGACGATTCGCGAGCTGCGTGAAACGACAGGCCTGACCGTGCTGTCGATTACCCATGACCTGGAAGAGGCAGCGCTGGCTGACCGTGTGCTCGTGATGAATAAGGGCCATAAGCAAATGGAAGGAACGCCAGATGACGTGTTTTCCGCTGGCGGAGAACTGACGGAAATGGGGCTGGACTTGCCGTTTGCGATGCGGATGGCAGGTTTATTAAAACAAGCCGGAGTGCCGATGACCGGTGAATCTATGACAGAACATGAGCTGGTGGAGGAACTATGGACATATTACTCAAGCAAGTAGGATACAGCTACGCGAAAGACACCCCTTTTGAAAAACGTGCGTTGACGGATGTCACATTGCACATTCCATCGGGTTCTTATACAGCAATCATCGGGCACACGGGTTCGGGAAAATCGACCGTGCTGCAGCATTTGAACGCCTTATTGCAGCCGACTGAAGGCAGTGTACTGATCGGCGAGCGTAAAATCGAAGCAGGGACGAAAGCGAAAAATTTGAGGGATGTGCGAAAAAAAGTCGGCATCGTCTTTCAGTTTCCGGAACAGCAACTGTTCGATGAAACAGTGCTGAAAGATATCATGTTCGGCCCGCTGAACTTCGGTGTGCCGGAAGAAGAAGCGCGTAGACGGGCAATTGCATTGGTCGAACAGCTTGGGCTTCCGGAAGACGTGCTTGAGAAATCGCCTTTCGACTTATCCGGCGGGCAAATGCGCCGCGTCGCCATAGCAGGCGTCTTGGCGATGGAGCCAGATGTCTTGGTGCTGGATGAACCGACCGCCGGGCTCGATCCGCGCGGGCGGCGGGAAATCATGGATTTGTTTTACCGACTGCATCAAGAGAAAGGCTTAACGACTGTGCTCGTCACACATAGCATGGAAGATGCGGCGCGTTATGCGGATACCGTGGCTATCATGCACAGCGGCAAATGCGTCGCAACGGGCGACGTGCGCGAAGTCTTCGCCAATGAAGAGCAGCTCGGCGATTACCGGCTGGAGCCGCCGCGCACCGTACGCATGCAGCGGGAGTTTGAAGAGAGAACCGGCTTATCACTTGATGAGCTTGCGCTGACCGAAGAGTCGCTGGCGCGGTCTATTGCGCAGGCACTCCAGAAAGGGCGTGAGCCGAAATGATGGAGAAAATGATTTTTGGGCGCTTTATTCCAGGAGATTCGATTGTTCACCGCTTGGACCCACGAGCCAAGATCCTCTTCGTTTTCTTATTTATCGCGATCGTTTTTATCGCGAATAATGCCATTACCTATGCGATTTTGCTTGGATTTACCTTGCTTTCGGTTTTTTTATCGAAGATTCGGCTATATTTCTTGATTAACGGCTTAAAACCCGTCTTCATTTTAATGGCCTTCACGTTTTTCCTGCATTTATTCTTTACCGAAGGCGGGGCGTTGCTCTTCAGCATCGGCTTTGTAGACATCTACGAGGAGGGACTGCGGCAAGGGATCTTCATTTCGATCCGGTTTTTGGTGTTGGTGTTCATGACGAGCATACTCACCTTGACCACTTCTCCGATTTCGATCACGGATGGCATTGAAGTGTTGCTTGGGCCATTTAAGCGCGTCAAATTGCCGGTGCACGAATTGGCATTGATGATGTCCATTTCACTTCGCTTCATTCCAACTTTGATGGATGAAACCGGAAAAATTCTAAAAGCGCAAATGGCACGCGGCTCGGATATCGGTTCCGGCCCGATTAAAGAACGCATCAAAGCGGTCGTGCCACTGTTAATCCCGTTGTTTGTCAGTGCCTTCAAGCGGGCGGAAGATCTAGCGACCGCCATGGAAGTGAGAGGCTACCGCGGGGGAGAAGGGCGTACACGCTACCGCCAGCTCAACTGGCGCTTTATAGATACACTGAGCCTATTGCTGCTCACCGGATTTGCCGGATTGCTTTGGTATTTCCGGAGTTAACTAAAATGCGATGAGTTGGTGAGGCGCGAATGATGAAAGTTGCAGTAAAAGGAGAGACCCCATGAAACGAATGAAAGCGACGATCGCCTACGACGGCAGCGGGTTTGCAGGCTATCAAATCCAATTAAAAACCCGCACCGTTCAACTGGAGCTGTTGCGCGCGTTAAAAGAATTGCATAAAGGCGAGCGGGTTGAAGTGGTGGCGAGCGGGCGGACAGATTCCGGGGTGCATGCCACTGGGCAAGTGATTCATTTCGATACCCCGTTTTCCATGCCTACAGATTCCTGGGTGCGTGCACTCAATGTCCGCCTGCCACAAGATATCCAGGTCTATGATGTCGAACAAGCGGATGCTGAATTTCATGCCCGCTACCACGCCAAAGGCAAGATTTACCGTTATAAATGGAACCGCAGCAAGCTCATCAATCCGTTCAGCCGCAACCATCTTGTCCATGTGCCGCAAGAAATCGATGTATCGCGTATGGAAAAAGCGGCACAAGCGTTTGTCGGTACGCATGATTTTTCGAGTTTTTGTGCGGCAAATACCAATGTCGTCGACAAAGTAAGAACGATCTGGCGAATTGATTTTGAAGAGCATGGTGAGGAATTGCATATGGTCATCGAAGGATCCGGTTTTCTCTATAATATGGTGCGCATTATTGCAGGCACTTTGTTGGAAGTCGGATTAAATAGAAGAGAACCGGAAGAACTGGCTGCAATCATTGCCGCCTGCGACCGCGACGCTGCCGGTAAAACAGCCGCAGCACACGGTTTGTACTTGGAAAAAGTGCATTACTGAGAGTGAAGCAACTTTTCCTGGTGTTTTTCTAAATATCCTTGACTTAAAATGTAATCCGTTATATGATGATGTATGGTATTTTCATTACCCCCACGATATGCCCCGGAAGGTTATTTGTGTTAAGGGATAAGGAAAACACGGAACAACGGAACCAACATGGAACACTTGGAACTGAATTCTAAAAAAATGAGACGATTCATTAGGAGGACAATATACATGCGTACAACATTCATGGCTAAAGGTCACGAAGTCGAGCGTAAATGGTTGGTTGTCGATGCAGAAGGGCAAACTCTTGGACGTTTGGCTTCTGAAGTCGCTTCAATCTTGCGCGGGAAATACAAACCAACATTCACACCGAACGTCGACACTGGCGATCACGTCATCATCATCAATGCTGACAAAATCCACTTGACTGGTAAAAAACTTACCGACAAAATCTACTACCGCCACACGCAATACACAGGCGGACTTAAGCAGCGCACAGCACTAGAAATGCGCACGAAATACCCTACAAAAATGCTTGAACTAGCAATCAAAGGCATGCTTCCAAAGAACTCTTTGGGACGCCAAACATTCAAGAAATTGCATGTATACGCTGGACCAGAGCACAACCACCAAGCACAACAACCTGAAGCTTACACGCTTCGCGGATAATAATCAGTAAATAAGAGGAGGATACACCTTTGGCACAAGTTCAATATATCGGTACAGGTCGCCGTAAAAACTCAACAGCTCGCGTACGTTTGGTACCAGGAGATGGTACAATCACAATCAACAACCGTGACGTATCTGACTACGTTCCATACGAAACGCTTGAGCAAATCATCAAACAACCACTAGTAACTACTGAAACTCTTGGTAGCTACGATGTATTGGTAAACGTAAAAGGCGGCGGGTTCACTGGACAAGCCGGCGCAATCCGTCACGGAATTGCACGCGCTCTACTTACAGTAGATCCAGAATTCCGCGGAGCACTTAAATCTGCAGGATTCCTAACACGTGACCCACGTATGAAAGAACGTAAAAAATACGGTCTTAAAGCGGCACGTCGCGCACCTCAGTTCTCAAAACGTTAATAACACTGTTATATCTGCGTTTAAAGCCCTTTTCTCAAATCGAGAAGAGGGCCTTTTTGTGTTCAAATTAGTCTTGTGACCACCGTTTGACCACCAAGTATTTATATAGATATGAATGCGAACGAAATTCCTTATAATTCTATGCTTAGTAATATGCTAATATAAGTATGGGAAATTCTTTTATTCTTACCTTTTACTTTAATTAATTGAGGCAACAAATATATGGAGGTTACAATATGCACATGTTCTGTTCACTAGTTAATGTTCAGTTTGAGATAGAAGATCCTCACATATTTAAAAGTGAACAGTTATCTATATCTAAGGATACTTTGGAAGGTTTTACCTTAGAGGATCCACTAAAAGAAGAGGATTTTTTGTTAAATGATGATCTTACACAATCCATTGGAAAAATGGATCTAGGAGAATATAGGAGAAACGAGTTTTTAGGCACTCAGTATGATATATCGGATGTTGATCTTTCTCAAGAAGACGCTCTTATTATTAAGCAATCTCGTAAAGTTTCGGCATCACTCGATATGTGGCTATTGGCTTTGTGGCTGGTCAAAGATCATGCTGTAAATACTAATATTTTATATACTCATATATATCGCTGGGAGAATTCTTCTACCCTACGCATAAAGAAAGAAAATCTAACCTACATGGCTAACGGCCTTCATGAAAGTGTCAAAATTAACACTGAAGAGTTAGAAAGAGTTCACGACTGGTTAAGTTTCGTGGAGAATTATGTAGTATCGAAATCAAATCATCCAAAGAAGTCGAGTGAGGAGTATTTAATAGAAAATAACTATGCACTCGATTACGGTAACTTAGATGAAATTTATAGATCGGACGATAGAATTTCGAGAGCATTAATTTTTGTAACGGCAGCAAGAAATCAAGCGTTTTTATCTGCAAAGATAGCGAATTACATAAGCGCTATTGAAGCACTGGTTACTTCTGATAAGGGTTCTTTAGTTATGCAAGCATCTGAAAGAACTGCAATGATCATCGGGAAGGATCGGGCAGAAAAAATTCGCATACACGATGCTTTAAGAGAAGCTTATAGTACAAGATCTTCGTATGTACATGGTGATGCTTTAAAGAAAACACTTGAGGCAAAATTAAAAAATATATCGGTTACGACAGATGATATTGTTAGAAGGTTAATTAAAGAGATAATTTCGAATCATCCAGAAATAGCTAAATTAAAAGGTGATAAACTTACTGAGTGGTATAAAGAAAATTTTTTATTTAGCTAAACTATAAATTAGTGTGTACTTTGGTATGAAATTTAAAAGAATTTTTATTCGGTGTATTCTTGGTTGATAAAGTTGTGTAAATGTTTAAAGCCCTTTCCTCTCAACAAAAAGGGTTTTTTATATGTGTTTACTAGATTGCGAACAATTGTGAAAAAACTATTTATTTAGCTAAAAAGTCAATGAAATTCTTCACGACCTCGACCTTCCGTTCCTTCGTAACATGCGTATACAAATTTATGGTTGTTTCAATTTTAGAGTGGCTCAGTTTCATTGGAACTTCTTTCATCGAAGCTCCAGAAGCAAACAGCATCGAAGCGTATGCGTGTCTCAATCCGTAGACACCGATATATTCGACACCACAACGTTTAGAGACGGATAGCAGCAAGTCATTGGGATGGGCGAGGCGCATCGGTCGCAGATCATCGCGCGGAAAGATTAATCGTATTGATCTTTCGAGACGTGAGGTACTCTTTATTAGTTCATCTAGGGTAGAACGTCTGCCAATCGATCAAATCATTTCAGTGAGTTCTATCGAATGAGTTGATAAATATTTATGAAGTCATATTGTATAGAAGTAAGTAATTATAAGACATTGAATTAGTGGTAATTGATAGTGAATATGCAAAGTCCCTTAAAGTGACGTCTGAAAGTCGTCGTTAAAGGGTTTTTTTTATTAGTCGAATTTTATGATATAATCCTTAATATAGTAAAGAACGTAAGAAATGAAAATTTTTATAAAAACATACAGAGAGGAAATAAATTATGGGTGAAAAGATTTCGTTGCATTTCGATGAATCTGGCAATATGGGAAGCCAGGGGAAGTATTTTACTATTGCTTGCGTTCAAACGACAAATGTTAAACCTTTGAAAAACGTTATGAAGAAAGCGGTCGTAAAGACTAAAGAGGTATTTCCAAAATTTCAAAGGCATAATGAAATAAAGGCAAGCGACGCTTCTATGATTATTAAAGACTACTTTTTAAGAAAAATTGTCTCAAAAGAAAGTGTGAGCGTTCGATACGTAGTAGCAGACAAACAACATGTAAATCCGAAGCTGTTAGAAGATGAAAATCTACTGTACAACTTCATGCTCCAGTTTATCGTATTGGCAGTTGTTAAAAATCATGACGTTGAAGAACTAGAAATTAATTTAGATAAACGTAGTATAAAAGTGGCTTCAGGGAACTCTTTTGAAGATTACATCAAAATCAAAGTAAACTATGAACTCAATCTAGACGTAAATATTACAGTGAACTATTTCGAGTCTCAAAACTCATATGCAATTCAAGCAGCAGATTTTGTGGCTAATGCAGTCAACACTAAATACGAATACGGGACAGATCATTGCCACTGCTACGATTTGCTAAACGAAAAAATTATTCAATCTGAATTGTTTCCAAGAAGGCATTTTGGTAAGCAAAAAGTTGTTGCTCTGTAGGTTAAACTAATCTGTTTACAATGTACACACTTTCGGTTACAATTATGTTACCAACTAGTACAGAATCAAGCACAAGTAAACCCTATAAGAATGTGTGACAAAAACAAACACATAAACTGCCTTTGAGGTAGTCATTCTATGGGTATTGTGCTTGCTAAATTTTTCACCCATTTTATTTCAATAAATGAGTAGAGTAAACCCTTGAAAAGTGTGTGCGATTATTAGTCACATAAGCAGTCTATATAGGCGGCCATTTCCAAGGTATCTGCTGGTGCTTGTGCCTTCATCTTTTAAGTAGATGGAGGCTTTTTTATTTGGTTTAATTACAATTAGTTAATTAACAACAAGTAATATTGAAAAGGTAATATCTTAGCCGTGGCTGAATGAAGGCATGTCAGGTCTCTTGACCACGACGTGACCACCGATGTCATAGAAAGTGATATACTTACATAGAAGAAACTCGAAAAGAATATCTGTGAATAGATTCACTGAAGCTATTGATAGCAAGGTGTGAAGGCTGGTATATACTTAGAATATAAGAACGTAAAAAATACGGTCTTAAAGCGGCACGTCGCGCACCTCAGTTCTCAAAACGTTAATTTTACCTTTCAAAAGCACTTTCCGGTTTTCCGGAAGGTGCTTTTTTGTGTTTTGGCGAAGCTTATAGCAAACCGAAAAGGAGTGGATGGAATGAACCGCATTAATTTGATCTGCCTGGGCGTTCAGGACATGGAAAGGTCTGTGAAGTTTTACCGGGATGAACTGGGCTTCCAAACGGATGAAACAAACGATAAACCGGACATCATTTTCTTCAATACTACTGGTACGAAATTGGAGTTATATCCTTTAGAGGAGTTGGCAAAAGACATCGACGCAGCAAATCCGCCGGTGAAAAGCGGGTTCTCTGGCATCACTTTGGCCTATAATGCCAAATCACGGGATGAAGTGGACCAAGTGATGGAATTGGCCAGAAAAGCGGGAGCAGTGATCGTGAAAGAACCTGTTGATGTCTTTTGGGGAGGATATTCGGGTTATTTCCAAGACCCTGACGGCTATCACTGGGAAGTTGCATATGGACCGGATTTCACATTCGATGCACACGACATGCTCAACTTGGGGCGCGGTGAATAGTAAATGCACTGAAGATGCTGTACTTCGAAAAGCCGGAATGGATTTAAAAACGCTTTCACTATGTTATACTGGACCGTAGCAAAAGTGATAAGGAGTGTAGTGGAATGTTAAGTGAAACACAAGTGCGAGAAGCAGTCGGAGCTCTAGAAGATCCGTTTTTACATAGAACCCTATCGGAAACAAACGGCATCTTGTCGGTAAAAATCAAAGAAGAGAAAAAATACGTCAGTGTCAAACTGGCGATCGCCAAAACGAATACACCGGAACAAATGCAGCTTCAGATGAAAGTGGTCGACGCCATCAAGGGAGTCGGCGCTGATTCAGTCGGCATTCGCTTCGAAGAATTGCCGCCCGAAGCCTTGGCGCAGTTCCGCGGGACCGCGAACGAGTCTGAAGCGCAGGATCTCTTGTCTCCATTGAACAAAGTCGAATTCATTTCCATCGCCAGCGGTAAAGGCGGCGTCGGCAAATCGACAGTCTCTGTCAACTTGGCGATCGCGCTTGCGCGTGCAGGCAAAAAAGTCGGGCTCGTTGACGCAGATATCTACGGCTTCAGTGTGCCGGACATGATGGGCATCGATAAAGCGCCGGTTGTCCGGGGCGATACGATCATTCCCGTCGAGCGCTTCGGCGTCAAAGTGATTTCGATGGGCTTCTTCGTTGAAGACAATATGCCTGTCGTATGGCGTGGCCCAATGCTCGGGAAAGTCTTGGATCAATTCTTCCGCGATGTGGAGTGGGGAGATCTTGATTACCTACTATTGGACTTGCCACCAGGCACGGGGGATGTTGCACTCGATATCCATCAAATGCTTCCGGCTTCCAAAGAGATCGTTGTCACCACACCGCACCCGACAGCTGCATTCGTTGCAGCCCGTGCAGGAGCGATGGCTCTGCAAACCAATCACGAAGTATTGGGCGTTGTCGAGAACATGTCGTGGTTTGAAAGCCAAGGATCCGGCAAAAAAGAATATATCTTCGGAAAAGGCGGCGGGGCAAAGCTCGCTGAAGAATTACAATCCCCATTGCTTGGACAGATTCCGCTTGGCCAGCCCGACTGGGATGAAAATGATTTCGCTCCGTCTGTCTACGCAGAAGATCACCCAACTGGAAAGATTTATGGAGAGATTGCCCAGCAAGTCCTCCAGCAATTCGCGAATAAAGAGAACAAGCAATAAAACAGATTATCCGGAAACCGGCTTTCGGTTTCCGGATTTTTATATAGGCGGTAAAAGACTTTCAAGGTTTGTTCACAACTCCTCCTGCAGATAGAAGGGTTTGTTGATACAATCGAAAGGAACTTTAAATTAACGGAGGCAATATACGTGACTATACGAAATTGGGTTAAATTTGCATTAACCGCATTATTGATAGGCGGAGGGATTACCGGCCTGCTCGGAATTTTCATCCGCTGGAACGATGTCTTCTCAGAAGCTGCGCAGAATGGGCAGTGGGGAGAATTTATCGCAGGCTTTGTCTGGATGATCGTCGTCGGTCTCACCATGAGCTTGATTGCGCAGATGGGCTTCTTCGCCTACTTGACCATTCACCAGTTCGGCCACAACATGTTCCGTTCGCTGCGGCTGTGGAATTGGGTTCAGCTGTTGATCATCGCCATCGTGATCTTCGACTTGATTGTCTTCCGCTTTCTTCCGAATGTCGAAACAGGTGGCCAAGGATTCTTATATGGCGTGTTATTGTTCATTTTGCTAGCGGTGTCGCTCACAACGGCTTACTTCAAAGCAAAATGGACAGCGAAGTCAGCCTTTATTTCAGCGCTGTTCTTTATGATTGTCGTCACAACCTTGGAATGGCTGCCAGCCTTAATGGTAAGAGCGGGCAATGTGGATAGCTGGGTGACCTTGTTGCTGTTCCCATTGCTTGCGGTAAATGCCTATCAACTTCTCGCCTTGCCGAAGTACAATGAGAAGTCTGAAGAAGACCGTGTGAAACTTGAAGCTCGCCGTGCTGCCAGAAAAGCGCAGGCAGCTGAGAACAAGAAATGATTTTTCAGAAAAGTTCCGCTTTCTGCCTTTAGGGCAGGGAGCGGGTTTTTTTGTTTTCGATGGGTTTTTCCAGAGTGTCGAGAAACGCCTTGCCTACGGGGTTTAGCAAGCCTTTCTCACGGATTTCAACAGGCTGAAAAGTTCTTTTGAAAAAAGTTTCCTAAATCCGTTGACATATATTTAAACATGCTTTAATATAATAAAAGTCGTCAGGAACGGCAGCAAACATGAACCTTGAAAACTGAACAGCAAAACGTCAACGAAAGACGTCACAAGCGCCTTGGCGCGCGAACGGCTTTTGCGATGGTCGCCCTTGGGCGATTGGAGCAAGCAGCCATTCCAACCTTTGGTGTTTGTGGCTTAACTACTGATCAGCTCTAGCAGATCAAGCGAATCGTGCGTCTTTCGAGACGGCGATACGCCAGCAGTATTGAGCAATCAACTACTCTATAATGGAGAGTTTGATCCTGGCTCAGGACGAACGCTGGCGGCGTGCCTAATACATGCAAGTCGAGCGGAACCTTAGGAGCTTGCTCCTTTGGTTTAGCGGCGGACGGGTGAGTAACACGTGGGCAACCTGCCCTGCAGATCGGGATAACTCCGGGAAACCGGTGCTAATACCGAATAGTTTACGGCCTCTCATGAGGCGGTACGGAAAGACGGTTTCGGCTGTCACTGCAGGATGGGCCCGCGGCGCATTAGCTAGTTGGTGGGGTAACGGCCTACCAAGGCGACGATGCGTAGCCGACCTGAGAGGGTGATCGGCCACACTG
>NZ_JAHPZO010000016.1 GCF_019042655.1 Planococcus sp. CP5-4_YE
GTCCATCCATAAGCGACAGCCGAAGCCGCCTTTCAATTTCGAACCATGCGGTTCAAAATGTTATCCGGTATTAGCACCGGTTTCCCGGAGTTATCCCGATCTGCAGGGCAGGTTGCCCACGTGTTACTCACCCGTCCGCCGCTAAACCAAAGGAGCAAGCTCCAATGGTTCCGCTCGACTTGCATGTATTAGGCACGCCGCCAGCGTTCGTCCTGAGCCAGGATCAAACTCTCCATTATAGAGTAGTTGATTGCTCAATACTGCTGGCGTATCGCCGTCCGAAGACACACGATTCGCTTGATCTGCATACGCTGATCAGTAAGTTGTGTCGCGATCGCTCGCGACTGTATTATTGACGTTTTGCTGTTCAGTTTTCAAGGTTCATATGTTAATTCGCTTAATGTGACAGCGACTTTTAAATACTACCAAACTTCCTAAAAAGAGTCAATAGTTATTTTTCACTTCTTTTCATCTCGCTTTTTACTAAAAACGCGACAAGAAATATCTTATCACCTTATCACGGTGAACGCAATAGTTTTTTTAAAAAAACCGAAAAAGCTACTTAGCTTCTCCGGTTTCCATAAGCACTTTATTCTTTTGGTCGCATCTGAGGAAATAGTAGCACATCACGAATCGATGCTGAATTGGTTAGTAACATAACTAAGCGGTCAATCCCAATTCCTAACCCGCCAGTTGGAGGAAGCCCGTATTCTAATGCTTCGATAAAGTCCTCATCCATTTCATGAGCTTCATCGTTTCCTTCTTCTTTTTCAATGAGTTGCGCTTCGAAACGTTCGCGCTGATCGATCGGATCGTTTAATTCTGTAAAGGCATTTGCGTGCTCTCTGCGGACAATGAAGAGTTCAAAACGATCTGTAAAACGCCCATCTTCCGGGTTCTTCTTGGCAAGCGGAGAAATTTCCACCGGATGCCCATAGATGAATGTAGGCTGAACCAATTGTTCTTCGACTTTCTGTTCGAAGAATTCATTAAGAATATGTCCAACTTCCATGGTCGGTTTGATTTCGATGCCATGTTCCTTAGCAAGTGCTTGTGCTTCTTCCTTCGACATTTGCTGCCAGAAGTCTATACCCGTGTATTCTTTAACAGCGTCTGCCATATGCAGGCGTTTCCAGCCCGGGGCCAGATTGATGTCTTCTTCTCCATAACGCACAGTAGTTGTGCCAAGAACTTCTTGTGCAGTATGGGCAATCAAGTTCTCGGTCAAAGACATGATGTCATTGTAATCAGCATATGCTTCATAAAGTTCGAGCATCGTGAATTCTGGATTATGACGGGTGGAGATTCCTTCGTTACGGAAGACGCGCCCGATTTCATAAACTTTTTCTAAGCCACCTACAATGAGGCGTTTCAAATGAAGTTCGATAGCGATACGAATATATAATTGCATGTCTAGCGCATTGTGGTGCGTAATGAATGGACGTGCAGTGGCTCCACCAGCAATTGAGTGAAGCATTGGCGTTTCAACTTCCAAGAAACCTTGGTTATCTAGATAGCGACGCATCGCTTGGATAATGCGGCTGCGTAAGATGAACGTCTCTTTGCTGTTTTCGCTAACAATCAAGTCAAGGTAGCGCTGACGATAGCGCTGTTCCACGTCTTTTAAACCGTGAAATTTCTCTGGCAATGGGCGAAGGGCTTTCGTGAGATATTCTACTTCTTGTGCTTTAATGGAAAGTTCGCCGACATTTGTTTTGAAAACAGTACCGCGAACGCCGATGATGTCTCCCAAATCTGCTGTGTTGAAAAATTCATAGGAATCTTCTCCAATTGCGTCTTTGCGGACGTAAATTTGGATTTGTCCTTTCAAATCTTGAAGATGCGCGAATCCTGCTTTACCTTTTCCACGCTTCGTCATGATGCGTCCGGCAATAATAACTTCCACAGATTTTTCTTCTAGCTCTTCTTTCGAGAACTGATCATATTGTTCAACGATTTCTTGCGAGAGATGCGTGCGTTCGAAACGTTTTCCGAATGGATCGAGTCCATGTTCGCGGAAGTTTTGCATTTTCTGGCGGCGCACCACTAATTGGTCATTCAATTCTTCTGACATATCCTACACTCCTTTTTCTATTAAAACCACGTGCTTTCGTGTATTTATCCATTGTACACAATTTTCCGTACCGTTACATAAGAAAAGTTGCCGTTTTCTTGGCCGCCTCTAACTGGATTCTCTGTCGTTCTGTTTATCGTAATTAATCCAGTGAATCAATTTCCGTCCTTAAAAAGGCCGTTACGCTACTATAGGCTTCCCATAAAGCTACTTCTTGTGTTTCTAGTTCTGCTGGTATCACTAGTGATGGCAATAGTTCGCGTAAAGGCACGAGCACAAATGCCCGCTCATACATACGCGGGTGTGGAATCGTGAGCTTCTCTGTTATGAGTTGCTCTTGACCATACAACAATATATCCAGATCCACCGTTCGCGGCCCCCAGCGAACGAGTCGCTCCCGCCGTAAAGTTTGCTCAACTTCTTGGCAGGCATCCAATAACTCCAATGGCGACAGGCTGGTTTCTAGCCGGACTGCTATATTCAGGAATGCTCCCTGGTCTAAGTAGCCTACCGGTGCCGTTTCATAAATAGATGATATTTCTATATTAGAAATAGCCGGGTTCGCTTGGAGCAAGCGAACCGCTTCTTGAAGTTGCGCTTTTCGGTCTCCCAAATTCGAGCCAAGGGATAGATAAGCTACGTTCATCAGAAGTTGCCCCGAGTAATATCGATGGCCACTGATTGATAATGGCCAGGAATTGGCGGGTCTGGTTTGATCAACTGGACGCGCACTCCTTGAACTAGCGAGAACTGGCTCAATAATTTAGCCGCTACTGTTTCAGCCACGGCTTCGACTAGTTTTTTCGGTGTTCCTTCAATAATTTCGCGGCATGCTTCGTACGCTTCGCCGTAATGAACGGTGTATTCCAATTCATCGGTTTCCCCGGCGCGCGTTAAATCGACTGCCAGTGTTACAGTTGCCCGGAAACGCTGACCCAGTTTCTGCTCTTCCGGAAAAACACCGTGATAGCCATAAAACGCCATTTCATTTAAATGAATATAATCCATGTTTATCCCTCCACCTTTTTCATTCCTGTTAAGACATCCATCATGCGGACCGTTCGTACCGTTTCTTTTACATCGTGCACTCGGACGATTCGACAGCCTTTCATGACGCCGAATGCCACTGTAGCGAGCGAGCCTTCTAACCGCTCATCGACGTTGACGTCCAGCAGCTTGCCGATAAACGATTTTCGGGATGTGCCGAGAAGCACCGGGTAGCCCAGTGCGACAAACTGATCGAGCCGTTGCATCATCTCGACATTTTGCGCCAAGGTTTTGGCGAATCCGATGCCGGGGTCGATCCAGATATGTTCGTCAGGCACTCCCGCCTCTCGCGCAATGTAAATGCTTGCCTCGAGGTCTTCTTTAACTTCTTGCCAAAAATTATCGTAGCTCGCTTTGGGGCGGTTATGCATCAAGATAATCGGCGTTTGAGTATTTGCCGCTACTCGGGCGATTTCGGAATCGTATTTAGCCCCCCAGACGTCATTGATGATATGTGCTCCCGCTTCAACAGCAGCACGCGCGACAGTAGATTTATATGTATCGATGGAAATAACCGCCTCTGTTTGTTGTGCAAGCGCCCGTATGACCGGAACGACGCGGGCAATCTCCTGCTCATCCGAAATTTGCGTATGCCCGGGGCGTGTCGATTCGCCGCCTATGTCAATGATGTCCGCCCCATCTACAAGCATTTGCTTTGCGTGCGCAACTGCTTGTTCCACATTATCGAACTGTCCGCCATCAGAAAACGAATCCGGCGTGATATTCAAAATGCCCATCACGAGTGTTCTTGTGTTCATCTCTAAATTCATTTTCGATTCACCGTCCATATAAGGATTGAAGGAATACAAGCATTTCCCAGGAAATACTTTTCTGTAAACTGACTCCATCTTATCGTGAATCCATTTTTTCTGCACAAAAAAGAGCCCTTTTTTCAAGGGCTCTTTCCAGGCTGTCAAGAAAGGTAAGAAGTCGTATTTTCCGAAGCTTATCGCTCGCTTTCCGCGGGGCGGGAATCGAGCCTCCTCAGCCGCTATCGAAACCCTTGTGCTCAACTCTCACTTCGTTCGAGTATCGCAAATGACTGAACTCAGCACAGCTTCGCTCATTCATTGCCTGCGGGGTCTCTCAAACCCGCTGCTTCGCTGCTCCCACAGGAAAGATAAGGTCGAACTACGTGAGAACTTATCTTTGCTAAGTAATGCGAAGCATTATTGAGCAGAAGGTTTTACGAGCAAACGCTTCTCCAAATACTAAGCTAGATTTTTGATTTTAAAATGTCAAAACGCAATCACTTTTTTAAAAGTGATAGTAGATTGTAGACTTATTCAACACTCTGAAAAGAGCCCTTTTTTCAAGGGCTCTTTCGCTTATCCGTTATTTTCATCAAATTGATAAAGTGGCGTGCTCAAATAGCGTTCGCCGTTTGATGGCAAGATCGCCAAGACTTTTTTGCCTTTGCCGAGTCTTTTCGCGAGTTCAAGCGCGGCGTAAATCGCTGCACCTGATGAGACACCTCCGAGGATGCCTTCTTCGCGGGCCGTTTTGCGGGCAAACTCATAGGATTGATCATTGCTTACTTGCATAATCTCGTCGTAGATTTCGGTGTTTAATACCGCTGGAACAAAACCGGCGCCGATGCCTTGGATTTTGTGGGGACCGGGTTTTCCACCAGATAAAACGGGAGAATCGGTCGGCTCAACCGCTACGATATGGACGTTCGGGAAATGTTCTTTCAATACTTGGCCAGCCCCAGTAATGGTACCGCCTGTCCCGATGCCCGCAATGAAGCCATCCAATTGATCCATCGCTTCCACGATTTCAGGACCCGTTGTCAACCGGTGAACTTCTGGGTTTGCATGATTGTTAAACTGCTGAGGCATGAACCAGGAGTTTTCGGCTGCCAATTTTTCAGCCGTTTTGATAGCACCGTTCGGTCCGTTCATGCCATCGGGTCCTGGTGTTAAGACCAGCTCTGCACCATATGCGCGCAACAAGTTGCGGCGTTCCATGCTCATTGTTTCAGGCATGACGAGCACGCTGCGGTAGCCTTTTGCTGCTGCGATTATGGCCAGTCCAATGCCGGTGTTGCCGCTTGTCGGTTCGATTAGCGTATCGCCTTCTTGTAAGTCGCCGGATTTTTCAGCTGCTTCGATCATCGCAAGCGCGATCCGGTCTTTGACGCTAGAGCCTGGGTTGAAGTATTCCAATTTAACGTAAACTTCCGCATCTTCAGGTCCTGTTAGCCGGTTTAATTTAACAATCGGTGTTTGCCCAATCAATTCGGTAATTGAATTTCCTACTCGTGCCATGTTTACCACTCCTAATCCCTACTATTTTTGTCGACATTATTTGTTCCATCGTATCAATTGCCGCATGAGCTGTCAATTTTCGAGGCACGTCACTGCGTTATTCCCCTTCGCCATAAAACCATTCAGCGTCGAACTCTTGCCAGAAAGCTTCTGGCGAGACGGATTGGGGCAATTGTTCAAGGGCCAGTTCACGGCTGATGTGCTCTTTCACTTCATCGAAGTCGAATGTGCGGCCTTCAATTTTTTCTTTTACCATAATGACGGCAGTCCGGCCATCTTCTAAGGCTAATGGAGCCGACCACGAACCCGGTTCGATGCTTTCCACCGTTTGCGCGATTTGCGGATCAATCGACGCTTGGCCTGGAGAGACAAAGCCGATATCGCCGCCGAGATTGCCTGTGGCATTATCAATCGAGCGCTCGCGGGCGAGTGCTTCGAAACTGGAGCCGTTATCGAGTTCTTTAATCGTTTCTTCTGCCTCTGCTTTGGAATTCAAGACGATCATGCTCGTACGGTAGGAATCTTTGACATCGTAAATTGTGCGATTGTCTTCATAGAAATCTTCGATAGCCTGGTCTTCGATGAGGACATCTTTCGTCAAGACTTTCTCCAAGATCAATTGCGCTTTTACTTTGTCACGCTGACGTTCGCTGTCACTCGCATACAGCAACTCTTCAGTCCCGTCCTGTGCGGTCCGCATCATAGCCAATTCCAGATCGATTTCCTTATCGGATACTTCAATGCCGTAATCATCTGCCGCTGCGGCCATGACTTTTTCATTGACCAATTCGAGAAGGGCGCTTCGGCCATGTTGCTGTTCCATCGATGCCATCCATTCAGCACGCGTAATTTCTTCCCCATCGACTGCTGCGACTTCTTCATTTGCGGCACTGCTGCCATTCGGGATGAGCCAAGCGATGAACCATAGTACATTGGCCAGCAATAAAATGCCGATGACCATTAATACGGGTTTCGTTTTCAAGTGGCGCTTCTGTTTCAGCGGTGTCGTGTTATTTCGATTCGAGTTCATTGAACAGCGCTTCCAATTCTTCTTTGTTGTAATGATACTTTTCGTGACAGAAATGACATTCAGCTTCTGCTTGCCCGTCTGTGTCGATCATTTGGCGGATTTCTTCTTTACCAAGCCCTATGATGCCCTCTGCGAATTTTTCTTTAGAACACGTACACTGAAACTGCACGGGCATTTCTTCGAGAATTTGAACATTGTCTTTTCCTAGTACTTCTTCCAAAATCTCTTCAGGCGTGAGCCCTCGCTGAATCATGGAGGAAACCGGTTCGATGTTCGCCAAGCGTTGTTCGATCAATGTAATGGTTTCGTCGTCGATGTCCGGCATCAATTGAATGATAAAGCCGCCTGCTGCGAGCACGGAATTGTCGGTATCGACGAGCACACCAAGCCCAACAGATGAAGGCACTTGTTCGGAGACGACGAAATAATAGGTCAAATCTTCCGCGATTTCCCCGGAGACAATCGGCGTCTGTCCTGTGAAATAATCGCGCATGCCTTGGTCTTTGACGACCGACAGCATGCCATCCGTGCCGACAACGCCTCTGACATCGAGTTTGCCGCTTTTGCTGTCGACATGGCTTTGCGGATTGGCGACATAACCGCGCACATTGCCTTTGGCGTCACTGTCGACCAATAGATGCCCAACCGGACCGCCTGCTTCGATTTTCAGAGTGACACGGTCTTCTCCTTTTAGCATGGCGCCGAACATGACGCCGCCTGTCATCAAGCGGCCAAGAGCTGCTGTTGCAGCAGGCCATGTCTGGTGGCGGCGCTGCGCCTCCCCGACCGTTTGTGTCGTGTTGACTGCAAATGCACGGACGTTTCCATTAAAGCCGAGTCCGCGAACTAAATAATCTGGCATGTGATTCTCCCTTTCCTTACGCTTGATTGCGTTTATAAATGAAATGCAGGCCTTTTAATGTCAAAAACGGGTCTATGTGGTCGATCATATCCGACTCTGCTGCAATCAGCGGCGCAAGTCCGCCTGTTGCGATGACTGTCGAGTGTTGCTTACTTTGCTTTTTCATGCGGGTGATGATGCCTTCCGCCTGGCCGACATAGCCATAGACGATGCCCGCTTGCATCGCTGAAATGGTGTTTTTCCCGACGACCGAATCGGGACGCGTGATTTCAATGCGCGGCAATTTCGATGCCCGGGTGTATAACGCTTCGGTTGAGCTTTGGATCCCGGGTGCGATGGCGCCGCCTTGGTATTGATTGTTTTCGTCAATATAACAGAATGTATTAGCAGTGCCGAAGTCGACGATGATCAAAGGGCCGCCGTATTCCTGTATAGCTGCGACGGCATTGACAATGCGGTCCGCGCCCACTTCACGCGGGTTTTCGTATTTGATGTTGAGGCCGGTTTTGACGCCAGGTCCGACGACTAGTGCTTTGGTATGGAAATATTTTTGTGCCATGCGCTCAAGTGCAAACATGATCGGCGGGACGACGGACGACATGATGACCCCATCGATTGATTCAAAGCCCAAGCCGACGTGATTTAAAAACGCTTTGATCTGCATGGCGTATTCATCTTCGGTTTTGTGGCGGTCGGTTTCCATCCGCCAATGGTGCAGGAGTGTATCGTTATCGTATACGCCAAGGACGATATTGGTATTGCCGGTATCCATCACTAAGATCATAAATTCTCCCCATTTATCTGCTGAATTTCCAACACATCATACCATAATTCCGCAAAAGCAAAAAGCCGGTGCCAAGCCCCTTTCAGGGATGGCACCGGCTTTTGTTTATTTACGGTCTTCTCGGATCGGTCCTTGCGAATCAGTTGATGAGCCTTCTTCCGGCAAATCTCCTGATGACGGATCATTCGGTGCGCCCGTTACGTCCGGGTTTACCTCGTCTGTTTCCGTTTCGCTTTCTTCGTCTGTTTCATATCGGCCGTTCAAGGCTTCATAAGAACGTTCCGGCAAAGTTCCGTGTTCTTTCAAATGCATGATTTGAGCGGCATCGAGTGTTTCCACTTCGAGCAATGTGTTGGCGAGCAGTTCGAGAAGCTCGCGTTTTTCCGTGAGGATCTCTTTTGTCCGGACATATTGCTCTTTGATGATGCGTTGGATTTCTTGATCGATCTCGAATGCAATGGCATCAGAATAGTTTTGATCCGAGTTGAAATCGCGTCCAAGGAAGACGTTGCCGCCTTGGGATTGGCCGAATTGAATCGGGCCGATCTTATCGCTCATCCCATATTCAGTTACCATGCTGCGGGCAATCGCTGTTGCACGCTGGAAGTCATTATGTGCACCAGTCGATACCTCGCCAAAGACGATATCCTCTGCCACACGACCGCCGAGCAAGCCGGCAATCTTATCGAGAAGTTCTGGTTTGGTCATGAAGTAACGATCTTCACGTGGCAGCATGACGGCATATCCACCAGCCTGGCCGCGCGGCACGATCGTTACTTTATGGACGATATCCGCATCGTCCAAGATCAATCCGATAACCGTATGACCTGATTCATGGTAAGCGACGATATTGCGTTCTTTTTTCGAAATGACACGATTCTTCTTAGCTGGACCGGCAATAACGCGGTCTGTCGCTTCGTCGATATCGGACATGTCGATTTTCTTTTTATTGCGGCGAGCGGCTACAAGAGCTGCCTCGTTCAATAAGTTCTCAAGGTCTGCACCGGAGAAGCCAGGCGTACGCTGGGCGATTGCCTTCATGTCGACCGTGTCGTCAAGCGGCTTGTTGCGCGCATGGACTTTCAACACTTCTTCGCGTCCTTTAACATCCGGGCGGCCGACTGTGATTTGGCGGTCAAAACGGCCAGGACGCAGAAGTGCCGGATCCAGAATATCTGGACGGTTGGTTGCAGCGATGATGATGATGCCTTCGTTTGCGCCGAAGCCATCCATTTCGACGAGCAATTGGTTGAGCGTTTGTTCACGCTCATCATGCCCGCCGCCAAGGCCGGCGCCGCGCTGGCGGCCGACTGCATCGATTTCATCGATGAAGATGATACATGGTGCATTCTTCTTCGCGTTTTCGAACAAATCACGAACACGTGAAGCCCCGACACCAACGAACATTTCGACGAAGTCTGAACCACTGATGGAGAAGAACGGCACGCCTGCTTCGCCGGCTACTGCGCGGGCAAGCAAGGTTTTACCGGTACCCGGAGGCCCGACAAGCAAGATCCCTTTCGGAATGCGTGCACCGATCTCACCGAAGCGTTTCGGATCTTTTAAGAAGTCCACTACTTCGACAAGCTCTTGCTTTTCTTCATCCGCTCCAGCTACATCATCGAAGCGAACTTTTTGTTTCTGGTCATCGTACAATTTCGCCTTACTTTTCCCGAAGTTCATCACTCGGCCGCCACCGCCGCCTTGTGATTGGTTCAACAAGAAGAAGAACAGGATGAAAATGATGATGAATGGAATGATGCCTGTGAAGAATGAAACCCAGCCGCTTGTTTGCGGCGCTTTCAAGAACTCGACTTCCACTCCCTCTTGGGCTGTCGCGAGCTCGTCAATTTGCGCCACCAATGCCTCGTTTTCAATCGGAACATTAGTCACAAACGTTTCGCCTTCATCGTAATCGGCCATTTCACCGGTCACTTCGTACACTTGTGCATCAGGCTGGATCGTGACATTCTCAATCTCGCCCGCGTTGAGTGATTCCAAGAATTCGTTATAGCTAATATTTTGCGTCGGTTGGTTGCTATTATTGAAAGTTCCTAGAATACCGATGATGACTAGGAATATCAGTAGATAAAATATGGTGTATCGGAATATTCGATTCATCCCGCGCCTCCTCACAAAGTTTCCCAAAACTATACTAAATACTAACACAGGGACAAAAATGCATACAATGAAAAGCCTTTACCGCATGCTTGAAATCATCGGTTCTTTGAACGTTCTTTGACTATTCCTCTTCGCTGCTGTAAACGGACGGCTTAAGAATCCCAATATAAGGAAGGTTGCGGTATTTTTCTGCGTAGTCTAAGCCATAGCCGACAACGAACGCATCCGGCACTTCAAAGCCGATATAATCCGCTTTTAAATCCACTTTACGTCCAGTAGGCTTGTCGAGAAGCGTAACAATTTTAATGGAATTCGCTTTGCGGTATTTGAACAAATCCACCAAATAGCTCAGTGTCAGCCCGCTGTCGATGATATCTTCAATGATCAGCAAGTCACGGCCTTCGACGCTTGCGTTCAAATCTTTGACGATTTTGACTTCGCCTGAAGAAACTGTTGCGTTTCCATAGCTTGAAACATCCATGAAATCCATTTCGACGTAACCGTCAAAGCGTTTCATGAGGTCGCCCATAAATGGCATGGCGCCTTTCAATACGCCGATGGCAAGCGGATATTTCCCTTCATAATCACGCGTCAATGTATCGCCGAGTTCGCGTGCTTTTTCTTGAAGTTGTTCTTCACTGATCAATACTTCTTTAATGTCCTTTTGTAGCATGGTGGGCCTCCTAGTTTCTTCCTCATTTTGCATAGTCTATGCATTGTTCAACTAATACTCGGTTGTCTTCCGGACGCTTGGTCCGACTCAGGCAAGCGGCGATGCGCAAACCGGGCACTAGTAATACTCGATGTGTTCCGGCCACGATGATTGGCCAGTTGTCCCGTTGGTATGACGGAATCTTTTCGTCAATCATCAACCGCGCCAGTTTTTTCGCCTGGTTCATGCCCGCAAGCAAGATCCGGTCGCCCGGTTCCCTTCCGCGGAGTGTGAAATCCGTCTCCTCGGATTGAAAATACCAAAAAACAGCATTCTCTACTTCCGGTTCTTCGCCGACTGGCACGATCCGGTAACGGGAACCAAGGACAGGCGGGGACCAAACATGGCCGATATCTGCCCGCTGGCACTCCAGGTATTCTCTTGGTTTTTCGAAGGATACCTGGTCGTATTGGCGTGTCATCATATAATTTTGCGGCAAATGTAAAAAAACAGTGCCCGAGGAACTTTGCAGCAGCTCGCGCACTTGTTCCACCAAATGGCTCGTTATTAACACTCGCTTGTCATCATATAGATAGTTTAATAGTAGTAGAACCATCCTTTTTTGTAAAGCAGAGGGCTGGCTTCTGAAACTTTCGGCAGAAATACGCAATTCCTTATCTGACAACAACAATTCTTTTAGCGTTTGTTCAGCGAGCTGCTGAAGGAACGTTGCATCTTCATTGAGTTGTTCGGCAAGCTCAGAAAAGTGTAACGAAGCGCGAGGATTTTCCTGTGCCATCGCCGGCCCGATGGTCTTGCGGATGCGGTTGCGCGTGTAAGTGTCACTGGCATTACTCGGGTCTTCGCGGTATGGCACTTTGTTTAGTTCTGCATACTGGGCAATTTCCGCTTTGGTGACAGCAAGCTGCGGCCGGACGAGCATGCCGCCGCCAAATGGTCGCTTAATGCGCATGCCAAAAGCCCCTTTATGCAAGCTGCCGCGCATGCCTTCCATCAAAATGGTCTCCAATTGGTCGTCTGCGTGATGGGCCGTGATGAGGATCGTGGATTCGGTTTTTTCCATCACTTGGTCGAATACCCGGTAACGTTCTTCCCGGCAGACACTTTGCGTGTTTCCGCCATTTTCAGCTAAAATCGCAGGGATAGGGACTGCAAAACTTTCACATGGCACCTCCCACAGCTGGCATTGCTGCTCGACAAAACGGCGGTCTTCTGCAGATTGTTCGCCCCTCAGCATGTGATCGATATGTACCGCTGTTAGATGCACGCCCAATTGATGCCGTTTTTTCGAGAGAAAATGCAACAGAACCATTGAATCGATGCCGCCCGAAACACCGATGACGAGACGATCGCCTTTTTCAAATAGCCTGTGTTTTTTATGGTATGCAAGCAGCGTTTGTTCATAATGGTCCACGGCACACCCTCCTGTTCTGTATATATTGCGCTTCAAATAAAATAAATATCGTAAAAACATAAAATGCTGATTGACACATATGTATTAAGGATAGTATGATATAAACTGTTCGTTTGAACAAGGCGGCGTAGCTCAGCTGGCTAGAGCGTACGGTTCATACCCGTGAGGTCGGGGGTTCGATCCCCTCTGCCGCCATCCTGTTATAAGCAGCGCCCTCCATCACGGAGGGCGCTGCTTTTTTTATGCTAAAAAAGTATCCATCTGCTTGGAATGGTGGGCGTCGTGTTTCGTGAGATTTCTGAACTAGCGACTCATGGTTATTTCTTTCCCCCGACGTAAATACTGCTGTCCACTTTTCTGGAGTTGCAGCAGTAAGCCTTTGCTTCAACATTCGCCGTTCTTCAATGGCTTGGCTGATGATGGCCGGAAAATCCATCGTCTTGGCTTTATCGATTGCGCATCGGTTGAATCAACTTCTAGCAACGGTTCCAGATGCGCCCCTGCTGTCATATGCGGCAAGTGTTCGTCCCGGATCAAACGATTCCATTCCGCGAGATGCATGACCATCTGCGCGATCAGCTTGTGTGCATCATCGGATTCAGATAGAGTCTACTTGCTACGATTCCATATAGACTTCGTACTCGTCAAATGCCTGAAGAACTTGCTGTTGTTTCATCCCTTTACACACACTCCGTTCTCCTACCGCTTCGTGTTTTTCGGCCGATAAAAAAACGCCCTCCCCCGAAAGGAGAGGCGTTCCATGTTCATATTCAACTAAGTTGAAGCATTTTCTCTATGCTATTAAAACAGCTAGCAAGTTAGCCTCTTTTCGCACCACGACCGCCACGTTTAGATTCTGTGGCACGCTTAAGCGTCGACAGGTTGTCTTCGCTGTCTTTCAGGAATTTTGCCATCTTCGTTTCGAAGGTTTCCTTAGGGGCGCGGTCAAAAGAACGATTGTTCGGACGCGGACGGCTTGGACGGCTGGTACCGCCTTCTGGCTGAGGCTTCGCTTTGCGGATCGACAAACCGATTTTCCCGTCTGCTTCTACATTCATCACTTTCACTTCTACCATTTCGCCAACTTTCAAGTGATCGTTAATATCTTTCACATAGTTGTCGGCGACTTCACTAATATGCACGAGGCCTGTTGCACCGGTTGGAAGCTGTACGAACGCTCCAAAGTTTGTAATACCCGTGACTTTTCCTTCTAACTTGCTGCCTACTTCAATCGACATAAAAAAAATGCTCCTCCTTAAAATTTAAGATGACTCCGGATTCGGGCCAAATTGACAGTTTGCGGGACTAATCCCACCTTTAATTATAGCGATGAAAGGAAGAGTGTCAACCGACTACTCTTTTTCTTCGCTATCTTCTTGTGGTTTTTCGGCATCATTCGGCAAAGTGAATATGACCTCACCTTCATCCGACAAGAAATAATCCTTGCGCGCAAGCTTTGAAACGTAATCGTCATCATTCAACAAACGGATCTGTTCTTCAAGCTTGGCTTGCTGCTTTTGCACTTCTTCAAGCTCAGCCAATTTTTCCTCTTGCAGCTGTTCTTTGCCGGCAATGGTTTGGGATTGTGCATAAATGGTCGACCCAAGCCAAATGCTCGTCAATAGCACAACCAAGCCAAACACCGCTAGCCGCCTGTACAAAACCACTTGATGCCGTTTTTTCCGTGCGTCTTCGATTTCTACAGCCCGCGTGTATTCATTTTGCAGCGGGGTCACTCCCTGATTTTCGTGCATTTTCTCTCTCTTCACTTATGGACGCCCCTTCCCAATTGATTTTGTGATTATTATACATGAAAAACATTCCATATAAAAAGATTTTCTGTAAGCCCTTTCTCCTTTTTTCTTGCATTTTAACGGAATTTAACCATGCCTCCATTATTTAATAAAAATGCTATTGACTTAATTTTTATGCAACACTATAATACAGGACACATCTTTTATTATAAAAATTAGTTATATTGCATATATATTCATGAAAGGAGTGTGGAGTATGACGGGGAAATTGGTTTTGGCGAATGGAACATCATTTACGGGAATGTGGCACGGCACGCAAACAGCGGTACAGGGAGAGGTCGTCTTTTTCACTGGCATGACAGGCTATGAGGAAGTCATTACCGACCCTTCCTATAAAGGGCAGGTCATCGTTTTTTCCTATCCATTGATCGGACAATACGGCATCGAATCACTTTATGCACAATCTGAAAAAATCCAAGCCTCGGGCATCATCGTTGCAGAGCTGTATGCGGGCCCGTTACCCAAACAGGCAATTTCGCTGGCACAATTCGCCGAAGCGCAAGGCGTTCCGCTCCTGAGCGGCATCGATACACGCTCAGTCATCCAACATGTCCGTGAAACGGGCACCATGCCGGCGCAGCTGCTTCACGAGAACACGACTGAACAGCCGTGGCAAATGATTAAGACCGACTTTTTCCCGGCCAGCGAAGCGGCAGAGACGAAGCAGCTCGGCGAAGGCCCTTTGCATATCGGCCTGGTCGATTTCCATTACAAAGCTTCTATTTTAAAAGAATTGCTCGCTCTCGGCTGCACGGTCAGCATCATTCCCTATAACGCGGCAATCGAGATTCCTGAGGATTTGGAAATCGATGGTCTATTATTTTCAAACGGACCGGGAGACCCCAAAGCGCTGAACAGCTGGCTGCCGGTGTACCGAGCATGGGCAGAGCGCTATCCGTCCTTCGGCATTTGCCTCGGCCACCAAGTGCTAGCAGCCGCTTTCGGCGCAACAACCACAAAGCTCGCATACGGGCACCGCGGCGCCAATCATCCCGTTAAAAATAACAAGACCGGACGCGTCAGCATGAGCTCCCAAAACCACAGCTATGTCGTCGAAGCAGCAAGCTTGTCGGACACGCCGTTTGAAGTGTTATACGAAAACGTTAACGACGGCAGCATCGAAGGCTTGATCCATCCGCAATTGCCGATTACGACGGTTCAATTCCACCCGGAAGCAGCTCCCGGCCCAGCGGATCACCTTGCTTTGTTCCACCAGTTCCTAGAGACCGCAAATGAAATGAAGAAGGTGAAAATGCATGCCTAAATTAGACTCTATTGAAAAAGTGCTCGTCATTGGATCCGGCGCTATCGTCATCGGGCAAGCCGCAGAGTTCGACTATTCCGGCACTCAAGCGTGCTTGGCTCTAAAAGAAGAAGGCATCGAAATAGTGCTCATCAATAACAACCCGGCAACGATCATGACCGATGAAAGCGTCTCGGACAAAGTGTATTTCGAACCAATGACACTCGAATCCGCTACGAACATCATCGAGAAAGAACGTCCGGACGGCCTGCTTGCGACTGTCGGCGGCCAGACCGGCTTGAATTTGGCAATGGCGCTCGCGGATGCCGGCATCTTGGAGCAATACGGCGTCGAATTGCTCGGCACCGATATGACCGCCATCAAAAAAGCGGAAGACCGCGACCAGTTCCGCTCCTTGATGAAGCAACTCGGCGAACCGGTGCCAGATTCCGACATCATCTATTCACTCGACGGGGCGCTCGCTTTTGCACAGCGCACGGGCTATCCCGTTATCGTCCGCCCGGCCTATACGCTCGGCGGTTTCGGCGGCGGCATCGCAAGCGACGAAGCAGCTTATATCAAGCTGGTCACGCAAGGCTTGTCGGCGAGCCCGATCAAGCAATGCCTCGTCGAGACGAGCATCGCCGGCTATAAGGAAATCGAATATGAAGTGATGCGCGATGCAGCGGGCACATGCATCACGGTCTGCAATATGGAGAACTTGGATCCGGTCGGTGTGCATACCGGCGATTCGGTTGTCGTCGCCCCGAGCCAAACTTTGAACGATCCGGATTTTCACATGTTGCGCACGTCTTGCATCAACATCATCGAAGCGCTCGGCATCATCGGCGCCTGCAATGTGCAGTTCGCCCTCCATCCGGAAACCTCCGATTATTTTTTGATTGAAGTCAACCCGCGCGTCAGCCGCTCATCCGCGCTCGCTTCCAAAGCGACCGGCTACCCGATCGCGAAGATCGCCGCCAAGCTCGCAATCGGCTATACGCTCGATGAATTGAAGAACCCGGTGACCGGCACGACCTACGCCAGCTTCGAGCCGGCACTCGATTACGTCGCCTTGAAAATCCCGCGCTGGCCGTTCGACCAATTTCCTTTAGCGGACCGCACGCTTGGCACGCAGATGAAGGCGACCGGCGAAGTGATGGCGATCGAACGCCGCATGGAAGCCGCTATGCAAAAAGCGCTGCGCTCGCTTGAGCTGCCGATAGACGGGTTCCGCCTTCCCGCCATCTCCTCATTGCCAACGGGCGATTTATTGGAACTCGCAATGAAGCCGGACGACCGCCGTTTGTTCGTGCTGTTCGAATTGCTTATCCGCGGAAAGTCTATCGATGAACTGCATGCCTTCACCGGCATCACGCCTTATTTTTTGTATGTGTTGTCGAATATCGTTACAGAATGGCAAGATCTTTGCTCAATCCGCTGGCACGACGTCACCGCTGAGCGTTTGCTGCAAGCCAAAAAACTCGGTTTCAGCGACCAGCAAATGGCCGATATTTGGAATGTGTCGGCAGTTGAAATTTGGGGGCAGCGCAGAAGCTATAAAATTGCGCCAGCTTACCGGATGATCGATACATGCGCCGCTGAGTTCCGTTCGAATACAAATTATTTCTATTCTACATGGGACAATGCCGCAGACGTCGACCGCTCGAATGATGCGAAAAAAGTCGCGGTCGTCGGATCCGGCCCAATCCGCATCGGGCAAGGCATCGAATTCGATTATTGCTGTGTGCACAGCGTCATGGCTGCACAGAAGCTTGGCTATGAAGCGGTCATGATCAACAACAACCCAGAAACCGTCAGCACCGATTACGAAGTGGCCGATGCGCTTTATTTCGAACCGATCACGGCGGAAGATGTCTTGAACGTCCTGGAATTTGAGGGCATCCACCAAGTCATCCTCCAATTCGGCGGCCAGACTTCGCTTAATTTAGCGAAAGCGCTAGAACAAGCCGGCATCACGGTACTTGGTTCATCGGTCGATTTGCTGGATCAAATGGAAGACCGCGACCGCTTTTATGCGTTTCTCGAGTCGATCGGCTTGCCGATCATCCCCGGGACGACGGCGAATGCGCCAGAAGACGTACAGCCGGCAGCTTCCAAGCTCGGCTTCCCGGTCTTGCTTCGCCCTTCTTATGTCATTGGCGGACGCGGCATGATCGTGCTCCACGACCAATCGGAGCTGGATGCTTGGCTCGCGGGCGCGGATAAAGCATTTCCAGTATTGGTCGACCATTTCGTCACCGGCAAAGAAGCCGAAGCCGATATTTTAACGGACGGCGACAACGTCTGGGTGTCGGCGATCTTCGAGCATCTCGAAGGAACCGGTGTCCATTCCGGCGACAGCATCGCGAGCACGCCGCCCGTGACATTAACAGATGTCCAGCAGCAAAAGCTGATCGATACCGCAAAGCATATTGCGAGGCAGCTTGACTACACAGGGCTATTCAATATTCAATTCGTCTACGAAGAAGATCAATTGTTCGTCATGGAAATCAATCCGCGGGCGTCGCGCACAGCACCGATCAGCTCGAAAGTGACGGATGTACCGCTCGTTCAGCACGCTACCGCTTTATTGCTCGGTGTGCCGTACGATGAGCTCGGCATTGAAGACATGTATAACGGACAACCGGACTTCAGCGTCAAAGCGCCGGTGTTCTCCCATATTAAATTGCCTGGCCTGTCCCCTGTCCTGTCGCCCGAGATGATGTCGACCGGCGAAGTGATTGGCACAGCCAAGCTGTTTGAAGACGCGCTCGAAAAAGCATTGACCGGCGCTTCCGTCCAGCTGGCGAAACTTGCAACAGGCTCAACGCTATTCGCCGCCCAGGACAGCGCCGATTATGAGCAACTCAATTCTTGGCGCGCACAAGGCTTCACGATCGTCACCGAAGACCAACTTTCTTTTGACGAGTGGTTATTATCGAAAGATGCCGCCGCCTATATCGATTTTTCCGAAACGCCTGACGCCGGCCGCATGGCGCAAGCGGCTATCCACCGCCTGCATGCCTGGTCACGCCCGGAGACTGCGGGCGCTTACGCCGCAAGCCAAAAAATCCAATCTGAACGTTTGAAAGGAGTGCTTGCCCAATGACGATGATCATGCCGCTTGCCCCCACTATTGCCCAGGAAGATTTTCTATCATTGAAAGACTATCGCACCGAGGAGATCCTCGATTTGCTGAATTTGGCGATTGAGTTGAAAAAACCCGAAAATAAATACTTGCCGCTCTTGAAAGGAAAAGTGCTCGGCATGATCTTTGAGAAATCGTCGACCCGCACGCGTGTGTCGTTCGAAGCCGGTATGCTGCAGCTCGGCGGCCACGCGATGTTCTTGAGTTCACAGGATACCCAGCTCGGACGCGGTGAAACGATTGCCGATACGGCCCGTGTATTATCCGGGTACTTGGACGGATTGATGATCCGCACCTTCCATCAATCCGCCGTTGAAGAGCTCGCTGAGTTCAGCTCGATTCCCGTCATCAATGGCTTGACTGATGATTACCACCCGTGCCAAGTGCTGGCCGATTTAATGACGCTCTTAGAGCATTTCGGCGAGCTCAAAGGCCGCAAGCTAGCGTATATCGGAGATGGCAATAATATGGCCAATTCCTTGATGATCGGCGCTGCAAAAGTCGGACTCGATATCGCGATCGCTGCCCCGGCAGGCTACGAGCCGCAAGCGGAAATGGTCGAACTCGCACGGGCCATCGCAAAAGATACCGGTTCTGTAGTGACGGTGACCAATGATCCCGCCGAAGCCGTGAACAATAGCGACGCAATCTATACAGATGTCTGGGCGAGCATGGGTCAGGAAGCGGAAGCCATTAAACGTTTGAATGATTTTGAAGGATTCCAAGTGAACGCGGAACTGGTTCAGCACGCGAAAGCGGATTACATCTTTATGCACTGCCTCCCGGCGCATCGCGAGGAAGAAGTAACGACCGATATTTTGGAAGGCCCCCATTCGGTCATTTTCCAGGAAGCCGAAAACCGCCTGCATGCCCAAAAAGCAGTGCTCGTAACTTTGATGGGAGATTGAACTTATTGATACGAATGAAGAGCCTTGCCTGCAACTGGCGAGGCTCTTCATTCGGGTTGGCGAATTTTAGCGGAGTGGCGTTTTCATGTATGGAGGAGGAAGCTGTGTTTTGTCATCACCTTGGTAGCCACCGCCTCGCTTGGGGTTGAGCTTTCGCCATGAGCCAGAAAGAACACCTGTCTCTTGGTTTCGCTTCACCCTTAAGCGCGAGGGGCTTGGACATTTCGTTGAATCTAGTGAGTCAGATGGATTCGGTTTTGGATGGTTCGTCCACTTTTGGGTAAGTAGCTTAATTGGTTAAGCGAGTTGGGTCATGAAGTTTATGTGCGACGAGGTTCGTTCATTGTATTTTGCATCGCTTTGTTAGTCGCTGCCTCGCTTGGGGTTGGCCTTTCGCAATGAGCCAGAAACCCGCTGTCTCATTGCTTCGGCTCACCCTTGTGCGCGTGGCGGCTTGGATATTTCATTGAAGTAAATAAGTAAGATGGTTCCGGTTTTGTATAACTCGTCTGCCTTTGAGTATGTCGCTTAGTTGGCAATGCATGTGCTGAACAAAATCAGTAAACTGGTCTACAGAGAAAAAGTGCACTTTATTTCTTCATTTGCTGAGTGGAGAGGATGACACAACTACTTACCAATCTAAATCTAGAGATGAAGCGGAAACTGCTGACTCCTGGGGGATCGAGCGGGACTGGAGAGACAAATGTGTCGCGCTTTTTTGCGGCACATTGCTCGATGCCCGCCCCTAGGCAAGCGTCCGCCCGAAGCGCAATCTCCACCCGTAACTCTTACACGCCAAAAGTTGCACAGCACAAAAAGAACCCAACCGCTAACCGGCTGGGTTCTTTTTCATTCTTTATGCTTCGTCGTCCACAAAGCTCGGGTCTACTTTATCAAGCTTTTCTTCGTTCAGGATCGTGTACATTTCCGCGGTTTGTTCTTTGCGGACGTTTTCGCGCAATTGGTCGATGCGGGCAGTAACCACTTTTTGCCCGAAACGGATTTGCAGTTCGTCGCCTTCTTTGATGACGCTGCTCGCTTTTGCTTTATTGCCATTGACCAAAATGCGGCCTTGGTCGGCTACTTCTTTCGCCAAAGTGCGGCGCTTGATCAAACGGGATACTTTCAGGAATTTATCGAGTCTCATGATTTTCGTCCTCTCCATGTCCAGCTTTCGCTTCGTTCCAGAAGCTATCGAGCTGGTCTAATGTGTAATCTGAAAATGTGCGGCCGTCTTCTTGTGCACGGCGTTCCACGTGCGAAAAGCGCATACGGAATTTGTGGTTGGCCTGGACCATCGCCTGTTCGGGCGACAAGCCGTAAAAACGTGCGATGTTGACGAGCGTGAACAACAAATCGCCGAATTCATCGAGCTGCTGGTCTTTGGAACCATTCGCCACTTCAACCTTGAACTCCTGCAATTCCTCTTCGAACTTCGCCCATGCACCGTCCGCGTCTTTCCACGTAAAGCCTGCTTTCGCCGCTTTCTTCTGGTAATTATACGAGGTCAAAAGCGACGAACTAAAGCGGTCCTGGCCATCGAGCAGCGATTCTCCTGCCGGTTTTTCCTGGTGTTTGATCGCTTGCCAATTATCGACCACTTCATCTGCCGACGCCACTTCCACATCGCTGAACACATGCGGATGACGGCGAATCATTTTATCACTAATGGCTTCTAGCACATCTTCGAGTTGGAAATAGCCGCTGTCTTGGCCGATTTGCGCGTGCAAGAATACTTGCAGCAGCACATCGCCGAGTTCTTCCGCGATAGCTTCGTCATCTTCCTCTTCGATCGCCTGCAGCAATTCGTGCGCTTCTTCGAGTAAATAAGGGCGCAGTGATTCATGTGTCTGCTCGCGGTCCCATGGGCAGCCTTCAGGACTGCGCAGTTTCGCGATAATCTCACGAAATGTCTGCCATTCTTTCAAACGCTGCGTCTGCTCCGTTGCAGGCGGCACATAGACAGTCGTCAAATTATCGATTTCCGCCGAACGGTCGAGTTCGTGGAGCGGCACCGTACGCAGGCGCTCTGAAGTGGCCCCTGCGGCTGTAACAATCGTTACCGGGTAATCTTCCGGGTATTTCTCCATTAGCGACAGTTTCACTTCGGATGCGCTGAATTGGTCATACACTTGCGCGATCAAAATGTGTTCGGTCATATTCAACCGGTCGCTGTCGAGGCCGATGCCGTCGACCAGCTGGAAGCCTTCGATCGGATCGATGCGCAATGCACCGAATATGGCGTCCAAAAAGCTTTGCCCCCCGGCGATCGACAATTCACAGCGTCCTTGTTTTTCTGCTTCGATCAAAAATTGCACCGTCTGTTCCGCAACGAGCGGATGTCCCGGCACTGCGTAATAAACGGATGCGTTTTCCGCAAGCGCAATAAGCGTCTCGGCGATTTCCTTATAAACCGGCGCAAAATCGTCATGCTTTTCGTAAATTGCATCAAAACTCTCGTAACGTAAGCCTTCTGTCTCCAGCTCTGTAACGACCGGGTGATCCGCTGTCCGCAAGTAAAGCGGGTCCGCCTCTTTCAAGGTACGGTATACGCCGAGCGGCAATTGCAGAAGATCCCCGGCGCCGAGGCCGAGTATATGAATGGTATGCATTGTCTAACTCCTTTTCTTTCGTGGATTGAGCGCCAATTGCAACGCAGCCAGCCGGCGTCCGAACGGGATAATGTACCATTCCCTTTCGGTGATGATCCGTGATTTTGCCACCACCAGTAAAAACACGGCAGCGCCGAGCGGCACGGCGGTCAGTGTGATGAATACGGCTTCCCACCGACCGGACCATGGCAATAGCGGCACGATCACCACTACAAAGGCGTACACCGCGATCGTCATCGCCACGGACGCTGCCAGGAGCCAGCCATAAAAACGGGCGCGAGCAAATTGCAGCGGCCAAACTTTCTTAAAATACCGGATGAGCGCTGCCGCAATAAAGACCAAGCCAATATTGCCGGCAAGCGCTGCTCCGGTGATGCCGTACAGTGGCACGAGCAATAAATTGCCAGCCAGTTTCAGAATCAAGCCGATAAACAATAACAGCGCCGGCACGCGGATTTTTCCGAAACCGTACAGAATCGCCGTCAGCACCAGCACAAGTGACATCGAAACGATTTGCCAATTAAAAACGATGAGTGCAACAGATCCGTCTGGGGTCTGGAATAAAGCTTCATTCACATAAGGCATAACCAGCGTCAACCCGGCGGACGCGGCGACAGCAAACAACACCGACACACGCAAAGCCAGGCTCGCATAAAGTGCCGGGCTGCGGCCGCTTTTTTCCTGCATCGTATGTGCAATAAGCGGCACGAGCGACAGCGTCAAAGAAGTCGCCAATAAAATCCCGAATTGCACGAGCGGTTGCGCACGATCGTAGATGCCTTTTTGTTCCATGGCGGCCTCTGTTCCGAGCGGCTGTTCGAGCAGACGATAGACAGTAAACGAATCGACAAGCTGAAACAGTACCAATAACAGCGAGCTCATACTGACGCTGAGACTCGTAACGAGCAGTTTCTTCGCCGTTCCACGGTGGAAAGTATCAATCGGACGCTCTCTTTGACTCCGATAAGAACGCCATAATAATAACACAGCCGCGAATGCACCGGCCCCTGCCGCTGCGATGGCCACTTGCCCTGCCGCATAAAGCGACAATCCCGAGCTGACTGCAGCAAATGCGCCAATCAGAATGACTGCGACGCGCACTGCCTGTTCTGTGATTTGCGCAGTGGCGACCGGCGCCATATTGCCAGTTGCCTGAAGTCGGCCTTTCATAATCGCAAGCGGCGCCATGAAGACGACCGCAAACGCACCCGCCCGCAGTAATCCGGCAAGCAAAGGGTCGCCCATCCAGCCCGCGAGCACGCCAGCACCCAAGTAAAGCACAGCAAACGCGGAAGCCGAAATGATGGCGATGAGCCAAAATGCAGCGCGCAAAATGCCTGCGTGCTCTATGTCCTGATACTCTGCCAATAATTTCGACACGGCGACTGCAAAACCGTAGGACGTCCAAATGCCGAAAATCGCAACAAATGGATACACTTGTTGATAAATATAAAAGCCCTCGTCACCGACCAGGTTCTGAAACGGCACCCGGTAAACAGCGCTCAGCAGTTTGACGACAAATCCTGCGAGCGTAAGCAACGCGGCACCTTTCATGAAGTTGGCCATCGAATGTTGTGCCGTCATCTGCCTCTGCCTCTCATCACCCGACAGATGCTTCTTCCCTGACGGCATCCGCTAAAATCTCCATCATGCCTTCAAGCACGTCAAATGGATGGTGCTTGCCGGTCTTCTTGCCGTCGATAGTCAAAACGAGTGCCTGGCCGCTCATCGTAAAGCCGACTGCGCGCCCGTAGCTGCCGGAAGCTTCAACAACTTTTCCACCATCGATCGCTTCGGTTCCGGCATCGCTCAATTTGATCGTCACGCGATCGCCTTGCTGTTTGATCGAGTCGGCACCGGCAGCGCGCGCCCAGACTTTCATGCGGGCAATGCGCAGCAATTGTTCGGCTTCCATCGGCACATCACCGAAACGGTCGATCAATTCATCCTGCAAATCGCGCATTTCTTCTGCTGTTTCCATGTTTTTGACGCGCTTGTACATTTGAATCTTTTGGTAGCCATCAGCAATATAGCTGTCTGGAATATAGGCATCTTCTGCCAGCGAGATTTCCACTTCTGGCACGACTTCTTTCTTCATGCCGGTTCGGCGTTCCTCGATTGCTTCTTCGAGCATTTGTGAATACAAATCGAAACCGACCGAATCGATAAAGCCGTGCTGCTGGGAGCCTAGCAAATTGCCCGCCCCGCGGATCGACAAATCGCGCATGGCGATTTTAAAGCCTGAGCCGAGTTCGGTAAATTCTTTGATCGCCATCAAGCGCTTTTCCGCAACATCGGTCAGCACTTTATCGCGCTGGTACATAAAATAGGCATAGGCCACGCGGCTCGAGCGCCCGACGCGCCCACGCAATTGATAAAGCTGCGACAAGCCCATGCGATCGGCATCATAGACGATGAGCGTGTTGACGTTCGGGATGTCGATGCCGGTTTCGATAATCGTTGTCGTCACTAAGACGTCGTACTCGCCGTCGAGAAAGCCGAGAATGATCGATTCGAGTTCGGTCTCAGACATCTGCCCGTGCGCATAGCCAACGCGAGCTTCCGGCACAAGTTGCTGGATCTCATCTACTTTGCGGCTCATATCGCTGACTCGGTTGTACAAATAAAACACTTGTCCTCCGCGCGCCATCTCGCGTTCGATTGCTTCCCGTACGAGCCCGCCGTTATTTTCCATAACGTAGCTCTGTACCGGGAACCGATTGGCAGGCGGCGTCTCGATGACGGACAGGTCGCGCACGCCGATCATCGACATATGCAAAGTCCGTGGAATCGGCGTCGCGGTCAAGGTCAAGACATCGACCGTCGATTTCAGCTGCTTGATTTTCTCTTTATGGGTCACCCCGAAACGCTGCTCTTCATCGATGATTAACAAGCCGAGATCTTTATACACAACATCTTTCGATAAGATGCGGTGCGTGCCGACAACGACGTCGACCGAACCGTTCTTCAAGCCTTTAACCGTTTCAGTTTGCTGTTTTTTTGAACGGAAGCGGCTCATGAGGCCGACTTCCATCGGATAATCCTTGAAACGCTCGCTCATCGTTTCAAAATGCTGCTGAGCGAGAATGGTGGTCGGCACAAGGAACGCCACTTGCTTGCCGTCTAGCACCGCTTTGAACGCCGCTCGAATGGCGACTTCCGTTTTGCCGTAGCCGACATCGCCGCAGATCAAGCGGTCCATCGGGCGTTTTCTCTCCATGTCTTTTTTCACTTCGTCGATGGAGCGCAATTGGTCAGGCGTTTCCTCGTAAGGGAATTCCGTTTCGAATTGGCGCTGCATGTCCTGGTCTTCGCTGAACGTGAAGCCTTCAAGCGCTTCGCGTTCCGCATACAGCTTGATCAAGTCATCGGCGATATCCTGTACGGCGGCCGATACTTTCGTGCGCGTTTTCTTCCATTCGACGCCGCCCATCTTATGGAGCTTCGGTTCTTTTTCTTCCGAGGCGATGTATTTCTGGACGAGGTCAATTTTGTCGACCGGCACGAATAATTTATCATCGCCTTTATAGACGATGTGAAGATAATCTTTATGCACGCCGCCGCTTTCCAATGTCTCAATGCCGACAAAGCGTCCGATGCCGTGATGGATATGGACGATGTAGTCACCCGGCTTGATTTCCGAATAGCTCTTGATGCGCTCAGCATTGGTCAATTTTTGTGCGCGGGTTTTTTTCTTCGGCTGCTTTTTGAACAATTCCGCATCGGTAATGACGGCCATGCGCTGCAGCGGCATTTCAAAGCCACTCGACAATTCGCCGTCGACGAGATAGGTTTTTCCATCTTGCACGATGGTTTTTTCGGTAATGATTTCCGCTTCCATCTCGTAATCTTCCAGCACGGAGCGGACTTTTTGCATACGCTCTTCGCCACTTGCTACGACAAATACACGGAACTTGCCGAGCGTCCAGCGTTCCATTTCAGCTTGCAATAAATTCATCTGCCCGTGAAACGATTGCATCGGCTTGCAAGAATAAGCGAGTGATTTCTTAATCGTCACGAGCGGGAAAGTCCGCGTAAAGAGCGACAGGAAATTAGCCGGCTGTTGGAGTTTCGACAACACCTCACGGAACGGGTACGCCAGCGGCACATCATGGAGGAACTTGCCTTCTTCAAGGAGCGACACCGTCCATTCCGCTTCTTCGCGCTCCAGCGTTTCAGTCATTTCCTGGATGCGCCCGAGCTCATCGAAAAACACGACGCCGTCTTCAGGGAAATAATCCCCGAGAAAAGCGGATTGCGAGTCGACCAAAGCGGCATATTTTGCCAGCTGTTCGGGCTCATCGCCGCTTCTGAGCGTATCGATGTCGTTTTGGATGTATTGAAGCATCAACTCTTTCGTATCGTCATCCTTGAGTTTTTTCAGACTCTCCGCCAATTGGTCTTCGATGCGGTCCGCAAGCATTCGCTTCTGCCCTTCCGACAGGACCAATTCGACAGCCGGCAAAATGCACAGCGATTGAATCTTTTCCAGTGAGCGCTGGTCTTCTGCTGAAAACAAGCGGATGGAATCGACCTCCGTATCGAATAGTTCGATGCGTACTGGATGCTCAAAGTGCAACGGATAGACATCGAGAATGCCGCCGCGCAGGGCAAATTCGCCAGGAGAAGTTACCATGGTCGTACGGGAATAGCCCATTGCGACAAGCTTTAATAGCCAACTTTCGGTGTCGAGTTCATCGCCGTCCGCAACGCGCAAAGTCGCCCCGTCCCATTGTGCAGGAGATGGCAATAATTTACGTAAGCCGGAAACCGGCGTGACATAGATTCCTGTGCCGGTCGATTTCATATGGTCGAGCGTGTCGATGCGGTGGGCACGAAGTTCCGGCCCTGAAAACGCAATATCCGCAGCGATTGTTTCTTCTGCCGGGTACAACCGTACGCGCTGCTCTCCCATGAGCCTGACCAAATCGTCATAGACGCGTTGGGCATGCAGCAAGTTCGGTGTTACGACGAGCAGTGGTTTGTCTAGCTCTTCATGAACCGTCTGGTAAAAAATCGGTCGCGCGCTGCCAGATAAGCCGGAGATCAACTGATGGTCCTGGCCTTTTTTCAGTTCGTTGATAAATGATTGAGTATGGGAATCCCCTAAAAATGTCTGCAAAATGTGCTTCATGAAGATTCCTCCTTCCTGTCTAAAATAAAGTTGTTTACTGGCTATAGTACCCTTTTAAAAATGGTGGGAAACGGAAAAAAGCCTTGGACGCACGCATGCGCCAAAGCGATTAACCGTTGTATTCATTCATGACTTCAACAAATGGTTTCGACAGCCAGTAATTGCACGCACCCGCACTTCTTACGACCGCCTCTTGCATCAATGGCTTTTCTTCAGCACTGAACTTAGCAAGTACGTAATCCGGCACTTTCATGCCTGCCGGTGGGCGGTTAATGCCGATGCGCATCCGGTTGAACTGCTGCGTGCCGAGATGCTGGATCAGCGACTTGATGCCATTATGCCCCCCTGCGCTGCCTTTTTGGCGCAGCCGGAGCTGGCCTGCCGGCAAATCCAAGTCATCATAGATGACCACAATATCTTCCGTATCGACGTTGTAATAATCCATCAAGGGGCCGATGCATTCGCCGGATAAGTTCATATAAGTAAGCGGCTTGACGAGCATCACTTTGCCTTCCGGGCGATGGACGACGGAATACATGCCCTTGAATTTAGATTGTGTCAGTGGCGCGTTCCAGTCTTTCGCCAACCGGTCGATTACGTGAAAGCCGATATTGTGGCGTGTTTCTTCATATGTCTTTCCTGGGTTCCCCAGGCCGATGATCATTTTCATAGCAAACTCCTTTTATTTCTTCACTGCCTTTTATTTTAACATAATCTTCAACTATGCAATAAAAACAGGGACTGCCTGTTGGCAGTCCCTGTCTGGGCATTGTTGTAAGTTATTCTTTTTCTTCACCGGCAGCTTCGTCTTCGTTGTCGCCGATAACTTCAGGCTCTTCTTCGCCTTCGTCAGTTGTTTCAAGCTCTTCCAGCTCTTCTTCTGTACGTGGTGCAGTAACAGAGATCAACAGGAAGTCATCGTCGTTCAAGATTTCAAAGCTGAACTTGTCGCGAATGTCGCTGACCGATACAGAGTCGCCGATTGCGAGCCCACTGATATCAACGTCAACTGAATCCGGAATATCACTCGGTTTGACGCGAATGTGTACTTCGCGGTTCGGCTGTGTGACCACGCCGCCTTCTTTTTCGCCTGGTGATTCGCCGATCAAGTGAACAGTTGCATCCACATCGATTTCCTCAGACATATTGATTGCCAGGAAGTCAACGTGCTTGAAGCTGCCTTTCAATGAATCCATTTGGTAATCGCTCAAGACGACGTTCGTGCTCTTGCCGCCGATTTCCAAGCTGATGACGCCATTACGTCCAGATTCACGCAAAGTTTTGATCAAGTCAATCTCAGACACCACAATCGGTGTTGTTTCCATTTTGTAACCGTATACGACGCCCGGCACATTGCCTTCGCCGCGCAAATCGGTCAATGCCGAATGCGGTTTTCCTGTTTCTCGTTTCGCTGCTGTCATTTTAGTAGCCATATAATTTCAACCTCCAGTTATATTAAACGCATAGTTTATAACTACCCTGTTCATATCAAGCTAAAACCTGGAAGACTCTGGCATATGCCAACACCATCAATCAAATAGTGTGCTGACTGATTTCTGTTCATGTACACGGATGATCGTTTCCGCAAGAAGCGGTGCGACAGTCAATTGCTTGATCTTGTCAATTTTCTTCTCATCTGCAAGAGCGATTGAGTTGGTAACGACCAATTCCTTGATGACGGAATCCTGGATGCGCTGGACGGCCGGCCCTGACAAGACGGGGTGCGTACAGCAAGCGTAGACTTCTTTCGCTCCACTTTCGATCAACGCGCTCGCCGCAATCGAAATCGTGCCTGCGGTGTCGATGATGTCATCGATGATGATCGCTGTTTTGCCTTCGACGTTCCCGACGATGTTCATGACTTCGGCGACGTTCGGGCGCGGGCGGCGCTTATCGATGATGGCGATCGGCGCTTTCAGGCGGTCCGCCATCTTGCGAGCACGCGTTACGCCGCCGTGGTCAGGCGATACGATGATTGCGTTTTCGAGATCGATGTTCGAATCGTTCAGGAAGTGATCGGATAGGAGTGGTACAGCAACTAGATGGTCAATCAAAATATCAAAGAACCCTTGGATTTGCGGAGCGTGAAGATCCAATACGACAACACGCGTCGCGCCGGCTGTTTCGAGCAGGTTGGCGACGAGTTTTGCCGTGATCGGCTCACGTGAGCGTGCTTTGCGGTCCTGGCGTGCGTAGCCGTAGTATGGGATGACTACGTTTACGGTACGCGCAGATGCACGCTTAACGGCATCGATCATGATCAATAGCTCCATCAAGTTTTCGTTGACCGGCTGTGAAGTTGATTGGACGATAAACACGTCGCAGCCACGGATGCTTTCTTCGATGTTAATCTGGATTTCCCCGTCGCTAAAATGTGTGACCGAGCTTTTGCCAAGCGGCAAGCCCACTTGCTCAGCAATTTGCTCAGCCAGTTCTTTGTTCGAGTTCAACGAAAAGATTTTCAACTTCGAGTTAGTATTTTGAATGCCCATTAAGGGGAACCCTCCTATTATTTGCGGTTTAGTTTACTTGCGTAGCCTTCTTTATTTTCCTGGCGCGCCCGGCCGATTGCCATGGCCTCATTAGGCACATCTTTCGAGATGGTCGAACCTGCTGCCACATAAGAACCTTTGCCGATGGTGACCGGTGCAATCAAATTCGAATTGCAGCCAATGAACGAGTCATCTTCAATGGTCGTGAGGTGCTTGTTCTTGCCGTCATAATTGACGGTGATCGTCCCGCAGCCGATATTGACGCCGCTGCCGACTAACGCATCTCCAATATAGCTCAAATGGGACACTTTGCTGCCTGTGCCGAGTTCGGCTTTTTTCACTTCCACGAAATTGCCGATCTTGACTTCATTTCCGAGCGCGGATTGCGGACGGATATGAGCGAATGGCCCGACAGCCGTGTCATTTCCGATCGTGCTGTCATATACCTCGGAGCTGCGGATTTCGGTGCGGTCACCAATCGTGCTGCCGACTATGCGTGTATTCGATGTGATGACGCAATCTTCTCCGATGACCGTCTCACCTTCGATAGTGACGTTCGGGTGGATGATCGTATCTGCCCCAATTTTTGCCTGTGCGCTGATATAAGCTGTCGCCGGATCGATAATCGATACACCAGCACGCATATGTTGTTCGACGATGCGGCGGCGCAAAAATGTTTCTGCTTGGCTTAGCGCTACGCGGTCGTTGACGCCAAGCGTCTCTTCGAAGCTGTCGGTCGCGTGTGCCGCAACAGTTTCGCCTTGTTTTTGCAGAATTTCGATGACGTCCGGCAAATAGTATTCACCTTGGACATTATCGTTCGAGACATTTTTCAAAGCTTCAAAAAGCGCTTCGTTATCAAAGCAGTAAGTTCCTGTATTGATTTCTTTCACGGCTTGCTCTGCTGTTGATGCGTCTTTTTGCTCGACAATTTTCTCGACGCTTCCCGCAGCGCCCCGGATGATACGGCCGTAACCTGTTGGGTCTTCAGCGATAGCCGTCAGGATGGTCGCTTTAGCACTGGTTTCTTTGTGGTGGTCGATGAGTGCCTGCATCGTTTCCGCGCGGATCAATGGCGTATCGCCGCACACAACAATCGTCGTTCCAGCCTTCCCTTCGATCAGCGGTGCTGCTTGCTGCACGGCATGGGCTGTGCCGAGCTGCTGTTCCTGGAGTGCATATTCGCTCATGTTCCCCAATTGGTCTTTTACTTTCTCTGCTCCGTGCCCAACGATTGTGACGATTTTTTCGACGCCAAGTCGGTGGACATTCCCCGTTACATGCTCTACCATCGGCATGCCGCACACTGGGTGGAGTACTTTATACAATTTCGATTTCATGCGCGTGCCTTGTCCGGCCGCCAAAATTACCGCATATGTATGGTCCATCGGTCGAATCCCTCCATTTCATGTATTTAAACTGGTTAACTGAAAAATGATTGTCTGGCGAAAGGGCTACCCGTTCTAGGCAAAAAAATGCCACTTTCACGTTTCCTTATTGACTATAGCTGAAAAACCCTTGATTTTCAAGGTTACAGGACATGACAATCCCATGACAAAGCCCGAAGTGAGCGCAATTTCGAGCTTTTTTCATCTTTTGAACAAGGCGATTGAGAACTTGGTTTCTTGCCGATGGGATTTTGTCCATAAAAAAGAACCTTCTCTAGAAGTGGAAGGTTCTTCGGCGTATCAGATGCCGGCATTCTCAAGTACTGCCTGCTCTTCACTTTGTCCATATGCTTCGAGCACGGCTTCTTGCAATTTATTGCGCGTGCCGGAATTAATCGGATGTGCAATATCGCGGAACTCCCCGTCCGGTGTCCGCTTACTCGGCATGGCCACAAATAACCCATCGTTGCCATCAATGACGCGGATGTCATGGACCACGAATTCATTGTCGAGCGTGATTGAAGCGATTGCCCGCATACGTCCATCAGTCTGAACGCGGCGCAATCTTACATCAGTTACTTCCATTCTCAGATCTCCCCTTCTCTTGTTGTATTTTTTGGCGCTTTTATTTGTATTCGAGGAAGAGGACTAAATTCCTTCAAAAATTACAGAATTTATTAGAAAATTTACTTATTAAATGAAAATAAAACAAAAACCACCCAAAAGGTGGTTTTATTGTGCAACTTTCGCAATGACTTCAATTTCCACTTTCACATCTTTTGGCAGGCGTGCCACTTCAACTGTGGAGCGCGCCGGCTTATGATCGCCGAAATAAGAAGCATAAACAGCGTTCAGTTCTGCAAAATCGTTCATGTCTTTGATGAAGACCGTCGTCTTGATAACGTGCTGAAGCGATGATCCTGCTTCCTCCAAAACTGCCTGAAGATTTGCGAACACTTGATACGTCTGTTCTGCAATGCCGCCTTGTACGAGCTCTCCATCCGCTTTCAACGGGATTTGCCCCGAGCTATAAAACATATCTCCTGAAATGACACCTTGAGAATACGGCCCGATCGCCGCTGCTGCTTTTTCTGTCGCTACGTATTTCATCTTAATCGGCTCCTTCAAAATAATTTCCGGCCCGCAATGTAATGGTCCGGTCTTTTTCACTGACTTCGTCCAATTTAACAAGGGAGAGGTATTTTTCCACGAGGCGCTCATCCGCATGCTCCGCTTCCACGAGCACTGCAACACCCGCTAGCGTGCAGTCGAATTCTTCCAGCAAGTTTTTCATACCGTTCATCGTGCCGCCGACTTTCATAAAATCGTCGGTGATGAGCACGCGCTGGCCGCTCTTCATGCTGCGTTTCGACAGTACCATAGTCTGGATGCGCCGCGTTGAACCCGAGACGTAATTGATGCTAACCGTGGAGCCTTCCGTCACTTTGCTGTCGCGGCGGACAATGACCACCGGCACATTCAAATGGCGCGCGATCGCCTGGGCAATCGGGATGCCTTTTGTCGCGACCGTCATGATGGCATCGATTTTCTCGCCTGCAAATGCGCTGGCGAATACTTTACCGACACGGTTCATCATTTGGGGATTGCCGAGCACATCGGTCATATACAAATAACCGCCCGGCAGCAGCCGTTCCGATTGGCTCAATTCGGTAATCAGTTCATCTATTACTTGGCGAATCTCAGGACCCTTCATCTTTGGCACGTATTTGACGCCCCCGGAAGCCCCCGGTACGGTCATCAATAGCCCGATGCCCTTTTCTTCAAAGGTTTCCTTGACGATGCCTAGGTCCTCGCTGATCGAAGATTTCGCTGACTGATACAGATCAGAGAAATATGTCAACGGAATCAATTGATGCGGATGTTCCAATAGATAATGCGTCATGTCGACCAAGCGTTCACTGCGCTTCCATTTCACTACTACCCTCTCCTAAACACGAATATTCTAATGAAAACTTACCATAAATATACGTATTTAAGCAAGAGGCTCCCGGTCACCGAGCAGTCGCACTGCATAAACTTCGGAACAAAAGCCGCGCAAGCCGTTGTAGATGCGCGGGATGCGCGCTTCCTGGTTGACTAAGCCGAAGACAGTCGGACCGCTGCCGCTCATCAGCACCGCATCGGCGCCGAATTTGATCATTTGCTCTTTAATTTGCCCTACTTCAGGGTGCAGGTTCATCGTCACACTTTCGAGAGCATTGCCCAAATGACCGCACATTGCTTCGTAGTCACCTTCACGAAGCGCCGAAATCATCGCTTGTGTGTCCGGATGGTCCGCTTTAGCGGGATCGAACGCACCGTAAACGTCTGCCGTAGAGACGCCGAGCGACGGTTTCGCCAAGATGACCCAACAATGCGGAGGCGCCGGCAATTCTTCGATGACCTCGCCGCGCCCTGTCGCAAGAGCCGTTCCGCCGTATACGCAAAACGACACGTCAGAGCCGATTTTTGCGCCGAGCTCTGCTAACTCGTCGAGCGACAGGTTTAATTGCCACAACTGGTTGAGCCCTTTCAAGGTGGCCGCTGCGTCGCTGCTGCCGCCGGCAAGTCCTGCAGCCACTGGGATTTGTTTGTCGAGCGAAATGATGACACCCGTTTTGATATTGAATGTATCCTTGATCAATTGCGCAGCCTGATATGCCAGATTGCGCGAATCATTCGGCACAAAACGGTCCGCTGACTGGATATGTATGCCTTTCGCTGTCCCTTGCAGGCCGATCCGATCCGCCAAGTCGACGGTGGTCATGATCATTTCGATTTCGTGGTAATTATCCGGACGCTTGTATAAGACATCGAGCGTCAAATTGATTTTGGCAGGCGCTTTTATATAGAGCATTCCACTGACTCCTTTTCTGTTCTAATGAAAACTATTTTAACACAGACACATGGCTTCCGAAGAGCCGGAACAATAGAAAAAAACCCGCTTCCGGTGAAATCACCGAAGCGGGTTGTAAAGTAAGTATGAAATAAAGTTCAATTATTTAACGACGAGTGCGTCTTCTGTTCCTTCAAAGACAGTGATTTCCACCGCTTCAGTTAAGATGTCCGCGTAGCTATAAGATACGCGTTCAAATGCATGTTCATCTTGATCTAATTCAATCACGAACACGGAGTGATAGGTTTCACGCAGAATTCCGGCACGTTCTACCGTCTTTTTGCGACCTCCGTTTGCTTTTAACAGCAACCTTTTCCCTAAATGCAGGTCTAATGACTTTTTAATCTCCGCCAAAGTTTTGGGCATTTTGTCTACACCTCACTATAGTCTAAAGTCTAGCATAAAATGACCGCAGAGTCAAATAAATTTTTAATTTTACCAATGCTTTTCAAGAATTGCAACACTTATTTATCCGAAATATTCTACTTCCGAAAAAAACTGTGCCAAAACTGTTACGGTTTCACGGTTTAACTGAAATGAGGATATAATTTATCGGAAAGGAGCCCGAATTCCTTGATACTAAGCGTTTCGCCGCGGCGCGTCGGGTCGATGCCCGCTTCGTCGAGCGCTTGCAGGATGAGGTCTTTTTTCGCTTTTCCGTTCGGCATAGCGCTTTGCAAATTATTGAGGATCGTCTTGCGGCGCTGGACAAATGACCCGCGCGTCACCGAAAAGAAAAAGTCTTCGTCGATAACGTTGACGATCGGTTCCGGCCGTTTGATCATGCGGATGACCGCGGAGTCGACATTCGGCTGGGGCATGAACACCGACTTCGGCACGGTCATGGCGTAATCGGCTTCCGTATAGTATTGAATGGCGATCGACAAAGAGCCGTATGCTTTCGTGCCGGGTTTCGCCGTGATGCGCTCCGCCACTTCTTTTTGCAGCATGACGACCATGCCGCGGATCGGCAGTTTCTCGAGCAATAATTTGAGAATGATCGGTGTCGTCACGTAATAAGGCAAGTTGGCGACGACCATGATATCGTCAAAACCGGCCAATTCTTCATGTATCGCTCTTTCGACGTCCGCTTTCAAAATATCGGAATGGATCACTTTGACGTTGTCGTAAGGCGACAAGGTGTCCGCCAATACTGGCAATAGCCGCTGGTCGATTTCAAACGCCAATACTTTTCCGGCGTCTCTCGCCAAATGTTCGGTTAATGCACCGATGCCGGGGCCGATTTCAATGGCGGCCGAGTCTTTTGTAAGGCCCGCTTGCGAGACGATCTTGCGTAAAATATTCGGGTCAATCAAAAAGTTCTGGCCGAGGCTCTTCTTGAACGTCAGGCCGTGTTTGGCCATGATCTCTTGCGTACGGATCGGTGTTGCTATATCTTTGGTCATGTTCTGTCCTCCTGGGTTAACGCTTGCACTGCGTCGATAAACTGCTGTTTGGTGATGCCGAACACATGCAGGCGCTTGTGCAGCTGCTTGCCGTTCGTATAGCCGATGTTGAGCGCTTCCCCGAGCTCGGTCCTGCGAACTTTCGCTGATGGATGGGCGATGAGCCGGGCGGCGATCAAATCCTCTAAGGTGATCTCCACCGGCCGCTCTGCAGCAAGCGGCGTATAGACCGCCTCTAGAGCCTGCCGGATGTCTTCATCACTGGCATGTTCAATGCCCAGCCCTTTGCCGTTTTTGGCGATGGTCTTTTCTTTCGCCAAAAAGGCGTGCTTGGCTTTCGGCACATGTTCTTCAATAATAGCACGAATTCGCCTGCCCGGATAATCGGGGTCGGTAAAGACGATGACGCCTCGCTTCTCCTGGGCATGCATAATGCGGCGCAAGGTCTCGTTTGAGATGGCGGACCCGTTCGTTTCAATCGTATCGGCGCCTACAGCCCGCTTAATCGCCACTGTATCATCTTTTCCTTCGACTACAATCACTTCTTGTATCTTCATGGTCTATTCCTCGTTTCTGCAGATCTCATCCATTTTACCGCGCTTCCGGCAAACATGTAAAAAGCTTTCCCGACACTCCGGGAAAGCTTTTCCTTCTATAATAATACTCTATTCGATTAGTTAAGGATTTTAACTTTCACTTGCTTGCGCCCGAATGCGATGGCATCGGAACGGTTCGGCATGAATAAATCGATCTTGTTGCCTTTGATCGCTCCGCCCGTATCGCCTGCGATGGCATTGCCGTAGCCTTCCACCCATACTTTAGAACCGAGTGGAATGACGCTAGGGTCAACTGCGATCACTTTAAGGCCTGGGTTCGCTTTCAAGTTGATGCCCGTTGCCGTGATGCCGGAACAGCCTGTGCAGCTAGCCGTGTAAGCTGTTGCAGAGACATAGAATTCCTTGCCGCCTGCAGGTTCAGAAGCTGCCTCTTTTTTCGCTGGCTGTGGTGCAGCTTTCGCTTTTTCAGGAGCTTTTTCAGGAGCTTTTACTACCGCTTTTGGAGCTGCAACTTTCTCGGTTTTCACCGAAGCTTGTTTCACTGGTGTTGCTTCTTTTTTCACTGGCGCTGCCGCTTTTTTCACCGATGCCTGTTTAGGCGCGACTGTTTCTTTTTTCGCTGTGCCGCGCGAAACGCTAGCTACAACTGTTTTCGTACCGACAGCCAAAATCTGCTGTTTCGGTTCTTTGACAACTTTTTCTTTTTTCAATTCACGTTTTACTTCTTTGCCATTTTCTTTCACGATTTCGTAAGTTTTCTCAACCAACCCATTCTGCCCTTTTTGGACGAGCTTTTCGCTGCCTTTCAAGAGAGAAGAATCTTTTCTCGTTTCCACTGCATACTTCACAGCGTCTTCCACTACATCGGTGACTTTTTCTACACGCACGACCTCAACTTCCGAGTTTGGAAGAACGAGTTCTTCCATATCTTGTTTTACGCGGTCCAGTTTGCTTAGCTCAATACTATGCTGTCTTAAAAAGTCAGCGACCGTAGTCGAAGTGGACCAGACTTTTTTGTCTTTTCCGCCATCCACGATGGTTACTTCATACGCTTTCTCTACGTCGATCACTGTTTCTTCATCGACGGTTTCATCGAGTGCAGGGCTTACTTTGTCATGCTTTGTCACTTCAATTTCCGCTTTTTCCAAAATAGCGGAGACGGTGTTCTCAGTCGTCCACGCTGAACGGGTTTCTCCGTCAACGGTTACTGCGTATTGTTCTGCTTCATCCCATTCGATCGCGGCGTCGCCTTCGATCTTTGTATCGGCTGATTGGCTAAGGAAATCGTCTTTCCCGACTTCAATCGCCTGCTCGCTCAATACATCGCCAACTGTTTCAGCATGTGTGCGAATTTCTTCTGTTTCCCCGTTCGCTGTAATTGTTACCGTATTTTTAGTGCCTTCGAAAATCGCGAAAGCCAATACTGCGGCAAACAAGAGAACCGTCGCGATGCTAACTGCTGCCGACTTTCTTTTAAATGATTTATTTTTATTGGAATTGTTTTCCTCTTTTGTCAAAAATAACTCCTCCTTTATACACCTGAGTGATTATAGGTGCGCCCCACTTGCATGTCAACGCATATGTTTTTTTAATTAACCAGCATTTATGACAACTTATAAAATCGTTTTGCATTTTCCGTTGTTGCTTCAGCGACCGTTTCGACCGGCAACTCTTTCAAGCGGGCGATCTCTTCCGCCACCAGCGGCACATACGAAGGTTCGTTGCGCTTGCCACGGTAAGGATGCGGTGCGAGATAAGGCGCATCGGTTTCGATCATCAAATGCTCCAGCGGAATTTCAGCGGCCACTTCTTTTGGCTTTTTGGCATTTTTGAATGTTACCGGCCCACCAAGCGAAATCATGAAATTCATCTTGATGCTCTCTTGCGCTGTTTCGACGCTGCCGCCGAAGCAATGCATGACGCCTCCGACTTCCTGTGCGTCTTCCTCGTGCAATATCGTCAATACGTCTTCTGTCGCTTCCCGGTTATGGATGATGATTGGCAACTTGACGCGTTTCGCGAGTTGGATCTGCTTGCGGAATACTTGTTGTTGGATATCTCTGGGTGATTTATCCCAATGGTAATCGAGGCCCGTTTCGCCGATGCCGACCACTTTTTCGTGTGCGGCCAATTGTTCGATCCATTCGAGGTCTTCATCCGTGCAATCGATCGCATCGACAGGATGCCAGCCGACGACGGCATAGATAAAGTCATAGTGCTCAGCCAATTCAATAGCGCGTTTGATCGTTTTCCGGTCAAAACCGATGACGACCATTTTCTCCACCTTGCTGTTTAGCGCACGATCTATGACTTCTTGCAAATCCTCGTCGTATTGATCGGCGTTTAAATGGACATGGGTATCGATAAACATCTTCATCAGTCTCCTTTGCATAGATTACATTGTACGGGTTGAGGCCATTTCTTTCTTCACAGCCATATTACATTTGGATTACAAAACATGATGTTTTGAAGTCATTTCGCCATTTTTAGCTGTTTTAATAGTCTTTAAGTCACAAAACACAAAAAAACAGCCTACTCAACTGAGCAGGCTGTCACGTGAATATTTACTTAATTTGTGTGCCGTTCGGTAACTTTTGGTCTACGGAAGCAATGGTTAAGTAGCCATTTTGCTGTCCAGCAAGAATCATGCCTTGCGATAATTCACCACGTAGCTTGACCGGTTTCAAGTTGGCGACAAGGATGACTTTTTTGCCGATGAGTTCATCCGGTTTGTAATGCTCAGCGATGCCGGATACGACTTGGCGCGTTTCATAGCCCATGTCCACTTGCAGCTTCAATAACTTATCGGTCTTCTTCACCGGTTCGCATGCCGTAACTGTTGCCACCCGCAGATCCACTTTCATGAAATCATCGATCGCAATTTCAGGGGTCTCCGGCTTTTCCGGGACGGTCTCTACAGATGCTTGCTCTTCTTTCGGCGCTGCCCCTCCGCGCATTTGGTCGCGGATATACGCCACTTCCGGTTCCACTTCAAGACGCGGGAAAATCGGCGTGCCTTTTTTCACGACGGTCGTACCTGCAGGAATCGCGCCGAATGATTCTAATGTCTGCCATTCGAGGAATTCCGGCGTAAGACCGAGCTGCTCGATGATTTGCTTCGGTGCATTCGGCAAGAACGGCTGCAGCATAACAGCTGTCATGCGCAGGCTCTCCACGAGATGCCCCATGACCGATGCGAGTTGCGTGCGGTCACCTTCATCTTTTGCCAGTACCCAGGGCTGTGTTTCATCGATGTATTTATTCGTGCGGGAAATCAAAGTCCACACTTCGCTAAGCACGAGGCTAAACTGCATTTTTTCCATATGCTCTTCGTAAACGGCCACTGTATTTTTCGCGACGTTTTGTAAAGTCTCATCAAAATTGGTCTTAAAACCGTCAACTTGCGGCACTTCGCCATCGAAGTATTTATTGACCATTGAGACAGTACGGTTCAATAAATTCCCCAGATCATTCGCCAAATCATAATTGGTACGTTCGACGAAAGATTCCGGGGAAAACACGCCGTCGGATCCGAACGGCAGCTCGCGCAATAGGAAATAACGCGCCGCATCCAGCCCGTAGCGCTCCACGAGCATTTCCGGATAAACGACATTGCCTTTCGATTTCGACATTTTGCCGTCTTTCATCATGATGAAGCCGTGTGCGAATACTTTCTTCGGCAACGGCAAGTCAAGCGCCATCAGGAAGATCGGCCAATAGATTGTATGGAAACGCACGATATCTTTCCCGACCACATGCACATCCGCCGGCCAGTATTTATTGAAATTGGTTTCGTCATTCGAGCCATAGCCGAGTGACGTGATGTAATTCGACAATGCATCGACCCATACATAGATGACATGCTTTGGATCTCCAGGGACTGGGATGCCCCAATCGAATGAAGTCCGGGAAACAGACAAATCTTCAAGGCCTGGCTTAATGAAATTATTGACCATTTCATTTTTGCGCGATTCCGGCTCGATAAATTCGACATGTTTGTCGTAGTAATCGAGCAAGCGGTCGGCGTATTTTTTCATATTGAAAAAATATGATTCTTCTTTTACTTTATGGACTGGGCGTCCGCAATCCGGGCAATTGCCGTCTTCCAGCTGAGATTCAGTGAAGAAGGATTCGCAAGGCGTGCAATACCAGCCTTCGTACTCCCCTTTGTAGATATCGCCGTTGTCGAGAAAGGTTTGGAAGATTTTCTCTACCCCTTCTTTATGGCGGGCTTCAGTCGTCCGGATAAAGTCGTCATAGCTGATGTCCATGACTTCCCATACCTTTTTCGCCGCTTGTGCCATATCATCCACAAAGACTTGCGGTTCTTTGCCAGCTTCGCGGGCTTTTTCTTCAATTTTTTGGCCGTGTTCATCCATGCCCGTCAAAAAACGGACATCAAAGCCGCGCAGGCGTTTGTAACGGGCCATTGCATCGGAGGCAACAGTCGTATAAGCCGTCCCGATATGGAATTTTCCGCTCGGATAGTAAATGGGAGTCGTCAGGTAAAATGTCTTATTCTTGGCAGTCACGAAAAATCCCTCCAGTTTTTTTGTATATCCTTTATTTTAACGAAGTCACGAATTTTGTACAATGTTTCCTCCCCCTAGGAAAAGCCCAGTTCCAGAATTGGATCTTCTTCCCAAAACAGGGTTGCAGGAAAATAATTGACAAAAAAACAACGAAATAATGGGTATTTGCCTCAATAACCCAAAATTTATTATGAAATCCATAGTTTTTTATTGACCAAATTGACATTACTTGGTATGATTTATGACAAGAAGTGGTAAATGTCGAATTTTGACGAATTCTACCGCTAAAATTGAAAGGGGCTAATGATTATGAAATCGACTGGTATTGTTCGTAAAGTAGATGAACTCGGCCGCGTAGTTATTCCGATTGAATTGCGTCGTACGCTTGGAATCGCAGAGAAAGACGCGTTGGAGATTTATGTCGACGACGACAAAATTATCTTGAAAAAGTATATGCCAAATATGACATGTGCGGTAACTGGCGAAGTTTCCGATGAGAACATGCAATTGGTTGGCGGCAAATTGATCCTCAGCCCAGAAGGCGCGGAACAGCTTGTTAAAGAAATCCAAAGCAATTTGAAGAAATAAAAACCGGCGTGCCTATGCACACCGGCTTTTTTTATGGGCTCGATTCAGTCTTTATGGAATGCTTCGTATACATCCCGCTTCGGCAGGCCGCGCGCTTTCGCTGCTTCCTTGATCGCTTCTTTTGAAGAGATTTGTTTTTGTTCCATTAACTGAGTGACATGCTGTGCGTATGTCAGTTCTTTCCACCACTCATCCATTTCCAGTACATCAGGCTCCGAGTTGCCTTCAACAACCAAGCAAAACTCACCGCGGATTTCATTCGACTCTGACCAGGCAACAGCTTCTTCCAAGCTCCCGCGTAGAAACTCCTCAAACTTTTTGGTCACTTCCCGCGCCAACACGACGCGCCGTTCGCTGCCAAATGTGGCCACCAAACTTTTTAAGCTGTCTTTCAAACGATGTGGCGCTTCATAAAATAGCAGCGTTTCTTCTTTCTGGCTCAATTTTTCGAGTTCCGCAAGGCGCGCTTTCTTATTGCGCGATAGAAACCCGTAGAACAGAAACGGCTGTGGCGTGATGCCAGAAGCGATCAATGCGCTGAGTGCCGCATTCGCACCCGGTACCGGGACGACCGGGTAACCCGCATCGACTGCTTTTTTCACAATGTCTTCTCCTGGGTCGGAAATGCATGGCATGCCGGCATCGCTGACGAGCGCCACCGACTTGCCTTGCGCCAAATAGTGCAGGATTTTCTCTCCCCCACTGTCCTGGTTGTGTTCATGATAGCTGACTAGCGGCGTGTCGATGGAAAAATAATTGCACAGCTTTTTTGTGTTGCGTGTATCTTCCGCCGCAATGACGTCTACTTCTTTCAACAGCCGCAACGCTCGCACCGTCATATCTTCCAAATTACCGATCGGCGTCGCCACTAAATAAAGCGTCGTTTGTTCGCCGCTGAAACTTTTCTGTGATTTCATATCCGTTCCGCCTTTCCATCCCGAATATAGGCGATTTTTTCTGCCTTGCTCAATTGTTTAAAGGCATATTCCGCTTTCATCGCTTCCGGCTTTGTTTCGAATGACTCGTGGTAAATGAGCGTAAGCGGGCCGCGGGAGCGCGTATATTTCGCGCCTTTTCCGCTTTCATGCTTTGCCAAGCGCTTCTCTAAATCATTTGTATATCCGGCATAATACGACCCGTCCCCGCATTCAAGCACGTAGAAATAATGCTCATTGTTCACTTCCATACAGCAAGCCCCGCACTTCTTCCGTGTATTCACCGTCTTCCCCGTAAACAATCAACGGCGGCAACACTTTCAAATCCGGCTTGCCATCCTTGATGCCTTCGATCAATAAGGTATTCGCTTCTTTGCCGGCTTTTGGATAGACGAGCCGGATACGTTTTGGCTCCAGGCGGTTGTTACGCATCGCCGCCATGATGTCGATCAATCTTCCCGCACGATGCACAAACGCCGCCTTGCCGCCTTGCTTCAACAGCTGGCTTGCAGACCGCACCGCTTCATCCAAGGTCAGATGCAATTCGTGGCGCGCGATTGCCATATGCTCGCTTAAGTTTTTATCGCTCATGTCATGGGCAGGGAAATACGGCGGATTGCAAGTCACCGTATCGAATTTCTCGTAGCCGAGTTGCGTCGGAATTTCCTTCACATCGCCTTCGATGATATCGATTTGTTCTTCGAGGCCGTTGAATTCGATGCTGCGGCGCGCCATTCCCGCCAGGCGGGGCTGCAATTCGACACCCGTAATCGTTGATTCAGTGCGGTCGCTCAAAAACAATGGAATTGCGCCGTTGCCGGTGCATAGATCGACAATCCGTCCCCGCTTTTTCGGCACATACGCAAAACGCGCCAATAAAACCGCGTCCAAGGAAAAGGAAAATACCGAAGGACTCTGGATGATGCGTAAATTCTCCGCTAATAAATAATCCAAGCGTTCATCGTCTGTTAACATGTCGTTCACTCCTGCCATAATAAAAGGCTGCCGCCACACGGAGTGTCGGAAGCCTGTTGGTTCTATTTCTTTATGTCTAGCTGCAGCAACCAGACCCTCAAGGTCACAAGCCAGTTTGCTTATGCGGCAAAGGACGCCGCTCCAGCAAACCGTCTTGTGCTTGTCGGGTCTAAACGGCTGCTCTCACTTTTCTTCATTAATTCTGCTTGTTCAAGAACGATAGGCAGAATAAGCAGTCGTCGCCTTTTCTGGAACTGCCGAAATGGACGTTGCAGACGTGGTAGCCTTCATGGTACAGGCGCGCCAAGTTATCGTAGCCTTCGCCGATGTCCATCACGGCTTTCTTCAATTTGACCGGGTCGACTTTTTCCGGTTCCGGCACTTTTTCGTTCAGTTCATCGAGGCGGGCACGCAAATGGTGATTTTCCAATTGCAGCGCATGATGCTCTTCCATCGTACGCGCTACCACTGTTTTCAAATCACGGAACTGCTCTTGCATCGATTCCAATTGCTGTTCAAAATCCATGACTGTATCCAAAAAGTTCTTTTCTTTCACTGATACCACCACCTCACGCTCTCGTCCCTTGGTTCATGATTTCATCCAATGTATATTCCAGCGTCTGGTCTTGTTCTGCCAGGCGGATTTTCAATACTCTCTCAAGCAAGTTCAAGCTGACAACGCGGCCAGTGCCATCTGGCGTTTCGACACGCGCACCGATATCCGGCATTTCCTTTTTCGCTTGTTCGTATTCGTCGTTCTCGTATTTCAAGCAGCACATCAAACGCCCGCAAAGCCCTGAGATTTTTGAGGGATTCAGCGACAAGTTCTGGTCTTTCGCCATCTTGATCGACACTGGCTCAAAATCGCCGAGGAACGTCGAACAACATAGCATGCGCCCGCATGGCCCGATGCCGCCGAGCATTTTCGCCTCGTCGCGCACGCCGATCTGGCGCAGTTCAATACGCGTACGGAAAATCGATGCCAAGTCTTTCACCAGGTTACGGAAATCGACGCGACCTTCTGCGGTGAAATAGAAAATGACTTTATTGCGGTCGAATGTGTATTCCACATCGACCAGCTTCATGTCCAAACGATGTGACTCGATTTTTTCCGTTCCGACTTCAAACGCGCGCTCCGCTTCCGAGCGGTTTTCTTCTACTTGCAAGCGGTCGCGCTCAGTGGCGGCGCGAACCACTTGCTTAAGCGGCAGAACGACATCGTTTTCGCCGACTTCTTTCACAGGGACGACCACTTTGCCATATTCAATGCCCCGCGCTGTTTCCACAATGACATAATCGTCTTTTTCGATCACGGCTTCGCCTGGATCGAAATAATATATTTTACCCGCTTTCTTGAAGCGGACTCCTATTACTTTATACAATTGTCTACCCCTCCTGCAGATTCAGCATTAATTGCTCCATCAACAGTGTCCGGTTCATATTGCGCGGCAATTGCTGTTTGGCTTGTAACACTGCCTGCAACTGCCTGGACAATACATCGAACGAACGTTGAAGCGCCATCTGCTTCCAAGTTTCTTCCATGTCCGGATATGTGCGTGCAGTTTCAAGACCCGCTTTCACTGTCGCGATGTCCCGATATGCAAATAATAACATGTCGAGACCTCTTTCGGCATCTTCTTTTTCCTTGAACAAGGGAAGCCAATCAGATTGGATCAAAAGTAATGCCTCATGGACATTGCCTCCTACCGTCTCGACCAGCTTCAACACCAATTTCCGCTCATCAGCAAACTGTTCTTCTTCGCTCAATCGCTTTGCTTCCTGTTCGCTTTGCGTCAACATGCTCACTGTAGCAGCCATCGATCCTGTCATGCCCTCCGCTATCAATCGCTCCATCAACTTAGGTCGTGAGAGCGGCTGAAATGATAGCAACTGGCAGCGGGAGCGAATCGTACTCATGATGGCGTTCAAGCGTTCTGTGAGCAGTAGCGCTGTTACATTCGCTTCCGGTTCTTCCAAAAACTTTAGCAAGGCATTGGCGGAAGAATTGTTCATCCGATCTGCCTGCTCAATAACATAGACTTTGCGCCCAGCATTTAACGCCGTTTTATTCATCGAATAAATCAAGTCGCGGATCTGGTCGATTTTGATGTTCTGGCCATCCGGTTCGATGAACAAAATATTCGGGTGATTGCCGCTTTCATACAATTTGCAGCTGCGGCATGTTTCACATGGAACATTGTCGATTGGTGTTTCGCATAGTAATAATTTGACGAAAAAATGAGTCAATTCCTTTTTTCCGGAACCCGATGGCCCTTCCAATAAATACGCATGGGCCAGACGGTCATTGGCATACGCCCCTTGCAGTCTCTTCAATACGACAGGCTGCATGTCCTGTAATTCTTCTATGGTTTTGTGCATGATTCCACCTTCAAACTTTGCAAAAAATCCCGTGTTCCAGATGGATCACGGGTAGTGCGGACGAAGAAACAACATGGCTGTTTCTTAAAATTGCTGGAACTGTTCGATCGGCAAGACGAAAATCGTCGCCCCGCCCACTTCCACTTCGACCGGATACGGTATATAGGAATCCGCATTTCCGCCCATCGGGGAAACCGGCGCCACCATCTGTTCGCGCGCACGGCAATTGTCGCGGATCAAATCCATTAATTTCGGGACACGGCTATCGTCTACCCCGATCAAAAAGGTGGTATTTCCTGAGCGCAAGAACCCTCCCGTACTGGCAAGCTTGGTAGCCCGGAAATCATTTTTCGTCAACGCATTGGATAAGCGGTTACTGTCTTGATCCTGTACTACTGCAACGACGAGTTTCATCAGCACTCACTCCTTTTTTGGTTGCTTGTCTATGTATTAGTATAACACGAACGGCGAAGGTGCCGTCACATCTTTCCTTTAGGCGATGCGAAAAATTCATGACTATATGCACAAAGCCTTTCATTCCGTCCATGAAAAAACAGCCCTTGACGAACAGGGCTGCAGGCACTTCATTATTGTTTTTCGGCTAAAAAGCGCTGCAATGCTTCATACGCATCCGCTACCACTTCATCCAACTCATTTTCCGCATTGATCAACTGCATGCGTTCCGGGTAACGGCCAAGTAATAGCAAATAACCTTCTCTTACTTTGTAATGAAACGCCAGTGACTCCTCGTCCAGGCGATTGAATTCACGGCCTTGATCGAGGTCGATGCGCGCAAGCCCCGTTTTCGGATTGACATCAAAATACAAAGTTAACTCAGGCATATGTCCTTCAATAGCGAATTCATTGATTGCCAGCACATCGTCCAGGCCAAGCCCGCGCGCATGGCCCTGGTATGCCAGACTGCTATCGACAAAACGGTCGCATAACACGATTTTCCCTGCTTGAAGCGCCGGCATTACGCGCTCCACCAAATGCTGGCGCCGTGCCGCTGCGTATAATAGCGCTTCCGTGCGGGCATCCATCGCCGTATGCGTCCGGTCCAGGATGACTTCGCGTATTTTTTCCGCGATTTCAATGCCCCCCGGTTCACGCGTCGTCAACACTTCAAACCCATCAGTTTTCAAACGTTCTGCCAGCTTTACCAGCGCCGTTGTCTTACCCGAACCTTCGCCGCCTTCTAGCGTAATAAAATAACTCATATTTTCACCTGTTTCCTTATCTTTTAACTAAAACCTTATCCACTATAACGCAAAAACGAGCGGTTTCACAACTTCCTTTTGACCTTATTCCTCGTCTTCAGCCACTTGGTATGCGCGCTCGAACAGTTCCATTTGGCTATCAATCACTGCTTGTCCTTCGATTCTCCGGACATAGCCATAATTGCCTTCTTCGTCTTGTTCGCGGGCTTTAACATTATCTCTCAGCCCGAGCTCAAGAATATCCCACACTTGCCCTTTCACCCACTTATCGAGAATCGGGAAAAGGATTTCGATGCGGTTGTTCAGGTTTCTCGTCATCATATCTGCAGAGGACAAAAAAGTTTTTTCTTTTCCGTTCTGATGAAAATAATACACACGGCTATGTTCGAGCAGGCGCCCGACAATACTGCGCACGCGAATATTGTCGCTCACTCCCAGGATCCCCGGCCGTAAACAGCAAATGCCCCGGACGATTAAATCGATTTTGACTCCAGCACGTGAGGCCTCATAAAGCTTGATGATAATCGATTTATCGGTCAAGGAATTCATTTTAGCCACAATATGGCCATTGCCATATTTCTTTTCGTACCTAATTTCAGAATCAATTAAATGAAGAATATCTTTCCTGATCGAAAACGGTGCCACCGATAGATAATGGAATTCCGGCTTTTCCGTGTACCCGCTTAAGTAATTGAAAAAATTCGTGGCATCTATGCCGATTTCTTTTTTAGAAGTAAACAAGCTCATGTCCGTATAGATTTTGGCTGTCTGGTCATTGTAATTGCCGGTACCGAGGTGGACAAAACGTTCGATGCGCCCTTGTTTTTTACGAACCACTAAAGTAATTTTGCTGTGGGTCTTTAAATGGGTCATGCCGTAAATCACGTGACAGCCCGCTTTTTCCAGCTCTTTCGCCCAGTGCACGTTATTTTCCTCATCGAAACGAGCCTTCAATTCCACAAGCACCGTCACTTGCTTGCCGTTTTCCGCTGCCCGTTTCAAGGCGTTGATCACCGGTGAATCTCCACTGACACGGTATAAAGTCTGTTTGATCGCAAGCACGTCCGGATCATCGGCCGCTTCCGAAATAAACTCCACGACAGGCTCAAACGACTCGTACGGATGATGCAAGAACACGTCTTCTTCTGCGACTTTCGCATAAATTGCCTTGCCGTTTTCCATCCCTACTGGCAGTTGCGAAATTTTTCCTTCGTAAACCAAATGCTCCCATATCGGGGCCATTTTCTTGTAGAAACTGAAAAACACCGTCAAATCTAAAAATCCATCAATTTCGTAGACATCTTTCGGATGCACTTCCAACTCTTCCATTAAATAATCCAAAATAACAGGATCCAATCCATCCTTTTGCACTTCGAGCCGGACAGCAGCTCCCCATTTGCGCTTTCTCAACTCTTCTTCAATTTCTTTAAGCAAGTCGCGCGCGCCTTCTTCGTGTATCGTCATATCAGCGTTGCGGGTGATGCGGAACGCAGTCGTCGATTTGACTTCATAGCCGTGAAACAGCTTGCCGATAAAGAAACCGATAACGTCTTCGAGCAGCATTAACTTTCGTAAGCCACCATTTTCCGGCAACTGGACAAACCGCTCAAGCATCGCAGGCAATTGGACGATGGCTGTTCGCTTCCGTTGTTCAGAATCCTCTTCTTTTGCGGTATCTTCCAAGACCACCGCCAAATTGATGCTTTTATTCAGCAACATCGGAAACGGTCGGTAGGCATCGATTGCCATCGGGGTCAACACAGGAAAAATATGCTCATCAAAGTAAGTCTCCAAAGCCTCTCGCTGCGTATCGCTCAATTCCCTTACCTTCAGGAAATGGACGTGCTCTTTCTGAAGCTTGGGATACACGATTTTACGCAAAGTTTCGTATTGCAAATCCACCAATTGATGGTTCTTCATAGCGATTTCATGCAATTGCTGTTTCGGTGTCATCCCGGCTTTGTTCTCAGGCTTATTAAAACCCACTTTTACCTGGTCTTGCAATCCCGCTACACGCACCATGAAAAACTCATCCAAATTAGAACTGAAAATCGCCAGAAACTTTAGCTTTTCAAGCAACGGATTGCGCGGGTCGAGCGCTTCCTGCAACACCCGTTCATTGAATGCCAACCAACTCAATTCGCGGTTATTGTAATAGGAAGGACTGTTCAACTGGACCATATCTTCTTTTTTCTTTCCCACGGCACAACTCCCCCTCAGGTTTCATTTATTCATGAAAGTCGACGGTAATGGTTTTTTTAAATAATTTTTCCAAATGTTTTTTTTGCTTCTCGACCTGGTATTGCTCAGGTTTCCAATCTTCCCGGCATTGAATAGAAAAAACAAGTTCTTCTTTTTGGTCTTCTATTTGAATGTCTTTGACAATATCGCGTTTGGTCGCATTCAAGCTGTAGGCGAATTTAATGACTGCACCCATGATATTGAATTTATCCAGCTCTTCTTCGGTAAACCAGTCTTCATAAAGCGCTGCATTGCGCTTAAACAAGTTCTTGTTTTTATAGGAAGCAAGCAACGCGACGATAATGCGTTCTTTATGCAAAAGCCCATCGATGGTCCGGTTGGCCAATAGATAAAATGTATGCTGATTGCTTGATTCGGAGTCGATATACGAACCGAGATTGTACATGGAACTGCCGAGACGGACCCAGCGGTGATCGCTCTCGGACAATTCAAGAAATCCTTCGTCTACCAGCTCTCTAACGATCATCAAGGCACTATTGGTCACATGGATGGCATGCGTCAAGTTGATATCGTAGTCGATTGCCAAATCGTAAAAACTTTCTTCAATGACATTCGGAAACACTGGCATCTCGAAGTCTTTGGTCATTTCTTCGTAAAACACACCGTCCCGCAAGCCCTTTCGACTCAATGCAAAGAGCTCAGCATCGATTAAGTCCATTAGACAATTGAACACTTCCACCGCAGGAATGATAATATCTGCCCGGTCGCGCGACAAACCTTCTACACGCTGCAACTCATCGAATTCCATTGCCCCAAGCCATTTATTCGTTTCTTCCACATCTTTCCGCTTCATCGTATACTGATGCACACCAGATAGTGGATAGTCGATTTGTTCCTGGTGAACCTGCGCCAAGTTTCGTGCGCTTCCCCCAATGCCAATCAACGGCAATTTCTTTCCTTCGATCCAGTCGAGCGATAAGAACTGGCTTTCAATAAATTCCCTTAACGCCTTCAACTCACCCTTTTTCGGTGTATCGCCTTCAATAAATTGCTTCTTCAATGATAGGGCACCGAACGGAAAACTGTGGAAATGAATGAGTTCACGGCCTTCGAATAAAGTCAATTCGGTACTGCCACCGCCAATATCAACCGTGATGCCCTCTTTGTACGACATCGAATTGACAACCGCCAAATAACCGTAATGCGCTTCCTCGTATTCCGATAAGATACGCATCGTAAAATCCGTCTCTTCTCCAACACGCTCGATGATGGATTCTTGATTTTTCGCCTGCCGTACAGCAGCCGTTGCCACACATTTAATCGCTTCGAGCTGATGGTGGCGCGTCACTTCCTGAAAACTCTTCAAGGTATCGATCAATACCGCTATGCCTTCTTCAGAAAGCGTCAAATCGTCCGTTAAATAATTGCGCAGACGGGCGACCGCCTTAACGTTCTCGCTTTCTGAAAAACGGCCACTCTTATCCCGCGTATAAATAACCAAGCGGATGGTATTCGAGCCAATATCAATAATTGCGTACTTTTCCTGTTCCATACTATTACCCCCATATTCGCTATCGCATATGCTAGTGTATACCACCCGAGCGTTCGTTCTACTCACCACGGAATGACAGAAACCAGCTTTTCTGCTAAGCGATGCTCCCCTTGTATCTCCGCACCGGCGCCTAGATAATCCGACAGCTCCTCCACTTTTTCGACCGTCCATTTTTCTCCTGCCGTGACGAGCGGGATACCGGGTGGGTAAGGTGTCACCATAGCTGCTGAGATCCGGCCGATCGCTCTCTCATAAGGCACCCATTCCTGTACCGATAAATCCACTTCCTCAAACGACAATTCCGGCACTGTCACCCGTGGAGGATTGTTGGGACGGAAGCTTGGCGTACCCTTCTCTAATAGCCGCACACCTTGCACAGCTTCTTTAATCCGACTGCGTATATCTGCATACGGATAGGCATGCCACGGCTTGGATAAGGGCAAAATCAGCAAGACTTGAAAAGGATCCGCCAATTCTACAAAAATACCGGCTTGTTCCAATGCCGCTTTCAATTGAAAGCCCCCTCTGCTTTCGATACGCAGCAGTAACTTCAGCGGATCGTCCGTCTCTACTACTTCTAGAGAAGGAATCCGTCTAATACTGGAAATGAAATAAAGGCGTTTTTCTAGAAAATCCCGCTTATCGTGAACCGAATAATTCTGGATATACGCCCTGGCATCGTCAAGCGAAGCCATGATGGGGTAAGAAGGGCTGCTCGATTGAAAAATCCGTAAATACTTGCTGATCATCCTTTCATTCACCAACCCTCCAGCTACGTGAAGGTAAGAGCCCATAGTCATCGCAGGTAAAGTTTTATGGGCAGACTGCACGACCACATCAGCTCCATAAGCCAGCGCACTCACAGGGAACGGCTCCCCTGCTGCCAGATGTGCCCCGTGTGCTTCATCGATCAGCACCGGAATATTACGTTCATGACAATAATCAATAATAGCTTCCAACTCAGTAGAAGCAACGCCGTAATAACTCGGATACGTCAAAACAACCGCTGTCGCTTGCGGATACTCATCAATGGCGGTCACGATCGTAGATAAGGCAACAGCTCCTGCACTTTTAGAGACTTCATCCCATTCAGGCGCTACATAAACAGGTTTTACATGGGCAAGTTCAAGCGCATGAAAGATAGACTTGTGTGAGTTGCGCTGCACAATCACATGATCTCCTTCTCCACAAATCGCATGAACCATCGCCAAATTCCCTGCAGTTGAGCCATTCACTAGAAAATAGCTTTTTTTTGCACCGTATGCCGTGGCTAGCAAATCTTCCGCTTCCTTAATTGCCGAACTGGGGGCGTGCAAATCATCAAGGCCCTCCAACTCTGTCATATCATAGACAAGTGCCGCTTTTAATTCTTTCGGCAAACCCGATAGCAGGCCATTTTTATGGCCGGGCACGTGAAACGAAATCGGCCGTCTTCTCTGAAATTCCAATAAAGCATCCACCACTGGACGTCTTTGAGTCATAATTTTTGCATCCTCACGTTTTCATTCATAGTTTATTCTATTATACCGAACGCGGCGCCTTTTCGAAAAGGCAGGCTGCGTTTTTACAAAAACAATACAAAAAGAGCCGTTACCGGAATGAACCGGTAACGGCCTTTCAACTTGCCCAGCGACGTCCTACTCTCACAGGGGGAAACCCCCAACTACCATCGGCGCAAAAGAGCTTAACTTCCGTGTTCGGGATGGGAACGGGTGTGGCCTCTTTGCCATCATCACTGGACTGGTTTGAGCTTGTTCGCTCAAAACTGGATAAATCGACATTGAATTATGGAAACGCATTTCAGTTATTGGTTAAGTCCTCGATCGATTAGTATTCGTC
>NZ_JAHPZO010000017.1 GCF_019042655.1 Planococcus sp. CP5-4_YE
ATTCTGGCTCATTTCAATCGGATCTGGCGTAACAAAAATGGTCATCTCGAGCTCTTTATCGGTAAACTTGCTATAAAACATGCGCACCATATGTCCTTTTTGATTTCTTTCGTATAAATTATTTGGATTTTTTGCTAGTAAGTATGAGACCGCTTTGACATTGTCTCCTGTCGTGCGAATAGTTAATTGCAATATAAACGCCCCTTTGCCTACTTTAAATGCTGAATAACACCATAAATATATCATATAAAGAAGAAGATTTCAATTTTCTTCTCCCGCTCTTATAAACCATCGTTTCTAATAGGATGTTTACTACTTCTTCTTACTCTATAACTTAATATTAACTATATTTTATTTTCTGCAGCGCGCCTTACACTATTTCTAATTTTCATTGGTTGACTCCGATCTCTATTTTTACAACCGAATAATATTCTTGTATAGACATCGCTAGCAATCGTATGTTCCACTTAATAAAGATAAAATCCCAATAACTAATTGATTCATAAGGATTTAATCCCCTTATTGAAAAATTAAATAAAGCGGTAAACGGTGTTCTGATGTAATATTTACTGGCATGTTAGTTTAAACAAACCGATTAGATTATTAATGAAGGAGTGAAGTGGCGAAAGTGAAGATATTAGGTAAAATTCAAACAGAGTATAGAAAAAGTAAGGTGTTTTTTTCTTAAAGTTTTTTACAAATGTAGTTGCAACTTACTTTGCCGTTCGAGTTATATTCGTTTCTGTGGCAGCGCTAACGACTGAGAGGCTTTCACCAGACAACATGAATATTTTACTTTTCAGTATGCTCCTTTCCGTAGGATTATCAAATGTTGTACAGCTAGTTGAAATGTTAATTAATAAGAAAACCGAACACTTTAAGTTACTGTTGATCACTACGATATTTATTTTGGGCGTTTCTATATTTGTATTGTAGGTATAAAGCCTTTTTACTAGTACTTAAACAATATTTCAGCAAACTAACTCAATTGTTGGGTAAACGCTTCAAAAAAGAGTGGCTGTGGCCACTCTTTTTTGTCTGTCCTTTCGTTTTATCTTTGAGCTGATACGGCAATAGGTGGTACGGGGTATACGCCATGATATTAGGGATTGTATCTTTTTTCACAGGTGAAATTGTAACTTTCATAATGCTTGGTTTTATATTAATGGCTTTAATTAATATTAATACAACCTTAAAAGCTAACTATAGAAAAGATTCGGAGCAAAAAGAGAAATAAAGCACCTTTCGAATTGCTCTCAAAATTTTTTGGCTTCAAGAGCAAGTTGTTTAGCAAACCTTCTAGGCAAGAGTAAATTCGACTGCTTTTTTTTGCGCTTGAGCCTTTATTACAAAGATAAAGTGAAAAATTAACTGTTGCATATTAGTAATTGCATCCCTTTAATATTCATACTTAAGTTGGACGAAGCTTTAATTTAATACGAATTAAATTAATACTTTCAAAAAACCAGAAAGGAAAATTATTAATACTCCTAATTATTGAAATGTCTATATCTTTCTACGAGAGCGTAAAATATCTTGTGTAAATGAATAAATAGAAAAAGGAAGACCTTTTCTTGTAGAATTAAGTCACCACAACCAATTTACAGAAAATAGGCCTTCCCCATGACTCAGTTTACAACAGATATTATGCAAGCTCTAGTAAAAAAAGAAGACATCTCCGAATTTTTTCGAATGCACTTGGAAACGGCGGTTAATACACTCTTGAAAACAGAATTGACAGCGTTTCTGGATTACGAGAAATACAATCGCATTGGGTTCAATTCGGGCACAATTCGCGGAACGGTGCCTACACACGGAGACTGCATAGGAAGTACGGAGATTTAAATCTGTCCATTCCACGTGACCAAAATGGCGAATTCAACCAACAGACGGTCGTACCCTACAAGCGCTTAAATGATACGCTGGAGTCGTTTGTCATCCACATGTTCCAAAAAGGCGTGACGATGTCTGAGATCTCGGATCTGATCGAGAAGATGTACGGCCATTATTAAACGCCACAAACCATTTCCAATATGACAAAAGTGATGAGCGGACAGGGCGAAGAGGCGCTGAAAGCCTTTGTCGACAAAAGGATTGGTTTTTAGATGTGAATATAAGGATATAAGAAATTGAATAGTAAATATGAATCCACTGGTGCAGAATCGGTGGATTTTTCTTTGGAAAAAGCTGAATGATTTTAAGCTTAATAATTTTCTACTTAATGATTTTTAATAAACAGATATCATGACAATAAAACTCTTATGAGGTATATTTATAACAATAAGATAGAAATATACCACATAGGAGTTTTAATATGAAACAGAAAAATAAGTTTGGATACCTTAGTTTATTAGGCTTATTAGGTTTCTTAGGGTTTTTCACAGGGCATAATTTGTTGTTTTTGTTCTTTGGATACTTTGGATATGCATATTATTTTAATGTGATTGCAGATGAAATGTTCAAAGAGCATTTATTAAAAGCTTCAGCCATATCTTTTTTTATATTGCTATTTGTAATGATGATTACAATAATATTGGTCACAATAACAAGAAATATGCAATTTACTCACTGGGGCCTATTTTTAGGTTTTATAATCGGCAATCTTTCGTTTGCAGTTTCTCATGCCATCTATGAAATTAAGGAAAGCAATGGTGCAAAAGATGAGAATATTTAAAACTCACATTAAAGAATATAGAGCGAAATTTGATATGACACAGGATGATCTAGCTAAGACTGTTGGTGTAAGGAGAGAGACTATAGGTAATTTGGAGAATGGAAGATATAATCCATCTTTGAAACTAGCCATGGATATTTCTAAAGTCTTTGGTTGCACCGTAGAAGACATATTTGAAATTGTAAACAATGAGAACAGCTGTGGAAAATAGGAGATATTTCCTCGTTGCTAAAATGCAATAAAGTGTTTTTACTTTTGGAGCTCTAAAAGAAAAGGAGAAGACGAATTATAGAAATCAAAGAGAAAAAATATTAGAAAGTTTACTTCGAATTGTATTAGGTCTTGCAATAGGACAAGCAGTTACTTTCTTTATAATGACAACGCCTACCTGGATGGTTGTTGATAAAATATTATTTGGTCTTGGGATAGGTGTTGGAATTCCTAGTCTTCTAGTAGTACCTATTAACCCTATTATAAAGAAAAAATATGTCTCTAAATAGGAGACTGACATATCTGTAAAGCTAATCGATTCTAAGCCCAAGTTTATAGATATCTATTCTACACAGGATATTGATGTAAAGGAGGCTAATGTTAAATGAAAAACAAATCTCTTATATTAAAAGTTTTATTTCCAGTGGCCATAGGCCTGTTGGTCGGAAGGTTCGTTACACCTTTGTTTGGTTTGGAGTCACCATGGGCAAGTATTGCAATAAGTACAGTCATAACAATTACTTTATTCATAATTATTGAAAGCATAACGAGTAAATTGACATCTGGCAGAACAAGCAGTACTCCCATGGGTGAAATTAAAAATCTTCATAAAGTTAATAAGGATGAAATTAGGCAAGCGACGGTAGTTTTAGCAGATGCCTTTAAAGAAGATCCGCTGTTTAAAGTATTATTTGGGGACGCTGAGAAAAATTCATATAAATATACTTCGGTTGCTAAGTTTATGATTAGATATTGTTATAGATATGGTGATGTCTACGCTTCTTCAGATAAGTTTGAAGGCATTATGGCAATCACTCAAGATGAATATACCTATATGAGTTTATGGCGCATGATTAGAAGTGGTAGTATTTTCTCATTTTTCTCAATTGGCTTTAAATCATTTATGATGGTAGCAGGTGCACTCAGTCCTATTGATGAGACTAGAAAAAAACACATGAAAAATAAATCTTTTGCCTATTTACAAATTATAGGCGTAGCTTCAGAAAATCAAGGAGAAGGACATGGAGGGAAATTACTTAAAGAACTCATAGCAATGACAGATGAAGCCAAACTTCCAATTTATTTGGAAACCGAAACAGAAAGTAATGTTCGTTTATACGAGCGGTTTGGGTTTAAGATACTTGATGAAATGAACCTATCCGTTATTAATCAACCTATGTGGACCATGCTAAGGGAGAATAAAATCGATGAATAAATGTTCGTTTCATAAATCTTTGAATAACAAGTCGAAAGCTGAACATAACCATAATAGTCCTGTTAAAATTATTAAACTGAGTCTTTGGTTTACACTATTATTTTGTTTTGTATTTCCTTTAACTGCTTGTGGGGTGAATGATACAAATTCGCATTTGGCTTTGAATCAAGCGACTGTCTACGGTTAGAGATGGAAGAGCATGGACATTCTGGTTTAGACTTAAATTCCATCTGTTCATCACAGAGAGAAAAGATTATTATAATGTATACAAACTTTTCTTTACTCCCTTAAGATGTTCTTGCATCTTAGGGAGTTTTTTCAAAATACGTTTTATCATATGAATAACATTTCCCCTTTATTGTTCTCTTTGCGATTCCATTATACTTTTGATTCCAAAACAACATATAGTTTAATTTCATTAAAAAACACAATACGTGGATTATATTTTATTTTTAATATGTGTAAATAATCCTCTAATGCTCACACTTGAGTTGAACGAAAGATTAATTTAATTCGAATTAAATGAGTATTTCAAAAAAATCCAGAAAGGAAAATTATTCATAATTTTAATTAGTGGATTGTCTCTATCTTTCTACTTGATTGGATTAGGAATAATTCGGTAATGATGATGAAAAAATTTCTAAACAAAAAAACCCTATTCATCTCGCTTTTCACACTGGCTTTACTTGTAATTCTAAGCTTCACTATCTTTTTCATATGGTCTCAAAATACATTTGAAGCGATAGATGCTGATCAAATCGAAATGGAGGGAGTTATAGAATCTGAGGACGGATGGTATATCTATAGAGCAGAAAATGCAGACAAAGGGTTAATCCTCTATCCCGGCGCAAAAGTTGAACCTGAAGCATACGGCTATTTGGCACAAGAATTATCAAAGCAAAATATCACAGTCGCCATCCCTTCAGTCAGATTAAATTTATCAATTCTAGATGTGTCAAAAGCTGATGAAATAATAGAAAGTGACGACAGCATCGAATGGTATGTTTCGGGCCATTCCATGGGAGGCGCAGCAGCCGCTATGTATGCCGATCAACATTTAGATCGCGTCAACGGGCTCATATTACTCGGGGCATACGCAGCAAGCAATGATTATTTAAGCGAATCCACCTTACCCGTTTTATCCATAAGCGGTTCAGAAGACGGCTTAAGTACGCCTGAAAAAATTAAGGAAAACAGCTCGAACTTGCCGGAAACAACAGATTTCATTGAAATTCCAGGCGGAAATCACGCGTATTTCGGCGTATATGGGAGTCAATCCGGCGACAATGAAGCGCAGATCACCGTTAGTGAACAACAAAAAATCATCGTAGATTTGATTGTTGATTGGTTAGAAAATGATCATTCTTTAAGTCACGATGAATCATGACAATTTATGAACCTGACTATTAATTAAAATGATCGACGTTTTTTCTTGATTACCTTCCTAATGAAGTAGTTTAATTGTAAAAAGCGGTAAAAAATTAACGAGAAATAATTCACTACTCAAGAACTGAAGGAGACGAAAACATGGCAGTATTTCCTAAGGATGAAGATGGACAAGTATTGAAAATGTTATATAAACAAGGTGTCGATTTTAAAGAACCACAAAACCTTGATTTTGTGATAGCAGTTCCGGATAGAGAGAATGGTGAAGCTGTTTTAGAAACTTTAAGAAGTAATGGATTTACTTGTGAATTAGAACAAGATGATGAAATGGAAGAATGGACTTGTTATTGTTATATCACCATGCTTTTAAAGTACGAAGAGATAATTGCGATACAAAAACGATTGGACGAATTATGTAAGCCCTATGATGGATACACAGAGGGATGGGGACTAATGGTTAACTAACGTGAAAAAAAGTGATTGGGTAGCTAGCGAGCCCTTAAAGCTAGAGTTTAAGGCTATGAAGCGAATTGGCTGTCATGAGCTCGGTATTTCACTGGGTCCGTGCCAGCCAATTTTTTTGAAGTACTTATTGTAATAGAAAATAAGGACAGTATCGACAATCGGCCATTATCAGTATTCGTAAATAATTAAAAGCAGCCGTAAAATAAAACCTAGGAGCACAGTTCATGAAAAGAATCTTCGCTATATTTTTCATCTCTGTATTGCTTATCGGAATCATCGTTGGGTCGACATATCTGTATAGTGAGCATAAAGAAAATGAAATGGCTGTCTTTCATTATGCATCTGTAGAAGTAGCAAAGTCTTATGATGAAAATGAGCCTTTATTTCACGGTGGTACTAACTATAATTATGGTCAAGGAAGGTATGTAGTTATCGTGAAAAATGAGCAGGGAAAAGAATACACTTATGAAGTTTTGCTAAATGATGATCGCTCTCTGTTTGAAATATACGACCTCACTTCTTACTTTCCAAGCTCTTAATAGCTTTCTTTGAGAGCAGCCGCTGTAAATATGGGAGCGAATGTGTAAAAAAAGTTTCTTAGCGTCTTATGTTAGTCATCTTGCTGTGCTTGCTATCTCATCCGCAGCTACACTAACCCGAAGGTTCATTTAAACAACCTTGGTAAACGGAGACAAACCAAAATTCTTTTGGAGGAACTATATGAAAAAGTCTATCATCGGGGTATTCGGAGTACTATTTTTGATGTCAGGTTGTTCTAATGAAGCAGATTTCTTGGTCACTGAGATCTCAGAATACCAGCAAGCCTCCGACCACTACATGAAAATTGTTTTTACCCCTCAAGATATCCCTAACGGCACAAAGTTAGCATCCGTTAAAGTTGGCGGCATTTCAATAAAAGAAGCTTATTTGCTCAATGATTCCAATGTGAACTCTCCCAAAGAGTGGGAGAAAAACAAAATCAGCAAGCTCCCCGCTACTATCACTGATGGAGAACAATATGCTGTGTTATTGATTTCAGAAGATCCTCAACTTAAAGAGCAAGACCGATTACTATTTGATTACTCAAATAGCGGTCAAATTACATCGGTAGAATCCGATTTTCTTCAATAGCTCACCACTTCTTTCCATGAAAACAAACAGCACACGCTAAGCCGTGTGCTGTTTGTTTTCTAGCCTATTATTCTTCCAATTTTCTTGCCGCAAACTCGTCGTCCATTTTCAGGAAATACTCGCCGCCTTCTTCAATGCCTTTTATGCGAATGATCATGTCCCGGAACATTTTTTCTTCTTCCATTTGTTCTTCAATGAACCAATCCAAAAATGAAAGCGTAGCATGTTCCTGCAGTTCATCGGCCAAGCTTACCAATTTATATATGTTTGCCGTCACTGACTTTTCCTGCGCAAGTGATGCTTCCACAACATCCAGAGCATTTGCATATTCGTTTCTTGGTTCTGTCAACGCCTGGAGTACAGGCTGTTCATCCATTGTCACCAAGTAATGATAGAATTTCATCGCGTGTACATGTTCTTCTCGTGATTGGATCAAGTAGAAGTTGGCAAATCCGTGATACCCTTTTCCTGAAAAGTACGAGGCCATCGCTGTGTACGCGTGTGCGGCTTGAAGTTCGTTATTGAATTGAGCGTTTAACGCTTCTGTCAAATTTGTTGGTAACATGTTGAACTCCTCCTCTATCTTGTATAGCGCCATTATAGCACGTGTATTTATTAATCAATAAATGACTTGAACACTTCATTTATTCAAACAAAAAAAGAGCAACGACGTCGCTGCTCTTTTTCTTATTTTGATGGAAAAACTGATCTGCTATTTTCCTCAAGTGAATACATGTTATTGTTCTTGTTCATTACCTTCATAATCAATGACGACCTTCTTGCATGATTCACACAGAAAAGCATCGACATGGTTGATGGAAAAACGGCTTTGTTCCGATAACAATACAGAACCTTTAGTCAGGCTCGGTTCAGCACTCAGTTTGGATACTTTCGGCACCCACGCGAGTCTTGTGCCACTCTGGATAAATCCTTTTTTCATTACCGATTGGCAAAATGGGCATGTTAGGCCGCTATGATTTTCCATGATCCCCCTCCTTAAGGTTATAAAAAACACTCATTTTCCGTACTATTGTTCAATTACCCTTTTTGTTTACCAATATGCCAAACTCATAAAAGCTCTTAAGCCCCCCTCTAGCCTTTTTACTTAAGCTACAAACAATTTCATTATCCTCTCCTAAATCCAAAACAAAAGTGCTACACTGAAACTAAGTAAATAATCATGCAGGAAAAAGGTGCTGATTCGTCAGCGTAACAGGGAATCCGGTGAAAATCCGGAGCTGTTTCCGCAACTGTAAGTGCGTATGAAATAAGAGATGCCACTGGGGAGACCCGGGAAGGCCTTAGAGTAAAGCGATGCACAAGCCAGGAGACCTACCTTTTTCTGAACGTATTTTTGCTCTTCGGAAGATAAGAGGATTTACGGCAACTTTTTCCTATGGACAGCTTTGTGCTGGATATTCGCAATCGTGCCACTCTCTTCGTTGAGAGTGGCTTTTTTTGTCTCTTTTTTGAAAGCGATACGTCTGCTGATATTTACGGACATTATTTTGGAGGTGAACAGATGAAAAAAGACATGCGCTATTTGTGCTACCCGTTCATGAGGGAAAGCGCTTCAACAGTCGATTTCGAGATCCGCACCGATTCCTTGACGACACGAATCGGAGAAGCCATTGCGGTCAATGATGTCCCTCAAATCATCGACGATTTGCGCTACCTGCAGCCGATGGTTTACCACTTGAACGGTTCAGTGCGCGGGAAACTGGCGATTACCGAACAAGACCTCGCCGATCTCAGCAGTTTGTATGACCGCTACGTCGCGGAAGTGAAAGAGGAAATCGATCAATTCGTCCTGCCGCAAGGAACGCATGGTGCGTGCATTCTTCACGTATGCCGCAGTGAAGCGAAAAAGTCAGTACGCGCCCTTCACTACGTGACGCTTGAGCGCGCAGTGCCGGAGCATTTGATGGACTACGCCAACCTGCTCGCCAATGTCTTTTTCGTGATGGCCGTCTATGCCAATAAACAGCACGGCGTCGATGAAATCCCGTTCGTCAGCAAATCTTATCCAACAAAACGCATGAAGAAAAAGGAGACTCACTCGTGAAAATCAAATCATTTCTCTTACTCAGCATTCCACTCGTTTTAACACTCGGTGCTTGCCAAGATGACGCTGCCGAAGCACCGGCAACAGAAGATGCGACCGAACAAGCATCCACTGAAACGGCAAGCGACACACCGTACACCGTCACCGATGACCGCGGCGAAGAACTCGAATTCGAACAAGCGCCTGAAACGATCGTGTCACTCATCCCGAGCAACACCGAGATCGTCTTTGCACTTGATGCCGGTGATCAATTGGTCGGCGTAACTGACTATGACAACTACCCGGAAGCGGCACAGGACATCGAACGCGTCAGTGATTCCGTTGAATTCAATGCCGAGAAAATCATCCAGCTCGACCCGGATGTCGTCCTGGCTTATTCAACCGGCGAAGCGCCACCTGCCCTTTCCCAGCTTGAAGATGCCGATATTCCGGTATTCGTTATTGAATCGGCTACTTCATTCGACGAAGTATACGGCGATATCGAACAAATCGCCTCTGTTCTTGCCAAGGAAGAACAAGGCGCTGAAGTGATTGAAGACATCCAAACGCAAATCGAAGATGTCCAAGAACGCCTTGCAGCGGTCGAAGAACAAAAAGAAGTATACGTGGAAATCAGCCCGTCCCCTGAAATTTACACAACCGGAAAATCGACGTTCCAGCAAGAGATTCTGAACCACGCCCAAGTGACCAACGTTTTTGATGATCTGGAAGGCTGGCCGAATATCTCTGAAGAAGAAGTCATCACCCGCGATCCGGAAGTCATCTTGACGACCGTGTCTTACGTGGAGGATGCCGTCGGTGATATCGAAGCACGCGACAGCTGGTCGGCTGTTGAAGCGATCGAGAACGGCGAAGTGCATTTCATCGATTCCGACATCACTTCCCGCCCTGGGCCGCGCATTGGCGAAGCCGTGCAGTTAGTTGCGGAAACGGTGTATCCGGAAATAATGGAATAAGACTATTCATTCACGCTTCACTCAATAAGCACAGACATTTTTCAAGCTATTTCACTGCTTATAAAGTCGCGCGTAATAATGGCACAATGGCACAAGTGCTGTTCTCGCTCTGTTTCAGAGGGGATGAATAATCTATTCATCAATAAAAAAGGCGCAACCGATCAAGTCGGGTGCGCCTTTTTTCTATTCACAATCCCGATTCATCGCGGATGTCCTGCTCGGTAATCGCCCCACCCTTTCCAGTGCCTTTAATGTCTTCAAGTTTAACGCTCAGTTCTTTCGCGAGATGGCGAAGTCTCGGCGACACGCGGGTAAAGCTCGCGGTCTCTTGTGACGCTTCGTTTTCCTCCGCTTGTTCGAGGTGGACTTTCTCAGCAGTACCTATGTTACTGGCTGCTTTGCCTTTTGGGTCGATAACTGCAAGCAACGTGCTGGCTTTGACGGAATCTCCGCGCTTCACATGGATTTTCTTCACCGTTCCGCTCGTTTCGGCACGAATTTCTGACACCGCTTTTTCCGTCTGGACTTCACACAACACGGCGCCTTCTTCGACGTAATCGCCTTCGTCCACGAACCATAGGACAATCAAGCTCTTATCCGTATCTTCAGATAGCTTCGGCAACGTTACATCATGCATTCCCTAGCCTCCTCTTACGCTTCATCCATCATCTGTTTGACTGTCTCGACGATTTTATCCGGGCCTGGCAAAACAAAATCTTCGAGTACATGGCTGTACGGAATCGGCACATCCGGAATTGCCAAGCGCTTGATTGGCGATTCGAGTTCATAGAGTGCTTCTTCCGAGACGATGGCCGCGATTTCAGCAGTCATGCCATATGAACGGTAATCTTCATCGACGACGACCAGCCGATGCGTTTTCTTCACTGAATTGAGGATGGTGTCTTTATCGATCGGCGCCAAGGAGCGCAGGTCGATAACTTCCGCTTCGATGCCATCTTGTGCCAATCGCTCTGCCGCTTCCATCGCATAATGCGTCATCATCTGGATACCGACGATGGTTACGTCTTTGCCTTCGCGCATCACATTCGCCTTGTCGAGCGGCACGATATACGAATCTTCTGGTACATGACCGATCGCATAATCGAGCTGATCCATCCAGCCGAGTCCTTGAAGCGATTTATGGAACATGAAAACGACCGGATTGTCGTCACGGATCGCGGACGTCATCATGCCTTTTAAGTCATACGGTGTACTCGGCGCGACCACTTTCATCCCCGGCATATGGGCAAATGTCGCATACAAAGTCTGCGAGTGCTGCGCAGCGTCGCTATAACCGCCGCCGACCGAAGTCATGAGCACCATCGGCAACCGTACATTGCCACCGGACATATACGGAATCTTCGCCATATGGTTATAGATCTGGTCCATGCAGACGCCGAAGAAATCGACGAACATCAATTCCGCAATTGGCCGCATGCCTTCTGCCGCTGCCCCGATTGCCGCGCCGATAAACGCCGTCTCGGAAATCGGCGTATCAAGCACACGTTCCGGCCCGAATTTCTCCATCAAGCCTTGCGTCGATCCGAAAATGCCGCCGTACTTCCCGATATCTTCACCAAGCACGAATACATTTTTGTCGTTCTCCATCTCCTGGGCAATCGCTTCCGCCATCGCTTTGTTACCCGTCAGCACCCTTTTTTTCGCTGTCTCCATTTCGGAATCTCTCCTTTTCGGATTAAGATGTAAAGACGTCATCTAAGGCGGCTTCAGGCTTCGGGTAGTCGCTGTCGCGTGCGAATTGGTAAGCTTCGTCCACTTCTTTTTTGGCACGAGCTTCGATTTCTTCCAGTTCCGGTTCATTCACATGTTCCGCATCCAAGAGCTGCTGGCGCAGTTTCATAATCGGATCTCGCGCGCGGAGTCCGGGAACTTCCTGTTTGTCGCGGTACAATTCCGGATCGCCTTGGAAATGGCCAAGGAACCGGAAAGTCTCGATTTCGATGATCGTCGGACCCTGTCCGTTGCGCGCACGGTTGACCGCTTCTTCTGCGGCTTTGTACATCGCAACCGGATCGTTGTCTTTTACATAAGCACCCGCAACGCCATATGCCGAAGCGCGCAGATCGTTTGATTCGACTGAAGTCGATGCCGTTTTCGGTATCGAGATGCCGTAAGAATTGTCTTCGACGACGATGATGAGCGGTAAATTCCACAGCGCCGCCAAATTCAGCGATTCATGAAACGCACCGGCATTCGCCGCGCCTTCACCGATGAATGCCACGGCGACCCAGTCTTTTCCTTTCATTTTATTGGCCATAGCCGCGCCGACCGCATGCGGAATCCCGGCTGCGACAATGCCGCCGCACGAAAACTTCGCTTGCGGGTCGAACAAATGCATATGCCCGCCTTTTCCTTTTCCAAGTCCTGTTTCCTTGCCGAAAATCTCTGCCGTCATTTTCTTCAAGTCGACACCTTTGGCAATTGCGTGGTGATGCGGACGATGAGGCGCGGTTACCGTATCGTCTTTCGTCAAATGCACCATCATGCCTGCTGCGGCCGGTTCCTGGCCGGTCGCGAGGTGCATTTCACCCGGCACAGGGCCTTTGCCGATATTGAACACCGGCGACTTGCCTTCCGTGTACGCCTCCACCATCTGGTCTTCGTAATAGCGAATCTTGACCATTTGCTCGTACATCCACATCAGCTTGTCGACAGATACGGAAGGCTGTTTTTCTTCGAACTTAGTCACTGCTACTCCTCCTTTTTTCACTCTATAAATTCGGATGGCGTGCGACAAATTCCATAGGCCTAAACACTCTAAGTGTACTGCGTTTCATCATATATTTCAATATTCTGATAATAAAAGACTAGAGAATTTACAATTAAGGTGATTATCTTTATTCAACAGGCAAAACTTAAAAAAACTAATTTAAAACGCATCTATCCATCGCTCTCTTTCAAAATTGTAATATCGCTAAACAGTAATTATTTATTGATAAACGATAAATAAATCGCTATACTTTGGTTATTAACAAGCAAAGAGGTGTGTTTTATGAAACGGGAGACTTTGTTTTTGAAAGTGGTGCTGTTCCTTATGGCGCTGCCGGTCATTGCGCTTTGCATCTTCGTGGTGCTGCCGCTATCGAGCATCATTCAGGACGGGCCAGACCAGTTGGCATTTCTGCAGTATGTCTTTATCGTCATGCTTTACGCAACCGCAATCGCTTATTTCCTGGCGCTGTACCAGACATTTAAATTGCTGAGTTTCATCGATGACAATACCGCCTTTTCTGTGCGCTCAGTGAAGGCGATCAAAAACATCAAGCTGTGCGCCCTTGCGATCACGGGCATCTATTTTCTCGCGATGCCGCTGTTTTACATGATCGCAGAAATCGACGATGCGCCAGGCCTCATCTTGATGGGCGCTGGCATCGGCTTTGCTGCCTTTGTCATCGCCGTTTTTGCAGCGGTTTTGCAGAAGCTGCTGACGCACGCCATCGACATCAAATCAGAAAACGATCTTACGGTCTGAGGTGATACCATGCCAATCATCATAAATCTCGACGTCATGCTTGCTAAGCGCAAAATGAGCATGACCGAGCTATCCGAAAAAGTCGGCGTCACCATGCCCAATTTGTCCATCCTGAAAAACGGCAAAGCGAAAGCGATCCGCTTCTCCACACTCGAAGCCATCTGTAAAGTGCTCGACTGCCAGCCTGGAGACGTATTCGAATACCGGGAGGAAGAGTAGACTAAACTTCCTTCGCTTTTTGGAAACAGGAAATTTCAGAGCATCTCGCTCATTCTTCGAACACAAAGGAGGAAAAGATCTTGCTGACAAAACTGGTCGCTGCATTTAATCTAGCAATGTCGTTAGGCGCGTTTTTTATGGGCATTTCCATGCTGCCGGTCATGGGGGTTTTCGTAGAATTTCCACCCGAGTGGGTCGGCGTCATGCCTTTTACTAGTTGGTCCGCTTTAGCTATGTATGGAATGATTGTGTTTGGAATCGGAAACGCTGTGACAGCGGTTTATGGGTTTATTCGGAAACCCCGAACATTTTTCGTGGCCAATCTTTGTTTAGGGGTACTGTTATTGTTAAGTGCTGCATTGCCAATCGTGTTGCTCGGGGAATGGTATTTGCCGCTCGTGTTCTTTTTTGCCCTCAGTTTTATTCAACTAGCACTTGGCTTGTACGGTGTTTTCAGCAAGCGCAAACCCGGTTCCCGGCATCGCACCGAAATCATTAATTCGTAGAAATATAAAAAAGGCTGTCTCCAAGTCATCTTCATGACTTTGTAGACAGCCTTTTGGCTTCTTTACTATTCACTTTACTGGAGCTTTTTCAATATACGTCAACGTTTTTCCGCTCACTCCGAGCAACACCGTCAGAAGAGGAGACAGCAAGCAGAAGAACGCAAACGGCAAGTATTCCAATGTCGAAACGTCCAACACCGACGCGATGAAAATCCCGCAGACGCTCCACGGTACGAGCGGATTGACGACCGTTCCCGCATCTTCCATGACGCGGCTCAAGTTCTTCCCGGCCAATCCAACTTTTTCGTACGATTCACTGAACGCTTGCCCCGTCAGCAAGATCGATAAGTATTGTTCCCCGACGAGGATATTCGTGCCGATTGCCGTTAACGCCGACGCGACGATGACAGAAGACACTTTCTTCAGCAGGCTTTCGATTTTCGCCAGCAGGCTTTGAATAATGCCGAGTTTGAATAATAAGCCACCCATGCTAAGGGCGAGGAGTACCAATGCGATGGTGAAGAACATGCTTTCCATGCCACCTCTTGAGAGCAATGCATCGATTTCGTCAATGCCCGTTGACGATTTGTAGCCAGCGAACAAGATGCCCAGCATCGATGAGGCTTGCAAGCTCTGATGAAACAAAGAAACAGCAAGCGCGACTACTGAACTCGCCGCTAAAGTCAAAACGGCAGGCACTTTGAATACGGTCAAGACAATCAAGATAATGAGTGGCGTTACGGCATACCAATGGATCAAGCCTGTCTCAAGTAAACCTTCCCGGAATAGCGCAATATCCTCAGTGTGGTCCAAGGTCACCGAAGGCGATAACAGGCCGAAGAAAATCAAGGTCAAGACAAAGGCGGGAATCGTCGTCCACCCCATATTGCGGATGTGTTCAAAGAGATCCACACCGACAATGGAAGCGGCCAAATTGGTCGTATCCGATAACGGCGACATCTTGTCCCCGAAAAAAGCGCCCGAGACGATTGCGCCTGCCGTGATAGCCAACGACAAATCCAGCGCTCCGGCGATGCCGATCAACGGAACACCCACCGTCGCCACCGTCGTCAAGGAACTGCCGACAGACAGCCCGATGATCGCCGTGACGACAAAGACCACCGCAAAGAAAAATAATGGCGTCACCAGGCTGAATCCGGCATAGATCAAAGTCGGGATCGTCCCGCTCATCATCCAACTGCTGATGAGGATGCCGATGAAGAAGAACAAGAACACGGCACCCATTCCCGCGCCAGCACCTTCGATCAACCCTCGCTCCAGTTCGCGGTAAGATAGTTTCTTTAATAAGCCGTAGCACATCAATAAAAGAATCGATAACAAAATCGGCACATGCGGCGCCGCTTCGAATCGGATGATGCTGAAACTAATGATGGCCACAATAAGCGCGACAAGTGCTGCCGCTTCTTTCGTGCTGGGTGATAAAATCGCTTTAATATGAAACATGTCCAGTTCCTCCTGTATTGTGAAAATAAAAAAAGAAAACCACTCATCCCTAAAAAAAGGGACGAAGGTTTTCTCCGCGTTACCACCCTAGTTGATCTTCCGCTTTGGAACATCCACTCAATTGACCGTTGAAACTGCAGATGGCGTAATTCACCCCGATTGCTGCCTGGACTTCCACCCTCCGTCCAGTCTCTTTGTGCTGCGCGCAATGAGTCTACTCATTCATCATTCAACTTATTCGTCGTTGTATTTTGCAATTGCTTTACATCTTAGCATCTCCCCGGAATAAGTCAAGCGGCTAGTTGCGGTTGACAATCCAACCGCTACTTTCGATTCTCCAACATTCGCTTGAGGATCCGGATCTGCCCCCGGTGGCTCGTTTCATCTTCCACAACATGAAACCAGAGAAAATACTTATTGTAGACAACTCCGTTAAAGTACTGCCCTTCTTCGTACAACCAGCTATCGTCGACATTTTCCATAAGCGATAGTGTGTGGTCCCGGACCTTTTTTAATTCAGCCAAGTAATAATCAAGCGGATGGCCACGGATTTCACTTCTCGCCTTATCCCCCAGTTCAAGCGGGACAATCCATTGCTCCAGCTCTTGCTCCGTCAAGTCGCGGTTTTCAAACGCGATGACTTGGTGGACAAATTCAATCGCCGCCATATGCATCAATAGCGCCCCAATCGAATTCGAATGCCCGTCAGCCAAGTAGTCAAGCTCTTCGGTCGACAAGCCTTCCAAATCTACCAATGTAACCGCACGTGTATACTCGAGCATCGAGACAAGTTCACCGATTTTCGGCGAGTAGCCCGGTTGCTCTTTGATCCGGTAGTCCATTCTGCCGCCTCCTTTTTAGCTTACCTGCCTTCATAGGCAACTAAAAAGACTGGATTGCCCAGTCTTTTTTGTGTCTCTTCTATATAGAATACTACACCAAACTGAACTTCTTTTTGATCCGCTTCACGATATCTGCTTCTTTGCTTTGGATGAATTCATTGGCAATCTGCTTCACCATGCTATTGATTTCTCTATCCATCTCGGTCTTCATCCTAACCCGGTCAATCGCGACACCATTCGGCGTAAATTGCCGGCCTGCAAGCTCATCTAACGAGACATTATACAAGTCCGCCATTTTAACCAGCAACTTGAGGTTTGGTTCACCCTTTCCCGTTTCGAAGTTACTATAAGTGGCCCGTACTATTTTCAGATGATCCGCAACCACTTGCATCGATAACTTATTTTTCACTCTGAGCGCCTTCAAATTTTCAGCTAGTTTCGACATAGGTTTGCTCCCTCTCAACACCATAGTAAGTAAGTCATTGTTCAAATTTTAATGATTTAGAGCAGATTCAATTTCCACAATTTGTCTACCGCTTGTTAGTTCTCCATAAGTGAAGTATGTGTACGATGGTAAAACCTCTCTTGTTCTTGGAGCATGAGTCAGTTCTTGTTCGACTTTCAATAAATAGAACTTATATTTCCCTTGCTTTTCAAAACCAAAGTTAATTCTACGCTCTTCGATATAACTTAAAATCTTTTCTTTTGCGGACTCACTTAAAAACTCCACTTGTTCTTTGATGTTTTCAGCCGACGGATCTAGTACGAATTCATTTTTCACAGAATATATTCGCTCCATTAAGCCACCTTCTTTTCGAAGGGTCATATATTGAAATGCTTTGTAAGGTCTTGGGTGAGGATGTGCATGAACTAAATACTTATTAATAATCCCTTGTGTTCCACTCGCTGGCAGTGAAATAACTTCCTTCATAGTCATTCATTCCTCTCAATTAGTTTATTTCATAACTGAATAAACGAAATAATAATATCAACTTAAGTTAAAAATTTATAATTAAATAGTATCATATTCTTAATTAAGTTATAATCACAATATCATATAAATTTGGAAATAATTATAGATAGGAAGTAGACTTATGCTGAAAAACTTGTTGAACAAATGGTTATCCACACCTGTCGAAGAAGCAACAATCGATGTTCCTCCGGCTCCGGCCTCGAAAGTATACTTATATGAACCAAATCAAGTCGCCCTGAAACAAGTGATGGAAGCTCCTGAAGTTCCTGGAGAAGCGCCAGGCTATATCTATTTTGTGCAAGAACATATGAATGGCTCTTTTAAAATCGGCAAAACCAAGCATGTCGAGCGCTATATGAACCTTTTCGTTGTGAAGCTACCTTTTGAAAACAAATTGATCCATTTGATCAAATCCGGAAACCATCATCAAACAAAAGCCGCCTTCCATAAGCATTTCAACGATAAGCGGCTTGAGGGTGAATGGTTTTCCTTGAACCAGGATGATGTAGCATGGCTCAAAGCTGGCGACTATCCTGCAGCAATCCAACAGACCATTTCAAACACCGAAGCCACTGCGAATTCTTCTTCAGCCGCTGTCAATAAAGACGAAAAGCCATTAACTCCAAAACAAGCCGAATTTGCTAAAACCCTGCTCACCAAGCTTGAAGACCGTTATGAACTGGCTGTTGATTTTTCTCAGCTGACACACAAAGACTTGAACCGCCTGAGCGGCTATTTCCGCTTTAAAAACCAAGGAGCATTGAATAATTTAGTGTCTGCCGGTGTACTGAAAGAAAGATAATGGACATGAAAAAGGCAGCTTCAATTGAAGCCGCCTTTTCGTTTCCTGTTTGTTCAGTTGAGTAAAACTGCCATCTTATCTAACCAGATCACGCGGTCCGCCACCGTCGCGGGTTTCGGGTGGCGCGGAAAACCATTTTCAGCTGCCACTAAGGCTTTCGCATGTGAATACGATTCTTCCGGCCTTCCTTTTTGGAACAAGCCGAACTCAATCGCGAGCCTCTTGGCGACATTCGTTGAGCCCCACGCAAAAATGAGGTGATCCGCGGAGTCCAATAAAGCTTCGCGTTCTCTTGCGTTTTCTTCTTGGAATATGGAATGAGGAACACCAGCTCCATTGAACTTATTTTCAATGATTTTAAAGTTGCCCATGTTCCCTTCGCATATATCCGATAAATTGATGAGCGTAACTAGATTCCATCCTTGCCGCTCCATCAAATTCATCAGTTGGTATTGCGTCGGATTCGGTTGGGTGGAAATCCACTCGGCTTCCCACGGGCTCTTTGCGGTTTCGCCAGCTTGCGCGCAATTGGACGGGTTGATCATGACAATCACCGCATCTGCTCGAGTGGCGTAAGAGCTGTTTCTCGCAATGCGTGCTTCCCGACGCATGAGAATCTTTTCGTTCACTAGTTCGGCATGATAAAACTTGGCCTCGACCGAAAAGATTTGCTTTAACTGTTCAGCTGGAATGAGCGACACCCAATCCCTCCCTTCGATTATTAGTAGTATCAGTCTATCAAAGACGTTTTCGTTGTACAAAAAAAGCTCCCAAGCCATATTTGGCCTGGGAGCTTGCTGTTGTTTAAACTTTCTCGTCAACTTTGACCATGCCGTAAGACGTGATGGCATTCCACATCGTTTCAGGGATGTCGAGCTTGCCGACCAGTTCTTGCGGGATCGTTTCGTTGATCTCCGCTTCGTTTCCTTGCTTCACTTTTTGCGTCCACTCTGGATCGACCAGTGCTTGACGGCCCATGACGATAATGTCCGCTCCTTCTTCAAGTGCGGCTACCGCGTGTTCAGGCTGCGTGACGCCGCCCACTACGACAAACGCAACGCGGCCGTCGATCTGTTTCGACAGGATTTGGACGATGCTATCGCCATCTTCCATGCCGCGCGGCGCTTTTTTGAATTCCATCAGCGATACGTGGATGTAATGGATACCGCCTTTGATCAAACGCTCAACCAATTGTTGCGTTTCTTTGATCGTGTAACCGACGGATTCTGCATTGTTTTCTTCCGGTGACAGACGGTAGCCGATGATGAAGCTGTCGTCTGCATGCTTGGCAGCTACTTGCTTCACTTCATCCAACACGGCCAAGGCGAATTTCAAGCGATTCTCTAAGCTGCCGCCCCACTCATCTTCGCGCTGGTTGTAAGTAGCTGAGACGAATTGCTGGATCAAATACGTATTGGCGCCGTGGATTTCCACACCATCAAACCCGGCTTCGATCGCGCGGCGCGTCGTTTCACCGAAATCACGGATGATGTCTGTGATTTCTTCTCCCGTCAAAGCGCGCGGTGTTGGTTTGTCGGCCGATTCTGCGATAGCGCTCGGTGCGACTGTTTCGCCCGCTTCGATCAAATCCGGCTGTCCTTGGCGTCCGCCATGCTGCATTTGCAGGATCGCTTTGCTGCCTTGTGATTTCATTTCCGTCGCGAGTTGCTTTAAGCGCGGCATGACGTCATCTTTGAATGCGACAAATTGGTTCGGGAAGGCAATGCCGTTTTCCGAAACTGCGATGCAGGCAGAGACGAATAGGCTGCCGAGTCCTGCACGGCGCTGATAATACGAAAGTTCGCCATCTGAGACAGTGCCATCTGGATTTCCTGAATAGGTCGTCATCGGTGCGACGCCTAAACGGTCAGAAAGGACAACGCCGTTTGGCAACGTGATTTCTTCGAATAATGGTTTGTATTGCGGGTTCATTTAATTACCTCTTCCTTTGAATTAAAGTTAGTTATATTAAAATATCATAGCCTTAGGACAACTACAACAATACGAGCTTGGCGAGCTGGAAATTTTGCTTCCTTTCTTTGGGAGTGGTACGCTCTTCTATGCAAACTTATTCCAAGGAGGAATCTACATGACACCAAACACATACAAAGAAATCCAATTGGCGAACCGCCCAGAAGGCACGCCGACTGACAGCGACTTTAATTTTGTCGAAAAAGACATCCCGGCAATCGGCGCGGATCAATTATTACTGAAAACTTTATACCTCTCCGTTGACCCGTATATGCGCGGGCGCATGAAAGACCAGAAATCCTATGTAGCACCGTTCGAATTGAACAAAGCGATTTCAGGCGGCGTCGTGGCTGAAGTCGTCGAGTCGAATTCCGATGATTTCAAACAAGGCGATATCGTCACGGGCACGCTGGACTGGGCAGAATACAACGCTGTAGAAGCCAAGTCCGTCCAAAAAGTGGACCCTACTGTCGCACCAATCACGACACGCCTTGGCATACTCGGCTTGACTGGCCTAACAGCCTACTTCGGCCTGCTCGATATCGGCAAGCCGCAACAAGGCGAAACGGTCGTCGTCTCAGGCGCAGCAGGAGCTGTCGGATCAGTCGTCGGACAGATCGCCAAATTGAAAGGCGCACACGTCGTCGGCATCGCCGGTTCACAGGATAAGATCGACTACCTGATCAACGAACTTGGATTCGACGAAGCCGTGAACTATAAAGACGATAACTTCAAAGAAGCATTCAAAAAAGCCATCCCGAACGGCGTTGACGTCTATTTCGATAATGTCGGCGGCGAAGTATCGGACGCGGTCATTTTTGAAATCAACCGCAACGCACGTGTCGTCTTGTGCGGCGCAATCTCTGCTTACAACAACCCAGAAGGCGATATCGGCCCGCGCATTCAGTGGAAATTCATCACGACCAGCTCGATGATGAAAGGCTTCACGCTTGGCGATTACGCGCACGATTTCAAAACCGGCGCACAAGATCTCGGCAAATGGCTGCAAGAAGGCAAACTGAAATACGAGGAAACGATCGTAGAAGGCTTCGAGAAAACACCAGAAGCTTTCCTTGGCCTATTCGAAGGCAGCAACCTCGGCAAGCAATTGGTGAAAGTCGCTGACCCAGAGTTTGCTAAACTGTAAATCTCACTTTCTTCTATAGAAACACAAAAGCTGAAGCGGGAACCTGAATGGGTTCCTGCTTCAGCTTTTTTTGTATCATCCTTTTTCAGCGACTTCTCCAGAATAGGCCGCCTGGTAAATGGCGTAAATGTCTTGTCGATCAAGCGACATTGGGCTTCTCGCGAGAATCCTCGTTTGCTTGATGCCATCATCTGCCAAGCTGTCCAAAGCGTCTTCTCCAATATCGAAGCCTTTCAGCGACACGGGAATATTCACGTCGGCGACGAGCTTTTTCAACTCCTCGACGCATGCATAGGAAGCTTGTTGGTCATCCATTTGTGTGATGTCGACACCCATCGCCTCGACGATGCCCTTCATTCTCTTCTCACAGCTCGAGCGGATATAGCCCATGACGTACGGAAGCAAAACGGCATTCGATTCACCGTGTGAGATATGGAACTGGCCGCCAAGCGGATATGCTAAAGCGTGCACACCGGCAACGCCGGCATTGAAGAAGGCCAACCCTGCCAAATAGCTGCCGTAGCTCATATCGGTGCGCGCTTCCTTGTTTTCCCCGTCTTCTACCGCCGTGCGAATCGAGTTACTGATCAAACGGATCGCCTGCAACGCCAGGCCGTCTGTCACTGGGTTGGCGTTTTTCGAAACATAGGCCTCCACTGCGTGAGTCAATGCGTCGATGCCTGTCGCAGCTGTCACTTTCGGCGGCAAGGAGACCGTCAACGCCGGGTCGACAATCGCCACGTCCGGCAATAGATAATCATGTGTCACGACATCTTTCGTGGAATCCAATGACAACACCGCGATATTCGTTACTTCAGAACCCGTTCCTGACGTTGTCGGGATCAGTATTTTCGGAATGCCTTTATCGGCTAACGTACGATCCCCCGTCAAATTCAAATAGTCGGCCACGTTTCCTTCATGCGTCGCCAGGACTCCTGCTAGTTTCGCGAGATCTAGGGCACTGCCGCCGCCAAGGCCGACGACTAGGTCGAATTTATGTTCTTTCGTGTAGGCGACCAGTTTTTCACCCACCTCAAGCGGAGGTTCCGGCACGACTTCTGTGTAGACACTTGTCTGCCAGCCTTTTGCTTCGAGCGGTTCGACAATTTTTTTCGTCATCCCGAGTTCCTCCAGAAACGGATCGGTGACGATGAGGATATTGCTGGCATTCAGGCGTTCCGCTTCAACCGTTAGCTGTTCCAATGCGCCCCAGCCGGTATAGCTGATCGGCATGAATGTAAGTTTGCTCGACACATCATTCACTCCATTTCGGTCTTTTAAAATATCGGAATTAGTTATCGCAGGTCATTTTATTCGCTACTCAATTGTAAATATAAATATCTTAAAATTCAATCTACTAAAAGCATACAAAAAGCCGCTGCCCTTGTTAAGGTCAGCGGACTTTCTCGTTATAACATTTTCTCCAAAGCCATCTTCGCTTCATTCGCTGTTTTCTCATCCACTTGAATGCGGTTAAGGACGCGGCCTTCTACGAGTTCTTCTAAGATCCAGGTGAAATGCGGCAAGTCGATGCGGTTCATCGTCAGGCATGGGCACATAAACGGATTCAAGGACACGATGTCGCGGTCCGGGAAATCCTTGATAAGCCGGTTGACGAGGTTCATCTCTGTACCGATTGCCCATTTCGATCCGGGTTCGGACGCTTCGATCATGTCGATGATGTATTTGGTCGAACCGGCAAAGTCAGATACGCTGACGACTTCGTACGTGCATTCCGGATGAACAAGGATGTTGCGGTCCGGTTCTTTGACGCGCAGGTTGTCGACGTGTTTCGGCAGGAAGTTCATATGCACCGAGCAATGACCTTTCCATAAAATCACTTGCACATCTTCAACCGCACACTCGAGTTCAAGCTGTTGCTTGATTGGATCCCACACAGCCATGTGCTCGAGCGGAATGCCAAGCTTCACAGCGGTGTTGCGCCCTAAATGCTGGTCGGGCAAGAACAGCATGCGCTGCTTTTGGGACAAAGCCCATTCGACCATTTCTTCAGCATTCGAGGAGGTCACAGTCGCTCCTCCGTTGCGGCCGACAAATGCTTTGATGGCTGCTGTCGAGTTGACATAAGTTAGCGGAACGATGGTGTCTCCGTATAACTTCTGAAGTTTTTGCCAAGCGCGTTCCGTTTGGTCGATATTGGCCATATCCGCCATCGAACAACCCGCCCGCATATCCGGCAAAATGACCGCCTGATGCGGTTCGGTCAGAATATCTGCGGTCTCTGCCATAAAATGGACGCCGCAAAACAGGATATAATCCGCCGTCTGCCGACCGGCAATCTGGGACAATTGCAGCGAGTCGCCTTTCACATCGGCATACTCGATTACTTCATCTTTCTGGTAATGATGGCCGAGTATATAAAGTTTGTCACCAAGCATATTACGAGCCTGTTTCGCCCGTTTGTGCAGTTCTTCAGTCGATGCGGTTAAATAACTTTTTGGCATGGCATCTGCCATTTGCAGTTCTTCAAGCAAAGAAGTCATGTTGTGAGTACCTCCTTAGGGGATATGGAAAGATTCATGCTCATGTCAAGATTCGACACGCTATGTGTCAAGGCACCGATGGAAATGACATCGACGCCAGTATTGCGGTAATGTGCCAGTTTCTCGAGGTCAATGCCACCGGATGCTTCCGTCCGGATGGATTCTGGCACGAGCTGCGCCCAGCGTCGAATCGTCTCAGGTGCCTGATTGTCGAACATGATGGTATTGGGACGTGCTTCAATCGCTTCATGCAATTGAACTTCCGTTTCCACTTCGACTTCAATCATCGTCATATGGCCGAGCGAGTCGCGCACTTTTTTTACCGCTTCGTTAATTGATCCTGCTGCCGCAATGTGATTGTCTTTTAGCATGACTGCATCGTAAAGGCCATTTCGGTGATTGAATCCACCGCCTGCGCGGACAGCGTATTTTTCGAACATGCGCAGCCCCGGTGTCGTCTTGCGGGTATCAACGATTCTAGTATGGGAGGAACCGAGTGCTTCTACGCATTTCGCCGTCAATGTCGCAACGCCGCTCATGCGCTGGATCAGATTCAACAGCACCCGTTCTCCCGCAAGAAGTGAAGCGACAGGCCCAGAGATTTTCACGATCGCCTCTCCCGCTTCTACACGGTCTCCATCTTGTTTTAATAATTCCACTTCAACTGACTGATCGAGCAGGCGATAGCCCCATTCATAGCAATCGAGACCCGCTACGATACCGCTTTGTTTCATGCGCACGAATGCTTCGCCTGTATCTGTTCGATCGAACAATACAGAGGAGACATCGCGGTCTCCGATATCTTCGAGTAGAAATTGTGTTAATGCTTGTTCTGCTTTTAAACGATTCATCATATGGTCTCCTTGATCTTCGTTTTTCGTGTCGTTAACTGGACACCGCGGTTTGAGATGCCGATGACTTTTCCGGCCCATTCGGGTTTCGTTTCAGGCGCATCGATCCGGTAATGGCCGCCCCTGCTTTCTTTCCGCAATAACGCAGCTGTAGCAATAAGGCTGCTCGCGGTTTGGCGATGAATCTGCGCAATGAGCTCATCCGTGTAATCCTTCAGCACATAACCTTTTAGAGGATGAGCTTGTAAAAAATTCTGTAGCGCGTACGGTTCTCTCAGGATTCCCGCCGTTTCCGTCATGTTTCGTTTCAGATGGTCTTCATCCAAACTTTCAAAATATGTAGACGGTACAATATCAACTGCTTGCGGTAAGCTCGATGTGATGCCAACTGTTTCCTGCTCTCCGCTAATCCGTTCAGCTAGCCTCCTAGCGAATACCAAGCCTTCCAACAAGGAATTGCTCGCCAGCCGGTTGGCGCCGTGGACGCCGGTCGATGCGACTTCTCCGACAGCGTAAAGCCCTGGGATGGATGTCTGGCCGTAACTATCCGTTCTCACACCACCCATATGAAAATGTGCCCCTGGCCGGACCGGCAGCAACGCTTCTGTCGGATCGATTGTGTGGTTCCGGCAATTTTCATAAATCGACGGAAAACGCTGTTGGAAATCGGCCAACTGCCTGGCGTCGAGAAAGACCGGCCCTTCGGTTTGCCAGTGCCGCTCGATTGCCCTTGCGACAATATCGCGCGGCGCGAGTTCCATGAGCGGATGGATGCCGTCCATGACACGCTTGCCATTTCCCGCAACCAATACAGCGCCTTCACCGCGCACTGCTTCCGAGATGAGCCCGCACGACTTGCCTTCAAGCGTCAGAACGGTCGGATGGAATTGCACAAATTCGAGATCTTCCAGTACAGCGCCTGCGTGATATGCCAATGACAACCCGTCGCCTGTTGAAACGGATGAGTTGGAAGTTGCGCTGTACAATTGGCCGATGCCTCCTGTCGCGAGGACGATGTGGTCCGCTTGAACGACTGAACGTTTTCCAGACCGATCCGAAACGAGTACGCCAGTGCAGCGGCCGTGCTCCATCCTTAATTCCAAGGCTTGATGAAAAGCAAAACGGGTGATTTTTTGGTACGTTTCTTCCATTAGATAGTGCATGAGCATCTTGCCGGTCTGGTCGCCTCCTGCATGCACAATCCGGCGATGGCTGTGGGCACCTTCCATGCCGAGCGCTGGCAGCCCGAATTCGTCCCCATCGAATGGCAGCCCCTGCACCAGCAAATTCTTCATGAGTTCCGATCCTTCATTGACCAAAATATCAACGCGCCCAGCATCGGCGTGACCTGCCGATGCGAGCAAAGTGTCCGCGGCATGGGATTCGGGACGGTCATCAAAACTCAGGCTTGCGGCGATTCCACCTTGCGCGAGGCTTGTATTTCCCGTTCCGGCATGTTCTTTCGTGACGATTGCGATGGAATAATTATCAGGAAGCGAACGCGCGAGCATGAGCCCGGCGACGCCTCCTCCGATGATGCAAACATCGAACAAACTTTACACCTTCTTTACAAGTGTCTTGACACTATTAATGACATAAAGATACAGTGATTACAAGAATAAACTCGGATAGGGAAAGAAGTTGATGGGAAATGATGATTTACTTGGATTCGGCGGCAACTGCCCCGATGAGAAAAGAAGCGATCGCCGCCTACGCAGAAGCAGCGGAAAAAGCATTTGGCAATACACAAAGTCTCCATGATGCGGGATCCGCTGCCGCAGACTACTTGGCTTCATGCCGCAAGTTATGGGGAGAATTCCTGAATGTCCGGTCTGATGGTATTTATTTCACCGGCAACGCCTCCGAAGCGAACCAGCTCGCAATCCGCTCTTTATTGAAAGGGCGTCCCGGCCATTGCCGGTCAATCGTGTCGACACAGCTCGAACACGCTTCCGTGCTATCGGTGCTTCATGAACTTGAGCAAGAAGGCTATGACATCAACTATGTTCCGGTCGATCGGTTCGGGCGGATCGATTTGGATGCTTACGAACAACTGGTCAGCGAACAAACGGCGCTCGTCATCATGCAGCTGGTCAACTCCGAGATGGGCGCAGTGCAGCCGGTCGAAGAGTGTGCGCAAATTGCCAAGCGCTTCCGCGTGCCTCTTCACTCGGATATCGTCCAGGGCTTCGGGAAACTACCCGTCGACATCGGATCATGGGGCGTCGCCTCTGCTGTGTGTTCAGCGCATAAAATCGGCGGCCCCAAAGGCGTCGGCATTGCCTATCTTGACCCGTCCATCCACTGGCAATCGGTTTACGAAGGGACGACGCATCAAAATGGATTTCGTGCAGGAACCATTGATGTGCCGTGTATCGTCTCCGCCACCATCGCCGCGAAACACGCTATCACGGAACAGCCTGAGAGCTATGAACACGCTCGCAAGCTCCAGGACTATTTGATTGAACACTTGCCGGAAGGCGTCATCGCGACCGGTGACATACAGTCGAAATCCCCGTTCATTCATGGACTTGTTTTGCCGCATGTTGAAGGGCAATGGATGATGCTCGCCTGCAACCGCGCACAGATCGCCATCTCAACCGGTACCGCCTGCAAGATTGGCTATGGCGAAGCGATGTCCGCGATGCTTGCGATGGGAACGGAAAGCGACGCGGCGAAAAAATTTGTCCGGATTTCATTCCGTAAAGAAACCAGCAACGACGATATTGACCAGTTTATCCAGTTAGTCGAACAGTCACTGTCTGAATTCGTTCCCCATTCATAAAAGCTGCCACTTGTGCGGCTCTTTTTTTATGCCTGAAATTTTTCTGACAACTTTGTTGACAAATAAACATTAACGGTATATGGTTATATACATAAGTATATAACCATATTACCAGTTCACCCAAGGAGGTGTTTTTATGGTCAACCCATCCGATTCAACGAAGCCCCTGTTTTTGCAGATCCGCGAATTGATCGAAGACCAGATCGTCAATGATCAATTGAAAGAAGGCGACCAAGCCCCGTCGACAAATCAATTGGTCAATTTCTACAAAATCAATCACGCAACCGTCTCTAAAGGCATCACCCAGCTTGTCGACGAAGGCATACTTTTTAAGAAGCGAGGGATTGGCATGTTTGTAGCAGAAGGCGCAAAAAAAACTTTGGTCCAGCAGCGGAAAAAGGCATTTGTCGATAATTATGTCACTGGGCTTGTACAGGAAGCAGAAAAACTAGGTATCACCGAACAAGAAATTATCGAATTAATCAAATCCACGAAAGGGCGTGATGCATGATGGCAGCTTCAGTCCAACTCAATGACGTAACATTGAAATTCAAAAAGTTTGAAGCCTTGAAAGATGTATCGCTGACATTGGAAGCGGGTAAAATCCATGGCCTCATCGGACGAAACGGAGCCGGCAAGACCTCTTTGTTATCGCTGATTGCCGCTTTCCGTGAACCGACATCCGGCGGCATCTTTGTCGACGGTTCACCGGTGTTCGAGAATCCGGAGAAGATGGAGCAAGTGGCGTTCGTTTACGATAAGGACTATAAAGAAGAAACCGAGAAAGCAAAGAAGTTAATCGCGCTTGCTTCCCATTACCGCCCACATTTTGACATGGACTACGCAGAGCAATTGATCAAACGCTTTAAACTGCCGGTTAACAAACCCGTCAATAAACTATCGAAAGGCATGCAATCTGCGATGAATGTCGTGATGGGGCTCGCCAGCCGCGCACCGTTGACGATTTTCGACGAAGCCTATCTTGGTATGGATGCGCCGGCACGCGAGATCTTCTATAAAGAAATCTTGAAAGACCAGGAAGAACATCCGCGAACGTTTATCCTATCGACCCATTTAGTGTCGGAGATGGATTATTTGTTCGACCATGTCGTCATCATCGACCAAGGCCAGCTTGTATTGAATGAACCATATGAAACACTTGAAGCACGGGGCGCATCAGTGACCGGCGCAGCCTCTGATGTCGAGGCGTTCACGGCAGATATGAAGCACTTGAACGAACAGCAGCTCGGCGGCACGAAATCTGTCATGGTCTACGGCGAGCTGGACGAATCGAAACGCCGGGAAGCTCAAACTTTAGGGCTGGAAATAGGTCCCGTCTCGCTGCAAGATCTGTTTATCTACTTAACCGAGGAGGCGAACTAATATGACATCACGCCGCTATCTGAAAGTAGCCACTGCTGTTTTTTCCGAAATGATCCGGTGGAGTCTATGGTTTTTCTCCATTCTGTTGGTGATTCATTTAATCCGAATTTTTTGGCTGAATGGAGGGCCAAGCCCAATTGAAGGGTTCTTCACCTTCTCCCAGTACTCGACGAGTATCTTTATGTTGGTGCTTGGCATCATGTCGGCCTATACGTTTATGGGCCGGCATATCCAGCAGGGGGTCAGCCGCCGGGATTCCTTTTTCGGCATCTCCCTTGCCGCGATTGGACTTTCCTTGTTCCTGACAGTGGTGCCGCTTGTCATCAATGGCATTCAACACCTGCTGGCCAAAGTCTCGGTATTCCCGGTAGCGCTGGATACCGCTGTCGCTTTCGAGACCACAGCTGGCATGGTTGCTGCCGCTATTGCGCTGTTCATGAATGTGCTAACTTATTATTTAGCCGGCTGGCTCATCAGCATTGGCTATTACCGCTTCCGCTGGATTGCTGGATTTGGCTTTATTGCCTTAACGTTCATCGTCTTTGGCCTCAACGATTATTTGTGGAAACCTGGAAACTACACACTGGACTGGTTGCCGTATGAGCCGCTCGAGGCGGATTTCTGGCTGACAGCACTCGGCTCGGCCGCCATGATTCTTGTGCTCTTCCTGGCCATGAGGATTTTGACGAAGCGTGCCCCTATCAAGATGTAAAAGGAAGGCTCATTAAAAAAAGCTGTTCCGCAGATGATTAGCATCTGCGGAACAGCTTTTTCCTATGGCTTATTAACGAATCGCCCCGTGCGGCAAAATGGCGTGTACCCCTTTAACCCCATTGACGATCTGTGTGACGTGCAAGTCGACAGCGACGCTTGCGAGCGCGGTCGCTTCCGTTTTTGATAATGAATGAAACTGCTGGAGCAAGCCGACCATTTCATCGAGCGCCGTCGCTGCGGCTTCGTTCAAATCTTCATCGAAGCCGAAAGTTACCCAGCCGGCTGGCGTTTTGGCTTTTGGCATATGGAGTTCCATCTCTTCATGAAGCACAACCGTCAAATTGACGAGATCCATCGGGCATTCAATCGCTGTTCCGGAATTTTCGCCATCGCCTTGTACGGCGTGGCCATCACCGAACGACAACAGCGCACCTTCCACTTCGATCGGCAAAAACAGCGAACTGCCCTCGACCAGTTCCTTGCAATCGATATTGCCGCCCGTGCGGTACGGAGGCGAAGTGGGGTGCGTTCCCGCTTCTCCAAGCGCTAGGCCGATGAGCCCGAGAAACGGCGACAAAGCGACGCTGAATTCCTTGTCGGACAAGGTGCATTTGCCGGTCATCTGCTCACGGTCCAGCGTCCAGTCCACTTGAAGGCGTTTGCTGTCCGCGATGCCGAGTTTCTCATTTTGCCAAGCCGGCGTGCCGCCCGCCCAATTGCGCCCGTACCAGCCAGGGACATTTTGGTTGATGCGCACTTCGAGCACCATTCCAGGCTTTGCGCCTTCAATGGCAATCGGCCCGATGAGCGGATGGCCGAGCCGTTCTTCGTTTTCGCGCGAATTGTAGATGACCTGTTGTTCATCCTTATGCGCCGAATAACCCCATTGGATATCCGGTGTCCTCGTTTCGATCGTATCGCCCGATTGGACTGTTAAAATGGGTCTGTATTCTTTATTAAATGAAGAATGGAGATTTTCGGATTTGAGTTCGATGTGGTGATTCATGCGCTTCCCCTTCCATAACTATGGTTTCTTTAATTATAGCGGAAAACGAAACTTCCTTTAACATGAAAAAGCCTGCCGATGATCTGGCAGGCTTTCTGTTTTATGCACTGAGTTTCCGGAACGCGCGTCTTTCGGCGTATATGGCGCATTGCGCACAGACGACAACCGCTTCATCGCGGTCGTTATAATATTTTCGCGGCTGCCGTGCTTTTTGTTTGCACACCGCGCATTTTTTCTTAAAAAACGTGAACATATCCTGTCGCTCCTTTGATCGTAGATTCAACATTCATTTATTGTTTCATAGTAAAAAGCAGAAGTGAACTAACGAGCATCCATAATTGCAACGCACCGATATTGAAACGTTCGACAAGACCGAAATACGGCCAGCCCTGCGCGAAAAAGATCGCGGCCGTCCCGCCGGCAATCAAGATGAACACGCCTGTTGCAAGGGAATACTGTCCGTAGACCTTGAAATCGCGATCTTTTCTCAATCCAAGCCCGACCAGCAGCGGAGCCAAAATGGTCAAAGGGACGATCAAGGCCGTGACCGCCAAATGCATCATGCCGGTAAAGCTCAACGGGGCTCCCGGGGCGTCTTGTGGAAACAAGCCGTAGGTAATCGACACGAGATGCATTGCTAGAAAAACCAGCATGCCTATGCGTGAAATTTTCGGCGCAAAGCGTTTGAATGCGATATAAGCACTCGCCGCAAATACAATCGAACAGATGCCGTACAACAGCGTAATAATGGTCAATACCCTGCGGTCCGGCGCGCCTTGAGCCGTCAAATCGCTGATTGGCTGATGCAAGTGGCGGTAACCTTCCCACAGCCATCCGCCAAGCAGGACGTGGAAAACGTAGAAAAACACAGCGATTGCTCCAAAAATCGACAGTTTCTGTGCCATGCCGACCAGCTCCTTTTCGGATTTTGCAGCACTTGCCCCCGATTCGATGCCGATGTTGTTTGATTATCGCCATTATCTCTCTTTTGAAACCTTTTGCCAATTAAGTTGGCCAATCACTCGGAAAAACTCCATTTAAATTCAAAGAGATGCCCCAAACCAGAAAATGGTTCGGGGCATCTCTTTGAATCATTCAGTTGAATCTGCGGATTGCTGGTAATAATAATCCGCCGGGTCGACCGGCGTAAAGCCGTTCGGCGTATAGAATCTCAATAAGTCGCCATTGACGACTTGGTCCGATAGCTGCAATTCATATCTTCCGTGCTGCTTCAGGGTCCCGGCTTGCTCGAGCTGTTGTTCATCTTCGAGTGGCAAGCCGGTTTCCGCATCGTAGAATGCTTCGCCAATGGAATAGACTTCAGGGCTGACGTAATCACCGTTGCGGAACATGACGAGTTCTTCGTGTTCTTCCGACAATAAATCGGTTCCGAAATGCACGTACTTCTGCGTTTCCACACCGAGCAAATGCATCACGGTCGGCAATAGGTCAATTTGGCCGCCATATGTGTCGTTGATGCCGCCTTCCATGCCCGGTACGTGGATGAACAACGGCACGCGCTGAAGTTTAGCGTTCTCTACTGGCGTGATGTCTTTTGACAATACCTCAGACATCGCCTCATTGTGGTTATCGGAAATGCCGTAATGGTCGCCGTACATGACGATCATCGTATTGTCCGCAAGCCCGGACGCTTCAAGCTGTTCGAAAAATTGCTGGATTGCTTCGTCTGCATAACGTGCCGTCTGGAAATAATTATCGACGCTCGCATCGCCTGTCGTCCCTTTTTCGATGGTCGCCAGTTGCTGGTCCATTTTATAAGGGAAATGATGCGAAACGGTGATAAATTTCGAATAGAACGGTTCCGGCAGCGATTCCAAAAGCGGTGCCGACTGCTCGAAGAATGGTTTATCCATCAAGCCGTATTCTGCCATATCCGCTTCTGTCGTATTCGGATACGATTCGATATCGAAGAAATGATCATAGCCGAAAGACTTGTAGATTTCAGAGCGGTTCCAGAACGTCCCATTATTGCCATGGAATACAGCCGACGTATAGCCTTCATCTTTCAAGATGGCTGGAGCCGATTGATAAGTGTTCTGGCCTTTTGTAATGAATGCAGATCCTTTCGGCAAGCCGAATAGGGAGTTTTCCAGCATGAATTCCGCATCTGAAGTTTTGCCTTGCGCTGTCTGATGGAAGAAATTATCGAAGTACATCGTATTCGGGTCATCCATCATCGAATTCAAGAACGGCGTGACTTCTTCCCCGTTCAGTTCATAATCCATCAGGAAAGTCTGGAACGATTCGAGATGCAAATAGACGACGTTCATGCCTTCCGCTGCACCAAAATATTCTTCATTCGGGCTCGCGTAATTGGATTTCGTGTAGTTCAATACTTCCGTATTATCGTCGCTGTCCGCCATGACCCGCTGGGAAGAAGCTTTCAAGGTCTCCGCCGTATCATATAGGGCGTAATTATACATTCCCAAATACTTGACGATGTACGCACGGTCAAAGCCGCGTGTTAATAGATCGGGACGGTCTGATTCCGCGAGCGACAAATTAAAGAGAGAGATTAACAAAGCCGCCGCAATTAACGGCAAGGCCATTCTCTTTTTGATGATGCGCATATCTTTTTCCGTCCGCTTGGAAATTACCCATGCACCGAGAAGCAATACATCCACGAAGTACAGGAAATCCATCGGTTGGATCAAAGTCAGGACGCTGCCGCCCAAATCGCCGAAGTTCTGCGTTTGGAATAAAGTCGGCAACGTGATGAAGTCACTGAAGAAGCGGTAATAGACGACATTTGCATACAGTAGGATCGACATGCCGAGGTAAATCGAAAGCAGCGCCCAGTATTTCCGCGTTCCTTTGAAGAATAGCGAGAAACTCAACAATAGCAGTGATGAACCTAAAGGATTGATTGCCAACAGGAATTCCTGCAGCGCCCCTTCCACTTCCAGCGTAAATTGGGTTTTTTGCGAGATATAGGTCTTCGCCCACAACATGACAACTGCCAAGAGAAATAAGGTCATGTAGTTATTCATTTTCATTTTATTTTTCATTTTGCATTACACCTTTTCATCATCGATTATCTGAAGGCAAGCTTGTGTGCCTGCTTTAAAGAAACAAACTCTATTGTACTCCCATTTTCCGGAAATTCAAAGTTTAAAGCGGCTGGTTAAGACGGTTCAGCATTTTTCATCGCTTCCCGCCATTCGACAAGTTCCTTTTCTTCGATCTGTTTTTCAAGCATCTCATCCCACGCGCCGAGCCGGGTATTCCAGACACGAGCGTAAAAGAGGTCCTGTTTTTGGTCATATAATTGAAACTCGATGCACGGAATGTATTCAGTGCCATGTTCTTCGCACGATGAAATGTCTGCGACGATCACTTGATAGCCATCTTCTGCACTGTTTTTTTCTGCCGTTAACAGCTCATGGATGCGCTCGGTATCAGCATTGTGGCTAATTGCATAGCGATAGGGCGGGAAGTTTTTCCCGCCTTCTTCAAGCACATCTTCTGACAGCCCATAACTATCGTGCACGGCACTGAAAGATACGATGGCCTCATCGTCTTCCATCGCTTCTTCGAAAATGCCTTTTTCCAAATGGCCGTAACCTTTATCAGTCAGCCGGTAGCCTTTTGCATCCAAGCGGATCAACTGCGTACTGTGCATTTTATCGATCAAATCGCGGATGAACAGCTCTTCGACAAACAGCATCTCAGCGAGCGTGGCAGGGCGTCGGATGTCTGCCTCTTGAAATGCCAGCAGCAGCATTTTCATTAAAATGTCCATTTTGAGCCGCTTGACGCGGGCAAACGACACGTCATAAGAAACCAACGGCAAATGCCACGAAAGTTCTTTAACAATCGTCACGTCCTTGTTGGACGCCAATTCTGCGCGCAGCTTATTATTCAGTTTGTCCACTTGCTCACCCCTTCTGCAGCACTTTTACGCCTTGTTTTTGTTCGGCCACATCGAGCACATGCTGATACATCCGTTTCGTCTGTTCTTTTTTCGCACGTTTTGTGAACATCGTGGAACTGCCGACCATCACGAGTAATTGCTTGGCGCGCGACAACGCCACGTTCAATCGGCGGTAATCTTTCGCGAAGCCGATATCGCCGCGGTCATTGTGATTATTGCGCACCATGCTCAGGAGGATAATCTCCATTTCGCTGCCTTGGAATCGGTCGACCGTGCCGGTGCGGATAGTCAAATGCGGCAGTCGCAATTCCTGGTCGATCATGCGCTGCAGCCGCTTTACTTGTTCGCCGTAGAACGAAATGACGCCGACGGTTTTCAGCTCGTCCGCCGGAATCCGCCCGGCCGCTTTCGCTTCGGCCACCGCATCGTTAAGTTCCACCAGCAGGCGGCTGATTTCCGCAAGTTCCGACGGGTTGAATAAGCTTTTCCCGCCGCTCATGCGCTTCTCGAAATACGCCGGTTCGTTCGGCAAATCGAGCCACATGAGATGGTTGTTGCGTTTGACGGATGCCGACTCAAGGAAATGGTCGCGTTCTTTGTCTGAATCAGCCAAGCCACATTGCAATTGGACATTCTCGTCTTTGTAGAACGGCGAGATAGTTTCCATGATGTCTTTGTGCATGCGGTACTGGATGGCGAGCATCGTCTTATTGGTTTCCGGCAAGTTTTTATACAAGCGTTCGAACAACGATTCTTCGAGCATTTTTTCGAGTTCACGCTTTTCTTCAAAGCCGCTGCCCTCTTTAATCATTTCTTCTAAGGTCTCTTCCAATGTATCGTTGCCGAGCAATGGCGGCAATTGGTGGTGATCCCCGACCAAAATGACTTTTTTGCCTTTGAGCATTGGCAACAATAGTTCAGGAGGCGTCGCTTTCGACACTTCGTCGATAATGACGACATCGAATACCGGATAATTGTCCTGGAAATCCTTGCGCGCAGATGCCACGCAAGTCGTGCCGATGACATTGGCGTGTTTGATGTACAGCTTGCGGATTTCATCTAAATCGTGCTCATTCGCCGACTCGAGAAGCCCGATCCATTGCTTCTGCACCGATTGCAATAAGGGGAAGTTTTTCTGCTCTTGCTTGAGCGATTCCACATCGAATGACAAACTAGCGAGTTGTTTCGCGGTTTCTTCGTATGCCGCTTCCGGATCCGCCAACAGGATGGTTTCCAAAGCTTGAAGTTCCTGCTCTTTCTCTGTTAGACGCCGCATCGCCATGTCAAGTTGCGCTGCAATCTCCACGATTCGCTGTTCAGCTTGGTCGAATGCCGTTTGTTCAGCGAGCAACTGGGCTTGCTGCTGCTCCAAATCCGCTGCCGCTTGGACGGAATCCGCTTGGTCTTTTCGTAGCTGCGTCAATTGTGTTTGGTGATTGGCAATTGCTTGTGCGATATCTTCCGGTACTTCAATCGAAACGGACAAACTAGCCACTCGCCGTTCGATGCGCGAAATTTCTGCGCGCTGCCGTTCCGCTTGTTCCAGTCCTCGTTCGTCCAAGTCCAGGTAGCGCTGCCTTTGCTTTTCGAGTTCCATGCACAGCGCTTTTTTCAATTGGCCGAATGCACGTTGCGATTCTTCTATATAAACATCGGCGGCTTTTAGCATCGCGCCTCTCCGCCACACGTCGTTCTGCCGTTTGTATAAGCCGCTCAGCGCTTTCGTGAGCACGCTCGAATCGATGTGTTGCGAATTTTTCAGCACCGCGCGCAGCTTTTCCAGAAACTCATCGATATTAGCCGAGGTGAACGATTCCGCTTGCGACAAGGCGCTTTCTTTCACTTGCGTCGCATCGATGCCAGAACCCCCCAGCAACTTCTCGACATAGCCGATCGCTGAAGTGACGCTCGTATTATAGGCTTCGAGTTTTTTACGCTCGGCCATCTTGTCGCGGATCATATCGAGTTTGCTGAGTGAGAAAGTGATCGCCGGCACTTCTTCGATCTGCTGTTCTTTCATCACATCAAGCAAGCTGCCGACTTTCTTCATGCCCTCGACTGTTTCGAGCACGGCTTGCTTTTCCTTAGCTTTCTCCATCACTTCGTCGCGCTTTTCTTCAATCAATGCCATCTCGCGGCGGAGTGCTGACAACTGTTTGGTCAGCTCAGTGGACTCGCGTACGCGTTCGAGCTGCTCGATCGTTTCGGTTGTTTGCTGCTGTTGCTGTTCGAACCATTCGGGCCCATGCCCGCTATCGATCAGACTTTGCGCTTTATCGATTGCCGTTTGCAGAACATCCATTTTCTCTTGGATGCTTTGCTTGCGACTTCTTGCTTGCCGCTGTTCGAGCTCGATTGCCCGTGTTTTGTTTTGCAACGGTTCGATGGACGACTGCAATTCGCGCTGTTTCGCTTGGGCTGTCTTTTTATCTTCTACGGCTTGCTGCCATTTTTCAAAAACCGGCTGCAATTCTGCATAGGCCTGTTCCGTTTCTTCAAGCTTGTGGGCAACTTCTTGTTCGCGGGCTTTACGCGCCTCGAACTGTGCCGTGATTTCTTTTAAGGTATGGTCTTTCCAATACTGGCCAACGTTTTCTTCGATGAATTTCTGGCCGTCTTCTTCGATGCTTTCGGTGCGCCCGACGCGCAAGATGCGGATGTCTTTATGGGCAAGCAAACGCCCGAGCGCATTGTCGACTGCCAGATTCGACTGGGAAGCGACGAGTGTGCGCAAGCCTTTTTTCGCGTTTTGCAGGCAGATTTCTGAAATGACCGTCGTCTTGCCGGTTCCGGGAGGCCCTTGGATAACGTAGAGATCTTCCGCTGACATCGCCCCTGTCACCGCTTGCTGCTGGAATTCATTCAAACGGTTGTGGAACGTGAGCTTCGGCATTTCTTTTAATGGCGCCACATTCGGCCGCTCTTCGAACAATAAGCGGTCGAGCTGCGGGTTAACCGCGAGGCCTTTCTCGAGATTGGTAAAGCCTTGGCGCAATCTCCGGATTTGGCTGAGTGCCGCGAAATTGCTGAACACGACTTCCTTCTTATGAAGAGCATGCGCTTTTTCGCGCAGCTGCTTGATGATGTATGGATTCAATTCGATTTCGATCGCCCGGTTTTTCGTCTTGAGGACACTGCCGACATCGCCGTCGATCCCCGTCAAGCGGACGCTCAAATTGCGCAGGTTTTTCCATTCTTTGTCGTCCATGCGGCAGCCCGTCAAGGTGATGCGGCTGAAGTCGTGGCTGAACGCCAGATTCGAATAGCCCGTCTTGATATCAGGAATATCCATGCCCTGTTCCTGGATTTTCAAATAGCCTTCCCAGCTCGAGATGCGCTTTTTCACGTAATCCGAACGCTCTTTCGCCGGTGTCATCCGGTTGATCAAATTCATGAATGCCACCGGCACCGGATCGCGCGAATTCTTGAACTGAATCGATTCCTCGCGCTGCCAATTGGTGCCGAGCGCCTGATAGGATTTTCTGAGCGTCACGTTGGTCACCAATAATTGATGGTTGGTGAACACGCAGTGAAGCACAGCGAGTTGCCCTGACGCTTGGTCGGTCAGCCTGCCAGTCTGTTCTGCACTGAACAGCAGCGCAACCGAAAGAGAGCCATCCGCAGTCGACGGATAGCGTTCAAGAAATACCTGAAACGGGTTGTCCGCCATAAAAAATGAGCGTTCGCTGATGCCGAACCCTCTCATCTTTTCCGATGCGGTTTTAGTTAGACGTATAGACGTCTGGTATGTGTTTGTCTGCGTTGCCATTGTGTCATCACCTGTTCTGCCAAACTGAAAAAGCCCAATAGCCCGGCTGGTTTCTTCGAGTTTTCGCTGTCGATCGTATCTTCTAATCATATCACCTGCAGGGCCTTTATGTTTTCTGAACTTATGTATTTTACCGGAAACCCTTCTTTTGCCTCACCTAGTTTCCACTCGCCAAGCGCTGGCAGAAACTCCCCTGCGCCGCCAATCCGGGAAAATCAAAAAAACACCTATGTCTTGGACGAACCATCCAAAGCACAGGTGTTTTCGAATACTGCTACTGCATTCACGGTTATTGCGCGGTATAGCCCCCATCAACCAGGATGGTGGTGCCAGTGGTGAAATCATTTTCACTAAGGAAAATGATCGCATGGGCGATTTCATCCGCGTTTCCGAGACGGCCGATCGGATGCTTGCTGACCAGCTGGCCGTAGAACTCTTCGCCGAGCGCTTCACGGCTCACCATGCCGGATTCGACATAGCCCGGCGCGACAGCGTTGACGCGGATATTATGCTTGGCATATTGCAGCGCCAGGGATTTCGTCATGAGGTTGACCGCGCCTTTGGATGCGTTATAGGCAAACGCTGCTCCTTCGCCGACACTTCCGAGGATCGAGGAAGTATTGATGATGGCGCCGCCTCCATTGTTCATCATGTGGCGAATGGCGTGCTTCGCACCGAAGAAGATGCTGTCCTGATTGACCGCAATGACTTTATGGTAATCTTCATAGCTCAGCTCATGGGTTTCCGTCAGCGCACCAATGCCGGCGTTGCTGACGAGCAGGTCAATTGTGCCAAACTGATCGATCGCGAAATCAATCATCGCTTTCACCGAATCTTCGCTTGCCACATCCACTTTAATGAACAGGATGTCACCATCGTTCTTCAAGCTCTCTGCTGCCTGTTTGCCGCCTTCTTCATTAAAATCGGCAATGACCACTTTGACGCCTTTCGCTAAATATGCTTTTGCCGCCGCCAATCCGATTCCAGAAGCTCCGCCTGTCACCACTGCCACTTTGCCTGCCAACTCCATCTTATCGCCTCCACTTCCATATTTTGTATCAATCTTATATTATCAGAATTATCCATCAATAAGGAATATATTTTGGCTATTTTTATTTCAGTTCCTCCATTAGCTTATAAATTTTGCGGACGGTATTCACATTTCGGACGGTGACCAGCTTATATAATTTGGTCCCGACGATTTTCGCCATTCCGCTTTTGGTGACATCCCCTCGGTCGACCGACCAAAGAATTGCCCCGGGCACGTATTGCACGCGATCGATGCCTGGCTTCAAAGTCAATTGCTCCAGCACGCCTTCATCATCGGCTTGTTCCCATAAAAACAGCACATCGCTTTTCAATCCTTCGTCGTTGGCCCATTCCGGCGGGACCGCTTGTGCAATGCGGCTGTATTCGTCGAATGAATAAATGAGCACCTTGATGCGCAGCCCGAAACGTTCAAAAATCGCCTCTTTCAAAACAAGCGTTACTTGCTCTTTATTACGGGCGTCTTTGAAGATGATATTCCCTGAGTTGATATACGTTTTGACCGACGACATGCCTGCTTGTTCGAACACTTCTTTCAGTTCTTTCATGCTGATTTTATTGTTGCCGCCGACATTGATTCCGCGAAGCAGCGCTGCATAGATCATGGACATTTCCCCTTTTGGTCAATAGCGGACCAACAAATGGAGTTGGTCGTCATGCTATCCGTTTTTTAGAAACCTAATTTTTGACGGAGTTCTCATACAAAGCTTACAGTAAAGACAATTACACAAAGGAGGAGTTCTTAGATGAATGATATTCCATTGATCGTGACAACCGATTGGCTAGCAGAACATTTGAATGATCCAGATTTGCGGATTGTGGATGCGACGGTATTCATGAAATTTCCGGAAGCCGGTGGGCCGCCGGATGTAGAGTCCGGCAAGGAGTCCTTTGCACAAGGCCATATCCCGGGAGCGGTGTATGCTGATTTGCTCGGAGAGTTGACGGACAGCGAATCGGATTTGCCGTTCACGGTGCCACCGCGCGACGCTTTTATCGACAAAATGACCGAGCTCGGCATTGGCGACGGCACGCGCACCGTCGTTTATGACCAAAACGCACTCGTCGGCGAATCGGTTGCCGCTTCGTACTGGGCTTCGCGCCTCGCGTGGCAATTGCGCTATGAAGGATTTGACCAAATCGCCATTTTAGAAGGCGGTTTGCAAAAATGGCAGGCGGAAAACCGCGACTTATCAACAAACGCAGCGCCCTATCCAAAAGCCAGCTTCTCAGGGCAGCGGCGCAGCGATATGCTCGCCACGAAAGAAGACGTCCGCCAAGCCATCGATGACGAACAAACCATTCTCATCGACAGCCTGTCGCCGGAAGAATACGAAGGCAGCCACATCCCAAGCAGCCAAAACGTCTTTTTCGCAGACCTTGCAGACGAACAGACAAAAGCCTTATACGATGATGAAAAACTGCGTGCTGCCTTTGAACAGACCGGTGCGCTCGACCCCACAAAAAAAGTTATCACTTATTGCGGGGGTGGCATCGCAGCAACCTGGAACGCTTTATTGCTGAATAAACTCGGACAGCCGAATGTGGCCGTATACGACGGCTCCATGAACGAATGGACAAGCGACCCGTCTTGCCCAGTCATTAAAAGCGAAACTCGCTAATAGAAGAACACTCCCGGCCAAATTCTCATGGCCGGGATTTTTTTGCCTGCGCGACCGTTCCATCGCTCGTTGAAAACTAAGTCATTTTCTTCTTCCGTTTCAGCAGCTTCTTCTTTTTCTTTTCGGAAACCAAGGGCTTCGGGGCTGGATTGTAATCATCGGCATACATGCCCGTATAGGATTGGTACCACGTGAACAAGTGAACCAATACTACTTTGAGCACCGCATAAGCTGGGATGCCCAGAATCACTCCCGGCAGCCCAAACAAACTTCCCGCTGTCAAAAGGACCGCGATGATCGTGACCGGATGGATATTCAAGCTGCTTCCGAGAACGAGCGGCTGCACCACACGCCCTTCCAGCGTTTGTTCAATCGTAAAGACAGCCAACACTTTTAACAGCATAAACGGAGAATGCAACACGATGGCGATGACAACAATCGGGATGATGGCGATAAACGTTCCCAAAAACGGAATCAGGTTTAATGCGCCTGCCAGTATCCCGAGCGTCAATGCGTATTCGAGGCCAATGATGCTCAAGCCGATCCAGAACATCAAACCGACAAAGAATGCGACGAGCAGCTGGCCGCGGATGTATTGGCTGATCTGCATATTCATTTCACGCAGCAAGCGGTAAGTCTGCTCCCGCATGCGCGACGGTACGAATTTCATGATGTGATACGGCAGATGGTGGCCGTCTTTCAGCAAATAGAACAGGATGAAAGGAGTCGTGATCAACGCCAGCACGGTCGTCGACACGATGCCGAAGACATTGCCGATGCCGCTGACAGTCGTCCCCACCACTTCATCGGCCTGCTCCGTAATCGACGTCGACAAATTGCCTTCCCCTCCCGTCAATTGCGCCTGCAGCCTCGACAGCAAATCAATCTGGAAGAACGCATCGACCTGTGCAATGAACCGGTCCACATATTCCCGCCAATTATCCAGCAGGCTGATGGTCTGCTCACGAATAACCGGGATCAAAGTGGCAATCCCCCAAACGATCAGTCCAATAATCACAATGAGAACGATCGATATGGCCCCGATGCGATGGATTTTCTTCGACTCCATCCAGTCGATCAACGGATTGAGCAGATAATACAGGACTCCGGCCATGATGAGCGGCAAGCCCATGACGCCGAACAAGGCCAAAAGCGGCTCGAAAATGAAGCTGATTCTCGGTAGCAGCAGGATATTCACTTGGATCAATAGTAAAATGATCAGCACAGATACCGCTTTATTGTTCAGCACCCATTTCATGAACCAAGAAGCAGCAAGGCTGAACGCTGTTTTATTCTGTTCCGGTCCCATCGAACCCATCCTCTCCGACAACGCAATTGGTTTTGGCCTATACTAGACACGGTGCGCCGGCAGCAGTGGCAGAGTTCGTAATTACAGATACAGTACCCCCATCCCCGCTATTTCACACCGCTCCGCCTATTGAAGATCAAAAATTTTCATGCAAAAAGCCCCCCAGCATTTGCTGGAGAGCTTTTGGGCCATTTATTTTTGCAGCCGGCCGACGAATTCCGCCAACCGCTCCAAGGTATCGATGTGTTCATTGCAAGTTTCGCTGTCCTGGCAAATATAATTGCCACGCTTGATAAAGTGATCCTGGATGGACCCTTTCGTTTTCGCGATAAACATGCCGACCTCACTGTGGCGGTTGCAGATCGAGCAGATGCCTTGTTTCGAACTGCGCGTGAAGATGCCATGGATTCCATACAGTTGCCCATTTTGTTCCGTTACCACGCACATCAAATTCGAGCTCTCGATCCAGCCCAGATAAGATGTTCGCTTAAAGTCCAGTGATTCAAGTTTCGGCCCTTTCAGCTTTTTCGCTTTCGGAAACAGCCTCTTCAATTCTGCTGGCGCTACTTGTTTGAACGGTAGAAGATAAGGTTCCAATTGTTCCAAATAAGCATCGGCTTGTGCTTGATCTGCGATATCCTTTAATTCCCCGAGCAGCGATGCCTGCGCTTCAGTGACCGTTGGGAATAAACCGAAGACTTTCTCCTGCGCCAAATGCCGCAGCACCTCCACTATTTCGCGGTCGTTGCTCGCCGCCTTGCCATGAACCAGGATTTTTGCTTGGTTTTTGATAAAATTAAACTGGTCATTGCGGATGAATGCGTCCACCCGCATACCAGAGATGTTGTTCTCAGCACGGTTCTGTTCTGTTTGCGTCATTTTGAGACACTCCTTATTAAGTAGATTTTTTCTGTTAATAAGGAAGCCATGTGCTGAAATGACGCGTGATGGGCGATTCAGTTCCTACTTGCCCCACACAGAGGATCGCCATTCCATACAGGCTTTGCGTGAGTTGTTCCTGACGCTGACAATTGATTACGGATTGCCATCTGATATCATCCCTTTCGTTGCAATCTTCTTCAATTAGTCATGCCCAATTGTCTACGCCTTACTGGAGTAGTCCAATTGATGATCCATGAATAATTTTCGACTTTTAAATCACGGATTCTCAATGATGGTATGGCGGCCTTCATATGTGAACTCAAAACTTTTCTTCATTTAAGCCCTACTTGTGAAACCTCATTGTTCTTTCACTATCATCCATCTCCTTTTTTCAGTTTATCATAGTATTTCTCCAATAAAGAACAGCATCTCCTTTGAAAAGAGATGCTGTTTCTTCATGCATTAATTGGGCTTATTGAAGTCGACCGTATCGTTCAGTTCCCCATCATTGTCATCTTCCGATTCGTTGCTCGTGAGCTTTTGCGCAAACTTCTTCACGGTTTTCAGCTTATTGCCCGACTCCCAGTATTCTGCAGTTTCCGGCGTCACTTTGATTAGTACCACGTTCGGATCGTCGTAGCTGGTCTCCAGCATTTTATCGAAGATCGGGTTCCAGTATTTCTTCTTGCGCTCCAGGTCTTCCATGAATTCAGCCGTACCGCTGACGGAGACGTAAGATTTTCCGGCATATGCCAAATTGACCGTCGGGTTCGACGCAATCTCATCGTATTTATCCGTGTCTTTCAAAGTGACGAACCATAAATCACCGTCGAATTCGGTTTCCTGCGTTTGCATCGGGCGCGACACGGGTTTGCCGTCCACGACCGTCGTCATCATTGCGACCTTAATATCCTTGATGAGATCTTTGACCGTTTCTACTGCATCTTCATGAGTATGCTGTTGTGCCATCTTATTTCTCCTCCATTCCAACTATTAACCTGCTTTTAATTAAGTACAGTCTTTTAGTTTCCCGAAATGAATTACCGCTAAACTTTGGAAGAAATCCCGGAAAAAGCATAGTTGTCACAAGTGGGCTAAGTGGGAAATCCGAAGTTTAGATATCCATTTATTGGTTTTTCCACTTCTTCAGCACCACTTGTTCCTTGTCACAGGCAAGCCCTGCTTTACGCTCCAGAGCTTTGTTTCCGAGCTCCCATTTATGCGTATCGAGGATGGTTTCAGAAAGCGGGCGGAACGACAACCCTTTCCCAAGCGCTTTATCGATATCAAGCGATAGAAACCCTTCCATCCGTTCGCTGTCCGGTATCCATAAAGGCAGCTCCATCCAATAGCCGACGTCATTTTCGAGAAGAAACGCTTCATCTATCCAAACAATTTCCGCATCGCTTTTCAACACTTTTTGGCATTCGCCTAAAAAAGCTTCCATCGTCAATGGCGATTGGGGCCCGACCGCATTGAACACCCCGCTTTGCTGTTGTTCAACCAGATGGATGATCCATTCTGCTAAATCCCGGACATCGATAAATTGGATACGCTTGTCTTTACGGCCGGGTGCCAGCACTTGGCCGCCCTTTGCCACACGGTTAATCCAATAGCTGAAGCGTCCTGTGAAATCATATGGCCCGACGATCAGCCCAGGGCGGACGATGAGGCTATGCCCGGTAAACTGCTGTTCCACTTCCTGCTCGCATAAAAACTTCAGTTCTCCGTAGTATTCATTATTTGGCAGATTGGTCATGCCTTCCGTCATCTCTTCTGCATCCGACATAGACATCTGGCCGACGGGATGCTCCTCCCTGATTCCCGGGCTTTCCAATTCATCGTAAACGGAGGCACTCGAGATGAAAGTATAATGCCCTGTGCGTTTTGCAAGAATCTTGGCCGATTCACGAACCACGTGCGGCACAAATCCGCATGTATCGATGACCGCGTCCCACTCGCCATCTTTTAGCGCCGACAAATCGCCTCCCCGGTCGCCAATCAATTTCTCCACTTCCGGAAAAAGTTCCGGATTTTCTTTCCCTCGGTTGAATAGCGTCACTTCATGCCCGCGCTTTAACGCCGACTCTGTGAGAAAGCGCCCCAAAAACCGGGTGCCGCCGAGAATCAGGATTTTCATTTCGACTCCTCCTGTCGCTACTTTTTATTGCCCATATGCTTAGAATCTATCTCTACAAGCATATTCGCTAAGAAATTTTCAAAGTCCTTCCTTTTCGTATTTGATATTAGTCGGTACAATTTCATTTAGTTTGAATACTCTAATAATAAATTGCAGTTTGGCCCCATTTTCTATATAACAGTAGTGCCTAATTTATCGCAAAATGAATTCAGTTCATTTTCTGTAGTTGCACATTCACCGAATTCAGTTTAAAGAATTGGCGGTTGTTTGGCATTAGTTGTAATCGGCACAAAGAGTTCCCACATCGTTTCAACACCTATGAGGCGAAGAACCATTCGAACCTCACTTCCCGTATCCGGAGCACGAATGAGGAGGATCATGGTATGTGGAATATAAAAAAGCGTTTATATTGACCGGCCGATTGATGAAGTTTATCATTACGCAATTGACCCGCGCCACTGGTTTCAATGGTATCTCGGCCTTTCGGAACCCGAAAATTTGGTGGGCCAAGGAGAGGCCGGCACGACCATGGATATGAAATACACAATGCTCGGAATGCATTTGCCGATTGAAGTTCAAGTGGTGGAAACAGGCAAAGACGGCAATGGCTATTCATGGAGAGGCACCGTTAAGGGAGGGATCACATCCGATCAGTTTTGAACTTATATCCCGGAAGTAAAAGGCCTCGAAATCTCTTTGGGCATGAATTATGAACTGCCCGGGAAATTGGTGGGCAAAGTCGTCAACAAACTCATCATCCAAAAGCTGATGAACAACTCCATGGAGTAAACCTTGAACAATTTAAAAGCCGTCTGCGAAACGTCCGACACCTACAGCATGAATGCAGACTGAAACACCGTTCGCCGATCCATCACCTGAGCTTGGCATTCGCCAATTTAAAACAGCCGCCCATTGGGATGGAAATTCCACCCGGGCAGCTGTTTTTTCGTGGCTATAAAACTGACTTGCAAGCTAACTTGCATCCATTAGGTTTCAATTATTAATTCTTGATTTTTTGTTCAGCAACTAACTCGGCTTGAACGATATAACGATCCGGGGCATAGCCAATAAAGTCGAAAGGATAGCAAGTCGTCAAAGTGAGAGTAGATTCCTCTTTTTCGACAATGACTGTTCGATCGTCTTCGTGCGTAATCCACGTATCCGTGACTTCGTATATAAAAATTTCATCGCCGTATTGCACATGAAGCAAATCGGACTTTTCGAGTTCACCTAATCGAGTGAAAACCGTATCCCGGTGGCCGCTTAGCACGGTATGGCCGTAACCGCCAGGCACCGTCGTCAAATCACTGACGAACATGCCGACGCCTTGAGTCAAGGTTGAAGGATCTGTTCCCCAATAAATCGAATATTTTTGTTCAATCTTGGGGATAAGCAATGTCGCGATATTCGCACCTGCCTCTTGTTGAATATCGCTTGTGAACACGGGAGTCGGCTCTTCAATGGAAGGCGGTGTAAAGATCATTTCTTTTTCCAGTGTCTGAGCCACTTCCGCCACTTCATCCGCTTCTTTCTCAGTGAAATCCTGTGCAGCTGTATGGCCAGTATTCCACTCCAAAAAATTCACTATGATAATACTTACACCAATAAACAGGAGCACCAAGCCCAACCAACGCTTCATCTAGCATCACCTCGCATTAAAGAGGCTGCCCCAAAAGGTCATAATCATGACTTTTAAGGGCAGTCCTTTTTAGATTCGGATAAAGCGGCGAATATTCAATCCCGCTGCTCTTTTGTATAAGTGCTGATCAGACAGCCTATTGCTGATCGGCTGTTTGTCTCTTTCTACGGAATAACAGCAGTGATCCTGCCCCGGCAACTCCAGCGCCAAATAACATCATCAAAGGCCCGTTCGAAGCAGTATCCGGCAAAGCTGCGCCTTCTTCTTCCTCTTCTACGGCTTCTTCCTGATCACTAGAATCCTCGTCATCAGATCCGGCAGCTTCTTGGCTCGCTACATAATCATCGTATTCTGATTGGCTGACTTCGCAAGCGAGCCCGTCATTATCGCGGTCAAGATCGTGCGGGTCGTTTTCTGCACTATACCCATTCGCGTACCAAAACTCCATAACTTCTTCGTGGCTTGAAAAATCACCACAGTCTTTATCGACATGTTCATCGGCTGCTACGTTCAGAGAAGCTCCTACAAATAAAAGCGACCCCATAAAGATTCCAGTAATTCCTTTTTTCATATTATTCTCCTTCCATTTCCTTTATTTTCTTGCTACAACAAATAATAGTCTGAATTAAAAAATAATTCAATATAAATTTCGATATTTTTATTACAATACTCATAAAGACATCAAAAGTCCTGTCTCTGATCTAATATTCCCAAAATTTTCATTTACACAGTCAAAAAGCCCCCCAAGCAATCCAGGAGGCTTTCACTCTTTACTTTTCTCATAATTCAACCCGAAATCATGCTCCCACTGAACATCGTCTGCTGATTGTTCCCAGGAACTTTCGATAAGGTTTCCCGCTCTATTCACTGTGCCGCTGAAACGCTGATGAAAATCGAGCGGTGAGAAATCGGGCGTGGTCCGCCACAACTTCCAGAGGCCATCTTGAAAACTCATCTCGTATAAGCGCGTCACGCCGTGCGAATCAAAATAATGCTGCACGTACTGCCCCTTTGCATCGTCCCAATCATAGATGATCATGCTGCTTGGAAATTCAGGCTTGTCGATCCGCGTGCGCTGAATAATATAACGGTGATCCAGCCACTCGAAACTTGCCTCCCCTGTAATCGGCGGTGGTTGAAGCTCTGGATGAAACACTTCGATTGCCCAAGTTCCGATAAGGAAATCCAGACGGTCCATCATTTCTTTCCGTGTCGATGGAGTCATTGTACAAACACTTCCTCCATTGCAGTGTCTTCACGTCGTTTATTGCTCGATTCGCGTAAAGAAAATAAATCCGATGACTGCCAGTAAACGAATCTTGTCCTTATCTGCAGTATCTTCCGCCAGCTCGACGATGTCGTTATGTGTATCCCTGAAGAGATGCGTGTATTCATGAGGAAACATGCCATTATAGAAGTACGCCAAGCGCCTCCCCTGTTGGTCATTCCAACTGAAGCTGCCAGAGAATCCGGACGCTTTAATGGACAGCACCGCTTCTTCCTCTTCGTCATACAATACTCCTCTGATATTGAACAGCGCTTTTAATTCTTCTTGTATGTACGTACCGATTTTTTTCTGTTCCTTATTGAAAATCTCAACTTTCGACTGCTTCAGCCATCCTGTTTTCCGGAAGGTTATTTCGCTTGTGCCGTCGTTGCTTGCCAGTTTATAAGTCATTGGAAACAAGCTAATTAGCGAAGAAGCAAAAAATAGGAACGGATACACCCACCAGGAAGTTTTCGCGATTTCGACACTTCCGACATACTGACCGCTTTTTTCGAATAGTAACAGCCTCGGAATAAGCGCTGCATCTTTCTTGATGACAATATCTTTCAGCTCCAGGAGCTGCTTTTCGGATTGTGGAATTTCAATGTCCTTCACTTTTTTATAATGCGCTCGGCTGATCAATACGATCGCTATGCTTAAGCCAATCGGGAACAGGAAAAACAGCAGTTCCACCCAGTCCGAGGGTGTTTTCGGCGTCGCGAATATGAAAAATATCAGCGCACTGGCCAGCGTTCCGACGAGAAATACATAGGCGAGTTTTTCACGTTTTTTATACATTTCGGCAAGCATTATGGTCCTCCTCCGTTACATAATAAAGGATGATTCCTATAACTGAACATCCTTTAAAACACTTCTTTCCTGGTCATTTTAACATACTATAATTTCCCATTCAGCCTGTGTCGAACAGCCATTTGATCCGACGACTGTCAATTGAATAGTCCATTCATTTTTATAGCCCCTCTTTCTGACATATGCCATACTGGTATCAATAACAGATAGGGGGAATTCCAATGGCAGAATTGAATGCAATGATGGGCTGGACATTTGTCCAGGAAATTGATGTACCGGACTCGGTCAAGGATTTGCTGGTGGACGGCGAACAAGCGAAAGTCGCCTATAAAACCGTGCGAGATACCGCTGTTGTGACAAACAAGCGCATCATCATTTCAGACAAACAGGGAATGACCGGCAAAAAAGTTGAAATCTATACGATTCCGTTCAAGTCGATCAATATGTACTCGACCGAGAATGCCGGCACGTTCGATGCCAACGCGGAAATCCAACTCTGGACAAGAGCCGGAAACTTCAAACTGAATTTGAATAAGAAAGTCGATATCCGCAAGCTGGATAAGATTATTGCCGAAGGGATTCTTTGACTTTCAGCCAGGCTATACCTACATGCCCTACGCATGGATGGGTGTAGCTTTTTTAATGACTGCATTCTTCTACAGTGACCTTTAGATCCGCACTTTCACAATTCTTTACACTGCGTTTACTGCAGCTCAGCAGTCGTCTGAGATACTGGTGTTATTAAATGCAGAGGGAGTTGTTGAACAGAATGAAAATTGCAGTGATTGGAGATTTGCATTTTCCTTCGGTAAAAGAGAGCTATGCGTTTATCCGGGAAGATCGGCAGTCGTTTTTCGAGTCTTTCATGGAACAGTTTTTCTCGATTCCCGCGGATCTGTATGTATCGATTGGTGATTTGACGAATTTCGGTTCAGCTGACGAATTGGAAGATATCTACGCTATAATTCGTCACCATCAAAAACCGTTTGTCCACGTACTCGGCAACCATGATGTCTATGCCATGAACCGAAAAGATGTCCTCCATATCACACAGCAAGAGCGTTTTCATACGATTTCAACAGACCATGCCGTCTTGGCTTTTCTGGATACTGCCCAAGAACAAAATTACGAAGACTGGGGCGGAACCTTGGACCTTGTCCAACAACAATGGCTCGAAACAGTAGTCCAAGAATCCGGTGACCTGCCGCTTATCGTCTTCGGTCATCATCCCGTCCATGGAACGACCAAAAACTCCGAAAAAGAAAAACGCTGCATTGCGCCGGATATCCCGATGTGGGAATTGCTGAAACCCAAGCAGCGTGCTGGGCTGTATGTCAATGGGCACAACCATTACAATTCCATCGCCGCCAGGGAACAATGGACCTTTCTCCAACTAGCGGCGGTCCTGGATGAACAAGCGGTGAGGATCATTGATGTATCCGAGTCCTTGATTGACATCGATTACATTCCTTTAATGGATCCGAAATTAAAGTCGGCTGCACACACGATCGGTACAGCCATCGATCATTTTCAACTGAAGCCCCACCCGCTCGGCACACAGGCCGATGTGAAATACGCGATCCCGCTTTCGGCTTCATCGCCAATGGCTACTGGCTTGAGCTTGAATGACATAAAAAAGATGACGACGAAATAAGGCCGGATTTTTTTGAATAATCGCCTTAACAGCTGGCTCCCCCCTTTCTACATAATGGGAGCTAGCTTTTCTATGTTTATAGAAAGCGAATTGACTATAGAAAAAATAATTTTCAATTAATTGATCTCAGTACCTTGCATTGAACAATACTAGATGATATATTATTCATTAATCACTACTGTTTATAAAATACTAGCTAAGAAAGGAGGAAATCCCATTGAACATCCAGTTTAAAAAAGGCGTATTGAATTTATGTGTGCTGGTGCTGTTGGATAAACAGGACCGCTACGGCTATGAACTCGTCCAGAAAATCTCGAGCCGCATCGCCATCTCGGAAGGCGCCGTCTATCCCCTGCTCCGACGGCTCACAAAGGAAGGCTATTTCACCACCTACTTGCAGGAATCAAGCGAAGGCCCGCCGCGGAAATATTACTCACTCACCGAACTCGGCCGGACGTATTTACAGGAACAGCTCGAAGAATGGAAAAGTTTCACGGATGGGGTCAACCAACTAATTGAAGAGGGTGTGCAAAATGACTGAAAACCAATTTTTGCAAGAACTTGAAACAGCGTTGAAACAATTGCCGAAAGAAGAACAAAACGATATTCTCCAGGACATCCGCGAGTATTTCGCGAACGGGCAGGCAGATGGCAAGACAGATAGCGAAATTGCCGATGAACTCGGCTCGCCACAAGAAATCGCCGATGAACTGATCGAGTCGTTTGATTTCAATCAAAACGACATCAGCACGGCGGCGAATGAACTGACGGAAGATAAATTCGATCAAGTCGACATACAGATTGATAACGGCATGCTTACCATCGGCCCTTCGGAAGACGGCAAGATGCATGCCGACATCACCGATAAAAGCTACCGCCAGCAGTTGTCTGTCGATATCCTCAACCGGACGCTCGTCATCACCTTGAAAGAAGAGCCAAGAAAATGGGGTATCTTCAGCTTTACCGGCAGCATGAAATCACCAAAGCTCGACGTCCGCTTGCCAAAGAAACTGTATGACAAAATCCGAATCGATTCCGACCACGGCATGATCACTGGCGAGAGTCTCGACAGCCGCCAATTGTCCATCGAAACGGATAACGGCCGCATCGAACTCACGCAAATGAATGCGGATCAAGCAAGCGTCAAATCGGACAACGGCGATATCGAATTGGCACAGGTACTGGCGAAGAAACTGAAAGTCGGCACTGACAACGGACAGCTTCAGCTTCGCAACATCCAGGCAGATGAACTTGAAGTTTCAACGGACAATGGCGCTATTGACTTGAGAGATATCGAAAGCAATGTGCGTGCGAAAACCGACAATGGGCTCATCCATTTGTCCACTGTCGACCTCGACCGGACGATCAGCCTCGAAGCCGATAACGGCGCAATTTCTGTGGAAACACGAGTGAAGCCAACAAACGCAACGATCCGGGCGAATGTCGATTGGGGAACGGTTTCCGTGTTCGGCGTGAAAAACCGCCACAGCGTGTTCGGCAGCGGCGAGAATGTAGTGGATTTACAGTCGGATAATGGCAGCATTACGGTTGAATTGATAAATTGAATAAGCGATTGATAAATGAATCGAAACCAGGCTCGGAACTTCTCCCTTGCCTGGTTTTTTATTTTCGTACAGCCAAGCGCCCCCTCTGCATTCATCTCATTTGAAACCTTCTCTCTCCTCAACCGTACTCCTATACAAGAGGTGATGAATCGTGAGAAATAGAAAAGCAATTGCTTTAGTCATTTTCATTTTCCTGCTGCTCGTCCCGGTCCAGGCGTTTGCAGTTGATTTCGATATTACGGAAGTGCAAATCGAGGCCCAGTTGAATGAAGACGGCACCGCGGATGTTACGGAGCAATTCACGTACGAATTCGAAGATGAGTTTAATGGGATCACAAGAAGCTTGATTCCAAAAGAAGGAACGTCGATCGAGGAGTTTACCGCGAGCGACAGCCGCCGGGACTTGGAAGTGGAAGTCGAAAACGGCCTGTACAAAATCTACCGCTCCGGCAATGAAGGCGATACGATCCAAGTCGAGCTGAACTACCGGATCGTTGGGGCTGTCGAAAAGTTTGAAGACGGGGCCGAGTTCTACTGGCCGTTCTTTGATGCAAGCAACGAAAGCGAGTACGGCGATATGACGATTACAGTCATCCCGCCTGCCCCCGCATCGGAAACCGAAGTGCTCGGATATGGTGAGGCGTTTGATACAGCAAGCGTTACAGAAGACGGGACTGCGGTTTTTGATTTAGGCAATGTGCCAGCCGAAAAAAATGCGGACATCCGTGCCATTTTTGAATCCGGATTGTTCCCTGCTGTCACAGCGCAAGACGGCACAGTGCGCGATGAGCTCGCGGATGACCGCGAAGAACTCGAAAATGAAGCAGCAGCGTTCGCCCGCAATCAGCAAATCGCAAAATCACTTGGGATTCCCGCCATTGCGATACTCGGTGCGCTACTCATCGGGCTCGTGCTATTTACTTGGCTGAAGGCATCAAGACGTAAACGGGAAGTCCGAAGCGGGACTTATGAATTTTTCGTTCCGGAAGATTCGATGAGCATTCCTGCACTGCTTCATTTCACGAATCCGACCTATGTAGCGGCGAACGGCATGTCGGCGGCGATTTTGGATTTGATGAGAAAAGGCAAAGTCCGCCAACTCTCGGAAGACCATTTTGCACTGGCCGACCGCAACACCGACCACCCGCACGAAGCGGTGCTGATCGGGCTATTGTTCGATACGATCGGAGACGGCCAGGAGTTCACGCTCGAAGAAGTGGAGATCTATACAAAAAATGAACTCAATCACGAAGATTACAATGCAGCAACCGCCGAGTGGAATAAAGAAGTAAAAGCCGAAGTAACGGCTCACGACTTTTATGAAAAACACAGCGGCCTACGCTGGGCGGCCGGCAGCATGAGCGCGGTCTTCATCGGCCTCGCCATCGTTTCGGGCATTTACGGATTATTGCCCTGGATGGCCGCATCTATTGCGCTTGCGATGCTCGCTCTCGGATTTGCGATTGGCTATTCGCCGATTACGCGTGAAGGCCACCGGGTGCGCTATGAATGGCGCAGCATGCAAACCGCTATGGACAACTTACCAACTAAGCAATGGGAGCAGTTAACGCCGGACGAAAAGCAGCGCGCTTATGCATACTTACTCGGCAGCGACCAGAAAACAGCCGAGCGAAAAGCGAATGCCTTTACAGCCGCTGAGCCGGCAAACGATGTCTCTGGCTTCGCGATAAACCCGGTCCTCATGACGGCTGTATTCGTTTCGGCCAGCACCACGACAAGTGCAACAGCCAGCGCAAGCGGCGGTGGAATGGCCGGAACTGGAGGCGGAGTCGGCGGCGGTGGCGGCGGCTCGGGCGCGTTTTAAGTTAAATATTTGAACAAAAAGGAGGATGGCAGCTGCCATCCTCCTTTTGTTATTCTCTTCCTGAAATATACGCCCATTTATAGCTGAAGTCGCCAGTAAACGGATGCGTAATGACATCGTGCACATACGGTTTTTGCAATGCCATGCTGCCGAATTGATACATATTGGCAATGGCTGCATCTTCTTCCACGAGGATTTTCTCAACTTCCGCTAACGCTTGCCAGCGCTCTTCTGGCTTTAACGCAAGTTCGCCGTTTGCTTGTTCGAGTAATTCATCCACCTGCTCATTGGAATACGCCATCGTGTTTTGAGGTGATTCCGTCGCGAACAAATCAAGGAATGTGATCGGGTCTTGGAAATCAGGGCCCCAGCCTGTGCTTTGGATATCGTAATCCTGGGCTTCGTTTTTATCGAGCAGGACGTTGAATGGCACTTGGCTCATCTCAAGCGTCAAACCAGCCAGATTGCCTTCCATCTGGTCTTGCATATAGGCATCGATTTTTTTGGAAAGTTCCGTATCGCCGCTCAAGTACTCCAAGCTCACTTCCGTCAGCCCTTCTTCTTCCAAACCTTCTGTCCATAATGCTTTCGCTTCCTCAGCATTGAATTCCATCATATCCCCATTGACGGTGCGGAAATCTTCATTACTCGCATCAAATGTGAACTCCGTTGGGACCAAGAAATCTGCCGGAATCGATCCGTTGGCGAGAACGATATCCGCCAAATCCTGTTTATTAAACGACAGCGCCAAAGCTTTGCGTAATTTCGGATTCGCAAGTGGTGTCGATTCGCCTTCACGCTGTTGGTTGAATTGCAAATAATAAACAGACGGCTTCAATACGCGCACGACTTCTTCATCGTCTGCGTATTGCATGGCAAATTCGCCAGCCAAGCCGGCACGGTCCGCTTCCCCAGTCTCATATAAATTAACGCCAGTCCCTGGATCCGGAACGATATTGAATTCGACTGTATCCAATTTCACATTTTCCGCATCCCAGTATTCAGGGTTTTTCTCCAATTCCCACGACATCGCCGTAGCGTCCCAGTTTGTCAACGTGAACGGCCCATTCGATATCAGTTTGGATGAGTCCATGGCATAGTCATCTCCATGTTCAGTCACGTACGCTTCGTTCTGCGGGTAAAACGTTCCGAATGCCATCAAGGACAAGAAATAAGGAATTGGCCGTTCCAGCGTGACGACCAGTGTTTGATCGTCTTCCGCTTGGATGCCGAGTTCCGATTTATCCATTTCACCTGCCGCAATCGCCTCAGCATTTTTGATCGTTCCAGCCATCATATACGGCCCGTAAGTAGAGCCTGTTTCCGGATCGGCTGCACGCTGCCACGCAAAGACAAAATCATGCGCCGTCACAGGGGAGCCGTTAGACCAATTCGCATCACGCAATTTAAAGGTATAGCTCAAGCCGTCTTCGCTGATTTCAGGCTCGGCCGAAGCCATAGCTGGAATCGCCTTATTCTCCTGATCCAGGCGATACAAACCTTCGCCTGCATTGTTCAGCATAGTGAATGATACTGCATCGTCCGCCAACACGGAATCCATGGTCGGAACCCCAGACCCTGTCGTCAAGCGCAGTTCCTGGACACTGTCCAGTCCGTCTTGTTCTGCAGTACTTTCTGTATCTGTCGCAGTTTCCTGTTCCCCGCCGCATGCTGCGAGTATTACAGCCAAGCTGGCGATTATTGTCAAAGCCCAAGCTTTATTTCGTTTAATCATTGTAAATCCTCCTATACCTAACGCTCTAGTGCATTCCTCCCCCTATTATATACAAGTAATGATTTTCTTTAAAAAAATATTAAATTTTGAATTTAATAGAATTGATATTATCACTTATTTGTTTCAAAAAAATAGGCCCTCCAATATCTGGAGAACCTGTTCAAAGTGTTGAAGAAGTCCATGGACCACTGTAAATTAAACGAAGACTATTTTTTCTACATTTTAAATCCAATGTTCTATCTAAGTATTTGAGAAGCTTATGTCGTTCACTTTCCTCAAGCGGGAATCGAGCGATAAGCTTCGGATAATACGGCTTCTTGACTTTCTCGAAAACCGGTTGTTCGCTAAAATCATTTTCGGTAGTTTAGTTGCTTAGACACGATGCGCATGAATTCTTCAAATGAAGCAGAATAACGGTTCCAGTGGTGGTACCATTTGCGAATGGTGTCGAGCAACCAGAATGGAACGGGCTTGCCGTCGATAATCGGATAATATTCTTGATACGCTTTTTTCAAGTGCTCCCAGCGGAAATCGTTGCCGGGCTTGATGTACTCGGACACGTCGAGCAATTTCGCGCGCCCATCCTGCAAGATGATATTTTTTAAATGGATGTCCCGCGGGTTCAAGCCGATTTCGCGGATATAGTAGCGCGCTGTTTCCACATCCACGATGGCCTGTTCCGGCACGTACACGCCCTGTAGCAGGCAATCGAATAAGGTCGGGCCTTGCTCGAATTTCAACACGAGCATGCGCTCGTCTCTTCCGTAGCACGTCGAGAAATATACAGACTGCCCGATTTGTTCGTACACCTTCGCTTCGGCTTCGAGTTTGTCTTTTTTGCCTTTAGCGTATACTTTAAATGCATATTCCGGGAAGTTATCGGACTGGAATACTGCGGCGTCCGTACCGACACCGATGCAACGATAGCCTTCTGCGATTCCAAGTATCGTGACCGGTTCATTATTGGGGTGTGCCGTCACGGTTACCGTCGACAAGGCGTCCGCAGCAATCTTCCATTGATCTTGATTCATGCCCATCTCTCCTCTGGTCATCAGCGCTTTGTTCCATTAAAATAACGAACCGCCTGTTTGTTGGCAGTTCGTCTTTATCATAGCATCAGTTTCACAATTAATCCCTTTACGCCCCTGGCTTCATTTCCTGGTGATTGACCCATTTGCGAACGGTTTCCACATAAGCTTCGGGTTCTTCGATTGACGGCATGTGCGAGCTGTTTTCGAACACGTGAAATTCCGCATCCGGCACGAGACTCGCATAAAGCTCTGTCGCTTCAGGTGTCGCTTCATCGTAACGGCCGCAAGTGAACAGGGCCGGAATGTCGATCTCATTCAAGCGCTCCGTCGCATCAAAATGCTTCAAGGTGCCAGTGACCGTGAATTCCGAAGCTCCCCACATATAATTGTAGATATCCGGGTTCAGCTGATCGAGATCTTCTGACAACTCATCTGGCCAAGGGTCGACGCGGCACATATGGGTTTTGTAATACTGCATCATCGCTTGCTGGTAGTCGTCTGAATCGGTTGTTCCTCGGTTTTCGCTCTTCTCGATTGTCTTTTGTACCTGTTCCGGAAATTGCTTTAAATAAGCGCGCTGGTCCTGCTCCCAGCGCTGCGCATCGAGTGCTGGCCCGGAGAACATGACACTGCGCACACCGCCCGGTTTCGTAAAGAGATAAGACGCAGCGAGCATCGTCCCCCAGGAATGGCCGAGCAGATGGACCTCTTCTAGCTCAAGCGCTTGGATCACTTGCCCGAGTTCTTCGACGTAGCGGTCTAATGTCCAAAGAGCTTTATCTTCCGGCCGGTCCGATTTTCCACAGCCAAGCTGGTCGTATTGGATGACCGGCCGCTCTGTCCCTAGTTGCCGCAGCGGGTCGCTATCGCTGCTTTTCATCCCCGGCCCCCCGTGCAAGAGCAAGAGCGGGATGCCTGGTCCTTTGCCGGTGATCCGGTACCATACCTTGCCCCCAGTCACGGGAATGAACCCTTCTTTTACATATTCCATAAATACTTATGCCTCCTTTTTTTGCCTGTTAACAAGCATTTCTCCACCTTAGCAAAATCCCCTTTATTTTCATGCCCCATAAGCAAAACCGCCACTCCTTTTCGGAATGGCGGTTTTTTTTCTATCTAATCGACCTTATTCTTCTTCCAGAAATCCATTTTTCACGAGCCAATCATAAGCAAATACCGCTATCTAATC